>JBJMWR010000001.1:0-56877 GCA_045810015.1 Luteimonas sp.
GATGCCCGGGCCGGCGGACCGCCTGACCGCGCCGGACCTGGAAGCTTGGCTCGACGGCTTCATGCCCTACGCGCTCGAGCAGACCGACGTCGCCGGTTCGGTGGTCGTCGTCGTCAAGGACGGCAAGGTGCTGCTGAAGAAGGGCTACGGCTTTTCCGACCTCGCCAAGCGGACGCCGGTCGATGCCGACAACACGCTTTTCCGTCCGGGTTCGATCTCGAAGCTGTTCACCTGGACCTCGGTGATGCAGCTCGTCGAACAGGGCAAGCTGGATCTCGATACCGACATCAACACCTACCTCGACTTCGAGGTGCCGACCGAGGGGCAGCCGATCACGCTGCGCCAGGCGATGACCCACACCTCGGGTCTGGAAGAGCGCCTGCGTTACCTGATCGTGCTCGGCCCGGACCATCCGGCCACCGGCGCGAACTATCTCAAGGACTGGGTGCCCGGACAGATCTTCGAACCCGGTACCAAGCCGGCGTACTCCAACTACGCGACCGGCATCGCGGCCTATATCGTCGAGCGCGTCAGCGGGCAGACGTTCGAGGATTACGCGCAGGACCACATCCTGGGCCCGCTGGGCATGCAGCACGCCAGCTTCCACCAGAAGCTCCCCGCCGCGCTGCTGCCGCATGCGGCCAGCGGTTACCGGCTCGCGTCCGGCAAGTCCTGGGCGGCCGAGAAGAACACCGCGCCGGGCATCGGCGGCCTGTACGCCTCGGGTTCGTCGATGGCGCGCTTCATGATGGCCACGCTCAACCAGGGCGAGCTGGACGGCCAGCGCATCCTGCGCGCCGACACCACCGCGCAGATGCTGACCCCGCAGCCGTCGATCCTGCCGCATCTGCCGCGCATGGCGCTCGGCTGGATGACCTCCGACACCGCCGGCTACGACACCCGTTCGCACGGCGGCACGACGCTGTTCTTCTATTCGTGGCTGTACCTGATTCCCGAGCGCAACATCGGCCTGTTCGTGTCCACCAACAGCGCCGGCCGCGATGGCGCAGGCGCTGCGCTGCGCGCGCAGGTCTGGGAGCGCTTCGTCGAGGAATTCCTGCCGAAGCGTCCGATCGCAGCTGCCGGCCCGGGCGTCGATGCCGACACCGCACGCGCGCATGCCGCCGCGCTCGCCGGCGCCAGCTGGCAGAGCACGCGTCGCTCCGACAGCACCTATCTGCGTCTGCTGACCCTGCTGTCGCCGGTGCGGGTGCATCCGCAGGACGACGGCACGATCACCGTCGATGGCCAGAAGGGCCTCAACGGGCAACTGCTGCGCTGGCGCGAAGTCTCGCCCTGGCTGTGGCAGCAGGAAAACGGCCGCGGGCTGCTGGAAGTGAAAGTCGAGAACGATCGTCCGGTGTACTTCTCCGCCGGTCCGTTCGCGTCGGTGTTCGGCTATGAGCCGATTCCCGCCTGGCGTTCGCCCGCGTGGCTGCGCCCGGCACTGATCGTGTCGCTGCTGGTGCTGCTGCTGTCGGCGGTGATGCGCGTCAGCGGCGTGTTCGTTCGGCGTTCGTATGGCGTCGCTGCACCGGTCGAAGGGCGCGGTCTGCGTGTGCTGCAGACGCTGTCGGTCGCGGTGCTGCTCGTCGGCATGCTCGCCTGGGTGCTGTACGCGAAGGCGATGGGCGAACCGGGTGCGATTTCCGGCTACAGCAACGGGCCGCTGATCGCCATGCAGGCGCTGTCGTGGCTGGGCGCGCTCGCGGTCGTCGCACTGGTGTGGGTGGCGATCCGCAAGCCGGCGAGCTGGCCGCGCGTGCGTCGCATCGGCGCCTGGATCGTCGCGCTGGCAGGCCTGGTCGTGCTGTTCGTCGCATGGACGCAGGGACTGCTGACCACCGGTACGCAGCTGTAACCCAAGACAGGGTCTCGACATGACGACGGCGGCCCCCAACAAGACCTGGTTCGGGCAACCGCCGGGCCTGACCATCCTGTTCCTGACCGAGATGTGGGAGAAGTTCTCCTACTTCGGCATGCGGGCGCTGCTGGTCTATTACATGACCAAGCAGCTGCTGTTCTCGCAGGAACAGGCCTCGATGGTCTACGGCCTGTACACCGCGCTGGCGTACCTGACGCCGGTGTTCGGCGGCCTGCTCGCCGATCGCTGGCTGGGCAAGCGGCGCGCGGTGATCCTCGGCGGCGCGATCATGGCGCTGGGGCATTTCCTGATGGCGTTCGATGCGCTGCTGTATCCGGCGCTGCTGGCGATCGTGCTCGGCAACGGCCTGTTCCTGCCGACGCTGCCCGGCCAGGTCGGCGATCTGTACCGGCGCGAGGATCCGCGTCGCGGCTCGGCCTTCAATGTCTACTACGTCGGCATCAACCTCGGCGCGTTTCTCGCGCCGCTGGTCTGCGGCACGCTGGGCGAGGTCTACGGCTGGCACGTCGGATTCGCCGCCGCCGGCATCGGCATGGTGCTGGGCCTGGTGATCTACATCGCCGGGCGCCGACATCTGCCGCCCGACCCGCCGCGCAACAGCGTCGAAACCCTGCCGATGTCGACACTGTGGCTGCCGGCCTATCGTCCGCTGTTGCAGCTGATGGCGATGATTGCCGGGGTGATCGTGGTGTTCCGCCTCGCTTACGAACAGGTCGGCAACACCATTGCGATCTGGCTCGACACCGGCGTCGATCGCGTAGTCACCGCGGACTTCACGATTCCGATGACCTGGTTCTTCTCGCTCAATCCATTGCTGGTGTTCGTCATCACGCCGTGGCTGGTGCAGCACTGGACGCGGCAGGCCCGCGCGGGGCGCGAAGCTGCGCCGTTGACCAAGATGGCGATCGGCGCGGGTGTGGTCGGCCTGTCGTTCGCCCTCGTCGCCATGCTCGGCGGGACGCCGTCGGCGCAGGTCGGCTGGCTCTGGGCCGCGCTGTTCTTCGCACTGTTCACCTTCGGCGAGCTCTTCATCCTGCCGGTCGGCCTGGGTCTGTTCGCACGAATCGCGCCCGTGGGGTTCGGCGCGACGATCATCGCGTTCTGGTTCCTCGCCTCGTTCGGCGGCAACCTGCTGGCCGGCGTCGTCGGCACGCTGTGGTCGCGGCTGTCGAGCCACGTGTTCTTCGCGTTGATGGCGGGTGTATGCCTGCTCGTCGCGGGGCTGCTGCTGCGTCTCGAACGCAGGGCGCGTCCGCTGCTCGCGCGCCAGGGCGCACCCGCGGAAGCTTGATCCGGAGACCGGCGCGCCGCTGAAGAGGAGAGCCAGCCGTCGGCACGTCCTGGCGTCTCTTCTGGCGACACTTCGCACCCCACATCGCGTAGCGCCCGGCGGTGTCCGCGTGCTCGCCCGACGCGCGCGCAGGCACCCACCCAGGCCACCGCTCGCACGCAAATTCTGCTGCGGCGCAACACTTTCTAGCAGGACAATCCGTCCCGATATGTCTTGACAATTCTCTGATCGGGATAAATATTCCCTGCACAGGATTTGTGGAGATTTCGTGATGACCGATCGGCCTGAGCACTCTCCCGCGCGCCGCCGCCTCCTCGGAGGCGCTGTCGCCCTGGCCGCCGGCGCCATGGCTTTCCCCGCCATCGCCCGTGGCCGTCACGCGGTGTTGCCCGGCGTGGCGACCGCGTATTCGACGCGCACCATCGATCTCGTCCGCGAATCGCTCGTCATCGACATGCTCGGCGTGCTGAAGCTCGACTTCCGCCCCGAGTACGCCGCCATCCGGATCAGCGTTCAGGACGCGGCCGACATGCGCGCCAGCGGAATCACCGGCTTCCATCACGCGGTCGGCCTCGGTGGTCCGAACGTGTTCCAGGACACGCTGACCTACATGGCGGCCTGGAACGGATTCGTCGGCCGCAACAGCCACGTGTTCACGCTCGTCGGCGAAGCGGCGGATCTGGACCGCGCCAAGGCCGACGGCAAGGTCGCCGTCATCGTCGGCGTGCAGAACGCCGAGCACTTCCGCACGCCTGCCGATGTCGCGCTGTTCTACGGTCTGGGCATGCGCTGCGCGCAGCTGACCTACAACGCGCAGAACCTGATCGGAACGGGCGCGACTGATCGCGTCGATGGCGGTGTCAGCGATTTCGGCGTGCAGATCATCGAGGCGATGAACGCGAGCGGCATGCTGATCGACGTGTCGCATTGCGGCGACCGCACGACGCTGGACGCGATCGAACTGTCGCCGCGTCCGATCGCGATCACCCATTCCAACTGCCGCGCACTCAACGATCACCCGCGGGTCAAGACCGACGAGGCGATCCGCAAGCTGGCCGCGAAGGATGGCGTGATGGGCATCACCGGCGTGCGCATGTTCGTGCGCGACCGCGAGCCCACCACGATCGAGCACATGGTCGACCACATCGACCACGTGGTGAAGCTGGTCGGCATCGACCACGTGGGCATCGGCTCCGACGCCGACCTGCACGGCTACGACGACATGCCCGGCGACCAGGGCGCTGCGCTGCGCGCCGGGTACAAGGCCAGTTACGCATTCCGCGAGCGGATCGACACCGATGGTTTCGATCACCCGCGCAAGACCTTCGATCTCACCGAGGTGCTGATCCGTCGCGGCTACAGCGACGCCCACATCCGCCAGATCCTCGGCGGCAATTTCAGGCGCCTGCTCGGCCAGACCTGGAAGCCGATCGTCCTGTCCAACTGATTCCGTCCGCTCTTACCTGCCACGCCCCGGAGTTTTCCGCATGCGCAAGACGATGAAACGTTCGATCCTCGCCACCACGGTGGCCATGTGCTGCGCCGGTTTCGCCAGCCAGGCAATGGCGCAGGAGGCCGCTGCTGAAGAGGGCCGCAAGGCACCCGATGCGGTGGAGCTCGATCGTGTGGTGGCGACTGCGCAGAAGCGCAGCGAGAACATCATGGAAGTCGCGTCCGGCGTCAGCGTGATCAGCGAGGAACGGCTCGAGGCGTTCGGCGCAACGCGGCTCAACGATTTCGCCGCCTACGTGCCGGGATTCCAGGTCGACAGCGGCGGTGCGCCGGGTCAGACCACGATGGCGCTGCGCGGCGTGGCGCCGCTCGGTGGCGGTTCGATCATCGGCACGTACATCGACGACACACCGATCGGCCCGAGCACGAACAAGCAGCGTGCGACCTCGTATGCGCTCGATCTGCTGCCCTACGACATCCAGAGCGTGGAAGTGCTGCGCGGACCGCAGGGCACGCTGTACGGCGCCGGTGCGATGGGCGGCCTGTTCAAGTACATCACCAAGGCGGCCGATCCCGACACGATCGAATTCCGCGCCGGCATGGACGTCAACAGCACCAGCGAGGCCGGCGATCTGGGCACCGGCATCCGGGCTGCGATGAACGCGCCGATCGTGGAAGGCCGGGTCGGTCTGCGCGCGAGCTTCTCGCGCCAGGTGACGCCGGGTTATGTCGACCAGCCCGATCTCGAGGGCAAGGATGCGGAAGACAGCAACGGCTACACGCAGCTTGCATCGCGTGTCGCGCTGACGTGGCGCATCGCCGATAACATCGACCTGCGGCTGCAGACGCTGCACCAGCTTGTGGATGCCGACAACACCGGACAGGTCGGACTGCTGCATCCCGACCTGGCACCGGCGCGCGGCGAACTCGACGGCATCCTATTCCGGCCGACGCCGTACCGCATGGAAACCAACTACCACTCCGCGATCCTCGACTGGGATCTCGGCAACATGGACTTCGTGTCGGCGACCAGCTTCTCCGAAACGCACATGGACGAGGTCCAGGATTCCACGCTGACCTACGGCGTGGCCTGGCCGCTGCTGACCGGCGGCGTGATTCCCGCCGGCCAGGCGCAGTTCGACCTGTTCCTCGGTACCCGCAAATGGACGCAGGAATTCCGCCTCAGTTCCAAGGCCGACGACCGCCTGGAGTGGCTGGTCGGCACCTTCCTGACCGGCGAGAAGCACGCGAATTTCCAGCGTGTCAGCGCGTACGACAACAACGGCAATCCGCTGCCGATCAACGCGGGCGCGGGCACCCTGCCCGGCACCTATGACGAACAAGCGGTGTTCGCCGACGCCACCTGGAAGTTCAGCCCGCGCTTCGACGTGTCCGCGGGCGTGCGCTACGCGCGCAACGAACAGGATTTCGAGCAGCACACGAACGGCGCGCTCTACGGCGGCAAGCTGGATCTGGTCGATTCGGTGGACGACAACGTGTTCACCTGGAAGCTCGCGTCGCGCTGGCATCTCGATGACCGCTCGATGATCTACGCGCGCTATGCAACCGGCTATCGCCCGGGCGGCCCGAATGTCTCGGTCACCGGCACCGTGCCGATGACGAAGGCCGACACGCTGGGCAACTTCGAGATCGGCTTCAAATCGCATTTCTGGGACCGCCGCGCGATGCTCGACATCGCCGCGTTCCGCATCGACTGGGACGACATCCAGCTGCGCGAAACCGTCAATGGCATTTCGCGGATGGGCAACGCCGGCAGCGCCAAGAGCCAGGGCGTGGAACTCGCCCTGATGCTGCGCGCCGCCGAGCGCGTGACCATCGGCTTGAACGGCGCCTACACCGATTCCGAACTTGGCGAGGTGCCGCCGGCAAGCGGCCTGGTGTCCGGCAGCCGCATGCCGCTGACGCCGCGTCTGAGCTGGTCGAGCACCGTGGATTACGACTTCGATGTCGGCCAGCAATGGCAGGGCCGCGTGGGCGGCGGTTTCCGCTTCACCGGCAATCGCGTCGGCACCGGTGGTTACGAGATCGAGAGCTACCAGGCTTTCGATCTGCACGCCGAGCTGACCAACATGCGCTGGACCGCACGCGTGTACGCACGCAACCTCACCGACGAACGCGCCTACGTCTCGACCGGCCTCGTACGCGACGTGCTCAATCGCAACGTCGCCGTGCTCGGCGTGCCGCTGCAGCCGCGCACGGTGGGCGTGTCGCTCGACTACCGCTTCTGATCCCTCCCGCGTCCGTCCATCGGCGCGCCGCGCCGGTGGGCAGGCCATGCTTCGATCGCGTTGCACACGCCGCTCCGGATGCGCGTCTGCGCAGGCGTCCGCCTGCGTGCCGCGCATCAGACAAGACACATAGCGCGCAGGCGATGCCTCATCCCGCGCCGCGTCACCCGCATCCTCGTCCCGCTTTCGAATGTCGGAGTGCCACATGACATCCTCCCCGAGCGCCGCCGCGCACGCCGTCACGGCCGTGCCCAGGCCTTACCTGCTGTTCCTCGGTGACACCACCGAAGCCGGCTTCGCCAAGACCGCGATCGGTCTGCACGACTGGGCACCGGACCAGTGCATCGCCGAATGGCAACTGCCCGGCTGTACGGTCAGCACCGGCCTGCCGACGATGACACCGGCGCAGGCCCATGCCGCCGGCGCGCGCGCGCTCGTGATCGGCGTGGCCAATCGTGGCGGCGTGGTCGTCGCCGAGTGGCTGCCGGCCCTGGTCGAAGCACTGGCGGCAGGCCTGGATCTCGTCAGCGGTCTGCACCAGCGGCTCGGTGCGATTCCCGAACTCGCCGAAGCGGCGAAGCGGCATGGTCGCCAGTTGCTCGACGTGCGCGTGCCGCCCCCGGGCATTCCGGTCGCCACCGGCCGTCGTCGCCGCGGCAAGCGCGTGCTGACCGTCGGCACCGACTGCGCCCTCGGCAAGAAGTACACCGCGCTCGCACTCGCCCGCGGCCTGCGCGCGCGTGGCGTCGATGCGGATTTCCGCGCGAGCGGACAGACCGGCATCCTGATCGCCGGCAGCGGCATTCCGATGGACGCGGTGGTCGCCGACTTCTCCGCCGGCGCCGCCGAGCTGCTGTCGCCCGATGCCGACGATGCGCACTGGGATGTCATCGAAGGTCAGGGCTCTCTGTTCCATCCGGCGTACGCGGGCGTGAGCCTCGGCCTGCTGCATGGCAGCCAGCCGGATGTGTTCGTGGTCTGCCATCAGCCCGGCCGCGCGCACGTGCTCGGCTATCCCGACTACGCGATGCCTTCGATCGAGGACGTGATCGCGCTGACCGTGCAGATGGGACGTCGCACCAATCCCGACATCCGCTGCATCGGCGTGAGCCTCAACACCCATGGTATGGGCCCTGAAGCCGCGCAGGCCGCCTGCGACGACATCAGCGCACGGCTCGGCCTGCCCGCCGCCGATCCGATGCGGGAAGATGGCGGATTCGACCGACTGGTGGACGCATGTCTCGCATGAACCTCTCATTCCGACCGCGTGTGCTGTGCATCGCGGCATGTCTGGCCCTGGCCCCGCTTGCGGGCATCGCGGCTGCGCCCAGCGCTGTTGAAACCGAAGTCGCGCGATTGGCCACCCTGGTCGACGGCACCGTCGGTGTATCCGCCTGGCGCCTCGACGGCCGCGGATCGCAGGTGCATCTCAATCCCGACGACGCGTTCCCGATGGCCAGCACCTTCAAGGTCGCCGTGGCGGCGGCGGTGCTGGCACGGATCGATGCCGGCGAGCTGCAGCTGTCGACGATGGTGCGTGTGCCGATGGCGATGCAGGTCGATTCGGAAGTCATCGCCGACCGCTTCATCCATGAAGGCCTGAGCCTGTCGGTGCACAACCTGCTCGAGGTGATGCTGACCCAGAGCGACAACACTGCGACCGATGTGCTCGTGGCACAGGCCGGCGGCCCGGCGGCGGTGACCGCATGGCTGCGCGCGCAGGGCATCGAAGGCCAGCGTCTGGATCGCAATACGCGTGACCTGTTGATCGAGTTCTATGGCGTCACCGACGCCGGTCCGCTGACGAAAGCACGTGCCGCCGAACTGGCGCGCGATCCCGCGTTTATCGCGCGCCGCGGCGCCCCGAACACCGCGTTCGACGCCGATCCACGCGACACCTCCACGCCACGCGCGATGTCCACGCTGCTGACACGCCTGTTCTCGGGCGATGCGCTGAGCGCCGACAGCACGACGACGCTGATCCAGATCATGGAGCGCTGCCGGACCTGCAGCGACCGCCTGCGTGCTCGCATGCCGCCGGGCACCGTCGTGGCCGACAAGAGCGGCACGCTGGGCGGAACGGTCAACGATGTCGGCGTGGTCACCCTGCCCGATGGCAGCCGGTTCGCGATCTCGGTCTTCGTCAAGGCCAGCACGGCGCCGCGCAGCGAACGCGAGCGCGTCATCGCAGAGATCGCACGCACTGTGCGCGACTTCTATCTGCTGGAGCCGCCGGCCGCGCAACCGTGACGGCGACGGCCAGTCGCTTCCAGCGGTATCTGTTGCCGGGGCTGGCGTTCAAGTCGGCGGTGATCGGCGGCGGCTATGCCACGGGCCGCGAACTCGCCGAGTTCTTCCTGCCGTCCGGGCCGTGGGGCGGCCTCGCTGCGATGACGCTGGCGACGGTGATCTGGAGCGTGGTCTGCATTCTCACGTTCCTGCTGGCCCGCGCGATCGGCGGCTACGACTACCGCACCTTCTTCCGGCATCTGCTCGGCCGCGGCTGGTGGACGTTCGAGGTCGCCTATCTGGCGTTGATCGTCGTGGTGCTCGCGGTGTTCGGCGCGGCGGCCGGTGAACTCGCGGCCAGCATGTTCGACTGGCCGCGCATCGTCGGCACGCTGTTGCTGGTGGTGGTGATCACCGCCGTCGTGCAGGCCGGCACTGATGCGGTCGAGCGTCTGTTCAAGCTCATGTCGATCTTCATGTATCTGGTCTACGCGCTGGCCGCGTGCCTGATCCTGTTCCGCTTCGGCGATGGCGCCGTCGCGCAGTTTTCGACGAACCGCACGCTCGGACCCGGTTGGGCGCTCAACGGCCTGACCTACGCCGGCTACAACGTGTTCGCCGCGATCTCCGCATTGCTGGTGGTGCGGCATCTGATGCGGCGTCGCGACGCGGTGGTCGCAGGCGCCCTCGCCGGCCCGCTGGCGATCCTGCCGGCGATGATCTTCTACGTCTGCATGCTCGCCTTCATGCCGGAGATCGCTGATGCACCGCTGCCATCCGATCTGATGCTCGGGCAACTCGCGCTGCCGTGGTTCCAGTGGCTGTTCCGGCTGATGATCCTGGTCGCACTGGTCGAGACCGGCGTTGCCTTGATGGCCTCGGTCGACGGACGCATGGGCGCGAACTGGAAAGAGCGCACCGGTGCCGCACCGGGCCGGGGCGTCCGCGTCGCGATCATTGCAGCCATCCTGCTCAGCGCGGTGTTCCTTGCCGACGCGGTCGGTCTGGTCGCGTTGATCGCACAGGGCTATCGCCTGCTGGCGTACGCGATTCTCGCGACCTACGTGGTGCCGCTGCTGGTGTACGCGCTGCGGGAGGTCTGGACGCGCCGCGACGCGGCATTCGCACGCATGGACGACGTAGGTGTGGATGACGGAGGCCTTGCAGCGGATCGCGTTTGATCCGCAGAGATCGCACCGCCGACCCATAATCTGGGGCTATGGATCGGCGGTGTTAATTCAATAGCCGCGCCCGCGGGTGCCGCTGAAGATGAAAGCCTTCCCTGCGCGCTCGCCGAGGCCCGATTCCCGCATGCAATCCGCTTTCGCGCACGCCGATTCCTGGCCGCCGCCTTATCTGCTGTACCTCGGCGATGCACCTGACGATCTCGCGGCCAAGACCGCCAGTGGGCTCGTGCGCTTCCGCCCGGACTGGTGCATCGCGCAGTTCCGTGGCCCCGACTGCAGGACCAGCGTGCAACTGCCGGACATGGACTTCGCGCAGGCGCGCGCGGCCGGTGCGCAGACGATGATCGTCGGTGTCGCCAACGCCGGCGGTCGCTTCGGTGCGGACACGGTCGCGCACGTGATCGCTGCGCTCGACGCCGGTCTCAATGTGGCATCCGGTCTGCACGAACGCCTGAGCGCGCACTCCGAAATCGTCGATGCCGCGACGCGCACTGGTCGCCACCTGTTCGACGCACGCGTGCCGCCCGACGTGCCGGTCGGCGATGGCCGCAAGCGCGCCGGTCGGCGTCTGCTGACCGTGGGCACGGACTGCTCGACCGGCAAGATGTACACCGCGCTGTCGATCGAAGCGGAGCTGCGCGCGCGTGGGCTTAAGGCCGATTTCCGCGCGACCGGGCAGACCGGCATCTTCATCGCCGGACGTGGCGTGCCGGTCGACGCGGTGATCGCCGACTTCATTTCCGGCAGCGTCGAATGGCTGTCGCCCGCGCGACACGATGGCGGCTGGGATGTCATCGAAGGCCAGGGCTCTCTGTTCCACGCGTCCTTCGCCAGCGTATCGCTCGGCCTGCTGCATGGGGCGCAGCCCGATGCGCTGGTGCTGTGCCACGAGCCGGGGCGCCAGCACATGCGCGGCCTGGCGCATGCACCGGTGCCGGATCTCAGGCGCACGCTCGACGCGAACCTCGCCGCGGCACGGCTGACCAATCCGCAGGTGCAGGCCGTCGGCATCGCACTGAACACGTCCAGGCTGCCGGGCGCGGAAGCGCTGCGCCTGTGCCGCGAAATCGAACACACGCTGGGGCTGCCGACACAGGACCCCGTGCGCCACGGCACTGCTGCCATCGTCGACCGGATCCAGACATGCTTTCCTGGCTGAGTGCCCATCACCGTAGCTGGCCGCTGGCCACGCCCTTCCGTATTTCGCGTGGCCTGCGCACGACGGCCGAAGTCGTCGAGGTGCACGTCCGCAATGGCGGATTCGTCGGACGTGGCGAAGCCACGCCCTACGCCCGGTATGGCGAGACTGTCGAATCGGTGCTGGCGCAGATCGAAACGCTGGCGCGCGCGACACCCTCGGTGCTCGATCGCGCGCAACTGCAGGCTGCCTTGCCACCGGGCGCCGCTCGCAACGCGGTCGATTCCGCCTTGTGGGATCTGGAATCCCAGCGTCGCGGCGTGCCGGTGTCGAGCCTGCTCGGCCAGACCGCCCCGCCCTGCCTGCCGAGTGCGCAGACCATCGGCCTGGACACCGCGGAACGCATGGCCGATGCGGCGCGCGGTTACGCCCATCTCGATCTGCTGAAGATCAAGGTCGGCGCCGACGACCCGGGCAGCCTGATCCGTGCGGTCCGCCACGCCGCACCCGATGCGCGCCTGATCGCCGATCCCAACGAGAGCTGGACCTTCGAACTGTTGCAGGCCATGCAGCCACTGCTGGCCGAGACCCGCGTCGAGATGATCGAGCAGCCGCTGCCGGCCGCCGACGACGACCGGCTGCTCGGGTTCGAATCGGTCGCATTGCTGTGCGCCGACGAGTCCTGTCATGTCGCGGCCGATCTGCCGCGGCTGCGCGGCCGCTACCAGGTCGTCAACATCAAGCTCGACAAGACCGGTGGCCTGACCGGGGCGTTGACGCTGCTGGAAGCCGCGCGCGCGCAGGACTTCGAGATCATGGTCGGTTGCATGGCCTGTTCGTCGCTGGCCATCGCCCCTGCCCTGCATGTCGCACGGCACGCGCGCTTTATCGATCTGGATGGTCCACTGTGGTTGCGCGCCGATCATCCCGGTGGCGTGCATCTGGTCGGTGGTCTGTTGCAGCCCACGACGCCGGCGCTGTGGGGTGGTGGCTTGCGCGCAGCATCGAACGCTGATGAGGTGCGGACCGCGGCGACCGCACGTCCGGCAGCACCCCTGCAGATTGCGGCGACGACCTGATCCATCCCGGCGTTCTCCAAATCCGGATGCCGCCGGCCACACGCACTCCGGACACGACCCATGCGCTTCCGCCAGATCGAAGTCTTCCACGCGATCTACACCACCGGCTCGATCAGCGGCGCCGCGCGTGCGCTGCACGTCTCGCAGCCGGCGCTGAGCAAGGTGCTGCAGCACACCGAGCAGCAACTGGGCATGGCGCTGTTCAAGCGCGTGCGCGGGCGGCTGGTGCCGACCGAGGAAGCGCACGCCCTGGCGACCGAAGCCGCGGAAGTCTTCCGCCGGCTGACCTCGCTGCAGAAGACCGCCAGCAATCTGCGCTTCCTGACCGACGGGCATATCCGCCTCGCCGTGGTGCCGTCGCTGGGCCTGCACATCGCGCCGCTTGCGATCGCCCGCTTTCGCGCGCGCCATCCGCAGGCCACGTTCGAGGTGCAGACCCTGCATCACGACGACCTGTTCCGTGCGCTGTACGAACGCAGCTGCGACATTGCGATCGGCTACGACGCGCCGCCGCACCCGCGGCTCAAGCGTCGCGATCTCGCCGATGGCGAACTGGTGCTGATGTTCCGCGACCAGGATCTGCCGGACGCCGGTGAACGCATTCCGTTGCAGGCGCTGCAGGACCGGGATCTGGTCGGGCTGACCACCGGCGGTCCGCTGGGCGATCTGTTCAATCGCGAACTGCAGCGCCTGCAGGTGCGCGTGCGCGAAGTCGTGTCCAACCAGACGTTCTACATCGCCGCCGGTCTGACCCGCTGCGGCGCGGGCATGTCGATCGTCGACGAGTTCACCGCGCAGGCCACCGGCGGCGCCGGTCTTGCCTACCGGCCGATGTCACCGGCGCTCGGCTTCAAGGTGCAGTGCATGTTCCTCGAAGACCGGCCGCCGTCGCGCCTGACCGAGGGCTTCCTGAAGCACTTCGCCGTCGCGTTGAACGAGCGCGGCGGGCCGGACGACGCCTGATCGCGCGTTGGCGTTCTCAATCCGTCGTATCGGCTTCGATCGCCGGCGTGTGCTTCGGCAAGCCATCGACGAATGCACCGACCAGCGCGACGAAGCGATCGGGATCCTGCGTATGCAGGAAATGTTCGCTGGTCTCGAAGGTGACCTGCTGCGCGCCATAACGCGTCGCCAGTCCACGCTGGCTGTCGAGCCAGACGGTGAGGAAATCATCGCCACGCTTGAGCACGCCGGCTGACAGCACCAGCGCAGGCACATCGGCTGCCGGCGTGATCGCACGGACCTGCGCTTCGCTGGCTTCGAGCGCCCTGAACTCGCGCGCCTGCGTCGGTGCCAGCGCGAGCACACCGCCCAGCCACCACGGGTCGGCACAGCGTGATTCGCCCAATGCCGCGATACAGCGCAGCATGAAATCGGACGCGCGCGCATCGTCGAACACCAGGCCTGCAATGTCCTGCGGATAGCGCGCGGCGTAGGACTCGGCGATCAGACCGCCCAGCGAATGGCCGACCAGCACATACGGGCCGGGCACGCCGGTCTCGCGCAGCAGCGCGCGCAGTTCGACGGCCATAGTGTCGGCATCGCGCGGACCCTCGGGTGCGGCGTCGCTGGCGCAGTAGCCGGGCCGGTCGAAGGTGATCACCCGGCCGTGCTGCGCCAGGCGCTCGAGCACGGCAGAGAACGTCACCTGGCCACTGCCCAGACCGGTGATCAGAACTATGGTCGGCGTGTCTGCGCCACCTTCTCCGCTGATCGACCACGACATCTGCCGGCCATCGACCTCGGCCGACTGCAGCGTGGCCGGGAACGGAATATCGGACGTGCAGCTGCCCTTGCGGATCAGCAGATGCAGCGCGAGCACGGCGCCCAGCACCAGCACCGCGAGTACGACGAGCAAAATCCTGATCCAGCGCCGCCGACGCGGACGTGGCATGGCGTGCGACATCAGTCGGAACTCCGCAACAGACGCAAGGTGTTGGCGCCGGCAATGGACAGCTGGAGTGCGGCGGCATCGGGTTCGAACTGGATCTGGACCGGCCTGAGCGGATCTTCGGCCACGAAGACACCCTGCGCGCCGCGTTTGAACCACTGCACCGCGCCCGCCTCGCCTGTCAGCGGCGACACGATGCGCACCGGCAGGCGGTCGCCTTCGACGGCACCCACGCGATAGTGCAGATCGAGGCCCGCGTCCACGTAATCGCCGGCGCGTTCGGGCATCGGCGCCGGACCGGTCCACAGCGCGTCGCCTTCGAGCAGTGCGGCGATCGCATCGGCGCGCGGATTCGGATTCCAGTCGCCGCGATTGCACAGCACCGCGACGGCCAGCCTGCGCGCCGGCACACGCAGGTACTGCAGCTTGAATGCCTCGGCCGCACCGCCGTGTTCGACCACGTGCTGGCCATTGCGCTCGCCGACGCGGAGACCGCCGGCATAGCCCAGGCCCGAAGGCATGCCCGCCGCGCTGCCATCCCGCAGGTGTGCAGGCGCCAGCATGATGTCGCGCACGGCGTCGGTCCACACGGCATGTCCGATTTCGATGTCGTACTCGTAGCGCGCCAGATCATCGGCGCTGAGCATCAGTCCACCCGAGCCGCCGATCAGCGGATAAGTATCGCGCACCACGAAGCCGTCGCCATCGGGCAGATAGCCGTGTGCGACGTGGGCGTCGTCCGGACGTGCGCCATCGAGGAAGAAGGCATCGCGCATGCCCATCGGTTCGAACACGTGCGTGCGCAAGTACTCCGCGAACGACTGGCCGGATGTCCGCGCGACGATCTCCGCGAGCAGCAGGTAGCCGCCATTGGAATATTCGAAGCGCGTGCCGGGTTCGAATGCGGTGTCAGCACGCGCGATGACGAGCGCCAGCGCCTGCGCGCGATCCAGGGCACCCCAGTCCTTCGCACCCGACATCGCCGCCAGCGACAGCCAGTCGGCGATGCCGGCGGTGTGGTGCAGCAGCATCCGCGGCGTCACCGTGCGCGTGTATTCCGGGAGTTCCGGAATGTAGGTGCGCACGTCGCCATCGAGATCGATGTCACCGGCGACCGCGAGTTGCGCGACCGCCAGCGCGGTGAACTGCTTGGATACGGACGCGGCGTAGAACAGCGTGCTGCCGTCGATCGCGCGACCGGTTTTCAGATCCGCAAGGCCCGCGGAGGTCGACAGGATCGGCTGACCCGCGCGGAACGCCGCGACCGCGCAGCCGGGCGCGTTCGCATGCGTGCCGTCGGCGATCAGCGGCAGGATCTCGCCGACACCGATCGCCTGCACCTGCGCCGTCGCCAGCACCAGCGGCAACGACCACCACAATGTCGACTTCAGCAAGGGTGCGCTCCGCGGCTGTGTCCCACGATCAGAACCGGTAGTCGAACGACACGCCGACCGTGCGCGGCTGCAGCATCACGCCGTTCCAGCGTGTCAGCACGGCCGACCCGTACAGCGTACGGCTGGCCGAGGTGAACGTGTCTTCGTTGGTGACGTTGTTGACGAAGAAGCGGAACGACGCATCCGGATTGCCCACTTCGACACTGAGGTCCAGCAGACCATAGCTCGGCAGCGTGATCGACTGCGCAGGCGCCACCGACAGCGGGCGTTCGCCGTAGTAACGGAACGCGCCGTTGACGCCCCACACCCATTCGCCGCGCGCGGGGAATTCGTAATGCGCCTGCAGGCTGCCGCTCCATTCGGGCACCTGCGGCAGCGCGGCGCCGGCCGGTGCCTGGCCCGGAATCGGCGCGGTGAGCTCGGCATCGGTATAGGTCAGGCTGCTGCTCAGGCGCAGGCCGTCGACCGGCATCACCGAGCCGCTGAACTCCAGGCCCTGGCTGCGCGCGCCGCCGCCGTTGACGCCGTAGGAGATACCGCTGGGCGTGCCGAGATTGAGACGGATGTCTTCCCAGTCGATGCGGAATGCAGCCATTTCGATCAGTGCGCGCCGGTCCCACAGATGGCTCTTGAGGCCCAGCTCGTAGTTGGTCAGCGTGTCCGCGCCGACCTGACGCGGCACTTCGGGTGCGTTGGCGACCAGCGGATTCGGGCTGCCGGCGCGATAGCCGGTGGCCACGCGCAGGTAGGCCATGCTGTCGGTGCCGAACTGGAAGCGCGGGCTCACGCTCCAGGTGGTCACGTTCTCCGACGAGGTGCCGGTGTAGGACTGCCCGCCACCGATCAGGCCACCGAGGCTCTGGTCGAACACCTGGTCGTTCTGCGCGTAGCGCACGCCGAGCGCCAGGTCGAAGCGGTCGGTGAACTTCCATGTCGTGTTGCCGAACAGCGCCTTCTCGCGATAGTTCGTCAGCACGGTGGCGCTGAAGATCGAGACGAGCGGATTCATCGCGGGGCTGAGTGCGTCGCCGAACTCGAGGTAATCGGCATCTTCATCGGTGTAGAACGCACCCACCTGCCATTCCAGACGGCCAGTGTTCTTGGAGGTCAGCCGGACTTCCTGGGTGAACTTGGTCAGCGCGATGTCGGTATCGAGCACCGCGTACGCGAACGGCGCGCGACCGGGTACACCGCCGAGCAACGGGATGTATTCGGCCGACAGGTCCTGCATGCGCCAGGTCCTGGAGTCGAGCCAGCTACTCGACGAACTCAGATCGGCCCAGCCCAGGTCCCAGTCCACGGTCAGGCCGTAGACATCGGCATCGATCGTGCTCGGCTGCAGCAGGAAGTACGAATTCGCGTAGCCCGGCAGCGAGGGGTCCAGCGTCACCGGATCCAGCGAGACGACACCGAGGTTGTCGCCCTTGTTCTTCTGGGTCAGCGCGGTCGCCACTACTTCGACCGATTCGACCGGCTGCCACAGCACCGACAGGCGGCCGGCACTCTGGCGCACGTCGTTGGTGTCGCGCCGCTGGAGTACGCTGTTGTCGATCCAGCCCGGCGTCGCCTGCTCGGCATAGCTCGCACGCATGGCGACCTTGCCTTCCACCAGCGGCGCGTTGATCGATGCGCGGCCGCCGTAGCCCACGTGGCCGCCGTCATCGATCACGCTGACCGTGCCACCGACGCGGCCTTCGAGGTAATCGAGTTCCGGCCGCTTGGTGACGTACTTGACCAGTCCGCCCAGCGCGCTCGCGCCGTAGAGCGTGCCCTGCGGGCCGCGCAGCACTTCGACGTGCTGCAGGTCGTAGGGCAGCAGATCGAACATGCCGGACGTGCCGCCCGACAGCGAACCGTTCGGGGTCAGCGGAATGTCGTCGACATAGATCGCGGTCGATGCGGTATTGCCCAGCGGCACGATGCCGCGGATCGACACCTGCGACCGTCCGGGCGAGCCGAGGCTGGTGACCTGCAGGCCGGGAATCACGCCGGCCAGATTGTTGACGTTGTTGATCTGCAGGCGATCGAGTTCCGCCTCGCCCAGCACGCTGATCGACATCGGCACTTCGGTCGACGACTGCACGCGCTTCTGCGCGGTGACCTGCACGGCTTCCAGCGTCTGCAGACCTCTCGGCGGCGCATCCGCATCCTGTTGCGCGTCCTGGGCGAGTGCGCCCGTGCTCGCGCCCAGCGCGACGAGTCCGGCGGCGCAGGCCAGCGGCAGCAGGGACAGACGGAAGTTGCGGTTACTCATGGTGTTCGGTCTCGGCAGATGGGTCGGAACCCTGAAAGGACAGACAGAACCCGGCTGGGGGAGGAACGCGCGGGCGCGGAGCGATGGCGGTGCGGTGACTGGGGCGGCCCTCGCCTCCGGATCGAGGGGCGTTGACCTGATAGGAGAAAAATGACTCTGAATTTTCCGTTCCGAGGATAGGCGTCTTCTGCAAGCGCCATCCATTCAGAATCCGTGGGTCATGCATAACCGCCCGCTATGGGTGCGGCTGCACCCGCTCATACGTGTAGTGGCTGCCTCGCCGGGACCGGATCGGGGCGCCCTGCCCGACCCGCAGCTCCGGACGTGTCAGACGGCGCCCGGCCGCCCCGCGATCAGGCGCTGCACGCGAACACCAGGAACTGGTGCAGCGCATTCGCCGGTGCCGACAGCGCTTCATCAGGCCGCCAGACCAGGCCGACTTCCATCGGCGGAACGGCATCGTCGAGCGTGCGCACGTCGATCCGGCGACCTTCCAGCGACCACGGCCGGTACACCATGTCGGACAGGATGCTCACCCCGAATCCGTAGGCCACCAGGCCGCGCAGCGCCTCCAGCGAAGAGGTGCGGAAGGCGACATTGGGCTCGCGCTGCACCGACTGCCAGTAGCGCAGCGCCGAGGCTTCGCCCTCGTCCACCTTCAGCATGATGTAGGGATACGCGGCCACGTCGGCCAGTCCTATCACCGGCTGTTGGGCCAGCGGATGCGATTCGGCCAGCCACAGTTGCCGCCGCGAACGGATCAGCAACTGCCGCTTCAGCGTGTAGGGCTCGACCATGTTGGAGATGATGCAGAGCCCGAAGTCGAGCACGCCCTTGGCCACGCCGCGTTCGATCTCGACCCGGTCCATGTCGATCAGGTCGATCTCGACCAGCGGATACGAGCGCTTGAACCGAGCCAGCAGGCTCGGCAGGAAATAGCCGAGCACGGTGTACGACGCGCCCACCCGCACCGTCCCCGACAGCGTGTTGGCCAGGAACATCGGTTCGCTGAGCGCGTCCTGCAGGGTGTCGAGGATGTGGCGCACGTGCTGGTGGAAGCGGTGCCCTTCGGCGGTCAGCGCCACGCCGTGCGGCATCCGGTCGAACAGGCGCAGCCCCAGCAGGGTTTCGAGCTGGGCGACCGCGGTCGTGATCACCGACTGCGAGACATGCAGCTTGCGCGCGGCCTGCGAGAACTGGCCCAGCTCGGCCGCCTCTGCGAAATAGCGCAGTTGCCGCAGCGACATGTTGGCGGGGATCTGCATGCACCACTCCGGCGAGTCATGGGTATCTGAATAAACGATACCTCATAGTCAATTAAACAAATTTACGATATTCGCTGCCGCCTTTAGACTCCACGTCTGGCGGACTGCGTCACGCTCCACGCCGCCTTGAAAGCCGCGGGCCGACGCCCGTCCGACCGGGAGAAGCGTTCTTGCACTGTGCCCCGTACAGTCCGCCCCCGCACGCGCATGCAGCGCGTGCCGCCGCGTCCCCAGCTCTGCCGATGCCCGACCGCGCGTCGAGCGACCGTACCGCCCTCTTCATTGCCGCCGCCCCCCGCCGCCGGCATGCCTGCAGCTCCATGACCCATGCCCAGCGAGGCCCCTGACATGTCCACATCCCAGAATCCGGCCGCGACCGAACCCTTGCGGTTGCACGTGCCCGAGCCGAGTGCCCGCCCGGGCCAGGCCACCGACTTCTCCTATCTGCAGCTCAGCCCCGCGGGCAGCGTCGAAAAGCCCGCGCTGGACGTGCCGGCCAGTCAGACCGCGCCGCTGACCAGCCAGCTGATCCGCGTGCTCGACGACAACGGCGATGCCGTTGGTCCGTGGGCCGCCGACATCGACGACGCGGTCCTGCTGCGCGCGATGCACGCGATGCTCAAGACCCGCGCGTTCGACGCCCGCATGCTGATCGCGCAGCGCCAGAAGAAGACTTCGTTCTACATCCAGTGCACGGGCGAGGAAGCCATCGCGGTCGGTCAGACGCTGGCGCTGCAGGATGGCGACATGCAGTTCCCGACCTATCGCCAGCAGGGCATCCTGATCACCAGGGAAGTGCCGCTGATCAGCATGATGTGCCAGATCCTGTCGAACGCCGCCGACCCGCTGAAGGGCCGCCAGCTGCCGATCATGTATTCGTACAAGGACGCCGGCTTCTTCTCGATCTCCGGCAACCTGACCACCCAGTACATCCAGGCTGTGGGCTGGGCGATGGCCTCGGCGATCAAGGGCGACACCAAGATCGCGACCGCATGGGTCGGCGACGGCGCGACGGCTGAAGGCGACTTCCACGCTGCGCTGGTGTTCGCGCATGTTTATCGCGCGCCGGTGATCCTCAACGTGGTCAACAACCAGTGGGCGATCTCGACGTTCCAGGCGATTGCCGGCGGCGAGAACACCACCTTCGCCGCGCGCGGCGCCGCCTACGGCATTCCGTCGCTGCGCGTGGACGGCAACGATCTGCTCGCCGTCTATGCCGCCTCGCGCTGGGCCGCCGAGCGTGCGCGCAGCAACCTCGGCTCGACGATGATCGAGTGGGTGACCTACCGCGCCGGTCCGCACTCGACCTCGGATGATCCATCCAAGTACCGCCCGGCCGACGACGCCCAGCACTTCCCGCTCGGGGATCCGATCGATCGCTTGAAGCAGCACCTCGTCAAGCGCGGCCTGTGGAGCGACGAACAGCACGAGACAGTGCGCGCCGAACTCGACGCGGAAGTCTCGCGTGCATTGAAGGAGGCCGAAACCCACGGCCTGCTCGGCAGCGACAACCGTCCCGGTGCCGCCGACATGTTCAACGACGTCTACAGAGAGCTGCCCGAACACCTTCGTCGCCAGCGCCAGCAGTTGGGAGTTTGAAGATGAGTGAGACCCAGACCACCGGCGGCTCGCCGATGACGATGATCCAGGCGCTGCGTTCGGCGATGGATGTGATGCTGGAACGCGACGACAACGTGGTCGTGTTCGGCGAGGACGTCGGCTACTTCGGCGGCGTGTTCCGCTGCACCGATGGCCTGCAGGCCAAGTACGGCAAGCAGCGTGTGTTCGACGCACCGATTTCCGAGAGCGGCATCGCCGGCGCGGCGATCGGCATGGCGGCCTACGGCCTGCGCCCGGTCGCCGAAATCCAGTTCGCCGACTACATCTATCCGGCCTACGACCAGATCGTGTCCGAGGCCGCGCGCCTGCGCTATCGCTCGGGCGGCATGTTCACCTCGCCACTGGTGTTCCGCACGCCCTGCGGCGGCGGCATCTACGGTGGCCAGACCCACAGCCAGAGCCCGGAGGCGATCTTCGCCCACGTGGCCGGCCTGCGGACGGTGATGCCGTCCAATCCGTATGACGCCAAGGGCCTGCTGATCGCCTCGATCGAGAACGACGATCCGGTGATCTTCCTGGAGCCCAAGCGCCTCTACAACGGCCCGTTCGACGGCCACCACGACCGCCCGGTCACCGCGTGGTCCAAGCACGCCGACAACCTCGTGCCCGAGCGCTATTACAGCGTTCCGCTGGACAAGGCCGCGATCGTCCGCGAAGGCAAGGCGGTCACGATCCTGACCTACGGCACCACCGTGTGGGTGGCGCAGGCCGCGGCCGAAGACGCCGGCATCGACGCCGAGGTCATCGACCTGCGCAGCCTGTGGCCGCTGGATCTCGACGCGATCACCGAATCGGTGAAGAAGACCGGCCGCTGCATCGTGCTGCACGAGGCCACGCGCACCTGCGGCTTCGGCGCCGAGCTGGTCGCGCTGGTGCAGGAGCACTGCTTCTATCACCTGCAGGCGCCGGTCGAACGCGTCACCGGCTGGGACACCCCCTATCCGCATGCGCAGGAATGGGACTACTTCCCGGGCCCGGCCCGGGTCATCGAAGCGTTGCAGCGCGTGCTGGAGGACTGAGCCATGGGACATCACGTCATCAAGATGCCGGACATCGGCGAAGGCATCGCCGAAGTCGAAGTGATCGCCTGGAAGGTCGAAGTCGGCGGCCAGGTCGCCGAAGACCAGATCGTGGCCGAGGTCATGACCGACAAGGCCATGGTCGAGATCCCCTCGCCCGTCGCGGGCACCGTCGTGTCGCTGGGCGGCAAACCCGGCGAGATGATGGCCGTCGGCAGCGAGCTGATCCGCCTCGAAGTCGAAGGTGCGGGCAATCTGAAAGCCGGCGCGGCCGAGCCGGAACCGGCCGCCGCCAAGCCTGCCGAAGCGAAGACCGAATCGCCGAAGCCGGCGGCAGACGCCAAGCCTGCACCGGCGCCTGAGCCGAAGCCGGCTGCTGCACCTGCGAAAGCCGCAGCAGCTGCGTCGGCGGCAAAGTCCGATACGCGCGGCGCGGTCACCAACAGCGTGCTCGCGGCCGGCGAACAGCCGCTGGCCTCGCCCGCCGTGCGTCGCCGTGCCTGGGATCTGGGCATCGAGCTGCGCTACGTGCCGGCGACCGGTCCGGGGGGCCGCATCCTGCACGCCGACCTCGACGCCTACGCCGAAGCCGGCGGCAAGGCGCAGCCGATCGGCGGTGGTACGGGCGGCAGCAGCTACGCGCGTCGCACCGGCGAAGAGCAGGTGCCGATCATGGGCCTGCGCCGCAAGATCGCGCAGAAGATGCAGCAGTCCTGGTCGAACATTCCGCACATCACCTATGTGGAAGAAATCGACGTCACCGAAGTCGAGGCGCTGCGCGCCAAGCTCAACGATCGCTGGGGCAAGACGCGCGGCAAGCTGACCCTGCTGCCGTTGCTGGCACGCGCGGTGGTGCTCGCGGCACGCGACTTCCCGCAGATGAACGCCCGGTTCGACGACGAGGCCAACATCGTCACCCGCTACGAGGGCGTGCAGCTCGGTATTGCGACGCAGAGCGCGGTGGGCCTGTCGGTGCCGGTGATCGCGCATGCCGAATCGCTGGACCTGTGGCAGACCGCGGCCGAGATCGGCCGTCTCGCCGCCGCCGTGCGCGAAGGCAAGGCGACCCGCGATGAGCTGTCCGGTTCGACGATCACCATCAGCAGCCTCGGCCCCGTCGGCGGCGTGGTGTCGACGCCGATCATCAACCACCCGGAAGTGGCGATCGTCGGCGTCAACCGCATCATCGAACGTCCGATGTTCCGCGAAGGCCAGGTCGTCGCGCGCAAGCTGATGAACCTCTCGTCCTCGTTCGACCATCGCATCGTCGACGGCATGGACGCGGCCGAGTTCGTGCAGGCGATCCGTCAGCGCCTGGAAACCCCTGCACTGCTGTTCGTGGAGTAATCATGAGTCAGACCATCGAAACCCAGCTGCTGGTCATCGGCGGCGGCCCCGGCGGTTACATCGCCGGCATCCGCGCCGGCCAGCTCGGCGTCAGGACCATCGTCGTCGAAGGCGTCAACCCGGGCGGCACCTGCCTCAACATCGGCTGCATTCCGTCCAAGGCGCTGATCCATGCCGCCGAGGAATTCGCCAAGCTCGCCAGCTACGCGGCCGGCACGTCCCCGCTCGGCATCAGCGTGCAGGCACCGGCGCTGGATCTGGCGAAGACCGTTGCCTGGAAGGCCGGCATCGTCAAGAAACTCACCGGCGGCGTGAGCGCACTGCTGAAGAAGAACGGCGCGCAGCTGATCAAGGGCTGGGCGACGATCGTCGACGGCAAGACCGTCGATGTCGCCGGCGCTGGTGAGGACGGCGGCACGCTGCGCATCAAGTGCGAGCACCTGCTGCTCGCGACCGGTTCGGAGCCGGTGGAACTGCCGTTCCTGCCGTTCGGCGGCAAGGTGATCTCCTCGACCGAAGCGCTGTCGCCGACCTCGCTGCCGAAGCATCTGATCGTCGTCGGTGGCGGCTACATCGGCCTCGAACTCGGCACTGCCTATCGCAAGCTCGGCTGCGAAGTCACCGTGGTCGAAGCGCAGGACCGCATCCTGCCGGCTTACGACAGTGAGCTGACCAAGCCGGTCGCCACGCACCTCGACAAGTCGGGCGTCAAGGTGCTGACCAAGCACAGCGTGCTCGGCCTGACCGATGGCGGCGCGCTGCGCGTGCGCGATCCGGACGGTAACGAACTCACGATCGACGCGGACCAGATCCTGGTCGCGGTGGGTCGTCGGCCGAAGACCGATGGCTTCAACCTCGAATCCCTGGGTCTCGATCTCGCCGGCAAGTCGATCAGGATCGACGACCAGTGCAAGACCTCGATGCGCAATGTCTGGGCGATCGGCGATGTCGCCGGCGAACCGATGCTGGCGCACCGCGCAATGGCGCAGGGCGAACTGGTGGCCGAAGTGGTCAGCGGCAAGAAGCGCCACTTCATGCCGGCGGCGATTCCGGCGGTGTGCTTCACCGATCCGGAAGTCGTCGTCGTCGGCCTGTCGCCGGACGAAGCCAAGGCGCAGAACATCGAGATCAAGACCTCGATGTTCCCGTTCGCCGCCAATGGTCGCGCGATGTCGCTGGAATCGACCGATGGCTTCGTGCGCGTGGTCGCGCGCGCAGGCGATCACCGCATCCTCGGCTGGCAGGCCGTCGGCGTGCAGGTGTCCGAACTGTCGATCGCGTTCGTGCAGTCGATCGAGATGGGCGCAACGCTCGAAGACATCGCCGGTACCATCCACCCCCACCCGACGCTGGGCGAAGCCGTGCAGGAAGCCGCACTCCGCGCACTCGGCCACGCCCTGCACATCTGAGTCCCGCGCATGACTGACGCCACGTTCCCCACCTTCCGCCACGTCCCCTCGCAGCAGGCGCGCGAGCAGGCCGATCGCGAGAAGATCCTCGCCGACCCCGGTTTCGGCGTGCATTTCACCGATCACATGGTCGCCATCGACTGGACTGTCGAAGACGGCTGGCATGACGCTCACGTGCGCCCCTACGGCCCGCTGACGTTCTCGCCCGCCGCCGCAGTGCTGCATTACGGCCAGGAAATCTTCGAAGGCATGAAGGCGTTCCGTCATGCCGACGGTTCGGTGTGGACCTTCCGTCCGGAGTCCAACGGCCGTCGCCTGCAGCATTCGGCCCGCCGCATGGCGCTGCCGGAACTACCGGTGGACCTGTTCGTCGAATCGATCAAGCAGCTGGTCAAGACCGACGAAGCGTGGGTGCCCGGTGGTGGCGAATCGAGCCTGTACATCCGGCCCTTCATGATCGCCAATGAAGATTTCCTCGGCGTGCGCCCGGCCCGTCGCGTGGCGTACTACGTGATCGCCAGTCCCGCCGGCGCCTACTTCAAGGGCGGCATCAAGCCGGTCTCGATCTGGCTCTCGCGCGACTACGCACGTGCCGGCCGCGGCGGTACCGGCTCGGCCAAGTGCGGCGGCAACTATGCGTCGTCGCTGTTGCCGCAGCGCGAGGCGGTCGAGAACGGTTGCGCGCAGGTGCTGTTCCTCGATGCGGAAACCAACACGTACGTTGAAGAACTCGGTGGCATGAACGTGTTCCTGGTCATGCGCGACGGCAGCGTGGTTACGCCTTCGCTGACCGGCAGCATTCTGGAAGGCATCACCCGCGACAGCGTGATCCAGCTGCTGCGCGACCGTGGCCACACCGTGACCGAGCGCCGCGTCGAGATCGCCGAGTGGATCGAAGGCGTGCGCTCGGGCGAGATCAGTGAGGTCTTCGCCTGCGGCACCGCGGCCAGCATCTCGCCGATCGGTGTGCTCAAGGGCGCCGATTTCAGTGTCGGCGATGCCGACGCGCAGCCGGGCGAAATCACGATGGGCATCCGCAAGGATCTGCTCGACATCCAGTACGGCCGCGCGCCGGACCGGCATGGCTGGTTGACGCGACTGGTCTGATCATCGGGTCAGCTGTGACGGAAACGGCCCGCATTGCGGGCCGTTTTCTTATGTCTGAAAGCACCGAGGAATACGCCGGATCTGGATGGATGCGACCGGTCGAGCGGTGCGAGAGACTCGCAAAGCGTTCGACCTGCGGACTTCCGATCAGCCGGTCACCGCGCCGGTCTGCAGCCGCATTCCATCCGCTTCGCGCCGTGCCGCACGCGACGTGAGCGCGGCCGCGACCATGCACGCTACCAGCAGTCCCGCGCTTGCGAAGAAGGTGATCCGATAGCCTGCGCTGTCGAACAGCATGCCGCCCACGGTCGCGCCGGACGCGATCGCGAGCTGCACCACGGCGACCATCAGACCGCCCGCCGATTCGCTGTCGTGCGGCAGCGTGCGCGCCAGCCACGTCCACCATGCAACGGGCGCGGCCGTTGCGAACAGCCCCCAGCATCCCAGCAGCAGCGCGGTCACCGGAAGTCGGCTGCCGGTCAGTGCCAGCGCGACCGCGATGCCGGCCATCAGCAGCGGCAGGATCGCCAGGGTCGTGTACATGCCGCGGCGGATGAAGGGCTCGATCAGCAGCGTGCCCACGACGCCGGCAACGCCGAGCAGCAGCAACAGCATCGACAGCGTGCCGACCTCGACATGCGCGACGGTCTCGAGGTACGGGCGCACGTAGGTGTAGAGCGCGAACTGCCCCATGAAGAACAGGCTGACGGCCACCATCCCCCACGCCACCGTCGGGCGCCGCAGCAGTGCCAGCACATTCCACGCGGGGCGCGCGGCGGCGGCCGGCATCGACGGCAGTGTCATCGCTTTCCAGACGAAGGCGACCAGTGCGAGCGGCACGAGTGACAGGAACGCACCACGCCAGCCCACGATCGCGCCGAAGTAGCTCCCGAGCGGCGCCGCCAGCACCACAGCCAGTGCATTGCCGCCGTTAACGAGGGCCAGTGCGCGCGGCACCTGGTGCGCGGGCACCAGTCGCATCGCCGTCGCCGCGGACATGGACCAGAAGCCGCCGATCGCCACGCCGATGAGCGCGCGGCCGATCATGAAAACGGGATAGGTCGATGCGAGTGCGGCCAGCGTGCCCGAGGCCACCATGACCAGGGTGAGCCCGAGCAGCAGCCATTTGCGATCGAGGCGGCCAGCGAGCGGTGCGATGAGCAGGCTGGTCACGAGTGCGAACGCGCCCGACACCGCGATGGCGCGCCCCGCCTGCCCTTCCGTCACCTGTAAGTCGACGGCGATCGGCGTCAACAGGCTGACCGGCATGAACTCGGCGGCGACGAGGGCGAACGCACCGAGCGATAGCGCGAGCACGGCCGCCCACTCGCGGCGGCCGGCGTTCCGGATTTCAGGAGACATGCAGAGGATTCCGTCGGAGAACAGACAGCCACGGACGCGGACCTTGGGCGTCACGGGCCTGCGCCGCACGACGCCGCGACCGGCGCCCTGCGGCGGGGTGTCAAAGCGCGGCCGCGAGGTTCAGTCGAGACCGTCGCGGAAGAACGTCGTCAGTGCATCGAACGGAATCAGGTCGACGCGGTCGTAGAGATCCACGTGGCCCGCGTCCGGCACCACCAGCAATCGCTTCGGCTGGCCGGCGCGACGATAGGCGTCCTCGCTGAACTCGCGCGAGTGCGCACTGTCGCCGGTGATGAACAGCATCGGCCGTGGCGAGATCGTGTCGATGTCGTTGAACGGGTAGAAGTTGAGGAACTTCAGATTGCTGGTGAGCGTGGGATGCGTGGTCGTTTCCGGCGAAGCGCTGGCAGGCGTGAACTCACCGCGGGGCGTGCGATAGAAATCGTAGAACTCGCGCTCGATCGGCGTGGACTTCGCGTCCAGCGCATGCACGCTGCCACTGGTGTAGCGCGTCGGGCCGCCCGCGAACTCCACATCGCGTTGTGCGATGGCCTCGGCGATCGCGGCTTTGCGTTGCTCGACGCTCACGCCGTTGCGCAGTCCCTGCCGGTTCGCCGCGCCCATGTCGTACATGCTGACGGTCGCGATCGCGCGGATGCGCGGATCGATCTTCGCCGCGCTGATCACGAAGCTGCCACTGCCGCAGATGCCGATCGCGCCGATGCGGTCGGCATCGACGAACGTCTGCGTGCGCAGGAAATCGACGGCTGCACTGAAGTCTTCGGCGTAAATGTCGGGCGACACCGCGTTGCGCGGTTCGCCCGCGCTTTCGCCCCAGAACGACAGATCGATCGAGAGCGTGACGAATCCCTGCTCGGCCATTTTCGCCGCGTAGAGGTTCGCGCTCTGTTCCTTGACCGCGCCCATCGGATGCCCGACGACGAGGGCCGCGTGACGGCGGCTGCGATCGAGCGTCTTCAGCACATGCAGATTGCCGGTGACGGTCATGCCGTACTGGTTCCGGAACGTGACCTTCCGGATGTCCACTGCATCGCTGACGTAGAAGTTGTCGGCGCCGCGGAACAGATCGGCGGCGGAGACGTGGGCGGGGCTGGCCAGCAATGCTGCCGCCAGTGCGAGGGGCGCCAGCGGCGCGAAGCGTCGGCTCATGGTGTGCTCCATTGGAGGTCGGCGCTCAGGCGGCGAGCGTGGTGGTGTCGATGACGAAGCGGTACTTCACATCGCCGGCGAGCATGCGTTCGTAGCTCGCGTTGATCTGGTCGGCGTCGACCAGTTCGATGTCCGAGACGATGTCGTGCGCTGCACAGAAATCCAGCATTTCCTGCGTTTCGGCGATGCCGCCGATCATCGAACCCGCGATCGAACGCCGCTTCATGATCAGGTTGAACACCTGGGGCGATGGATGCGGCGATGCGGGCGCGCCCACCAGTGCCATCGTGCCGTCGCGCTTCAACAGCAACAGGAATGCATCGAGGTCGTGCGGTGCCGCGACGGTGTTGAGGATGAAGTCGAAGCTCTTGGCATGCGCGGCCATCTCGTCCGCATTGCGGGACACGACCACCTCGTCTGCCCCCAGCGCTCTGGCGGCATCCCGCTTCGATTCCGACGTGGTGAACGCGACCACGTGCGCGCCCATCGCATGCGCCAGCTTGAGGCCCATGTGGCCGAGCCCGCCGATCCCGACGACACCAATTTTCTTGCCGGGACCCGCGTTCCAGTGGCGCAGCGGCGAATAGGTCGTGATGCCGGCGCAGAGCAAGGGCGCGACCGCCGCCAACTGCGCCTCGGGATGGCGGATGCGCAGCACATAGCGTTCGTGCACGACGATCTGCTCGGCGTAGCCGCCCAGCGTATGTCCCGGCGCGTCAGCTGTCGGGCCGTTGTAGGTGCCGACCATGTGATCGCAGTAGTTCTCCAGATCGTCCCCGCAGTCCGCGCAATCGCGACAGCTGTCGACGATGCAGCCGACGCCGACGAGATCGCCGATCGCAAACCCGGTGATGTCGGAACCGACCGCCGCCACGCGACCAACGATTTCGTGGCCCGGCACGCACGGAAACAGGGTGCCCGCCCATTCGGCGCGCGCCTGGTGCAGATCGGAGTGACAGATGCCGCAGAAGGCGATGTCGATCTGGACATCGTGGGCGCCTGGTGCGCGGCGGGTGATCTGGAGCGGTTCGAGCGGGCGGTCGCCCGAAAGCGCGCCGTAGGCTTTAATCGACATGGCGTGGTCCTGTCGGTGAAGAGGTGGCCATCCTCTCCGGCACACGCCCGGTGGCGGTATTGCATTCCGCTGGGTTTCTTGCCTGATCCGATGCACCTGCCCGCGTTTCCGACAACCGCAGTCAGTCGGCGCGCTAGAGTTCCGCCTGCCATCGGAGCCCCCATGACCGCATATCCCGCCCCTGCCCGTCCTGCCTCACCGGCGCAGTCGATCGCGCGCATCGTCGAATCGCACCTGCCGCACACGGGCGATTTCGGCACGGCGATTCCCGGTCTGGGCCTGTTCCGGCGCAATGCGATTGCAGCGCCGGTCGTGTGCATGGTTCCGCCCAGCATCGTGCTGGTGGCACAGGGTGCCAAGCAGATGTGGGTCGGCGGGACGGGCTATCCGTACGACGTGTCGCGCTTCCTCGTGACGTCGCTCGATCTGCCAGCCAACTCGGAAGTCACTGCAGCCACTGCCGCGCAGCCGTGCGTGGGGCTGACCCTGAAGCTCGATCTGCGGATGCTCGCCGAACTGGTCGCCCAGGGTGGCTTTCCGGCAGGTGCAGCAAGGCCCGTCGGCACCGGCGTGGGAATCGGCACCGCGACGCCCGCGTTGCTGGACCCGTTCGCCCGTCTGGTCGCATTGCTGGAAGAGCCCGATGCGATTCCTGCGCTGGCGCCCTTGATCCAGCGCGAGATCCACTATCGCCTGCTGCTGAGCGACCAGGCGGCGCGGCTGCGGCAGATCGCGTCCGTCGACAGCCACAGCCACCGCGTCTCGCGTGCGATCGACTGGCTGAAGCTGCACTACGCCGAAGCGGTGCGGATCGAGGATCTCGCCGCACGCGTCCAGATGAGCGCGCCGACCTTCCATCAGCACTTCCGCCAGCTGACCGCGATGAGCCCGCTGCAGTACCAGAAGTGGCTGCGTCTCAACGAAGCCAGGCGCCTGATGCTCAACGAACATGCCGACGCCGCAAGTGCAGCGTTCAAGGTCGGCTACGAGAGCCCCTCGCAGTTCAGCCGCGAATACGGCCGTCTGTTCGGCGCGCCGCCGAAGCGCGACATCGCCTCGCTCCGCAGCCAGCACGTGGCTGGATGATGAGCTGAGGGCGCGCCGATGGTGATCGACGCTGCCCGCGAGAAGCTTTGATTGACAGACTGCCGACTCGGCCCGACGCTCGTCGCCATGAAACTAGATATCGACGCGCTCAGCCTCCGCGAGCTCGATGCACTGCTGGTCGCCGCCGAACGACGCAAGGAGGTGCTGTCACGCCGTCGACCTGTCGCGGTCGTCCGCGCCGAGCTGCTCGCGTTCGTGCTTTCGCAGGGTTATGCGATCGATGAACTTATCGATGCCACGCCTCCGGGTCCCGTCACCGCCAAGCGCGCGAAGAAGGGAAAGCGAGCGAAGGTTGCGGCGAAGTATCGCGATCCGCAGAACAGGCGGAACACCTGGTCCGGCCGTGGCCGCATGCCACGCTGGCTTGCGGAGAAGACGAAACGTGGGCAAAGCGCTGCGGATTTCCTCATTCCCGGCCTGGCCCGGCCGACTGCGAAGAAGAGCAGTCCGATCGGTCAGCGGACGGTCTACAAGCAAGGCTGAGTGCGCGCTGCGGCGTGACGCGGTCGTCTGTTGCTGCGATACCGGTTGCTTCCGGATCGCGCTCGACACGTTCTCCTCATGACCGTGCGCGAGCAAACCCTCACCGCATCTGCAGAATGCGCACCCACTTCTCTGGATCCGAACCATGCTGCATCACGTGTCCCTTGGCGTCCGCGATCTGGATCGCGCGGGACGGTTCTACGACGCAGCGTTGGGCGCACTCGGATTCCGCCGTGTCTTCGAGGACGACACTGCGATCGGCTACGGCCTCGTCGACGACGAGGATCTGCTCTGCCTGAAGTTACGTCCCGATGCGGCGCCGCCGGGCCCCGGTTTCCATCTGTCTTTCTCGGCGCCATCGAGATCGGCCGTCGATGCATTCCACGCGTCGGCGTTGAAGACCGGCGGTTGCGACCACGGTGCGCCGGGCGTGCGCGCGGATTACGGTGCGGATTACTACGCGGCCTTCGTGATCGATCCTGACGGGCATCGCATCGAGGCGACGTTCAACAGTCCGATACCCGGAGCGTAATTGCGCGCAAGCGCCGTGCGCGGACTTTGCCCTGCGCTATTACAAACGGACCTGGCGGTTTGCCCACTCGACAATGATTCCCGCCAACGACTGCGGATCTTCGAGCGGTATCAGATGGCCGGCGCCCTGCACGATCTGCAGCGCCGCACCGTCGATCGCATCGACGATCTCCTGTGACTCCGCGACCGACCGCAGTCGATCCTGATCCGCAGCCACGACCAGCGTGGGGCACGCGATGCCGTCGAGCGGCACGCCGCTGCGGTCGAGCACGGACTGCCAGACGAAGGCCTCATGCCCCAGACGCAGGCTCATCGCGTGGACGCGATCGATCAGCACCTGATCCTCGGCATGCGCGGTGCTCAATGATCGCTGGATCGCGCTGCGGCTGAGACCTTTGAAGACCGCACGGCCCGCCAGGTTCACCTGCTGCGCTGAAGGCGCCTGTTCGCGCGCCGATGTGGCGACGAGCACGAGGGCGTCGACCAGCTGTGGATGAACAGCCGCGAGCGCGCGGGCAACGTAGCCGCCCATCGAGAACCCGAGGAACATCGCCGGTGCATCCAGCTGCTCGGCAACCGCATCGGCCACCTCATGCACGGTGCGGCCGCGCGGCAGCGTGATGCGCTGGACGGCCCAGTCGGCAGGCAGCAGCGGCACGAAGTCGTCCCACAGCGCGTCGTCGAGCATGAAGCCGGGCAACAGCGCGAGTGTTGTCGCCTGCGTGCTCACGCGCGCTCCCGATGGACCGTGGCCTGTCAGTCAGCTGCCCTGCCCGCTTCGCCAATCAGCGTGCCGCCCAGAATCCAGGTCATGTCCGACGTGGACCACGGAACGATGTGCGACGGTCTCGGCGGCAACGGCGCTGCATCTCGCGGCCAGCTGTCGAGGCCGGCAGCGGCCTGCACCTCGACGGGCGCTGCGCTCGCGGGCCAGCGCAGTTCGATGCCCTCAGCGCCCGGCGCGTGCCAGCGCACCCGCGACCAAGTGTCGGCTTCGTCCAGCAACGGTGCGGCGTCGCCTTGCAGGGTGACGTCGTTCACCACGGCCGCACTCTTCAGCAGCACGCGCAACTCGCGGGTGCCGGCAGGCGCGAAGACGCGCAGCACAGACTCGCCGGTCGTTGGATCTACGGTGTGATCGAACCGGACGCGATCCGCCACGTCGATCGCTTCGCCCGGCGTCGCCCACGGCTTGGCCAGATCGAGCACCGGCAGCGGCATCGGTTCGGGCGCGTGCCGATCAGCATGCAATGCAGTTTTGCTCCAGTCCGACAACTGCGGCAGCGCGCTGACACGGTGATGGTGGTCGTGGTCCGGATCGGTGACGAACAGCACCTGCGACAGTTCCGGATAGCGCTCGCGATCGATGCTGGCAAATGCGGTGGCCAGCAGGACGCCGGCAGCCAGCAGCGCGGTAACCACTGAAGCGATCGCGAGTGGCCGTGCGTTGCCGTCGCTGCGGACCCACGCAATCAGCAGCGCGGCCATCCAGACCGCCGGCAATGCCAAAACTTCCGGCGTGCCGAATCCGATCGCATCGAACAACTGCAGTGCGAAGTGGAAGACATGCGCCAGTGCGAACGCGGTGATGAGCGCCGCGAGGATCATGCGCGCCACATGCGTCGGCCCGACTGCGGGCAACAGCCAGGCGACGGCGGCCAGCGCCAGCAGCGGCCACAGCAATAGCGGCGCCAGCTCCGAAGCGAGGATCTGCACGGCGGCACCGACGATCCAGGCGAACACCAGCGCGCCGAAACGGACTGTCTCGCCGCGTGCCGCACTGCCGGCGGTCGTCCATGCGAGCACCGCGACCAGCAGGCCGAGCACCAGGCCGGTCGCATCGAAGCCGCCACGCAGTGATGTGCAGGCGCCTGCAACCAGTGCGAGCACCGCAGCGGGCTTTCGCGCCGCCTTGCACGCGAACAACGCACCCAGCGCGAGCACGACACCAATCGCCAGTACGCCCTCGCCCGCCGTCAGTCGTGAGAACGCGGCCAGCAGGTCGCGATTGTTGACCAGCGTGGCATCGCCGCCGCCCAGCAAGCGGTACGCCAGCCGCACCGCGAGTGCGACCGACAGCAACGACAGCGGCCACAGCGCCAGACCGCTTGCCACGCCACGCCAGCCGCCATCACGGAACGTGCTGCGGCGTGCAACGACCAGAATCGCAACCAGACCGAACAGCAGCACGATCCAGCCCGACCACGTCGGCACGCTGATCATCCACGCGCCCGGCAGGTCGCTGTAGATCGCATCGGTCTCTGTCGTCGGCAATGTCGCGGACGTGGCGAGCGTGCGCACCAGCGGCAGGATCTGCGCGCCCATGTGCTGCACGCTGCCGGGATCGAGGTTCTCGACCGTCGATGACGCGGCGTGGTAGTCGAACTGGCCGCCGATGATCGCGAAATTGAGCCCGGGAATGCCCATCTGCGCGGGCACGGTGAAGTCGGTGCCGTTGGGCATGTAGCGATAGACGAAGCCGGTCAGCGAGTTGCCCAGCGGTTGCGACGCGCCGTCCGCGAATGCCTCGAGCAGGCTGGCATTGCCGGGTCCGGTCTCGAACAGCACCGCGCGTCCGCCGCTACCGCGTGCTTCGAGATTGATGACGACGCCAGTGCGCGACGCCAGAGGATGCGAGGCGAAGAACGCACGCGCGCCGAGCAGGCCGGCTTCTTCCGCATCGGTAAACAGGAACACCACGTCACGCTGGCGCGTGTCCTGCGCAAGCGCACGCGAGATTTCCAGCATCACCGACACGCCGAGGCCGTCGTCGGCAGCGCCCGGCGAATGCGCGACGCTGTCGTAGTGCGCCATCAGCAGCACCGCAGGCAGGCTGTGATCCTTTCCGGGCAGCACGGCGACCACATTCTCGACATTGCCGCCGCGCAGGTTGCGCAGGCTGCGGCTGCGGAATTCGGCGAAGGCGTGTGCGCGCTGGACCGAGACTTCGAGCCCGGCCTGCTCCAGTTGCGTGACCAGACCATCGCGGACCCGTGCCGCGGCCGGAGAACCGGTGGGATGCGGCTCTGCAGCGATCCAGGTCAGATCCTGCATCGCGCGCGCCGCCGAGAATTCGGAGGCCGGAATGTCGATGGGCTGAGCGGAAGGTGTCTGCTTGACACTCCACGCCGACCAGGCGGCGACGACGATGCACAGCAGCAGCGCCAAGGTCGATCGCAGCCTGATGATCGATGTTCCCGTCTGCGCATTCATACCGCGATCGTCCCGCGAGGCGCATGCATGCAGACCGCAGCGATGCGCGTGGCGGAGGTGCCGATCTGGATCGACGTGCACTGGGCTGGACTGGAAGGCACGTCGGACATCCTCGGAAGACTGGACACCGAGGATCGCAGGGTGATTTCCGATCTGTCAAACAATTTTCTGATTGGCGAATTACCTGCGACAAGACCCGCAGGACGCACGTTGGACCGCTTCACGCTGCCTGCGCCTTAGGCGGTCCGCGTCGAGCCGGGCCCGGTCCGCCCATCCCGACTGATCTTGAACCAGATCGAATACATCGCTGGCAAGAACACCAGCGTCAAAGCGGTGCCCGCGATCGTGCCGCCGATCAGCGTGTAGGCGAGCGTGCCCCAGAACACCGACTGCGTCAGCGGCATGAATGCCAGGATCGCAGCGAGTGCAGTGAGGATCACCGGGCGGGCGCGCTGCACGGTGGCTTCGACGACGGCGTCGTATGGCGCCAGCCCTGCAGCTTCGTTCTCGTGGATCTGACCGATCAGAATCAACGTGTTGCGCATCAGGATGCCCGACAGCGCGACGAGGCCGACCAGTGCATTGATGCCGAACGGTTGCTGGAACAGCATGAGCGTCGGCACAACGCCGATCAGTCCCAGCGGGCTGGTCAGAAACACCATCACCATCGCGGCGATCGAGCGGACCTGCAGGATGATGATCAACAACGTTGCCGCGAGCATGATCGGGAAGATCGGCAACATGGCGGCGGTGGCCTTGCCTGATTCTTCGATCGATCCGGCTTCCACGATCCGGTAACCGTCGGGAAGTGCGTCGATGATCGGCTGCAATGCTGCCGTCATGCGTTTCGACACATCTGGCGGTTGCAGGTCGTCTGCGATATCGCCGCGCACGGTGATGGTGGGTACACGGTCGCGTCGTCGGAGTACCGGGGCTTCATCACGAATTTCCAACGTGCCGATCTGCGACAGCGGGATGCGTTGGCCGCTCGAACCGGTGAGGGTGAAGTTGCCAACGCGTGCGGGATCGAGCCTCGTGGCGCCACTGGACCTGCCCACCAGCTGCACGCTGCGGATGTCTTCGCGCACTGTGGTCAGCGGCACGCCGGTCAACAGGAACTGGAGCTGCTCTGCGGCGCTCGACGAGGTGAGCCCCACTGCATTGAGTCGATCCTGCTGCAGGTCGATATGCACCGTGGGCACGCGTGTGCCCCAGTCGGAGTTGACGGTACGCATCATCGGGCTGGCCGTCAGCACATCCTGCACCTGCCGTCCTACGTGGCGAAGTACTTCGGGGTCGGGACCGCTGACGCGATAGGCAACGGGGTACGGTGAGTACGGCCCGAACACCAGTTGGGTCACCCTCACGCGTGCTTCCGGTGCGAGGCCCGCTGCAATGGCTTCGCGCAACCGGGCTTTCAGGGCGTCGCGTTCGTCCTGGTTGTCGGTGCGGATCACGATCTTCGCGAACGATGGATCCGGAAGCTCTGGGGACAGCGAGAAGAAAAAGCGCGGCGCGCCCTGCCCGACATACGTGGTCACGATATGCGCCTCGTCCTGCGTCTCCAGCCACGCTTCGACCTTGGCCGCTGCATCGCTGGTGGCGGTGATTGACGTGCCGTAGGGCATCTGGACTTCCACCAGCACTTCAGGGCGATCGGAGATCGGGAAGAACTGTTTCTTGACGACACCCATCCCGAGCATCGACACAGCGAACAATCCGACCACCGTCGCGGCGACCATCCATTTGCGGGCGATCACCCGGCCCAGGAGCCGCCGGAACCGGTTGTAACGGCCGGTGTCGTAGATCGCGGCGTGCCCGCCGTCGACCGGTTTGATGTCGGGAATCATCTTGACGCCGAGGTAGGGCGTGAACACAACCGCGACGATCCATGACGCGATCAGCGCGATGCCAACGATCCAGAACATGTTGCTCGTGTATTCGCCGGCCGAGGACCGTGCGAACCCATTCGGCATGAAGCCCACGGCAGTGACGAGCGTGCCGGCCAGCATGGGTGCGGCGGTGTGGCTCCACGCATAGGCGGACGCGGCAAGCCGGTCGTAGCCCTCTTCCATCTTCACCACCATCATCTCGATCGCGATAATGGCGTCGTCGACCAGTAGACCGAGCGCAAGGATCAGCGAACCCAGCGTGATGCGGTCGAAGTTCTTGCCGGTCGCCAGCATCACCACGAACACCATCGCCAGCGTGAGCGGCACCGCGGCCGCCACGACCAGGCCGACGCGCCAGCCCATGCTCAGGAAGCTCACCAGCATCACCACCAGCACGGCCGCGAAGAACTTGACCATGAACTCGTCAACCGCGGATCCGATGTTGACGGCCTGATCGGTCACTTTCGACAGCGCCATGCCCAGCGGCATGCCGGCATTGATACCAGCCACCTCGGTGTCCAACGCCTCGCCCAGATCCAGACCGTTCCAGCCCTCGCGCATGACGACGCCCAGCAGCAACGCAGGTGCACCACCGCTGCGCACCAGGAAGCTCGAAGGCTCCTCGTAGCCGCGCTCGACGGTCGCGATATCGGAGAGTTTCAGCGTCCGGCCATTGGCGACGATCGGGGTGTCACGGATTGCCTGCAACCGGTTGAAGGCGCCATCGAGGCGAATGAACACTTCCGGGCCGGCTGTTTCGATCGAGCCTGCGGGCGTCAACGCGTTCTGACCGTTCAACGCCGCGAAGATCTCACGCGGCTCCAGGCCGAGCGTGGCCAGACGTTCCTGCGAAAAGTTGACGTAGATGCGTTCGGATTGTTCGCCGACGATGTTGACCTTCTTCACCCCGGGCACATGCAGCAATCGCTGACGCAGCTGCTCCGCATCGCGGACCAGTTCGCGCTGGGGCACACCCTGTGCCTTCAGCGCATACAGCGCGAATGTCACATCCGCGTATTCGTCGTTGACGAATGGCCCCACGACGCCAGCGGGCAGCGTGCGGGACTCGTCGTCGATCTTCTTGCGTGCCTGATAGAACTCGCTCTGCACCTCGGACGGCGGCGTGCTGTCGAGCAGCGTCAGCGTGGTGAACGCCAGCCCGGGCCGCGTATAGGTTTCAGTGCGGTCATACCAGCGCAATTCCTGCATGCGCTTTTCGATCTTTTCGGCCACCTGGTCCTGCATCTCTTCAGCGGTCGCACCGGGCCACGCGCTGACGATCGTCATCACCTTGACGGTGAACGCCGGATCCTCCGCGCGGCCCAGATTGAAGAAGGCCACCAGCCCGGCTAGCGACACAAGCACGATCAGGAACAGGGTGATCGAGCGTTCGCGAACCGCGAGCGCGGACAGATTGAAGCGGCCCTCGCTCACGGCGCCGCTCCATGTGCGGACGCGGACGCGGCCATCGACGCAGGACCCGGCTCGATCCGCACGGCCTGGCCTTCGTCGAGAAGATGGGCGCCCAGCGCCACCACGGAATCGCCAGCGCGCAGATCACCGGTGACGTTGGCGACGTCGTCGCCGACCTGCAGGATCCGGACCCGACGCCACGTGACCTTGGCCGGCGTGTCGTGCACCACCCAGACACCTGGCCCGGCGCCGGTGTCGAGGATCGCTGCGAGTGGCACTTCGAACGTGCGCTCGGTCGCTGCGGCTGCGTCAGCGATTTCCACTGTCACCGTTGCGCCGAGCGGCGCATCGGCCAGCGCTTCACCGAGCGTGAAACGCGCATCGAAGGTCCGCGTAACGGGGTCAGCCGCATCCGAGAGTTGGCGCAGTTTCGCCGGTGCTGTGGTGGCCTCGGCGCCGAACAGCGTTGCGACGCCTGCGCGGCCGATCTCGAGCCGCATCGTTTCCGGCAGGTCGATCCGCGCCTCCCGCGGGCCAGCCCGGGCAATGCGCACCACGACCTGACCCGAAGACACCACCTGTCCCGGCTCCGCAAGCGTCTCGACCACCACACCATCGACATCTGCGACGAGTCGGGTGTAGGTCGCCGCGTTGCCCGACAGCGAAGCCTGCGCGCGTTGCGCGCCAAGTTGCGCACGCGCCACATCGGCGGCGGCCTTCGCCTGGTCATAGGACGACGCCGACACGAATCCCGCATCGCGCAACTCGCGATAGCGGACCTCATCGGCAATCGCCTGCTCCGCCTGCGCGCTGGCGGCCAGAACCGCCGCCTGCTGCGAGCGATCCGCGAGTTGCGCATCGTCCGGATCGAGGCGCATCAGCACCTGCCCTTTCCGGACGGATTCGCCGGCATCGACCAGGCGCTCCTGCACTTTGCCTGCGATGCGGAACCCGAGATCGCTCTGTACGCGCGCAGTGACGGTGCCGGAGAACGCGCGCCCCGAAGCGGTGGACGCGCGGGCTTCCGCAACGCGTACCAGTGGCGCTTCGAGCCGTGGATCAGCGGGTGTGTCTGCGCTACAGGCACCCAGGAACGACGAAAGCAGGATCGCCATCGCAGCGGTCAACGGAAGGCGCACGGGCATGGGCGTGGATCTGCAGCTCTAAAGGAGCGTGCATCATTTTACTTGTGACCAAATAAGTCAATGGTCACTAATGCTCTGGTTGGGAGACTCAGGGCGACAGGCTTCGCAGAACCAGGCTCGTCAGGCGGGCGGGCGCGTCGCTGCTGTGCTCGATGCTGTGGCGGAGCAGCAGCGGATTGAGGTACGGGCGCATGACGAGATAGATGGCCTGGACCGTCTCGTCGAGCGGCGTCTTGCGCTCAAATTCACCGCGTAGCCGTCCTTCGACCACGATCTCTTCGAGCATTCCGCGAATCCGCGCCTCGTAGTCGATCGCCGATTGCCAGCGTTCGCCGGCGGCGGACGCGGCGATTTCGTAGAGTCGCTTGTCATCGACGAAAAGCCGAACGCTGGCCTCCACTAGTGTCGAGAACATCTGCCGCATCCGGTCGGACGGCGTGTCGACGCTGGACACCGCGGCGCGCACCTCCGCTTCGATGCCGACCAGGCAGCTCGCACAGATCTGCTCTCCGATCCCTTGCTTGGACTCGAAGAACTTGTAGACATAGGCCTTCGAGAAGCCGATCGCTTTGGCCAGATCGGACACGGTGGTTTTTTCGTAGCCGAACTGGCTGAAGTGCTCGCGTGCCGCGACGATGATCTGCGTGCGGACGTCGTGTTCTGCGGGACCGCGGTCAGGTGCGGGTGTCGATGACATGCGGATGGCTCCTCAAGGCGGCGCACCGGAAGTCGAATTGTAACCGTTGCGGTCACCGGTCACTGATCGAACCGTGCGCACGCGGATTGGAGCGCGTTTTCGCGGAAGAACTGGTGGACCGTCAGGCGGTGCGGCAGGCGCGCCCTTGCACCGTGCCGTCAGGCATTCGCCAGCGCCACCGTCGCCAACTTGCTCGCCGGCTTGCGCCCGAGCTCGCCGCTGATCCACACCGCCGTGTCGGTCACCGCCTGCAGATCGATACCGGTCCGCATTCCGAGCCCGTCGAGCATGTACAGCAGATCTTCGGTGGCGAGGTTGCCGCTGGCGCCCTTCGCGTACGGGCAGCCGCCGAGTCCACCGACCGCGCTGTCGACGACACGCACGCCGGCCTCGAGACAGGCCAGGACATTGGCCAGCGCCTGGCCGTAGGTATCGTGGAAATGCACGGCGAGCTGCGCCATCGGCACGGTCTGCGCGCAGGCCAGCAGCATCTCGCGCGCCTTGGCGGGCGTGCCGACGCCGATGGTGTCACCGAGCGAAATCTCGTCGCAGCCCATCGCGTGCAGGGCGCTCGCGACACGCACGACATCGGCGAGCGGCACATGGCCCTGGTACGGACAGCCGAGCACGGTCGACACGTAACCACGGACCGACACACCCGCGGCGCGTGCCTGCTCGACCACGGGCTTCAGCCGTTCGAGCGAACCGTCGACATCGATGTTGGTGTTCTTGAGGTTGAACGCATCCGAGGCCGCGGTGAACACCGCGATGTGACGCACGCCGGCTGCAAGCGCACGCTCCAGCCCCTTGGCGTTCGGCACCAGCACTGGATAGGCGACGCCGTCGCAGTGCTGGATACCGGCGAGGACCGCTTCGGCATCGGCCAGCTGCGGCACCCACTTCGGGCTGACGAAACTGGTGGCTTCGACCACCTGGAAGCCGCAGACCGACAACCGGTCGATCAATTCGATCTTGGTCGCCGCCGGCACCAGCGTTTTTTCGTTCTGCAGGCCATCGCGCGGGCCCACTTCGACGACGCGGACAAAATCACTCATGCGGCGCCCTCCTCCGCATTGCCTTCGACGAAATCGACCAGCACCGCGCCATCGGCGACCAGATCGCCCTGTTTCGCGAGGAACGCCTTGACCACGCCGTCGTGCGGCGCCTGCAGCGTGTGCTCCATCTTCATGGCTTCCATCACCAGCAGCGGCGTGCCCTTCTTGATGGGCGTGCCGAGCGGTGCCAGCAGTTCGACGATGCGGCCCGGCATCGGTGCGATCACCGCGCCGGCATGCGCTTCGGCGCCGGTGTGTCGATGCAGCGGATCGACGTGTTCGAACACGAAGCGGTCTTCGCCGCGATACAGCACGACCTGCGCGCCGTGCACGAGCACATCGACGTTGCGACGCACGCCGTCGAGGGCAGCGGTCAACGTCGGCGCGGTCCATGCGACGGTCGCGATCTGCATCGGCGAGCCATCGAAGCCGATGCGCAGATCGTCGTGGTCCTGGCGCAACGCGATCCGGCGGGTCTGTCCGTTCGCCGACAACTCGATGAACCGTGCGGCGTGGGTGTCGAGGCGCCAGCCGTCGGCGATGGTCCACGGAGAAGCGACCCTCACCCCTGCCCCACTCCCCGGGGGAGAGGGGTTCGAAGTCGCGCTGTTCGTTGCCGCGTTCGAATGCGCCCAGAACCCGAGCGCGGCCAGCATCCACGCTGCATCGTCGGCCTCGGGCAACGGCGCCAGCAGCGTGTCGATCTCGCGTGCGACGAGACCGGTATCCAGACGCGCCGCGGAGAAATCCGCCTGGCGCGCAAGGCGTCCGAGGAACACCGCATTGGTGGTGACGCCGACGACGCGCACCGCATCGATGGTCTGACGCAGACGCTGCAGGGCACGTGGACGGTCTTCGTCCCAGACGATCAGCTTGGCGATCATCGGGTCGTACCACGGGCTGATCGCGTCGCCCTGCTCCACGCCGGTGTCGATGCGCACATGCGCGCTCGCTTCGGGGAACTGCATGACCTGCAGCGTGCCCGTCGACGGCAGGAAGCCTTTGAGCGCGTCTTCTGCATACAAGCGCGCTTCGATCGCATGGCCGCGATGGTGGATCTGATCCTGACGCAGCGGCAGCGCCTGGCCGGCGGCCGCGCGCAATTGCCATTCGACGAGATCGATGCCGGTGACCATCTCGGTGACCGGATGTTCGACCTGCAGCCGGGTGTTCATTTCCATGAAGTGGAAATCGCCGCCCTCGCCGACGATGAACTCGATCGTGCCGGCGCCGATGTAATCAACCGCGCGCGCGGCGGCGACGGCAGCCTCCGCCATCGCCTCGCGCTGCGCGTCGCTCAGTTCGGGCGCGGGCGCTTCTTCCAGCACTTTCTGGTGACGACGCTGCACCGAGCAATCGCGCTCGAACAGATGCACCACGTTGCCGTGGCTGTCGCCGAAGACCTGCATCTCCACATGGCGCGGCCGCACGATGTAGCGCTCGATCAGCACGCGCGCATCGCCGAACGAACTCTCGGCCTCGCGCTGGCACGACACCAGCGCCGCCGGGAAGTCCTCGCGTTTCTCGACCAGACGCATGCCCTTGCCGCCACCGCCGGCGCTGGCCTTGATCAGCACCGGATAGCGGATGTCGTCGGCCTGCTGGTGCAGGAACGCGGGATCCTGGTTGTCGCCGTGATAGCCCGGCGTCACCGGCACACCGGCGGCCTGCATCAGCGCCTTGGCTTCGCGCTTGTCGCCCATCGCCTGGATCGAAGACGGCTTCGGGCCGATGAAGACCACACCGGCATCGGCGCAGGCCTGCGCGAATGCCGCGTTTTCGGACAGGAAGCCGTAGCCGGGATGGATCGCCTGCGCACCGGTACGGCGTGCGGCGTCCAGCAGCTTGTCGGCGCGCAGATAACTCTCGCGCGCCGCCGACGGACCGATGTGCACGGCCTCGTCGGCCAGACGCACATGGCGCGCATTGCGGTCGGCGTCGGAGTACACCGCCACGGTGCGGATGCCGAGCCGGCGACAGGTCGCGATGATGCGACACGCGATCTCGCCGCGATTGGCGATCAGCACGGTGTCGAACAACGCGCCTTCGGAGATTGCAGTGGTCATCGGGCGTCCTTTGCGCGGCGCGCGGACAGAAACGCATCCAGGCGCGTGCGGGCTTCGTCGGTGGCGCGGATATCGGCGATGCGCGCGGCGGTGTCGGCAATCAATGCATCACCGATGTTCTGGCCATCGAGATCGCGGATCAGCCGCTTGGATTCGGCCTGTGCATTCGGGCCGCCCTGCGCCAGCGCTTGGACCAGCGTGTCGATCGCGGCATCCAGCGCGTCGTCGGCGACGACTTCATGTACCAGTCCAATCTCGCAGGCCTTCGCCGGCTGGATCAGTTCAGCGGTCAGGAAATAGCGCGCGGCCTGGCGCGGGCCGATCGCGCGCAGCACGTAGGGGCCGATGGTCGCGGGGATCAATCCGAACTTGACCTCTGACGTTGCGAACACGGCCTTGTCGCTGGCAATCGCGATGTCGCAGGCAGCAACCAGACCCAGCCCGCCACCGATCGCCGCGCCATGCACGCGCGCGATCGTCGGCTTCGGCAGTTCCGCCAGGCGACGCAGCATGCGTGCCAGTGCTTCGGCTTCGTCGCGATTGCGTGCCACGTCGTAGTCGGCAGCGCGGCGCATCCAGTCGAGATCTGCGCCGGCGGAAAAACTGCGGCCGCGACCGGCCAGCACGACGACGCGCACGCTGTCATCGGCGCCCAGCGCCTGCAGGCCACGATCGATCGCATCGATCAGGTGTTCGTCGAACGCGTTGTGACGCTCGGGGCGATCCATCCACAAGGTCGCCACGGCGCCCTTGCGTTCGATCCCGATGTTCGGTGTGTCGGTCATTGCGGTGTCCTCGTCGCGCCCGGTCACATCCGGAAGATGCCGAACTTCGTTTCTTCGTTCGGTGCGTTCAATGCCGCCGACAGGGCCAGTCCCAGTGCGCGGCGCGTCTTGGCCGGATCGATGATGCCGTCGTCCCACAGTCGTGCGCTGGCGTAATACGGGTGGCCCTGCTGCTCGAACTGCTCGCGGATCGGCGCCTTGAACGCGTCCTCGTCTTCCGCAGACCACGTGCCGCCCTTGGCCTCGATGCCGTCGCGGCGCACGGTGGCCAGCACGCCGGCCGCCTGTTCGCCGCCCATCACGCCGATGCGCGCGTTGGGCCACATCCACAGGAAGCGCGGCGAATACGCACGACCGTTCATGCCGTAATTGCCGGCGCCGAAACTGCCGCCGATGACGACGGTGAACTTCGGCACCTTCGCGCAGGCGACCGCGGTGACCAGCTTGGCGCCGTCACGCGCGATCCCGCCGTTCTCGTACTTCTTGCCGACCATGAAACCGGTGATGTTCTGCAGGAACAGCAGCGGAATGCCGCGCTTGGCGCACAGCTCGACGAAGTGCGCGCCCTTGAGCGCGCTCTCGGAGAACAGGATGCCGTTGTTGGCGACGATACCGATCGGGTAGCCGTGCAGATGCGCGAAGCCGGTGACCAGCGTGGTGCCGTAGCGCGCCTTGAACTCGTCGAAGCGCGAGCCGTCGACCAGCCGCGCGATCACTTCGCGCACGTCGTAGGGCTTGCGCGTATCGGCCGGGATCACGCCGTAGAGTTCTTCGGCCGGATACAGCGGCTCTTCCGATGGCTGGGTCAGCAGTTCGCCCTGCTTGCGCCAGTTGAGCGAGGCCACGATGTCGCGCACGCGCGCAAGCGCGTCGAGGTCGTCTTCGGCGAAATGATCGGCCACGCCCGAGATGCGCGTGTGCACGTCGGCGCCGCCCAGCGATTCGGCGTCCACTTCCTCGCCCGTCGCGGCCTTCACCAGCGGCGGACCGCCGAGGAAGATCGTGCCCTGCTCCTTGACGATCACCGTCTCGTCGCTCATCGCCGGCACGTAGGCGCCGCCGGCGGTGCACGAGCCCATGACGCAGGCGATCTGCGGAATGCCCTGCGCCGAGAGATTGGCCTGGTTGTAGAAGATCCGGCCGAAATGGTCGCGGTCGGGGAACACCTCGTCCTGCATCGGCAGGAAGGCGCCACCGGAATCGACCAGATAGATGCACGGCAGGCGGTTCTGCTGCGCGATCTCCTGCGCACGCAGATGCTTCTTCACCGTGATCGGGTAATAGGTGCCGCCCTTCACCGTCGCGTCGTTTGCGACGATCATGCATTCGACGCCGCTGACCAGACCGATGCCGGCGACAACACCCGCGCTGGGCACTTCGCCGCCGTACATGCCGTGCGCCGCCATCGGCGCGACCTCGAGGAACGGCGCGCCGGGATCGATCAGCGCATCGATGCGATCACGCACCAGCAGCTTGCCGCGCTTGCGGTGCTTCTCGCGCGCGGCTTCGCTGCCGCCCTGTGCGATGCGCGCATGCGTGGCGCGCAGATCGTCCAGCGCCGTCTGCATCGCAGCAGCATTGGTCTGGAAACTCTCATCAGCCGGATCGATCCGGCTCTGCAGGATGGCCATCGGTGCCCCTTCAGCTGGTCTGGCGGAACAGTTCGCGGCCGATCAGCATGCGCCGGATCTCCGACGTGCCCGCGCCGATCTCGTAGAGCTTGGCGTCGCGCCACAGACGGCCCGCCGGGTACTCGTTGATGTAGCCGTTGCCGCCCAGCGCCTGGATCGCCTCACCGGCCAGCCACGTCGCCTTCTCGGCCGCGTAGAGGATTACGCCGGCCGCATCCTGGCGGGTGATCTTGCCGGCGTCGGCTGCCTTCGCCACCGCGTACACATAGGCGCGGCAGGCGTTGTAGGCGACGTACATGTCGGCGATCTTGCCCTGCATCAGCTGGAAGTTGCCGATCGCCTCGCCGAACTGGTGGCGCTCGTGCACGTACGGCAGCACCGCATCGAGGCCCGCGGCCATCAGCCCGAGCGGTCCGCCCGACAGCACCAGCCGCTCATAGTCGAGACCCGACATCAGCACCTTGACGCCACCGCCGACCTCGCCGAGCACGTTCTCGACCGGCACTTCGCAATCCTCGAACACCAGCTCGCAGGTATCCGACGAGCGCATGCCGAGCTTGTCGAGCTTCTGCGCGGTCGAGAAACCCTTGAAGCCCTTCTCGATGATGAAGGTGGTGATGCCCTTCGGGCCGGCGTCCGGATCGGTCTTGGCGTAGACCACCAGCACGTCGGCGGTCGGCCCGTTGGTGATCCACATCTTGTTGCCGTTGAGCACATAGCGGTCGCCGCGCAACTCGGCGCGCAGCTTCATCCCCACCACATCCGAGCCCGCGCCCGGCTCGCTCATCGCCAGCGCGCCCACGTGTTCGCCGCTGCACAGCTTCGGCAGGTACTGCTGCTTCTGCGACTCGCTGGCGTTCTTGCGCAGCTGGTTGAGGCAGAGGTTCGAGTGCGCGCCGTAGGACAGGCCAATGCCGCCGGAGGCGCGCGAGATCTCTTCCATCGCGACCACGTGGGCCAGATAGCCGAGCCCTGTGCCGCCGTACTGTTCCTCGACGGTGATACCCAGCAGGCCCTGTGCGCCGAGCTTGGTCCACAGCGCGTGCGGGAACAGGTTGTCCTCGTCGGCACGCGTGGCGAGAGGCGCGATCTCCTGTGCGGCGAAGTCCTGCACGGACTCGCGGATCATCTCGATCTCTTCGCCGAGTTGGAAATCGATGGACGGAATACGCATGCTGGACTCCAGAGCTGGCGGGGCGACCACGCCCGCGCGCATGGCGCCCGGCGATGGTCCAGATCGGCACAGGCTAGCGGGTTCCAGGCAAGAATTGAACTAATATTCACAAATTGAATCGAGGATCACGTTTTTGAGCTACCGGCGTTCGGACCTGATGGAAGAGCGGATGACCCGCAACCGCGAGCGGATCGTCCACGCTGCGCGCACGCTCGTGTCCGTCGATGGCTTCCGCGGCGCCCAGGTCGCCGCCGTCGCCGCCGAGGCCGGTGTCTCGACCGGTCTGATCTACCGCTACTTTCCGTCCAAGACGGAACTGTTCGTCGAAGTGCTGACCGTCGCCATCGACGCCGAAATCGTGATCCTGCGCGACGCCGCCGCGCTCCACGCCGACGCCCGTGATCAGCTGGGCGCCGCGATCGAAGCCTTCGTACGCCGCGCCCTCGCCGGCCCGGCCCTTGCCTACGCCTTCATCGCCGAGCCCGTGGACGCCGAGGTGGACGCCGAACGTATCCGCGGCCGCCGCCGCTTCGGTGACGTCTTCCGCGACATCCTGCTGGCCGGCATCGAGCGCAGCGAATTCCCCGCCCAGGACGCCGACGTCACCGCCGCCTGCATCGTCGGTGCGTTCACCGAAGCGCTGGTCGGGCCGGTGGCGCCGATTCTCAGAGAGAAGACGTCGGGGCCGGCGCAGCTGGTGGAGTCGATTCGGGAGGTGTGTTTACGGGCAGCGGGGTCAGTCGGTTAGTGCCGGGGCCGTCTGACTGCACCTTGGATCAAAATGAAGCACTGCGTCGCGATCGCCGAAATCCCCGGATCCGACGATCTCGCGGATCAAGAAGAGCGGACCTGTATCTCTTCGAGTCCTGGCCCGCGGGTCCCGACGCCGCTTCGCGCGAGCAGGATCGCTGATACCGAAATGGGCGGCGCGAGCAGCGCCGCCGATATGGCGAAGTGGTCGGAGTATCCGATGACGCCCGAGCCCGTCCCGCGGAGACGCAGTGCATCGATCTCGGCGGCAAGGGGAATCAGCTGCGCGATCACCCCGCTCACCCTGCTCACCCCGCTCACGCTGATCAGCAAAGCTGCGATGGCGGTCGTGGTCAGCGATGCGGCCGTCAGACCGAGACACAGCACCAGCGACTTGAAGCGATGACACTGCTCCAGCGGTAGTAGCGCCAGATCACGGGCGCGATGCCGGGCAATGCACGGGACGCCGAACGTGCGAGCAGCGCACTGGCCGCGGCCGCGTCGTCACCCGGGCCTGTCCAGTCGTATGCCCGCGACAACTTCCAGTTGGCTACCGTCCGGGGAAGTTGGAAACCAGACACATCCGGGCGTGAACCCGCTTCGATCTGTGCCGCGGCGTCGCTAGCGCGGACGATGGTGTTCGAGCCAGTCGACGAGCTGGCCGTACCAGGCTTCGCGATGACTCGGACGTCCAGTGGACGACACGTGGTGCTGTCCCCCGGGAAACAGCACCAGCCGCGAGTCGGTACGGCCACTGCGGACCAGAGTGGTATAGAGCTGCTCGGACTGACCGATCGGGCAGCGCATGTCGTCGGTGCCCTGCAGGATCAGCGTCGGCACGTCGATACGGTGCGCATGCACGATCGGCGAAAGGCGTTCATAAGTTGCTGCCGCATCTTGCGGTTCGCCAGTCATCGCATACGGGCCGACGTAGTAGCCCGAGTCGGAAGTGCCCGCGTGCGAACGCTGGTCGATGACGCCAGCCGATACGACACCCGCGATCAGCGGCAAGCGGCTCGCGAGCGCCCAGGCGGCGAGAAAGCCACCATACGAGTGCCCGAAGACCGCGACGTCTTCGACCAGGCCTTCGGCGCGCAACGCGTCGGCCACGGTGGCGAACTGCAGAAGGTCGTATTCGCCCCAGTGGCCTCGCAGGCGCTGGGTGAATTCCTCGCCGTAACTGTCCGAGCCGACTGCATTGAGCGCCAGGATCGCCCAGCCCTGCGCAATGAGCACGGGCCAGTGCACACGCGTTTCATAGTCGAAAGTGACGTGGGCTTCGGGCCCGCCGTGCATGTCCAGCAGCAGCGGATAAGGCCCCGGCCCTTCGGGTTGCAGCAACCACGCATCGATCGTCTCGCTGCCTGCGTCGCCGCGGGGCACCTCGAATCTGCGCTTCTGGATCTGCATGCGGGGCCGTTCGCGTCGCCAGGCGTTGAAATCGCCGGCTTCGCGCGGGTGTGCGCCGTCGAGCGCGTCGGCCAGCCAGAGCGTAGGCCCACTGTCGGCACTGCCCAGCACGCAGGCGATGCGCTCACGGGCGGCCCCCAGTGCGATCACGTGACCGCAGTCCGCGGGTGCAAACAGGACGTCGTGAACACGCTGGTGCCTCGGCGAGACAGCCACTGCGCGTTGGATGCCGTGGCAGGCGTCGATCAGCAGCAAGCGATCGTCTTCCATCCATCGCACGCAGCCGGGGATCGCTACCTCGATCTCGCCCAGCCGGTGTGCATCGCCGGACACCACGTCCACCACGTGCAGGAAGGATTGCGATGCGCCTTCGATGGTGTTGCCGGCCACCGCGATCGCGGACACATCGGGCGACCAGGCCAGATCTCGCATCGAAGCGAGCGTCGTGGCGAGTTGACGGACCGTACCGTCGGCGCATCGCAGCCACAGCTGCGTGCGCTGGCGTTGCAACCCGTCTTCGTCCTGCAGCCACGCCATCATCGTGCGGTCGGGCGACCATTTCGCTTCGCGCACGTCACCGCCATGGTCGATGCACCAGGTGCATGCCCCGGACGTCTCGTCGATCTCTGCCAGCCGCACCCGGTTGCCCACGACCAGGCCCAGACCGTCCAGCTTGTAAGGCAGGGATTCGACGATCGCCGGCGCGTCGTCCGCGCGCGTGCGCCGTTCGGCGCAGACCAGAAGGACACCGCGGTCTACATCCCAGTCGGTGATCGCCACGAGGCCGTCGCCCGGTGTACACAATCTGTGCGGCTCGCCGCCGTCCAGTGGCAGCATCCATAGCGCCGGGACGCCATCGTCGATCCGGGAAAATGCGACCCGCGCTGCGTGCGGGTGCAGAAAAGGTGCGTTCGCGCCAAGCGCCGGGTCAGTCAGGCGACGCACCTCGCCGTCGACGCTGCAGTGCCAGAGCGCGTTGCGGCTGGCGTCGTCGTCGCGGTCGGCCTGCGTATGCAGGAACACGAAGCCCGCGGCACCGGCACTGGGCGTACCGAGAATCTCGTGCAGGTACAGGTCATTGATCGCAGCCTTGGCCATGTTTTCCCCTACGGTGCATCTCCACAGGCGCCCTCCGGCAGGCCGGAGGGCGCGACCTGCGACCGGTCAACGCTTGTCGCGCTGTTCCTGGCGACGGTTCTCGTCGCGGTTCTCTTCGTCGCGATTCTGGTCCTGCTGACGCCGCTGTTCCTCGTTGCGGTTCTCGTCCTGCTGACGGTTGTTCTCGTTGCGCTCGTCGCGCTGCTGGTTCTGGTTCTGATCGCGGTTCTGGTTCATCACCTGTCTCCTGGGCCGGCGGGAGTGCCGGTCAGGCGTTGATGCGCCTCATCAACCCACGCCCTCGTGAATCGAAACGTCGCAAAATGCGCGCTGTGCAGATCTTGCCGGTAGTCAGTCAAACGACTGGGATGCCATATCACCGCGGAATGCTGGGGCGAGTACGTGCGTCCCGCGTCCGCTGATGTGCCTGGCGGCGTGGTAGCGATGCGTGATCCTTGAGGTGGACTCGACTGCCTCACGCGCGTGAGCGAGGGCTCATCACATCCGAAATCTCGGCAGCGGCACGCGCCGGATTGTTCGAGACGTCGTCGGCTGTCGGGCGGCCTGGATTCTTCGATCGTTGCGGGCGTCATCGGCCGCTCACGAGCCACCGTCGCCTGCTGCAACGTGTCACACCGGTGCTCGATGCGGACGAGCGCGAATACGCTATTGCGATGCCGGATGCGATCGACGGATGGTGCGCACGTCGCGTTCAAGCTCCCATTCCCACACGGGTTCTGGCCAAGCGGGAAGTGAACCTGGAACCGTTACCTCGTCGGCGCTGCTGGGTTACAGCTGGGCGCTGGGCGACCTGCGACTGAGTCTGGGACACGTGCTGCTGTTCGTGCTGACCGTGGTGATCGCGTTCTGGCTGGCGAAAAACGTGCGCCTTGTGCTCGACGGCGAAGTGCTGCCCCGGTTGTCACTGCCGCACGGCGTCGCCAACAGCGTCGCCTCGCTCAGCTACTACGCCGTCCTGCTGCTGGGCCTGGTCGGCGCGCTGTCCGCGGCGGGCTTCAAGGCCAGCCAGCTCACCTTCGTGCTCGGCGCCCTGGGCGTTGGCGTTGGACTGGGTCTGCAGAACGTGGTCAACAATTTCGTATCGGGCCTGGTGCTGATCTTCGAACGACCGTTCCAGCCAGGCGATGTCGTCGAGGTCGGCGGCACGACGGGGCGTGTGGTCGACATCGGCATGCGTGCAACGCGGGTCTCCACGTTCGACGGCGCCAGTGTGGTGGTGCCGAACGGGCAGCTGATCTCCCAGCAACTGGTCAACTGGACGCTGCGCGATCGCAGTCGCCGACTCGAGGTCCGCGTCGGCGTCGCCTACGGCAGCGCTGCGGACGAGGTGGAGACCGTACTGGCGGAGGTCGCGGCGGCCACGCCGGGTGTCGCGACCACGCCAGCGCCCGTCGTGCTGTTCGACGGTCTGGGCAATGTGGCGATGGAGTTCGTCGTGCGCGCGTGGACGCACGAATACGAAGACGCGGGCACGATCCGCAGCGCACTCGTGGCCCGCGTCTACGCGGCCCTGCTCGCCCGCGGGATCGGCCTGGCCCACGGCACGGCGACGGTCTACCCGCCACCCCCGCCGACAGACTGATCCGCCGTCTTCAGCGGCAGTTGGACGCGTCCACCGACCGGACAGATTCGATGCGACCGTTGCCGGTGGCGACATGCAGACACTCGCGCGAGCGGGCGTTCCACCAGGTCACGATGGAGCGGCCGTCGCGCTGCTCCGCATCACGATCGACGAAGCCACGCGCACGCAGCTCGGAATCCGCGCCCGCGGCCCGGGCGCCGACCAGATCTTCCACCCGACTTGTGCGCGAACCGCCTGGATTGCCGGATTGCCAAGGCACCTGCGCCGACCGCTCACGCATCCCGGCCCCGTAACCGTCGCTGTATGCACCGCGATCGGAATCCGCGCGATAGCCGTGCAGCGCGTCGCGGTAGCCGCGCTCGTAGTCGGCCTCGTGGCGCGCATCGTCACGGTGGTCACCTTCATCGTGGTGATGCGACGCGTGCGCGAGCGCGGCGATCCCGAGGATGGCTGCCGCGGCGACCGCGACCTTGGCGCCGTCACTCATGCCCTCGCGGCCCGGCCCTGACGTCTGGCCGCAGTCCGGCGCTGGCGTGTTCACGACCGAAAGCACCCGTCCCCTGTCGCTGCGCACCATCACGCATTGGCGATCGCGCGCGTTCCACCAGCTGCCGTAGTCGCCCGTGCCTGATTGGCGCACATAACCCCGCGCGCCCAGGCTGCGCTCGGCCGCCCGCGCATCCAGGCCCTGCAGGCCGCCGAGTCCGGGCGCTGGCGCCTGGGCGAAACCCGGCGCGGTCAGGCACCCCATGGAGAGCGCGAACGTGGCAGCAACCAGGGCGCTGCGGCGGGCGATGGTCATGGAACACCTCCGGACACGCCGGCCGGACTGGCCGGATGGATCGAAGACTGCGCCTCGTGCGTTGCGACCGCAACACCATGCGGGAATCACTGAGGGCGCCCACGCCACCGTCGCCCCGGCTCGATCTCAGCGTATGGCTGCAGGGACGCGCTGACGACGATGGGCTGGAACTGCTGGTCAACGTCGACAACCTCACCGACCGGTGCACCTTCATCACCGGCGGCCTCTCGCAGATCGATCCGCAGGCGCCGCGGACCGCGCGAATCACGCTGACGAAGCGCTGGTGATCCGGAATCTCCCTTCCAGGCCTGTTCCTGGCCGGTAGCAGACGAGCAGCTTTGGTCAGTACGATTGTCCGTATGAGCGAGCATGCAGGTTTCAAGGTGCGCTGTGCCGACCACGTCGGCTTCGCGGTCGCTTCCCTCGATGAGGCGCTTCGGTTTTGGCTAGACGGGCTTGGGGCGGAGCTCGTGCGTACGGGCGAGATGGGGGGCGAGTTCCTCAGCCAAGTGACGGGTGCGCACGGGGCGGAGGTACGCCTTGCAATTGTGTCGTTGGCAGGTCAGACGATCGAACTCCTGGAGTATCGGGGCGTAGATCGGCCGAGCTCAGCGGCCAAGCCGTTCGACCCAGGCTTCGCGCACGTCGCCTTCGTGGTCGATGACATCGACGCGGTCTTGTCGCGGATCGCCACCTATGGTTGGAAGGCACAAGGCACGCCGCAGCCGATCGCGGGTGGCGCGCGGGCTGGAACGCGGGTGATCTACGTCGTTGGCCCTGACGGCGCGACCATCGAGTTCATGCAGCCGCCAAACGCTGTTCGCGAGTACTGATCCTGCTGTCACGCGGCAAGTCCGCTTCCGGCCAGAAGCGGACGTACGTCCGGCGCGCCGAATGCGAGTACGTTTACCGGTCCGTCAGGCAATCGTCCCCGATGCCTGCGCCAATCTTTGCGCTGATGGATCGCCCTTACGCTCGCTGTATCGATCAGTGAGATACGTGGTCTGGTCCCGCACGAGCAAAGTGAACTTCACCAGTTCCTCCATCACATCGACTACGCGGTCGTAGTACGCAGATGGCTTCATGCGCCCGTCTGTGTCGAATTCCTGCCAGGCCTTGGGCACCGAGGACTGGTTGGGGATCGTCACCATGCGCATCCAACGGCCGAGCACACGCAGCGCGTTGACGACGTTGAACGACTGCGAGCCACCGCAGACCTGCATCACCGCCAGCGTGCGGCCCTGGGTCGGACGCATGCCGCCTTCTTCCAGCGGCAACCAGTCGATCTGGTTCTTGAACACCGCGGTCGGTGCGCCGTGCCGCTCCGGGCTCACCCAGACCTGGCCTTCCGACCAAATCGAAAGCGCGCGGAGCTCTTGAACCTTCGGATGCGTTGCCGGCACCGAGTCGAGCATCGGCAGATCGTGTGGATCGAACAACCGGGTTTCGGCGCCGAACGCCTGGAGCAGGCGCTGCGCCTCCAGCGCCAGCTTGCGGCTGTAGGACTCCGGTCGCAGCGAGCCGTAGAGGATCAGGATCCGCGGCGGGTGGCCGTCGGCCGGCACGCCGAGTGCGGCCGGGTCGACGGGTCTGAACGCGGTGGGATCGAGATGAGGCAGATCGGGAGCCATCGGGCGACTTGTGCCTGTCATAAATGTTCGACTATTCTAGAAACATGGAACATAAAGCCGCAACCCACGCACTCGCCGCTCTCGGCCAGGACACGCGTCTGTCGGTCTTCCGGCTGCTGGTGCGCGCCGGCCGTGGCGGCAAGCTGGCCGGCGATATCGCCGAAGTGCTATCGCTGCCCGGCGCCACCCTGTCCTTCCATCTCAAAGCCCTGGCCGCAGCCGGTCTGGTCAGCAGCGAACAGAGCGGTCGAACGATCCGATACCGCGCCGATTTCGACGCGATGGACGCGCTGGTCGGCTACCTCACCGAGAACTGTTGCGCGGACGACGGCACACAGTGCGCGACGCCCGACGCATGTGCCCCGTGACCTCGGGCTTCCCGATCCTTCCGCCATCCAAACGAGCACACCGATGACCCGACGCGTCCTGTTCCTGTGCACCGGCAACTCCGCCCGCAGCGTGCTGGCCGAAGCCACCCTCCGCGCCTGGGGCGTGGGCCGTTACGAGGCCTACAGCGCCGGCAGCCAGCCGGCCGGCAAAGTGAATCCCTTCGCGATCGCGCAGCTTGAGCGCGAGGGCTATCCCACCGACAACCTGCGCAGCAAATCCTGGGACGAGTTCTCGGCGCAGACCGCCGCGCCGATGGACCTGATCGTGACCGTCTGCGACAGCGCCGCCAACGAAAGCTGCCCGGTGGTCCACGGTGATTTCGTGCGCGTGCACTGGGGCCTGTTCGATCCCGCCGCGGTCACCGGCAGCGACGCCGACAAGCGCGCCGCCTTTGCCGAGGCGCACGCGATCATCCAGAAGCGCATGCGCGCATTTCTCGACATCCGCGATGCCGTCTGGGCCGACAAGGCCGCGGTCAAGGCGCTGCTCGAACCGATTGCCGACGTCGGATGAGCGCGTCCGCGCCTGCACCCGCACCTGGCCGCCTGTCGTTTCTCGACCGCTGGCTCACGCTGTGGATCTTCGCGGCGATGGCATTGGGCATCGCGCTCGGCACACTGTTCGACGGCCTGCCGGATGCGTTGAACGCGCTGAGCTGGGGCAGTACCAATATTCCGATCGCGATCGGCCTGATCCTGATGATGTATCCGCCCCTGGCCAAGGTGCGCTACGCGGAATTGCCGAACGTGTTCCGCGACAAGCGCGTGCTGGCGCTGTCGCTGGTGCAGAACTGGCTGATCGGACCCTTTCTGATGTTTGGGCTGGCGGTGCTGTTCCTGCGCGACTATCCGGAATACATGACCGGTCTGATCCTGATCGGCCTCGCGCGTTGCATCGCAATGGTGCTGGTATGGAACCAGCTGGCGCGCGGCGACAACCAGTACGTCGCTGGCCTGGTCGCGTTCAACTCCGTGTTCCAGATCCTGTTCTTCAGTGCCTATGCCTGGTTCTTCCTGAGCTGGCTGCCGCCGGTGTTCGGGCTGGAACGCAGCGTCATCGACGTCAGCATCTGGACCATCGCGCAGGCGGTGCTGGTGTATCTGGGCATCCCGTTCCTGGCGGGCTATCTCACCCGGCGCTGGCTGGTGCGCTCGAAGGGCGAGACCTGGTACGAAACGCGGTTTCTGCCGAAGATCAGCCCGATCACATTGGCTGCCCTGCTTTTCACGATCGTCGCGATGTTCAGCCTCAAGGGCGCCGACGTGGTGCGGATTCCAATGGACGTGGTGCGCATCGCGATTCCGTTGACGCTGTATTTCCTGATCCAGTTCGCCATCAGCTTCTGGATGGGCAAGCTGATCGCGAAGGACTATCCGCGCACGACGGCCATCGCGTTCACCGCAGCGGGCAACAACTTCGAGCTTGCGATCGCGGTCGCAATCGCCGCTTTTGGACTTTCGTCGCCGGTTGCATTTGCGGCAGTGATTGGGCCCTTGGTTGAGGTGCCCATTCTCATCCTCCTCGTTCACATGGCACTTCGTCTGAAGGTGAAATTTCCAACAGTTCGAGGCGGGTCGCGATGACGCGCAGTCAGGTGGTGTCCGCTTCTGGCCGGAAGCGGACATCACTGAGCAGGATGTCAGTTGATTACAACGAGTACAGGCGTGCCCGCATTCGTATGCAACCTCAGCGCTGCTGCCGCGTACATGCTCCACGCTGCGAAAGAGTCTCGCACTCTACTGGTAGAGCCACGCCGCTCTCGATGACCTGAAAGTCTTCGGCGCCGGGTGTGGAACGGCTCGCATCAGTAACCGGTTCGGCTGCCGCCCGCGTCGCCGCAGCGATCGTGGAGGCATCTCGTGTCGCCGTTGCATCGCCGACAGTCAGCGTGCCATCGACATAGGCCACTTCGTAATTTGCAAGTCCTTTGCCGACCGCACCACCTGCCTCGATGGCATAACGACCGCGTTCTGCCGCGGCGGGCGCACCCGCGCTTGTCAGCGCAAGCGTCGACACCGCGTCCGCGTTGACCAGGCCGTCGACACGATAGCCGTCGAGATGCGCGACGCTGCCGAACCGCTTAAATGCATCGCTCGCGGTGATCGTCAAGCCCGCTTTAGCGATCGAGAGGACGCCATCCACGTAAGTGATGTCGTAGTTCGACAACCCGGTGCCATCAGCATTGTTAGCAGTGATCGTGTAGTCGCCGACGTTGGCCGTCGCGACCGTGCCAGCGCTGGCGAGATCGACCGATGCTACCGCGTCCGCATTCTGCAGGCCGGCGACGCTGTAGCCGTTGAGGACTGCGGTCTGGCCGTAGGTCTTGCCAGCATTCGCAGCGGTGATCGTCAGCCCGGCCTTGCCGACCGAGAGGACGCCGTCCGTGTAAATGATGTCGTAGTTCGACAAACCAGTACCGTCCGCGTTGGACGCGGTGATCGTGTAATCGCCAACGTTAGCCGTCGCGACTGTGCCGGCACTGGCGAGATCGACCGATGCCACCGCGTCCGCATTCTGCAGGCCGGCGACGCTGTAGCCGTTGAGGACTGCGGTCTGGCCGTAGGTCTTGCCAGCATTC
>JBJMWR010000002.1:0-49749 GCA_045810015.1 Luteimonas sp.
ATCGACCAGCAGCGCTACAACGCGCAGTTCGGCGGGCAGCTGTACTACGAGATCAAAAACGGCGAGATCGCCGGCATGGTCGAGGACGCGGCCTACCAGATCCGCACGCCGGAATTCTGGAACGCCTGCTCGGCAATCTGCGACGAACGCGATTTCCGACTCGGCGGATCGTTCTTCGATGGCAAGGGCCAGCCGAGCCAGGTCTCGGCGGTGTCGCACGGCTCGGCGACCACACGCTTCGATGGGATCAACATCATCAATACGGCGCGGAATATTTGAGGCGTTCAGAACGCCTCGTAGGATGGGTAGAGCGCAGCGAAATTCATGCTTTGCTGCTGGAGTCGGCATCGATGCGAGCGTCTGCCCTCACCCCAACCCCTCTCCCGGAGGGAGAGGGGTTCGCTCAACGTGCGTTTATGGATTTTCATTGCATCCAGCGCATCGCTTGATCCGGCACCTCTCTCTCCGGGAGAGAGCCTGCCCCGGACTTGATCCGGGGTCGACGCGCGCAGCGCGTCGGGTGAGGGCTGCCAGTGAGGCAGTGCAGAACGCCTTTGCTCGATCCGCGGACAGCCATCTCCAACGCTTCGCCCTCTACACACCCGCCCAGCGACCCTCATCACACACGCGTATGCCGAAAGTCACTGGACGCTGTGCACGCATCGCGTCAAGAATCGGGATGGCCTCGCAGGATGCGACGCCACCCTTGCCAACCCCGTCCACGGCGAACGCCGCTGCGGACCCGTTCCGGGAGAGCTCCCTTGCATAGACGCGACTTCCTCGCCCTCGCTGGTGTCGGCGCGGGCGGCCTGATGTTGCCTGCCGTCTTCGGCCGGGTCATCGCCGCCGAGCAGCTGGTGTCCACGCTCGATGTCGGCTTCAAGAAGCGGCTTGCCGATGCCGGCCTCAATGCCGCGACATCCGCAGGCGCCACGTATTGCGATGTCCGCGTCGGCCGCTATCTGCGCCAGTTCGTGATGACGCGCGAGGACAAGGTGCAGAACGTCGTCAGCACCGAGTCGATCGGTGTCGGCGTGCGCGTGATCGCGGGCGGGGCCTGGGGCTTCGCGGCGACCAATACGCTGACCGAGCAGGGCGTAGGCGAAGCCGCGCGTCAGGCGACCGCGATCGCGATGGCGAATTCCAAGGTGCAGACCGCGCCCGTGCAGCTCGCGCCGGTCAAGGGTGTGGGCGAGGCCTCATGGCGCACGCCGATCACCAAGAACGCCATGGAAGTGCCGGTGGCCGAGAAGGTGGAACTGTTGCTGGGCGTCAACGCCGCGGCGATGGGCGCGGGCGCGAGTTTCGTGAACTCCACGCTGTTCCTGGTCAACGAGCAGAAGTATTTCGCCAGCACCGACGGCTCCTACATCGATCAGGACGTGCACCGCATCTGGGCGCCGATGACGGTCACCGCGATCGACAAGGCCAGCGGTAAATTCCGCACGCGCGAAGGCCTGTCCGCACCGATGGGCATGGGTTACGAATATCTGGATGGCGCGGCGTCGGGCAAGATCGTCTCGCCGAACGGCATCGTGAACTACGGCAACTCCTACGACATGCGCGAGGACGCGATCGCCGCGGCAAAGCAGGCGCAGGAAAAGCTCAAAGCGCCGACGGTCAAGCCGGGTCGCTACGATCTGGTGCTCGACCCGTCGCATACCTGGCTCACGATCCACGAAGCCATCGGCCACCCGCTCGAACTCGACCGCGTACTCGGCTACGAAGCCAACTACGCCGGTACCAGCTTCGCCACGCTCGACAAGCGCGAGCAGCGTTTCCAGTACGGCAGCGACATCGTCACTGTGTTCGCCGACAAGACCCAGGCAGGCAGCCTCGGCGCCGTGGGTTACGACGACGAAGGCGTCGCGACCAAGCGCTGGAACATGATCACCGACGGCAAGCTGGTCGATTACCAGGCGATCCGCGACCAGGCCCACATCCTCGGCAAGACCGAATCCGACGGCTGCTGCTACGCCGACTCGTGGTCGAGCGTGCAGTTCCAGCGCATGCCCAACGTCTCGCTGGCGCCGGGCAAGGCGAAGCTGAGCGTTGCGGACATGATCAAGGACGTCGAGAACGGCATCTACATCATCGGCGATGGGTCGTTCTCGATCGACCAGCAGCGCTACAACGCGCAGTTCGGCGGCCAGCTGTTCTACGAGATCAAGGACGGCGCGATCACCGGCATGGTCGAGGACGTGGCCTACCAGATCCGCACGCCGGAATTCTGGAATGCCTGCACCGCGATCTGCGACGAGAGCGACTACCGCCTCGGCGGCTCGTTCTTCGACGGCAAGGGCCAGCCGAGCCAGGTGTCTGCGGTCTCGCACGGCTCGTCCACCGCCCGCTTCGACGGCATCAACGTGATCAACACCGCGCGTTCGCTCGGCTAAGGAGACTCCAACATGACCATCTTCACCGAAGCCCAGGCGCGCGAGATTCTCGAAAAGACCGTCGCCCTGTCCACCGCCGATGAATGCACGGCCACGCTGGCCGGTTCCGTCGACGGCAACATCCGCTTCGCACTCAACAACGTCTCCACCAGCGGCATCGTCAGCAATGCCGAACTCGCGGTGCAGGTCGCGTTCGGCAAGCGCGTCGGCACCGCCAGCATCAACGCATTCGACGAGGCCTCGCTGCGCAGCGTGGTCAAGCGCGCCGAAGACCTCGCACGCCTGGCCCCAGAGAATCCGGAATTCCTGCCGGCGATCGGCAAGCAGGAATACCAGCCCAGTCCGACCTTCAGCGAATCGACGGCGGCAATCACGCCGGAATTCCGCGCCCAGGTCGCGGCCGGTTCGATCACCCCGTGTCGCGCCGAGCAACTGATCGCCGCAGGCTTCCTCGATGACGGCAAGAATTTCGTTGCCTTCGCCAACAGTAATGGCAACTTCGGCTACCAGCAGGCGACGAACTTCAACTACACCTGCACCGTGCGCACCGAAGACGGACGCGGTTCGGGCTGGGTGGGTCGCAACCTCAAGGACGCCAGTGCGTTCGACGCGGGCCGCGACGTGCGCGTGGCGATGCGCAAAGCCAGTGATTCTGCCGAGGCCAAGGCCCTGGAGCCGGGCAAATACACGGTGATCCTGGAGCCGGCCGCAGCCGCGGGCCTGATCAGTTTCATGATGCGTTTCTTCGACGCGCGTACCGCCGATGAGGGCCGCAGCTTCCTGTCCAAGCGCGGCGGCGGCAACAAGCTCGGCGAGCAGGTCTACGACCCGCGCGTCAACATCGTCGCCGATCCGTGGCATCCGGAAGCGGCCGTGATGCCGTGGGACGACGAAGGTCTGCCGCGCGAGAAGATGCCGATCATCGAGAACGGCAAGATCGCCAACCTCGACTACTCGCGCTTCTGGGCGCAGCAGCAGGGCAAGCGCGCGGTCGGTCGTCCGGGCAATCTGCTGATGTCGGGCGGCGAGGGCACGACCGCCGATCTGATCCGCGGTACCGATCGCGGCATCCTGGTCACGCGTACCTGGTACATCCGCATGGTCGATCCGCAGACCGTGCTGCTGACCGGCCTGACCCGCGACGGCACGTTCTACATCGAGAACGGCGAGATCAAGCATCCGGTGAAGAATTTCCGCTTCAACGAGTCGCCGGTGATCATGCTCAACAACATCGACGAGCTGGGCCGCCCGGTGCGCGTGGGTGGCGACGAGTCGTCGATGGTGATGATGCTGCCGCCGATGCGGTTGCGGGATTTCACGTTTACGTCGTTGTCGGATGCGGTCTGAGGACGTTGCGCACTCGCGCCGTCGGATAGCACGAGGCTTCTGCTCGCCGTGACGCACGCAGTGCAGTTTGCAGACCCTAAGGGCGCCAGCCATGGATGGCTGGCGTTTTCCGACCGAGGCAGGAGGCCGAGTCGGAAAATCCCGGTGCACGTAACCCCGGAGGCTTCGGACTTGTCTGGGAGACGTTTTTCTTTGGTTCCGTTTCTTTTGGCGTCCACCAAAAGAAATGAACTCGGCCGCGTCAGCGGACGAAAGCGGTTGACGTTGCGGCTCCGCTTCTTCGCTTATGGCGATAAACACGATCAAACGCTTCCACTCGCCTTGCGGCGAGCGGGTTCATTTCTTTTGCTGGCCCAAAAGAAACGGAACCAAAGAAAAGGGCCAGCCCCGATGAAGCTCACCCGGCGTGTCATTTGTTCCGGGATTTTTCGACTCGCCATCCTGGCTCGGTCGAAAAACGCCGCACATCCATGTGCGGCGCCCTCCGGGTCTGCACCCTGCATTGACCATTCGTTGCAAAGCCAAAGCCAAAGCCAAAGCCAAAGCCAAAGCAAGTACGTGCTGCATCGGCGACTCCCCAAGCTTGCGGCAGCGTGAGAGCGATGAACCGCCGCCAATCCCTGCAACTGCTGCTCGCCAGCGCCGCAACGCTCGCGCTGCCACAACTTGGGGCCCAATCCGCCCGCTACGACTTCTGGTTCACCCGCCTGCGCTATGAATCCGGCAACTGGGATGTGGATCAGCGGATGCCGTCCAACGTCATCACCTCACTGATCGACTACACCAGCTTGCGGGTCGATCCGGAAGAGCGCGTTGTCGCGCTGTCGGATCCGAAGATGCTGGCGTCGCCGTTCTGCTATCTCGCCGGGCACAAGCTGGTCGAGTTCAGCCCCGCCGAGCGACGCAATTTTGAGCGTTATGTACGCGGCGGCGGCTTCGTGTTCGTCGACGACTGCAACCACGACATCGACGGGTTGTTCGCCAAATCGTTCGAGGCGCAGATGGCGGCGATCTTTGGCGCGTCAGCGCTGAAGAAGCTGCCGAACAACCATGCGCTCTATCGCAGTTTTTTCCAGTTCCCTGACGGTCCGCCGGCGACGAGTTTCGAGCTCAATGGCTGGGGCGATGATCTGGTGCACGACTATCTGAAGGGCATCACGATCGACGGGCGCCTGGCCGTGCTCTACAGCAACAAGGATTACGGCTGCGAGTGGGACTACGACTGGCGCAACAAGCGTTTCCTGGCCGAGGACAACACGAAGTTCGCGGTCAACATCGTCATGTATGCCTTGAGCGCATGACACGCATTTCTCGTGTGGGCGCGCGTCCACATCTGCACTTTTTGAGGCACGCATGACCGACACCGCTCCCACCGAAGCCGACCTGCAGGCCCGTCTCGCGCAACTCGATGCCTTGCGCAGTGCGATCGGCCGCGCGATCGTCGGGCAGGCTGATGTCGTCGAACAACTGCTGGTCGCGCTGCTCGCGGGGGGTCACGTGCTGCTCGAAGGCGTGCCCGGGCTCGGCAAGACGCTGCTGGTGCGCACGCTCGGACAGGCGCTCGATCTCGGCTTCCGGCGCGTGCAGTTCACGCCCGACCTGATGCCCAGCGATCTGCTCGGCACCGAACTGCTCGAGGAAGATCACGGCACCGGCAAGCGCCACTTCCGGTTCCAGGAAGGCCCGGTGTTCACCCAGCTCCTGCTCGCCGACGAACTCAACCGCACGCCGCCCAAGACGCAGGCCGCGTTGCTGGAAGCGATGGCCGAGCACACCGTCAGCCATGCCGGTGTCACCCGCGCCTTGCCGCGGCCGTTCTTCGTGCTGGCGACGCAGAATCCGATCGAGCAGGCCGGCACCTATCCCTTGCCCGAGGCGCAGCTCGACCGTTTCCTGTTGCACGTCGCGCTCGGCTATCCCGAGGCCGACGAAGAACAGGCGATCCTCGCGCGCACCACCGGCACGGCCGAAGCCGAGGTGCCGCGGGTCATGGGCGCCGACGCGGTGCTCGCCTTGCAGGCGCTGGTGCGCCAGGTGCATGTGAGCGAGGACCTGCTGGCGTGGATCACTGCGCTGGTGCGCGCGACGCGGCCGGGCAAGGGCGCGCCGGATGTCGTGCGCGAGTACGTGCGCTGGGGCGCGGGCCCGCGCGCCGGGCAGTCGCTGGTGCTCGCGGCGAAGGCGCGTGCGTTGCTGCAGGGCCGGCTCGCGGCGACGCGCGAGGATGTCGCGGCGTTGCTGGCGCCCGTGCTGCGCCATCGTCTGGTGCTGTCGTTCGCCGCCGAGGCGGCGCAGATCGATGCCGACGCGGTCATCGCCGGCCTGTTGCGCGCCTTGCCCGCACCGGCGCGCTGATTCCCGCGATGGCGACTGCGGGACCCGACGTACCTGGAACGCCTGCGGCCGATGCCGTAGGCGACGTGCTGTCGCCCGCGCTGCGGTCGTTGCTCGCGACCTTGCGCCTGCGGCCGCGTCACGCACCGGGACGACAGGGCATCGGTCACCACGCGAGCCGCAACCGCGGCAGCGGGCTCGAATTCTCCCAGTACCGCGCCTACGAATCCGGCGACGAGCCGCGGCAGATCGACTGGAAGCTATACGCGCGCAGCGATCGTTTCTTCGTCCGCGAGGCCGAGCGCGATAGCCCGGTGCGTGCGTGGGTGTTGCTCGACACCACGGCATCGATGACCCAGGCCGACGAGGCCGCGCCGACGCGCACGCGCTTCGATATCGCGCGGTTGCTGACGACTTGCGTCTACGAGATCGCGCAGCGTCAGGGCGATGCCTGCGGCCTGGTGCTATGCGGCGGCGCAGGCGTCGCGCTGGTGACCCCGGGCACCGGTCCGCGCCAGCGCGACCGGCTGCGGCACGCGCTGGCCGCGGTGCGTCCGGGTGGCGAATGGCCGGAGGCGAAGGCGCTTGCGCCCGCGTGGGGACGCATCGCACATGGCGATCTCGTCGTTGCGATCGGCGACTGGTTCGACGACGCCGCAGTCGAGCAGCTGGTCCAGCTCGCCAACGCCGGCCGCGACGTGACCGCGTTGCAGGTGCTGACCGCGGACGAACGCGATTTCCCGTTCCGCGACGGCCGCCGATTCGTGGAACCCGAGGCCGGCGAGTCGCTGCTCGGTGATGGTCCTGCGTTGCGCCTGGACTATCTCGCACGCTTCGAGACCGCGCGACGTGCGCTGGCGGCGCGATTCGCGGCGGCAGGCATCCGCTTCGCGACCCACGTGATCGATACGCCGCCAGCAACCGTCCTTGGCGCCCTGTTCGGCGACCGCGCATCATGAGTGCCGGTCTGCTCGCGCCGGCTGCGCTCGCGGCGCTGATCGCACTGCTGTTGCCGCTGTTGCTGCACTTGGCACGTCGCGACGCAACGCGGCCCACACCATTCGCCGCGTTGCGCTGGCTGCGCGAACGTCCGAAGCCGCGGCGTCGCCTGCGCTTCGACGACTGGCCGCTGCTGCTGGTGCGGCTGCTGCTGTTGACACTGATCGCGCTGTGGCTGGCGTGGCCGGTGCTGCACGCTGAAACCGCACCGGCGCGCTGGACCGTCGTCGTGCCCGGCGTTGCCGACGATGCACTGCCGCCCCTCAAAGACGGCACACCGGCGCCGCGCTGGCTTGCGCCCGGATTTCCCGAAGTGGGTGGCGAATCCGCGCCCGCACGCAACGGCGCCAGTGTCGCCAGCCTGCTGCGCGAGCTGGACATGACCGCGCCGAGCGGCACCGCGTTGACGGTGCTAGTGCCCGAGACGACCGACGGTGCCGACGGTGGACGCATCGTGCTGTCGCGGCCGGTCGACTGGCAGGTCGTGGCGGGACGCGAGCCCGGCACGGACGCGTCGCAAGTCCTGCCGCCGCGTCTCGATGTCTTCGGCATCGCCGCCGACGATCCGGCACTGCGGGTGCTGCGCGCCGTCGCGCGCGCATGGCGCCCCGATGACGCCGACGCGCTGCGCATCGCGGACGTTGACAGCGTGCTGCGCGCCGACGCGGTGCCCGTGTGGTGGGGCGATGCCGCGCCGCCCGCCGCATTGCGTGGCGAGGCGGCCGGCCGTGTGCGGCTGTTGGGCCCGGACGTGCCGCGCGAAGAGATCGAGTGGCAAACGGTCCAGCAGGATGCGGACGGCGCAACGCAGTTCGAACGCGCCGCCTGCGGCGAGGTGATCTGCCTGCGTTTCGCGCAGGCCGTCGATCCTGAGACGATGCCGGCCGTGCTCGATCCTGCGTTTCCGTCGCGCCTGCGTGTGCTGCTGCAGCCTCTGCCTGCACCGCAGCGCATCGCCGCCGCGGATCTGGCGCCGTCGACCGGTGCCGACGCCTGGCCAGCGACACCGCGCGATCTCCGGCCGTGGTGGGCGCTGCTCGTCGCGCTCGTGTTCGCGCTGGAGCGCTGGATGGCCGCAGCGCCGCGTCGGAACCGCGCGTCGTGAGCATCACTGCGCAGTTGACCCGCATCCTGAACCTCGCACGCCGACGCGCGGCCGCAATCGTGCTGCTGTGCGCGCTGCCGCTGGTGGCCGGCGCCGCGATGCTGGCGTGGCGGCTTGCGGGGAATCCGCTCGCTGCCGGCATCGCGCTGACGGGCCTGGCGATTGCCGCGTGGCTGGCACTGCGGCGCATGGCGCACTTCGACCGCGCGTGGCTGACCCGCACGCTGGACGCGGACCGGCCGGACATGGACGACAGCGCCGCGCTGGTGTTCGCGCGTTCGGATGCGCTCGGCGCGCTGCAGCGCTTGCAGCAGTCGCGTCTGCAGGGGCGACTCGCGACTGCGCCGTGGACGGCTGCACCCGCATCATTTCCGACGCGTGCGATGGCGGGCGCCTGGGTGCTTGGCATGAGCCTGGTTGCAGCTGCCGTGTGGTGGCCGCCCATCACGTCGCAGGCCGACGCGCGAACGCGTGCCGCGCCGCGCGCCGCTGCGGTGGACGGCAGGCCGATGCTGCAGTCGCAATCGCTGCGGATCGATGCACCGGCCTACACCGGGCAGGCGGTGCGCACGCAGACCGAACTCGACGCGCAGGCGCCGGTCGGCGCGACCTTGCGCTGGACGCTGCGCTTCGCCCCGCAACCGCAGCGTGTGGCGTTGCGCCTGCACGACGACAGCGAGATCGCGTTCGTGCGCGAAGGCGACGACTGGGTGGCGACGCTGCGGCTCGACCAGTCCTGGCTGTACCGCATCGCGGTCGATGGCGACACCGACCACATCCTGGCGCGCGCGCAGCCCTGGCGGCTGGACGCGGTGCCGGACCGGCCACCCGAGGTGCGCGTGCGCACGCCGGAGGAGACGCTGTCGACCTATACGCGCGGACAGCACGCCTGGGCGCTGGCGTTCGAGGCCAGCGACGATCACGGCGTCGCGCCGAACGCGCAGCTGCGGATCACGGTCACGCGCGGCAGCGGCGAGGCGATCACGTTCGAGGACCGCTCGATGCCGCTACGCGGACGCGGCGACGCGCGTGCGATGACGTTCAGCGCGACGCTCGATCCGGTCGCGCTCGGCCTGGAAGAGGGTGGCGATCTCGTCGCCCAGCTCGAAGTCCGCGACAACCGCGCGCCGGAACCGCAACGTGCCCGCAGTGCCAGCCTGATCCTGCGTTGGCCGCCGCCGGCACCGGTGGATGCGGATGGCCTGGAAGGGCTCGCGCGCGACGTGCTGCCTGCGTATTTCCGTAGCCAGCGCCAGATCATCATCGATGCCGAAGCCCTTATCGCCGAACAGCCGCGCATCGAGCGCAGCGCTTTCGAAGGACGATCCGATGCACTCGGCGTGGACCAGCGCATCCTGCGCCTGCGCTACGGCCAGTTCCTCGGCGAGGAATCGGAAGGGGGTCCACGTCAGCCGCCCACCGACGATGCCGAAGCGCCGCCTCCACCACCGCGCAAACCGCTGCCGATCGACGACTTCGGCCAGACCGATACGCCGGTGGTGGACACGCACGACGATGACGATCACGCGCACGACGATGCGCCCGCTGTACAGGGCGCGGCCACGCACCACGACCACGACCATGCACCGCAGGACGCGATGACCTTCGGTCGCGCCGACGACGTGCTGGCGACGTTCGGCCACACCCACGATCTGCCGGAAGCCGCGACACTCCTCGATCCGAAGACGCGCGAGATCCTGCGCGGCGCGCTGCAGGCGATGTGGCAATCCGAACTGCACCTGCGCCAGGCCGCGCCGCGTGAGGCGTTGCCGCATGCGAACCGCGCGCTGGAGCTGATCAAACAGGTGCAGGAAGCCGATCGCATCTATCTGGCGCGTGTCGGATCCTCGTTGCCACCCGTCGATCCCACGCGCCGCCTCGGTGGCGATCGCGACGGCATCGCGCCGCGTGCCGTGCCAGCGCCGGACGTGGACACCGACGCAGCACCCGCAAACGCCTGGCGCGCGCTTGCGTGGAACGATGCGCCGGATCTCGATGCGTTGATCAGCTGGGCGCAGGCGCATCCGCGCCAGGTCGACGATCCGCTCGCGCTGCTGGCCGCCGTCGATGCGTTGCGTCGCGACGCGGCCTGCGCCGACTGCCGCCAGTCGCTGCGTGGACAGCTGTGGCGCGTGCTGCAGCGACCGCTCCCGGCGCCCGCGCGGCGTGCAGCGCCCGATGCGATGGGCACGCGTTATCTCGAAGCGCTGCAGGCGGATGCACCATGAACCCGGATCGCTGGCTGCTCATCGTGCTCGTCGTCGGTGCCGCACTCGCGGTGCTGCGCCTCGTGGTGGGACATCTGCGCGCGACGCCCGACGCACGTCCTGCCGTGTGGCGCACGTGTGTGCTCATCGCAATGACGCTGGGATCGACGTTCCTGCTGTATCGCGGGCTGTTGCCGCCGCCCGTCGCGGTCGAGCGCGGCACGCTCGCCGTGCTGACCGCCGGCGCGGACGGGCTTGCAGTACCGGCGGCCGAGGTTGTCGTCGCCTTGCCGGAATCCGGCGACGTGCCGCCGAGCGCGGAGCGCATGCCGGATCTGGCGACCGCATTGCGTCGTCATCCCGATGCGCGCGCACTGGTCGTACTCGGTCACGGACTCGAAGCGCGCGATCGCGATGCGGTCGACGGTCGCGCGCTCGCATTCGTGCCGGCCGAAGCGCCTGCCGGATTCGTCGAACTCGTCGCACCGGACCACACGGGCGCCGGTGCGCGTTTCGAGGTGCGCGGCCGCGTGGCGCGGATCGAAGCGGCACGCGTGTCGCTGATGGATCCCGCAGGCCGCCTCGTGTCGAACGTGGAGGCCGACGACGCCGGACGCTTCCTGTTGGCTGCGTCCGCGCGCGATGCAGGCGCGACCCTGTTCGATGTCGTCGTGCACGACGCGGACGCGCGCGAGATCGAGCGCGTGCAGGTGCCGGTGATCGTCGACGCGGCAGCGCCGCTGCGCGTGCTGCTGGTCGCGGGCTCTCCGAATCCGGATATGCGTGCCCTGCGTCGCTGGGCCGAGGATGCGGGCCTCATCTTGCGTTGGCGCACGACCTTTGGCGGCGGTGCAGGTGTGGGCGATGCGCCGGCCTTCGATGCCGCATCGCTCGCCGCGCAGGATCTGGTGTTGCTCGACGCACGCGCTTGGGACGGCCTCGGTGCCGGCGCGCGTGCGTCGCTGCTGACGGCCGTGCGTGGTGGTCTGGGCGTGCTGATCCATGCGCCGCAGACGCCATCTGCGGCTTTGCGTGGCTGGCTGCGCGGCGCAGGTCTGACGATCGAGGCGGGGCGCGCCGTCGACTGGCAGCCGGACGTCGGCCCCGACGATGTCGCGCGGCTGCGCGCGTGGATGGGTCCGGGCAGCGACGACGCGCCCTTCGATCCATTGCTGGCCGGCGAAGCGGCACCGACGCTCGCGTATCTGCCGTTGTCGGGTGGCGCACCAGCGCACGGCGATGGGCCGTCCGGGATGATGCGCTGGCAGGCGGTCGGGCAAGGACGGCTCGGTGTGGTCACGCTGGCCGACAGCTGGCAGCTGCCGCTGGCCGGGCGCGGCGATCTGCACGCAGGGTTGTGGAGCGGTTGGGCGGCCGCGCTCGCGCGCGCCGGTGACGTGCAGCCACCGCGTTTCGACGGCGAATTCCGAGTGGGCACGCGTTCGATGGTCTGCGGGCTGGACGACGATGCACGCGTCCATGCGCCCGACGGCGCGACGATCGCGCCGGTCCCCGATCCCGCGGCGAACGGCTGCGCCGGCATCTGGCCGACGGTGGCGGGCTGGCATCGCATTGAATCTGGCGCCGGCGGCTGGCCGTTTCTGGTCCGCGCAGACGGTGCCGCCGCGGGTCTCCACGTCGCTTCGTTGCAGAGCGCGACGCAGGCGCTGGTGCGCGCATCGGCGCTGGTGCGCGCATCGGACGCGACGCCCGACACGATGGCGGCAACACGCCCGGGCCGCGCCTGGCCGTGGCTGCTGGCCTGGTTGTGCGTCACCGCTGCGCTGTGGGCGCTCGGCCGTGCGCGCATCGGCCGTACCCGAGTGCCGGCGCCTTCACCAGGCGCATAATCCCGCGGCACAAACCGGAGAGACGACGATGGCGCATACGGGGCGCTGCCACTGCGGCAGCCTGGCGTTCGAACTGGACGGCGACATCGCCGAGGCCTACGACTGCAACTGCTCGATGTGCCGCCGGCGCGGCGGCCTGCTGGCATTCGTGGCCGCCGACGCACTGCGCGAAATCGGCACCGGCACGCCGCAGACCTATCGCTTCAACACCCACAACATCGCGCATCACTTCTGCGGCACCTGCGGCATCGCGCCATACAGCCGCGGCGTGGGTCCGGACGGCGTGGAAATGGCCTGCATCAATGTGCGCTGCGTCGACGGGATCGATCTCGCGGCGCTGAAGATCGTGCAGATCGATGGGGCACGCCTGTGAGTCGTGCGCGACTGCGTTGGATCGGCGTGCTCGCGCTCTCAGGCGCGTTGACCACCGGTTGCTCGAATCCGAACGCATATTCGGACGGCATGGCCTATACCGAGAGCGCCAACGCGCAGGCAGAAAACGCCGATGCCCTGCTGGCCTACGAACACAGCGTCGGCGTACAGCTGGACGGGGCGATGATCGTGCCGCGGCTGCAGGCGATCCAGGCCGCGTGCCGCGATGCGCGCTTCGGTGCGTGCACGCTGATCGAAGCGCAGCAGTCGGCCGGCGATCGCCCGTCCGCGCGTGCGGTGGTGCGTATGGCGCCTGCGGGCATCGAACCGATGATCGCGTTGGCAGGCGAGGGTGGTGAGGCCGGCGAGCGCAGCACGCGTGCAGAAGATCTCGCCGTCGTCGTACGCGACAACAGCACCGAGCAGGACCGGCTCACGAAGGAGATGGCGCGACTGCAGGCGTTCGAAGCGCGGCGCGATCTCTCCGTGGCCGACATGATCGCGTTGTCTGAGCGCATCGCCGCGACCGAAGCGCAGATCGAGGCCGCGCGTCGCGATGGCGCCCAGCATCGCCGGCGCATCGATACGCAACTGTTGACCGTGCAGCTGCGCGCGCGCGACGGCGAGCAGGGCCGCAGCGAGATCGCAATGGCGTTCCGTGAGTTCGGCGGCACGCTGGCCACCGGCACCGCCTGGACGATCCGCGCGACTGCGTTCCTGTTCCCGTTGGCGATCGTCGGTGTCGCGCTGTTCGCCCTGCTGCGCGCGCTGTGGCGGCGACGTCGCCGCGGCTGATCGCCTCGAGCGCGTGTCGGTTGCCCGACGCGGTGGGGTCCTGCAGACTCGGGACGCCGCATTTCAGCCGGCATTCCGTGCGCGCAGCGCGTGATCCAGCACCGCGCCGGTTTCCGACGCAGGCCCGGCCTGCGCCATCCATGCAAGGAGGACGCCATGGTCACCCGTCGCGATGCCCTGAAACTCTCACTCGGTGCCGGCCTGTCGCTGGCATTGCCCGGCGCGCTGTTCGCCGCTACGCCCGCGCCACTGCTGACGCGTCCGATTCCGTCGAGCGGCCAGCGGATTCCCGTCGTCGGTCTCGGTAGTTCGGCGACGTTCTCGTCGACCGCCCGTGACGATGCATCCGCGCTCAATGAAGTCCTGCGTGCACTGGTCGATCAGGGCGGCGCCGTGTTCGACACCGCGCCCAGCTACGGCGCCTCTGAAGAAGTCGCTGGCAAGGCGGTGCAGGATCTGGGCATCGCCGATCGCGTGTTCTGGGCGACCAAGGTCAATGTCGCCGGTCGCGAGGCGGATGCGAAGGCCGACCCGGCCGCGGCGCGCGCGCAGATCGAAGCCTCGTTCTCGCGCCTGGGCCGCGACACGATCGATCTGATCCAGGTGCACAACCTCGGCGACGTGCCGACCCAGCTCGGCATCCTCAAGGAACTGAAAGAGGCCAAGCGCGTGCGCTACATCGGCGTCACGTCGACCAGCAAGCCGGCGTATCCGAAGCTGATCGAGACGATGCGCAACGAGCCGCTGGATTTCATCGGCGTGGATTACGCGATCGACAACCGCGACGTCGAAGAGACGATCCTGCCGCTGGCCGCCGAGCGCGGTATCGGTGTGCTGGTCTACGCGCCGTTCGGACGGACGCGGCTGTGGCGTCGCGTCGGCGAGACGCCGGTGCCGGACTGGGCCGCGGAGTTCGATGCGGCCACGTGGGGCCAGTTCTTCCTGAAATTCGTGCTGTCGCATCCTGCGGTCACGTGCGCGACGCCGGCGACGAGTCGCGCCTCGAACCTGATCGACAATCTCGGCGCGGGCCGTGGTCGGCTGCCGGATACCGCGCAGCGCGAGCGCATGGCCAAGCTGATCGAGGCATTGCCGGCGGCGAGCTGAGTCCAGCGAGCCCGCCGCCGCGCGCGGTGTGCGGGCTCAGCCTTCTTCTTCGGTCTCGAACTCGACGACGGCGTCGAGATCGAAGGCCAGCGCTTCGATCGCTTCGCGCACCTTGCGCTCGGTCGAGGGATTGCCGACCTCGACTTCGATCTCGTGCATCTTCGGTCCGGCGACATCGCTGAGACCGGCGGAGCTGGAATCGGCATCGTCCATGTGCGGCATCAGGTCGTCGATTTCCTCGACGTGCTCGATGCCCTCCACGCTCGACAGGAGATTGATCACCGCGCGTGCGGTGTCGTCGCTGCCGGTGAGGCGGATGCGGAGCATGGGCATTTCGTTTCCTTGAGGTACGGGGGATGACGTGCAGGCTAGGCAGCGAAACGGAAAGCCCACGTGACGACACACGCCTTTGTCACCGGCGGGGCGTAGGCTCATGCCCATGAATGCGAACGCGCCCACGACCGGAACCGCCGACGAACAGTTGCCGGTGCTGCTGCGCCCACTCGAACGCGGCGACCTGCATTTCGTCCACGAGCTCAACAACAACCGCACGGTGATGAGCTACTGGTTCGAAGAGCCCTACGAGTCCTTCGTCGAACTCGAGGAACTGTTCCGCAAACATATTCATGACCAGAGCGAACGGCGCTTCATCGTCGAAGACGGCAGCCACGCGCGCGTGGGCATGGTGGAGCTGGTCGAGATCGATCATCTGCACCGGCGCGCCGAGTTCGCGATCATGATTTCGCCCGCGTATCAGGGCCGCGGTTACGCGCGACCGGCAACGTCGCTGGCGATCGCCTACGCGTTCCGCGTGCTCAATCTCTACAAGCTGTACCTGCTGGTCGACGTGGACAACGCCGCGGCGATTCACGTGTACGAGTCGCTGGATTTGCAGCGCGAAGGCGTGCTGGTCGACGAGTTCTTCAGCGATGGCCGCTATCGCAGCGCGATCCGCATGTGTCTGTTCCAGCACCAGGCGCTGGGCAGCGACGACAGCCGCCGCGACGCCTGATCAGGCGCGCGGCCGCAGGCGCTCGAAGGTCAATATGGTCTGATCGTGGTACTGCGTCGGACCCGTTTCGACATAGCCGAGCTTGCCGGCCAGTGTCCGCGACGGCGCGTTGTCCGGATTGATGATGCAGACGCTGCGCCCGCCGAAGGGCTGTGCGTCGAACCAGGTGTGCATCGCCTGCGTGGCCTCCGACGCGATACCGCGACCGTGCGCTTCCTTGGCGAACACCCAGGCACCCTCGGGCGAGGCGGAAAACGCATCGCCCAGATCGCGACGGAAATCCGCGAAGCCGGCGCCGCCGACGTTGCGGCCGGTTTCGCGTTCGATCACCGCGAAGATGCCGAAGCCGAACGCGGTCCAGTGGCCGATGTAGCGCAGCAGCCGGTTCCAGATGTCCTCGTCGCTGGGCACGATCGAGGTGATGTGCCGCATCACCTCGGGGTCGCGGATCATCGCCCGCAGCGCGTCGAAGTCCTCGATCGTGTGCGGACGCAACAGCAGGCGTTCGGTCTCGATGCGCATCGTGATCAGCCCGCCGGCGGCGTGCGCACCGGCACGCTGATGTTGCACAGGTCGATGTGCCCGGCCGGGCGCACGTACCAGTCGTCGCGGCGGTTGCGGCGCGATTCCACGACGGCGTCGAACAGCGGCGTGTCGGTGCGCAGCACCTGCAGCGGCGTGCGCTGGTTTGCTGGTACTTCGGAGGCGAGGCGGATGCGGCGGATCGGCGTGCGCTGCTTCGGATCCTCGTAGAAACCCAGCGGACCGGTCCCACGTGGCAGCACGCTCAGCAGTTCCATGCCCTGCAGCACGCGGCCGACCGTGGTGATGTTGCGATCGAGCTGGCGCGGCGATTGGCCGGTGACGATGTAGAGCTCGGTGCCGTTGCTGGAATCGGGCGCCATGTCGCGGCCCGCGCCCAGCGTGCCATAGCAATGCGCGAGCCACGCGCGGCCGGCGCCGTTGCGGTCGTCGCGCGCGGCCGGAAAGCCGTCGGCGAAACCGGCCTGCGCCGCCCAGCCGTCGGGGTCGGGCAGCGCGTGGAAGGCGAGACCGGCCGACGCGCGATCGAACTCGGCCGGTAACTTCGCGCGTGCGCTGCCGATCGGCTTGCCGGGTGCGCCGTCCTCGGTGATGTCGCCGAACTGCACGACGAAGTTGTCCTGCGAGCGGTACAGGGTGAGTCCGTTCCAGAAGCCGCCGCGGGCGAGGGTGCGGATGTTGGCGACGTGTTCGGGCGCGAACGCCGGCGCCAGTTCGATCACCACGCGGCCGCCGTCGACGTCCATGTACAGCAGGTTGGCCGGGTCGGGCGTGCGCCAGTCCTCAGGCGTGGAGGCATCCAGCAGTTCCTGTGTGGAACGGGTCTCGACGGTCGCTGGTGCGCCGGACGTGGCGCAGCCGGCCAGCGCGAGCACGCAGGCGGCGAGGGTGGCGGACAGGGCGTGACGCGACAGCTGGCGCATGGATGGATTCCCCGGAAAACAGACCCCGATTGTGGCCGAGTCGATGGTCTGCGTGACTACCGGCACATCCGCTATAGCGAAGTCCGTACTAGTATCTGGATCAACCTAGCGGAGGTGGCCCATGGCCGACGCCCCTGATGACAGCGATCTGCAGCTGCGCAAGTTCCAGAAGGAGCTGAGCGCGGGCACGGTGTCGCTGGCGTTGCTGGCGGTACTGGGCAGCGCGGGCGAGCCGATGTACGGCTACCAGATCGCCAAGCGTCTCGAATCGCTCGACGGCGTGCTCAGCGGCAAACAGAGCGCGCTGTATCCGGTGCTGCGCAATCTCAGCGCGGCCGGGCTGCTCGACAGTCACGTGGAACCGTCCGTCGCCGGACCGCCGCGCCGTTACTACCGCATCACCGAGGCAGGGCGGACCACCCTGCAGCACTGGACCGCCGCCTGGCGGGCCACACGGGATTCCGTCGACGCCGTCCTGGAGGGGATCAGTCAATGAGCAGCCTGCGAATGAACATGCACCGCCCACCGCAAAGCATTCCCGAATATCTCGAGCAACTTCGCGTCGCGCTCACCGGCGCCGATCCCGCACTCGTGCAGGACGCGCTCTACGACGCCGAGGAATACCTGCGCTCGGAACTGGCCGAACAACCGGGTCGTTCGGAAGCCGAGGTCATCGCTTCGGTCGCATCGAGCTACGGCGCGCCGGACGAAGTGGCCGACATCTACCGCGACACCGAGGTCAAAGTGCAGACCGCGCTGCGGCCGCCGGCGCCGAAGCCACGCACGTCGCTGGTCGGCCGCTTCTTCGGTGTCGCCGCGGACCCGCGCACCTATGCGTCGATGTTCTACATGGTGCTGTCGCTGGCGACGGGCATCTTCTATTTCACCTGGGTGGTGACCGGCCTGTCGGTGTCGCTGAGCCTGGTGGTCGTGCTGATCGGCATTCCGCTGCTGATCCTGTTCTTCGGGTCGGTGCGGCTGCTGTCGCTGGTCGAAGGCCGCCTGGTCGAAGTGATGCTCGGCGAGCGCATGCCGCGCAGGCCGCTGTATTCGGCGCGCGGGCGCAACTGGCTGCAGCGCATCGGCGACATGTTCACCGACGTGCGCACCTGGAGCACGCTGTTCTACCTGCTGCTGATGCTGCCGCTGGGCATCGTCTACTTCACGATCAACGTGACGCTGCTGTCGCTGTCGCTGAGCATGATCGCCGCGCCACTGCTGGTGTGGACGGGCATGGCGACAGCGGGCGTCAGCAACTACGGCTGGTCGGTACTGAACTGGTCCAACGATTCGGGCTTGTCGACGTCCTTCCCGCTGATCGCGACCCCGCTGCTGCTGGTGACCGGCGTGCTGACCCTGTTCGCCAGCCTGCACCTGTTCCGCGGCATCGGCCGCATGCACGGCGGCATCGCCAAGCACCTGCTGGTCAAGACGGCGCAGTACAGCTGAGCAACCGTTCTTCCGATCCACGAAAAAGGCGCGCCGGTTTCGACCGGCGCGCCTTTTTGTCTGCGTGATCCGCGCTTGCGTGGCGCGCGGGATCAGGTCGTCTTCTTCGTCGTCCGCTTCGCGGCTTTCTTGCGTGCGGTCTTCGCTGCCGGCTTCGCCTGTGCCGGGCTCGCGCCCTGCGCATGCGATGCGATGAACGCGCGCACCTGCGGATACACCTGGGTGCGCCAGCGGCGGCCACTGAAGATACCGTAATGGCCGGCGCCTTCGACGGTCAGATGCGCGCGGTCGGCTTCGGAGACGCCGGTGCACAGCGTGTGCGCGGCGCGGGTCTGGCCTTCACCGGAAATGTCGTCGAGCTCGCCTTCGATCGTCAGCAGCGCGGTGCCGGTGATCTTCGACGGATCCACGCGCTCGCCGGCGACGACCCACTTGCCGCGCGGCAGCAGATGCTCCTGGAACACGATGCGGATCGTGTCGAGGTAATACTCGGCCGGCATGTCGAGCACGGCGTTGTATTCGTCGTAGAAGCGGCGGTGCGACTGCGCGTCGTCGTCGTCGCCCTTGACCAGATCGCGGTAGAAATCCCAGTGCGATTCGAGATGGCGTTCGGGATTCATCGCCATGAAGCCCATGTGCTGCAGGAAGCCCGGATACACCAGACGACCGCGGCCCGGATAGTTCATCGGCACCGGATGGATCACGTTCTGTTCGAACCAGGCGTGCGGCTTCTCGGTCGCGAGGTTGTTGACCGCAGTCGGCGACTCCCGGGTGTCGATCGGACCGCCCATCATCACCAGCGAACGCGGCGTGGCCTCACCGCGACCGGCCATCAGCGAGACCGCGGCGAGCACCGGCACGGTCGGCTGGCACACGCTGACCACGTGGAGGTCTTCGGCGCCGATGTGGCGGATGAAGTCCTCGATGTAGGCGATGTAGTCGTCGAGCGAGAACGCACCGGCGTCGGCCGGCACCATGCGCGCGTCGATCCAGTCGGTGACGTAGACCTTGTGGTCGCGCAGCAGCGTGCGCACGGTGTCGCGCAGCAGCGTCGAATGGTGGCCCGACAGCGGGGCGACAACGAGCACGGTGGGCTGCGCCTTGATGACTTCCAGATGCGCCGGATCATCGGTGTAGCGCTTGAAGCGCAGCAGCTTGCAGAACGGCTTCACCAGCGCGTCGAGCTGTACGACCGGATAGGTGCGGTCGTTGTCGTCGTTCTCGACGGCATGGATGTCGAACGCCGGCTTCTCGTAATCCTTGCCGATGCGGTACAGCAGCTCGTTGGCGGCGGAGAGCTGCTCGGCGCCGGGCAGGTTGGACAGCCAGGTGCTGTCGGCGCCGAACGCCTTGGCGTTCGCGTCGGCCAGCAGCGTCCACGGCTTCATCCAGGCGCGGCCCATTTCGTGCAGTTGGTAGAACAGCATCGGCATTCCGGTCAGTGGTGTTGCTGCGGCGCAGCATAGCGCATCGGCCGTGAACGGCCGGGGCAGCAGCGGGCAGGATTCAGGTGACGCGCGGGCGCAGGATCAGGCGGTTTCGAGCGCCGTGGCGGCGTCGGCCAGCTGCGGCGACAGCCAGCAATGCGAGCCCAGTGCGCGGAAGCCGGCGGCGGCGAAACGTTCCCTGTAGAAGCGCGCAGGGCGCTGCTTGAAACCGTCGTCGTCGCCTTCGGCACCGTCTTCGCGGGCGAAGCATTCAAGGAACGCGACGCCGCCGGTGAGCTCGGCCAGGCCGGGCAGGCCGCGGTCGAGTTCGCGCGTGTCGAGGTAATGCAACACGTCGCTGCAGATCAGCAGATCGACCGGCTGGCAGGGCCGCAGCATTTCGAAATCGGCGAAGCGTGCGTGATGCAGATTGCGCGCACGACCGAAGCGCGACACCGCGTACTCACTGGCATCGAAGCCGAGGTACTGCGCCTTCGGACGCAGCTTGAGCAGCGGCGCGCGCCACGCCCCTTCGCCGGCGCCGATGTCGAGCACGGTGCGCAGCGGGCGCTCCAGGTGGTACTCGGCCGTCGCGACCGCGAGCGCGACCTTGCGCGCGAGACGCGCAGGCCCGCCGATGTCGCCGGCGCGGTACCAGCGGTCGAAGTAGGCGCGGTCGTATTGCTTGGACATCGAGAGGCCGGACTGGTGCGGGACGCGCATTCTAGGCTGGAGACGACTGCGACACGACGTCGCAGCGTGCATCCGTGATGCGAACCGCACGCGCGGGCGTGCGATCCTTGCCCGTCAGCCGAGGGAGCCAGCGCGATGCAAGCCTATCTGTGGGTCAAGACCTTCCATCTCGTGTTCGTGATGGCGTGGATCGCCGCGGCGTTCTACCTGCCGCGCATCCTGATCAACCTTGTCGAGGCCGGCGACACCGTCGACGTGCGCGCACGACTGGTGCTGATGGGCCGCCGTCTGTACCGCTTCGGCCACGTGATGCTGGGCCTCGCGCTGCTGCTGGGTCTGATTCTGTGGATGGGCTACACCTTCATCACCGACTTCCCGACGATGGCCCCGATGGGCGGCGGCGCCGGCTGGCTGCACGCCAAGCTCGGGCTGGTGGTGCTGCTGATCGTGCATTTCGTCGTCGCCGGACGCTGGCTCAAGGGCGTCGACAAGGGCCGCGCGTTGCCGTCGACGAAAGCCCTGCGCTGGTTCAATGAAATCCCGGTGCTGCTGCTGGTCGGCGTGGTGTGGCTGGTGCTCGCGAAGCCGTTCTGAAACGGGTTCGACGGGTTTCGCTGCGCTTTACCCATCCTGCAAACAGCGCATGATCCATGAGCATCGACGCATGAAGAGTAACGCGCGAACCGTAAGGAGCCCCTCTCCCTCGGGAGAGGGGTTGGGGTGAGGGGCGACGCTCGCGCGTACTCTTCTGCAGGCATTGCGCTCCGCCCAGCCCGCTGAATCCGCACCCACTCAGTCGTCCGATCGCGCCCGATGAATATCGTGCGTCGCCACGCCCTTCGCGCGATCCGGCAGATCGAACCAGCGTGGATGCGCCAGCGTGCGATCCATGTCGCGCCGGCCGCTGTCCCAGTGTTCGCGCAGCGGGATGTGGCCGAAGGCGTAGTCCTTGTTCTGCTGCTCGTGCGGCTTGGTCTGGTAGATCAGGTGGATCACGTTGAAGACGCGGTCGTCGAGATACGGCGACAGCGCCTCTTCGAGATGCGCCGGCAGCACGCGGTCCGGCAGATGCTCGATCAGTTCCTTCAACGACGTACGCAGGGTCTGCGCCATCTCGACCATGCGCGTGCCGTGGCGCGTGCGGCTGGAGAAGCGGATGTCCTTCATCCGCTCGAGCACATCGAGCATCGACGCCGGCGCCACGCCGCGCGCGCTCCAAAGGTCGACCTGGAAGGCGAGCGTGTCCTCGTGCGGGCGGCAGTCAAGGATGTATTCCAGCGGCGTGTTGGAGACGATGCCGCCGTCCCAGTACGGCTCGCCGTCGATCTCGACGGCCGGAAACGCGGGTGGCAGCGCGCCCGAGGCGAGGATGTGCTCGACGCGGATGGGTTCCAGCGCACTGTCGAAATAACGGAAATTGCCGCGGGTCACGCTGGTCGCGCCAACGGTCAGGCGCACAGCGCGGTCGCGGTTGATGCGGTCGAAATCGACGAAGCGCAGCAGCGTTTCGCGCAAGGGCGATGTGTCGTAGAAACTCGTCGCTGCATCGCTGCCATCGCCGGGCAACAGCAGCGGCGAGATCGGCCGCGCTTCGAAGAAACCACGCTGACCCTGCAGCAGTGCGCCCATCGCGCTCATGCCGCGCGCCCACGACAGCAGCATCGGATCCTCGGGCAGTCCGGCGATCGCGGTGCGGATCGCCAATGCCGGCAGCGACATCGGGCCGGCAGGCTCGGTGATCGTGTGCCAGAACGCCTGCAGTTGCGCGATGCGGCTTTCGGGCGCGTTGCCGGCGAGGATCGCGGCGTTGATCGCGCCGATCGAGATACCGGCAAACCAGTTCGGCGCGATGCCGGCTTCGTGCAGACGTTCGTAGACGCCGCACTGGTAGGCGCCGAGCGCGCCGCCGCCCTGCAGCACCAGGGCGACGGTGGGATAGCGCGCGACGTGCCGGCGGACCGCGGCCTCGCTCACTGCATGTACCAGCCGTGGCTGACGACGAGACTCTGGCCGGTCAACGCATTGGTCTCGAACGCGGCCAGCATCAGCGCGACGTTGGCCACGTCATCGACGGTGGTGAACTCGCCATCGACCGTGTCCTTGAGCATCACGTTCTGGATCACGTCTTCTTCGCTGATGCCTAGCTCTTTGGCCTGCTCGGGAATCTGGTTGTCGACCAGTGGCGTGCGCACGAAGCCCGGGCAGATCACGTTGGCGCGCACGCCATAGGCGGCGGCTTCCTTGGCGACCGTGCGGGCCAGGCCCAGCAGGCCGTGCTTGGCGGTGACGTAGGGCGCCTTGAGTTTGGACGCGGCGTGCGAATGCACCGAGCCCATGTAGATGATCGCGCCGCCGGTCTTGCGGGTTTCCATGTCGCGCAGGCATTCGCGCGTGGTCAGGAACGCGCCGTCGAGATGGATGGCAAGCATCTTCTTCCAGTCTGCGAGACTGAAATCCGTGATCTTGTTGACGATCTGGATGCCGGCGTTCGACACCAGCACGTCGACCTGCCCGTAGTGCGCGACGGCCTTGGCGATGCCGTCGACCACCTGCGCCTCGTCGGTGACGTCCATCGCCACGGCCAGCGCATCGCCGCCGGCATTGCGGATTTCGGTGGCTGTCGCTTCGGCCGCATCCAGCTTGAGGTCGGCAATGACGACCTTGCCCCCCGCCTGGGCGTAGATCTCGGCGATGCGCTTGCCGATGCCGCTGGCCGCGCCGGTGACCACGCAGACCTTGCCGTCGAGTCGATTCATGGGTGCCGCTCCGCTTCGAATGGGGATGCGGCCAGCTTAGCCCGTCGATGTTGCGGGGCGCGTCGTACTTTCGGGCGAGGCAGGATGCCGTACGTGGAACGCTCCGTACGCGATCGGGTGGGCCGATCGCGTACGGATCAATGGCGTCGGCCTCAGTCGGCCGCGCGCACCGGCGCGTCCACCGGCGTCATTACCGGCAGGTCCACCGGCACGCCATCGGCATTGCAGTGTCCGGTCGCGCACAGCTGCGCGCGCAATGCAGGCGTGGCCTGCACGATCAGGTGATAGATCACGTTCTGCTCGACCGTGCCGCGGACCGCGTCGCTGCCGGGGCCGCGCGCCCAGATGCCGACGTCGTCGCCGCCGTGCGATTCGCTGCGCATCGGCACCAGCGCTTCCTGCATGAAGTCCGGATGCTCGGTGTCGACCTCGCGCAGGTCCGGTCGGCCGTCGGACGGCTCGAAGCTGCTGGGCTTGTGGTAATGGACCTTCGGGCCGGCCGGCTGCTGGTTGCTGGCGCCGGTGTAACCCGGACCGTTGGCATAGACCAGCGTGGTGTAGGGCAGGCCGGTCGCGTCGAGCGCGTAGGCGTTCGGATCGTCGTCCTCGCTGACCCGGCCGCGTACCTTGCCCAGGATCGGATTGCCGCGGGTCGGATAGCCGACGAAGTTCAGCGTGTGCGAATGGTCGGCGGTGACGAGGATCAGTGTGTCCTCGGCGGACGTCGCCTCGGCCGCGGCCTGGACCGCACGCGACATCGCGACGGTCTCGTCGAGCGCGCGGTAGGCGTTGCCCTCGTGGTTGGCGTGGTCGATGCGCCCGCCCTCGACCAGCAGCACGTAGCCCTTGCCGTCGCGAGCCAGACGCTCGATCGCGAAGCGGGTCATCTCGGCGAGATCCGGTTCGCCGTCATCTCCCTGGTTGCGGTCGTGCTCGTACTGCATGTGGTCGGGTTCGAACAGTCCGAACACCGCATCGGCATCTTGCGCTGCGCGCAGCTGCGCGGTGTTCCAGACGAACGCGCCGCCGGGATTCGCCGCGCGCCACTCGGCGGTGAGGTCGCGGCCGTCGAGACGCTGGCCGACCTTGTCGTCGTACTCGGGATCGCGCTCGCCCGCAGGCAGGAAGTTGCCGCGACCGCCGCCCATCAGCACCTTCGGCGCGCGACCCGGTGCGAAGTCGAGGATCTGCTGTGCAATGTCGCGGCAGCCCTGCGCGCGCGCTTCGTCCGGCACATCGACATCGTTTTCCCAGTTGCGGTCCGGCACGTGCGCGTAGGTCGCCGCGGGCGTGGCGTGGGTAAGACGCGCGGTGGTGACGATGCCGGTGTCCAGACCGGCATCACTGGCCAGGCGCAGCCAGGACTGCACGTGGCGCTGGCGGCTGTCCTCGCAATCGAAGCGCTTTCCGGACGAGACGCCGATCGCGCCCATGTGCGACTTCACGCCGGTCGCGACCGCGGTCATCGTGCCGGCCGAATCGGGCGTCTGCGAATCGGTGTTGTAGGTCTTGGACAGACCGGTGGCCGGGAACTGCTCCCAGCTCAGCGCGTGCTCCTCGCCGCTGCCGCCCAGCCGCTGGCCTTCGAGAATGCGCGCCGCCGCGACCGTGGTCAGGCTCATGCCGTCGCCGAGGAAGACGATGACGTTCTTGGCGTTGCCGCCCATCGCGCCGTTTCCGGCCGCGCGCGCGGCGCCGCTGCGATACCACCACTGCGCGGTCTCATCCGCGCGGGAGGCGGCAGGCGGCACATCGATCGGTCCGACATGGCCGGCGGTGTAGGTGCCGGAGGACGCGCACGCGGCGCAAAGCAGGGTCAGCGAGCAGGCGAGGCCTGCAGTCAGAAAGCGCATGGGGCAGGGGATTCCGGGAAAAACGCCGCGCAATTATGCCTATCTCGCATTTCAGCTTCACGGCGGAGCCACGGTCGCGGCGTTTCGATTGCCGCACGCGCGGTGCGACGACACCGCTTCCAGCGTTCCGTATGTGGGACGCTGGCGTCCCGGTGCCGGCATCGCCAGCATGGATGGCGTCACGTATCGTCGCCTGTTGATGTCGCGGACAACCCTCGAATGAATGCTCTGGCCTGGTGGTTCCGGATTCCGTTCTGGCAGCGGGTGCTGGGCGCGTTCGTGCTCGGCGCGCTGGTCGGCTGGCTGATGGGGCCCGCGGCCGGTACGTGGCTGCAGCCCCTGGGCACGCTGTACGTGAATCTGATCCGCATGATCGCGGTGCCACTGGTGTTCTTCGCGGTGATCAACGCGGTCGCTGCGCTGCACGGACAGCAGTCCATCGCCGCGCTCGGTGGGCGCACCTTCGGGTGGTTCGCCGCGACCGCGGTGCTCGCAGTCGGCGTGGGCTTCGCCGTCGCCTACACCTTCAATCCGGGCCTGAGCATCGAAGCCGGTTCGCTGACCGCGGCCGCGGATTACACGGTGCGCGAAGTGCCGACGCCGGTCGAAGTGCTGCTCAACGTGGTGCCGACCAATCCATTCGCCGCGTTGTCGGAAGGCAAGATCCTGCAGGTGATCTTCTTCGCCGGCCTGCTCGGCTTCGCGCTGGTGAAGCTGGGCGAGCGTGTCGCGGCGCTGCGCGCGCTGGTCGGACAGGCATCCGACGCGATGATCCAGGTCACGCGCTTCGTGCTGGAACTCACGCCGCTCGGCACCTTCGGTCTGATCGCCGCATTGGTGGGCACCTACGGCTTCGAACGTCTGCTGCCGCTGGGCAGCTTCGTCATCGCGTTGTACGTCGCCTGCGCGGTGCACATCGTCTTCGTCTACGGCGGCCTGTTGCTCACGCACGGCCTCAATCCGCTGAAGTTCTTCCGCGGCGCGGCGCCCGGTATGCAGGTCGCATTCGTCAGCTCGTCGAGCCTGGCGTCGATGCCGGTTGCGATCCGTGCGGTCACCCACAACCTAGGCGTCAATCGCGACTACGCCGCATTCGCCGTGCCGCTGGGCGCGACGATCAAGATGGACGGCTGCGGCGCGATCTATCCGACGCTCGCGTCGGTATTCATCGCGCAGTACTTCGGCATCGAACTGAGCTTCGCCCAGTACGCGGCGATCCTGCTGGCCTCGGTGCTCGGCAGCTTCGGCACTGCGGGCGTGCCGGGCACGGCGGTGGTCATGGCGACGGTGGTGCTGTCGGCGGCCGGACTGCCGCTCGAAGGCCTCGGACTGCTGCTGGCGATCGACCGTATCCTCGACATGATGCGCACGATGACCAACGTCACCGGACAGATGCTGGTGCCGGTACTCGTCGCACGCGAGACCGGGCTGCTAGATCGAGAGGTCTACGAGTCGGCCCGCAGCAATGTCGGACTCGACGATCCGGAAGCGGAAGTCGACGCACGGAAGTAGCACCGCGCGCACGCCAGCGTGCTCCGGCAGCGCTGCGATCGAGGTGGCCGGACCCGCCTGACCGCCTGCACCCACGCGCACGGCCTCGCGACTTATAGTCGGGGTTCGTGCCCCGGGGAGCGGGGCGGACAGGGAACCCACCATGAAACGACTCGCAGGACTGGGTGGCACATGTGTGCTGCTCGCGATGCTGGCCGCGCCCGCGGCCGCGCAACAGGCCGACTGGCGTCTGCCGATCGAAACCAGGAAGCTCGACAACGGCCTGACCGTCGTCGTGTCCGAAGACCGCAGCTCGCCGACCGTCGGCGTCAGCGTGGTCTATCACGTGGGCATGCGCCTCGAGCCCGAGAACCGCACCGGCTTCGCGCACCTGTTCGAACACCTGATGTTCCAGGGCACCCCGGTCGCGCCCAAGGGCACCTTCGATCGCGTGATCCAGGGCGGCGGTGGCCGGCTCAACGGCTCCACGCGTCCCGACTACACCAACTACATCGAGACCGCGCCGGTCTCTGCGCTCGCGCCGATCCTGTGGCTCGAGGCGGACCGCATGAAGACGCTGGATTTCTCTGCGGAGAACCTCAAAAACCAGCAGGACGTGGTCAAGGAAGAGATCCGCGTCAACGTGCAGAACCAGCCCTACGGCCTGTTCTTCGTGTTCGACATCAACCGGCTGGCGTTCTCCAAGTGGGCGAACGCGCACGACGGCTACGGCAGCTTCAAGGATCTCGAAGGCGCGACGCTCGCCGATGTCGAATCCTTCCACCGCGATTACTACGGCCCGAACAATGCGGTCATCGGCATCGCCGGTGACATCTCGGCCGAAGAGGCCTTTGCACTGGTCGAGGAATATTTCGGCGACATCCCGTCGCGTGCGACGCCCGCACGTCCGGACGTGTCCGAACCGCTGAACACCGAAGGCAGGCGCGAAGCACAAGGCGATGCGCTGGCGCAGGTGCCGGCGCTCGCGGTGGGCTGGAAGATGCCCGCGCGCGGCCACGCCGACCACGCACCGATGGCGGTGCTTTCGCAGCTGCTGGCCGGTGGTGACGCCTCGCGCCTGTACCAGGGACTGGTCAAGGGCCGCGAGCAACTGCTCAACATCGAGGGCGGCCTCGGCTGGCCGCTGGGTCACGCCTGGGACTACGACGGCCCAACGCTGCTGACGCTGTTCGCGCTGTACAAGCCCAATGTCGAGCCGGACGCGGTGCTTGGTGCAGTCAACGAGGAAGTCGCGCGCATCGTCGCCGAGGGCGTACCGGTCGACACGCTGGCCGCCGCCAAGACCAAGCTGCTCGCCGATTACGTCAATGGCCTCGAGCCCTTCATCTCGCGCGCCGACGAGCTTGCCAAGGCGCAGCTGTTGTGGGGCGATGCGGAGACGCTCAACAAGGTGCCCGAGTGGGTGCAGACGGTGACCGTCGCCGACGTGCAGCGTGTGGCGAAGACCTATCTGACCGATGCCAATCGCACCGTCATCGACCGCGTGCCCGCCGCGATGGCGCCTGCACGCGGCATCGCCCCGCCGGCCGCGCCGGCGCCCGCTGCCGCACCGGCGCAGGACTGAGGAGATCGACATGGACAAGCACCACATTCCGGCCCGCGGCCTGCGTCCGCTCGCACTGGCGCTCGGCGCCTGCCTGTTCGCCAGCGCGGCCTACGCGCAGCAGCCGGCCGCCGCCGGCGCACCGCCCACCACCGCGCCACCGACCGAGTTGCCCGCGGGTCTGCCCGATTACGGCGACGACAAGCCGCTGCCCGAGCTCGGCCTCGTCGAACACAGGCTCGACAACGGGCTGACCGTCTGGGTGCTGCCGCGCCAGGGCGGCCTGCCGCGTGTCGACTACGTGCTCGCCGTACGCGGCGGTCTTGCCAGCGATCCGTCGCAGTTGCCGGGCATGTCGAACCTGCTTGCCGGCCTGCTGCGCGAAGGCACGGCCACGCGCAGCTCGGTGCAGATCGCCGAGGAACTCGACCGCCTCGGCGGCTCGATCGGCGCGACCGCGAGCAACGACGGCCTGTTCGTCAGCGCGTCGGGCCTGTCGTCGTCGGCGCAGCCGTTGGCGGCGTTGTTCGCCGACGTGGTGCGCAATCCGGCGTTCCCGGCCAATGAAGTGCAACTGGCGAAGACCAATGCATTGCAGGGCCTGAAAGCCATGCAGGCGCAGCCGAGCTACCAGGCCAATCGTGCGATGGGGCGCGTGCTGTTCGGCGAACATCCCTACGGCAACACACTGCCCACCGAAGCCGCGATCAACGGCACCGACATCGCCGGCCTGCAGGCCGCGCATGCCGCCCGCTTCCGGCCCGACCACGCACTGCTGGTGATCGCAGGACCGGTGACGCCGGACGCCGCGAAGGCGCTGGCCGAGTCGATGTTCGGCAACTGGCAGGGCAGTGGCGATCCGATCGCCGGGGTCGCGGCGCCGGCGTATCCGAAGGGCCCGCAGTTCGTGCTGGTGCCGCGCCAGAACAGCGTGCAATCGGCGGTGCGCATCGGCCGTCCGGCCTTCGACGCGGACGACGACCGCGCGATTCCCGCAGCGCTTGCCAATACGATCCTCGGCGGCGGCTTCGACAGCCGGCTGATGCGCAATCTGCGTGAGGACAAGGGCTATACCTACGGCGCCGGCAGCAGCTTCGGTCTGCGCGCGGAGGGCGGATCGTTCCAGGCCCAGGCCGATGTGCGCAACGAAGTGACCGGAGCCGCGATCGGCGAATTCCTCAAGGAGTTCGAGACGATGCGCGAGCAGACGGTCCCGGCCGATGAACTGCAGCGCGCCAAGCGCTTCACCGCCGGCACCTACCTGTTCCAGAACCAGCTGCAGTATGCGGTCGCGTCCGCGCTCGCCGGCAACTGGCTGCTGGGCCGGCCGGCCGACTACCTCAGCACCTACGTCGACAAGGTCAACAACGTGACCACGGCGCAGGTGCAGTCGGTCGCGCGCGAGTTCTTCGACCCGAAGCAGCAGAGCATCGTCGTGGTCGGCGATGCGGCCGTCGCCGATCAGCTGAAGACCTACGGGAGCTTCGGCAGCGGCGAGTGAGTCCACGCATCGCGTGACGCAACGCAGAAGGCCCCGCACGTGCGGGGCCTTCTGTTGTCGAGCGGCGTTGCGGCTTGGATGAAGCGCGAGAATGGCCCGTCATCGCATCGGGACGTGTTCCAGGGCGGCTGCCCGCCTTTTCAGCGCACTCAAAGCGACTTCGCGTTTTCTTCCGCGAGCTGCGCTTCGAACCGCGTCGCCGCGCCTTCCGCGTACGCCGCGCACGTCAACGCCTTTGCGCCCGCCGTATCGCCAGCCGCGTAGTTCCACTCGCTCGCACCGGGATGCGGCGTCAGCAGCAGATCGCAGGGCAGGCCGCGGACCACGTCGAACGAGCGCCTGTAGTCCTCGACCAGCCGCGGGTAGCGTGGATTGCCCTGCAACCGGTAGCCCGGCGCACTGAGGCTGTCGACATAGGCGATACGTATCGGACGGCCATCGCGGGTATCGGTCCAGGTCCACGCGACGCTCCCGGGCGTGTGGCCGGGGATGAAGTGCACGGTGAAGTCGGTGCCACCCTGCGACACGACTTCGTGATCCATGACGATGCGGTCGGTCTGCACCGGCGGATACGTGATCTCGTCGCCGAAGTGCAGATCGTCGCTACCGCCACGCGCGAACAACGCAGCCGATTCGGCATTGGCGACGAGGTGCGCACCAGTGCGGCGCTTGAGCGCGGCGAACGGACCGGCGTGGTCGGCATGCGCGTGGCTCGACAGCAGCAGGCGCAGATCTGCCGGCGCGACCTTCAGCCGCTCCATGTTCGCCAGCAGCGCATCCGCAGCCTGCGGCATGCCGCCATCGATCAGCACGGCGCCCGCGTCCGTCATCACCAGAAGTGCGGTCAGCCCTTCGGTACCGATCTGCCAGGTGCGGTCGGCGATGCGGACGGGCGCGATGGGCTGCCGCCATGACGCATCGACCGTGTAGGCCTCGAGTTGCGGCAGCGGCGGTTCCGCGGCGCCGGCGGACAGCGCCGCCGACAGCAGACAGGTGGCGAGCGAACAGGCGGGCAGGGACGGGCGCATCGGCATTCCAGCGGCAGGCGGACACACAGTCTGCCGCGTATGCCGCGTCCTGCAACCGCCTCAGGCAGTCGCGTTCGCGTCGCGCGCGCCGGGCCGGTTGAGCCACGCGGCGAAGGCGGCAGCAGTGAAGAACATCAGCAGGCTGTAGACCGCGGCCGGCGCCGACATCGTCGCGTTGCCGAGCACGCTGAGCGCGATGAAGATCGCCAGTGTGCCGTTGTGGATGCCGATCTCCATCGCGATCGCGATCGCCTGTCGCCGCGGCAGTTTCAGCGCCCGCGGCGCCGCATAGCCGGCGCCCATGCTGACCAGATTGAACAGCAGGCAGGCGATGCCGACCGCGGCGAAGTAGGCCAGCAGCGTGTCCCAGGTACTGGCGACGGCCGCGACGATCAGCAGCACCAGCACGATCACCGACAGTAAGCGGATCGGCCTCTCCATCCGCGAGGCGAATCCGCTGGCGAACGCGCGCACCAGCATGCCGATGCTGACCGGTAGCAGGATGATCAGCGCGACCTCGACGATCTTGCGCGTCGGAGGCGGCACGTACTGGCCGGCGCCGAGGAAGAACTCTAGCGACAGATTGAGGATGATCGGCAGCGTGACCAGGCACAGCACGCTGTTGACCGCGGTCAGAGTGATGTTGAGCGCCACGTCGCCGCGCGCGATGTGGCTGTAGATGTTCGCGGTCGCGCCGCCGGGCGATGCGGCCAGCAGCATCAGGCCGACGGCCAGTTCGGGCGGCAGCCGGAACAGCAGCGCGAGTGCGAGCGCCGCCCACGGCAACACGCCGATCTGCAGGACGAGCCCGATCAGCACCGCACGCGGATAGCGTGCGACGCGGCGGAAATCGTCGAGCGTCAGGCCGAGGCCGAGCCCGAACATGATCACGCCGAGCGCGAGCGGCAACAGCACGGTGGTCAGCAGCGATGCCTGCATGGAACGTCCTTCGCCTCAGGTGCGCGCGTCGGCGCGATCGCGCCGCAGTGCGAGCCGGCCGCCGCACCAGGCGAGCGGGATCGGCCCGATCACACCGAGCAGGGTCATCCACAGCGGATGCGGCAGCATCCAGGCATTGCCGATCACGCCGAGCACGATCAGCACACCCACCGCGATCGCGGCGCTCATTCGGCGCACGCGTGCGAGCCGCGCCGCGACCCAGCCCCCACAGACCGCGGCGAGCAGCCAACCGCACAGCACCCAGACGAGCTTGCCGGTCGGTGCGTTGGCGACGATCTGCGCGAGGTCCGCTTCGTTGGCGAGTGCCCCGGCGGGCATCGGAAACATCCACGACCCGAAGAACTCCAGCCCGAGCATCACCATCATGGCGACGACCATGCCGAGCATCACCGAGAACATCGTGCGGATCATGGCGCCTCCCCAGCGCGAACCGGCATGCAGCATCGCGCGGTGGGTGGAAGAGGGCAAGCGGCGGTGCGGCAATCGCGGTGTACCCGCGCGTTGCTTTATTCCCCGGAGCCGAGTCGCTGGATGATCTGCTGCGCGCTGGTCATCCAGCGCCTTTCATTTGAACAGCGAGCGGGGTCAACGCGCTCGCGATTTCCGGTCGGCGACTGGCTCAGCGTGAACCTTTTTACGACTCCACACCCGCCGGCGCCGTCGTGATCGGCTGGTCATCCGCCTGCCCACGCTGCGCCGCGATCCACGCGTCGATCTTCGCTTCCAGCAGCGGCAACGGCAGCGCGCCGTCCTTCAGCACTTCCGCATGGAAGGCGCGGATATCGAAGGCTTCGCCCAACGCTGCTTCGCTGCGCTTGCGCAGTTCCTGAATCTTGAGTTCGCCGATCTTGTACGCCAGCGCCTGGCCGGGCCATGCGATGTAGCGTTCGGCTTCGGCGACCGCGTCAGGCTCGCTGACCGACGAATTCTCGAACATGTAGTCGAGCACCTGCTGACGCGTCCAGCCCTTGCTGTGCAGGCCGGTGTCGACCACCAGGCGCACCGCGCGCCACAGCTCGCCCTGCAGGCGGCCGAAATAATCGTAGGGATCGGTGTAGAGGCCGAGTTCCTTGCCCAGGCTTTCGGCGTACAGGCCCCAGCCTTCGATGTAGGCGGTCTCGCCGCCGAAGCGTCGGAATGCGGGCAGGTCGGTGAGTTCCTGCTGCAGCGCGAGCTGGAAGTGGTGGCCGGGAATCGCCTCGTGCAGGAACAGGTCTTCGGCGTCCCAGCGCTTGCGCGTCGGCAGGTCGAAGGTGTTGACGTAGAAGATGCCCGGGCGGCTGCCGTCCTCGCTGGGACTCATGTACTCGCCACCCGCAGCCGACGCGGCGCGGAACGCCTCGATGGGGCGGATCTCGAAGCCGGCCTTGGGCGTCAGCGAGAACAGCTCCGGCACCTTGGCCTCGATCTTCTGTTCGATCGCGCGGTAATGCGAGAGCAGCTGTTCCTCCGAGCGGAACTGGAAGCGGCGGTCGGTCTGCATGAAGCGGAAGAAATCCTGCAGCGATCCTTCGAATTTCGTCTCCGCCATCACCCCGCGGATCTGCTCGTGGATGCGCGCGACTTCGTCCAGACCGATCTGGTGGATCGCCTCGGGCGTCAGGTCGGACGTGGTCTGTTGTTTGGCCGAGAACGCATACCAGGCCATGCCGTCGGGCAGCGCATCGAGGCCGACGGTGTCGCGCGTATGCGGCATGTAGTCGTTGGCGATAAAGTCGCGCTGGCGCTGGATCGCGGGATTGAGCTGGTCGGTGATCAACGTACGGAAGGCAGCGGTCAGGCGCTCGCGGTCGGCCTCGGACACGCCGTCCGGAAATTTCGCGACCGGGCCCCAGAACGGACTCTTCTCCACGTCGTCGACGAGGATCGCATCGAACTGCGGCAGCACCTTTTCCATCACCACGCGCGGCTGCACGACGTTGGCGTCGATGCCGGCGCGCATGTTCGCGATCTCTGTATCGAGCAGCACGGGGATGCGCGCGGCACGGCGCAGCCAGGCGTCGTAGTCTTCAACGGTCGCGAACGGCTGCGCGTTCGTGCCCGAGCCCAGCAGCACCGAGTAGCTGACGATGCTGCCCATCTGGTTGACCGGCATCATCCAGCCCGGGAACCGCTCGCCGTCGAGCGCGTTGCGGCGGTCGTCGACGAAGATGCGATAGCTCAGCAGGTCCTGCCCCTGTAGGCCTTCGCTGCCAACCGCCTCGATGGTCTTGAGCCAGCGCTCGTTGAAGCTTCGCACCTGCTCGCGGTATTCGGCGCTGCCGAAATCCGGCAGCTGGTCGTTGTAGCGCGCATCGCCCTGGAACGTCGCCTGCACCGGATTGAGCTTGAGCATCTCTTCCCAGTACTCGGCATACAGCGTCGTCAGCCGCGTGGCGCGCGCTGCGGCATCTTCGACCGGCGCTTCTGCGACAGCAGTGGCCGCCGTCTGCGCGGGCGCATCGCGATTGCAGCCGGCGAGTCCGCCGCCGGCGGCGATGGCGATGGCAATGGCGAGAACGAGCGGCTGTTGCATGTCGGGCTCCAAAGGCGATTCGGGTCGATGCTGTCGAACGCGATGTACGGCCGGCAAGGGCCGGAGGTAACGGACGAAAAGGGTTCTGTTCGGTTGAATGTATAGTGCGCGCCGGCCAAGGTCGGCCGAGTTAGGGGGACGGAATGAAAAAAATTATGACGCTGCTGGTCGTTGCGGCGCTCGCTTCAGGTTGTTCTACGACTAAAGACTGGACTGCAACGGGGGGAAGCCGTTCGGACGGGGTAGTTCGACTTTCTTACGAGCACGGAGACTTTGAAAAGTCTGTTTTAAACGAGGCACAAGCAGTCGGGCTCGCGACTAGGCGTTGTGAAGCTTGGGGTTACACGGGGGCAGAAGCGTTCGGCGGGACCACACGCCAGTGTTCTCAGGGAGGCGGGTTTGGTGGATGCGCTGTCTGGCTTGTGACGAAGGAGTACCAGTGCACTGGCGAGGGAAATGCGCAGAGCGGGTCACGTATTGAATCGCTGACCGTGCCGCGGGCAACTGAGCGAGCTGTGGAGGCAGAGGCTCAACAGGAGATGCGGTGGAAACCGCGCGGGACTAACTGATCCAACAAAGCCCCCAGCTAGTTGGGGGCTTTTTCGTTAGCCGCTGCGGGCGGCGGATCGAACGGGATCGTGTCCGGCGCGACCGCGCCACCGGAGATGATGAAGCTCATCGCCTGGTCGACGGTCCAGTCGGTCGGCGTGATCTTCTCCAGCGGCACGATTTCCAGATAGCCCGATGTTGGATTCGGCGTGGTCGGCACGTAGACGGCGGCGAGTTCGCGGCCGGTGCCCTGCTCGCGGATCACGCGCGTCACGAAGCCGACCGATTTCATTTCCGCATGCGGAAAGTCGATCAGCACCACGCGCTGGGTGCCGTCGGGCTTGGTCTGCAGGATGTCGAGCAGCTTGCGCGCGCTGGAATAGATCACGTTCGCCAGCGGAATGCGGCGCACCAGCGCATCGACCCACGACAGCATGCGCTGGCCGATCACGCGGCGCGCGAGCCAGCCCACGCCGAGGATCAGCGCGATGGTCGCGAGCATCGCGATCGTGGCCTGCACCGAGACCGCATTGATCCAGCCCATCGAATTTGGAAAGCCCGCGGCGATCTGGTGCGCGAGCGGTGCGACCCACGGCGTGCTGATGTTGGACAGCAGCACGAAGACGAACTTGACGACGATCCAGGTCAGCCAGATCGGCAACAGGGTCAGCAGGCCGGTGAGGAACAGACGCTGCAGGCGTCCGCCCAGGGTGTGGGCACTCATTGGAATCCGCGTGTGGGGTGGGGGACGCAACATGATGCGCCCCGTGACTGAACCGCGGAAGCGTGGCGCGCGGCCGCAGTCGCTCGACCGCTTGAATCAGGGCAGATGTGCGAGGCGGAAGCCGACGTCGTCGTAACCGCGACGCGGATCGAGTGCGCGGCTGGTGAGTTCATCGCGCTCGCTGCGGCCCGCGGCGATGCGGTCCTTGCACGCGGCCGCGCAGTCGCTGCGCCATTCGGCCGGACCGACCGCGCGCGTAGCGACGCTGGCACCCTGCGCGGTGGACGCGACGACGATGCTGCGGCCCTCGCGTTCGCTGCGCCAGCGGGCGTAGTCCACCGCGTCGTGCCAGGACACGCAGACCACGGGATCGGACGCAGACTGCTCGAACCCGGGGTTCTCCCAGTCCTTCGGCGACAACGCACGCAGCACCGAACCGCGCGCGCGGCACGCGGCGGACTTGTGGCCGGTCGCCGACACGAAGGCGGCGTAGTCCGAACGCGTGACCGGCGCGTTGGAAATCGCGTACACGCCGTCGCTGCTGCGGATCACGCGGGCACCGCCGGCGACGTTGGCAGCCAACGCGGCGACATCGGGAATGGTCATGGCCTGGCGACGCAGGCGCGAGGTCGCGGCGGCGTCGAGACCCACCGCTTCGGCCGACGCCAGACTCGCGACCGCTTCGCCGCGATCGACATCGGTGACTGCCTGGCCGAGGCGCGCTTCGAGCGCGTCGTCGACGCGGGTGCGCAGACGGCGCATCGCGTCGCTGTCGGCCTGTCCGGTCGCGGACGCATGCTGGCGCGCGGCGGCGAGGATCGCGCTTGCATCGTCGTGGTCGCCCTTGGCGATCAACGCGGTGGCGCGCGCGCCGGCCGCATCGAACGCGCGGCCCGACAGCGGCGCGAACCGCAGGTGCTCGCGATCCGCCTGCCAGGCGCGGGTCAGCGATTCGAAGGCGTTCGCGCCGGCGGGTGCTGCGAGCTGGCCGGCACGCAACTGGCGCTCGGCATCGCCGAGGTGCCGATCCGACGTCGAGACCGGCGCGGCCTTCGGCGCCGCGGATTCGTCCGCTGCGACCACGGCGGTTGGAGTGCGTGCGTCGTCATGGGCGAGGCCTTCGGCATCGACGGGCGCGGCTGCGTTGCCGGCGGCGACTGCAAGGCCGGGCGCCGGTGCATCGGCATCCGGCGCGCTGGAAGGACGCAGCAGAAAACCGATGCCGGCCGCGATCCCCAGTACCGCCGGAATCCACAGCATCGGCGACACATGCCGCGCCCCATCCCCGATGCGGCGTGCGCCTTCGCCGATGCGCCGGAACGCCCCGGTGACGACCGGCTCGCGCTTGCCGTCGCGCTGCGGCACCTGCGCCAGCGCCTGCAGCATCTGGTTGGCATCGCTAAAGCGTCGGCCGGGCGATTTGGCCAGGGCGCGATCGATGAAACGCTGCCAATGACGCAGCGGCGGCGACAGGCGCGGAATTGGATTCTGGGTGTGCGCGATCGCCATCGACAGCGCGTCTTCGCCCTGGTACGGCAAGCTGCCGTTGAGCATCTCCCAGGCCAGCACGCCGACGCTGTAGAGATCGGCGCGGAAGTCGACCTGCTGGCCGCGCGCCTGCTCGGGCGCCATATAGGCGGTGCTGCCGACGGCCAGCCCGACCATCGTGACGCGCGTGCCGTAGCCGCGGCGCAGGGCGATGCCGAAATCCGCCAGCAGCGGCCGGTCGGCTTCGTCGAACAGTACGTTCTCGGCCTTGACGTCGCGATGGATCACGCCGCGCGCATGCGCGTACGCCAGTGCCGACAACAGGGCACGCAGCACTTCGCGCACGCGGGCGTGGTCGCCGGTGAGATTGCGGCTGCCCAGATGGCCGTGGGGGAGATATGGCATCGCGTACCACGGCAGACCCGCCTCGGTGCGACCGACCTCGTGGATGCCGACGATGTTGGGATGCTCGAGCCGGGCGATCGTGCGCGCTTCGTTCTCGAAGCGGCGCCGGCTCACTTCATCGGCCAGCGCCTCGGGCAGCATGACCTTGATCGCCACGTCGCGGCCCAGCGACAGCTGCGTGCCGAGATAGACCGTCGCCATGCCGCCGTGCCCGACGATGCGCACGAGGCGATAACCGGCGATGTCCGGAAAGACCGTCGAATCGGGCCCGGCTGGCGTGTACGACATGGTTCCCCCTGTGCGTCGCACAGCATACCGAGGGCGCGACGGAAAACGGTGTGATGCGTTTCCGGATCCGATGCGTGCGTGCGTCGCGCGGTGCGAGGCGCGTGACCTCAGGCAGCGCGCGCGTGCCCGGCGGCGACCATCGCCATCGCCACCGACTCGGCGGCCTTGATGCCGTCCACGCCTGCGGACAGGATGCCGCCGGCGTAACCCGCACCTTCGCCGGCCGGAAACAGGCCGCGCGTGTTCAAGCTCTGGCCGTCGGCGTGACGCGTGATGCGCAGTGGCGATGACGTGCGCGTCTCCACGCCGGTCAGCAGCGCATCGTGCATCGCGAAGCCGCGCAGCTGGCGATCGAAAGCCGGCAGCGCTTCGCGGATCGCGGTGATTGCGTATTCGGGCAGTGCGTTCGACAGATCGCCCAGACGCACGCCAGGCGTATACGACGGCACCACGCTGCCGAACGCACTCGACGCGCGACCGGCGAGCAGGTCGCCGACCAGCTGTCCCGGTGCTTCGTATTCGCCGCCGCCGAGTTCGAACGCGCGTGACTCCCAGTGCCGCTGCAGCGCGATGCCGGCCAGCGGTCCGCCTTCGGGCGCGTAGGGCAGGTAATCCTCGGGCGTGATGCCGACGACGATCGCCGCATTCGCGTTGCGTTCGTTGCGCGAGTACTGGCTCATGCCGTTGGTCACCACACGGCCGGGCTCGCTGGCGGCGGCGACGACCGTGCCACCCGGACACATGCAGAAGCTGTAGACCGAGCGGCCGTTGCGCGCGTGATGCACCAGCTTGTAATCGGCGGCGCCGAGCAGCGGGTGACCGGCCTGCGGGCCGAAGCGCGCGGCGTCGACCAGTGACTGCGGGTGCTCGATGCGGAAACCGATCGAGAAGGGCTTCGCTTCGAGAAACACGCCGCGCGTGTGCAGCATCGCGAAGGTGTCGCGCGCGCTGTGGCCCAGCGCCATCACCACGTGGTCGCTGCGCAACGCTTCGCCGTTGGCCAGGGTCACCCCACGCACGTGGCGCACGCCGTCGGCGTCGGATTCGACCAGCAGATCGTCGACGCGGCTGGAGAAGCGGATTTCGCCGCCCAGTGATTCGATCGTGGCGCGCATGTGCTCGACCATCGACACCAGCCTGAACGTCCCGATGTGCGGCTTGCTGACATAGAGGATTTCGTCGGGCGCGCCGGCAGCGACGAACTCGGTCAGCACCTTGCGGCCGTGGTGGCGCTTGTCGGAGATCTGGCTGTAGAGCTTGCCGTCGGAGAACGTGCCCGCACCGCCTTCGCCGAACTGCACGTTGGACTCGGGATTCAGCACCTTCTTCCGCCACAGCCCGAACGTGTCCACCGTGCGTTCGCGCACGGCCTTGCCGCGTTCGAGCACGATCGGGCGGAAGCCCATCTGCGCGAGTACGAGCGCGGCGAACAGGCCACAGGGACCCGTGCCGATCACCAGCGGGCGCAGCGGCATTGCATCGTCGGCATGGGCGACGAGGCGGTACGAGGTATCCGGCGATGCGCCGACCTTGCCGCTGCCACTGGCCACCGCGCCGTCGCCCTGTTCGCCCGCAGCCGCGGCTTCGGGATCGAGTTCCAGACGCTGCAGGATGTCGGCCTCGCGCGGCGTCTCCACGTCGACCGAATAGATCAGCACGATCGCCCCGCGCCGGCGCGCGTCGTAGCTGCGCTTGGCGACGGTGAAGCCGGTGAGTTCGTCAGCGTGGATGCCCAGGCGCTCGATGATCGCCGCAGGCAGCGCGGCATCGTCGTGATCGAGGGGCAGTTTGAGATCGGTGAGTCGGAGCATCGGCATTCAGGGAGGTGGAGGCGGGCATGTGTTTTCTGGCGTGTCACACCGTACGCATGCGATCGGGCGCGTTGATGCATCCGTCGCGTGGTCTGGCGCGATGGACAGGATACCTGTCGGATTGCAGGCTCGAAGCTGGCGATCTGGCAGGAGCTATCGCGAAGGCGCCGGCCGAATGGCAGACTCTTGATCCGCAGGACGCGGATCAGGGGAGGCAGGTATGCGCTGGTTGAAGCGGTTGGGCGTGGGGTTATTGGTCGTGGTGCTGGTGCTGGCGGCGCTGTGGACGTGGTCGCGGTTGCGTGGACCGACGCCGGAACAGCAGGCTGCGTTGCAGCGTATGCAGATGCCGAACGCGTTCGCAGGGCGCAACGCCTTTGATGCGGTCTGGCTGCTGCGCTACGACGTGCCGGAAGCGGAGATCGCATCGGTGGCGGATGCCGACATGGCGGCGCTTTCCTCGGCGCCGGCGTTGCGGTCGTTGGAACCTGAAAGTAGTGCGAATATGCGCTATGCCGACCTGCAACCTGACAGGAGCGCTCCGCTCAAGCCCTGTCAAATCGCCGATGACCCCTGTTTGGCGCTGGTGCGTAGCGACGCTGACGGTTACGCAGCGCTGGTGGAGGCCAACCGCAAACTGATCGCGCGGGTGGAAGCGCTCGCGCAGTTCGACCATCTTGCATCGCGCTTACCTGTCCGCGTGGATGCGCCGATTCCGCCGTTCCCACTGCTGGCGTGGCCGCTGACCGCACATGCGGTGGCGTTCACCCAAGGGGATCGACTTGCAGCAGTTGATGCGACCTGCAGGGCTTTGTCCACGACGCGACGGCTCGGCGCGAACAGCGATCTGCTGATTTCCCGCATGTACGTCACCCGGCTCGTGACCGAAGGCTACGGACGCTTGCTCGCCGACATGCTGGTAGAACTGCCTGCGGACATTGCGCTGCCCGACAGCTGCGCGGCTGCGGTGTCCGCACCAACAGAGATCGAAGCAAGCGTCTGCCCGGCATTGCGCGGAGAGTTCGCCTTGGGGCAGCGTCTGGCGCAGCAGATGGCGTCTGACGAAGCAGGCGGGTGGTTGGTGTTCGACCAGCACGGCTATGCAGCAATGGCCGCGGTTCGAGTCGGTCAGGGATGCACGGATGCAGCGGCTGAGGCGCTGCGTCTCGACCGGCGTTTCGTGTCGGAAAACGTGCGTCCTTTCTACGGCCGCTTCGAGTGCATCGCAAACAGTGTGGGCTGCATACTCGGTGACCTCGCGGGACCAGCCTATGAGCGCTATGTCCACGCGGGTCAGGACCATCATGCCCGCCTGCAGCTGATCGGCACGCTCGCCTGGTTGCACGCGCAGCCCGCCGCGGGTGCACTGGCTGAACGCCTCGTGCGTCGACCGGAAGGTCTGCGCAGTCTCGCACGCGACATCACGGTCACCGCGGACGGACAATCGGTCGAGATTGCGCAGTACGACACCAGCCGCGGTGCAACCTGGTCGCTGCCGTTGCCGGCCTACCTCGTAGAGTCGACCGCGGCCTCGGATTGACCGCTGCGCCGCTTGCGGCGCACGTAGACCTGCTTGCGCACGCGGGCGACCAGCTCGCCCGAGGCGTCGAGCACGTCGGTGGTGAACCAGTGCAGATGCTTGCTGCCGTCGGCGGTGACGGCACGGATCGCCTCGACCGTCGCGTCGTCGAGATCGAAGGTCGCGGACACGGTGCCGCGGCCGGGGCGGATGAACTCGATTTCGCCGGCCTTGTCCCAGACCACGTGGTCCTTGCCGAGCGCGCGCAGCGTCATGATCATCCAGAACGGATCGGTCATCGCGAACAGGCTGCCGCCGAAGTGCGTGCCGACGTAGTTGCGGTTGAACCAGCGCTGGCGCAGTTCGACGCGCGCATGCCGGAAGCCGTCGTCGATCCGGGTCACGCGGATGCCCGAAAACAGGAACGGCGGCCACAGGTTCATCAGCAGGCGGAAACGACGTGGCGTCATGGGCGGGCGATCGGCGAGGGGACGCCGATCTTGCCATACGGCGCTGTATGGACGCGCCCGGAAACGCGCCGGATCAGAACAACAGCGACGCCATCCTGCGGCGGTAGCGGCCGACGAGCTCGGCGTCCTCGATGATGCGGAACGCGTCGATCAGCGCCTTGCGCGGCAGGCCGTCGTCGAAATCGCGATCGCGGCGCAGCAGTTCGATGAACTGTTCGAGGCCGGCCTCTGTGTTGCCGGAGACGATGTGCTGCACACCGAGCAGATGGCGCGCGCGCAGATCACCTTCGTCGGCCTCGATCGCCGCCTGCAGTGCATCCGTCGACGGCGCCCCGGCCAGCACGGTGGCGAAACCCAGACGCGCGCGCGCTTTCACTGCGCGGTCGTCGGTGGACAGGTTTGCCGGCAGGCCGTCGAGCAGCGTCTCGGCTTCCTGGGTTGCGCCGGTCTGCAGCAGCGCGAGCGCGAGGTCGAGTTTGAGTTCGGACTTGTCCGGCTCGGCGACGACCGCGTCACGCAGACGCGCGACTTCGGCGGCCGGGTCCAGCGGCGCGGCTTCGGTCGCTTCGACAGCGTCGCCCTCGGCCGGCTCGATGCCGTGCTTCTTTAGAAATTCGCGGATCTCGCCTTCGGGCAGTGCGCCTGGGAAGCCGTCGACCGGCTGGCCGCCGATCAGCAGGAACACCGTCGGCACCGAGCGGATCTGGAACGCGGCCGCGATCTGCTGTTCCTTGTCGACATCGACCTTGGCCAGCACGAACGCGCCGTTGTACTCGGCTGCCAGCTTTTCCAGCACCGGACCCAGCGACTTGCACGGTCCACACCATTCGGCCCAGAAATCGATCAGCACAGGGGTCTGCAACGACGCCTGCAACACCTCGGTTTCGAAGGTCGCGGTGGTCGCATCGAGGACGTGGGGAAGGGCTGCGGGAGCGGGGGCGTTGCCGTCGAGGAGCATGCGGAAGTCCATTGAAGAGGGAATGCGCCGGGCGCGATCCCGAAGGATGGCGACGGATGCGCAGGATACAACCATGTCAAAAATAGTTGACATGGCCGGACCTGAATGTAAATTCTTCTTGACCTGATGTCCGTTGGAGAAGACACGAATGGCGGTCGAGCATCTGCAGTCCGACGTGCAAGCGTTCGGTGAGCGTTACGCACGTGGCGCCGCGCTGGGCGCGGCCTGCCTGTCGGTTTGGACGCTGTTGACGGGCGTTATCGAGCCCAGCCCGTTCCCGTTGGCGAGCGTGGCCGGTGTGCTGATGCTGTCGCACTGGTTCCGGCGTCGTGCGCTGGCCGATGCCGAGCGCCGCAGCGGCGTGCTCGAGGACGAACGTGATGCGGTGTTTCTGGCGCAGGGGGACCGTGCGTTCCGGTGGGTCGCCAGTGCATGGGCGGTCGGGCTGGCACTCGCAGTGACCTTGCCGGCATCGCGCGCGCTTTTGCTGGATGTCGAACTGCGCTTGCCGGGCGCGCTCTTGCTGGGCGTACTCATCGCCAACCTCGCAGGTCACTCGGCGGTCGCGTTGGCCTACGCGCGTAACCGTCGATGAGCCGCGTCCGATGACCGGCACGCCCATCGTCAACGAGATCCGCCGTCTGCGCTTCGAGCATGGCGAGATGACGCAACAGGCCTTAGCCGATGCTTGCCAGGTCACGCGGCAGACGATCATCGCGCTGGAAGCGGGGCGCTATGCGCCGTCGCTTGAACTCGCGTTCCGGATCGCGCGGACATTCGGGGTCGGTGTCGAAGGCGTATTCCGGTGGACGGCATGAGCGGCCTGCGGTTGCGGCCGCTGGTCGCCGGCGCGCATGCCTGCACGCTGCTGGCGTTGTTGCTGTTCGCGGCGCTGACCGCCGTGCCCGCGGGCGCGCCGCTGGCCTGGCCGGGTGCGCGCGGCATGCCGCTGGCGTGGCTGTTCAATGGGCTGGCGTGGATCGGGCCGGGTCTCGTCATCGCGTTCGCCGCATTGCGCCTGCGCGCAACGCTGCCGGACGCGGGACTCAGTGCGGGCATCGCGCTGCGGCTGTTGCTGCTGGCTGCATTGGCCTTCGCGGCGCAGGGCGTCTGGACGCTGGACCCGAACGAACTCGATGCCGGCGCCAGCCGCTGGCATGCCACGGCGTGGATGATCTGGAACCTGGCGTTCAGCGCGGGTGCGCTGATGGCCGGCATCGCGCTGCGCGCGGTGCGCTGGCCGTCGCTGGCCATCTGCGCGCTGGTGGCGCTGTGCCTGCTGGTGCCGTCGCTGTTCGGCGATCAGCTCGGTGCACGCCTGGTGCTGGTGTGCTGGTGGAGCTGGACGCTGCTGCTGGCATGGCGCCTGCCGCGCCCGCACTGAGAGGCTGGGAAGCCTCGCCCGCCTACTGCGGTCGCGTCAGGCGCCCATGACTGCGTCGCGCAGCGCCAACATTTCGGGCATTTGGCTCACCGAACTCCCTGGTTTTCGCGCTGTGCAGTGATGCCCTCGCTACGGCGTTCGATTGCCTCTCGGCCTCTGAGACGGGCGGGGCAGGCACCGTCAGTCGATGACGGGCGCCGCGACGTCCGGGCTGCGATGCACGCGGCCGGCCGTCATGACGAAATCGACGCCCATTACCGCGTTGATGTCGGCGACCGGATCGCCAGGCATCGCGATGATGTCGGCGCGCTTGCCGGGCTCGATGACGCCTTGGTCGTCGACGCCGAGCACGGTTGCCGCATGCAACGTGGCGGACTGCAGTGCGTACGCCGCCGGAATGCCGGCCTCGACCATGTAGAGGAACTCGCGCGCGTTGTCGCCATGCGGGCCGACGCCCTGGTCGGTACCGAACGCGATCGGCACGCCGGCGCGGTAGGCGCGCGCCGCGGTGTCCTGGATCTGCGCGCCGATCGTCGCCGCCTTCGGCCTTACGACTTCCGGGAAATAGCCGGGCTCCCTGGCCTTGTCGGCGACGAAGCGGCCGGCGTAGATCGTCGGCACGTACCAGGTGCCGCGCTGCTTCATCAGCCGCATGACCTCGTCGTCCATGTGCGTGCCGTGCTCGATGCTGGTCACCCCGGCGAGTACCGCACGCTTCATGCCTTCGGTGCCATGTGCGTGCGCGGCGACGCGATAGCCGTAGTCCTTCGCGGTGTCGACGATCGCCTGCACTTCGTCGACGGTGAACTGCGGCGCATCGCCGCTGCGCGCATAGCTCAGCACGCCGCCGGTTGCGGTGATCTTGATGACGTCGCTGCCTTCCTTGTAACGCTGGCGCACGGCCTGGCGCGCGTCGTCGATCGAATTGATCACGCCCTCGGTCGGACCGGGCGGGCCCAGCAGGTGCGAGAGCATCGAGTTGTAGCCATTGCTCGGATCGGCGTGGCCGCCGGTCGTGGCGATGGACTTGCCGGCCGCGAAGATGCGCGGCCCCGGCACCATGCCCTGGTTGATCGCGTCGCGTAGATGGGGGCTGACCTCGCCGCCGAGATCGCGCACGGTGGTGAAGCCTGCCGATAGCGTCTTCTCGGCGTAGCCGACCGCGCGGAACGCGTAGTCCACCGGATCGAGGCGGAAGCCTTCCGAATAGCTCGCCGCACTCGACTGCGAGCCGAGGTGCACGTGCAGATCGGTCCAGCCGGGCGAGCAGGTGCGGTCGCCGAGCACGATGGATTCCACGCCGTCCTGCAGTTTCGCGCGGCCGGGAATCACTTCGCGGATCGTGCCGTCTTCGACCAGGATCGTGTGCTCGCCCAGCACGCGGCCAGTGCGTGCGTCGAACAGCCGGTCGCAGTGCACGGCGGTCTGTACTCCAGCGCTGGCTGCGGCCGGCAGCAACAACGCGGTCGCGAGCAGGCCCAGCGATGGTCGGGCGAACGGGTGGGCGAGGGGACGACGGGCCATGCGGGACTCCAGAGCGGCGGCGGTCCCGGATTGAAGCACGCGGACGCACCGCGCGGGCGCACTCAATCGTCGTAGGAGACGTGCAGCACGCGATTGCGCCCTTCGGCCTTGGCGCGATACAGCGTGGCGTCGGCCAACTGCAGCAAGACCTCGGGCGTCAGGCCGTCGCCGGGGGATGTCGCAATGCCGACCGACAGCGTCACCGGGCCGAGCTGCTGACCCAGGTGCTGCACTGTTGCGATCTCCACCGCGCGGCGGATCTGTTCGGCACGCGCGAGGGCGCCGGCGGCGTCGAGTTCGGGCAGTACTACCGTGAACTCTTCACCGCCGTAACGACAGGCGATGTCTTCGGCGCGCACCCCGGCCTGGATCTGGCGGCCGATCTGTCCCAGCAACGCATCGCCAGCGGCGTGGCCGTGGGTGTCGTTGAAGCGTTTGAAATGATCGACATCGAGCATCAGCACTGACAGTGGCAGTCTGCGCCGCTCGCAACGTTGCAGCTCGCGGGTCAGGCTCTCTTCGAGATAGCGGCGATTGAACAGACCGGTCAACGGATCGCGCAGCGACTGCGTACGCAGCGTCTCGCGCAACTGCAGGTTGGCGATCGCCAGGCCCAACTGCTCGGCGAGTTGGCCGACGAGTTCGTCGACCGCGGAGCCATGGTCCATCCCTTCAGTCGAGGCGCTGACATGCAGCAGGCCGATCGATGCGCCCTGCGCACTGATCGGCAGGCACAACGCGGTGACGCCTGGGGCCGGCGTGCCCGCATCCAGATGCGCGCAGCTGAGCTGGCGCTTCTCTTCGCCGGAGATCATGTGCGCCTGCCCGCGACGTAGCGCCCAGCAATCAGCGGGCAACAGCGAGTCGGTGCTGCTGATCAGGTGATCGCCGAAGCTGGCGACGCTGTCGTGGAAATTCTGCGACGCCCGGATCAGATAGAAACGGCCGCTGGCACCCGGCACCAGGCGCCGGATGGTGTCGATCGACAACTGCACGATCTCCTCCAGCGTCTGGCAGCTCTGCAGCAGCCCCGAGTACCGCGCCAGCTCATGACGATGCTTCGATAGCTCGCCCGCCTGGGCCATGCTCAGGGCCATCTCGTGCGCGGCGCCGCGCGCTTCGAGCTCGAGCCGCCGGGCACGTTTGTTTTCGCGGGTCACGCTGACCATCAGCGTGATCATCAGGAACACCGACAGCAGCATGCCGAGCACGACGATGGCGATCAGCAGGGTCGTGTAGCGGTCGCTGCGCGCCTTGCGCTGATCCAGCAATCGCAGTTCCTCGTGGCGGATATCCGTCGCAACAGCATCGAACTCGTTCCATTGCCGCAAGGTCAGGATCGAGTCGGTTGCCCGGCGCGCCGTTTCGGCACCCCGCGACTCCTGCAGCTCGAACAACCGTCGCAGTTCGGTGAGATGCGTCTGCGCTGCTTCACGCATCACGACTGCGCGCGCGTCCTGGGCTGGATTGTCGCGGATCGCCTCGGCGAGCGCCTCGTGGGCCGTGGCGACCTGATGGGTCGAGATCAGGTACTGGCTGCGGAACTCCGGATGGCCGGTGAGTCGATACGCACGGGCATTCGACTCGGCGCTGCGGACCGCGCGCTCGGCGACTTCGATCCGGTTGATCACCTCGTAGGTATGCCCGATCCACTCGGTGCTGGTGCGCAGCGTGGAAACGCCCCAGACGCTGGCGATTCCGACACCTGACAGCAGCAGCAACGCCAGCGCGAACGCGGGCAGTCGGTAGGGGGACAGCCTGGAAGGGGATGCGGGCAAGGACGGGGGACCTGACGACGCTGCCGCATTCTAGCCGTAGTGACCCTGCGCCCGTCGTCCCGCAATCCGTGCCCGCCTCCCGAATGGCGGCGATCTCGACGCTGGGGTAGGCTTTCCGGCTGTTTCCGTCTTCAGCAGTGCCCTCCGTGTCCAGCGAACCCCTCGCCGTCGATCCCAACGCCTACCAGCCCACTCCGGTGGAATCCGACGCCCAGCGGTTCTGGACCTCGACGCGCGCGTTCGAGGTCACCGAGCGCGCCGACAAGCCGAAGTACTACTGCCTGTCGATGCTGCCGTATCCATCTGGCGCGCTGCACATGGGCCACGTGCGCAACTACACGCTCAGCGACGTCATCAGCCGCTACCAGCGGATGATCGGCAAGAACGTGCTGCAGCCGATGGGCTGGGACGCGTTCGGCCTGCCGGCCGAGAACGCCGCGATCAAGAACGCGACCGCGCCGGCCAAGTGGACCTACGCCAACATCGCCCACATGCGCAGCCAGCTGCAGTCGCTGGGCTATGCGATCGACTGGAGCCGCGAATTCGCGACCTGCGCGCCGGACTACTACGTCCACGAGCAGCGCATGTTCGTGCGGCTGATGCGGAAGGGCCTGGCCTACCGCCGCAATTCGGTCGTCAACTGGGATCCGGTCGACCAGACCGTCCTGGCCAACGAGCAGGTCATCGACGGCCGCGGCTGGCGCTCGGGCGCGCTGGTGGAGAAGCGCGAGATTCCGCAGTGGTTCCTCAAGATCACCGCCTACGCGCAGGAACTGCTCGATGGCCTGGACACGCTGGGCGGCTGGCCGGACTCGGTCAAGACGATGCAGCGCAACTGGATCGGGCGCAGCGAAGGCCTGGAGTTCGCGTTCGACGTGGCCGGCAGCGACGACAAACTCCCCGTCTACACCACGCGCCCCGACACGCTGATGGGCGTGACCTTCGTGTCCGTCGCCGCCGAGCACCCGCTGGCGATGCGCGCGGCCGAGACCAATCCGGATCTCGCGGAATTCATCGCCGACCTGCGCCAGGGCGGCGTGTCCGAGGCCGAGCTGGAAACCCAGGTCAAGCGCGGCATGGACACCGGCCTGCGCGCCCTCCATCCGGTGACCGGAGAGGAAATCCCGGTCTGGGTCGCCAACTTCGTGCTGATGGGCTACGGCACCGGCGCGGTCATGGCCGTGCCCGGCCACGACCAGCGCGACTGGGAATTCGCCAAGGCCTATGGCCTGCCGATCCGGATGGTCGTCGTGCCGACCGACGTGCGCGATGCGCTCGAGGAAATCGGCCGCGACCGCGCCACGCACACCGATCCGATGCAGTCCGCGCTGGGCGGCGGCGCGTCGCTCGATGTTTACGACACCGGCGCGGCCGTGCAGGTGGTCGAGTCCTTCGAGCGCCGCATCGCCGAAGAGGGTGCGTACACCGATCGCGGCTGGCTGGTGAATTCCGGCGAACTCGACGGTCTCGATTTCCAGCAGGCGCTCGATGCACTGGCGTCGCGCTTCGAGGCTGAAAGCCGCGGCGCGCGCAAGGTCAACTTTCGCCTGCGCGACTGGGGCGTCAGCCGCCAGCGCTACTGGGGCTGCCCGATTCCGGTGATCTACTGCGACGCCTGCGGCGCGGTGCCGGTGCCCGAAGACCAGCTGCCCGTGCTGCTGCCCGAGGACGTCGAAGACGCGTTCGCCAATCCGGGCGTCGTGCAGTCGCCGATCAAGTCCAATCCCGAGTGGCGCAAGACCACGTGTCCGACCTGCGGCGGCGCGGCCGAACGCGAGACCGATACCTTCGACACCTTCATGGAGTCGAGCTGGTACACCGCGCGCTATACCTCGCCCGGCGCGGCCGACATGGTCGACAACCGTGCCGACTACTGGACGCCGGTCGACCAGTACATCGGCGGCATCGAGCACGCGATCCTGCACCTGCTCTACTCGCGCTTTTGGACCAAGGCGATGCGCGACTTGGGGCTCATCGAGTACGACGAGCCGTTCGTGCGCCTGCTCACGCAAGGGATGGTGCTCAACCATATTTACTACCGCAAACCCGCTTCGGGCCGCATCGCGTACTACAACCCGGCCGACGTCGAGGTGAAGTACGACGACAAGGGCAACCGCATCGGCGCGGTGCTGCGTCAAGACGGCCAGCCGGTCGAGTGGGACGGGTTGGGCACGATGTCGAAGTCGAAGAACAACGGCGTCGACCCACAAGTGTTGATCGAACAGTACGGTGCCGACACCGCGCGCTTTTTCGTGATCTTCACGGCGCCGCCCGAACACACGCTCGAATGGTCCGATTCCGGCGTCGAAGGTTCGTTTCGCTTCTTGAAGCGATTGTGGAGTCTTGCGGCCGAAAGCAGCGGCTTCGTGGACGCGAAGCTGTCGGCCGAGACCATCGACTGGTCTCAAGCCGCCGATGAACAGCGAGCCGCGCGGCGTGAAATTCATCTCGCGCTCAAGCAGGCGAACGCGGATTTCCAGCGCCTTCAGTTCAACACGGTCGCATCAGCCGCGATGAAGATCCTCAACGCGCTCGAGAAGCTGCCGCTCGCCGGTAAGGTTTCGGCGGGAACAAAAAATCAACCGGTCGGGCAGGCGCTGATCACCGAGGGGTTGAGCATTCTG
>JBJMWR010000003.1:0-53847 GCA_045810015.1 Luteimonas sp.
AGTAAGCAAAACCGTCTTCGCCGGACGCGATCCGCCGCGATACAGCCGCCGCGGTCCCCTGCGCTTCTCGGACGACGGGGCACGCAGCCCAAACTCGCTGCGCTCAGACATGGGCTGCTCTTCGACCCCGTCGCCCTGCGATGCTCGGCTCGCTCTACGGCTCGATTCAGATCAAAGGCTGAAAGCCGAAGCCAGAACCAAAGCGAGGCAAGAGCGAGAGCCAGACTGCAGGTCTGGCAATCGTCGGTCGCGCGGCATGCGACGTGCGACGCTTCAGCAGCAAACCCATCATGGCGATCCTTACTTCGTTCCGAACGCCCACAAAAAAAAAGCCGCGCAACTGCGCGGCTTTTTCGACTGTATGCAGCCTCAGCGCTGCGCGATCGCAGGCCGCAGATCGCGTCGCAGCCAGTCGTCGATCAGCTGCTTCTCGTAACGCAGCGCATCACTGCTCATCGCCGAGCCCGCACGGTTGAGGAAGCCCATGTCGCGCAGCTCGCGCGGGCCTTCGGCGATCACGGCGCCGCTGGGGTCGCGCAGCACGAAGTCGAGATCGATCCGCGGCGGGTAGTGGTCTTTGATGATGCGCACATGGTCGAAGCGCGGGCCGTTCCACGGCTCGTACATGCCGGCGCGGCGGATGTCGCGAATGGTCACGTCGAGTGTGCTGCCGGCAGGCAGTTCGCGTTCCGCACGCTGACGCACATACCGGGCGATCTGTTCGACCCAGTCACCGCGACGCGCTTCCCAGCGATTGCCGCTGAGACGGATGTCGGAGAACGCTTCGGGATCGGTCCACTGCACGGCAACCGGACTGTCACCGGTCAAGCTGCGTGGCAGTTCGGGGTCGGTGACGTCGTTGCCGGCGAGTGCCGGCATCGCGAGGGCGCTCAGCGCGGCGGCGAGCAACAGGGGCAGGGATCGGCGGTTCATCGCGGGTACTCCCGACTGCGGGCGGTGCGCGCAGGATGGATGACTGGAATTCGATCATGCGCCGGGTGGGCTTAACCGGCAATCAAAGGATCCGGGCGGTTCAGTCCAGCAGAAACGCGTGTGGGCTTGCGCGGAAGCTTCGCAGCGGAAGGCGTGCAGCCATCAGATAGGCCGCCGTCAACGTGATCCAGAGCGCGGCCCAGACAGCGGGGGACGATTCCACCGGAAGCGGCTTCACGGCGACCATCGCCGAGGCGATTCCAGCAATCAGCAGCGGCAGCATGATGAAGAATGTACGCATGCTCGCGACGTCCATCCGGGTGAGCGCGATCGCGCACAGCAGCACGCCGCTGGCACCCGTGCCGGCCAGCACACCCAGCAGGAGCGCGACATGCGGCCAGGTGATGCCGCGGATCCAGGCCAGAAGCAGCACGCCTGCAAGCGCGAACAGCATCAACTGCCCGAGCCGGGCCATGACGCTGCGCAGCAGTCGCGTGGCGGCTTCGGCCGGCGTGCCCAGTCCCGGCAACAAGGCCAGCTCGGCCAGTTCACCCGAAACGCGACGGCGTTGCCGTTCCAGCCGGAGGGCCAGCGTCCAGCCACCGGCGAACAGTCCGACCAGCGCGCCGATCAGCAGCGCGTCGCGCACCATCGGCGTGTCGCCGCGGAACGGAATCACCAGCACTGCGATGACGCAGAGCGCCAGCAGCGCCCACTGCTTCAGGACCGTGCGCCGCGCGACGTATCCCATCGGTCCGGCCAACAGCGTGTCGATCGCCGCGCACGGCGCGTGCGGTCCGGCGTGTTCCGGCCGAGGCAACGCGACCAGCCAGCCGTTGTGCGCGTGCGTTGCATCCGGACTTGCGGCGATCTTCGAATCGGCCCACGCCACCATGCCGCTGGGCGCCCGCAGCACCACCGGGCGACGCCACGCGGGAATGTCCGCCGGGTCGGGCGCTCGCATGATCGAGCGGACGCACACAGCCAGCACCAGGACGCCGAGGACGGCGGCCGCCAGTAGATGCGGGGTGCCCATGGGCGGCAGGACGCTTGCGAGCACCCGCGACAGCCCCGGCAGGGTCAGCAGGGCCACTGCGGCAGGCCAGGGCAGCACCGAGAACAACAAGCCGCCGAGCATACCCAGCGCCGCCGCGCCCAATGCGGTTGCAAGGGGTACGCCCAGCGCAAGCAGGACCGCGGCCGGCAGCAGCAGGGTCACGACGGCGGCGCCTGCCAGGGCGGACAGCACCGCAGCCGTGATCCCGGGCGTGTGCAGACCGGCGGCCTGCGACTGCATCAGCAGCAGGCGCGAGAGCCAGCCACCCCAGATCGAGAAGTTGGCGATCAGGGCGAAGAACGCCAACCCGTTGGCGCGTGAGGCTGGGTTGTCGGACGGAGCGAGAACGCCCAGCAGGCCGGCCGACGCCAGCAGTACGAGGTACACCGCGAGCATCCAGAACCGGTGACGCAGCGTGGTGCAGGCGCGCAGCGCGGCGATCGCTGGTCCCAGGCCGATGGGCCCTGGGTTCGGCATCACAGCGGCGTTCATGCCGACACCTCGATGAAGAGATCTTCCAGCGGCAGCGCTTCGGCGCGAACGCCGGGCACCTGCAGCAGGTCGGGCCAGGGCGCGTCGTCGCCGCGCAACACCGTGATCGACAGGCCTCCGTAGGGATGCGGCCGTCGGGAAACCTCGCCGGGCACGTCTTGGCGCAGTTGCACTGCAACGGCCTCGGGCACGTGCAGGCGCAGATTGCGTTCCTTGAGGCTGTCGAGTTCGCTGTGCAAGAGCAGCTGGCCCTCGTGCAGGAACGCGACGTGCGAGGCGACGCGTTCGAGGTCGGACACGATGTGGGTCGAGAACAGCACCGTGGTGCCGGACTCGCCGGCGCGCGATGCGATTTCGCGCAGCAGTTCGCGGCGACCGACGGGATCGAGCGCCGATGCGGGTTCGTCGAGCACCAGCAGTTCCGGACGCGGCGCGAGCGCGCGCAGGATCGCGACGCGTTGTCGCTCACCGGGTGAGAGTTTGGCCAGCACGCGGTTGCGCGGCAGCTGCCAGCGATCCAGGGTGGCGTCGACGTAAGCGGCATCCCAGCGCGGATAGAACCGGCCGATGAAATCCAGCATCTCGCCGACCTGCAGCCACGCCATCGCCTCGGGCTGCTGCGGCACGTAGCCGAGCCGCTGCTTGATCGCATCGGTCAGGCGCAGCGCCGGCACACTCCAGACGGTCGCGTGGCCGGCATCGGGTTCGATCAGGCCGAGCATCGCGCGGATCAGCGTGCTCTTGCCGGCGCCGTTGCGACCGATCAGGCCGAGCACGGCGCCAGGTTCGATCGCCAGCGACACCCCGCGTAGCACGCTGCGATGGTCGTACTGCTTGATCAGACCATCGGCGGCGAGCGGCGCGGAGGCATCGAGGGCAGGCAGGGTGCGTTCGAGCATCGCGTTCATTGCGGATCCTCCTTGAGTCGGGTCTTGAGCCGGTCGAGCAGGGCGTCGGCCGGCAGTTCGAGTTCGCGCGCCTGGCGTGTCAGCGCGTCGAGTGCGGGATCGATCAATGCCCAGCGCGCGGTAAGATCGGGTGGCGCGGCGAGATCGGCGACGACCATCCCCCTTCCACGCAGCCGCAGCAGCACGCCTTCGGCTTCGAGCTGGCTGTAGGCCTTGGACACGGTCATCGGATTGATCGCGTGCAGCCCGGCCACTTCGCGGACCGAGGGCAGGGATTCTCCGGGCCGCAGCACGCCGCCCGCGACCAGCCGCCGGATCTGACCGGTGATCTGCCGGTACAGCGGCTCGGCGGCATTGGGCTGGATCGAGAGCAGGCTTGCGTCCATGTGTATCAATACAACAATACACTTGCCCGGGTGTCAAGCGCCCAGGCTGTATGCGCGCGGGAAGTCAGGCGGTGTCGCGTGGGGGGAAGCCGCTGGACGTACACCCGCCAGCGCTAAGCTTTGCCGCATGCGCACCCTCATTCTCCGGGCACTGCTGATGCTGTCGCTGCTGGCGACGTCATCGATGCTGCAGGCTGCCGACGCCACGCTCGACACCCTGTCCGCCGCCGCGCCGGCGCTCGATCGCGACGTGCTGTCGCTCGCACTCGATGCGCGCGCATGCGCGGCGCGTGGTCACAAGGTCGGACGCCGGCTCGCGGTCATCGACTACTCGCGTCCGTCGACCGACGTCCGCATGTGGATTTTCGATATGCAGACCGGCCGCCTGTTGCATGCCGAGCATGTCGCGCATGGCCGCGGCAGCGGCGACAACCTGCCTACCGTGTTCTCCGATGTCGAAGGCAGCTACCAGTCGAGCCTCGGCCTGTTCTCGACGGCCGAAACTTACACCGGACAGAACGGGTATTCGCTGCGCATGGATGGACTGGAGCCCGGCATCAACGGCCGTGCGCGCGAGCGGTTGATCGTCATGCATGGCGCCGATTACGTGGATCCGGAACAGGCGCGTCGGCAGGGCCGGCTCGGGCGCAGCTGGGGGTGTCCGGCCGTGCGCGATGAAGTGGCGCAGGCGGTGATCGACGATCTCAAGGGCGGCCAGCTGTTGTTCGCCTATGCCAATGACCCGGCATGGCGGCGCAACTCGACATTGCTGCGCTGCCCCTCACGCTGAACGGTCCGCGCGCGGCTTCACGCGGTTGGCGCGCGCGCGCCGGGAGCATGCGGTGTATCGAGCCCAAGGAACGACGCCATGCCCGCCCACTGGATCCGCACCGCCCGCGCGCCTGTCTGCGCATTCGCCATGCTGCTGGTCGCAGCGCCCGCATTCGCGCAGGACGCCCCCGCACACGACGACACCGCGCAGAACGCCGAAGCATCCGAGGCGCTGACGGCCGAATCGGTCAACGCAGCGGACATGGACGCCGGTGACGCGGCGATGCTGCGCACGCAGGTGCTGCTCGATCGCGTGCATTTCTCGCCTGGCGAAATCGATGCCCGCGGTGGTACCAACACCACGCGTGCGATCGCTGCGTTCCAGCGCTTTCGCGGCATCGAGGCGAGCGGCACGCTCGATGCGCGCACCTGGGACGCCTTGACCGCTGACGCTGCAACCGCGCTGCTCGCGCACACGTTGACGGCCGAAGACGTCGCCGGTCCTTTCGTCGCGGTGCCGGACGACATGATGGCGCAGTCGAAGCAGGAGGCGCTTGGCTTCGAGAATGTCGTCGAGGCACTCGGCGAACGCTTCCATGCATCGCCCGCGCTGCTGCGCCGGCTCAATCCCGGCAGCGACTTCAAGGCCGGTACGCGCATCGTCGTCCCGAACGTCGCCGAGGCCGCGCCGCTGGCCGAGCCCGCGCGCGTGGTCGTGAGCAAGTCCGATTCGGTGGTGCGTCTGGTCGATGCCGGCGGCAAGGTCTACGCGCAGTTCCCCGCGTCCACCGGCACCGAGCGCGATCCGCTGCCGATCGGCGAGTGGAAGATCGAAGGCGTCGCTACCGACCCGACCTTCCACTACAACCCGGACCTGTTCTGGGATGCCGATCCTTCGCATGCGAAGGCCGCGCTGCCGGCCGGCCCGAACAATCCGGTCGGTACGGTTTGGATCGATTTGTCGAAGCCGCATTACGGCATCCACGGCACGCCCGAGCCGCAGAACATCGGCAAGACCCAGTCGCACGGCTGCATCCGCATGACCAACTGGAGCGCGCGTCGCGTTGCCGATGTGGTCAAGCCGGGCACGGTCGCGCTGCTCGAGGAGTAAGCCATGAATCGGCCGGGAACCTGGATCGCGTTGATTGCGGTGCTGCTGCTGGCCAATGTCGCGTGGTTCTTGTGGCAGGGCGGACCGCTGTTCGAGCGGGGCGCGAGTCAGGCGAATGACGCAGTCGAAGTCCCGGCTGCGCAGACGGCCCCCGTTCCGCCGACCACTGCAGCGGTGATCGACGCGCCGGTCGCGACGCCGCCACCAAGTCAGCCGACAACGCAGCCCACTGTTGCACCTGTCGTGGATGCCGCGTCGCCTGAAGGTCTGTTGCTGCCGGTGCAGGGCATCCCCATCACCGACATCCACGACACCTTCGACGATGCACGCGGTAGCGAGAGGCAGCACGAAGCGCTCGACATCATGGCGCCGACCGGTACGCCGGTGCTCGCGGTCGCCGACGGCACCATCGAGAAGCTGTTCACCAGCGACCGCGGTGGGCTGACGATCTACCAGTTCGAGCCCGGTGGACAGTTCTCGTACTACTACGCGCATCTGCAGGCGTATGCGCCCGGGTTGACCGAAGGTGCGGCGGTCAAGCGGGGCGACGTGCTGGGGACGGTCGGCAGCACCGGCAATGCAGACCCCACCGCGCCGCATCTGCATTTCGCGATCTTCCGGCTGACGCCGGAAAAACAGTGGTGGACCGGCACACCGGTCAATCCGTATCCGCTGCTGCGTGCGGCGGACGGCACTGCCCCAACGTCGCCTTGACCTGCGGAACACAACACAAAAAAGAGGCGGCCCATGGGCCGCCTCTTTCGTATCAGCGGAACCGGCGACGCCGGTCTGCAGATCCTGTTAGCGCCGTTACGGCATCAGCACCGTGTCGATCACGTGGATCACGCCATTGCTCTGGCGCACGTCGGCCGTGGTCACGCGGGCCACGTCGCCCTTGGCGTCGGTCAGCGTGACGGTCTGACCATCCAGCTTCGCGGTCAGCTCGGCGCCTTCCACAGTCTTGAGCATGGCGGTACCGCCACCGGCCTGGATCTGCTGCACCAACGCTGCGGCGTCGATGTTGCCCGGCACCACGTGGTAGGTCAGCACCTTGGTCAGGTCGGACTTCATTTCCGGCTTCAGCAGGCCGTCGACGGCACCGGCCGGCAGCTTCTCGAACGCGGCATTGGTCGGCGCGAACACGGTGAACGGACCCGGGCCCTTCAACGTATCGGCGAGACCGGCCGCCTGGACCGCGGCAACGAGTGTGGTGTGGTCCTTCGAGGTCGCAGCATTGGTGACGATGTCGCGGTCGGCGAACATCGGCGCGCCGCCGACCATCGGGTTGTCGGTTTGCGCGGTGGCATCGGCTTCGGCGGACATGGCCGGATCCGTGGCCGTGGCGACGGGAGGTGCGGTGACCGGCGCTTCGGCCGGCGGCGGTGCGACCGCAGCGGTGGAATCGGTGGCGGCGTCCTTCTGGCATGCAGTGAGGGCGGCGATCGAGGCGAGCAGCATCGTGGCGAGCAGAGTGCGCTTCATGGTGTTTTTCTCAGAAATCGTCCGGAGACGGTGAGGTGACCCGCCGCACATTGCGACGGATTCACCCCTCTCTACGCGACTGGAAGGCCCGCTGGATGCATCACACGATCCTTACATTTGCGGCGCTGAGGACAGCGCTCGGAGCGCGCCTGTTCAGTCCAGCAGCGGCTGAAGTGCGGGCCACACATGGTCGAGCAGCTGCCCCTGCACCGCGGCGGTCGGGTGCAGATTGTCGTCCTGGAAATTCGCGCGATCGCTGGCGATCGGTTCGAGCAGGAACGGCAGCAACGCGGTGTCGAAGGTCTTCGCCAGCAGGCGGAAGTTGTCCTCGAAGCCGCGGGTGTAATCGGCGCCGAGATTCGGCGGCATGCGCATGCCGACCAGGAGCACCTTGGCGCCCACGTGCTGGGACGCACCGATCATCCGCGCGAGGTTGCGGCGCGCATCGGCCAGCGGCAGGCCGCGCAGGCCGTCGTTGGCACCGAGCGCGATGATCACGATGTCGGGCTGCTCGCGGACCACGGTCTCGGAAATCCGCGATGCGCCACCCGCACTGGTCTCGCCAGAGATGCTCGCGTTGACCACGCGCCAGCCGGGCGCATCGCGCTGCAGGCGCTGCTGCAGCAGCGACACCCAGCCTTCGCCGGCGGACATGCCGTAGCCCGCGGAGAGTGAATCACCCATGACCAGAATGGTCTTCGCCGCGCTGCCGGGCTGCGCTGCAGGTGACGCCGACTGCGCCTGTGCTAGAACGGGCAGGGCCAGCAGGCACGCCAACATCCAGCGCATCCACCGCGCTTGCATCCGGCGGCGCGCGGCCGCAGTTCCCTCAATCATTCCCACATCTCCGGTCGGTCCGGCGACGCCGCTGCCTGGCGACGTGCGCGGCGCTGGTTCGAAACATCGAAGGATATCTATGCACGACGGCACCCCCACGCAAGATGAAACCGCACGCGCCGGTCATGCACTCGACGTCACGGCGCTGGGCAAGCGGGTCGCACTGCCGTCGGGCGAGCTGACCATCCTGCAGGACGTCGCGTTCCGCATCGGCCATGGCGACACGGTGGCGATCGTCGGCGCGTCGGGCTCGGGCAAGAGCACGCTGCTGTCGCTGCTCGCCGGGCTCGATACGCCGAGTACCGGCACCGTGGTACTCGACGGCGCGCCGATCTCGACGCTCGACGAGGACGGCCGCGCGAAGGTGCGCGGCGAGAAGGTCGGCTTCGTGTTCCAGAGCTTCCAGTTGCTGCCCTCGCTGACCGCACTGGAGAACGTGATGCTGCCGCTGGAGTTGCGCGGCGATCGCGAGGTGGAAGGTCCGGCGCGCGACGTGCTCGCGCGCGTGGGCCTGGGCGAGCGCCTGGGTCATTACCCGCGCCAGCTGTCCGGCGGCGAGCAGCAGCGCGTGGCACTGGCGCGTGCGTTCGTGACCCGGCCGGCGCTGCTGTTCGCCGACGAGCCCACCGGCAACCTCGACACCGCGACCGGCCAGTCGATCATCGAGCTGCTGTTCGCGCTCAATGCCGACGCCGGTACCACGCTGGTGCTGGTCACCCACGATGACCATCTGGCGCAGCGCTGTCAGCGTCGTCTGCGCATCGACAGCGGGCGTCTGGTCGCCGACGAGGCGATGACCGCATGAGGACCGCCGCGCTCGCGTGGCGCCAGCTGCGCCGCGACTTCAAGGCCGGCGACATCCGCATCCTGTTCGCCGCGCTGGTACTCGCGGTCGTCGCGGTGACTGCGGTGGGCTTCGTCACCGATCGCGCCGAGCGCGCGCTGGCGATCGAGGCCAACCGTCTGCTCGGTGGCGATGCGGTGGTGCGCGGCGACGCGCCGATCGAAGGCGCGATCCGCGATGCATCCGACGCGCCCGGTCTCGACGCTGTCGACACGATCGAGCTCGACAGCATGATCCGCGTCGGCGCAGGCGACACCGCGAATCTGCAACTGGGTGATGTGCGCGCACTGGGCGACGGCTTCCCGTTGCGCGGCAGCTTCCGCATCGCTGGCGCCGATGGCGTCGAGCGTGACGCCGAAGCCGTGCCCGAACCCGGCACCGCGTGGATGAGCCGCGCCGGTGCCGACACGCTGGGCGCATCGGTCGGCGACACCGTGTTTCTCGGCGACCGCAGCTTCCGCCTGACCGCGCTGGTGTTGCAGGAACCGGATGCGTCGATCAATTACTTCAACGTCGCGCCGAAGGTCTTCCTGCACCTGTCCGATCTCGAGGCCACCGGTCTGATCCAGCCCGGCAGCCGCATTCGTTATCGCCTGGTGATCGCCGGTGACGCGAACGCCGTCGATGGCTTCGCCACTGTCGCGCGCGCGAACATCGGCCGCGGCCAGCGCGTGGAAACCATCGGCGATGCGCGCCCGGAAGTGCGCTCCTCGCTCGATCGCGCTGGCCGCTTCCTCGGCCTCGCCGCGCTCGTGTCGGTGATTCTCGCCGCGGTCGCCGTGGCGATGGCCGCGCGCCAGCATTCGGCGCGGCACCTGACATCCGTTGCGGTGATGCGCTGCATGGGCGCGCAGCAACGCACGCTGGTCGGCATCCATGTCGGCGAACTGCTGCTGCTCGGCGTGATCGCCTGCACGCTGGGTGTCGTCATCGCCTTCGGCCTGCAATGGGGCATCGGTCGCTGGCTGGAATCGTTGCTGGGCCTGTCGATTCCGTCGGCGGGGTGGATGCCGGCGCTGCAGGGTTACGGCGTCGGCCTCGTCGTGCTGATGGCCTTTGGTGCGCCGCCGGTGCTCGCGTTGCGCCGCGTGCCGGCGCTGCGCGTGCTGCGGCGTGATCTCGGTGGGTTCGAACCGAGCGCATGGCTGGTCGGCGGCGCAGGTTTCGTCGGCCTCGCCGCGCTGCTGTGGTGGAAGGCGGGCTCGGCCACGCTGGGCGGCGCGATGCTCGCGGGGATCGCAGCGACGTTCGCCGTGCTCGCGCTGCTGGCCTGGGGCCTGATCCTGCTGGTGCGCGCGCTGCGGTCGCGATTGCGCGGCAGCCTGCGCTACGGCCTGGCCAATGTGAGCCGGCGCGCGGGCACCAGTGTCGCCCAGGTCACGGCGCTCGGGCTTGGTTTGATGGCGCTGCTGCTGCTGACCTTCGTGCGTACCGATCTGCTCGACCGCTGGCAGCTCGCCATCGGCCAGGACGCGCCGAACCGCTTCATCATCAACGTGCAGCCCGACCAGCTCGATCCCGTGCGCGCCTTCATCGCCGATCAGGGCGTGGAAGCGCCGGTGCTGTTCCCGATGATCCGGGCGCGTCTGGTCGAGCGGAACGGTGAACCCGTGCGCGGCGAAGACTTCGCCGGCCGAACGGGCGACGAGGCGCAGGACAGTCAGGCGCAGCGCCGCGCCGAGCGCGAATTCAACCTGTCGATGCAACGCGATCTGCGCGACGACAACCGGGTCACCGCCGGCACGTTCTGGGGCGACACGGCGCCGGCCACACCGGAGATCTCGGTCGAGGAAGGCTTCGCGAAAGATCTGGGCTGGCAGCTCGGCGACCGCATCGTCTTCGATATCGCCGGCCAGCGTTTCGAAGCGACGATCACCAGCTTCCGCAGCATCGAGTGGGAAAGCTTCCGGCCGAACTTCTTTGTCGTCGCCTCGCCCGGCGCACTGGATGCGTACCCGGCCAGCCACATCACCGCGGTCCGCGTCCCCAGCAACACGCCGCGCTTCACCGCCGATCTGGTGCAGCAGTTCCCGAACCTGTCGGTGGTCGATATCGACGCGGTACTGACCCAGGTGCGCAGCACTGCCGACCAGGTGTCGACGGTGGTGCAGGTGGTGTTCTGGTTCTCGCTCGCGGCCGGCGTGCTGGTGCTGCTGGCGGCGGTCAGCGCCAGTCAGGACGAGCGCCTCCTCGAAGGCGGCGTGATGCGCGTGCTTGGCGGCAAGCGTGCGCAATTGCGACTCGCGCAGGCGTCGGAGTTCGCAGCGATCGGGCTGCTGGCGGGACTGGTCGCATCGATCGCAGCCTCGGTGCTGGCCGGCGTGATTGCGGTGCGGGTGTTCGACCTGCCTTGGACGCCGAACTGGGCGCTGGCGGCGGCCGGCGGCGGCATCGGCGTGCTGATGACGTTGCTCGCCGGGCTGTGGGCGACACGCAAGGTGCTGGATGCACCGCCATCGGTGACGCTGCGCGCGTTGCAGGACTGATCGAAGGCGCGCCGCGCAATCAGCGTGCGGCGCGCATCGGTACGATCCAAAGGGCCAGCGCGCCGAGCAGCGTGCCGGCAACGACATCGGCGATGTCGTGCTGCCAGGTCGTCAGCGTCGACAGCAGGATCAATGCGCACCACGTGTGCCAGATCATCCGGAAGGCACGGTGCGCGCGCAGCGCGACGATCCCCGCGCGCCACACGAGTACGAGCACGGCGGCATGCAGCGAAGGCGCCATGTTTACCGGCTGCTCGAATGCACGCAGCCGGTCGAACAGCGCGCCGATGACGCCTGACGCATGCGGCGCGTCGCGCACTGCGGCGGTCGGCCAGGCAAGAAACGCGAGGAAACAGACGGTTTGCACCAGCGCGATCCGCGCCGCGTGCCGGCGCAGTGCATGCACGGTCTCGAATGCGAAAAATGCGCAGGGGTAGAGCAGGTTGAGGCTGAGATACGGCCAGATCGTCCAGCCGAGAAACGGGACCCATGCATCCCACGGACCCTGCAGCGAATGCGGCGCGGGTTGCGCGGCCGCCCACTGGTTGGTCATCGAATAGCCTACGACGAAGTACGCGCCGAGAACGCAGGCCCACAGCAGGGCCTCGCGCCAGGGATGGACGTCGATGGCGGTGTCGGGCGTCGGGGGCACGGCATCACGCTAGCAGATCGTCGCGCGTGCGAGCCGCTATTCTCGCGCCTCGACATGACGCAGCCGGAGGCACGGTGGAGGACGACATCGCCAGGTGGCACGGCTGGATCAACAGCCCGGCATGGACGCTGTTCGCGCAATCGCAGGACGGTGCCACGCTGCTGGTGGTCTCCGGGGGCGCGGATGCGCTGTACGTCGTCGACGAAGCGCAGGGCGAGGACGCGATCGGCCGCATCGTCGCGGCCTGGCATGACGATGCGCTCGCGCAACTGGTCGACGATCCCGCCTGCGGCGCCGCGGTGCGCCAGCTCATGCGGCTCGGCGTGCTGGTGCCACCGAGCGCGCTCGCGTCGCCTGCGCGCATCGCATTCGCCTGGCTCGGTACGCCGATGCCGGAACTGGAATCCGCGTTCGATGCGATGTCGAATCCGGGCGGGCGCACGCGCGTCGAGGCCGCTGATGCATCGCTGCAGTTGGTCGTCCGCACCGATGCGTCCTGGTCCGACGCCCTCGCTGCCTACCGCGATGCGATGCCGGCCGTGCCGCATCTGCTGGTCGATGTCGCCTACCAGCGCACGCTTGGCGTCGGTCCCTACGTCGTGCCCGGCGAGACCGCGTGCGTGTACTGCCTCGGCAACCGCTTGATCCGGCGCTGGGGCGATCCACCCACGCCATCCCGGCCATCGGTCGCCGGCAACGCCGCGCGCGTCGCTGCCCTGATCGCCCCGTTGCTTGCGGACGCGGTGACCCTGCTGCCGTTTCTCGAACACGCGGTGAGTCTCGACCTGTCCACGCTCGCCAGTACGCGCGAACGCGTCGTGCGGTTGCCGTGGTGCCCGGCGTGTCGGCCGGACATGCGCGCGCCGCCGCCGCTGGTGTTGCCGTGGATCGACGCCGACGCCGACAGCGTGGCGCCCCGCTAGTATCTGCACAGCCCATCCGCTGGATGCGGCCCGACATGGAGTGCGCGATGTATCGCCTGCCGTCCCAGTTCGATCCCACCGCGCGTCACGACGGCCTGTCCGCCGCCGGTGGCGGCTCCACCACGACGACCTGCAGTTCCTGCGTCGTGACACTGGGCGTGGCGTCCTTCGTGACCGCGCAGCTCTTTGTCGCCGCGATGCCGCGCGCCGACGCCGAAGGGCCCGAAACCGCAGCTGCTGCGGTGATCCGGGATACACCCGAGGTGCTGGCGCCGCCGGCCGACGCGGTGGTACGACCCCTACCCTCGCGTCGCCAGCTGATGCTGGTGGGACTGTTCTCGCTGGTGATCGCGGGCATCGCGGGTTTGATGTCGGGGGCGATGACCACGGTCTTCCTGCTTTCTCCGATCGTCGGTCTGGCGGTCTTCATCGCCCTGTACTGCTGGGCCTTCGAGCGCACCGGTCGCAGCCCCGGACGCGGCGCATTGATCGCGGTCGCGGTGCTGGTCGGTGCCGCAGTCGCCGGCGCGCTCGAGATGTGGATGTGGCTGGCTGCGATCGGATGACCCTCGCCCGGTGCCGCCCGGCGCGGGCCGGCTGAGTGCAGGCGCTGTCCGATCACCTGCTGCACAGCGTCGCTGGTGCGCGCTGCGGCGTGGTGCTGCCGGCACATGCGTTGCTGGACGAACCCTGCGACGACATCGGCCCGCTGTTCGATGGCCTGCGCGTGCACAACGCGGCGACGCCGGCCGATCCTGCCAATCCGTGGCAGACGGCATCCGGCGCCGTCGCGCTCGACGCACGCGGCGCGGCCAGCGGTGCGATCGCCGAAGCGCTGGAGCGCATCGCCGCGGCGCAGGCCACGTTCGAGGTGCGGCCGCGTCATGCGATTCCGGCTGACGCACGCTTCGACGATGCGGCATTCGCGCTGTTTACCGATGCACAGCGCGCCACGCCGGCATTTCCGTGGCCGATGCCGCAGACCGGTGACGATCTGCTCGCCGAAGTGCATGCGCTCAGCGACAACCGCGCGGTGTGGGTGCCGCAGGAACTCGTCGGCCTCGGCCCGCGAAGAGGCGAGGCGCGCATGCCATCGACCTCCAGCGGACTGGCGGCGTGGCGTGATGCGCGCGGCGGACCGTGGCTGGCCGTGTTGCGCGCGGCGCAGGAACTGCTGGAGCGTGACGCGCTCGCGGCGACCTGGTCGAACGGACTCGGCGGACGCACCGTCGAATTGCCTGCGGACTGGCAGGCCTTCGTGGCTGCGCGTGGCGGCACGCTGACCGCGTTCGAACTCACTCAGCACTGGAATCCGCATCCGGTGATCGCGGTCGCCGGCAGCCTGCCATTCGAAGGCCGGCCGCGGCCCGTCATGGGCATCGCCTGCCGCGCGCACCGTGGCGAAGCGCTGCACAAGGCGCTGCTGGAATGGGTGCAGGCATTGACGTTCGCGGCGTACCTGGTCGGGAACCGCGGCGACACCCTCCCGCGCACGCCGATGGCGCTGCGCCGGTTCGACGAACACGCCGCGTTCTACACGCTGCGTCCCGAGCTGTGGGCGCAGACGGCGCTGCACGCGCATGCGGCGCCGAGCGGCCTGCGGATCGATGCAGGGGACGTGCATGCGCGCAGCACGCAGTCGGGTGAAGCAGCTGCGCAACTGCAGACATTGAACGTATCGCTCGGTCATGCCGACGTGGCTCTGTTCTATCGCGAACTGACCACGCGCGATGTCGCGGCCGCTGGCCTGCGCGTCATGCGCGTTCTGTCGCCGCAGCTGACCGGCCTGCATGCCGACGAGCGGGCGCCGTTTCTGGGTGGTCGCTGCGCCGATGTCGAATGGCGTTACCCCGGCGCGGTGTCGCACGGCGCCTGGCCCAACCCACTGCCGCATCCCCTCGGCTGACCGGAGTTCTGATGTCGTCTTCCGATGCCGATTCCGTGTTCGACGCAGCGCCGTTGTTCCATCTGTTCTGGGACAACGGCGCGCTCAATCCGTCGCGCGCATCGGCAATGCATGAGCGCATCGCCCACGATGCCGCGCGTCCGTACCGGCCGCCTCGGCCCCTGCACGCAGCTGCAGGCGTTGCCTTGCCGGCGCCCTGCACCGAGCGCAACGCAGCGTGGCTGCAGCGACGCAGTGCACGCGCCTTCGGGTCGGCGCCGTGGACGCTCGACGCGGTCGCGCATCTGCTCGCGCCACTGCGCACGCGCGAAGGGGCGGGGCAGCCCGATCCCGACGCGCAGACACGGTTGCTGCCGTCCGGGGGCGGCAAGTATCCGGTGCATGCCTATGTCGCGCTGTGCCGCGTCGACGGGCCGCCGGTCCTGCAGGACAGCCTCGCCTGGTACGACCCGACGCGCCACGCGCTTACCCCGGTCGCGCCGTGTCCCGACTGGCCGGTGCTTGCGAAGACGCTGGGCGTGGACTGGTCGGATGCGCCGGCCGTCGTCGTGCTGCTGGTGGCGGAAGGTGCCGGCATGCTGGCGAAGTACGGGGAGCGCGGCGGTCGCTTCCTGTTGATCGAAGCGGGCGTGCATCTGGGCGCGCTCGGCTATCAGGCGGCCGAAGCCGGCTGGGCCGGATCGGCGATCGCCTCCTTCGACGATGACGCGGTGCTTGCGCTCCTGGGCCTGTCGGCGCCGCGGCATCTGGCGATGCTGGCGTACGCCTGTGGGGCGGCAGCCTGACGCGCAGCGCGATGCCCGTGGCATCGGCGCGCAGACCGCCACGTGTTGGCTGCGCTGGTCGTCGGCACGACTCGCTGCTGCCGCAAAGCGCTCGCTCGTCGCCCGCTAACACTCAGCCGACGATGGTCTCGGTCGCCTCGAACCGCCGCGCGTAATCACGCTCTTCACTGACGCGCTGCACGTCTTCGTGCGCGATGTCGGGTCCGCCATAGACCGCGTAGACGATCTCGTCGTCGCGACGGCCCACTGCGTGCAGGTGGTAGCGCGACTGGCCGCTGCCGGAATCGGGTGGATAGCGGGCCGGCGGCTCGGCGCCGTCGAGGTCGAGTTCACTGTTGTCGATGGTGCCGCCGACAAACAGGGCATGGATGGGCATCGTGGTCTCCTTCTGCTGGGAACGGTGCAGGCATCGTGCGGCTGCGCGTGTTGGGATGGCATCAATCTCGCGTTGTTCGGGGGTCGACCGGCTGAAACGTGAACGGATGTCGTGCTCGCCGGGATGAAGCGGACGAGCCGGCTTTGCGTGGGCGGCCGGTAGAATCGGCGGCTGTACCGCTTTGTTGTCCGCCATGTCCGATCCCGCTCTCGACGCCCTGTTCCTGCCGCTCGAACACCGCCAGATCGCCTGGCCCCAGGAGGGTGCACTGTTCCTGCGCGCGCGCCCGGGCGTGCCAACGACCGGTGGCCGCTGGCCGGGTCTGGTCTGCGAACAAAGCCTCAAGCCGCTGCATGTGGCCCTGCAGCGGGCCGGTCTCGAGGTGTTGCCCGGTGGCGACGGTGATGTCGCATTGCCGCGCAAACCGCTCGTGCTGGTGCTGCCGCCGCGTCAGCGCGACGAGTCGCGCGCGGTACTGGCGCGTGCGCTGCAGGCCGTCACGCCGGGCGGCTGGGTGCTGGCCAGCGTGTCCAACGACGAAGGCGCGAAGTCCGCGCAGGACGATCTCGCCCGCCTCGCCGGCAACATCGGTGCACTGTCGAAGCACAAATGCCGCGTGTTCTGGGCGCAGGCCGGCGACACCGTCGACACCGCACTGGTCGAGAGCTGGGCCACGCTGGACCGTCCGCGCGCGGTGCTCGGCGGCCGTTTCCAGAGCCGCCCGGGCGTGTTCGCCTGGGACCGCATCGATCCCGCGTCCGCGCTGCTGGCCTCGCACCTGCCGAACACGCTGGCCGGGCGCGGCGCCGATCTGGGCGCCGGCTACGGCTATCTGTCCGCCGAACTGCTGCAGCGTTGCAAGGGCATCACCGCGCTGGACGTCTTCGAAGCCGAAGGTCGCGCGCTGACGCTGGCGCGCCGAAATCTTTCCGCACTCGGCGCAGGCGCGACGCTGGCCTACCACTGGCACGACGTCACCACCGGCGTGCTGCAGGGCTATGACTTCATCGTCAGCAATCCGCCGTTCCATGCGCACGGCCGCGAAGGCCGACCCGACATCGGTCGCGCGTTCATCGGCGCCGCTGCAGTCGCGTTGAAACCAGGCGGCGCCTTGTGGCTGGTCGCCAACCGCCATCTTCCGTACGAGGAAGTGCTTGATTCGCGCTTCAGCGAGGTCAACGAGGTCGCGTCCAGCGGCGCGTTCAAAGTGATCCATGCGGTGCGCGCACGCGCGACGCCGGCGAGGCACCGCGCATGAAGCTGGTCAAACTGCTGGCCAATCTGGGCTACGGCAGTCGCAAGCAGGTCGCGTGGATGTTCCGCGAGGGCCGGGTCACCGATGCGACGGGCGACGTGTTGTACGCCGACGATCAGGTCGGCCACGACGATGTGCGCGTCGACGGCGAACCTCTGGATCCGCCGCTGGGCTTGACGCTGCTGCTGCACAAGCCGCCCGGCTACACCTGTTCGACCAAGGACACCGGGCGTCTGGTCTACGACCTGTTGCCGCCGCGTTTCCGGCTGCGATCGCCGGTGCTGTCGTCGGTGGGTCGACTCGATCGCGAGACCAGCGGCCTGCTGTTGTTCACCGACGATGGCCAGTTGCTGCACCGGATCATCTCGCCAAAGGCCGCGTTGCCCAAGGTCTACGAGGCCACGCTCGCCGAGCCGTTGCGCGGCAACGAGGCCGTGCTGTTCGCCAGCGGCGCGATGCTGCTGGAGGCGGACAACACGCCGCTCAAACCCGCGCTGCTCGACGTGCTGTCGCCGACGCAGGCGCGACTGACCATCACCGAAGGCCGCTATCACCAGGTGCGGCGCATGTTCGCCGCGGTCGGCAACCACGTCGTCGCGCTGCATCGCAGCCGCGTCGGCGGACTCGCGCTCGATGATCTGCCGGAAGGCGAATGGCGTGCGCTCGATGCCGCCGATATCGAGAGGCTGATGGCCGCCCATGGCTGAGATCGCGCCGCTGCCGTTCCGGCCCGCGGCGGTGATCTTCGACATGGACGGGCTGATGCTCGACAGCGAGCGCGCGATTCTCGAATCGCTGCGCGCTGCGGCACTCGATCATCGCGCAGACATCGATCCGGACTGGTGGCTGTGCCTGATCGGCCATACCGAAGCCATGTGCCGTGCGCGCCTCGGCGCACACATCGGCGACGCGGCGGCCGATGCGTTGCTCGCGGACGGGCATGCGCGCTATGTCGCGGTCGCCGAGAGCGGCGTGCCGCATCGCCCGGGCATCGTCACGTTGCTGGATCTGCTCGCCGCGCACGACATGCCGCGCGCGGTCGCGACGTCGACACGCGCGCCACTGGCGCAGCGCAAGCTCGAAGCGGCTGGTCTGCTCGGCTTTTTCGACGTGGTCTGCACCAGCAGTGATGTCGCGCATCCCAAGCCGGCGCCGGATGTCTATCTGCTCGCCGCCGAACGTCTCGGCGTGTCGCCGGCACAGTGCCTGGTGCTGGAGGATTCGCCGACCGGCGTGCGCGCCGCGCTCGCTGCGGGCATGACCGTGGTGCAGGTGCCGGACCTGCTCGCGCCGGACGATGCCGTGCGCGCACTCGGGCATCGCATCGTGGGCTCGCTGGAGGCGGCGCAGGCGCTGCTTGCGCCGTGGCTGGTCGCGGCGCAGACAGACTGATCGATGCGCGGGGTTCGCTGTCGCTCTACCCATCCCACGAAGCGCACATCAGGTCTGCGGCCGCAACCGCGCCAGTTCGCTCGCGCGCTCGGTGGTCATCATGCGCACGCAATCCGCCGCGGCGACCGACGCCAGCGTGCCGCCGTCGGGGTCGGCGCGGAGCCGGCAATTGGCATCGCGATACTGGATCCACAACCGTTGCGCCGCGCGCAGGCGACTCTGCTGGCCGGCCGACACCGCGGCCAGCGTGCCCCTGTATTCGGCGTTCAGACGCGCGTCCTGGAGTTTGGTTTCGTTACCGATGCAGTCGAGCATGCGCGCGGTCACGCCGCCGCCCGCGTCCATGCAGCGGGTGAAGCCTGCGGACGTGTCATCGGCTGCGCTGGCCGACCCAGCGCAGGTGCAGCCGGCGACCAGCAGCAGGGCGACGGCGATTCGGGACGGGATCGACATGGGCAGCGTCCGGCAGCGGGTGATGCGGGCCAGTGTCGACAGCGCGGATTGCGCAGGCGTGAACGCGTCGGCGCGTCGGGTCACGCCTGCTCGCCGGTGTGGTCGAGCATGTCGCGCAGCATGTCCCGCACGTGTGCGTCGTCGGCCTCGTACAGCACCTGACGCGCCTGGCGCTCGCCACGCACCAGTCGCGCGCCTCGCAGCAGCCGCAGGTGATGGCTGACCAGTGGCTGCGAGGCACCGGTACGACGCGCGATTTCGCCGACGGCAACCGGGCCGTCGAGACAGGTCAGCAATACGCGCAACCGTGTGGGATCGCCGAGCAGTTTGAAGGTCTCGGCGAGGATCGCCAGACGCGCATCATCGACAGCGGTCATCGCGCAGCACCGGAGCTATGCGGCGTGGCGTACGGGTGGCCGTGCGTGTCGTCGTGATCGTGATCGTCGTGATGCGCATGGTCGTGCGCATGCGCGTCGCCGCTGCGCTGCCGCTCCAGTGCGCATTGCGCCTGCGGAATGTGCACGACTTCGACGGTGGCATGGCCGATCGCGAACCGCTCGGCGAGCGCGCGCTTGACCGCAGGCACCACCTGCGCCGGCTGCGCGTCGTCGGCCAGCGTGAGTTCCAGTGTCGCCAGCACCCTGCCCGAGGTGATCGACCACACATGCACATGGTCGATGGCGGCGACGCCCGGCACGGTATCGCGCACGTGGTCCTGCAGCACGGCAATGTCGATGTCCGGCGGCACGGCTTCCATCAGGATGTCGAACGCACTGCGCAGGAGCGCCCAGGCGCTGCGCAGGATCAGCAGACACACCAGCACCGACAGGATCGGATCGATCGGCATCCAGCCGGTGAAATGGATCACCAGCGCCGCGATGATCGCCGCGACCGAGCCGAGCAGATCGCCGAGCACGTGCACCGTCGCGCCCTTGATGTTGACGTGCGACTGGTCGCCGCGATGCAGGATCCAGAACACCAGACAGTTCACCAGCAGGCCGACCACAGCGACCGCGAGCATCGGTCCGGCCAGCACTTCGCCCGGACTGCGCAGCCGCTGGATGGCCTCCCACACGATCCAGATCACCAGCGCGAACAGCGTGACCGCATTGACCAGACCGGCGAGCACCTCGAAGCGCATGTAACCGAACGTCCGCCGTGCGTCGGATGCGCGACGTCCGATGCGGAAACCCACCCAGGCCAGCAGCAGCGCCGCCGCGTCGGTGAGCATGTGACCGGCATCGGCGATCAGCGCCAGCGACCCAGACAGCACGCCTCCGACGACCTCGACCAGCATGAAGCCCGCGGTCAACGCGAAGCCGGTCAGCACCACGCGTTCGTTGGCGGCGGAGACCGACGGCGCGTGGCTGTGGCCGTGATCGTGGGTGTGGTCGTGGTCGTGGTCGTGCGACATGGAGGGGGCGAGGCCGGTGGGTCCGGCCACATTATATAAATATATTTTTATGCGTTGATAGCGGGCGCTGTCTGGGTTGGTTTGCGGGCGCGGGAGACGGATCAGGAATTCCCTGCAGCGTCTCGGCCAGCGCCCGCTTCGACGACTGCGAAGCCCCGACCCGACCGCCGCGTTGATTCACATCGCTGCGGCAGCCAGTAAGCGACGCATATGCGCGCTGCACCGATCTCAGTTCGCTTCGGTGAACAGCCGCGCCCAGCCGGCATGCCCCAGCGTTTCGAGCGTCGCGAGGTTGCGGTCGATGATGCTGTCCGGTTCCGGGTACGCATCCACCGCGCGCGCCACGCTGTCTTCGCGCAAAAGATGCAGCGTCGGGTACGGCGCGCGATTGGTGAAGTTGCCGATGTCGTCGGGCGCGGTGCCGGCGAACTGGTACTCGGGATGGAAGCTCGCGACCTGCAGCACGCCATCGAGTTCCAGCGCCTCGACCAGACCATCGGCCTCGTCGAGGAAGTCGTTGTACTCGAGAAAATCGCCGAGGATCTGCGGATGCACGATTAGCGTCGTGTCGATCTCGCTCGCAGGCGTGTCGCGCAGACGCAGAAGTTCCTCGCCGAGCTTTTCGAGCAGGGCTTCGGGCGTGGTCGCGTCGCTCAGCACGAAACGCACCTGGTCCTTGACCACGACGGCCTTCGCGAACGGGCACAGGTTCAGCCCGATCACCGCGCGCTCCAGCCACAGGCGGGTGTCTGCGATCGGGTCGGCGCTCGGAAACATGCGGATCAGTCGCGGAAGTTGTCGAACTGCAACGGCAGCTCGAACTCGGCGCCGCGCAGCAGCGCCATCGCGGCCTGCAGATCGTCGCGCTTCTTGCCGTTCACGCGCAGCTTGTCGCCGTTGATCTGGCTGTCGACCTTGAGCTTGGCCTCCTTCAGCGCGTTCTGGATCTTCTTCGCCAGATCGCGCTCGATGCCCTGCTTAACCGTCACAGTCTGCCGCGCGCCGGCGAGGTTGGTCTCGATGTCGCCGAACTCCAGGCACTTCACGTCGATCTTCCGTGCGGCGAGGCGCTGACGCAGGATCTCGGTCATCTGCTGGACCTGGAAGTCACTCGGCGCCGACTGCTTGATGGTCGACTCGTCGAGTTCATAGGAGGCCTCGACGCCCTTGAAGTCGAAGCGCGTGGTCAGTTCGCGGTTGGCCTGATCGACGGCATTGGTCAGCTCGTGGGTGTCGACTTCGGAGACGATATCGAAGGAGGGCATGGGGCACCTGCAGGTGGGACGAAGGCGCGCAGATTACCGCACCGGCGGTATGGGCTGTTCCGCCGATGCCACGCCAACATTGCGTGGGGGACCGCAAAATAATGGTTCCCCCGACTGCCCATGACGAGGCATCCGCCATGTTCGAGACCCCCGCCTACGCCGCTGCTGACGCCACCACGCCGCTGGCGCCGACCACGATCCAGCGTCGCGCCCCCCGTGCCAATGAAGTTCTGATCGACATCGCCTTCTGCGGCGTCTGCCATTCCGATCTCCACCAGGTGCGCGACGAGTGGGGCGGTTCGATCTTCCCGATGGTGCCGGGCCACGAGATCGTCGGCCATGTCGCCGAAGTCGGCACCGGCGTCACGAAGTTCAAGGTCGGCGATGCCGTGGGCGTCGGCTGTTTCGTCGACTCCTGCCGGTCCTGCGCGCAGTGCCAGGCGGGCGAGGAGCAGTTCTGCGAGCAGGGCATGACCGGCACCTACAACGCGATGGAACGCGACGGCAGCGCCCCGACCTACGGCGGCTACTCGACCCGCATCACCGTCGACCAGGCCTACGTGCTGCGCGTGCCGGAATCCCTGCCGCTCGACGCCGCCGCGCCGCTGCTGTGCGCCGGCATCACCACGTATTCGCCGTTGCGCCATTTCGGCGTCAAGGCCGGCGATGCGGTCGCGGTGGTCGGCCTCGGCGGCCTTGGCCACATGGCGGTGAAGTTCGCCGTGGCGATGGGCGCGCGCGTGACCGTGCTCAGCACATCCGAATCTAAGCGCGATGACGCACTGAAGCTCGGCGCGCACGATTTCGCTGCGACGCGTGACGCGAACACTTTCAAGACGCTGGCCAAGACCTTCGACTTCATCGTCGACAGCGTCTCCGCGCCGCACGACTACAACGCCTATCTGTCGCTGTTGAAGGTCGACGGCACGATGATCCTGCTCGGCGTGCCCGACCAGCCGGCCCCGGTCGCCGCCGGCGCGTTGATCATGCAGCGCCGTCGCCTGACCGGTTCGCTGATCGGCGGCATCCGCGAAACCCAGGAAATGCTCGACTTCTGCGCCGAGCACGGCATCGTCTCCGACATCGAGCGCATCGGCATCGCCGACATCAACACCGCCTACGAGCGCATGCTCAAGGGCGACGTGCGTTACCGCTTCGTCATCGACACGGCCACGCTCAGGGGCTGATCCGATCCCGCGCGCCGGGATGCCCGGCGCGCGCGTCCATGCGAGGATGCGCGGCCCGTCCGACGAGTCGCCCATGTCCCGCCCCACCGCCGCACCCCGGACCGATGCCCGCGCCGCCGCGCTGTGGATGCTGTTCGCCGTGCTCGCGTTCGCAGGCATGGACGCGGGCATGAAGTGGATCGCGAACGATTATTCCGCGTTCCAGGTCGCGACCTTCCGCAGTCTGGCGACGTTGCCGCTGATCGTCGGCTGGCTGCTGCTGCGCGGACGCGCGGGCACGCTGTTGCGCATCCATTGGCCGCTGCACCTGCTGCGCGGGATCCTGGGCGTCGGCATGATCGCCGGCTTCGTGTATGGCCTGGCGCGGATGCCGCTGTCGACGGCCTACGCGATCGTCTTCGTGTCGCCGCTGATGGTCACGGCGCTGGCGGTGCCGTTGCTCGGCGAACAGGTCGGGCCGCGGCGCTGGACCGCGATTGCACTGGGCGTGGTGGGCGTGCTGGTCGTGCTGCGGCCCACGGGCGAGGGCATGGCGACGCTGGCCGGCCTGTCGGTCGTCGGCGGCGCGCTGTGCTACGCGATCGCATCGATCACCGTGCGCAAGCTCGCGCAGCGCGACAGCCCCGAGGCGCTGGTGTTCTGGTTCCTCGTGCTGATGGCGGTGTTCGCCGGGGTGCTGGCGTGGCCGGACTGGCAGCCGCTGCAGCGCGAACACTGGTGGGTGCTCGCGCTGATCGGCGTGACCGGTGCGCTGGGCCAGGTCGGGCTGACGCATGCCTTCCGGCTCGGCGAGGCCAGCCAGGTCGCGCCGCTGGAATACACGGCGCTGCTGTGGGTCGTGCTGCTGGATCTGTTCGTCTGGCAGGTGCTGCCCGACGGCATGACGTGGCTGGGCGCGGGCATCATCGTGGCCAGCGGCCTGTACATGTTCCGCCGCGAAAAGGTGCTGTCGGAGGCGGGCACGGTGGACGCCGAGATCAAGCGCCTCGACGGCACGCCGAGGCCCTAGGCGCCCCTTTTCATCGTGGTCGCGCGCTGGATCGCCGATCATGCCGCCCTCGACACGCCGGAATCCGCGACACCGCCATGCCTCTTCTGTTGCTCGCCGTGGTCCTGCTCGCCATCTTCGCGCTGCTGCTTCTGCTGTGGCCGCTGGCGCTGTGGAACCGCTATCGCGTCGGCACCTCGCGCCGGCGTCCGCCGCGCTGGCTGACCCGCCTTAATGCGTGGCTGATTCCGGCCTCTGCGCTGGTGTTCCTCGGCGGCATGGGCATCGCCCAGCTGTTCGTCGCGCATGCGTTTCCGTATGCCGCGCTCGGTGTGCTCGCCGGGCTGTCGCTCGGCGGCCTGGGTTGGGCGCTGACGCGCGTCGAGCATCGTCCCGGCCAGGTCTGGTACACGCCCAACCGCTGGCTGGTGCTGGCACTGACGCTGGTCGTCGTCGCCCGCGTGTTCGCCGGTATCTGGCAGGCCTGGGAGCGCATGCGCGGCGACTATGCGGCGCTGGCGGCCTGGGGCCCGCTGGGCGAGCCAGCCGGCCTGTTCGCGGTCGCCGGCCTCGTGGTCGGCTACCACGCGATGTATGCGGTGCTGCTGCATTGGCGGCTGGGGCGCTGGCTGTAGAGGGCACGCGTCCGTGTCGGACGCATTGGAACACGCATAAAAAAAGACCCGCCGAAGCGGGTCTTCCGGGTGCACGACTCTGGGAGAGAGGTCAGAAACGTGCGCCGATACCGACACCCACGGTCCACGGGTCGAGCTTGAGCTCCTGACCGGTGGACACGCCGGCCTGGTTCACGTCCGCACGGCTGCGCAGGTAACGCGCATCGGCACGGGCGAACCACGTGGGGGTGATGTTCATGTCGACGCCAACGGTGCCGATCGCGCCCTTCGGCGAGGACAGGCTGACGTGTTCGCCGCCGGGGTTGAGGTCTTCACCGCTGATGTTGGAGTGGTGGTAACCCAGACCCACGAACGGGCGGAAGGTGTTGTCGGCCTGGCCGAAGTGGTACTGGCCGCTCAGCGCGATCGGCTGCTGCTCGACGGTGCCGACCTTGCCGGCATCGTTGCGGACGCGGTGGTCGAACTTGTCGAGCGCGCCCCACAGTTCGGCGCTGATGTTGTCGGTGAAGTTGTACGAGACCGATGCGGTCGGCGCCGGGCCGCCGTCGACTTCGACGCCATCATTGGCGCTGCGGTTGGTCGGCTCGAGCAGGGTGGCGCCGCCGACGACCGAGAAGCGCTTGCCGGACGCGGTGTCACCGGCGTCCTGGGCGAACGCGACCGACGAGACGGCAAAGCTGGCCAGAGTGGCGAGCGCAAGAACGCGCTTGTTGGGCTTCAGCATGGGGTGAGCTCCTTCTTGAAGGCCGGACCGTGTGGCAAGTCCAGCGGTGCGACGTGTCGCGGCGTGCGAGGGCAACGCTGCGACCTTCCTCTGCGGGAAGGCGACGCCATGCTCGCAACCGAAGGCTGAATAGAGGATTTGCGCTACCTGAAGCGTTCGCAACGCTTCACGGTTTCTTCGGGAACCCGATTGCGCAGTTCATCCGCGAAGGCGTTTGGATGCGGGATCCGCGAAACGCAAGCGCCGAAAAGTTCATGTATCGATGTCGAATGTCACGTTCGCGACGCAGCGTTCCGTCATCAGGGTCTAGCGCACGCGCGCGCTGCGTGCGCATCGCCTGCGTTCGCGCGTCCATGCCCGTCCGTACGCGATGCAACAGTTGGCGCAAACCCGGCTGGGCCGCACAATAGCGGGTCACGAGATGCCCGGAGGGCCGCATGGCCGACCTGAAAGAAGCACGCGTTCCCGACATTGGCGGGTTTGACGATGTCCCGGTGATCGAGGTGCTGGTCGCCGTCGGCGATACGGTGTCGGTCGACCAGGGGCTGGTCACGCTCGAATCGGACAAGGCCACGATGGAAGTGCCGGCGCCGTTCGCGGGCGTCATCAAGGAACTGAAGGTCAAAGTCGGCGACACCCTGTCGGAAGGCGGCGTGGTTGCGATCATCGAAGCCGAAGGTGGCGACGCCCAGGCCGAGGCCCCGGCGAAGGCCGAAGCGCCCGCGAAGACCGAAGCCCCGAAGGCTGCCGACACGCCTGCCGCCGAAAAAGCCGCACCGGTCGCGAAGGCCGAGGCGCCGAAGGCGCAGTCCGGCGGTGGTGGCGCGCAGGAATCGAAGGTCCCCGACATCGGCGGCTACGACGACGTGCCGGTGATCGAGGTGCTGGTCGCGGTCGGCGACACGGTCGAGAAGGACCAGGGGCTGATCACGCTGGAATCGGACAAGGCGACGATGGAAGTCCCGGCCGCGGTCGCCGGCGTCATCAAGGAACTGAAGGTCAAAGTCGGCGACACGCTGTCGGAAGGCGGCGTGGTCGCGATCATCGAAACCGCGGGCGATGCACCTGCTGCGGCGTCCGAGCCGGCCGCTGCGCCGGTCAAGGGCACCGATGACAACGCGGTCGAGCCGGTCGCGACGCAGAGCAAGCCCGACAAGATTGCCGAAGCCTCGATCGAGCATCGCGCGCCGGGCGGCGGCAATCCGCCGGTGCGGTTCGACGCCGATGCGATCTTCCCCGACAAGGTGCCGTACGCGAGTCCGGCGGTGCGTCTGTTCGCGCGCGAGCTCGGTGTCGATCTGAGCCAGCTCAAGGGCAGCGCCAAGGGCGGCCGCATCATCCGCGAGGACGTGCAGTCCTTCGTCAAGAGTGCCTTGCAGGGCGGCGGCGCGAAGGCCGCCTCCGGTGCGCCGGCAGCGGCGGCCGGCGGTCTCAACCTGCTGCCGTGGCCGAAGGTCGATTTCGCCAAGTTCGGTGAGATCGAAGTCCAGGAATTGGGCCGCATCCAGAAGATCTCGGCAGCGAACCTCGCGCGCAACTGGGCGATGATCCCGCACGTCACGCAGCACGACGATGCCGACATCACCGATCTCGAAGCGCTGCGCGTGCAGCTCAACAAGGAAAACGAAAAGGCCGGGGTCAAGCTGACCATGCTCGCGTTCCTGATCAAGGCCTCGGTCGCGGTGCTCAAGCAGTATCCGCGCTTCAACAGCTCGCTCGACGCGTCCGGCGAGAACCTGACGCTCAAGAAGTACTTCCACATCGGCTTTGCCGCCGACACGCCCAACGGCCTCGTCGTCCCGGTGATCCGCGACGCTGACAAGAAGGGCGTTATGGAGATCTCGCAGGAGATGTCCGCGCTGGCGAAGAAGGCGCGTGACGGCAAGCTCGGTCCGGCCGACATGCAGGGCGGCTGCTTCTCGATCAGCTCGCTCGGCGGCATCGGCGGCACCAGCTTCACCCCGATCGTCAACGCACCGGAAGTCGCGATCCTCGGCGTGTCGAAGTCGGCGATGAAGCCGGTCTGGGACGGCAAGGCCTTCCAGCCGCGCCTGACCCTGCCGCTGTCGTTGTCCTACGACCACCGCGTCATCGACGGCGCCGCGGCCGCGCGCTTCACCGCGACGCTGGCGCAGCTGCTCGGCGACATGCGCCGGGTGCTGCTGTAAGCGTGCCGGTGACCAGCGACGTCACGCGGGAAAAGGCGCGGCTGACCGTCCGTCATGCGACGGTCGCCGACATTCCCGCGATCGTCGCGTTGTCGGACACGGTCTACGGCGAGGAAGGCGGTTACACGGCCGAGATGCTCACCGGGCAGATCGCGCAGTTTCCGCAGGGCGTGTTCGTCGCCTGCTACGAGGATGTCGCAGTCGGCTACTGCGCAACGTTCCGCATCGACGAGGCGAGCGCGATGGCGCCGCATCGCTGGACCGAGATTTCGGGCGGGGGCTACGGCGCGCGGCACCTGACGACCGGCGACTGGCTCTACGGCATGGAAGTCTGCGTGGACCCCGCGTATCGCGGGCTGCGCATCGGCCGCCGCCTGTACGAACTGCGCAAGCGGCTGTGCCAGGAACTCGGCCTGAAGGGCATCGTGTTCGGCGGCCGCCTGCCGGGCTTCTCGCGTCGCGCGAAGGCCTACGGCAACGATGCACACGCCTATGTCGACGATGTGCGCGCGGGCCGTATCCGCGATCGCGCGCTGAGCTTCCAGCTCAGCAATGGCTTCGAGTTCATCGGCCTGCTGCGCAACTACCAGCCTGCCGACCGCGAATCGCGCGGTTACGCGGCGCATCTGGTGTGGCGCAATCCGAAGATCGATCCGAATGTGCAGACCACGGGCACCGCCCGCCAGCTGCCCGATTCGGTGCGCGTGGCGACGGTGCAGTACCAGCAACGGCGGGTGGCCTCGTTCGAGGAATTCGCGACGCAGGTGGAGTACTTCGTCGACATCGCCGCCGATTACCGCGCCGACTTCGTCGTGTTCCCGGAGCTCTTCACGCTGCAGTTGCTGTCGGTCGAGAACAAGCCGCTGTCGCCGCAGGATTCGCTGCTCGCGCTCACCGGTTACACCGAGCGCTTCGCCGCGCTGCTTAGCGAACTCGCGGTGCGCCACAACATCAACATCATCGGTGGCTCGCACCCGACGCGAACCAGCGACGGACCCGACGCGAAGGTCCGCAACATCTGCTACGTCGCCTTGCGCGACGGTTCGCTGCACACGCGCGACAAGCTGCATCCCACGCCCAACGAGCGCACCTGGTGGGGCATCGGCGGTGGTGACAGTGCGCGGGCGATCATGACCGACTGCGGGCCGATCGGCGTCATGATCTGCTACGACAGCGAGTTCCCGGAGCTCGGCCGGCATCTGGTCGACCAGGGCGCGATGATCCTGTTCGTGCCGTTCTGCACCGACACCCGCGAAGGCTATCTGCGCGTGCGCTATTGCTCGCAGGCGCGCGCCGTCGAGAACCAGTGCTACGTCGTGCTGTCGGGCAATGTCGGCAACCTGCCGGGCGTCAACAATTTCGACATCCAATACGCGCAGAGCTGCATCCTGACGCCCTGCGATTTTCCGTTCGCGCGTGACGGCATCGCTGCCGACACCACGCCGAACGTCGAGCAGGTCGCGTTCGCCGATCTGCGTCTCAACGATCTCGTCGTCGCCCGCAACGACGGCACCGTGCAGAACCTCAACGATCGCCGCCACGATCTGTATTCGCTGACCTGGGCCCGTCGCCCGGCGTCGCGCATCGCGGCGTCGGACCCCACGCAACAGACTCCGGAGAACCCGTGATGGCCCAGACCCTCGAAGTGAAAGTCCCCGACATCGGTGGCTACGACGACGTGCCGGTGATCGAGGTGCTGGTCGCCGTCGGCGAGACCGTCGCCAAGGACCAGAGCCTGGTCACGCTGGAATCGGACAAGGCCACGATGGAAGTGCCGGCCTCGAGCGCGGGCGTCATCAAGGAACTTAAGGTCAAGGTCGGCGACACGTTGTCGGAAGGCCGCGTGGTCGCGGTGATCGAAGTCGAAGGCGAGGGCGATGCGCCCGCCGCGGACATGAAAGCTGCCGCGCCTGAGAAGAAGGAAGAGGCGCCTGCGAAGAAGAGCGAAGCGCCCGGCAGCAATCCGCCGGTCGCGCGTTCGCACGCGGCGCCGGCCGAACCGGAAGCGCTCAAGGCTGCGCCGTCGTCGGGCCGCACGGCCGACGTCGAATGCCGCGTCGTCGTGCTCGGCTCCGGCCCGGGTGGATACACCGCTGCGTTCCGCGCGGCCGATCTCGGCCTCGACACCGTGCTGATCGAGCGCTACGAAACGCTCGGCGGTGTCTGCCTCAACGTCGGCTGCATTCCGTCGAAAGCACTGCTGCATGCGGCCGAGGTCATCGACCAGGCCAAGCACGCCAGCGACTACGGTGTCGATTTCGGCGCGCCGACGATCGCGCTCGACAAGCTGCGCGGCTACAAGGAAAAGGTCGTCGGCCAGTTGACCAAGGGCCTGACCGGCATGGCCAAGCAGCGCAAGGTGCGCGTGGTCACCGGCGAAGGCCTGTTCGTGTCGCCGAACGAGATCGAAGTCACCGGCAGCGACGGCAAGACCCAGCTCGTGCGCTTCGAGCAGTGCATCATCGCCGCCGGCTCGCAGGCGCTCAAGCTCCCCGGTTTCCCGTGGGACGACCCGCGCGTCATGGATTCGACCGACGCGCTGGAGCTCGCTGAAACGCCGAAGAAACTGCTGGTCGTCGGCGGCGGCATCATCGGTCTCGAGATGGCGACGGTCTATCACGCGCTGGGCAGCGAGGTGACGGTTGTCGAACTCGCCGATCAGCTGATGCCCGGCGCCGACAAGGATCTGGTCAAGCCGCTCGCCGACCGCCTGAAGAAGCAGGGCGTGTCCGCGCATCTCAAGACCAAGGTCGTCGAGGCGAAGGCCGCGAAGACCGGCATCGATGTGACGTTCGAAGGCGAGAGCATTCCCGAGACGAAGACCTTCGATCGCGTGCTGGTGGCCGTGGGCCGCACGCCCAACGGCGGCAAGATCGCAGCCGACAAGGCGGGCGTGCGCGTGTCGGATCGCGGCTTCATCGCCGTCGATGCGCAGATGCGCACCAACGTGCCGCACATCTTCGCGATCGGCGATCTGGTCGGCCAGCCGATGCTGGCCCACAAGGCCACGCACGAGGGCAAGCTCGCGGCCGAAGTCGCCGCCGGCGAGAAGAAGGAATGGGTGGCGCGGGTGATTCCGTCGGTCGCCTACACCGATCCGGAAATCGCGTGGGTCGGCATCACCGAGACCGAAGCCAAGGCCAAGGGCCTGAAGGTCGGCGTGGGCAAGTTCCCGTGGGCGGCCAGCGGTCGCGCGATCGGCATCGGCCGCACCGAGGGTTTCACCAAGCTGATCTTCGACGAAGCCACGCATCGCATCGTCGGCGCCGGCATCGTCGGCGTACATGCCGGCGATCTGATCGCCGAAGCGGGTCTGGCGATCGAGATGGGCGCCGAAGTCGCCGATATCGGCCACACGATCCATCCGCATCCCACGCTCAGCGAGTCGGTGGCGATGGCGGCAGAAGTGTTCGACGGCACGATCACTGATCTCTACATCCCGAAGAAGAAGTAAGCGCGCGGGACAGCACGTCCGCGCCCACGAAAAAGCCCCGGCATGCCGGGGCTTTTTCATGTCCACGCGCCTGTATCCAGGCGCGTGGATCCGTGCCGCGAATCAGAAGCGGAACGTCACGCCGGCCATCGGGCCGTGGACCTTCAGATCGCCGGTCACGTTACCCGAGTACGGGAACGGACCCGCGTCGATGCCGTCCGGTGCGCGCGCGGTGCCGCGGTACTGATCCTTGAGCTTCAGGCGGAACCAGTCGTAGCCGACATGGATGCCGACGCGCTCACTGACCATGTACTCGACCAGCAGGCCGCCGCGCTCGAAGTGACCTTCCTCGTCGAGGATGTTGCCCCAGGTCGTATCGAGGTACTGCGCTTCGAGGCCGACGGTCCAGCGCTCGGCCGGCGTCCAGGTCAGGCGGGTGTGCAGGCCCGGCGAGACGCCGTCACGCTCCCAGCCCACGGTCTCGAACTGCGGGTCGACGAGATCGGTACCGGTGGAGCTGCCGTTGGCGGTGGCTTCGAGCTTGGCGTAGGTCACGCCGAGGCCCAGGCCCCATTCGAAGCTGTCGTTCTTGACGACGGCGTACTCGTAATTGAGGTTCGCCAGGCGGAACGACAGACGACCGTCGATGCGCGCGCCCGGAATCTCGATGGCGTCGCCGCCCGGGATGATCGTGCCGGTGTCGAGCACGTTGCCGCCGTATTCCCAGGTCTCGTCGCGGCGGTAATCGTAGAAGTTGCCGATTAGCGCCTGGCGCTCGCTGAGGCGGAAACCGATCGCGCCACGCGGACGCCATTCGCGGCCGGTGTCGAAGCTTTCGTTGAAACCGAAGGTTGCGGTGTCGCTGCCGTCGGTGACCGTGCCGTCGCCGGAAAAGCCCAGTTCGGCTTCCGGATTGAACGCGCTCAGGCGCAACACGAAGCGGTCATCACGGCTCTGCGCCTGCGCTGCAGTAGCGAACGTGGCGAGGATGGCGGTGGAGAGCAGGGCAAGGGCGAGGCGGGACGCGGGTCGTGACATCGGGGGAGTCTTCCTGGGAGAGGCGTGCGATGTTCGTTAAACCGCAGTCTTTCCGACGTGAAGCCGTCATGTGACCGACGTTCGCTTCTCTTTCCGACGCGAGCCCTCCATTGCGCGGCGCACAAAAAAGAGCCCCGGCGGGCGGGCCGGGGCTCGGGGTGACGATCTGCAGACGGGACCGACGAGGAAGGACGGCAGATCGTACACACAGGTACGACTGGCCCGGCGGGCGGAAGTTCCGCGCAAATGCGAAGAAATCGGCGGAAAATTGTGAATACGCGGGCGTCATGGTGCCGGTCGATGGCCGGTGTGCGGTGTATTCCGAAACAGGACCTCTGCCGGTTGTGGGGGAAATGACCCCGCTGCTATACTTTTGCGGCTCGACGGGGCCGTTTCGACGCCCCCGTGTCCTCCAGACAGTGGAATCCTTTGAAGTGTTGACGTCCGTCGCAGTGGGTCGGCGGCTGGCACAGCGCGCAATCGCCTGGCAGGCGGTCGCGATCGCGGTGACAGCGCTCGCCTTCCTCGCAAAGGGAACCGACTGGGCGCTGGCGGCGGGTCTCGGTGGTGCGGCGATCGCACTCGGGGGCTGGCTGTCGAGCGTCATCGCGCTGGGGGGTGGGGTCAATCCGTCGACAGGCGCGCTCGCGCGGCTGCTGGCAGGGGTGGCGTTGAAGTGGGTCGTGGTGGTGGCGGTTCTGCTGCTGGGCGTGGGAATGGCGGGTTTGTCGCCGGTTCCGATGCTCGCCGGGGTCATCGTCGCGCTCTTCGCGCAGTTGCTCGCAATGTCCCGGCCACTGGCCAGGCACTGAACCAATCACAGGCAGGGTTTTCGATCTTATGGCAGCTGATGCGGAACTGACCCCAACCAGCTACATCCAGCACCACCTGCAGAACCTGACCGCGTCGACCGGCGAAGGCGGCTTCTGGACGCTGCACGTGGATACGCTGATCACCGCCCTGCTGATGGGCGGCCTGATGGTGTTCGCATTCTGGATGGCGACCCGCAAAGCCACCGCCGGCGTGCCGGGCAAGTGGCAGGCGTTCGTCGAGATCTGCCTGGAGTTCGTCGACAAGCAGGCCCGTGACACGTACCACGGTTCCAGCAAGCTCGTGACCCCGATCGCGATCACGCTGTTCTTCTGGATCCTGCTGATGAATCTGCTGAAGATGATTCCGGCGGACTTCATCGCCAAGCCGCTCGAGCTGCTGGGCGTGCATTACTGGAAGCCGGTGCCGACCGCCGACGTCAACGCGACGCTCGGCCTGTCGATCAGCGTGTTCTTCCTGACGGTGTTCTTCGCGCTGCGCGCCAAGGGCGTCGGCGGCATGACCAAGGAATTCCTGTTCGCACCGTTCGGCAAGTGGATGGTGCCGTTTAACCTGATCCTCAACATCGTCGAGTGGCTGAGCAAGCCGATTTCTCTGGCGATGCGACTGTTCGGCAACATGTTCGGTGGCGAGATCGTGTTCCTGCTGATCTGGGTCCTCGGCGGCGCAAGCCTGCTGGGCGTGCTCGGCGGCGGCGTGCTCGGCCTGGGCTGGATGCTGTTCCACCTGCTGGTCATTCCGCTGCAGGCCTTCATTTTCATGATGTTGTCGATCGTCTACCTCAGCCTGGCCGAGGACGACCACTGATCGGCAGCGTCACGTGACACCGCTTTCGTAACACCCCAATCCCTGGTTCCACCCTTACCAAGCAATCCGCTCCGGAGAAAACAATGGAAATCGCACTGACCTCGTTCGCCCAGATCCAGGCTTCGACCGTTCTGGCCATCGGCATCATGATCGGCCTGGCTGCGCTGGGTGCGGGTCTGGGCCTGGCCATCATGGCCGGCAAGTTCCTCGAGTCGGCCGCGCGCCAGCCCGAGCTGATCCCGGTGCTGCAGGTCCGCATGTTCATCACCGCCGGCCTGATCGACGCCGCGTTCATCATCTCGGTCGCCGTCGGCCTGCTGTTCGCGTTCGCTTCGCCGTTCATCGGCCCGGTCGCTGCGCAGCTCGCGGGCTGATCCAGCTGACGCTTCCAGTGCGGTGCGTGCCTCGCGCATGACCGCACCGGTGGATGACAGGGGGCGCGCGTGCGCGCCCAACCCTTCACGACAGGCAGTCACAAGCCCATGAATATCGGTCTGACCCTAATTGCCCAGGCACTGGCGTTCGCCGGTCTGATCTGGATCATCGCGACCAAGATCTGGCCGCCGCTGCTCAGTGCCATCGAGGAGCGCCAGAAGAAGATCGCCGAAGGTCTGGCCGCGGCGGACAACAGCCAGCGCGCCCTCGCGCAGGCCCAGGAAACCGCCAACGAAGAACTCAAGGCCGCGCGTGCGAAGGCCAACGAGATCATCGAGCAGGCCCACCAGCGTGGCACCCAGATCGTCGAGGCCGCCAAGGCCGAAGCGGTCACCGAGGGCCTGCGCCAGAAGGCGATGTTCGACGCCGAACTCCAGGCCTCGGCCACCCGTGCACGCGAAGAGCTGCGTCGTCAGGTCTCCAGCCTGGCGGTGACCGGCGCCGAGCGTCTGCTCAAGCGTGAGATCGACGCCAACGCCCACAAGGCGCTGCTCGACGAACTCGCCGCGGAGATCTGAGTCCGATGAGCCAGGCCATGACGATCGCCCGTCCGTATGCCCGCGCCGCGTTCGCGATCGCGCGTGATGGCGGCCAGTTCGCGCCGTGGTCGGACGCGCTCGCGTTCTCGGCCCGCGTCGCTGCCGATCCGCAGGCGGCCGCGCTGCTCGGCCACCCGGCGCTGTCGCACGACGATGCGGTCGCGTTGCTCGCACCGGAGGGCGTCGACGAGAAGTTCGCCGGCTTCCTCACGCTGCTGGCCAGCAACGGCCGCCTCGCACAGTTGCCGGAGATTGCCGGCCAGTACGAGGAGCTGCGTGCCGAAGCCGAGCACATCGTGCTGGCGACAGTGACGTCGGCAGCCGAACTGCCGGACGCAGAAGTGGAGCAGATCCGCGCCGCGCTCAAGCGTCGTTTCGGTCGCGAGGTCCAGGTCGAAACGGCCGTGGACGCATCGCTGATCGGCGGCGCGGTGATCTCGGCCGGTGACGTGGTGATCGACGGCTCGCTCAAGGGCAAGCTGGCGCGCCTGCAGTCCGCTCTGACGCACTGACACGATTTTCAATTGCAACGTCGGCGGCGACGCCGGCTCAAGGGAACCCCCGATGGCTACCACGCAACTCAATCCTTCCGAAATCAGCGAGCTGATCAAGTCCCGCATCGAGAAGGTCAAGCTGAGCGCCGAATCGCGCAACGAAGGCACCGTGACCTCGGTCGCCGACGGCATCGTGCGTCTGCACGGCCTGGCCGACGTGATGCAGGGCGAAATGATCGAACTGCCGAACAACACGTTCGCACTCGCCCTCAACCTCGAGCGCGACTCGGTCGGCGCCGTGGTGCTGGGTGACTACGAGCACCTGCGCGAGGGCGACGTCGCCAAGACCACCGGTCGCATCCTCGAAGTGCCGGTAGGTCCGGAAATGCTGGGCCGCGTCGTCAATGCGCTCGGCGAGCCGATCGACGGCAAGGGCCCGATCGACGCCAAGCTCAGCGCGCCGGTCGAGCGCGTCGCGCCGGGCGTGATCTGGCGCAAGTCGGTCGACCAGCCGGTGCAGACCGGCTACAAGTCGGTCGACTCGATGATCCCGATCGGCCGCGGCCAGCGCGAGCTGCTCATCGGCGACCGCCAGACCGGCAAGACCGCGATGGCGATCGACGCCGTGATCAACCAGAAGACCACGGGCATCAAGTGCGTCTACGTGGCGATCGGCCAGAAGGCCTCGACCGTCGCCAACATCGTGCGCAAGCTCGAAGAAAACGGCGCGCTCGCGCACACCGTCGTCGTCGCCGCCACCGCGTCCGAATCGGCCGCGATGCAGTACATCAGCGCCTATTCGGGCTGCACGATGGGCGAGTACTTCATGGACCGCGGCGAAGACGCGCTGATCGTGTACGACGATCTGTCCAAGCAGGCCGTCGCCTACCGCCAGATCTCGCTGCTGCTCAAGCGTCCGCCGGGCCGCGAAGCCTACCCGGGCGACGTGTTCTATCTGCACTCCCGTCTGCTCGAGCGCGCCGCGCGCGTGTCCGAGGAGTACGTCGAGAAGTTCACCAACGGCGCCGTGACCGGCAAGACCGGTTCGCTGACCGCACTGCCGATCATCGAAACGCAGGCCGGTGACGTCTCGGCGTTCGTGCCGACCAACGTGATCTCGATCACCGACGGCCAGATCTTCCTGGAAACCGACCTGTTCAACGCGGGCATCCGCCCGGCCGTCAACGCCGGTATCTCGGTGTCGCGCGTCGGTGGTTCGGCGCAGACCAAGATCATCAAGAAGCTCTCGGGCGGCATCCGCATTTCGCTTGCCCAGTACCGCGAGCTGGCTGCGTTCGCGCAGTTCGCCTCGGATCTCGACGAAGCCACCCGCAAGCAGCTCGAGCGCGGTCAGCGCGTCACCGAGCTGATGAAGCAGAAGCAGTACAAGCCGATGTCGATCGCGCACCAGGCGCTGACGATCTACGCCGTCAACGAGGGCTACCTCGACGACGTGCCGGTCGCCAAGCTGCTCGCGTTCGAAGAAGGCCTGCACGCGCACTTCGACAACACCGCAGGCGAACTGGTCGGCAAGATCAACCAGACCGGCGGCTGGAACGACGAGATCGAAGGCGCCTTCAAGCAGGGCATCTCCGACTTCAAGACCACCGGCAGCTGGTAAGCGATCGCGGCGGACGTTTCGTCCGCCCGATGCGGTGAGCACAGGTAAGCCAAGGCGGGTGCACACCCGCCCCAAGCAGGGATAAGAGATGGCCGGCGGCAGAGAAATCAAGACGAAGATCAAGAGCGTGCAGAACACCCGCAAGGTGACGCGCGCGCTCGAGATGGTCTCCGCGTCGAAGATCCGCAAGGCGCAGGATCGGATGAAAGCATCGCGCCCGTATGCGAACGCGATGAAGCAGCTGATCGGGCATCTCGCCCAGGCCAGCTCCGAGTTCCAGCATCCGTACCTGGTCGAGCGTGAGGTCAAGCGCGTCGGTTACATCGTCGCGTCCTCGGATCGCGGCCTGGCCGGCGGTCTGAACAACAACATGTTCCGCAAGCTGCTGGGCGAGATCCGCGCCTGGCAGGACAAGGGCGTGCAGGTCGACGTGGTGACCATCGGCACGAAGGCGACGGTGTTCTTCCGCCGCCTGAAGGTGGACATGGTCGGCAGTGTCACCCACATCGGCGACACGCCGGAAGTCGAGCAGCTGGTCGGCATCATCAAAGTGATGCTCGACGGCTACACCGACGGCCGCGTCGACCGTGTGTTCCTGGCCTACAACCACTTCGTCAACACGATGACCCAGAAGGCCAGCTTCGATCAGCTGCTGCCGCTGCCGGCCGCCGAGACGCAGGTGGTCAAGCACGACTGGGACTACATCTACGAGCCGGACGCCGAATCGGTGCTCGGCCACGTGCTGACGCGTTACATCGAATCGCTCGTGTACCAGGCGGTGATGGAGAACGTGGCTTCCGAACATGCCGCACGCATGGTCGCGATGAAGTCCGCGAGCGACAACGCCACCAAGCTGATCGACACGCTCAAGCTGGTCTACAACAAGGCCCGCCAGGCAGCGATCACCCAGGAAATCTCCGAGATCGTCGGCGGCGCCGCAGCGGTCTGATCCGTACGCGCACCAGAATTCTTCTAGAGGAATGCAGCAATGAGTCAGGGCAAGATCGTTCAGATCATCGGCGCGGTCGTCGACATCGAGTTCGCGCGCAACGAAGTACCGAGGGTCTACGACGCACTGAAGGTCGAAGGCACGGAGATCACGCTGGAAGTGCAGCAGCAGCTCGGTGACGGCATCGTGCGCGCGATCGCGCTCGGTTCCACCGACGGCCTGAAGCGCAACCTGATCGCGACCAACACCGACCGCGGCATCTCGGTGCCGGTCGGCCCGGGCACGCTCGGCCGCATCATGGACGTGCTGGGTCGCCCGATCGACGAAGCCGGTCCGGTCGAAGCCACCGACCACTGGGAAATCCACCGTGCGGCACCGTCGTACGAAGACCAGTCGTCGTCCACCGAGCTGCTGGAAACCGGCATCAAGGTCATCGATCTGATGTGTCCCTTCGCCAAGGGCGGCAAGGTCGGCCTGTTCGGCGGCGCCGGCGTCGGCAAGACCGTCAACATGATGGAACTGATCAACAACATCGCCAAGGCGCACGAAGGCCTGTCGGTGTTCGCCGGCGTGGGCGAGCGTACCCGTGAGGGCAACGACTTCTACCACGAGATGAAGGACTCCAACGTCCTCGACAAGGTGGCGATGGTCTACGGCCAGATGAACGAGCCGCCGGGCAACCGCCTGCGCGTCGCGCTGACCGGCCTGACGATGGCCGAGTACTTCCGCGACGAGAAGGACGCATCGGGTCGCGGCAAGGACGTGCTGCTGTTCGTCGACAACATCTACCGCTACACGCTGGCCGGTACCGAAGTGTCGGCGCTGCTCGGCCGCATGCCGTCGGCCGTGGGTTACCAGCCCACGCTCGCCGAGGAAATGGGCGTGCTGCAGGAGCGCATCACCTCGACGAAGTCGGGCTCGATCACCTCGATCCAGGCCGTCTACGTGCCCGCGGACGACCTGACCGACCCGTCGCCGGCGACGACCTTCGCCCATCTCGACTCGACGGTGACGCTGAGCCGCAACATCGCTTCGCTCGGCATCTATCCGGCCGTCGATCCGCTGGACTCGACCAGCCGCCAGATGGACCCGAACGTCATCGGCAACGAGCACTACGACACCGCCCAGCGCGTGCAGTCGACGCTGCAGAAGTACAAGGAGCTCAAGGACATCATCGCGATCCTGGGCATGGACGAGCTGTCGGAAGAAGACAAGCAGGCCGTGTCGCGCGCGCGCAAGATCGAGCGCTTCTTCTCGCAGCCGTTCCACGTGGCCGAAGTCTTCACCGGTTCGCCGGGCAAGTACGTCGCGCTGAAGGAAACGATCCGCGGCTTCAAGGGCATCGTCGACGGCGAATACGACCACCTGCCCGAGCAGGCGTTCTACATGGTCGGCGGCATCGACGAAGCGGTCGAGAAGGCGAAGAAGATCGCGGCCTGATTCGGATCCCTCTCCCGTTCGCGGGGGAGGCGCAGGGTAAGGGCAACGACGCCCGCGCCCTCACCCCTGCCCTCTCCCGCAAGCGGGAGAGGGGGAAACGGAAGAGAAGCACGTTATGAGCAGCACCATCCGTTGCGACATCGTCAGCGCAGAAGCCGAGATCTTCCACGGCGAAGCGACCATGGTCGTGGCCACCGGCGAGCTCGGCGAGCTCGGCATCGCGCCACGCCACGCACCGCTGATCACGCGGCTGAAGCCGGGCAAGGTCGTCGTGACCCAGCCCAATGGCGAAGTGCTCGATTTCGCGATCGGCGGCGGCATTCTCGAAGTGCAGCCGCAGGTCGTGACGATTCTGGCCGACACCGCGATCCGCGCCGACGACATCGACGAAGCCGCAGTGAAGGCGGTCAAGGACGAGGCCGAGCGCATCCTGGCCGGTCGCGGCGAGGCGATGGACATCGCCGAAGCGCAGCAGAAGCTGGCCGAGGCCGTGGTCCAGCTGCAGGCGCTCGAGCGTCTGCGCAAGACGCTCAAGCACTGATCCATCGCGCCACGTGGCATCTGGAACGCCGGCCTCGCGCCGGCGTTTTCGTGTCTGGCTCCGGGACGTTCCGGTTTCCGCGACCCGGCGCCACAATGGCCGCATCGGCGGCGGCGGAAGCAATGCGATGGGACGACTTCTTCTGAAGACATGCATTGCGACGGCAGTGCTGTCGGCAGGCCTGTCCGCATTCGCGACCGAGACGCCACGCCCGCGCGTCCGCGATGCGGGCATCGTCATCGGCACGCTGCAACCCGGAGCGCGCAATGCGATCGTTGACGTGTCCGGCGTGCAGGTCGGCCACGCCACCGTGATCGAAGACGACACGGTGCGCACCGGCGTCACCGCGATCGTGCCGCATCCCGGTGATCAGTTCCGCGAGCGCGTGCCGGCCGCGATCGTCGTCGGCAACGGCTTCGGCAAACTGCTGGGCGTGACCCAGGTCGACGAGCTGGGCGAACTCGAAACCCCGATCCTGCTGACCGGCACGCTGGGCGTCTGGCGCGCGGCCGATGCACTGGTCGAGCGACAGCTCGCATTGCCGGGTATGGAACAGGTACGCTCGATCAATCCCGTCGTCGGCGAGACCAACGACGGCTATCTCAACGATATCCGCGCGCGCCCGCTGCAGGCGCAGCATGTGCGCGAAGCGCTCGACACCGCGTCCACCGACAATGTCGACGAAGGCAGCATCGGCGCCGGGACCGGCACGATCGCGTTCGGCTGGAAGGGCGGCATCGGTACGAGTTCGCGTCGGATCGCGTCCGACGCTGGCGGGTACACGGTCGGCGTGCTGGTGCAGAGCAATTTCGGCGGGCGCCTGACCATTGCGGGCGTGCCGGTGGGCGATGCGCTGCCGGATCCGCAGGCTTCCCTCGCACTGGCACCGGATACAGCGCCGCCGTCGACTGGCGACGGCAGCATCATGATCGTCGTCGCGACCGACGCGCCGTTGGACGATCGTCTGCTGCGCCGCCTCGCCACGCGCGCGTTGATCGGACTCGGCCGCACCGGCGCATCGATGAGCAACGGGTCGGGGGATTACGTGATCGCGTTTTCGACCGCGCGCGGCGTGCGCCGCGCATCCGATGCGGTGACGCATCGCGTCGAGCTGCTGTCCAACGAAGCGATGACGCCGCTGTTCGTCGCCGTCGCCGATGCCACGGAAGAGGCCATCCTCAATTCGATGTTCCGCGCGACCACGGTGTCGGGCCATCAGCGCACGGTGCCCGCACTCCCGCTGGATCTCGTGCTGCCGATGCTGCGCCAGTCGAACGGGCAGCGACCGGCGACCCCGTGACGCGACATCGCGAAGAGCGCGTTTGCCTCAGCGCTTGTAGATCCAATAGCGCGACAGCACGAAGCCCACCGCGCCCAGCGCCAGTTCGATCGCAGGCTTCGCGACCCATACCCAGCGCAGGCCCAGCACGTCGTCGATCTGGGTCAGCGCCCAGGTGCTGAACAACGTCGTCGACACCCACATGATCATGAAGCGCTGGAACTGCGTCGTGCCCACGGTGTTGCGGTCGTTCGCGAACGTCAGCTTGCCATTGAGCCAGAAACCGATCAGCGCACCGGTGATACGGCCGACGACATTCGCAGGCGCGACGGGCAATCCGAAATGGGTCAGGCCGACGACCACGCCCCAGTCGACCAGCCACTGCAACAGGCCGATCGCGAGGTAGTCGCGGCCCTCTCGGGTCAGGCTCATCGCGGCGTCGACTCCCTTGGGTCGGATAGCCGGCAGGCGCCGGAACGACGGCATCCTACCTTCGACGCCGTTAGAATTTCTGCAATCTCCACCGGATTTTTCCAATGACCGCACCCCTGCACGTCGTCATCCTCGCCGCGGGCGAGGGCAAGCGCATGAAATCGTCGCTGCCCAAGGTGCTGCAGAAGATCGCCGGGCGGCCGATGCTGTGGCATGTCATCGAGGCCGCCCGGGCGTTGGAGCCCGCGGGTCTCCACGTGGTCTACGGACATCGCGGCGAACAGGTCCAGGCGGCATTTGCCGATCAGCCCGATCTGCACTGGTCAGAGCAGCGCGAACAGCTCGGCACGGGGCACGCGGTGCGCCAGGCGATGCCGGACGTTCCTGATGGTGCACAGGTGCTGGTGCTCTACGGCGACGTGCCGCTGATGCGCGCCGAGACGCTGCGCCATCTGGTGTCGGTGGAAGGTCGGTTGGCGGTGCTGGCAGCGCAGCTCGAGGATCCCACCGGTTACGGACGGATCGTGCGAGATCCCGAGGGGCATGTCGGCGCCATCGTTGAACACAAGGACGCGAGCGACGAGCAGCGCCGCATTGATCTGGTCAACACCGGCATCCTCGCCGCCGAAGCGACGGCGCTCAAGGCATGGCTGGCACGCCTTTCCTCGGACAATGCGCAGGGCGAGTACTACCTGACGGATGTGTTCGCGATGGCCGCCGACGAATACAGCGCGGCCCAGATCGTGCTGGTGGATGATGCGCTCGAGGCCGAGGGTGCCAATGATCCCTGGCAACTCTCGCAACTGGAGCGGGCGTGGCAGCTGCGCGCAGTCCGCGCCCTGTGCGTGGCCGGCGCCCGCTTTGCCGATCCGGCGCGGGTGGACATCCGGGGCGAGGTGATCGTCGGCAGTGATGTCGAGATCGATGTCGACGTGATCTTCGAAGGGCGCGTCACGCTCGGAGACGGTGTGCGCGTCGGTCCGTTCTGCCGGCTGAAGAATGTCGACCTGGGCGCCGGCTCCGACGTGCGGGCGCATTGCGACCTCGAAGGCGCACGCGCGGAAGGCGCGGTAACCATCGGGCCGTTCGCGCGGCTGCGACCCGGCACCGTGCTCGCCGACGGCGTGCACATCGGCAACTTCGTCGAGACCAAGAACACGACGCTGGGCGTCGGCAGCAAGGCCAATCACCTCACGTATCTGGGCGATGCGGAGATCGGCGCCGGCAGCAACATCGGGGCCGGCACGATCACCTGCAACTACGACGGCGTGAACAAATCCAAGACGGTGATCGGCGACCGCGCGTTCATCGGCTCGAACGCGGCGCTGGTCGCACCGGTGCGCATCGGCCATGACGCGACGACTGCGGCCGGGTCGGTGATCGTCAATGACGTGCCGGACGGCAAGCTCGCCGTCGCACGCGGGCGGCAGACGGTCGTCGAGGGCTGGGAGCGGCCGAAGAAGCCGTGAACCTCATTCCACGCGGCGATAGCCGTCGGCGTCTGGCGACCAGCGGTAGAGATCGCCGCCACGACCACCACGCTCGCGCAGCCGCATGTCCTGGTGCCCGTGATGCGCGCGCGGTTCGACGATGAGCACGCCGGCCCATTCCTCGATGTCGTGCTCGCGCGTGCCGTCGTCGTTCCAATTGCCGGCGATGTCGCGATACATCGACATCTCCGCGCCGAACACCTGCTTCAAGGTGTCGCCGCGCAGTTCGAACAGATACAGCGCCGAATAGAACGCACCGCCGCCCGCGTAACCGTCTGACCAGCCGCCCCGCAGGCCCAAAGCGGGGGCCCCACTCGACAGGCGATAGGCGGCAAGATCGAAGCGCTCCCAGCGTTCGGGGATCGCCGACGCGCCGGCGTCTTCCATCCGGAGTGGCTGTTCGCCACCCCAGGAAAGCAGCGGCCATTCGATGCCGCCGTCGAGTCGCAGGCGCGCGACCAGGTGCGCATCGCCTGCATCGCCGGCACGCAATACACCGAGCACCTGCGCGGTGTCCCCGGTTTCGCAGCTCGGCTCCGCTGACGCGTTGTGCGGGGCGCCGTCGCGATAGCAGACGAGTGCGACCACATGACCGGGATGCTGTGCCCAGCGTCGCGCGCCGAGCAGCACGATGCGGTCGTCTGCGACATCGGGCACCAGCAGCCGACGCAGCGTCCCGGCATCGAGGCCGGCCAGCTCGCGGGTGCCGAGATGATCGGGTGCAGGGCGACCTTCCATCTGTTCGGCCCAGACGGCTTTCGCCTCTGGACTCTTCAGCAAGGCAGGCACCGCGTCGAGACTCTTCGCGCGTTGCGCGAACGCGGGTGCAGTCGCCAGACACAGCAGAAGCAGCGCGAGCGTGGGGCGTCGGAATCGCATCGGGAATCGCCGTGGAACGGGCCTTCGATTCTGCCCGAACGTCGCGCCTGCGACCGGTCTGCGGATCAGTCCGGCAACACCAGCGACACGCAGAGTCCGCCGCCTTCGCGGTTGAGCAGGGCGATGCGGCCGCCGTGCGCTTCGGCGATCTCGCGCGCAAGCGCGAGGCCCAGACCCGTGCCGTTGCGCTTGGTCGAATAGAACGGCAACAGCGCGTTCGCGAGCACTGCCTCGTTCATGCCGGGTCCGCGATCGAGGACATCGATGCGCCAGCCGTCGACCGCGCGCCGGAGTCCGAGCGCGACCGCATCGGGATCGCCATCGGCCTCGTGCGCATTGCGCAGCAGATTCAATAGTGCCTGCTCGACCTGGGCGACATCGAAGGACGCGGTGAATGCATCGTCGATGGGGCCGGCATCCACGAACGGCACCTGCGAACGCAGCTGGTCGAGGAACGCGCGCCAGCGGACCGGTTCGCGACGCGGCGACGGGAGTTTCGCAAAATGCGCGTAGCCGCGGATGAAACCTTCCAGATGCCGCGCGCGCTCTTCGATCGTGCGCAGCGCATCGGGCAGTCGCGCGGTCTGGCCGCGACGCAGCAACTCGGCGCCCGAATGCGCGAGCGAGGCGATCGGCGCCAGCGAATTGTTGAGTTCGTGGCTGATCACGCGGATGACCTTCTTCCAGGTCTGTACCTCCTGCCGCCGCAGTTCGGTGGTCATCTGTCGCAGCAGCAGCAGTTCGTGACGCCGGCCATTCAAGCGGAAATGCCGACGCGACAGATGATGGATCTCTTCGCTCTCGCCATCGCCGATGGTGAACAATCCATCGCCGCCGCGCGCGAATGCATCCGCAAGCGCGGACGGCGCGTCGGCGAGCAGGGCGGAAAACGCCTGGCCTTCCAGCTTGCGACCGCCGCCAAGCGCACGACGCGCGGCGAGATTCGCGTGCACCACGCGATCGGCCGGATCGAGCAGCAGCATCGCGACCGGCGTGTTCTGCACCATCGTGTCGAGCAGCAGCTCCCGCTGCACCAGCGACAGACGCTGCGCGCGCAGCGTTTCGCCCAGCTCGTTGTGCGCGGCGACCAGCTCGCCCAGTGCGCCGCCGCCCTGCCATGACACACCGAAGCCGTAGTCGCTGTCGCGATAGCTCGCCACGGTGCCGGCGAGAGCGCGGAACAACGCGCGAGACGGCGCGAAGGCGCGTTGCAATGCCCATGCAAGCGTGGGCAGCGCACACAGCGTTGCGCCCGCAACCGCGACCCACGGCGCCCACCAGCGCAGCAGCAACAGTGCGAATCCCGCGGCCAGCGCGACATGCACCAGCGCGATCGCGATGACCACAGCCGTCAACGGCAGCCGCTGTTGCCAACGCATATCAGTCGCGACGGATGCCGAGGCGGTCGAGGCGCCGGTACAACGCCTGCCGCGACAGCCCGAGTTCGCTGGCGGCCTGCGCCAGCACGCCACCGCTGCGCGCGAGTGCGGCTTCGATCTCGCTGCGATCCGGTTCATGGATATCGACATCGACCGCGGCGGCGGCTGCGACCGGCAACGCGAGATCGCGTGCATCGATCTGCGCCTCGCGCGCCAACAGTTCGGCACGCTGGATCACATTGCGCAGTTCGCGAACGTTGCCCGGCCAGCCGTGCTGCAGCAAGGCGCGTTCGGCGCCTGTCGACAGCGGCTTGCGGCCATCGAGGAAGTGTCTGGCCAAAGGCAGGATGTCGCGCGGCCGCTGCGCCAGAGGCGGCAGCCGCAGTTCGATCCCGTTGAGCCGGTAGTACAGATCCTCCCGGAACCGGCCGCCGGCGATCATCGCCGGCAGATCGGCATTGGTCGCACTGAGCACGCGCACCGTCACGCTGCGCTCGCGATTCCCCCCGAGGCGTTCGAATCGTCCGGTCTCGAGCACGCGCAGCAGCTTGACCTGCCCGGCGGGCGGCAGGGTGCCGACCTCGTCGAGGAACAACGTGCCGCCATCAGCCGCTTCGAACTTGCCTTCGCGGGCCCGCGTCGCACCGGTGTAAGCGCCGGCTTCTGCGCCGAACAGTTCGGCCTCGATCAGATCGTGCGGCAAGGCGCCGCAGTTGACGGCCACGAACGGGCCTTCGCGCACGGCAGAGTTGGCATGCAGGATTTCCGCGTACTTTTCCTTGCCGGCGCCATTGGGGCCGGTGATCAGCACCGGCAGGTTCGAACGCGCGACCTGCAGGGCCAGCGACAGTGTGGTCTCGCTGGCCGGATCGTCCCAGACCAGACCGCACAGGTCGCGGCCCTGCGCAAGGGCGTCGCGTCGGCGGCGGTCGTCGCGCGTACGTGCATCCAGGGCCCTGCGCGTCGACGACAGTTCCAGCAGGGTGTTGGCAGTCGCCAGCAACTTGCCGTCATCCCAGGGCTTGCCGAGGTAATCCGCGGCGCCCGAGCGGATCAGATCGACCGCCGATTCCAGACGCGTCCATGCGGTCAGCAACACCACCGGCAGATCGGGATCGAAGCGCCGGATCGCGTGGAACAGCGCGATGCCTTCGTCGCCGGACGTGGTGTCGGCATGGAAGTTCATGTCCTGCACGACCAGATCGATGCCGCCTGCCTGCAGCCGGGCGATGCCGGCCTCGGGCGTCGCCGCGTGTTCGCAGGCGATGTCGTGCAACGAGAACAGCACCTCCAGCGCGGTGGCGACGGCGGGGTTGTCGTCGATGACGAGGATCGTGGGCATCAGGCGCTGGACATCCGGTGGGAACGTATGGGATCGAGGGGCATGGTCGTCGCCGGCTGCACTGGACGCAACCGGCGACAGGTTGGCGCGCGATCAGATGCTGCGCGTCGCCACCGCTGGCGGCACCGAGGCCGCGCGCTTCGCCGGCCAGTACACCGCGATCTGCCCGAGCAGCCACAACACGACGGCGCCGATCGGCAGATACATCAGCGGCAGGCGGCCAAGTTCGTAGCGCGTCATCAGCAGCTGGTTGAGGCCGTAGGCCAGCAACATGCCGAGCACGATGCCGATCGTCGCGAGCAGGAAGTTCTCGACCTGGAAGTAGCGCAGGATCTGGCTGCGTGTTGCACCCAGTGCGCGGCGGATGCCGATCTGCTTGTTGCGCTGCTGCACCCAGAAGCTGGCCAGACCCACGATGCCGAGCGCGGTAACGACCAGCAGCGCGATGCACACCACGACCAGCAGCATCGCCATCGCGCGGTCCTCGCGGTAGTACTTCTCGCGCAGATCGGACATCAGATCCGCGTTGACGGCGACGCGGTTCGGATCGATCTGCTTGAGCGTGGCCACCGCGGCATCGAGCACCTGGCGGCGCTGCGACGGATCGGTACGGATCACGTAGTTGATGCCGTTGGAGTCGTCGCGGATCGGGAACAGCATCGTCGCGGTGACAGCGCCGGTGCTGTCGTTGGGCAGCGCCAGGGTCTCGACGACACCGACGATCCGGATCGGCGCATCGCCCCAGCTATAGAACTGCTTGCCGACCGCATCCTCGCCCGGGAACAGACGCTCGGCCATCGCCCGGTTGATGATGGCCGCGGGCACGCCGACGCCGCCGCCTTCGCGCGAGACGTCGCCCATGTCGACGAACTCGTCGGGATTGAACTTGCGTCCGGCGATCAGCTGCAGACCGAAGGTGTCGATGAGGTCTTCGGTGCCCAGATACGGAGATGCGAGCAGCGTGTTGTTGCGCTGGTCGGCGTTGAGCCGAACGCCGCTGGTCGAGCTGCTGTTGCCGTAGGGAATCTGGGTGACCGCGGCGACGTGGCGTACACCCGGGAGTGCGCGCAGGGCGGCGAGATCGCGCTGTATGCCGGCCTTGCGGTCCACGTCGGCGGTTTCGTCGATGCCGGGCATCTGGATGCGCAGCAGTTCGTTCTCCACCGTGCCGCTGGGGCGCGACATGTGGTCGATCCGGCGGTCGATCAGATAGATCGCGTTGCAGATGATCGCGCAGGCGAGCGCGATCTCGATCACGATCAGTGCGGCTGCGGTCTTGTGCCGGCGCAGTGTCGAGAAGATGGGGCGGATGTCCATGGAAGTCCTCGAAAGAATTCGGATCACTGCGACTTGAGCTGGATCGCCGGCGTCACCTGCATCGCGCGCCACGCCGGCAGCAGGCCGGCCAGCAGACTCGCGACGATGGACAGGGCGAAGGTCGTCAGCAGCATCGTCACGTCGAGTTTGGCGAGCGCTGCATAGCTGCTCGGGTTCTGGCGCACGGCCCACAGCCCGAGCAGCGCGAGGCCCAGACCGACCACGCCGCCGGCCACGCCGATCGCCCCGGCCTCGATCAGGAACTGGGCGAAGATCGCGCGACGCGAGGCGCCGAGGGCGCGACGTACACCGATCTCGGATGCACGACGCAGGCTCTTGGCGAGCAGCAGGCCGACCGTGTTGACCAGACACACCAGCAGGAATCCGATCGCCAGCCACAGCTGCAGTCGCACGTCGCTGGGCACGACCTGTTTGTGGTCGAGCAGTGTCGGCACGTCGCGCAGACGGATGTTGTTCGGACGTTCGAAACGCCCCGCAGCGCGCTGCTGGTCGGAGTAGCTGTTCAGATAATCGCGATACGCATCCGCGTCTGCGGGCGACCGCAGCTCCACCCAGTACTGCAGCCACGTGCACGGCGCATTGAGCGCATTCGGATCCGTGCCCGAATCACCCCAACAGTTCATGCTGCCCATGCGCGAGAGCTTCTGTTCGATCGCGGTGGAAAACGGGACGAACACCGACTCGAGCTCGTTGAAGCTCTGCAGCGTCAGATCCCAGAAGCGCGGCGTCGGCATCCACGCATCGAGCACGCCGATCACTCGGAAATCAGCACCGTTGATGCGCAGCGTCTTGCCGGTACTGTCGCCGCCGCCGAAGACCTTCTGGTTGGTGTCGGCCGAGATCACCGCCACGCGCGCCCGCGATGTATCGTCCTCGGCGGTCCAGGCCCGGCCGTAGGCGAGCGGCGCGTCGAACATCGGGAAGAAGTCCGCCGAGGTGTAGCGCGCATCCGTGAAAAACGGTTCACGCGTGCCATCGGGTGCGATGGCGACGAAGCCGCCGCTCATCATCGCCTGTCGCGTGCCGCGTGCCTCGCGCAGGAGCGTTTCGGCGTCGAACCGTGTGACGTTGGTGTCCGGTTCTTCGCCGGCGACGTAGCCGTCCATGCTGGCCGCATCGAGCTGCACCGCGAACAGACGATCACTTTTGTCGGGAATCGGATCGCCCGACAGCACATGGAACACCGTCAGCGTCGTCATGCTGGCGCCGATGCCCAGCGCAATCGCGAGCACCATCAGTGCAGTGAGCACCTTGCTGTTGCGGAAGCTGCGCAGCGCGAGCTGCAGGTAGTAACCGAACATGCCGGATCTCCTCAGGCGTCTGCGGGAACGCGCGATGCGGCCGCGGACGATGGCGACGCGTGCAGCGCCTGCAGATCGGTCGCCATACCGTCGACGATGTGCACGTTGCGATGCGCGCGCGCCGCGAGTTCCGGATCGTGCGTGACCATGACGATCGTGGTGCCGCGGGCGTTGATGTCCTCGAGCAGCTCGAGCACGCTGCGCGCCATCTGCGAATCGAGGTTGCCCGTCGGTTCGTCGGCGAGCAGCAGGCGCGGACTGCCGGCGAGTGCGCGTGCGATCGCCACGCGCTGCTGCTGGCCACCCGACAGTTCGGCCGGGAAGTGCTTCATGCGCGAGCCCAGACCTACCAGCGACAGCGATTCCTCGATGCGCAGGCGACGATCGGCCGCCGCCATGCCGCGATAGCGCAATGGCACGTCGACGTTGTCGAACAGGTTGAGATCGGGAATCAGATTGAAGCCCTGGAAGATGAAGCCGATCTTCTCGTTGCGCAGCTTCGAGCGCGCATCGTCGTTGAGCCCGCGCACCTCGACACCGTCGATCCGGTACTCGCCGCCGGTGAAGGTTTCCAGCAGACCGGCGATGTTGAGGAAGGTCGTCTTGCCCGAACCCGACGGTCCGGTGACGGCGACGAATTCGCCCTCGGCAACATGCAGGTCGAGCGAACGCAACGCATGGGTTTCGACGAGTTCGGTCCGGTAGACCTTGGCGACCTGGCGCATGTCGAGCATGGGAAAATGTCCTGTGACGTGAACTGGAAAATAGGAAGGCGCGTCGCGATCAGCGGACGCGGAACAGGGTCGGCAGACCGTGGTCGACGGTGCGCCGGCGGGCGCGTACGAACGCAGGCATTCGCGTGCCGGTCGGGATGTCAGTGGGAATGCTGGCCTCGAACGCAAACGACAGCCGGCGCGGCACGGCGCTGGCGAGTTCGTCGGCGGTCCAGGCGACGGGAAACGGGCAGTCGATGCGTGTGTGCATGATCAGAGTCCGGAGATGCGGATGCGATCCGCGTTGTCGAAGAGATCGGTGCCGGCGACGACGACGCGTTCGCCCGGCTGCAGACCCTCGACGATTTCCACCGCCGACAGGCTGCTGGCGCCGGCCGTGATCGGCCTGCGTACCGCCGTGTTGCCATCCATCACGTACGCCGCGCTGCCGCCTTCCTGATCGAGGAACGGGCCGCGCGCGACCATCAGCACGTCCTTGCGGGTGTCCAGCAGAATGCGCGCGGTCAGGCGCTGGCTCTGGCGCAAGCCGGGCGGCTGGCTGTTCTCGTCGAAGCGCAGGCGCGCGACGACTTCACCATTCACCACCTCGGGCGAGACCGCCGAGACTTTCGCCGGATATGTCGTGCCGACGCTGCGCAGTTCGGCCGGCATCCCGATTTCGAGATCGCGCGCGAAGCTTTCGGGCACCTTGATCTCGACCTCGAACACCGACAGGTCGACGACCGACAACACCGGCGCGTTCGCGGCGACGTTGCTGCTCTGCACCGCCTGCACCTGGCCGACGATGCCGTCGAAGGGGGCGCGCAGGGTCAGCGCGTCGACCTGGCGACGCACTTCCATCACCACGCTGCGCTGGCGCTCGGCAACAAGTTGCTTGTTGCGCGTGTCCAACCCTGCGCCGCGGCCCTGCAGGCCGAGATCCTCGGTCGCGGACGCCACGCCGATCTCGGTCTTCTGCAGCGTGTCCTGCGCACGCGCAAGATCGACCTGCGCCACCGCGCCGCCTTCGTATGCGCGCTGATAGCGCTGCACGTCGCGCTCCGCCGCGGTGCGGTCGATCTGCGCCTGGTCGAGGACCTTGCGGGCCTCGGCGCGGCGCAACTGCGCATCGAGCGCGGCGCGCCCGGCTTCGGCTTCGTAACCGGCCAGCGTGGCCTCTTCCTGGGCCAGCTTGCTACGCAGCTCCGGGCTGTCGATCTCGGCCAGCGCCTGGCCTTTCTCGACGCGATCGCCAGCGACGACTTTCAGCGTCAGCATGCCGCCGGAGATCGCATAGAGAGTGGGGCTGTTGGCGGCGATGACCCGGCCCTCGGCGGCGATGTCGCGGACCAGATCGCCGCGGGCGACTTCAGCGAAACGCAAGCGCTGCGCATCGACGGACTGCGCGCCGGACGCCCAGCCGCTGAGCAGCCAGGCGGCAGCGCCGATCAGCAGCACAACTGCGACGCCGCCGATCAGCCACGGCCGGCGGCGCGACGTCCCCGAACGCGCATGGACAGTGTCCTGCCCGGCGGTGTCGCGGATGCCGGTAGGGCGGGCGGTTGAATCGGACACGGTGTCGGACATGCGGGCGATCTCTTGCGGATACGCCCTGTAAAGCAGATGCCGTGCCAAACTCAAGTGCTTGATTTAAAAGATGATTTATCGCAGCCGAAGTGTCCGCACATCATCCGGACGTCCGCGTCCGGACGGATCAGCGCAACGACTGATGACGCTTGGCGGGTGTCAGTCGTGGTTGATCGCCGCTGGTAGCCGCTGGTAGCCGAGTCGCGAAACGCTGCTCTCGCAAGGGTTCGTATCCCCACCGACAAGCCGGCGCCGCCGTGGCCCGTCCCGTCTGTGTGGATGCTCGCTGCAGCTGCGCTGTCGTGCATCCAAGCAAGTGCCAGGGCCCGGTCTCTCCGCACGGCGCTGCCATCTCGTTGCGCCCCTTCACCCACCCGCGCGCTACATCAAAGACGTGGTCGTCAGGAGCCGCGCGGAGCGCCGAACATCTGAACGCCGCCACGAGGCGGCAGCCGCCCGCGCCGCTAGAATGGCGGTCTCAACAGATAGGAGCTGGCCGGATGTGTGGAATCGTCGGTGCGATCGCGGGGCGTGATGTGGTGCCCCTTCTCGTCGAGGGCCTCAAGCGGCTGGAGTATCGCGGCTACGATTCGGCCGGCATTGCGGTCGTGGTCGATGGCGCGGTCCGCCGCGTACGCCGCACCGGTCGTGTCGCCGAAATGGAAGCGGCCGCACGTGCCGATGGCCTGCAGGCCGGGCTCGGCATCGGGCACACGCGCTGGGCCACGCACGGCGGCGTGACCGAAACCAATGCGCACCCGCACATCAGTCACGACAGCCTTGCGCTGGTGCACAACGGCATCATCGAGAATCACGAGGCGCAGCGCGAACGACTCACCGAGCTCGGCTACGTGTTCGAGTCGCAGACCGATACCGAAGTCATTGCACATCTGATCCACCACCACCAGTCGCAAGGTCTTGATCTTCTGGCTGCGCTGCAGGCGTCGGTCCAGGAACTCGAGGGCGCGTATGCGCTGGCAGTGATCGACAAGGGCGACCCCGATCGCATGGTCGTCGCGCGAATGGGCTGCCCGTTGCTGGTGGGCCTGGGCGCGGGCGAGAACTTCGTCGCCTCCGATGTCTCGGCGATCCTGCAGGCCACACGCCGCGTGATCTTCCTCGAGGAAGGTGACACCGCCGTCCTCACCCGTGCCGCGGTGCAGGTCTACGACAGCACTGGTGGCACCGTCACCCGCGACGAACACCTGTCGGATGTCTCGCTCGCGTCGCTGGAGCTCGGCCCCTACCGCCACTTCATGCAGAAGGAAATCCACGAGCAGCCTCGCGCGCTGGCCGACACCATCGAGGCGATCATCGACGCGGCAGCGTTCGAGCCCACGCTGTTCGGCAAGGACGCCGGCGATGTGCTGCGCGAGGTGGAAGGTGTGCAGATCCTCGCCTGCGGCACCAGCTTTTATGCGGGTTCCGTCGCGCGCTACTGGATCGAAGCGATCAGCGGGCTGCCGTGCTCGGTCGAGATCGCCAGCGAGTACCGCTATCGCAGCGCGGTCGCCAATCCGAAACATTTGATCGTCACGATCTCCCAGTCGGGCGAAACGCTCGACACGATGGAAGCGCTCAAGTACGCCAAATCGCTCGGGCATACGCGCACGCTGTCCATCTGCAACGTGCCCGAGAGCGCGATCCCGCGAGCCAGCGGTCTGGTGTTCTACACCCGCGCCGGTGCCGAGATCGGCGTGGCGTCGACCAAGGCGTTCACGACGCAGCTCGTCGGGCTGTTTGCGCTCGCGGTCACGCTGGCCAAGCTCAATGGACGCCTCGGTGCAGAGCAGGAAGCCGCTTACATCGAAGATCTGCGCCAGTTGCCGGGCAGCGTGCAACACGCGCTCAACCTCGAACCGCAGATCACCTCATGGGCCGAGAAGTTCACGCCCAAGCATCACGCGCTGTTCCTGGGCCGGGGCGTGCATTACCCGATCGCACTGGAAGGTGCGCTCAAGCTCAAGGAGATTTCCTACATCCATGCCGAGGCGTATCCGGCGGGCGAGCTCAAGCACGGACCGCTTGCGCTCGTGGATGCGGAGATGCCAGTGGTCGTGATCGCGCCGAAGGATGCGCTGCTGGAGAAGGTGAAGTCGAACATGCAGGAAGTCCGCGCCCGTGGCGGCGAGCTGTTTGTATTCACCGATGCAGACAGCAACTTCAGCGCCTCCGAGGGTGTGCATGTGATCCGCACGCCGCGTCACGTCGGTGTGCTGAGTCCGATCGTGCACACCATTCCCGTGCAGCTGCTGGCTTATCACACCGCACTGTCGCGGGGCACTGATGTCGACAAGCCTCGTAATCTCGCCAAGTCGGTCACCGTCGAATAGCCCCGCTGCGGGAATCGCCCTGAACAGGTGCCGGCGTTTAACAGTCTGCTACAAAAATTCGTGTCAGCCTCTTTGCAAACCGATTTCATCTATGCATAATTCGCCCCCCGCTTGACGGGCTGCTCTTCGGGGCGGCGGGCCAGGCGGGACGAGAACGACAACAGCCTTCACGCGGTGTTGACAGACTCGAAAGTCGCGGTAATATGTGCGGCTCGC
>JBJMWR010000004.1:0-64742 GCA_045810015.1 Luteimonas sp.
GGCGCGCAGCGCACGCGAAGCCTCGCCGCGCGCGCCTTCGATCTCGCGCCGCTGGGCGGCGACTTCCTTCAGTTCCCGGCGCGCGGCCTCGAGCTTGCGCTGCGCCTCGCGACTGTTCTGCTGCGCGCTGGCCGCCAGCGCGCACGCGCACAGGACGAAGGCGACAGCGAGTCGGCGGCCGCCGGCCGCGGAACGGGCGAACCGGCGCATCAGGCGCAGAGCAGCGAGTTCCCGGTCATCTCGGGCGGCTTGGGCAGGCCGAGCAGGTCGAGGATGGTCGGTGCGACGTCGCGCAACGCACCGCCGTCGCGCAGGCGCGCGCCTTCGCGGCTGCCGACGTACACGAACGGCACCGGGCCGACGGTGTGGGCGGTGTGCGGCTGTCCGGTGGTCTGGTCGCGCATGAGCTCGAGGTTGCCGTGGTCGGCGGTGATCAGCAACGCGCCGTCCACCGCGCGCACGGCCGCGGCCACCTCGCCGATCGCGATGTCGACGGCTTCGGCGGCGCGGATCGCCGCGGCGAGGTTGCCGGTGTGGCCGACCATGTCGGGGTTGGCGATGTTGCACACGATCACGTCGAACCGCTGCGCGCGGATCGCGTCGACCAAATTCGCGGTCACTTCCGGGCAGCTCATTTCCGGCTGCTGGTCGTAGGTCGGGACCTTCGGGCTCGGCACCAGGATGCGGGTCTCGCCCGGATACGGCTCCTCGCGGCCACCGCTGAAAAAGAACGTGACGTGCGCGTATTTCTCGGTCTCGGCGATGCGCAGCTGCGTCAGGCCGTGCCCGGCCAACAGTTCGCCGAGGCTGTGGCGCAGGTCTTCTGCCGGGAAGGCGACCGCCGCGGGAAGCCTGGCGTCGTATTCGGTCAGGCAGACGAAGCGCGCGAGTGCCGGCCGGCGCGCCTCGAAGCCGGTGAACTCCGGCAGGACGAAGGCGGCGGTGAGCTGGCGCGCGCGATCGGCGCGGAAGTTCATGAACACGACGGCGTCGCCGTCGGCCATGGGGCGCGGTTCGCCTTCCGGCGGCGCGATCACCGTCGGCGCGACGAACTCGTCGCTTTCGCCGCGCGCGTAGGCGGCGGCGAGCGCGGCCTGCGCGTCGAGCGCGCGGAACTCGGCCTGCGCATTGACGATCGCATCCCACGCGCGGTGCACGCGGTCCCAGCGCTGGTCGCGGTCCATCGCGTAGTAGCGGCCGGCGATCGTGGCGATGCGGGCGTTGCCGAGTTCGGCGCACTTCGCCGCCACCTTCTCGATGCTGGGCGCGGCGGAGCGCGGCGGCATGTCGCGACCGTCGAGGAAGGCGTGCACCACGACCCGCGGCACCTCCATGCGGTGCGCGAGTTCGAGCATGGCGACGATGTGGTCCTCATGACTGTGCACGCCGCCGGGGGACAGCAGGCCCATCACGTGCAGGATGCCGCCATCGGCGAGCACCGCCTCGCAGGCCGCGCGTAGCTCGGGATTCTCGAAGAAGCTGCCGTCGGCGATCGCCGAATCGATCCGGGTCAGGTCCTGATGGACGATGCGGCCGGCGCCGAGGTTCATGTGGCCGACCTCGGAGTTGCCCATCTGCCCGTCCGGCAGGCCGACGTGGCGGCCCTCGGTGTGGATCAGCGTGGACGGGTGTTCGGCGAGCAGACGGCGCCAGTTCGGGATGTCGGCGAGCGCCAGGGCGTTGTCGCGCGGATCGTCGCGGTGGCCCCAGCCATCGAGGATCAGCAGGACGACGGGGCGCGGACGGGGGGAGCTGGCGGCGTGCGGCACGACGATCGACCCAGTGACGAAAGACAGATGCGATTGTAGCGAAGCGGAGGCAAGCTACCTGTCGACGGGTTCGCACCCGCCCTTCCATTCACGAGGTCACGGCCATGTCCCCTGCCCCTGCGCGCTTGCGCTCCGCCCCCCTGCTGCTCGCCGCCGCTCTTGCGCTGGCCACCGGCGCCGCGTTCGCGCAGGAGGATATCTCCAAGGTCAACGGCGGTGTCGAGGCCGAAGCCGGCCAGACCTACCGCGACCTGAGCACGGTCAACGGCGGCATCCGCATCGGCGACGGCGCGAAGGCGCGCGACGTCGAGACCGTCAACGGCGGCATCCGCGCCGGTGACGGCATCGCGGTCGAGGACATGGAAACCGTCAACGGCGGCATCAATGTCGGCGCGCGTGCGCAGGCCAAGTCGCTGACCACGGTGAACGGCGCGATTCGCGTCGGCACCGACGCGCAGCTGGGCGGCAACGTCGAGAGCGTCAGCGGCGGCGTGTTCGTCGACCGCGGCGGCCGCATCGACGGCAACGTCTCGACGGTCAACGGCGCGATCGGCATGGTCGGCACCGAGGTCACCGGCGACGTGAAGACGGTCAACGGCGACGTCACCATCGGCACCGGCTCGCACGTGCGCGGCAAGCTGGTGATCGACAAGCCGTCGTCGAACTGGTTCCCGGTGACGATCAGCCGCCGCAACCCGCGCGTGATCATCGGCCCCGATGCGGTCGTCGACGGCCCGCTGGAGTTCAAGCGCGAAGTCACGCTGTACGTGCACACGAGCGCGAAGACCGGTGCGATCAGCGGCGCCACCGCGGTGCCGTACGACAGTGCACGTGCGCCGCAGGAGTAAGGGGGCCGAGTGATCTGTGGGCTGCGTATTTGATTGCGCTTTGCGGTCCAGATTGAAGTCGTGGAACGCGCGGTACACAGGAATCAAGCACCTCTCCCTCTGGGAGAGGTCGAAGCGCACAGCGTTTCGGGTGAGGGTTGAGGCTACTGCAGATTCGTCTGCTGCAGATCGCTCTGGGATCAGGCGCCTCTCCCGCCGGGAGAGATCGAAGCGCGTAGCGCTTCGGGTGAGGGTTGAGGCTCTACCGGCTGCGCCGAAAAGCACCCTCACCCCAACCCCTCTCCCAGGGGGAGAGGGGCTCAAGCGCCGCGCGCTCCAAGGCATCGCCGCCTGAACGCACGTATAGTGCGGCCTCCACGATTTTCCGGAGATTCCAGGATGCGCAAACCCCTTCTGCTGCTCGCGCTGCCGGCTGCGCTGGTGCTCGCCGCGTGCGGCGACAAGACCGCCGCGCCGGATGCGACAGCGCCGCCCGATGCCCAGGCCGCCCATACGTTCTCGCCCAACATCACCGCCGGCGATTTCGGCGAAATGGTGCGCGTGCTGGCGTCCGACGAGTTCGAAGGACGCGCGCCAGGTACCGTTGGCGAAGACAAGACGGTCGAATACATCAAGGCGCAGTTCGAGCGCATCGGCCTGCAGCCGGGCGGCGACAACAACGACTGGTACCAGACGGTGCCGATGGTCGAGACGACTGCCGATCCGTCGACCGTGCTGCGCCTGAGCAACAGCGCCGGCACGCGTGACCTGAAGTTCGGCGACGAGATGGTGATCGGCACGCGCACCGGCCAGACCGACATCAATGTCGCCGACAGCGAACTGGTGTTCGTCGGTTATGGCGTCGATGCGCCGGAGCAGAACTGGAACGATTACGCCGGCCTCGATCTCAAGGGCAAGACCGTCGTCATGCTGGTCAACGACCCGGGCTTCCACGCCAACGACGCGACGCTGTTCGACGGCGAGAAGATGACCTACTACGGTCGCTGGACGTACAAGTTCGAAGAAGCCGCGCGCAAGGGCGCGGTGGCCGCGCTGATCATCCACGACACCCCGGGCGCGTCGTACGGCTGGGACGTGGTGAAGAACTCCTGGTCGGGCGCGCAGTTCGACCTGCGTGCCGAGGATGATCCGGAGCCGCGCCTGCCGGCGCAGGGCTGGATCACCGGCGACGTGGCCAAGCAGCTGTTCGCCGATGCCGGTCTCGATCTCGACGAGCAGATCAGGGCCGCCAACACGCGCGGCTTCAAGCCGGTGCCGCTCAACGCGAAGGTCGGTTTCGATCTCAAGAGCACGATCGCCGAGAAGAGCTCGCGCAACGTGATCGGCATCCTGCCGGGCACCGAAACGCCGGAAGAGGCGATTCTCTATCTCGCGCATTGGGATCACCTCGGCAAGCACGAGGGTGAGGGCGACACGATCTACAACGGCGCGATCGACAACGCGACCGGCGTGGCCGGCATCATCGAGATCGCCGAGAAGTTCGCCACCAGCGAACCGAAGCCGAAGCGCTCGCTGGTGTTCCTGGCGGTGACGCTCGAGGAATCGGGCCTGCTGGGCAGCAAGTACTACGTGGCGCAGCCGAGCATCGGCCTGGCGCAGACGGTGGGCGTGATCAACCTCGATGCGATGAGCGTCGCCGGTCCGTCGCGCGACTTCGTCGTCACCGGCAAGGGCAACTCGGAGCTGGAGGACATCCTGAAGACCTACGCCGACCAGCAGAACCGCACCCTGGTTGAAGAAGGCAACACGGCCGGCGGTTTCTACTTCCGTTCCGATCACTTCAACTTCGCCAAGGCCGGCGTGCCGGCGCTGTATGCGAAGGGCGGCAACGATCTCGTCGACGGCGGCACAGCCGGTGGCAAGGCCGCGACCGACGATTACGCCACGCGCTATCACCAGCCCAGCGACGCGTACAACCCGGACTGGAACCTCGACGGCGTGGTGCTGGATCTCGAAGCGCTGTACGGCGTGGGCCGCACGCTCGCGGACGAGGGCCAGTGGCCCAACTGGTATGACGGCAACCCCTTCAAGGCCGCGCGCGACCAGATGCGCAGCGAAGCGGGTGGCGCGCCGTAAAGCATCGTCCGCACGCACGTGATACGAAGGCGGCGACAGTGATGTCGCCGCTTTTTTGTTTTAACCCTCCCCGCCTTGCGGGGGAGGCCTTTGAGCTGCCCCCTATCCCAATCGTCTCCGCTTCACCCGGAAGGGATTTGCAAATCTCGACGGCGACATGGCACATGCCGTCGTGCGATAAGCCAGCAGTTCCTGCCCAAGAGATCCTCCGATGACGCTCTCTACTGCCTACTGGTGCGTGATGATCGCCGCGCTGCTGCCCTACTGCTGGGTTGCGCTCGCGAAGGCATCGGCGCCGCGTTACGACAACCGCGATCCGCGCGGCTGGATCGCGCGGCAGGACCATCCGCGGCTGAGGCGCGCCTACAACGCGCATCTCAATGCGCTGGAGGCCTTCGCGCCGTTCGCCGCGGGCGTGGTGCTGGCACAGCTCGCCGGCGTGGCACACGAGCGCATCGCGATGCTGGGCATCGCATTCGTTGTCCTGCGGCTGCTGCACGGCATTGCCTACGTCGCGGATGTCGCCTGGCTGCGCAGTCTCGCGTGGTTCGCGGCGCTCGGCTGCGTAGTCACGCTGATCGCGCAGGCGGCGCTGTCGATCGCATGAGTGTGCGCGGCACGCACGACGCGCGTCCGGTGCTGGCGCTGTTCGATTTCGACGGCACCATCACCACGCGCGAGACATTGCCGGATTTCCTGCGCTTCGCCACGCCGCCGCGACGCCTGCAGATCGGCACGCTGCTGTTCGTGCTGCCGGTGCTGGCCTAAAAGCTCAAACTGCTGCCGGTGCGCGCGCTGCGCACGCTGCTCGTGCGCTATGCATTTGGCGGTCTGCCGCGCGCCACCGTCGAAGACGCCGGCCGTCGCTTCGCGGCCACGGTATTGCCGCCGCTGGTGCGGGCGGAGATGCAGGCGCGTCTCGATGCGCACCGCGCGCAGGGCGACACCATCGTCGTCGTGTCGGGTGGCTTCGATGTCTATCTCGCACCGTGGTGCGAGGCGCAGGGGCTCGAACTCGTCTGTTCGTCGCTCGAAACCGACGGTGACCGCCTGACCGGCCGCTATGCCGGTGCGCAATGCGTGGCTGACGAAAAGGTCCGGCGGGTGCGCGAGCGCTACGACGTCGCCGCATACCGCGAAGTCCATGCGCACGGCGACACGCACGAAGATCAAGCGCTGCTCGCACTCGCACACGTGGCGACCTATCGCGGCGCGACTTGGCCGGCGCACGCGTCTGCCTGATCGGCACGCGTGGGTGCGACCTATGCAGTGCGAGACGGCGGAGACCGGACAGGAAAAAGCCGCCCGCCCGGGGGAGGGGCGGACGGCAACTGGGACCGGTCGGAGAGAGAGAGAGTTGCGCCGGGGGGCGCTGACGTCAGCGACGTCAGACCGGTCTCATGGGCACGGCATGTGGCGTATGGACTCGCGTCGATCAGGTACCGCTGGTCGTGGTGCCCTCACCCTCGACCGGCGGCGTTGCCGGCGGCATGGTGGTCGGATCGGTCGGCGGCTGCGTCATCGGATCCGTCGGCGGCGGCATGGTCGGGTCGGTCGGCGTCGGCGACATGGGATCGCTCGGGGGCGGATTCATCGGATCCGTCGCGGGATCCACCGGCGGGGCCGCCGTGTCATTCATCGGTGCCGGATCCGTGGGCGGGACGTCCGGCGGCGGCGAGTCGTTGCTGCAGGCAGTGAACGCGAAGGCCATCGCGGCCACCAGCGGAAGCGTAATGCGTCGCATCGGAGAGCTCCTTGCATGGGTGTTGAGCCGCACTATCGGCATGGGCGCGTAATGCCGGTGTCGTTCGGGCCGTAGAAATTCCGTTATGCGCGTCGCCATGCCAGGTCTGTGACCCGCAATGCATCGCTGGAGAGAGACGACGACAGCCTCGTCACGCAGCGGCACCAAGACTTCGCCGATGTCTTTGCGAGCCCCCGTACCGCCTCCCTTCGCCGTTGGCGATATCGACGCGCGATGCCGTTGGCTTGCGCATCGGTTCGATGCTGTGCGCGGCCGCAGCGCGGCGCTTGCCGCGCCGATCGGCGCCGAGGACGCCATGGTGCAGAGCATGGAAGATGCCAGCCCGAGCAAATGGCATCTGGCCCACACGACCTGGTTCTTCGAGCGCTTCGTGCTGGCCGACGGCGGCCCGTACACGCCCTTCGATCCCGCCTGGGATTACCTGTTCAACAGCTACTACCAGAGCGCCGGGCCGATGCACGCGCGGCCGCAGCGCGGCGTGTTGTCGCGGCCGACGCTCGCGCAGGTTTCCGATTACCGCGATGCGATCGAAACGCGGATGCGTGCACGGCTGCAGCGTGGTGATCTCGATACGCGGCTGCTCGACATCGTCGAACTCGGCCTGCAGCACGAACAGCAACATCAGGAATTGCTGCTGACCGATATCAAACATGCGTTCTTCAGCAATCCGCTTCATCCCGCCTATCGCGACGATCTGCCGCATGCAGGCGGCAGCACGGCAGCGCTCAGCTGGATCGCGCGACAGGAGTCGATCTTCAAGGTCGGCCATGCCGCATGGCCCGGCGACGCCGGCTTCGCCTATGACAACGAATCACCGCGCCATCGCGTGCTGGTGCCCGCGCATGCACTCGCAAGCCGCCCGGTCAGCAATGCCGAATTCCGGGACTTCATCGAAGACGGCGGCTATCGCATGGCAGGCGCCTGGCTCAGCGCGGGCTGGGACGCCGTGCGCGCGCGCGGCTGGACGCGGCCGCTGTACTGGAACGAGGCCTGCGAGGCCGAGTTCACGCTCGGTGGCTGGCGCGCGCTCGATCCCGAAGCGCCGGTGTGCCATCTGAGCTACTACGAAGCAGACGCGTTCGCCCGCTGGGCAGGCGCGCGTCTGCCGACCGAATTCGAGTGGGAACAGGCGGCTGCCGCGCTGCCGGTGGACGGCAATTTCGTCGACAGCGGCCGGCTGCATCCCAGCGCGCCGGCGAACGCATCGACCGGCCTGCAGCAGATGTTCGGCGATGTCTGGGAATGGACGTCCAGCGCCTACACCGCCTATCCCGGTTATCGGCCTTGGCCCGGCACACTGGGCGAATACAACGGCAAGTTCATGGATGCGCAGTGGGTACTCCGCGGTGGCAGCTGCGCGACCTCCGCCGATCATGTGCGCGCCAGCTATCGCAACTTCTTTCCCTCCGATGCGCGATGGCAGTTCGCCGGTCTGCGCCTGGCCAAGGATTCCGCATGAATGCCGCCATCGCCCGCGCGCGCGCGCAGGCCGCACTGACCGATCTGCGTCCGCAGCCCGACGACATCGCCGCCGATGCGATCGCCGGCCTGTCGCGCACGCCGAAGACCTTGCCGTCGAAATATTTCTACGACGCGGAAGGCTCGCGCCTGTTCGAGGCGATCACCCGACAGCCCGAGTATTACCTCACGCGTGTCGAGCTGGCACTGATGGAAGCGCAGATGCCGTCGATCGCGCAGGCGATCGGCGACGGCGTGCATGTGGTCGAGTTCGGCAGCGGCAGCGGGCGCAAGACCGAACTGCTGCTCGAAGGTCTGGCGGCGCCCGTCGCCTACACGCCGATCGAGATCTCGCGCACTGCGCTGATGGACAGCGTGACCCGCCTTGGCCAGAACTTCCCCGATGTGCAGATGCTGCCGGTGTGCGCGGACTTCACCCGCCCGGTGCCGCTACCGCGCGCAGAACGGCGTGCGCATCGCACGCTCGTGTTCTTTCCGGGGTCGACGCTCGGTAACTTTTCCGAGGAGGAAGCCGTGCGTCTGCTGCATTCGATGCGCGGGACGATGGGCGACACCGGTTGCGCATTGATCGGCATCGATCTGGACAAGGATCCGGCGATTATCGAAGCCGCCTACAACGACGCGGCCGGCGTCACTGCGGCATTCACCGTGAATCTGCTGACGCGACTCAACCGCGAAATCGACAGCGATTTCGACACCCACGGCTTTCGTCATCGTGCGCTGTACGCGCGCGACCGCATGCGGATCGAGACGAGTCTCGTCAGCGAACGAGCGCAGAGCGTGCGGATCGGCGATCACGCATTCGACTTCGCCGAGGGTGAAGCCATGCACGTCGAGATCAGCCAGAAGTACACCGACGCGTCATTCTCGGCGCTGGCCGCGAAAGCGGGTCTGCGTGTTACGCATGGCTGGAACGACGACGGCGACAGTTTCGGCCTGCGGCTGCTGCAGCCGGCCTGAGCCGGTGACACACGACGACGCGCGCATCGCGGCGGAGATCCGCACGCTGCTGGATGCGCGCGCGCCCGATGCATCCATTTGCCCGTCCGACGTCGCACGCCGTCTGTATCCAGAAGATACCTGGCGCGGCGCGATGCCGGACATGCGCCGCGTGGCCTGTGTGCTCGCGGGTGATGGCGTCATCCGCATCACGCAGTCGGATGTCGTGCTGGATCCGGAAGCGCCGATCTCCGGGCCGATCCGCCTGCGACGCGGTCCCCGCTGGAGCAACGACGCTTGATCGACTGAGGCTCGCGCGATCGCGTGCCGTATCGTGTCGCACATGACGACGCCCCACGACAAACCCTGTTCGCCGTCCTGCGATCGCAATCGCGCGCCGATTCTCGAAGTCCTGCACGCCCAGTTCGAACAGCGTCGCCAGGTGCTCGAGATCGGCAGCGGCACCGGCCAGCACGCGGTGCATTTCGCCGCAGCGATGCCGTGGCTGCGTTGGCAGACCTCGGAACGCGAAGCGTATCTGTCGGGTATCGCGGCATGGCTCGACGAGGCCGCGCTGCCGAACACGCCTGCGCCGGTGGCGCTCGATGTCACGCAACCCGACTGGCCCATGTCCACGGCGGCCGACCGCCGGTTCGATGCAGTGTTCACCGCGAACACGCTGCACATCATGGGTTGGTCCGAGGTCGAAGCCTGTTTCGCCGGTCTCGACCGCGTGCTCGCGGACAGCGCGACACTGGTGGTCTACGGGCCATTCAACGTCGGCGGCAGCTACACGAGCGACAGCAACCGCGATTTCGACGACTGGCTCAAGGCGCGCGATCTGCGATCCGGCATACGCGATTTCGAAGCGGTGGATGCGCTCGCGTTGCGCATCGGCCTGCGTCTGCAGGACGACATCGCGATGCCGTCGCACAACCGCTGTGTGGTCTGGCGGCGCTGAGTGCGCTGACGTTTCTCCCGCACGTGACCGGTTCTGCGTCAGCGCTTCACTGACGCCCCGTCTGATTCCGCTCGCAGGTCTGCGCGCCTGGCGTCTCGCAGCGCGATGTCGATCGTCAGCGCGGCATCCGTGAACCCGGTCGCGGCGCCATCCCGCGCATCGTGGCTACAATCGGTTCGGGGATGTCATGGTCATCCACACGACACGGAACAGACATACGGGGGAGATGGTGATGGGATATCTGCGTGCCGGCTTGTGCGCGCTCGGGCTGCTGTTCGCGTCGACCGTCGGCGCACAGACGTTGCCGGCGCCGGCCGAGTTCTACTTCGATGACGATGCACGGACGGCCTCGCCGATCGTCGCGATCGCCGGCGACGACGACCAGACCCATGCGCGGCTGATGCAGGTGATCGAGCGCAACGGACGCACTGCCGACCAGGCACGTGCGCAGCTGGCGCAGGCGCTGATGCGCAGAGGGCGCGAGGACACCGGGCGTGCGATGTACGCGCAGGCGCTTCAATCGCTGTCGGCGCGGGCGCCTTTGCGCAGCTCGGTGCAGTGGAACTACGGCTGGGACCTGTACCGCGCCGGACATCACCAGGAAGCGCTGGAACAGTGGCGTCAGGCACTGGATGGTCGACTGCTGCGTCCCTCGTGGGCGCCGCCGACGCTCGCACTCGGGCTGTGGTCGACCAACCGTCGCGACGAAGCCGTGCGCTGGTATGCCGCTGCAGTGCGTACAGAACCGACGCTGTGGCGTGATCCGGCACGCTTTCCGACGCTGCTGCCGGATTGGACAGCGGCGGAGCGTGCGACGTTGGCCGAGGTATTCGCGGCATGGCGCGCGGCGCCGCCGACCTGGCCGTGAGCAGTCACATGCTGAGGCGGTCGGCGACTGACTGACGAACAGGCGTCTCGTCGTCATTTCGGGGCAGACGAGACGTGTGTTTCTGCATCACGAAGCGCTGATCACGCAGCGACGTGCTACTGAGCATGCGTAGGTTCCAGGCCAAGCAAAGTCACTGGATGACCAGCGCGTCGGGCTGTCGAGGCCCTGACCCCACCTACGCCGGGGTGAGGGCCAAAAGCTTGCTGTCTGCCGATGTGTGGTTGCATGCCGGCGACCCCATTCGCCGAACTTGCCCGCCCGCGCAGGGCGACGCTTCGATCAGTGCTTGTCTTCGACCGGAATCTGGCGTGCGACCAGCCATTCGCGCACGGTCTCGCGATCGCGCTTCGCATCGGCCGACAGCACCGCTTCGCGGGCGCGGAAGAACGAGGGCTGGAAGGTGACGCCGACGCGGTCGCGGGCGGTCGGGTCCGCGCCGGCTTCGAGGAATCGCACCACCCAGCCGGTCGCGTTGATGCGCGCGGCCTTGTGCAGCAGGGTCGCGCCGAACGCGTCGGTCGCATCCGGACGCGCGCCCGCGTCGAGCAGCAGCCGGATGTTCTCGTCGTTGCGCGCTTCGAGTGCGTTGAACAGCGGGGTCTCACCATTCTTGGTGTTCGGCGTATCGGCGGACGCGCCGCCGGCCAGCAACGTCTTCAGATAGCTGGCGTCATCCTGCATGGCGGCCAGGTGCACTGCGGTGTTGCCGTTGGCCGCGCCGGTGGTCGTGTCCGCGCCGGCATCGAGCAGCACCTGGAACGCGCGGCGGTCGCCGCGCAGGATCGCGGCCTGCAACAGCGGCGAGCCCTGGGTGTCCTTGGCGTTGGGATTGGCGCCATCGGCGATCAGGCGCCGGATCTCTGCGGCATCACCCGCACTCGCGGCGCGCGACAGCGCGGAGGCGGCGGGATCGGAGGCGTGGTCCTGGGTCATGCTCGTTCCTTGTCTGGCGCAGGCGCCGCTGGCAGCGAGTGCCAACACGATGCAGGCGATGATCCGCCACTGCGGAAATGGCGCGATCGAAGCGACACCCATCATGGCGAGGCCTCCGAAGCGGTACAAGCCATCAGCCTAGCCCGACCGGCAGTCGGGCGTCGTGACAGGGTGCGGAGATCCCGGGCGCGGACACAGTCCGGAATCGCGGCACTCAACGGAACCAGTTGACCGGGTTGAGGTTTTCGCCTGCCCAGCGCGCGCCATCGGACAGACGGTCGCCGGTCCAGCTGGCGGCGTCACCCACTGCACGTGCGCCGTCGGCGATCCGGTTGCCGGTCCAGGTCACGCCATCGACCACGCGGTCGCCGACCCATTGGGCGCCATCACCGGCGCGATCGATGACCCATTCGGCGCCATCACCGACCTTGTCCAGACCCCACTGCGCGCCATCGCCGACGGTGTCGGCCACGGTGTCGACCGCGCGGCCTGTCCATTCGACGCCACTGGCGACGGCGTCGAACGGTGCATCGAAGCCGGTACGGTCACCGAGGTCGCGCAGCACGCTGCCGCCGAGATTCGTGATGTTTTCGACCACGTCACCCGCGGTGCCCAGGGTGTTGGAGATCGCATCGCCACCAAGGCCGACCACGCCGTCGACGACATCACCGGCGATGCTGAAGGTACCGCCGACATAACGGCCATTGCCGTAGTCGTTTTGCACCGCGTCGGTGATGCCGCTGACGGCGTCGGTCACCGTGGAGCGGCCATCGGAGTACAGACCGCCGATGCCGTTGGCCAACGAGCCCAGTTGGTTGAGGTTGTGCTCACCGATGTTCTCGAGCGTGCCGAGCGCCAGACCCAGATTGGTGCCCGAACGGTCAACCGGCACCTGCGCCTCGTTCTGGCGCAGGGCTTCGACGTAGGACGGGTTGTCGCCACCGCCGCCGTGCAGGCCGAGCATGTCGAAGCGGCCCATGCCCTCAGGCGGTGCGACGCGCAACTCGGTTCCGACCGCGTTCGGCGGCGACATGCTCAACACCGGAATCATCGGGATGTCCTGCTGCGCGAGCGTCAGCGGATCGCCGTCGACGACGTAGCGGCGGATCTGGCCGCTGTCGGCGATCTCGCCGCGCGCGGCATTCGGATTGAAGCCCAGGCCGGTCAGCGTGTTGTTGCTGAGGCCAGACGAATTGAAAGTCACGCCCGGCACGTCGGTGGCCAGCATCGCGGCCGAGGCGAGACCGCCACCCAGCGAGTGGCCGGTGATCGCGACGTTGCCGGTGCCGAAGGTATCGACCGCGATGTTCGCCAGCTCCATTGCCTGCGAATACTGCGCGGTCTCCATGCCGAGGCCCTGGCCGCCATTCGCGCGCGAATCGCCGCCCTCACCCAGGCCCCAGCTGTCGGTGCCGCGATAGGCGACCACGTACTGGCCGTCCGCGTTCTGGTAGATCGCCGCATCGAAGCCGGTCTGCGCGTCATGCAGCGCGTCGGGCGAGATCGGAATCTGGTTGCCCTGCGCATCGACCAGATGCGTGCCGTCGGCGCTGGGCTCGAGACGGTTCCAGCCGGCGGCCTGCAGATCGGCCTCGGCCGCGGTGCCGGTCACGCCTTCGGGGCCGGTCAGCGTGTAACTGTCGTTCGCCATCAAGGCGAACTGCAGATCCTGCTCGGGCTGCGGATCGGTGCCGCGGACCGTATCGGCGAAGCTACCGTCCCCACGCGGGAACCCTGCGCTGGTGTCGACGTTCGCAGGCGTGCGCGGCTGCAGGGCAGACGACGCCTGCAGCGCGGGATCGAGCGCGAAATCGCGGAACGGATCGACGGGCGTGTTGTTGCCGGATACCGGGGACAGGCTCATGGCGCGCGCACCTACGGAAACGATAGCCCCGACGATAGGGCGGCCGGGCGGCGCCGGACAGCTGGTGCGGACCCTAGGTGACCGTGCGGCCGTTCACGACGGCAGCGACTCAGTACGCCGCGGCGACGTTCGCTTCCAGCGGCACGCCGTTGGCCTTGAGCCAGGCGACGATCTCGCGCCGCTCGGCGCGGGCGCGGTCGTTGAGCAGGTTCGCGGGGAAGCCGAAGTACTCGTGCTGGAAGGTCACGCCGCGCGAATTCTCCGTCTGCGGCCGGGCGCCCTTGCGCAGCAGCGCGAGGATGGCCGCGCCGCCGTTGGTGCGGCCGGCGACGTGCAGCGGCGTGTCGCCATTGCGATCAGCGAGATTGGGATCGGCGCCCGCATCGAGCAGCACCTCGGCCTGGCCGGCGGTCGGCGACAGCAGCGCCTGCACGAGCGGCGTCGCACCCGTGTGCGGGTTGGCCGCGTCGACATCGCCGCCCTTGGCGATCACCGCACGCAGGATCGCCGGATCGCCGGAGAACGCCGCCGCATGCACCGGCGTGTCGCCGCGCGCGTTGACGCGGTTGGGATCGGCGCCGCCCTCGAGCAATGCATCCACGCTGGCCGCGCGGCGCTGGCGGATGGCTTCCATCAGCAGCGTCTCGCCGTCGCTGCCGGGCGTGTCGGGCGCGACGTGTTCGAGCTGTCGGCGGATCTCTGCGGCATCGCCGCGGCGGACGGCGTCGGCCAGTTGCGCCGTCGTCGGCGTATTGAATACATCGTTGCTCATGGACGGCTGTGCACACCCTGCGGCGCAGAGGAGAAGGACGGTCGAAGACAGGGCGCGGAGGCGGGTCATGTCAGCGCCCGATCATACGCACGACACATGCGTGGTCCGTGAGTCTCAGCGGCCGAACAGGCCACCGACGAAGTTCGTCGCGCCCTGGGCCAACCAGCCCGCGCCGTCGGCCAGGGTCTCGGTCACCTGGCCGGCCACGTCGGTGGTGAACTCGGCGACATCGCCGGCGCCGTCGATCACGGTCGACAGTGCGCTGCCACCCCAGCCACCGATGTTCCGGTCGACCACAACGGCCAGCTGGTCGGCATACCCGTCGATGGTGTCGCCGGCGGAATTGAACGCGCCTTCGGCGAAGTCACCGGCCAGGCTCACGCCACCCTGCACGTACTGGCCGTTGGCGAATTCGTTGGCGACCACGTTGTCGACGTCGGTGGCGAAGTCATGCACGTTTCGTGCGTAGTCGTCCTTGGTCGCATCGGGCAGCAGGTTCTGCAGATCGCGGCCGGTGGACGAGGGATTTTGATAACCCGCCTGCCACGGCTGCGCTTCGATCATGCCGGCGGTCAGCGCGTTGGGGCTGTGGCTGATCGCGGCATAGGCGAGTTCACCGCCCCCGAATACCAGTGCCGGTGCGGCCAGCGCACCGATTGCCGCGCCGCCAAGCGGATTACCGAACAGGCTGCCGACGAGCGCGCCACCGGCGGTGGTCACCGGCGCGATCGCCGATGTCATCAACAGGCCGGTCACGGGATCGCGCGCGGCTTCGACCACCGTGTTGAGCGCGTTGCTCTGCGACTGCGAGAAGCCTTCGATCGGCCCGTAATTGGTGAACATGTTGTCGACATCGGCCGCGGCCGGGTCGACGACGATCTGCGTGCCCAGCGCATCCGGCGCGACGATGCCGGTCACCCAGCTGTCCTGCGCGTTGGTCAACGCATCGCTGGACAAGGAGTAGGCGCGGATCTGTCCGCCCTCGGCGCTGTCGCGCGCGGCCTGCGGATCGATACCGATGCGGTCGAGCGTATTGGGATGGATGCCCGACGCATCGAACGTGACGGCGGAAATGCCACTGGCCAGTGAGCCGACGCTGGCGAGGCCGCCGCCCTGCGAATGGCCGGTGATCGCGAGATTCGAGGAATTGGCGCCGTTGTCGCCGAACACGTTCGCGAACTCGCGCGCAGTGTTGACCGCGGTGACGCTGAACTTGTCGCCGTCGTTGGTCTCGTAGCCGAGGCCCTGGCGGAAGTTGTTCTCCCAGTCCGGGCCGCCCTCGGCCGTGCCGCGATAGGACAGCACGTAGTTGCCGGCGCCGTCGGTGTAGACCTCGGCGCGGAATTCCTGGGCGTTGCTCGGCACCGCATCGTTGGCGCCGAGGTACTGCAGACGCCAGGCCTGCGGATCGGCGACGCCCTGATCCATCAGCTGCTGGTCGCTGACCGCCTCCCAGCCCGGCGGCGGCGCGCCGCGCGTGCCGTAGACGGCGGTGGCGAGCTGCGACAGCGTGACGTCGAAGGGCTGCGCCTGCGTGCCGCTGGCGACCTCGTCGAGCGTGCTGCCTGCAGGAATCGCATACGGGCTGGTACCGCCCTGCCCCTGGCCCTGCGCGGGCGCGGTGCCCGCCGCTTGCACCTGCGGGTGATAGCTGGTGTCGGGGCGGTAGGCGCCACTCTGCGGCGGCGGCAGCAGCGACGGGCTGTACGACTGGAGCGGCGTCTGTTGCGGACGCCAGGTGTCCTGGACGCTACCGATGCCATCGCCAATGGTCAGGGACATGACCGCGCTCCACCCGGGCTTTTGAGGACTCCACGCTAACGCGGGCGTCGGCGACTGCCATCTAGGGCGCGTACTAGGGCGTCAGGTGTCGTCGGTCCGGCTCTGCGAATGTTCGGGACGCCACGGGCAGTGCGCGGTCCGGATCGTCGACGGGTGCAGAAAATGCGCGGTCCGACGTGGTGTCGAACCTGACGACCCTGCACGTTCCTGTACACGGCGCGCGCCGGATCAAGTCCTGGCAGCTGCGCTCGCATCGGAAACGGTGCAGGGTCATGCCGACGGCGGCAAGGTCAGTTGCCGCCTCGAGAGCAACGGGCCCACTCGCGAGTTCACAGAGCCGAGCGGCGCGACGGAACGGCTGGCGCGTCAGTCGCCGACACCTTCAGTCGGCGCCGACCTCGAGGCGCACCTGATGCGCCTGCAGCCACGCCACGACGGCCTCGCGCTTCACGCGCGCCGCGTCGTTGAGGCGGGCATCGGGCGTCTTGAAGAAGAAGCGCTGGAAAGTGGCGCCTTGGGCGTTCTTGGCCAGCGGATCGGCGCCCGCATCGAGCAGGGCCAGCACATGATCGCCGGCGTTGATCATCGCGGCCTTGTGCAGCGGCGTGTTGCCGGTGCGATCGGCGGCGCCGGGGTTGGCACCGGCGGCGAGCAGCATGCGGAACTGCGCATCGGTACGCGGACCGGTTGCCCCGGCCAGTGGCGTGGCATCGGTTTCGCCGTGTCGGGCATCGGGATCGCCGCGGCGGTCGAGCACGATCTGCAGATACTCGGGATCGTCAGCGATCGCAGCGCCATGCACTGCCGTCGCGCCGCCGAGTCCCGGCGCGTTCGGATCAGCGCCGGCATCGAGCAGCGCCATCAACGCGTCCTTGGCCTGGGCCAGCATCGCAATCTGCAGCAGGTTCACGCCCTGGTCGCCACGTGCATTGGGATCGGCGCCGGCCTGTACCTGCGTACGCACGGCAGCGGCATCGTCGTCGGCGACGGCGTCGGCCAGCGCAGCCGCGCTGGCATCGGTGAAAGCGGCTCGAGCGTCCATCGCGTCTCCACTGCAGGCGGCGCCGGACAACATCAGCAACAGGCTCAGGACTGCGGCGCGCATGCCCGCATTCTCACACAGCCGCCGCGGGCATCCCGTCGACACGGATCAGATCAGTTCGCCCAGGGCTGCTGCTGCGACAGCGCTTCGATCACCACGTCCTGCATGTGCTTGGCGATGCTGTGGGAGACGATCGAAATCGGATTGAAGCGGTCGAAGCCGGTCAGCGGCGAGGGATCGTCGAGCACGATCTCGTGACCGGGCGCATCGGGGATGTTGTTCACCACCCAGATGTCCTGCTGGGCCTTGGTCAGCGCCTCGCCGTCGACGTTGTAACGACGGATCTGACCGTCGGCGGCGTCGGCCTTGGCGGTTGCGGGATCGAGACCCAGGGCCTCGATGGTGCGGTCGTGCACGCCGGCGGCGTTGAAGGTCACCGCAGCGCCATCGACGGCCATCGCGGCGGTCGCGGCCAGTCCGCCGCCGAGCGAATGCCCAGTGATCGCCAGATCGTCGCCGTAGGCGGCGGAGGCGAGTTGCGCCAGCTGCACGGCCTCGTCGTACTGTTCGGAATCGCAGCCCACGCCCTGACGGAAGTTCGCACCGGTCCAGTCCTTCAGATCGTTGGACCCGGCGAATGCCAGCACGTGGTTGCCGTCGCCGTCGGTATAGATGCCGGCGCGAAACCCGCTCTGCGGATTCTCCAGCAGTGCCGGATCGATACCCGCGGCCATCAGATCCGCATCGCTGACCCGGCTCCAGTCCCCGACCTGCTGCACGGCCGGGTCGTAGACCGCTGCCGAGATCTGCATTAGCTCCAGATCGATCGCCTTGGCATCCTGACCACGCACTTGGCTGTCGAACGACGCCGCATTCGCGGCATTGCCGCCCGACGCGAACAAGGCGCCGAGTTGCGGGTGATAGCCGGGTTCGAGCTGGTAGCTGCCGGTGGGCAACGGCGGCGCACCCTGCGACTGCGCACGCAGCGCATCCGGCGGCGGAAACGCCTGCAGGCTCGAAGGCGAAACGCTGGACGATTGCACGCTGAAGCTCATGACCATCTCCGCGGAACTGATAGGTCGACCCTAGGCATACCCGGCGCGCGTCGACAGCTGGGGCGGACCCCAGTTCGGCGAAGGTTCGTATTCATTCGTATCTGGTTAGCGCCTCGGCTGAAGCCATTGCGATAGAGATACGTCCGGCCCGGGGGTGCATTCGAGCACCGCAGCACTCCGGGTGCAGGTCTCAATCTCTCGGCCCGCTCATCGCTCAGGTCCGCAAGCCTCCTGCGTCGATATCTCAGTCGCCGGCTGTGCAGGCCTGGCATGCGTGTTCGCCGCCGCATGGAAGTCCTGGCCGACGGAGGTTCGAGAAAACGCGTCCAATGCGGCCTGAAGTGCGCCCGGGTCGCCCTGACGCGCGACGGCCAGCAGCGTGTCCAGAGGCGTTCCGAGGTGTTGCACATTCCCGGGAACCGGACGCTCTGCTGACTGTGCCTGCATTGCGTGGCCGAGTGCATCACGCGTGAGTGGTCCAACGACACCATCCATCTGCAACCCATGCTCTGCCTGGAACGCGCGCACTGCATCCGCAGTGCGAGACCCGAAGATGCCATCTGCCTCCAACGGCGCTCCGCGCGTGTCCTTGAATCCAAGAGCGGACAGTCCGGCTTGCAGCTCACGGACGCCGTGGCTGCGCTGTCCTTCGCGCAGCAATTCGGAGGCCGGTTGCAACCGCGCTGCACCCGTCCCCGGTTGCATATCCGATCTCGATTGCCTGCCAGTCCCGTCAAACGCGAATTCTGTTTCGACAAATCGCGTGTACCTGTCGAGCAACGGCATCACCTTGTCTGCTGACAGAGCAAGGCCTCCATAGTCCCGGCTCGGACCGTCGTGGTGATACTTGTAGATGTAGACCTCGCCCTGTCCACGCCGCGCTGCGAGCTCGCGGTTGTCGACGAAGTGGGAGACCAGCGCACGTGCTTGTGCATCTGCATCGAAGCGGTTGGCGTTGTCGAGGCCATACGCACTGCCGGTGTTGTCTATGAACTGGCCCACGCCCGAGGCGGATGTCGTGCCGGCCGCAGCATCAGGATTGAATCCCGATTCCACGCGCGCGATGGCGAGCACATGGGCGGTTTCCCGCGCGCTGAGGCCCGCGTCCTTCGATGTCGCAACCAATATGTCGATGACTTGCGACTGGACTTCCGGATCGGCGTCGCCCCATATCCGGGAATTGCCGGACAAGCGACCTTCCGTTTCGTCGATCGGCTCGAGGTAATGACTCCGCGCATGCAGTTGTGACGCCCTGTAGGCGGCGCCCTTGGGTTGGATCATGTCGTGATAGATGTTCGGCATCCTTGCCACTCCTTGTTGCTGTCTGGAATCTCTCAATCGATGCGGTCCCGCCGCATCCTCCTCGTCGACCGACGCCGCGGGGCTTCAGTCCTTTACGTCCAAAGGCTTTGGACGGGGTGCGTACTGGATCTCGTGCCGTTGCAGACCGAGTCGGCGCGTGACCTCTGTGTAGCCCTGGTTGTTGGGATACGGAGACCCCACGTCGTCGAGCATCGCCGGCACGCTCTCGTTCAGTGGCTGGCCGTCGCCGTCATAGACGAAAAACCATTCGCAGATGTTGCAACCGATCAGAGGCTCGCCATATTCGACGACCAGGTACTCGTCGCCGCTGGGTGACCGGGTACACCCCATCCCGACGGGAACGTAGTCAGCCATGCCCTCCGGTTTGCGCAGCGTTTGTAGACGCGATCCGCGATTCCGTTCGATGGCTGCCGCATCACCCGCACCAGCGAGAGAGAATTGATGGCCGCCGCACTCTATGTCGAGGCGGCCGGCAGATTGAACCGGCTCATTCTCTGGCGCCTCGTTTGGGGGAGATGCCATCGATTCCAGTGTGCCGGCGGCGGCACCCTGGTCTGAACATGCGATCGCCAGCGGCAGCAGTAAGGCTCCGATCAGTCGTTGTAATGTCTTCATGCAGTTCCTTTTAGGGCCGGTTGCAACGTCTCGACACGTCAATCCAGTGCTGGCGCCGGGGGAAGGCTTGCGGGGTCGAAGTCCGCGAAGTCGATGTCACCGAAATTCGCGGTCGTCAGCTCCGCTTGTTTCTGCAATTCCGTCTGCGTGTCCGTCACGCCGCGGGCCACTTTCTCAAGCTGCCAGGTCGCGCGCTCAGGCGCGTAACGGAAGATGTAATCGTGGAACCAGCGTTGGCGCGATCCACCGGCCATCGCCAGAGTCACGGTGCCTGCCTCGATCAGCGCGTAGGCATAGGGATCACCCGCCATGCCGCCGCAGCCCTCACACGGCACGATGCGTGCATTCTCGGCCACCTTCTGCAAATTGCCCGACGCATCACGGGTCAGCAAAACAACCGTGCGGGCCTGACCATCGCCGAGCGGTTGCCCGTCTGTCGTGGCCGGCGAAAACACGATCAACGCGTCGGCGCTGCCTCGTCCGGTCAGATCACCGTGCACGGTATCGAGCAGGATCGCGCCTTCCGGAACGAAGACGGCCGGGTCGTCCGCACCCGACCTTGTCGCGGGCGGCGATGTATTCGCCGCGTGCGTGCGCGAGGCCTCCGAACGCGTTGCGACGTCTTCTGTCGCCTGTATCGGGACCGGGTCTTCCTGGCCGGCGCAGCCGGCCAGAAGACCGGAAGACAACAGCGCAGACCTCCACGACATGTGCGCTCCTCGGATCTCCGTCATCCATTCGTCTCCTCCTGTCGCGTCGTCATGCAAGCGATCGTGACGCTGTGTGCCGGGACATCCAGCATCGGCCATTTCCGGTCTCCATGCGCGTGCGTGCGCTCGCAGTTCGGTCAACGCGCGCGTCGGCGATCACCGCGCAGCGATGTCCGGCAACCGGCGAGACCGCTGGTGTTCGGAATTCGACCCGCGCTGACACACCACGGTCCGTAGACCTCGAAACGCATGACCCGATAGAGGCCCGCGCGATACTGTGTGCACCCGCAAGCCCGGATTCACCGCCATGCATCGTCTGCTTCCGTCCCTGATCGCCGTCGTGCTGGTTGGCGTGTCGCTATCGCCGTTCGCGACCGCCGCCGACCGCATTACCGGCCAGCCGTTCGCGACCCGCAGCGAGGTGCATGCGCCGCACGCGATGGCGGCGACCTCGCATCCGCTGGCGACGCAAATCGCGCTCGACACGATGAAGGCCGGCGGCAGTGCGGTCGATGCGGCGATCGCCGCCAACGCCGCGCTGGGGCTGATGGAGCCGACCGGCAACGGCATCGGCGGCGATCTGTTCGCGATCGTCTGGGACCCGACGACGAAGCGCCTCTACGGCTATGACGGCTCGGGTCGTTCACCGCGATCGCTCACGCTCGCAGAGTTCCAGCGCCGCGGTCTGACCGACATTCCGTCGCACGGCCCGTTGCCGGTCACCGTGCCCGGCGCGGTGGACGGCTGGTTCGCACTGCACGGCCGCTTCGGCAAGCGTGCGATGGCCGAGAACCTCGCGCCGACGATCCGCTATGCGCGCGAAGGTCATCCAGTGCATGAAGTGATCGCTTATTACTGGGACCGCTCCGTGCCGCGTCTGGGCAAGTGGCCGGGCTTCACCGAGCAGTTCACGATCGAGGGTCGCGCGCCGCGCACCGGTGAGACGTGGCGCAACCCGAACCTGGCGAACACGCTGCAGGCGATCGCCGACGGCGGCCGCGATGCGTTCTACAAGGGCGACATCGCGCGCACGATCGCCGATTACTTCGCAGCCAACGACGGTTTCCTCGCCTACGAGGATCTGGCCGCGCACACCGGCAACTGGGTGGAGCCGGTGTCGACGAGCTACCGCGGCGTCGAGTTGTGGGAACTGCCGCCGAGCGGGCAAGGCATCGCCGCGTTGCAGATCCTCAACCTGCTCGAACCCTACGATCTGAAGTCCTACGGTTTCGGCAGCCCCGAACACGTGCATCTGTTCGTCGAGGCGAAGAAGCTCGCGTTCGCCGATCGCGCGCGCTGGTATGCCGATCCAGCATTCCATCCCGCGCCGGTCGAGCGGTTGATTTCCAAGGACTACGCACGCGAGCGCGGCGCGCTGATCTCGATGGACACGGCGCTGCGCGAAGTGCAGCCGGGCACGCCAAAGCAGCTCGACGAAGGCGACACGATCTACCTGACCACCGCGGATGCCGACGGCATGATGGTCTCGCTGATCCAGTCCAACTACCGCGGCATGGGCAGCGGTATGGCACCGCCGGGTCTGGGTTTCATCCTGCAGGACCGCGGCGAGCAGTTCGTCGTGCGCGAGGACCATCCCAACGGCTATGCGCCGGGCAAGCGCCCGTTCCACACCATCATTCCCGCGTTCGCGACGAAGGACGGCGAGCCGTGGCTGAGCTTCGGCGTGATGGGCGGCGCGATGCAGCCGCAGGGCCACGTGCAGATCCTGATCAACATGCTCGACTTCGGCATGAACCTGCAGGAAGCCGGCGACGCGCCACGCATCCAGCACGACGGTTCGACCGAACCCACCGGCCAGAACACCGCGATGACCGACGGCGGCGAAGTGGATCTGGAAACCGGCTTCCCCTACGAGACCGTGCGTGCGCTGATGCAGAAGGGCCATTCGGTGCGTTTCTCGCACGGCCCCTACGGCGGCTACCAGGCGATCATGAAGAACCCCTACGGCGGCTGGACCGGCGCCAGCGAATCGCGCAAGGACGGACAGGCCGCGGGCTACTGACGCACATTCCCTGCCGGTCTATGCTCGCCCCGACACGGACGTTGGAGCGGCACATGCGCGGATGGATGGCAGCAGGACTGGTCGTGCTGGCGATTGCCAGCCCACGGACGGATGCGGGCGACGTGGCGGGCAGCGAGACCGACGGCTGGTCGTGTCCGCCGGCCGGCGTCGAGGACGTCCATGCAGCAGACGGTCAGGCAGCCGAGCACGCCTATCTGCGACGCACCGCGCGTGCGCTCGCGCACACCGATCGTCCACGCGAGCTGGCGTTGGCCGCGCTATTGCATCAGGCCGCCGCGCGTCCTGCCCCGCCGGCACCGGGTGACGTCATCGATACCAGCGTGACCCACACGCGATTCGATGGCATCGCGCGCGGTTGGCGCCAGCGCGCCGCAGCGCGCGCGGGTCACGATGTGATTGCGGACGTGCTGCTCATCGAAGGCGCCGACAAAATCGACGACATCTCGCAGGACGCAGCGCAGCGCTGGGCGGATGCACAACCCGACAATAGCGCGCCGTGGTTGCTGCGCACCGACCTCCCGGTCGATGCCTTGTTGCAGGCCGCCGCCCAACGCCGGCATTACGACAGCGCGCACTTCCAGACACTGCGATGGATGCGCGATGCATTGGCCGCGCATCCAGCCGACGCACGAACGCGCGCATCCACAGGAGACCGCGCGCCGATGAGCGAGCGCGTCTACGCGACGATGCTGGCGCTTGGCTTGTACGGCGCCAACACCGTGCCCGGTTATTCACGTCTCGCCGGAGGATGCAGGTCGGCGACGCCTGAGCGCCAAGTCGCCTGCAGATCGCTTGCCGGGCAGCTGCTGGCATCGGACACGCTGATCATGCGCAGCATCGGGAGCGCGATCGCATCACGCCTCGACGCACCGGACGTGGAGGCCACCCGCGCCATCGCGTGGCGGACAGACGCGATGCAGCGCGCGACCGCGCCCGACGGCGAGCGCCAGTTCGTGCGCCTGCTCGACGACGCATCGATCCGCACAGAGATCGAATTGCAGGCGCGCATGCTCAGCGAAGCAGGCATCCCGCTGGTGCCGCCCGCGGACTGGACGCCGCCGACGCACTGATCCGCGACGCGGCCACGCGCGCCGTCGCTATGCTGGCCGCATCCAGATCCAGAGAGACATCGCATGATCCGTTCCCTGCTCGCGGCTGCCTGTGCCGTCGCCCTGTTCGTCCCCGACGCCCGGGCGCAGGCCCCGTATGCGCGCTTCGACGAGCCGCCTGTCGCGCAGCAGGACACAGCGGCCGACCAGTCCGCCTGGCGCAGCTGGTCGCAGCGCAGCGCCGCCGCACTGGCCGCCACTGGCCAGCCGCGCGAGCTGGCGTTCGCGGCGGTGTTGCGTGGGCTCGCCGATGCGAATCCGGAACAGCCCGACACCGACGCACCCTCACAGCCGGTGGCGCCGGATGCACAGGCCAGCGCCTGGCGTCGCGACGCTGCAGCGCGCGCGGGCAGCGATGTCCTCGCCAATGCACTGCTCGCTTACGGCGCGGATGAAGCAACGCGCCTGCGCGCCGCGCAACGCTGGCTCGGCGCCGACCCGCAGAATCTCGCGCCGCTGCTGGTGCGCGGTGGCGGCGTCGATGCATTGCTCGCCGATGCGCGTGTCGCGACGCGTTTCGAACTCGGCATGCTCGAACAGGTGCGCTGGATGCAGGCCGCATTGCTGCGCACGCCGCCGACGCCGTCAGAGCGCGCCGCGCTCGCAGAAGCCGGCGAGTTCGTGCCGACCGAACATGCCGCGATCACCGCGATGGGCCTGTGGGCCGCGGTCGCATTCCCGGGCCTCGATCCGCTGATGCAGGGCTGCGACACCGACGCGCTGGGTGCGAACCCCACCCGCGCGCGCGACTGCCGCCACGTCGCCGAAATCATGGCCAACGGTTCGGATACCCAGCTGGGCGAAATGCTCGGCCTGGCCCTGCTCGAACGCCTCGCCACCACGCAGGCCGAGCGTGTCGACGTGCAGGCACGCCGCCGCGCGTTCGACTGGCGGGTGCTCGAATGGGGCCGCGCCAATGCCGCCCTGCCCCGCGACGGCGCCGGCCAGTTCGTGCGTTTCCTAGCCGACCGGTCGATCCGCACTGAAACCGATCTCATCACCCGTGCGCTGCAGGAGGCCGGCATTCCGCTGCAGCCACCGGCAGGCTGGCAGCCGCCGCGCTGAAACTCGGCGCGGCAGTCGCCAGAATCATGCAACGCCTCAGCGTTCCAGCGGGTACACCTGCGACACCTCGCAGCGCGCGCCGAAGGGCGACACAGCGCCGTGGAACGTGTCGAGGCCGGCCACCGCGCCCGTATTGCTGCGACTGAACACCACATGGTCGCCCGGATTGCCGCACACCATGCCCAGGCCCATGACCGACGCCAGCGACAGTGATTCGGAGCCGGACTGCATGCTGCAGGCGCCACGCGTCTCGATCCGGTAGAAACGGTGACCGCCCGATCGACGCGGCGACACCTCCACCACGATGCCCTCCGGCGTTTCGTGCCAACCGCGCAGCCAGCTGTTGGCGACGCAGTAGTCCGGCGTGCCCCGGAAACCGCGTTGCCGGGCACTGCGCACGACGACGGTTTCGAGGGTCGGCATATCGGCGTGCGCCTGTTTCAACAGCGCTGCGTAAGTGCGGGTATCGATCACCGACGTTCCCGAGATCGGACAACTGCGTGTCCCGGACCGCACCATTTCACCGGCTGCGCCGCAGACCCAACCCGACCAGCCCACGACCTGGGCGCCCGCGCCTTCGAGAATGCCGGGACAGGACTCGCCCAGCGTCACGAGGTGACGTCGCCCATCGCCACCGCGGATCGCGAGCGTCGTGTCGTCGGCCTGATAGACCTCGGCCAGCGCACGTCCATCGACGCAATGCGCTGCAGGCGCGTCCCGGGTTTCCGCCATGACCGCGCCCGACAAAGCCGGCACTGCCAGGACGCATATGGCGATCCATTTTCGAAGCATCCCTGCGACCCCACGGGTGGTGTTCATCGACATTCGACACTAGCAAGCCCGCCGCGTCCGATGTCACCACTGTCTTCCAGCGAGCGCCAGGCGCACACTTCCGCCAGCGTCGGCACCGCGCCGGTGCAAGGGGACGGAGAGATTCGATGCGGAACATGCACATTGCCTGCGGCCTGATGGCCGCGGCGCTGACCATCTGCGCCAGCGGCCCGGTCGCCGCGCAGGCCTACAACAGCTTCACCCTCGGCGCGGGATTCACCCCCGATCCGCAGACCGGAAACGGCGAAACCGGCGGCGCGACGCAGGCCTCGCGGTTCGGGCCGCAATGCAGCGGCGTCATCGACACCACCCCCGACCACACCATACGCGTTACCTCGCCGCTCGACCTGCGCCTGTCGGTGGAGAGCACGACGGACTCCACGCTGGTCGTCGTCGGTCCAGCCGGCGTGTTCTGCGACGACGACAGCGCCGGCGAGCTCGACGCGCAGGTCGATGCACGCCTGACCCCCGGCGACTACGCCGTCTACGTCGGCCACATCGAGCAGCCCGGCCGCTATACGCTGACCCTCACCGAAGGCAGCGGCGTTGCCTCGCCTGGCGGCGGCGGGCAGTACGCGAACTTCGAGCTCGGCGCCGGCTTCACGCCGGATCCGCAGATCGGAACCGGCGACACCGGCGGCGGTGTCGAGGCCAGCCGCTACGGCGCGCATTGCACCGGCATGATCGATTCCACGCCCGACCATCGTCTGACGATCACCTCGACGGTGACCTTGCGCCTCGCGGTCACCAGCACCACGGATTCGAGCCTCGTCGTCACCGGGCCGGGCAAGGTGCTGTGCGACGACGACGGTGCCGGCGCACTCGATGCCGCAGTCGTCGATACGTTCCGCCCGGGCGAGTACGAAATCTACGTCGGCCATCTCGGTCAGTCGGGCACGTACCGGCTGGAGATCAGCGAGACGAACTGAGCACCTGTGACATGTCCGTTCGATCGAACGGGCATGTCAGTGCCGCATCGACTCGACGGCTGCGAGATCTCCGCCGCGATTCAATCCGCCGGCACCGTCCGCTCGCGCGCCCAGCTGCGCAGGGCGTCGACCTGCTCGCGCATCATCACCGACAGCGGGCGTGTGTCGCGCAGGGATTCGACGACCATCGGCTGCGACAGTGGCGCGCCGGCGGCGTGTGCGGCGTAGAGCGCTGCGACGATGGCCTGTTCGATCTCAGCACCCGAGAACCCCTCGGCTTCGATCGCGAGCGCGGGCAGATCGAAGTCTGCGACGTCGAAGCCGCGACGCGCGAGGTGCACGGCGAACACTTCTGTGCGCACGTCGGCGGCCGGCAGATCGACGAAGAAGGTCTCGTCGAAGCGGCCCTTGCGCAGCAGTTCCGGCGGCAGGTCGTGGACCTGGTTGGCGGTCGCGACCAGAAACACCTTCGACTTGCGCTCGGCCATCCACGTCAGCAGGAAACCAAGCACGCGGCGCGAGACGCCGCCGTCGCTGTCGCCGCTCGAGGCCAGGCCTTTCTCGATCTCGTCGATCCACAGCACGCAGGGCGCGAGCTGTTCGGTCGAGGCGATCGCCTCGCGCAGATTGCGCTCGGTCTCGCCGTGGTACTTGTCGTAGAGCGTGCCGAAATCCAGCCGCACCAGCGGCACGCCGAAACCGCCGGCGATGGCTTTCGCCAGCAGCGACTTGCCGCAGCCCTGCACGCCGAGCAGCAGCACACCCTTGGGCGGATCGAGGCCGGGCGGCGCGTCGCCTTCGACGAACACGCGGCGACGCTGTTCAACCCAGCGCTTGAGCCGGCGCGCACCGGCGACGTCGGCGAAGCCAGCAGTGTCGTATTCGTAATGCAGATGCCCGCTCTTGTTGAGCAATTCGAACTTGAGCTTGGCCAGCGCCGGCAGGTCGTCGTGCGCGAGCGCGCCGTCGGCGTGGATCAGCTGCCGGGTGATCCGCCGCGCATCGCCCAGCGACAGGCCCTGCAGGTTGCGCACGATCTGGCGCACCGCATCGGCGTCGGCTTCGACGCGCCGGCCGCCGTGTTCCTGCTGGTAGGCCGTGGCTTCCTCGCGCACCAGTTTCAGCAGCGCGTCGGCATCGGGCAGGCGCGGGCGGAAGCGCACGGCCATGGTTTCGAGATCCGCCGGCAGTTCGACCTTGTGGCCGACCAGCACGATCACGTGCGGCAGGCAATGACGGCGCTGCACCAGATCGCGCAGCTGGCGCTGGGTGCCGGCGTAGCCGAGGTAGGGATGGAAATCGAGCAGCAGGTAGATGCCGCGCTGGTCGGCGTCGCGGATCGCGGCGAGCGTGTTGCTGGCATCGGCGGCGGTGTCGGTCTCCGACTCGCCATCGAGATCGACGCGGCGCAGGCCTTCGGTGATCGTCCAGCGGTACAGCGCGCGCCAGACCTGCACCAGCGACTGCCGGAACAGCTCGACCGCGCGCGGCTCGTCGGGCGTCTCGACGACGATCAACGGCGTGTTGGCCCGGATCAGCGCGGCCAGGTCCTGCAGTTCACTCATGGGCGCGGCGCGCTCGCGGTTTGGAACGCCGATGTTAAACGGGTGGCGTGCGCATGCGGTCGCGGGCGTCGCACGGGCGGTGTACGCTCGATGCGAACCGACCCGGAGACTTCGATGAAGACGGTACTGGTGGCCAGTTCCAAGGGTGGCGTGGGCAAGACCACGATCGCCACCCATCTCGCCGCGCACGCCGCGCTGTCGGGCGAGTCGACGGTGCTGGTCGATGCCGATCCGCAGCAGTCGTCCACGCGCTGGGCCGAGCGCCGCGCCGGGCTGGAGGCAGCCGTGTTGCCGGTCGACGGCAGCGCGCGCCACAAGAAGGTGCTGGCCTCGATCCCCGACGGCGCGACCCGGCTGGTGGTCGACGCACCTGCGGGCGCGATGGCCGACGATCTCGATGCCTATCTGGAGATCGCCGACGCGATCGTCGTGCCGGTGCTGCCGTCGGCGCTCGACATCGACGCGACCGTCGGCTTCCTCAACACGCTGGCCAAGCATCCGCGCATCCGTCGCGGCCAGACCCGCGTGGGCCTGGTCGCCAATCGCCTGCGTCCGCACACCAATGCGTCGCAGCAGGCGCTCGCGCTGCTGGCGCAGTGGCCGTATCCGGTGGTCGCGCAACTTCGCGACAGCCAGGCTTACGTGATGCTGGTCGGGCTCGGCAAGAGCCTGTTCGACTACCATTCGGCGCAGGTGCGCGACCATCAGGACGACTGGGCGCCACTGCTGAAGTGGGTCCGGAAGTAGGCTGTCCGCCGACGCGTTCACCGCATCCGAACGCTCCGCCCGTCATGAAGTCACAAAACGAGGCCGCCGACCGCCCATGCGCGAATTGATCCTGCTCCGCCACGCACACGCCGATCCCGCCCTGCCGGGGCAAACCGATATCGACCGGCCCCTGTCCGCCGAAGGTCTGGCCGAGGCGGAGGCAGCGGGTCGCTGGCTGCGCGACAAACAACTCGTGCCCGACTGCGTGCTGTGTTCGCCGTCGCGTCGCACCCGCGAAACGCTGGAGGCGGTGCTCGGCGCGATTGGCTATGTCGACCAGCGCCTCGAACAATCGATCTACGAGGCGACGCCCGGCACCTTGGCGACGCTGCTCGACGAGCATCGCGACACCGGCCGCCTGTTGCTGGTCGGTCACAACCCCGGCCTGGAACGCCTCGCCGCATTGCTGCACAGCGGCCAGACCGGCGAATACCGCGGCATGCCGCCGGGCGGCATCGCGGTGCTGACGCTGCCGACAGGCGCCGCTGTCGAACCCGCCATCGCCGAACTGTCGGCGTTCTGGTGGCCGTAGGCGCACCGGCGCCCGCTTCGTTCAACGCTGCTTCGCCCATGTCCCACGCTGCCAGCTCAGTGCTGCGTACGCTGGCAGGCCTGTGCCTGTCGGCGGCCTGCGTCGCGCCTGCGTTCGCATCGGCCGACGTGCCCGGCCAGACGCTGGCCATGGACCTCAAGCGCTCGGAAATCGGCTTCAGCCTCAAGACCCGCTGGGGCCAGCAGCTCGAAGGCCGCTTCGACGACTGGCGCGGTGACATCACCGTGCTCGCCGACGGCCGCCATCAGGTGCGGTTGATCCTGGACGCGGAGAGCGTCGAGATCATCGACAGCCGCGCCTACACGCGCATCACCCGCGGGCCGGGCGTGTTCGATGTCGCGCGCTATCCCGAAGTGCGCTTCGTCTCCGATCCCTTCCCGGCCACGCTGGCACGCGACGGCGGCGAGATGACCGGCATCCTCAGTATCCGCGGCGTGCAACGCAGAGAGACCTTCCGGATCACCGCGTCGGAGTGCGCCCGCCCGGGCCTCGATTGCGATGTGATCGGCGAAGGCGACGTGCGCCGCAGCCAGTACGCGATGGATCGCTGGGGCTACGCGCTGGCCGACCAGGTGCGCTTCACGCTGCGGATCCGCGCACTGGAATCCCGCTGATGCACGCCGTCACCCGCACCCTGCTGCTGGCCTTGACGCTGGCGACCGCGGCCTGCACCTCGCTGTCGCCGGCGAAACGCGACGCGGCCGCGCACATCGCAGTCGAAGCGCGTTCCACCGAAGTGCTGTGCGACCGCGCCGATGCCTGCGCGGCGCCGTCGCCGTTGCGCGATCTCGGCACCCAGGCGGTCGCGCGCAGCACCCTGGCCGCGCCGCAACACTACGCGCTGCTGCTGGAATACGGCCAGGATGCGCTGCTCGCCCGGCTGGATCTGATCCGCGGTGCGCAGCGTACGATCGATGTGCAGACCTACATCTTCGACGAGGACGACGCCGGTCATCTCGTGCTCGAGGAACTGCTGTCGGCCGCGCGTCGCGGCGTGCAGGTGCGGCTGCTGGTCGACCAGCTTTCCGCGATGCGCACAGTGGAAACGCTGTCGGCCCTGGCCGGCGCGCACACCAACTTCGAGATGCGTGTCTACAACCCGGTGCTCGGGCGCGCGCGCATCAGTTATCCGCAGTACGCGCTGGCCGCGGCCTGCTGCTGGCGCCGGCTCAACCAGCGCATGCACAGCAAGTCGTTGCTGATCGACGGCGTGGTCGGGATTACCGGCGGCCGTAACTACCAGGACGACTACTTCGACTGGAGCGACAGCTTCAATTTCCGCGATCGCGATGTGCTGATCGCCGGCCCCGTGGTCGAGGCGATGGAGGAGAACTTCGTCGCGTTCTGGCACGCGCCGCTGAGTACGCCGGTCGAGCAGCTGGGCGATGTCGGTCGGCATCTGCTGCGCAGCGGCGTGCCGCCGGTGTCGTTCCAGGACTACCAGCGCCCGCGGCGCGTGGCTGCGATCCTCGAAGACGCCGGTGATGGTGCGCTCGTCCGGCAGCGTCTGGTGGATGCCGCGCTGCAGGTCGGGCCGGTCGAGTTCATCGGCGATCTGCCGGCCAAGCACCGGCGCAATCGCGAGGCCGCGAAAGCCGCGAGTGCGTCGACGCCGCGCCTGCGCGAGCTGATCGAATCGGCGCAGGACGAAGTGCTGCTGCAGACGCCGTATCTGGTGCTGTCGAAGCCGGCCGAGCAGATGTTCTTCGATCTGCACGCGCAAACCGACGCGCCGCAGGTCGTGGTGTCGACAAACAGCCTCGCGGCGACGGACTCGTTCATCACCTATGCGCTGTCCTACAAGTACAAGCGCCGGCACCTGCGCGATTTCGGCTTCCAGATATACGAGTACAAACCGTTTCCGGAAGACGCACCGATCGATCTCGAGGTCACCGGCGCCGTTGGCATCTCGTGGAACGCCGACGGCAGCGTCAATCTCGACGAGAGCGGCACCGAAGGCGCGGCGACGACGCGTGAGGAAGTGATCGCGGCGCGTCCCGCGAGCGCCGCGCCGCTGACGCGCGAGTATTCGGCGCTGCGGTATGCGGGCATCGGCGTCAACCGGCGCGTGCCCTTGAACCGCACGGGCCTGCGTATGGGGCTGCACGCGAAATCGCTGGTGGTCGACGCACGCATCGGCGTGGTCGGCACGCACAACTTCGACCCGCGCGGCGACAACCTCAATACCGAGAGCGCCGTGGTCATCGACGATGCGCGCTTCGCGCAGCGGCTCGCCGCGAGCATCCGCCGCGACATGTCGCCGGAGAATTCGTGGACGATCGCGCGGCGCGATCCGCCGCCGGTGTTCTCGGGGGTCGACTATTCGATGGCCAAGGTCTCCGAACGGTTGCCGGTGTTCGATCTGTGGCCGACACGCTATGCGACCAGTTTCGAGTTCCAGCCCGGGCCCGCGTGCCCGGCGCCGTTGCCGCCGGACGCCCCGGGCTTCCGCGAGTGCTATGTCGCGGTCGGCGACTTCCCGGAAGTGAGCCTCGGCTTCCGCAGCCTGCTGACGCGGATCTTCACCGCGTTCGGCGCCGGGCTCGTGCCGATTCTTTGAGGTTGCAGCTGGGTCGCCCCGCTCGCGCGGTTGGCGACGGCGTCTTTCCTTGCGCTCTATCGAACCCGACGGACTGCGTGCCGCCTCGATTCTGATGCGGCTTCGAGATTCCGACTTCGATTCCCACTGACCGGACGCCCTGACGGCCGACGAGGCCGCGCGCCTGCGCGGCTGGCCTCGCACGGTCACGTTCCGCGGTGCCCAGCCCTCCTGGCTGCACGGAAAGCCGCTGGTGCGTTGCTAGATGAACACTTGATTAACATATCTGATGAATTCGCGGGGCATGACATATTGCACATGGTGTCATCGAACAGTGGTGTTGTAGTCTACCAACACACCGAAGCACAACGAACTCAAGGACCCCGCCATGCAGACCCAGACCACCCCCGCCGCCCGCAACGCCAGCGCCGCTCTCGTTCGCCCGTTCGGCCTCGGCTACGGCCGCAGCAGCAGCTACGGCGCCCCGCGCAGCTACAGCAGCGCACCCGCCCCCGCCCGCTTCCGCGTCGCCTGATCCCTCCCGCCTCCCACCAATCTCTTCAGGAATCCCGCCATGTCCCGTATGCACGCCATCGTCCACGCCGCCGCCCACCTCGCCCCGCCCGTTGCCCTCCGCCAGGCCCGTCTGTTCGGTCTCGGCTACGGCCGCAGCAGCGGTTACGGCACGCCCCGCAGCTACGCCGCCGCGTCGGTCCCGTCCCGCTTCCGCGTCGCCTGATTCAACATTCCGCCCACCCAGGAAGATCCGCCATGTCCCGCATGCACGCCATCGTCGATGCCGCCGCCCACCTCGTCCCGGTCGTTGCGCCCCGCCCCGTCCGCGAGCCCGGTACCGGCTACGGCACCAGCAGCAGCTACGGCGCTCCGCGCAGCTATGTCACCAACGTCAGTCCTTCGCGCTTCCGCATCGCCTGATCCCTTGATCAGCTCCGGCGCCTGACGCGTTCCCCCGATCCTCAGGAGTTCCGCCATGTTCCGCATCCATGCCATCCGTTCCGTCGACACGCTCATTCCGGTGCCGCCCTGCATCGCCCAGCCTGCACGCTTCCATGCCCAGGTCCGCGCCGCGCGCAGCCACGCCGACAGCCCGTTCCGTGTCGAAGTCCGCGACAGCGCCATGCCGACGCGCTTCCACATCGTCTGATCCGCGCGGCCCGCCTACATCGACATCCGCGACCGGTACGCGCGCCATCGCGACGCGCCATTCCGCCGGTCGCGCTGCGCGGCGGCCCACAACGGCCTAAGCTGCCGGGTTTCCCCCGGAGCCTTCCCCGCATGTTTCGCAGCGACACTTCGCTCGACCAGCTCAACGCGATGTCCGTCAATACGGCGATTGCCGCGCTGGGCATCGTCTTCACCGAAATCGGCCCGGACTTCCTGCGCGCGACGATGCCCGTCGACAGCCGCACCCACCAGCCGTTCGGACTTCTCCATGGCGGCGCCTCCGCATTGCTGGCCGAAACCCTCGGCAGCAGCGCAGGCGGCCTGTCCGCGCCCGAGGGCTGCGGCGTCGTCGGCATCGAGATCAACGCCAATCATCTGCGCGGCGTGCGCGCCGGCATCGTGACCGGCACCGCGCGACCGCTGCATGTCGGACGCAGCACGCAGGTGTGGGAAATCCGCGTCGGGGACGCGGCTGGCAAGCTGGTGTGCATCTCGCGGCTGACGCTGGCAGTCGTGCCGAAACCGTGAGCCCGCGTCCACGATCCTGCTGCGCTTGCCGCACCGAGCTTGCACGCGTTCCACGCCGCGAAGGTCCGTGTTTGGGTATCGTGCACCGATGAGTTCTTCTTCCGTTCGCGCCGACGCCGGCGACACGCCGGCGCGCGTGTTGCGTTACTGCGTGCGCGTGCCGGTCCTGCTCTGGCACCTGTGCATCCATCTGCCGATCCTGCTGCTGTCGATGCTGCCGCCGATCGGCCGCCGCCGGCTGCGCAGTGGCGAGCGCGTCGATCACCGCATGATCCGCTGGTGGCAGGGCGGGCTGATGCGGGTGTTCGGGTTCCGCATGCATCGCAGCGGCACGCCGTTGCCGGGCGCGGTGCTGTTCGTTGCCAATCACGTGAGCTGGGTCGACATCGTCGCGCTGCACAGCCAGCGCATGGTCGGCTTCGTCGCCAAGCGCGAAATCGCCGGCTGGCCGGTGGTCGGTTGGCTGGCTGCGCGCGGCGAGACGATCTTCCACCAGCGCGGCAGCACCGAGTCGCTGGGCGGCGTGCTCGAAGAGATGGTGGCGCGGCTGCGCGACGGACGTCCGGTCGCGGTGTTCCCGGAAGGACGCACGCGCGACGGCGACGCGGTCGGCCCGTTCCATGCCCGCATCTTTCTGGCGGCAGTGGAGACCAACGTCGCGGTGCAGCCGGTGGCGCTGCGATACGGGCGACAGGGATCGGCGCAGAGCATCGTCGCCTTCGGCCCGCGCGAATCCTTCTTCGCCAACTTCATCCGCCTGCTCGGTGAGCCTGGCCGCGATGCCGAGGTCGCGTTCCTCGATCCGATCCTGCCCGGCAACGCGGACGGCCGCCGGCATCTGGCCGAAGTGTCGCGCGAGCGCATCGTCGCGGCGCTGGACGCACGCGATTGAATCTCTTGGGTCCGTCGCCGGAGGCGGGTGCGGGCGGCCTCGCCGCGGAGGGCATGCGCGTGGGCGGCAGCGAATACACGCCGCCGTTCTGGCTGCGCAATCCACATCTGCAGACGGCGCTCGGCAGCAGTCAGTGGCGGCGGCGCCGCGGCGCGCAGGCACTCGCCGCGACCGGCGCGGTGACGACCGAACATCTGGTCGACGGCGGCGAAGGCGTGCGTCTGCACGGCTTGCACAGCGTCGTGCCAGGCCGCACGCCGCGTGGCCTCGTGCTGCTGCTGCACGGCTGGGAAGGCAGCAGCGAATCGAGCTACATGCGCCAGACCGCGTCGCAGATGCTGGATCTCGGCTACGCGGTGTTCCGGCTGAATTTCCGCGACCACGGCGACAGCCATCATCTCAACGAAGCGATCTTCCACTCCAACCGCATCGACGAAGTGGTGCACGCGGCGGTCGACATTGCCGCGCGTTTCGATCCCCGCCCGATGCTGGCGGCGGGCTATTCGCTGGGCGGCAATTTCGCTTTGCGGCTCGCGCTGCGCGCACCGGCGGCCGGTCTGCAGCTGGCTGGCATCGCCGCGGTCTGCCCGGTCATCGACCCGGCGCGCACGATGCTGCAGATGGAGGTGGCGCATCACCAGCTGTATCTGCGCCACTTCGAGCGCACCTGGCGCGCCTCGCTGCGGCGCAAACGCGACCTGTTTCCCGATCATCTGGACGTCGACGACGCCACGCTGAGCCTGGGCCTGCGCGACCTCACCGACTGGCTGGTGCGCACGCATACCGAATTCGGCACGCTCGACGACTACTTCGACGGCTATTCGGTGGCCGGTGACCGGCTGTCATCGCTGCAGGTGCCGGTCGACATCCTCATGTCGGCGGATGATCCGGTGATTCCGCTCGATGCCTTCCACGCGCTCGCGCTGCCGGCGCATGCGCGGCTGGAGATCAGCCGCTGGGGCGGACACTGCGGTTTCCTGCTTGACCGGCATTTGGACGGATTCGCCGAACGCTGGGTCGCCGCGCGGCTGGATGCGCATGCCGATGGGGCGCGGACCGCGGTGGAACGCACGCGGCTGGCGACGGCGGTGCATGCGGGTGCGGATGCACATATCCGTTGAGCTTCGCGTATGGGTTGGGCGGCCCACGCACTTTGCGTGGGGAAGCGCTTCGCAGGCGCCGGATAGCAGATCGCCCAGTCCTGATTCCGGGTGGCCACACCGGCGTCGGCCCCGGAGCGAAGATCAAGATGGGCCCCAGCGTGACCAGACATTCGTCTGTTGAAAGCCGCTGGGCGACGGGTTGCGATTGCCACGCGCATCAGCGGTTGTCGCACGCCTCATCACGTTCGGCACCTGTGATCCGCGCTTCGAACCCGGCCCACCCTGCCCGCTACAATGCCCGGCCTCGCCTTTGGTCGGCTTCGCGCCGGGATATCCAGCATGTCGCAACAGATCTACCAAGCCCTGCGCCGCGGCGCGAATGCCGAAGCCGCCACGCTCGCCCGCCAGGCGCTGGCCGAGGGACACAAGGACACCGATACGCTGAGCGCCGCCGCGCTCGCGTTCCGTGCGACCGGTGAGCGCGAGACCGCGCTGTCGACGATCGACACCGCGATCGCGCAGATGCCCGATGACGCGGAACTGCATTTCCTGCGCGCCGGCATGCTGCTCGACACGCGCGACCTCGGCGGCGCGCAGGCGGCGCTGGCGCAGACTGTCGCGCTCGATCCCAACCAGTTCGGCGCCTATGTCGTGCAGGCGCAGATGGCGATCGGCCGCAACGATCTCGACGAAGCCGAGCGCCAGACCAAACTCGCTGCACGCGTCGCGCCCGAACACCCGTGGACGCTGATGCTCGAAGGCGTGCTGGCTTCGCGCCGCAATGACCACGATCGCGCGCTGACGCTGCTGTCGGCGGCATCGAAGAGCGCGCCGGACGATCTGCAGGTGATCAGTGCGCTCGGTTTCGCGTATCTCGCCAAGGGTCACTTCGCGTTCGCCGAGCAATCGTTCCGCCGTCTGATCGAGAAGACCGGTCAGGTGCAGCTGCGCGGCCTGCTCGCGCAGATCATGTTGCAACAGGGCCGTCCGGCCGAAGCGGCCGACGAACTCGCCGTGCTGTTGGCCGATCCCGCGCACGCGACGCCGTCGCTGCAGGCATTCGCCGGCGAGCTTGAACTGCAAGCGAAGCGCTTCGATCGCGCGACGCCGTTGCTGCAGGCCGCGTTTGCCGCGCATCCCGATTCGCACCGCGCGACCAACGGCCTGCTGCTGCTGTGGGAAGCCACCGGCAACACCGAGGAGACGCAGGCCACGCTCGACGGCGCGCTCGAAAAATCCCCGGAGCTGGATCACCTGTGGGTCGCCCGTCTGGCGATGGAAGCGTTCGGCAGCGAGGCGGCGACCGCGATCATCGCGCGCTGGAACGCGGCGCGTCCCGATCATCTGCCGGCCCTGCAGGCGCAGCTCGCGCTGGAATCGGGCACCGGCGCGCACGAGGCATCGGAAGCGACCGCGCGCAGGATCACCACGCTGCAGCCCGGTCACGGCAACGCCAACCAGTTGCTGTTCAACCGCCTGCTGGACCGCGATCCCGGCGCGGCCGTCACCTTCGTCGAAGGCCTGCTGCCGGCCGCCAGTCCACAGGCGCGCCTGATGCTGCGCCGCTGGATCGGCACGGCCCAGGACGCGGCGGAGCGTCCGGCCGATGCCATCGCGACGTGGCTTGCGCTCAATGTCGAACAGACGGCACAGGTTGGTCTGCCGCCTGCGCCCACCGCCCCACCGGCGAGCTGGCCCGAGCTGGCGACCGTCGAGGGCGCGCGTGCACCTGCGGTCTTCCTCTACGGCGCGCCGGGCGCGCAGGTCGACCGCATCGCGAACGTGCTGCAGCGCGCGCTGCCCGAATTCCGCGCCGACCGGTTCTCGACCGCGGTCCAGGATCCGTTCCAGGACACCAACGTGCCGGCGCGCCTGGCGGAGGGCGTGTTCACCGCCGAACAGGTCGCTACCGGCTGGCTGTCGCAGCTGCCCGCGCGTGGCATCGGCGCCAACGGCGCGGTCATCGACTGGATTCCGTTCTGGGACAACGCCTGGCTGCTGGCGCTGCGTCCGCAGTTGCCGCAGGCGCGTCTGCTGTTCGCGCTGCGCGATCCGCGCGACATGCTGCTGGAGTGGTTCGCGTACGGCGCACCGATGGCCTTGCGCATCACCGATGTCGACAGCGCCGCGCAGTGGTTGGCCGCGCATCTTTCGCAGATCGCCGATGTGATCGAGCAGGACCTGTTCCCGCACACCGTCGTGCGCACCGACGCGCCGGGCGAGGACCTCGAACGCCTGGCCGCACGCTTCGCCGAAGCACTCGGCGTGCCCGCGTTCCCGACGCCGCCGCGCGAACTGCTGGGTCCCGACCGCATTCCGGCCGGGCGCTGGCTCGCCTACCGCGAGGCACTGGCGGGTCCGTTCGCCGCGCTGACGCCGGTTGCAGTGCGCCTGGGCTACCGTCAGGACTGATCCTTTTCCGAGCGAAGACACCATGCGACTCCACAGCGACAGTTTCGAGCAGGGCCAGCCGATCGCACCGACGTTCGCCGTCGGCGCGCCCGACGGCTTCGGCGCCAACCGCAACCCGCATCTCGCCTGGGACGACGTGCCCGCGGGCACGCGTTCGTTCGCGCTGCTGTGCCTCGATCCCGACGCGCCGACCGATCCGTCACTGGCGGGCAAGGACGGTGTCGAGATTCCGGTCGAACACCCGCGCGGCACGTTCGTGCACTGGGCGGTCGTCGATCTGCCGGCCGATCTGCGCACGATCGCCGAAGGCAGCGCCAGCGACGGCGTGACCAGGGGCGGCAAGCGCAATCCGCCGGGCCCCGACGGCGCACGTCAGGGACTCAACGACTACACCGGCTGGTTCGCCGGCGATCCGGACCTAGCCGGCGACTGGTTCGGCTACGACGGCCCGTATCCGCCCCCGAACGACCTGCGCACGCACCGCTATTTCTTCCGCCTGTTCGCGCTCGACGTCGCCACGCTCGATGTGCCCGAGCGCTTCACCGCCAACGACGTGCTACGCGCGGTGCAGGGCCATGTACTGGCCGAAACCACGACCTGGGGCAGCTATGCGCTGCATCCGAAGGCTGCAGCGGTCTGACGAGGCGTATGTCGCGGATCGCTGTCAGCTCGGAGCTTGCGCCGATTCGCGCTTTTCCCTTCCCCCTTTGGGGGAAGGTGCCCGGAGGGCGGATGCGGGTTTTTTTTTCGAGCGTCTTCCTGTAGGGCTCCACCCCTCACCCGACGCGCTCCGCGCGTCGACCTCTCCCAGAGGGAGAGGTGCCCACCCCGCGAGGGCAGAGGCTGCCTGAAGCACAGTCGAACGCGGCCGTCTTACGTCGCCTCAGCGCCCCACACGCTCCGACTCCACCACCATGTCCAGCACGTACGCCTGCGACGGTGCATCGGCCGGCGGATCGTTCACGTCGAAACGCTGCGCGCGCACAACGTTGCGCACGCCGTCCTCGAAGGTGAAGCCCTCGATGTCCTGATACAGCGGTGCCCATTCGGCATCGCCCGGCGAGCGCACGCCCTCGTCGTCGTACTGCACTTCGCGCGTCTGCAGGCAACGCTGTTCGGGAATCAGCGGGTGGCTGCAGGCGACGCGCTCGGGCGCGATCTCCAGGAACACCGTCTCGCCTTCGCCGCCGTAGCGGGTGGCCGGCGTCGGCACGCCCTCGAACACGAGCACGTCACCATTCTCGAGCTGCAGCGTGAGCCGCGGCGGCTCGCCGCCGGTCAGCGCGATGCGATGCGTGCCGGGCAGGCGCTGGCCGATCTCGCGCTCGCGCGCGGTCAGGTGCGCATCGGCGCAGGCCATCATCGTCGAGATCACCTGGTCAACGGTCAGGCGGTCGTCGTCGAGCGCGACGTTCGCGCCCATGCGGTTGCAGGCGTTCGACACACTCAGGCCGGTGTCGGCGAAGTCCAGCTGCAGGGCCTCACCGTCGCCGTCGAGCAGCGCGTCGATGCGTGCGCCGCCGCTGCTCGTCGCATCGGCGAGGCGCCAGTGATAGGCCTCGAGCGTCTTCGCGTGATCGGCGGGCGCGGCATCGGGAATCGCGTCGGCGGCGGCCTGGGTAGGCGCTGTGGCGGCGCCTTCCGGCGGTGTGGACCCGCCACAGGCGGCCAGAGCGAGCGGCAAGAGCAACATCAGGGGGCGGCGCATCGGCGTCTCCTCGGTGCGGAACGGGTCGGGCAGCTTAACGGGCGGGTCCGCAACGCCCCGTGTGCGCGGCGTGCGTCGCGCGCGTGCAGCGATGTCGATTTCCGGTACGCCGGTGCGTCGTTCCAACGACACCGCCAGCCGGCGGCCTCTCGAGGACACCCCGATGCGTATCGATCCCTATCTGTATTTCGACGGCACCTGCGCCGAAGCCTTCAGGGCCTATGCCGCACTGCTCGGCGGCGAGGCGACGCTGATGCCCTATGGCGATGCTCCGCCCTGCCCCGGCAGCGACGCCACCGCGCCCGAGCGGATCATGCATGCAGGCCTCGCCATCGGCGACCAGTTCCTGATGGCCTCCGACGTGCCGCCGGGCACGCCGCTGCCGACCGCACCGCACACGTTCGTCAATCTGGGCGTGGACAGCGACGCGGATGCCGAGCGCATCTTCGCTGTGCTGTCGGAGGGCGGCGAGGTGCGTGCGCCGATGGCCGAGACTTTCTTCGCACACCGCTTCGGCATGGTCGTCGACCGCTTTGGCACCGGCTGGATGGTGATGCGGTCCAAACAGGGCTGCTGAATCTCCACCTCGTCCACATCACAGGAGCACCGCCATGACCCGTCCGCAGATCTACGTGAATCTCCCGGTCGAAGACCTCGACCGCAGCGTGCGTTTCTTCACCGCGCTCGGCTTCCAGTTCAATCCGCAATTCACAGACGAGAACGCAACCGCGATGATCATCGGCGACGACAGCTTCGTCATGCTGCTGGTCAAGCCGTTCTTCCAGAGCTTCACGAAATTGCCGCTGCCACCGCCGGGCCACGTCGGCGCGATCATCGCGCTGTCGCAGCCCGATCGGGCCGCGGTCGATGCGATCGTCGCCAAGGCGCGTGCCGCAGGTGGCACGGTCACCGCCGAACCCGTCGATCACGGCTTCATGTACCAGCACGGCTTCGCCGATCCCGACGGCCATCTGTGGGAGGTGATGCACATGGACATGGCCGCGTTCCCGACCGAATGAGCACGCGAACGTGCGCGCCGCAGCCGACCGTCGTCCATGCCCTGCGCACCGTGCGCCGCAGTGCGGCTTGCCCGGCCGCGCGCGGGGTGCTGTCATCGCCGCCCATGGACACGGCCACCCTGCACCGCACGATCGAAACCCTCTGGCGCGAGGAAGTGCCGAAGATCATCGGTGGCCTGATGCGCGTGGTGCGCGATCTCGATCTTGCCGAGGAACTGGCGCAGGACGCGCTGGTCGCCGCGCTCGAACGCTGGCCGCAGGATGGCCTGCCCGACAATCCGGGCGCGTGGCTGATGACCACCGCGCGTAACCGCGGCATCGACCGCCTGCGTCGCGGCCAGCGCCTCGACGCGCACCACGCCGAACTCGCGCGCGAGATCGAGCAGGCGCAGCGCGAGTCCGATGCGAGGGCGCAGGACGCGCTCGACGACGTGATCGGTGATGACGTGCTGCGCCTGATGTTCGTCGCCTGCCATCCGGCGCTGACCGTCGAATCGCAGGTCGCGCTGACGCTGCGCCTGATCGGCGGCCTGACCACCGACGAGATCGCACGCGCGTTTCTGGTGCCCGAAGCGACGATCGCCCAGCGCATCGTGCGTGCCAAGAAAACCATCGCGAACGCCGGCACGCCGTTCGAACTGCCGCAGCGCGCGGACCTGCCGCCGCGACTGTCGGCGGTGCTGCACGTGCTGTATCTGGTGTTCAACGAAGGCCACGCCGCCAGCAGCGGCGACGACTGGGCGCGCCCCGATCTGTGCGCCGAAGCGCTGCGGCTGGTGCGGGTGCTGGCGGCGCTGATGCCGCGAGAAGCGGAGGTGCATGCACTGGTCGCACTGATGGCGCTGCAGGCCTCGCGGCTCGATGCACGTACCGATGCCGACGGTCATCCGGTACTGTTGCCCGACCAGGACCGCACGCGCTGGGATCGCGACTTGATCGATGCGGGACTCGCGGCATTGGCGCAAGCGCAGACTGCGCGCGCCACCGCGCCGCCCGGCGGCTACGAACTGCAGGCCGCAATCGCCGCCTGTCACGCGCTCGCGCCCGCCGCGGAAAACACTGACTGGGCGCGCATCGCCGCGTTGTACGGCCAACTGCTTGCGCTGACGGGGTCGCCGGTGGTCGCGCTCAACCGCGCGGTCGCGATCGGGATGGCGGTCGGGCCTGCGGCCGCATTGCCGCTGGTCGATGCGCTGGTCGACGACGCCACGCTGGCCGACTACCACTTGCTGCCGGGCGTGCGCGGCGATCTGCTGGCGAAACTCGGGCGGCATGCGGATGCGGCGGATGCGTTCGAACGCGCGGCCTCGCTGGCACGTAATCCGCGGGAGCGGGCTTGGCTTGGCGCGCGTGCGGCGGAGTGTCTGGCACGACACAAAAACTGATGCGCTGCTCTTGAGCCCTCCTCCGTTTACGGGGGAGGGTTGGGAGGGGGCAATCCGTCAGAGTTGGCGATATCGGAATCGAGCCATACATCACCAGGACGCTCGAATCATTTCGACGCGCTCGGAACCTTCTCCCCCACCCAACCCTCCCCCGCCTGCGGGGGAGGGCTCAAGAGCAGTCAGCTCACTGCGTCGACGACCTCAATCCCGCAGATACACGGGGGAACGCCGCGGCCATGCGGCCAGCAGCGCCCACAGTCCGCCGACGCCCGCAACCCACGTCGCCACCGGCAGGCCGACGAAGCTCGGGCCGCCCGCTTCCAGCGCGTACAGCACCGCGGCGACGATCAGCAGGCCGACGCCGAGGATCGCGGCGACCATGCGTTTCTGCATTCCTTGCATCGTCGCGGTCAGCGCGGCGAGATCGTCGGAACGCATGCGCAGTTCGTGGCGGCCTTCGACCTGCTGCTTGAGCCAGCCGTGCAGCAGGCGCGGCATGTCGGGCGCCTGGGTGATCAGTTCCGGCAGCCGGTCGCGGAACTCGCGGCCCAGACGCTGCGGGCTGTAGCGCTCGACGAGGATGCGTTCGAGCACCGGGCGCGCGACTGCCCAGATGTCGAGCTTCGGGTCGAGCAGACGGCCGATGCCTTCGATGCTCAGCAGCGTCTTCTGCAGCAGGATCAGCTGCGGCTGCAGCGTGAGCTGGTAGCGCTGCGCGGTGCGGAACAGTTTGCCGAGCACTTCGCCGAGCGAGATCTCCGACAGCGGCCGGGTGAAATACGGTTCGCACACCGAACGCACCGCGGCTTCGAGTTCATCGATGCGGATGTGCCCCGGCATCCAGCCGGCCTGGATGTGCAGCTCGGCGATGCGCCGGTAATCCTGGCGGAAGATCGCCATGAAGTTCTCGGCGAGGTAGTACTGATCCTCGCGCGAGAGCTGGCCCATGATCCCGAAATCCAGCGCGATGAAACGCGGATTGGTCTTGCGGTCCGGGTCGACCCAAATGTTGCCGGCGTGCGCGTCGGCGTGGAAGAAGTTGTCGCGGAACACCTGCGTGTAGAACACGCGCACGCCCTTGGCCGCCAGCGCCTTGCGGTCGATGCCGGCGGCATCCAACGCGGCGATGTCGTCGCTGGGAATGCCGTAGACGCGTTCGAGCGTGAGCACGCGCTGCGTCGTGCGTTCCCACACGGGTGCAGGCACATACAGATCGGGCGAGTCTGCCCAGAACCGGCGCAGCACCGACGCGTTGGCGCCTTCGCGCTGCAGGTCGAGCTCGGCGGCCAGCGTGTTCTCGATCTCGGCCACGACTTCGCGCGGGCGGATCTTGTCGGCATTGGGATGCGTGCGGTCGACCAGCGCAGCAAGGTTCTTCAGCAGCGCGACGTCGGCGGCGATCTGCTTCTCGATCGTCGGCCGCAGCACCTTGACCACGACCTCGCGGCGCGGATTGCGATCGTCGGCCGGCAGCGTCGCCGCGTGCACCTGGGCGATCGACGCCGACGCCAGCGGTGTGGTGTCGAAGGCCTCGTAGGCCTGTGCGATCGGCATGCCGAGTTCGCGCTCGATGATCGCCTGCGCCTGCGCGCCGTCGAAGGGCAGCACGCGGTCCTGCAGCAGGGCGAGATCGTCGACGATATCCGGCGGCACCAGATCGCGACGGGTCGAGAGGATCTGTCCGAACTTGACGAAGATCGGCCCAAGTTCCTGCAGCGCCAGACGCAGGCGCGCACCGCGCGACTGCGCGGCGATATCGGCCGAGGCGCGCGGCACGAACGGCCGCGCGAGCTTGAGCCAGCGCTCGGCCGGGGTGTCGTTGAGCAGATCGTCGAGACGGTAGCGCAGCAGCACGCGGCCGATACGCGAGGCGCGCAGCAGACCCTTCATGCAGCCGGCCCGCGCGACAGACGCGACACGCGCGCCGCAAGACGCTCGACGTCGTCGCGCAACACGTCGACGTCGTCGTTGAAGGCTTCGAGTTCGTCGCGGCCAAGCACGTCGCGCGATTCCTCGGTCACGTACTCCACCGCGCTTTCGGTCAGCGTGCGGCCCAGTCCCTGCGCCTGCTGCAGCGCACCGGCGAACGCGTTGGCGACCTGCACGCCGATCACCTCGCCGAACACGGCGACGAACGGCTTCTGCCAATCCGGATCGAAACGCCCCGCGAGCTTCTGCAGCCGGCGCGCGAGTTCCGCATCGCCCGATACGCGGACCTTGCCGATCGGCGGCGCGTCGTCGCGGCGCAGGAACGGCAGCTGCGAGAGCACGCCAGCGATTGTGGTGCGCACGGCAAGATCGGGCTCGACCGCGTCGTCGACCGGACCGACGCGAAGACGCTCACCGTCGACGCGCAGTTCCAGCGCGATCGGGGGCGAGGCAAGGGTCAGCGCGATGCGTTGCCCGTCGAGTCCGGCGAGCGCGGTGCGCGTGTCGGCATCGAGCGCGAGCGCCTGGTTGAGCGCGGTTTCCAGCGCGCGTCCGGCGATCGGCTTGAGCGCCGCGAAAGGAGAAGGAAAGAATCCGGCCATGGCCGCATTGTAGCGGTCCATTCCGTGGCGCTACGCGCAATGCGCGAGGGACATCGACGCGTGCGACGGGCGGCCAGAGTCCCAAAAGAAAACGCCCGCCGGAAGGCGGGCGTTTCGAATCACGTATCGGACTGGGACGTTACGGTCCGCGGCCACGCAGCATCGAGATCACGGCCAGGATCAGGAACACGACGAAGAGGATCCAGGCGATGTTGGTGGCGGCGCCGGCGACACCACTGAAGCCGAGAACACCGGCAATGATGGCGACGACAAGAAAAATGACTGCATAACGAAGCATGGGTGGTCTCCTGATTCCCGTGAGCGGTTCGGGGGTCACCCTATGCCCGGCGGAGTCGCGATCAGGTGACGGTCAGGTACCTGTCCACGAATCTTTCAGGCGGGTGAGTCCTTCGTGAAGACTGACCCGCGGCACGTAGCCGAAGTCGCGCGTCGCCGGCGCCATCTCGTACCAGTGCGTCGTACTCAGCTGCTCCGCAAGGAAGCGTGTCATCGGCGGCTCGCCCTGCAGGCGCAGCAGCGGCCACACAGATTCGCAGACCGCGCCGATCGCATACGCCGCGCCGAACGGCAGCGTCTTGGTCACCTGCGGCGCGCCGGCGGCGGCGAGCAGCGCGTTGACGATCTCGCGCACGGTCGTCGGCTCGCCATTGCTGATGAAGTACGCACGACCGGCACAGGCCGCGCCCGGCCTCAGGTGCTCGAAGGCGTCGAAATGCGCTTGCGCGGCGTTGTCGATATAGGTCGTGTCGATGCGGTTCTCGCCGTCGCCGACGAAGCGCAGTCGCCCGGCCCGCGCGCGTTCGACCAGGCGCGGCAGCAGTTGCTGGTCGCCCGGCCCCCAGATCAGGCGCGGACGCAATGCGACCGTCGCGAGGTCCGGTCCGTTGGCTGCCAGTACGGCCTGTTCGGCGATCTTCTTGGTCGTCGCGTAGGGCGCCTTGAAGTCTTCGCCGTAGGGCACGGTGTCGGCGGTGCCGCCTTCGACCGGGTGCGTGGCCCGGTGGGTCACGCTCGGCGTCGACGTATAGACCAGCCGGCCGATGCCGTGCGCACGGCAGGCATCGAGCACGTTCTGCGTGCCGACGACGTTGGCCTGGTGGTAGCTCTCGTAGCTGCCCCAGGCGCCGGCCTTGGCCGCGTTGTGGAAGATCGTGTCCATGCCCTGCGCGGCAGCGCGTACCGCGTCCGCATCGGCGAGATCGCCGCGGACCTGGTGCACGCCGATCGCATCGAGCTCGGGGTAATGGCCGCGATTGAAGCTGGTGACATCGTGGCCGCGTTCGACGAGGCCGCGGCACAGGGCCTGCCCGAGGAAGCCGCCGCCACCGGTGACCAGGATCCGCATTGCCGACTCCACACGCTGCAGGGCCGCACACGATAGCGACGCGGGCCGGGCTTGGCGACGCACCCCCGGGATCGACAGCTGCAAGTCGCTGATCCGCCTGCACTTCAGAATTCTTCATTCGCGTATCAGGCACTTCATCCGGGAACGCGGTGCAGTGCGGCTCCCTCGACCGGAGTCCAACCATGCATCCCCTGTCCCGCCTCGCCGTGTCCGCGCTGCTTGCCCTGTCCGCAGCGCACGTCGCCGCCGCTTCAACCTCGCCCGTCACCGACTGGCCGGTCGCCGATGCCGGCGCACGCGGCTGGAATACCGACCGTCTCGCCGCGCTGGATGCCGCCGTCGCCAATGGCGAGGCGCCCGATACCACCAGCGTGCTGGTCGTCCATCGCGGTGCGCTGATCCACGAGGCCTACTTCAATGGCGCCGACCGGCAGACGCTTCACAACACCCGCTCGCTGACCAAGAGCGTGACCGCGCTGCTGGTCGGCGCAGCCGTCGACCGCGGGCTGATCGCCGGCGTCGATGCCCCGGTGCTCGGCTTCTTTCCCGATCGCATGCCGGCCCACCCGGGCGCGTTCAAGACCGCCACGACGGTCGAAGACCTGCTGACGATGAGCGCGCAGTGGGAGTGCGACGACAACAACGAATTCTCGTCCGGCCACGAAGAGCGGATGTACGTCAGCGCCGACTGGATCCAGTTCGCGCTCGATCTGCCGCAGCGCGGCTATCCCGCCTGGACCACGCGGCCGGCCGACAGCCCGCATGGACGCGCCTTCGCCTACTGCACGGCGAATGCGTTCCTGCTCGGCGCGATCGTCGAACGCGCAAGCGGCCTGTCGCTGGAACGCTTTGCTGCCGAAGTGCTCGAGCGCCCGCTGGGGATCGAGGCCGTCCGCTGGCATCGTTCTTCCGACGGCACCGGCATGGGTGGTGGCGGCACGGAGTACCGCAGCCGTGATCTGGCGAAGTTCGGACAGCTGATCGTCGATGGCGGTCGCTGGCACGACCGGCAGATCGTGTCGGCCGACTGGGTGCGGGCGATGTCCCAGGTGCACGCGCAGACGCCGTTCGATGCCGACTACGGCTATCAGATGTGGCGCTTCCCGTTCAAGGTGGGCGACCGGCAGGTGCACGCCTGGGCGATGTCGGGCAACGGCGGCAACTACGTGTTCGTGGTGCCGGAATCGCAGCTGGTCGTGGTGATCACGCGCACCCGCTACAACCAGCGCGGCATGCATGCCGAGTCGCAAAAGCTGTTCGCTGATTTCGTGCTCAGCGCGATGCCGTGACCGCATCGTCGGGCAGACGGCCGGACGCCTGCACCGCAGCGCGTTCGGCCGCGAGCGCCGTGTCGATACGACGCAGTGCGGCATCGAAAGCCGGTGCGGTGCGCAGATCCGCGAACAGCGGTGAAACACGCAGGTAACCGGCATTGCGGAAGCCGGCGGTGACCGCGGCATCGAGTGCATCGAGCGCTGCGGATGTGTCACCAGCCTGCGACTGCAGCAATGCGGCTTCGATGCAATCGAAGGGATCAGCGCCGCTGGCCAGTCCGGCGCACAGTGCGTCAGCGCGTGCGCGCAGCGTGGCGACGTCGGGCGGTGGTGCTGCGCCAACGCGCCACGCCATCGTCTCGGGCAGGCTGGCGTGAGGTTTGAGCGCACGCGCCTGCTGCACGGCCTCACGCGCCGCGATGTGTTCGCCGCGCAACACAGCGAGTTCCGCGGCCAGCAGATGCAGGCCGGCGTGCTCGGTGCCGCGCGACATCGCCTGGGTCAACGCGGTCTGCGCCTCGTCGACGCGGCCGTGTTCGTAGAGGAACGTGGGCCAAGCGAGATTGGAGAACACGTTGTCCGGATACAGCTGAAAGCTGCGCCGGTACCGCGCTTCGGCCGCGGCGGTGTAGCCGAGCAGGTCGAGGTTGGACGCGATCTGCAGTTGCAGGAAGCGCACGGTCTCCGGTGCGCGCACGTCCAGATTCGCGGCCAGCGCTTCGGCGATATGGCCCTGTCGTGCCTGCAGATACGCGGCTGACGCGCGGCTGCCGTCGGCCGCGGGATCCAGCTGCACGGCACGCGTATAGCCGGCCAGCGCCGCGGTGACTTCGCCGCGGCAATCGTGTGCATATGCGAGCGCGGTGTGCGCAGCGGAAGATTCAGGCTGTCCCGCGATCACGGCTTCGGCCAGCGCCAGTGCCTGCGCTGCATCCTCGGCGCTGCCGCTGTAGAGACACAGGCGCGCGCTGTAGGCACGGCTCAGACCGAGCTGCGCGTCGGTGTCGTCCGGCGATTCCTGCAGGCGCTGGCGGTACAACGCGATGGCGCGTTCGTTGTTCGCGGGCTGACCGATGGAGGCGTAATACGCCGCACGTTCCAGCAATGGCGAGGCAACCGGTGCCTCCGGCCGCGGCCATTGCCACCAGAGCAGCGCGCCGAGCACCGGCACCATCAGCAGCACGGCGATGTGCAGGGCACGCGGTCGCCGTTTGATCTCGACGGCCGCCGGCGTCGCCGGCGCTTCGACCCGCGGTTCGCTGCAAAGCTGATAGCCCTGCCCGCGCACCGACCGCAGATAGCGCGGCTGACGGCCGTCATCGCCCAGGGCCTGGCGCAGCAGGCGTACGCGCTGGGTGACGGTCTCCTCGCCCACGTGCGCGGGCGCCCACACGCGTTCGATCAGTTCGTCGAAGCCGACCACGCGCGTGCCCTGCCCCAGCAGCACATGCAGCAGCCGGAAGCTGAGGCCGGCCACATCCAGCACCTGGCCGTCATCGCGGACCACGCGTTGCCGCGCGACATCGATGCGGAGATCGTCGAGCCGGTAATACGCAGGCGCGGTGTCAGCCGACACGTGTCGCCGCCCACACGGCCAGCGTCTCGCGGCCGATCTTGGCGTTGTGGCGGATGTCGACCGGGAAGCCGGGATGGAACAGCACGCGCTCGATGCGCCCGGTGTGGACGAAGCCTTCGCCGATGTGGCGCAGTTCGTCGGCGATGCGCGTCTGTTCGGTTTTCGCGACACCGGCTTCCAGCTCCACGCACAGCACCGGCGTCTGCGCGCCCTTCGGGCCGACACCGACCAGCGCCGTCCGCTTCACCTCGGCGTGCACGTTGAAAACCGGTTCGACCTGTTCGGTGCACAGCGTGCCGGTGGCGGTGACCACGCGGTGGCCCTTGCGGCCGCAGAACCACAGCCGGTCCTCGGCATCGAAGTAACCGAGGTCGCCCATGCGATGGACGATGCGGGTGCTGCCGTCGGGCAGCGTCTCGGTGATCTTCGCCAGTCGCGTCTGCGCGTCGCGATTGAAGTAGATGTCGGTGGCGCTCGGTCCGGCGACGGTGATCTCGCCGACCTGGGCGCCGGGCACGCACAGCGCGTCGGACCATGTGGCGATCGCCTCGTCGTCGACCCGGATGATGCGCACCTCGTTCGGCGGCACCGGTCGGCCGACGCAGGTGCCGGCGCCCTGCTCGGTGCGCGTACGCAGCGCCAGCAGTTCGCGGCCTTCGACGACGGCGACGGGCAGGCATTCGGTTGCGCCGTACGGCGTCCAGAAGCGCGCGTCGTCCGGCAGCAGTTCGAGAACTTTTGCGACCGTGTCCGGCGGCACCGGTGCACCGGCCGAGGTCACGCGGCGCAAGGTCGGCAGCGGCTTGCCGTACTTCGCGAGCACACCCATCAATGCGGGGGATCCGAACAGCTGGTCGACGCCGAAGCGTTCGATCGCCGCATGCAGCTTGCGCGGATCGGCCTTGGCCGGTCGGGTCGGATCCATGTCCGGAATGATCGAGGTCAGCCCGAGCGCCGGATCGAACAGCGCGAACGGCGGGAAGGTCGGCAGGTCGATGCCACCGGCGCCGATGCCGAACGCGTCGCGCAGCATGTCGATCTGCGCGGCGAAATGGCGATGCCGGTAGACCACACCCTTGGGCACACCGGTCGAGCCGCTGGTGAACAGGATCGCGGCGACATCCTCGCCTGCCGTGGCAGCGAGCTGCGGGCCTGCACCGGCTCCGGCGCGTTCCACATCTCCCAACGTCGCGTCGCTGAGCAGCGCCCAGCGCCCGGTTGTGATGCGCACGCGCGCCGACTTCGCCCAGCCCAGCAGCGCCCGTGCGAACTGGGCAAGCGGAATGCCGATGAAAGCGTCTGCGCCGGCTTCGTCCAGGCACTGCTTCAGCGCGCGCCTGTCGATGCCCGGATCCACCAGCACCGGCACCGCGCCCGCCTTGAACAGGGCGAACATCAGCAGGAAGAACTCCGGCGTCGGTCGCACCATCAATACCGTGCGCGTGCCGCGGATGATGCCGCGCGCGGCGAGTCCGGCGGCGATCGCATCGCTGCGTGTATCGAGCGCGCCGTAGGTCAACGCATGCGCATCGGCGTAGCGCCCATCCGGGCCGGGGCAGCGCATCGCGATGCGATCGGGCGCAGCGTTCGCCAGCCTCGGCAAGGCGGCGGCGATATTGACCGTGGCGGCCCGGGTAGAAGTGTCGACATCCATCGCCGAGAGGATACCGGCAGCCGCGCGCGCGCCGGCTGCGGCGGCTACGATGACGCCTCACAATTCGAGACCCTGCCATGCGCGCGACTTCCGGCCGTCCGTCCCTGTTCCGCCTGCACATCGCCGCGGCGTTGCTCGCGCTGCTGGTCCTGCTGCCCGGGTGCGCCAGCGCCGGCAAGCAGGGCACTGCGCTCGAACGCGCGCAGTACGCATGGACCGGCGCGGTGCGCTGGAACGACCTGAAGACCGCCTGGCAGCTGGTCGACCCGGAGTACCGCACTGCGCATCCGGCCAGCGAGCTCGACTTCGCCCGCTACGAGCAAGTGCAGGTCACCGGGTACCGCGAAACCAGTGCTACCGCGACCAAGGAAGAAGCGATCCGCGAGATCCAGATCGGCGTGATCAACCGCCACACCATGGCCGAGCGCACCGTGCGCTATACCGAGCGCTGGCGCTGGGACGCGGCCGCCGGCACCTGGTGGATCGTCGACGGCCTGCCCGACTTATGGGCCGGCGAATGACCCCGCCGGGCCGCCATCTGCTGCCCGCCGCCGGGCGGTCGTGGTGGTGTGCGACAATCGCCGCCCGCCGACGCACCGCGATCCATCCGTGAATTTCGAAGAACTTCTGGCCTTCCTGGGCCGCAACCAGATGCTGTCGCTGATCCTCGCCGCATTGACGGTGGCGATCGTCTTCAACGAGATCTCGCGCCTGTTCCGCGGCTTCAAGGTCCTGCGTCCGGCCGAACTGACCGTGCTGGTCAACCGCGACAACGCGCTGGTCGTCGACCTGCGCCCCGCCGCCGACTTCGGCAAGGGCCACATCCCGGGCTCGAAGAACGTGCAGATGAGCCAGTTCGATCCCGAGAGCAAGCAGCTCGCGCCTGCCAAGGCCCTGCCTGTGGTGCTGGTCTGCAAGACCGGCAGCACCGCCAGCGATGCCGCCAGACGCCTGAAGAAGGCCGGTTTCGAGAACGTCTACGTGCTCGACGGCGGCATCGGCGGCTGGCTGCAGGCCGACCTGCCGCTGGCCAAGGGCCGCGGCTGAGCGCAGCAGTCCCGTCTTGACGGAATGCCATAATCGGCAATCCGTCTCACCCAACATTTTTTGCCGGAGTCGATCCACATGTCCGAAGAACAGGCCACCAACGGCGCCAATGGCGCAGCCCCGGCGCAGCCGGCAGGCGCGCAGTTCAGCGTCGAGAAGATCTACGTCAAGGACGTCTCGTTCGAGTCGCCCAAGTCGCCGGCGATCTTCAACGAGCAGGCCCAGCCGCAGCTCAACATGAATCTCAACCAGAGCGTGCAGCGCGTCGGCGACAACGCGTTCGAAGTCGTGCTGGCGATCACCCTGACCTGCACCACGGGCGAGGACAACGCGAACACGGTGTACGTGGCCGAAGTGAAGCAGGCCGGTGTGTTCGGTCTGGCCGGTTTCGACGGCAACACCCTCGATGCGCTGCTCGGCACCCAGTGCCCGAACGTGCTGTACCCGTACGCCCGCCAGCTGATCGGCGAACTGATCCAGGCCGGTGGTTTCCCGCCGTTCCTGCTGCAGCCGATCAACTTCGACGCGCTCTACGCCGAAGGCCTGCGTCAGCGCGGCCAGCCGGGCAACGAACAGCCGACGACCGATCAGATCGGCAACGCCTGAGCGTGACCGATCGCAAGACCGCGGTTGCGGTGCTGGGCGCGGGCTCCTGGGGGACCGCGCTCGCCTCGCTGATCGCACGCAACGGGCACCCCACCACGCTGTGGGGCCGTAACGCGGAACAGATCGAGGCGATCGACCAGCGCCACGAGAACCCGCGCTACCTGCCGGGCATCCCGCTGCCGGACAACCTGCGCGCGACCACCGATCTGGCCCATGCCCTCGATGGCGTCGGCCTGATCCTGGTCGTCGTGCCGTCGCACGCCTTCGCCGAAACCCTGGAACTGCTGGCGCCGCTGCGTCCGGCCGGCGTTGGTGTGTCGTGGGCGACCAAGGGCTTCGAGCCCGGCTCGGGACGATTCCTGCATGAAGTCGCAGGCGCGCTCGTGGGCGAGGACGTGCCGCTGGCCGTCGTCACCGGTCCATCGTTCGCCAAGGAAGTCGCGTCCGGCCTGCCGACCGCGATCACCGTGCAGTCGGACGACGCCGATTTCGCGCAAACCGTGGCCGACGTGCTGCATGGCCCGACGTTCCGCGCCTACACCGGCACCGACATGCGCGGCGCCGAACTCGGCGGCGCGATGAAGAACGTGCTCGCCGTCGCCACCGGCGCGGCCGACGGCATGGAGCTGGGCCTCAACGCCCGCACCGGCCTGATCACCCGCGGCCTCAACGAAATGCTGCGCCTCAACCAGGCGATTGGTGGCCGCGCGGAAACCCTGATGGGGCTCGCCGGTCTCGGCGATCTGGTGCTGACCTGTTCCGGCGATCTGTCGCGCAACCGTCGACTGGGCCTAGCGCTGGGCCGTGGCGAGAAGCTCGAAGACGCGGTCCGCGCGATCGGCCAGGTGGTCGAGTCGGTGCAGACCGCCGATGAAGTGATGCGCCTGGCCGAACGCCACGGCATCGAACTGCCGATCTCCAGCAACGTCCGCGCCGTGCTGCATGGCGAAATGACGCCGGCCGAGGGTCTGGCGCGTCTGATGGCGCGCGAGCAGAAGCCCGAGTTCGAATAACGGGCCCTTGGCCCGACTGATGCCTCTCTGCTGTTGGGCTTCGATCAGCGCCGTGTCTCAGCTGACGGAAACTCAATACCTCTCCCTTTGGGAGAGGTCGACGCGCTAGTAGCGCGTCGGGTGAGGGCGAGGCCTCGCCAAAGCGCCAAAAGCCCCCTCATCCGCCCTCCGGGCACCTTCCCCCGTAGGGGGAAGGACAAAGCAGTGGGCGTCGCGAGCTTCCAATGGAATCCTTCGACCGCTTCGACCCAAAAAAAGAACCCGACCATTGCTGGCCGGGTTCGACGGTTTCCGGGAGAGAGAGACGCGCCGGGGAAGCGCTGGGGACCGGAAACCGCGGGGGAGCGGTGTGGCGCTTACCAGGTCAGACGCGGACCCACGAACCACTGGGTGTCGCCACCCTTGATCAGCTTGATGTCGCCGGCGACGCCGAAGTTCGGATTGAACTTCCACTGCGCGCCGAGGCGGCCGTAGAACTCGCTGTCGAAGCCGCTGTCGAGATCCTCGTAGCCGGCCAGTGCGTAGCCTTCGAGCGACGGCAGCAGCGCGGTGCGCGCGCCGACTTCGACCGAGTAGCCATCGGCGTTGATGCCGCGCCCGAAGTCGAGCTTCTGGTAAGCCACGCGGGTCAGCAGATCGGTGCGCGGCGAGACTTCGTGGTTGTAGCCGACGCCCAGACGCCATTGGTCGCGGTCGAGCGGACTGTTGTCGACGCTCTCCCGGGTGTAGTCGCCGAAGGCGTGGAAATTCGGGAGGAACGCGGCGGAACCGCGGATCGACCAGCCGTCGGAATCGACGTCACGGTTGACCGGGGCAATATCGGACTTGCTGGCCGAGTAGCCGCCTTCGACGTAGTTGTAGGACAGGCCTTCGGCGGCATTCGCGGCGAAGGGGAGCGCAGCGGCAAGGGCTGCGATCGAAAGGAGGCGCTTCATTCGGGGTCTCGCTCCGGCCGGGCCCTGCGTGGAGTCCGGCTCTTATGGGTTCTGCGTTGAAAAATGCCGGCCCGGGTGACAGGGAGGGGATGCGCTTCGAGGGGAGGGGAAGCACGGTCACCCGGGCCGGTGAAGCGATTCTCGGCCTGCGCGCGCAACCGGCGCTGAATATTGAACTGCAAAGTACAGGAACTTTTGCGACTCGTTCAGGTCAGCACGTAACCGTTTTCATCGGCGCCGACGGGCTGTCGCTGGTGCCACGTCACGCACCGCCGGCGAAGCCCTGCTGGCGCCATGCTTCAAACACCACGACCGCGACCGCGTTCGACAGGTTGAGGCTGCGGTTGCCCGGCTGCATCGGCAGGCGCAGGCGCTGGCCATCGGGCACGCGGCCGAGCACTGCGTCCGGCAGGCCGCGGGTCTCGCTGCCGAACAGAAAGGCATCGCCCGGCGCGAACGCAGGCGCATCGAAGCGGACGCTGTTGCGCGTGCTCAACGCGAACAGGCGCGCCGGCTGGATTGCGGCGAGTGCGGCATCGAGATCGTCATGCACCTGCAACGTCGCGTACTCGTGGTAGTCGAGGCCGGCGCGGCGCAGGTTGCGGTCGTCGAGGTCGAAACCCAGTGGTCGCACCAGATGCAGCCGCGCGCCGGTGTTAGCGCACAGGCGGATCACGTTGCCGGTGTTGGGCGGAATCTCGGGCGTGTGCAGGATGACGTCGAACATGGGCCGGACCGGGCTGCGGGCCGGCCATTGTCGGTCACCAGGGGAGCGTCGCGCCGGTCCAGTCGAGGAAGCGGCCGCTGTCGTCGGGGCCGAGGCCGTCGATGACCTTGCGCAGACCGGCGACCGAATCCTCGGCCACCTCGCTGGCCTGGGCGCCGCCCATGTCGGTCTGCACCCAGCCCGGATGCAGGGCGACGACGACGATGCCGCGCTCGCGCAGCGCGTGCGCCAGTTGCACGGTCGCCATGTTCTGCGCGGCCTTGCTGATCGCGTAGCTCGGCGTGCCGAAGCGCGTGGTGTTGGCGATCGACCCCAGTTGCGAGGACAGGTTGGCGACGCGCGCGCCGTCGACGAGCAGCGGTGCCAGTGCCTGGGTCAGCAGCAGCGGTCCGACCACGTTGATGCGCAGGCTGTCGTCGAGCGTGCCGGCCGACAGCGTGCCGAAGCGCTCGCCGCTGTGCAGCACGCCGGCGTTGTTGATCAGTACGCCGATGCGCGCGTCCTCGCCCGCGGCCAGCGGCCATTCGCGCACCAGCTCGTCGCGCGAGCGGGCGTCGCCGACGTCGAGCGGCAGCACCTTCAGATGGCCGGGGTGTTCGGCCGCGAGCGTGTTGAGCGCGGTCGCCTTGCCCGGATGCCGGCAGGTCGCGACGACGCGGGCGCCGTCGGCCAGTAACTGGCGGACGAATTCGAGGCCGAGGCCGCGGTTGGCGCCGGTGACGAGGGTCCAGTGGGTCATGGCTGTGCCTTGGGAAAACCGGGCTTCGATGCTAGCGGGCGGGTCGTGAGGATCGGACGGGCAAGGCCGCGCAGAGCACTGGCGCATGGCCAGACCAAGGCAGGTCCGCGATCTGCTCCTTCCCCCGCGCGCGCGGGGTGAGAGCGACTCGCTTGCGCGGCACCGTCGCGCGAGTCGATCGAACGACCGGCGCGCTGCGCCGGGCCGGACAGGCCGGGATGGGGGCAAGCGCCCGGATCGCGGCAGGAACAGATCGCATGCGGTGCAGATGCCTGGAATCCGGACACCTATCGGCCTGGCCGTTCGCCCCCACCCAACCCTCCCCCGCAGCGCGGGGGAGGACTTCGATCCGCTGCGACGATCGCCTCCACCGCAAGCAGAGACCCCACCATGACCTGAGGCCCGTGCCGAAGGCACTGCGGCTGGCTACGATGCGGGTCCAATCCCGCCCGAACTGCAAGGACCGGCATGTCCGTCGACCGTCTCCGTACCGCCCCGACCCGCCCGCGCGCGGCCCTGCTTGCGCTGGCCACCGGCCTCGCCCTGTCCGGCATCGCTGCAGCCCCGATGGCACTGGCCGCACCGCCGGCGCAGGCCGCCGGCGTCGACATTCCGTACGAGACCTTCACCCTGCCCAACGGCCTGCGCGTGGTGGTGCACACCGACCGCAAGGCGCCGATCGTCGCGGTCAACATCTGGTACCACGTGGGCAGCAAGGACGAACCCGCCGGCCGCAGCGGCTTCGCGCACCTGTTCGAGCATCTGATGTTCCAGGCCAGCGAGAACCACGACGGCGAGTTCTTCGACCCCTTCAAGCAGGTCGGCGTGACCGACCAGAACGGCACCACCAATACCGACCGCACGAACTACTTCCAGAACGTGCCGACCACCGCGCTCGACATGGCGCTGTGGATGGAGTCGGACCGCATGGGCCATCTGCTCGGCGCGGTCGACCAGGCGGCGCTCGACGAGCAGCGCGGCGTGGTGCAGAACGAGAAGCGCCAGGGCGAGAACCAGCCCTACGGCCAGGTCTGGGACAAGTTGACCCGCGCGCTGTATCCCAAGGGCCACCCGTATCACCACGGCGTCATCGGCTCGATGAACGACCTCAACGCGGCCGCGCTCGACGACGTCAAGCAGTGGTTCCGCACCTGGTACGGCCCGAACAACGCGGTGCTGGTGCTAGCCGGCGACATCGACGTGGCCACCGCGCGGACGAAGGTCGCGCAGTACTTCGGCGACATCCCGGCCGGCCCGACGATGGCGCAGCCGGGCGTCGATGTGGCCAAGCGCAGCGCCGACACGCGCGAGACGATGGAAGACCAGGTGCCGCAGGTGCGCATCTACCGCGCCTGGAACGTGGCCGAACTGGGCACCACCGAGATCGATCATCTGCAGGTGCTCGGCAGCGTGCTCGGCGGCGCCAAGGCCTCGCGTCTCGACCGCCGCCTGCTGCACGACGACCGCCTGGTCGACAACATCAGCGCCGGCGCCTACGGCTCGCAGCTGGGCTCGAACTTCGTCGTGATGGCGACCGTGAAGCAGGGCGTGGATCCGGCGACCGTCGAGAAAGCGATCGACGAGGAACTCGAGCGCCTGATCACCGAAGGCCCGAGCGCCGAAGAGCTCGAGCGCGCCAAGACCTCGTTCCGCGCCGGCTTCGTGCGCGGCATCGAGCGCATCGGCGGCTTCGGCGGCAAGGCCGACGCACTGGCCGAATGCACGGTCTACGAGGGCGATCCGGGCTGCTTCCGCGCGTCCTTGGCGAACGTCGCCGCGACCACCGCCGAGGACGTCAAGGCGGCCGGTGCGAAGTGGCTCGATGTCGGCAGCCACACCATCACCGTCGTGCCGGGCGCACGCACGCCGCTGGCCGAAGAACCTGCGGTCACGCCGGCGCCGTTCACCCCGCCGGCGCCGGATGCCAAGTACACGACCACGCGCAGCCGCATCGACCGCAGCACCGGCGTGCCGAAGACCGCGTCGTTCCCGGAACTCAAGTTCCCGGCGCAGGAGCGCGCGACGCTGTCCAACGGCACGCAGGTGATCCTCGCGCGCCGGCCGGAGATTCCGGTGGTGCAGCTGAGCTACGAGTTCAAGGGCGGTTACACCGCCGACCTGGGCCGCACGCCGGGCACCGCGAGCTTCACGATGAACGTCCTCGACGAAGGCGCCGGCGGTCTGGGCGCGCTCGACTTCGCCGACCGCGTCGAAGCGCTGGGTGCGAGCCTCGGCGCGGGCGCGTCGCTCGACGGCAGCAATGCCTACGTTTCGGCGCTGAAGGAAAACCTCGACCCGTCGCTGGCGCTGTTCGCCGACATGCTGCGTCGCCCGAACTTCGACCAGAAGGAAATCGACCGCATCAAGGCCACGTGGATTGCCGGCATCGCGCAGGAGAAGGCGCGCCCGTCGAGCGTGGCGATGCGCGTGCTGCCGCCGCTGGTCTACGGTGCCGGTCATCCGTACGCGATTCCGTTCACCGGCAGCGGCACCGAAGACGCGATCGCCAAGCTCACGCGCGATGAGCTGGTCGCCTTCCACCGCGACTGGGTGCGTCCGGAAGGCGCGACGCTGATCGTCGTCGGTGACACCACGCTGGACGAAATCGTGCCGATGCTGGAAACGCACTTCGGCGACTGGCGCGGCACCGGCGCTGCGCCGGCGGCCATCGAAGTCGCCGAGGTCGCACGTCCGACCGCCCCGCGCGTGTTCCTGATCGACCAGCCCGGCGCGGTGCAGGCGAACATCTTCGCCGCGCAGGTGATCCCGCCGACCAACGATGCGTCGTCGACCCGTTTCGACATGGCCAACACCGTGATCGGCGGCGATTTCACCGCGCGTCTGAACATGAACCTGCGCGAGGACAAGCACTGGTCCTACGGCGCGCGCAGCTCGGCCAGCGGCACGCTGGGCCAGCGTCCGTGGATGGCGTCGGCGCCGGTGCAGATCGACAAGACTGCAGAGGCGATGGCCGAGATCCAGCGTGAGCTGACCGACTTCGCCGATGGCGACCGTCCGGCGACCGCCGCCGAACTCGCCCGCGCCCAGGCGATCCAGACCCTGAGCCTGCCCGGTGCCTACGAGACCGCGTGGTCGGTGATGTCGACGATCGGCGGCAACGTGCGCTTCGGCCGTCCGGACGACTACGTGTTCCAGCGCAAGGCCGAGATCGAATCGATGACGGTGGCCGATCTGGGCGGCGTGGCGACGACGATCGATCCCAAGGCGCTGACCTGGATCGTCGTCGGCGATCTCGAGCAGATCGAGGCGCCGATCCGCGCGCTCGAGCTGGGCGAGGTGCAGGTGCTCGACGCCGACGGCAAGCCGGTCGCGCGCTGAAACCAGTCCAACGTCCTGCTGCGCTTGCCAGCTGGCGTGCGTGCGGTGCTCGGAATGCTCACGTACCACTCGTACGCTGCGCTTCCTGCGCTTCCTGCGCTCCGCCACACGCCATCTGGCCGCGCTCGCGACGGACCTTGAACAGGTTTTGAGGGCGGCGGTGATCGCCCGCTCAGCCGATGCCCGCCACAATGGCGGGCATCGCGTCCCGTCCCCAATCCCCGGAGCATTCCGAATGCGCAAGTCCCTGACTGTGATGCTGCTGTCCCTGTCCGCCGTCGGCTGCACCTGGGTGCACATGGCACCGGGCGCGAGCGCGGTGCGCGTGACGAGTGCGGCGCCTGCCGACTGCCAGAAGCGCGGCGAGGTCGAAGTCTCGGTCAAGCACAGCATCGCGTTCGTCGAACGCAACCAGCTGCGCGTGCGCGAGGAACTCGAAACCCTCGCGCGCAACGAGGCGCCCGGCCTCAACGCCGACACGATCAGCCCGCTCGGCGAGCCGGCCGGCGGCAGCCAGCGTTTCGGCGCCTGGCAGTGTGGGCGCTGACCGCCCACGTCGCGATCGATTGAGTCCTGATCTGGAAGCGTGCGCAAGCGCGCTTTCTGCATCGCGCCTGCGGGCCCGCTGATCCACTAGCATCGACCGGTCACCCGTCGAGGATCTGCCGATGCATCGTCTCGCCACCGCGCTGCTCTGCGCCTGCGCCGCCCTGCCCGTTCTGTCGCATGCGCAGGAGTCGCAACGTCCCGAAGTCGCCAGCGCCGCGACCGCGCTGCAGGCCAAACTCGTCGACTGGCGTCGCGACATCCACCAGCATCCCGAGCTCGGCAACCGCGAGACGCGTACCGCGGCGCTGGTCGCGGAGCACCTGCGCAGCCTCGGCCTCGAACCGAAGACCGGCATCGCGCATACCGGCGTGACCGCCGTGCTCAAGGGCGGCCGCCCCGGCCCGAAGATCGCACTGCGCGCCGACATGGACGCGTTGCCGGTCACCGAACAGACCGGCCTGCCCTTCGCATCCACCGCGACGACGACCTACCGCGGCGAGCCCACCGGCGTCATGCACGCCTGCGGCCACGATGCGCACGTCGCGATCCTGATGGGCGTGGCCGAAGCCCTGGTCGACATGCGCGAGCAGCTGGCGGGCGAAGTGCTGTTCGTGTTCCAGCCCGCCGAGGAAGGCCCGCCCGATGATGAGGACGGCGGCGCGTCGATGATGCTGGCCGAAGGGATCTTCCGCGACTTCAAGCCCGACGCGATCTTCGGCCTGCATGTGTTCTCGACGCTGCAGGCCGGCCAGCTCGGCGTGCGCGGCGGCCCGCTGATGGCCGCGTCGGACCGCTTCAACATCAAGGTTATCGGCCGGCAGACGCACGGCTCGCGGCCCTGGGGCGGCATCGACCCGATCGTCGCCGCGGCCGACCTGATCGGCACCGCGCAGACCATCGTCAGCCGCCGCACCAACATCTCCACGTTGCCTGCGGTCGTCAGCTTCGGCGCGATCAAGGGCGGCATCCGCTACAACATCATTCCCGACAGCGTCGAACTGGTCGGCACGATCCGCACCTTCGACGAAGACGTGCGCAGCGACATCTTCGCCGACCTCAAGAACGTCGCCGAACACGTGGCCGCCGCGCATGGCGCGACCGTCGAGGCGCATGTGCCCGACTCCACCGGCAACCCGGTCACCGTCAACGACCCCGCCCTCACCGCGCGCCTGCTGCCGAGCCTGCAGGCCGTTGCCGGCGCCGAGAACGTCGTCGAAACCCCACTCAACATGGGCGCCGAGGATTTCGCGTACTACGCCAAGGAAGTCCCGGCGATGTTCTTCTTCGTCGGCGCGACGGCGGCAGGCAAGGACCCGCCGACCGCGCCGAGCAACCATTCGCCGCAGTTCGACCTCGACGAGTCCGCGCTGGATCTGGGACTGCGGGCGATGCTGCAGGTGAGTCTGGATTATCTGGATGCGGGAGAGGGTTGAGGCGTTTTCGAATGTGAGAGCAAGTCGCTGGGCCCCGGCGTGCGCCGGGGCGACGGCAAAGGCCACGGCAAAGCGAAGATCGATCAACACGCGTCCTTGAGTGAGTGGCTCGCATTCCGTCGTCCCGGCGCAGTCCGGAAGCGCCTTTCAACAGCCGAATGGCTGGTCATCCAGTGACTTGGCTCGCAATCTCCACGATCCCACTACCGTCATCCCAGCGAAAGCTGGGATCCATTTTGCTGTTGCCTTCGCGCGCGATCTTGCGTCGACGCGAAGATCAAGATGGACCCCAGCGTGCGCTGGGGTGACGCGCTGAGAATCGAGTCGTCCCTGACGCACTCAGCACTGAGGGGCTGAGAGCTGACGCACTGACGGCCCGACGCAGCGAGCTTCTGACGGACCGACCGCCTGCCTGACTGCCAGTCCGCCAGCACCGCCCCCCCACGCAACGCCCATCATCCCCCGGCGCTAAAATCCCCGCATGTCCCCCCGAACCCCCATTGCGGCCGCGCCGCCCATTCCGCTCGGCCGCGAGGTCGCCTATCCGCGTCATTACGATCCCGGCCTGCTGTTCCCGATCGCGCGCACGCTCGGGCGTACGGAGATCGGCATCGGCGCGGCCCTGCCCTTCATCGGTCACGACCGCTGGCATGCGTACGAATTGAGCTGGCTGGACACGCGCGGCAAGCCGGTCGTGGCGACGGCGACGATCACCGTGCCGGGCGATTCGCCGCATCTGGTCGAGTCGAAGTCGCTGAAGCTCTATCTCAACTCGCTCAACCACACGCGCTTCGACACCGCCGATGCCGTGCGCGTGCGGATCGTCGACGACCTGTCGCAGTCCGCCGGTGCTCGCGTCGACGTCGTGTTCGGTCTGCCCGCGATGGCCGACATCGCGCACGACGGCACATCGATCGACACCCTCGATGTCGAGATCGCGAGCTACGGCCCGCCCGATGCCTCGCTGCTCGCCGCCGACGCTGGCGAGATCGTCGAAGAACAGCTGACCTCGGCGTTGCTGAAGTCGAACTGCCCGGTCACCGGCCAGCCGGACTGGGCGAGCCTGCACATCGCCTATCGCGGGCCGCGCATCGATCGCGCCACGCTTCTGCAGTATCTGGTGTCGTTCCGCGATCACGCCGAATTCCACGAGCAATGCGTCGAGCGCGTGTTCGTCGACCTGCTGGCGCGCTGCCGGCCAGAGACGCTGTCGGTCGAAGCGCGCTACACGCGCCGCGGCGGGCTGGATATCAATCCGTGGCGCGCGACGCCCGGCCATGCGATGCCCGCGCGCCTGCGCGACGAACGGCAGTAGTCGATTGCACGCCCCGCGCGATGGATTCTTAACGCGGGGCGTGGGAGCCTGCGCCGTCGCCTCCACGCACGCCCGGCCATGACGTCTTCCCGCATTCCCGACGCACACCCGATGCGCACCTATGTCGTGCGCAAGGGCGACAGCCTGTCCGGAATCGCCGAGTCCGAGCTCGGCGCGCAGGACCGCTGGCGCGAGCTGTTCGACGCCAACCGCGACGTGCTCGATGATCCCGATGCCCTCCACGCCGGCCAGGTGCTGCAGCTGCCTGCCGCGTGACCGATTCCCGACTTCAGGAGTTTCCATGACCCGACCCGTCGTCCTGACCCTGGCTGCCGCACTCGGTAGCGTGCTGCTGCTCGCCGGCTGCAATCGCGATGCGCCCACCACGGCGGCGCCGCCTCCACCGACCGCGCCCGAACCACCGCCGGCGCCCACGCCGCCTGCACCGGCCACGGTCACCAGCGTCGAGCTCGGCAACGCTGTCGACGACCAGAACCGTGTGTCGACGCCGGCGTCCGAGTTCGCGACCACCGACACCATCTATGCGTCGGTCGGCACCGAGGGCGAAAGCGCGGCCAAGCTCGCCGCGCGCTGGACGTTCGGCGAAGGCCAGCTGGTCCGCAACACCGAGGCCGATGTCGCCGCCGGCCCGCAGGTCATCGCCTTCGATATCCACCATCCCGAAGGCTGGCCGGTCGGCACCTACAAGCTGGAAATCTCGCTCGACGGCACGGTGGTGGAGACGCGCGAGTTCTCGGTGAAGTAAGCCGCAGCGCGCGCACGACTTCGAACACGAACGCGGCTCCGGCCGCGTTTTTCGTAGCGAATGGACACGCACACCATGCTGTCCCGTATGTCTCCACGCGGGCACGCGCCTTCCGCGACCTGCGCAAACGCGCGACAATCGAGGGGCTGTGTCGTCCGCACGCACCGGCCATCGCCGGTTGATACGCGGACGCGCCGGTACGCGCGGCCACTGGATGCCGCAACGCGCGCCGGCCACGCATTCCCCCCGTTTCCAGACGAGACACGCCCGCATGTCCGATACGCCGAAGATCCTCTACACGCTCACCGACGAAGCCCCGTACCTGGCGACGCAGTCGCTGCTGCCGATCGTCGAGGCATTCACCAAACCGGCGGGCATCGCGGTCGAAACGCGCGACATCTCGCTGGCCGGCCGCATCCTGGCGCAGTTCCCGGAGTTGCTGACCGACGCGCAGAAGATCGGTGACCACCTCGCAGAGCTCGGCCAGTTGGCGACCACGCCCGAAGCCAACATCATCAAGCTGCCGAACATCAGCGCCTCGGTGCCGCAGCTGAAGGCGGCGATCAGGGAACTGCAGGGCCAGGGCTTCGCGCTGCCGGATTACCCGGATGTGCCGAAGACCGACGCGGAGACCGACATCAAGGCGCGCTTCGACCGCACCAAGGGCAGCGCGGTGAATCCGGTACTGCGCGAAGGCAATTCCGATCGCCGCGCACCGAAGTCGGTGAAGGCGTTCGCGCGCAAGCATCCGCATCGCATGGGCAAGTGGTCGAGCGATTCGAAGTCGCACGTCGCGCACATGGAAGACGGTGATTTCTACGGCAGCGAACGTTCCGCGACACTCGACAAGGCCGGCGCGTTGAAGATCGAACTCGTCGGCAGTGACGGCGCGACGACCCTGCTCAAGGATGCGGTGAAGGTGCAGGCCGGCGAGATCGTCGATGCCGCGGTGATGTCGCGCAAGGCGCTGTCGAGCTTCATCGAAGCGCAGATCGAAGACGCGAAGGCGCAGGGCGTGCTGTTCTCGCTGCACCTCAAGGCGACGATGATGAAGGTGTCCGACCCGATCCTGTTCGGGCACGCCGTGCAGGCCTACTTCCCCGACGTCTTCGCCGAGTTCGGCGACGACCTGCGCTCCGTCGGGGCCGACCCGGACGACGGCCTGGCCAGCATCCTGTCCGCGATCGAGAAGCTGCCCGCGGACAAGCGCGACGCCATCCAGCGGGCCATCGACGCGGCCTACGAGGCCGGCCCCGGGCTGGCGATGGTCGACTCCGACCGCGGCATCACCAACCTGCACGTGCCCAGCGACGTCATCATCGACGCCTCGATGCCGGCGGCGATCCGCTCCTCGGGGCGAATGTACAACAGTACAGGGGAGCTCGAGGACGCCAAGTTCGTCATCCCCGACTCGT
>JBJMWR010000005.1:0-7392 GCA_045810015.1 Luteimonas sp.
GCGTTGTCCCACGCGCCGCCGCCCGCGGTCATCGAGATCGCCATGAACAGCCCGACCACGATCACCCCGATCAACAGGCCGCCGAGCGCCTCGGCACTGATCAGCCCCACGACCAACGGGACCACGATCGCGATCAGCGACGGGGCGATCATCTCGCGCTGCGCGGCCTTCGTGACGATGCTGACCGTGCCGCCGTACTCCGGCCGTTCGGTGCCCTCCATGATCCCCGGGTTCTCGCGGAACTGTCGGCGCACCTCCTCCACGACCTGGCCGCCCGAGCGCCCCACGGCCTCGATCGCGAGCGCCGCGAACAGGTAGACCATCATGCCGCCCACGATCAGCCCGATCAGCACCTCCGGCTGGGAGATGTCGAAGGACACGACCGCGGTGTGCGACTTGGCCGACTCCTCGCGGAGCTCCTCGTGGAACGCCGCGAACAGCACGAGCGCCGCGAGCACCGCGGACCCGATGGCGTAACCCTTTGTGACCGCCTTCGTCGTGTTGCCGACGGCATCCAATGGATCCGTCACGTTCCGCACGGACTCGGGCAGATTGGCCATCTCCGCGATGCCCCCCGCGTTGTCCGTGATCGGCCCGAACGCGTCCAGCGCCACGATCAGCCCCGTCAGCGACAGCTGCGCCATCACCGCCACGCCGATGCCGTAGATCCCGCCGAGCTCGTTCGCCAGCAGGATGCCGCCGACCAGCAGCAGGGCCGGCGCCGCCGTGGACTGGAAGCCCTGGGCGAGGCCCTGGATGATGTTCGTGGCGTGACCGGTCTGCGACGCGCGCGCCGTGGTGCGCACCGGCCGGAAGCGCGTCGAGGTGTAGTAGTCCGTGATCACGAACAGGCCCGCGGTGACCGCGACTCCGACGAGCGTGCAGAACCACAGGTCGAGCCCGGTCGGAGCGTCGGCGCCCGCCCGCAGCAGGCTGGAGACGCCCGACTTGTAGGTGAGGTCGTCCATCATGAGAAGCGTGATCGGGAGGAACGCGATCGCTGCCAGCCCGCCCGACACGACCAGCCCCTGGTAGAGCGCGCGCTCCACGTTCCCCGCCCGCGAGCGCACCGCGTAGGTGCCGATGATCGACGCGATCAGCGACACGCCGCCGATCACGAGCGGATAGGTCGCCACGGTGCCGATCTCCTGGAAGATCAGCACGCCGAGCAGCATCACGGCGACCGCGGTGACCGCGTAGGTCTCAAACAGGTCGGCGGCCATGCCGGCGCAGTCGCCGACGTTGTCGCCCACGTTGTCGGCGATCACCGCCGGGTTGCGCGGGTCGTCCTCCGGAATACCGGCTTCGACCTTGCCCACCAGATCCGCGCCGACGTCCGCGCCCTTGGTGAAGATGCCGCCGCCCAGGCGCGCGAAGATCGAGATCAGCGAACTGCCGAACGCCAGCCCCACCAGCGCATGCAACGCGGCTTCGCCTTCAAGGCCGAAGTACGGCAGCAGCATCCAGTACCCGGCCACGCCGAGCAGGCCGAGCCCGACCACCAGCATGCCGGTGATCGCGCCGCCGCGGAATGCGACGTCCATGGCCGGACCGATGCCGCGGCGCGCGGCTTCGGCGGTGCGGACGTTGGCCTTCACCGACACGTTCATGCCGATGTAGCCGGCCGCGCCCGACAGCACCGCGCCGAGCAGGAAGCCGATGCCGGCTGCCCAGCCCAGGAACACGCCGATCAGGACGAACAGCACGGCGCCGACGATGGAGATCGTCAGGTATTGCCGGTTGAGATACGCGCGAGCGCCTTCCTGGATCGCGCTTGCGATTTCCTGCATCCGTGCGTTGCCGGCAGGTTGCCGGTTGATCCAGCCGGCGGAGATCACGCCGTAAAGAATCGCGATGGCGGCACAGCCCAGTGCCAGCCACAAACCGTGTTGCTCGAGCATGGAAACCCCTCCCAGAGTCGGTATGCCAAGACGGACAGCGGTGATGCGGTGATGCGCGCCGACTATCGCACAGCGCGCGCGGGGCGGCGCATCGGCGCGTCGCCGTCCCCGCGTGCGAGCGGACGTGGCTCGCGGCTCAGCCGTTGCAGTCGCGTGGAATCGCCACTGGCGTTCACGCCGAGGATCGTGGCGTGCCATCCGAACGAATGTCGGGCCGGGTCTGCATGGCGGCATTGGCGCCGCGACGCGCTGTGGCGCGATCCAGTTTCAGCAGGTGCGTGGGCTCCGATTCATGCAGAGAGGCGCGCCCACGCACCATGAATGCGACGTGCGTAGCGAGTCTGAATCGCGAGGTCGTCCATACCTGGTCGGAGGGATGGAAAGGGGCAGGGGATGCCGCCATGATGTTTGGGTTCACGCCTTCTTGACGCATCCATGATCGATACGATTTTCGAGTTCCTGTCCGGTGGCCTGCTGCAGCTCGGTTGGGGAGCGATGCTCGTCTACCTGCTCGTGGTGACGCAGCTGACGATCCTCGCGGTCACGCTGTACCTGCATCGCAGCCAGGCGCATCGCGGCGTCGATTTCCATCCGGTGATCGCGCATTTCTTCCGTTACTGGACGTGGCTCACCACGTCGATGATCACGCGCGAATGGGTGGCGATCCATCGCAAGCACCACGCGAAGTGCGAGACCGAAGACGACCCGCACAGCCCACGCTTCAAGGGCATCAAGACCGTGTTCTGGCAGGGCGTGGAGCTGTACCGCGAAGCGCGCGCGCAGCGCGCCGACATCGAGCAGTACGGCAAGGGCGCGCCCAGCGACTGGATCGAGCGCAAGCTCTACACGCCGCACGCGAACCTCGGGCCGACGTTCCTGTTGCTGCTGAGCTTCGTGCTGTTCGGCTTCAAGGGCGTCGCGGTGTGGGCGATCCAGATGGCGTGGATTCCGTTCTGGGCGGCGGGCGTCGTCAACGGCCTCGGCCACTGGTGGGGCTACCGCAACTTCGAAACCACCGACACCGCCACCAATCTGACGCCCTGGGGCGTGTGGATTGGCGGCGAGGAATTGCACAACAACCACCATGCCTTCCCCAGCTCGGCGAAGTTCGCGCTGCGCAAGTGGGAATTCGACATCGGCTGGGCGGTGATCAAGGGTCTGGAATCGGTGCGCCTGGCGAAGGTGCTGCGCGTGGCGCCGTCGCTCGACATCCGCCCCAACATCCATGTGCCGGATACCGACACCGTGCGCGCGCTGCTCGCGCACCGCTTCCAGGCGATGACCGATTTCCAGCGCAATGTACTGAAGCCGGCATTGCGCGAAGAGGCGCAGGCCGCCGGTGCGCGTCTGCGCGCGTTGCTGCCGCGCAAGCTGCGCAAGGGTCTGGTCGATGACGGGCGCTGGCTGCAGCCCGACGCACGCCAGCAGCTGCAGCAGTGGATCGACCAGCGTCCGCGCATCCGCACGCTGGTCGAACATCGTGCGCGCCTGACGGCGCTGCTCGAAGCGCGCTCGCACAACGCCAGCGAAGCGCTGCACAACCTGCAGGCCTGGTGCCGCGAGGCGGAAGCCAGTGGCATCCGTGCGTTGCAGGATTATTCGGCGCGGCTCAAGGGCTATTCGCTGCAGAGCGCGCACGCCTGAAACCGGGCGGCGCCATGGCGACACGAGGGCCGGTCCGGCAACGGATCGGCCTTGTGTCGTCTGCGGTGTGTGCGCTCGTCGTCGTCACCGCGGCCGGCGCGCAGGTCACGCGCACGGCCGAATATCTGGATCATATGGATATCGACGGCGACGGCCGCGTCTCGCTCGCCGAGTACCAGACGTGGATGCGTTACGGCTTCGACCGGATGGACCGCAATGGCGATGGCGTGCTGACGGCCGATGAACTGCCGGGTGGCAAGGGTCGGGCGGTGACGCTGGCCGAGCACATGACCCGACTCGCGGCGACATTCAACCGGCAGGACACGAACCGCGACGGTTATCTCGACGCGCGTGAACTCGCGGCGCCGCCGCAGAAGTAGCCGGCTGCTGCCACGGATCCGTGCCGGATCGCCGTGCGTCCGGCGCGCGCTGCGCGTCGCAGTGCCGCAGCAGGCCGCGACGGGTGCACTCGGGTCGCGCCCTGTCTCGGCCGCACCAGTTCAGTCCAGCGGCATCCCGGTTTCGATCCAGCGCGTGACCGAGTCGTGGCGCGGCGCCCAGCCCAGTTCGCGGCGGGCGCGCTTGCCGCGCACGCGGCTGTTGGAGCCGAACGAGTAACGCGCGTGGCCTTCGCCCCAGACATTCGCGGCTGCGTCGACGGTCCAGGATTCGACCGGACCGAGGCCGAGCCGCGTCGCGATCGCCGCACCGAGTTCCGCATACGAGGCTTCGCCGTTCTCGACGAAGTAGAACGCGCCCGCCGGAGCGTTCGCGAGCGCCAGGCGATACAGCGCGACGACATCCTCGATGTGCACGTTCGACCAGCGGTTGATGCCGCTGCCGACGATGCGCACCACGCCACTGCGCTGCGCCTGCTGCACCAGCGGCGGAATCTGCACGCTGTCGCGCGCCAGGCCCGTGCCGATGCCGTAGATCATCGTGTTGCACAGCACGACGCTGCGGACACCGTCGCTGGCGGCGGCACGGATCGCGGTGTCGACCGCATGGCGCGCCTGCTTGCCGGCTTCGACGATCAGCGGCGTCTCTTCGTCGAAGATGTGTGGCGACAGTGCATTGCCGGCGACATCGTCGCCGATGACGCTGGAACCACTGGTGTGCAGGAAGGCCTTTCCGGAACCACATAGCCCGTCGAGCAGCGCTTCGACCGCGCCGCGGTGGTCGCTGCTGGCGGCATTGATGACCGCGTCCGCGCGCTGCGCCTCGGTGACCAGCAGGTCGCGGTCGTCGAGCATCCCGAGCACCGGCACGATGCCGAGCGCCGCGACCCGCGTCGCCGCGTCGGGGGTGCGGACCAGGCCGCGGACCGTGTGGCCGTCCTGCAGCAGGGCGGTGGCGAGCGAGCCGCCGATGAAACCGGTGACGCCGGTGATGAACAGGTCCATGGGACAGCTCGATGCGGGGAAAGTGGTCAGTCTGCGCCGACCGATTGGCACCGGAAACCCATTGAGCGGCAGATTACTTTTGATTTCCGGTCAATAATCGAAGCCCGACCCGCCGCGCGAACCATGCCCATGAAGACCACGCTGGACGAACTGCAGGCCTTTGTCGCCGTCGTCGACAGCGGTTCGATCACCGCTGCGGCGCGCCAGCTCGAGCAGACGGTCTCGGGCATCAGCCGAGCCCTGGGCCGGCTGGAAGACAAGCTCGGCACGACACTGCTGCAGCGGACGACGCGACGGATCGCGCTGAGTGAAGAGGGGCGCGTGTTTCTCGACGATGCACGCGAAGTGCTCGCGCGCATGGAGGCCGCTGAGGACCGCGTGCGTGGATTGCGCGACTGTCCGTCGGGCGTGTTGCGCGTCGACGCCGCGACATCGTTCCTGCTGCATGTGCTGGTGCCGCGCGTCGCCGCGTTCCGCGCTGCGTATCCGCGGATCACGCTCGAACTCACCAGCAGCGATCGCACGATCGATCTGCTCAAGCATCGGACCGATATCGCGATCCGCGTCGGGGCACTGAAGGATTCGACTCTCGTTGCGCGGCATCTGATGGACAGTCGCCTGCGCGTGCTGGCATCACCGGCGTATCTCGACGCGCATGGCGCACCGGCCACGGTCGCGGCACTGGCCGATCACGCAGTGCTGGGCTTCACCCGCCTGCCGCATCTCAATGTCTGGCCCGTCCCCGGCCCGGAGGCCGATGCATTGACGATCGTGCCGGCAGTGGCCGGTTCCAGTGGCGAGACCGTACGCGCGCTTGCGGTGTCAGGTGCCGGCATCGCCTGCCTGTCCGACTTCACCACGGACGACGATCGCCGCGCAGGGCGACTGGTCGAGGTGCTTGCAGACGAGACGCGCGACGTGCGTCAGCAGGTGCACGCCGTGTACTACCGCAACTCGGGCGTGTCGTCGCGGATCCGTGCGTTCGTCGATCATCTGGCCGCATCGCTGGCCGGTGATGCGCAGGGCTCGAATCCCTGAAACGAAGAACGCCGGCCCTTCCGGGCCGGCGTCCTGGTGAAACGCGCGGGAGACGTGGTCCCGCGCCGGTGCCGCACTTACTTGGTGATGTCGACGTCCTTCGTTTCGCGCAGGAAGATCGTGCCGATCACCAGCGACATCAGCGCGATGCCGATCGGATACCACAGGCCGTAGTAGATGTTGCCGGTCGCAGCGACCAGGGCGAACGAGATCGCCGGCAGGAAACCGCCGAACCAGCCGTTGCCGATGTGATACGGCAGCGACATCGAGGTGTAGCGGATGCGGGCGGGAAACAGCTCGACCAGGAGTGCCGCGATCGGTCCGTAAACCATCGTCACATAGATCACGAGCGCCAGCAGGATCGCGATCGCAAGCGGGGTATCGATCCGCGCGAGGTCGGCCTTCTCGGGATAGCCGGCAGCGTTCAGCGCAGCCGCGGCGTCCGCCTGGAAGCGCTTGATCTGGTCGGCCGGGAGGGGCCCCGTTTCGACCTGCGCGGGGGCCGCGATCATGCGATTGCCGACAATCAATCTCGCGGGTCCGGTCGCCGCGGCGTTCGCATAACTGACACCCGCTTTCGCGAGGAAGGACTTCACCACGTCGCACGAATGCCGGTCGAACTTGTTCTTGCCGATCGGGTCGAACTGCAGCGAGCAGTCGTTCGGGTCGGCGGCGACGGTGACTGGCGCCCTCGCCTGCGCCTCGGTAAGCGCCGGGTTCACGGCCTTTGCCAGTCCGTGGAACAGCGGGAGATAGGTGAGCGCCGCGAGCAGGCAGCCAACCAGGATGATCGGCTTGCGGCCGATCCGGTCCGACAGCCAGCCGAAAAAGACGAAGAACGGCGTGCCGATCGCGAGCGCGGTCGCAATCATGATGTTGGCCGTGGCGCCATCGATCTTCATCGTCTTTTCGAGGAAGAACAGCGCGTAGAACTGCCCGGTGTACCAGACCACCGCCTGCCCGGCGACGGCCCCGAAAAGTGCGATCAGCACCAGCCGCAGATTGGGCCAGCTTGCGAACGCTTCCCGCAGCGGCGCTTTTGACGTCGCTCCCAGCGCCTTCATCTGCTGGTAGACCGGGCTCTCGTTGAGTTGCAGCCGAATCCATAGCGACACCAGCAGCAGCAGGATGGACGCAAAGAACGGCAGCCGCCAACCCCAGTCGAGGAAGGCCGCTTCGCCCAGCGCCCGCCGCGTCCCGATTACCACCAGCAGCGCTGCAAACAGGCCGAGCGTCGCCGTGGTCTGAATCCAGCTGGTGTAGAGGCCGCGCTTGTGGTCGGGAGAATGCTCCGCGACATACGTGGCAGCGCCGCCATATTGCCCGCCGAGCGCCAGACCCTGAAGCAGGCGCAGCGAAACCAGCAGCACGGGCGCGAGCAATCCGGCGCTCGCGTAGGTTGGGAG
>JBJMWR010000006.1:0-4868 GCA_045810015.1 Luteimonas sp.
CGCGAGACGCTGGAAGCCGTCGGCCTGGGCGGCCGCGTCAACCCCCGCCCGGGCGAAATGTCCGGCGGGCAGCAGCAGCGCGTGGCGATCGCGCGTGCATTGATCAACCGTCCGCCGCTGCTGCTCGCCGACGAACCCACCGGCGCGCTCGATTCGCGCACGGGCGAAGAGATCCTCGCCCTGTTCAAGGCATTGCAGCGCGACGGCCACACGGTGGTGCTGATCACCCACGACGCCGACGTCGCCGCGCACGCCGGGCGCACCTTCGTCATGCACGACGGTGCGCTGCAAGCGGGGGATGCGGCATGAATTTCCTCGAGATCGTGCGCACCGCACTGTTCGCCCTGCGCGGCAACTGGCTGCGCAGCGTGCTGACTTCACTCGGCGTGATCATCGGCATCGCCGCGGTCATCGTCATGGTGTCGGTGGGGCAGGGCACGCAGGCGGAGATCGACAAGCTGGTGTCGGGCCTTGGCTCCAATCGGCTCGACGTGATGGGCGCCGGCGGCTTCGGCGGCGGTGGCGCGCGTTTGGCGGCCGGCAGCCGCTATTCGCTCAACGAAGGCGACGCCGACGCGATCCGTCGCGAGATACCCGAAGTGCAGTACGTCGCCGCCTCGTTGCGCGGCGGCACGCAGGTCGTCTACGCCGAGAACAATGCGTCGACGCAATGGCAGGGCGTGCAGCCCGACTGGTTCGACATCAACGAGTGGAAGATCGCTGGCGGCAGTGGCTTCGCCCCGCACGATTACGACAGCGCGGCGAAATCGGTGCTGCTGGGCGAGACCGTGCGCCGCGAGCTGTTCGGCGACGACGACGCGGTGGGCCAGACCGTGCGCATCGGGCGCGTGCCGTTCACCGTGGTCGGGACGCTGCAGCCGAAAGGACAGGGCGGTTTCGGGCAGGATCAGGACGACCTCGTCGTGGTGCCGCTCGAAACGGCGCGCCGCCGCCTGGCGAGTGCCACGACGCTGCCGCCGGGCGCGGTGCAGCAGATCACGCTCGGCGTCGGGCGCGCCGAGGATCTCTCCTACGCGCAGGACGAAGTGGAAGCGCTGCTGCGCCAACGGCATCGCATCCAGCCGGGCGAGGACGACGACTTCAACGTGCGCAACATCGCCGAAGTGGTCGCCACGCGCACGCAGACGACGCGCCTGATGTCGCTGCTGCTCGGCGCGGTCGCCGGCATTTCGCTGATCGTCGGCGGCATCGGCATCATGAACATCATGCTGGTGTCGGTGACCGAGCGGATCCGCGAAATCGGCCTGCGCATGGCGGTCGGTGCCGGACCCACCGATGTACGCCGCCAGTTCCTTGCCGAAGCGATGCTGCTCTCGCTCGGTGGCGGCGTGCTCGGCATCGCGATCGGCGTCGGCGGCGCCTTGCTGGTGGGCCGCTTCAGTGATCTGCCGACCGCGCTCAACAGCCAGATCGTGCTGCTCGCGGCAGGCTTCTCGGTCGCGACCGGCCTGTTCTTCGGCTATTACCCGGCGCGCAAGGCCTCGGAACTCGATCCGATCGACGCGCTGCGGCAGCAGTAGGGTCGGCAAGAAAAAGGGCGCCCGAGGGCGCCCTTTTTCATCGTGCATCCGCGCGATCAGCGCGTGTAGAGCAGACGATTCGGCGAACCCGTACCGGGATTGCTGACCCGGTTCGGCGTCGAGTTGCTGTAGAGCCAGTTGCGTACCGTCGCCGGCGAGGCTGAAGGATTGTTGGTCAGATACAGCGCCGCGGCGCCGGCCACGTGCGGCGAGGCCATCGAGGTGCCGCTGATGGTGTTCGACGCGGACGTGCTGGTGGACCAGGCCGAGGTGATCGAGCTGCCCGGCGCGAAGATGTTCACGCAGCTGCCGATGTTGGAGAACGAAGACCGCGCATCGGTCGAGGTGGTCGAACCCACCGTCACCGCATTGGCCACGCGCGCCGGCGAGTAGTTGCAGGCGTTGGCGCCGTTGTTGTTGCCGGCCGCGACCACGACGGTGACGCCGCTGTTGATCAGGTTGTTGGTCGCGTTGTCAGTCGCGGTCGAGGCCGGGCCGCCGAGGCTCATGTTGGCAACGGCCGGCAGCACGCGATTGGCGCGCACCCAGTCGATGCCGGCGATGATCGTCGAGTTGGCGCTGCCGCCGGTGCAGCCGAACACGCGCACCGGAACCAGACGCACCTGCTTGGCCACGCCCCAGGTCGTGCCGCCGACCGTGCCGGCGACGTGTGTGCCATGACCATTGCAGTCGTTGCTGCCGCGGCCGTCGTTGATCGCCGAGTAGCCTGACAGCAGACGCGTGCCGAACTGCGTGTGGCCCGTGCGGATGCCGCTGTCGATGATGTAGGCGCGCACGTTGGCGGCCAGCGGGTCGTAGACATAGGTGCCGTTCAAGGGACGGTCGCGCTGGTCGATGCGGTCCAGGCCCCAGGTGGCGCCGGTCTGCGTGGCCGACAGTTCGACGTAGCCGTCTTCCTCGACGAAATCGACGCGCGGATCGTTGAGCAGGCTGGCCAGCTTGCGGTCGTCGGCGTTGACGACCATGCCGTGCAGCGCATGCGTGTAGAGCTGGGTGACCTTGAGGTCGTGCTGCGCGGCGACATCGACCACGCGCTTTTCGACTTCCGCTGCGACGGCGGCGTCGGGCGAGGCCACGAGGGCCTTGTCGAGTCGGCCGGCCAAGCGGTCGGCATCGACGCGTTCGCGGATTTCGTCGCTGTTGAAGACGACGATGTACTGGCCGGGGATGGCGTTGTCGACCTTGCGCAGTTCCGCGGCGAACGCGGGCGAGGCAAGGACGGAGGCTACGGCGAGAACGAGCAGGCGCTTCTGGATCATCGTGGATTCCTTGATGAAGGGTGGCTACCGCGGTCTTCCCCCTGTTCCTGTCCCGGGCGACACGCATGCGCGCCGCGCCGGTCGACCGACGCTGGCGGCGACGGCTGCAGGTGTCAATGAACAGGGAACCGTGCACACCCCGCGTCCGATCACGCTGTGCGCCGCGGCACGGAAATCGCCGTGTAACCGGTTCAAGCGCAGGCGGGAATCATTTCCATCGCGCAGGATCGGCATAGCCGGGTCGGCGTCAAACGCTTGCGTACCGGTCGATTCGCGCGCCGCGGCGCATGCGCGCCCGTCACCCGGGCGTGGGCCGGAATTCCATGACGTTGTGCTGGTCTGCGCCCGGCGTTGCCGGGCCTCCCGGTGCCTACGCCCGTCTGCGTGCGGCCCGTCGGCTCAACGCACCAGATACGGCCCGATGATCTCTTTCCACATCTCGTAGCCGGCAGCGTTCATGTGCAGACGATCGGCAATGAACAGCTCCTCGCGCGGCACGCCGTCGGCGTCGAGCATCGGCGTGAACACATCGATGTAGGCGACGTTGCGCTGGGTCGCGGCCCAGTCGCGCAGCGCGGTGTTGGCGTCGCGCTGCACGCCGAGCAGATTCGCGCGCGAAGGGCTGGGCTTGATGCCGAGCAGGGCGATCGGCGTGCCCGGCCGGGTCGCGCGGATGCGGGTGACGAAGGCTTGCGTATCGGCGAGCACCTGCGCAGCCGAGCGGCCCTCGGCGATGTCGTTGTCGCCGGCGTAGAGCACGATCTGCCGCGGCCGGTAGCGCAGGGCGACTTCATCGGCGTACCAGATCGCATCGCGGACCTGCGAGCCTCCGAAGCCGCGGTTGAGCACGGTCGCGTCCGGGAAATCGGCAGCCAGCGTCTCCCACATCCGCACCGACGAGCTGCCGGTGAACACGATGGGGCGCTCGGGCGGCGGTGTGGCGGCATCTTCGACAGCGAAGCGCGCCATGTCGGCGGCCCATTCCGGCGAGGACACCGGGTCCAGACCTGCAGGCACGCCGCTGCCGGTGGCGCAGCCTGCGAGCAGGCCGGCGGCCAGCAATGCGGTGGCGCACAGGGCCCGGCAACGGTGGGACAGATGGCGAATGGGCATGGTGTCGCTCCTGGAAAATCCGCCGGCCAGTCAAACAGCCGTCGCCCTGCAATGCAAACCGGGACCGCCGTCGCCTTGCGGACGATGTGTCAGAATTGCCGCAACGCGACTGCCCGACGCCCCCGGCCCACCATGTCTCCGACTGTTCCGCGGCCCGCGCCTGGCCGCAGCCTGGCGCGCCCCGCGCGTCGTGCCGTCCGACGGGTGCCGTGAACGATGGCGGACGGGATCGGTCATCGCCCACGCGGCTTCGTGCGCATGTTCCAGGCGACCGTCTGGTCCTGCCAGGGCCTGCGTGCGGCTTGGCTGCACGAGTCCTCGTTCCGGCTCGAGGTGTATTTGCTGGTGGTGCTCGCGCCGCTGGCGATCTGGCTGGGCGCCGATGGCGTGGAGCGCGCGCTGCTGCTCGGCAGTTGTCTGCTGGTGCTGGCCGTGGAACTGCTGAACTCGGCGATCGAAGCCGTGATCGAGCGCTACGGCCCTGAATTCCACGAACTCGCCGGTCGGGCCAAGGACATGGGCTCGGCCGCGGTGTTCGTCACGATGGTCAATGTAGTGGGTGTGTGGGGCCTGATCCTGCTGCCACGCTGGCTGTGAGCGTGGTGGCGGCCGGGCGCCGCGCCGATCGAATCTCAATGAGGATGTGTCACCGATGATGGAATTGATTACCGACCCGCAGGTCTGGATCCTGCTGATCACGCTCAGTGCGATCGAAATCGTGCTGGGCATCGACAACCTGGTCTTTATCTCGATCGCGGTGTCCAAGCTGCCGGTCGAACAGCGCGAGTTCGCACGCAAGTTCGGCATCGCGGTCGCGTGCATCACGCGCATCGGCCTGCTGCTGATGCTGGCCTGGCTGGCCGGCCTGACCGAGCCGTTGTTCGAGCTGTTCGGCCGCGGCATCTCGGTGCGCGATCTGGTGCTGATCCTCGGC
>JBJMWR010000007.1:0-158565 GCA_045810015.1 Luteimonas sp.
GCGAGTTTGGGCTGCGTGCCGCGTCAGGCGAGGAGCACAGGGCACCGATGCGGCTTCATCGCATCGGCTCGCGTCCGGCGAAGGGACCTTTTGGTTCCTTTTGGGTCCATCCAAAAGGGACTCGCACGCGCAGCGGGCGAAGGCCCTGTACTTGCTCGGGCTTCTTCGCTCGTCGCTTTGCGACTTGATGTTCCAAGCGAAGAATCAACCGCAGGAGCGAAGATCAAATACAGGGCTTCCGCGCTGTCGCGCGGCTTACTTTTGTCTTGTCAAAAGTAAGCAAAACCGTCTTCGCCGGACGCGATCCGCCGCGATACAGCCGCGGCGGTCCCCTGCGCTTCTCGGACGACGGGGCACGCAGCCCAAACTCGCTGCGCTCAGACATGGGCTGCTCTTCGACCCCGCCGCCCTGCGATGCTCGGCTCGCTTTACGGCTCGATTCAAGTCAAAGGCTGAAAGCCGAAGCCGAAGCCGAAGCCGAAGCCCAAGCCCAAGCCCAAGCCAAAGCCAAAACCAAAGTCAAAGTCAAAGTCAAAGTCAAAGTCAAAGTCAAAGCCAAAGCCAAAGCCAGGAGCCAGGAGCCAGAACGATTGCCGGAGCCGAAGTTGCCGCGCGCAATCGCGTGGCAGACGCGAGCGCGCCAGTGGGCTCTGACGCGCAGTGACGCGCACAACCTGGCTCTCCATCGCTGGCGGCAACGCTGCGCGCGCCGCAGACGCCGTCTGGTCGTCGGCGCGCGTCAGGACATCAGGGCGACAGCAGATCCGCGTAATGCCGCGCAGCCACGTCGGGATGCGAGCGCAAGCGTCCTTTGAGCGTGTTCTGACCGACATGGTGGAACAGCGGGTTGTGCGGATCGCGGGTGTAGCCGCTGGCCTCGCGGGCGAGTTCGGGCGGTAGCGTCAGCGCCGGCACTGTCGCGTCCAGGCGCGCGCCGAGGAAGAACGCGGCGGAGAGGCGTTCGGTGCCCGGCGGTGGGCTGCTGACGCGGTGCACGGCTGCCTTGAGATAGCCGTCCGATGCCAGTTCCAGCAGCTCGCCGATGTTGACGATGTAAGTGCCGGGTCGCGGGGTGGCGTCGATGACGCGGCCATCGTCGAGTTCGACCTGCAGGCCCCCGACACCATCCTGCAGGATCAGCGTCAGCAGCTCGCTGTCCTTGTGCGCGCCCACGCCCTGGTCGTTGTCCAGACGTGCGCGCCCGGGGTAGCGGATCAGCTTCATCAACTGGTACGGATGGTCGCGATAGAGCGGGGCGAACACGTCGCGCGGCTGGCCGAGGGCTTCGGCGCAGGCCTGCAGCAGGCGGAGCAGCACACCGGTGACCGCGTCCTGCCAGGCCAGCACGATGGGGCGGAATTCGGGCAGTGCCGCGGGCCACTGGTTGGGGCCCTGCAGCCGCGTCCACGCCGGTACGCCGGGCGCCTGCGGCACCGCCTCGCGTTCGGCGCCGATGTCGATCTGCTCGCGCCAGTCGGCTTTGCCGCGGGTCAGCTCGGCGCCGACCTGGTTGTAGCCGCGGAAGTGCGGGGAGTGGACCATCGCGATGGCTTGTTTGTCCGCGTCGGGCAGCGCGAACAGCGCCCGCGCCTGCAGCAGCAGCGCGGCATCGAGCTCGGACGGTATGCCGTGGTGTCCGACGTAGAAGAAGCCGACCTCACGTGCGCCTTGGCGCAGTGCCCGCAGTGCGTCCGCGCGGTCGCCGGGACTGCCGGCGTCGAGTTGCGACAGGTCGATCAGCGGCAGGTGCTGGTGGATGGTGGGCATGGTCCTATCCTCGGGGACAGACACATTGGACAACGGAGTGGCGCGACCACACGCGAATCATGCGCGTGTGTGTTCGACGATGAAAAAAGGAGACCGGGTGGTCTCCTTTCTTCGTCCGTCCGGGTATCGCGCCGTCAGTACTTCGGCACACCGCCATCCACGCTGTCGCTCCAAGCATCGATGCCGCCGACGACGTTGTAGACGTGCGTGAAACCCTGGTTGCGGAAATGCTCAGCCGCCTGCTGGCTGCGGCCGCCGTGGTGGCAGAGGAACGCCAGCGGGGTGTCCTTGGGCAGCTGCTGCAGGCGGGTGATCGCGTCGCCATCGAGCACCTCGAACGGGCGCGCGACGCTGGCGGTGACGCGTTCGTCCGGCGGGCGCACGTCGACGAGGGTCAGCGTGCCGGCGGCGAGACGATCGTTGGCTTCGGCCGGGCTGATGTCCTGCACGGGCTTCGGCGCGTTCGGGTTGTCGATGACCAGACCACGGCCGCGGATGTCATCGGCGAAGTCGATCGTCATGCCTTCGGCGCGGCGCGCGCCGGCGAGATCGAACTGCACGTCGATGCCGTCGGCCTGGGCGATGATCGCCGACGCGCTGCGCGGGGCGAGCTGCAGGCGGGTGCGGAAGTTGCCGTCGATGTCGACCTGCAGCACGTAATCGCCACCGGCGTCACCGACCGCCTTGGCGATCATCTCGCGCGCGGCTGGAGTGATCGAGATGGACGGCGGCGTGCGGTCCGGTGGGGCGACGCCGAACAGGCCGTGCAGCTCACCGCTGCCGACCATCTGCTCGATGATGTCGCTGCCGCCCACGAGCTCGCCGTCGACATACAGCTGCGGAATCGTCGGCCAGTCGCCGTAGGCCTTGATGCCTTCGCGGATCTCGCCGTCCTCGAGCACGTTGACGGTCGCGTACTCGATGCCCACCGCTTCGAGCGCGGAGATTGCCTTGGCGGAGAAGCCGCACTGCGGGGTCGTCGGCGAGCCTTTCATGAACAGCACGGCCCGGTTGCCCTGCAGCAGGGTGTCGATGCGGGTGCGGAGAGCGGGGTCGAGAGACATGGCATGGATCCGGTGTGCGGGAACGACCCACATGGTACCGCGCGGCCCGCGATGCAAGCCCGCAACTGCCGCCTGCGGGCCCGGAACACCGCGTTGCGCGGCGGTGCCGATGGCATCATGCGCGCCATGTCCGTGCACCGCCCGCCCCGTCGTCCGCAGCTGTGGCTGCCGCTGCTGATCGCCTCGCAACTGCTGATCGCGCTGGTCTGGTGGCAGTTGGGCTGGACGATCGGCCTGCCGCTGCTGCTGTCCAGCCACGCGCTGTGCCTGTGGGGCGTGCTGGCACCTGCCTCGCGGCTGTACGGCCCGGTGCTGACCCGGCTGCCGGGCGAGGGCGTGTGGCTGACGATCGATGACGGTCCGTCCGACGACACCCGCGCGCTGCTCGATCTGCTCGATGCGTACGACGCGAAGGCGACGTTCTTCCTGGTCGGTGCGCGTGCCGCCGCGCGCCCGGACCTCGTGCGCGAGATCGCCGTACGCGGCCACGACATCGGCAACCACAGCCAGACCCATCCGCAGGCGATGTTCTGGGCGCTCGGTCCCGCGCGGATGCGGCGCGAGATCCTCGACTGCCAGCGCACGCTGGCCGGCATCACCGGTCAGGCACCGGTGTGGTTCCGCTCGGTCGTCGGTCATACCAATCCGTTCGTGCATGCGCCGCTGCGGAATGCAGGACTGGCGCGCGTCGGCTGGAATGCGCGCGGCTTCGATGCGGTGAAGGCAGATGTCGACGACGTGGTCGCGCGGATCGATGCCGACCTCGCACCCGGCGCGATCGTGCTGCTGCACGAGGGCGCGAACCACGGTCGCAATGTCGCGATGGTCGAGGGTGTGCTCACGCGGATGCGGGCAAAGGGATTGCGGGCGGTGTTGCCGGATCAGGCGGTCTGACGGTCAGGCGGTCAGGCGAAGTCGGCCGCAGTGCGTGATGAGTTTCGCTGCGCTCTAGCCGTCCTGCGCAGCTGCGATGCGGGCATGGTCGAATCTGACTTGTAGCGCGTGCTCCCATCCCTCACCCCAACCCCTCTCCCGGGGGGAGAGGGGCTCTAACCGCACGATGCGGCCGAGTGTAGGATGGGTAGAGCGCAGCGAAACCCATCGTAGGGCTGTCGCATACGGCATCGACTAGCGCGAAACCCGGCTTACTCCGCCCGCAGCCATGCCAGCACGGCGCCGATGTCATCGGCCTCCAGCAGCAGTTCCGCCACCGCATGTTGACCCGTCGCCGCCGCGGTCGCAGCCAGCGCGGCGCTACACATCAGTTCGCTCCAGTCCGGCGCGGCGACGAGGCCGGCGAGCAGCGGCAGGCGCGATAGCGCGGTGACGTAGCCGTCGATCAGATGCTCCGGAATCTCCGCGTCGTGCGCGGCGCGGGCGAGTTCGATGCTGGCGGGCAATACGAAATGACTCGGCGTCGCGCGCTCTGGTGCCTCGGCGAGGATCGCGACGATGTGCGGGACGGCAGCGAACGAAGCGGAGAACACCTGGCCCTCGTTGCACAGCGATTCCCACAGGGATTGCCACGGCTCGCCGAGGCAGTCGTCGCCGCTCGCACCATCGAGCTGCGCAAGCAAGGCGGGAATGCCGCGCGCATCGCCCTGTGCGCAACGCAATGTGGTCCACGACGGATTGTCGAGCGCCAGCATCGGCGCATTTGGCAGGCCGTCGCGTGCGGTCACGTGCGGATGCCGACGATCAGCCAGTTGTTGAAAGGCGTGTCGCCATACAGCGGGCGCAGCGTCGTCTGCAGGCCTGCGCCTTCGAGCTGGCCGCGCAGGCCGTCGGCGGTCGGGTAGCTCTTCGCGCGCTCCTGCATCCAGCCCGCGAAATTGGCGAGGCGGTCGGTGATGCGCGAGGTGCGGCTACGCGAGGTGTCATCACTGAGGCCACTGCGGATCACCAGACGCGCGCCCGGCACCAGCATCGCGATCACGTTGTCGAGCAGTTCGCGCTGGCGTTCGGGCGACAGGTACTGCAGCACGTCGAGGATCGTGACGCTGCCCTGATGCGCCGGCATGCCGACGCCGAGATCAAGCACGTCGAGCCGCACGTCGGCGAGTCCGGTGCGCGCGGCGACTTCACGGCCACGACGGATCTTGGCCGCGTCGATGTCGACGCCGGTGAACGGCAGCGCCTGGCCATCGGCACGCAGCGCGTGCGCGAGCAGGCCGAGTCCGCAGCCCAGATCGAGCACCGGCGCGGTTGTCGGACGCAGCGCCTGCAGCACGCCCGGATACAGCGGGTCGGTGCGCAGCTTGGTCAGCGTGTAGTAGTAGTCGTAGCGGTTGCCCAGCGCGTGCTTCGGCAGGAACGCGCGCGCGATGTTGCGGGCGTCCTCGCGCGGATACGGTGCGGTGGAGAGCGGCGTGGTGTCGGAAGTGGTCGCAGTCATGCCCGCGACAATAAGCCGCGCGCGACCGGCAACGCCAGCTGCATCCACTCGCTGTGCAGTACAGCCGAAGGATGCAGGCCGTCGTCGGCGAGCATCTCCGCTTCGCCGCCATGTGCGCGACTGACCGCTGCGATGTCGACGAAGGCAACGCCGCGCGCCGCGCAGATCGCAGCGGCAGCGGCGTTGTAGGCATCGAGTTCGCGCGCGATCGCGGAGACGTCGCGCCCCGAATGCGCACCGAACGGAGTCACGCCCCAATCGGGAATCGCGAGTACGAAAACGCGCGCGACATCACCACCGGCGAAGCCGGTCGCGCGATCCAGCAGCGCCGAGAACGCCGGGCCGTACAGCGCCACGTCGCGCCCGCGGTACTGGTCGTTGACGCCGATCAGCAGGCTCACCAGATCGAAGGGACCGGCCGGCGCTGCGGCATCGATCGCCGCATCGAGTTCGTCGGTCGTCCAGCCGGTGGTCGCGATGATCTCCGGTGCGTCGAGCGCGAGGTCTTCGCTGCGCAATGCATCGGCCAGCTGCACCGGCCAGCGGTCTTCGGCGGCGATGCCTTCGCCGATCGTGTAGCTGTCGCCGAGCGCGAGATAGCGGCGCGGCGTGGTCATCCGGCGACGCGGGCCTGACGCTTGGCCAGCGGCACGACCTTGCGCGCGTCGGTGATCTGCCGTTCCAGCACGCGATGGATGCGCGCGAAGACCTCGCGCAGCTGCGCGGGTTCCGGCAGCAGGGTCACGCGGAAATGGTTGCGGTAGGGCACGTTGAAGCTGTTGCCCGGCACCACCAGCACGCCTTCGGCTTCCATCAGTTCCAGTGCGAACGCGTGGTCGTCGAAGCCCTGGCTGAATGCCTCGACGATGCCGGGGAACGCGTACAGCGCACCGGCCGGCGCGACGAGGCGCAGATACGGACTCGCGTCGCAGGCCTCGACCACCGCGCGGCGCGCTTCGTGCAGACGGCCACCGGGCGCACACAGCGCGCTGATCGTGTCGATGCCGGTCAACGCGGCTTCGATCGCGAACTGGCCCGGCACGTTCGCGCACAGGCGCAGTGCACCGAGCAGATCCATCGCATTGCGGAAGTCGCGGCTGCGCGCCTCGTCGCCCGACAGCACCGCCCAGCCCACGCGCCAGCCGCAGGCGCGGTGCACCTTCGACAGGCCGCCGAACGACACGCAGGGCACGTCGCCGGCGATCGGTGCGATCGGTTCGAACGGCGCGTCGTCGTAAGTGATGCCGTCGTAAATCTCGTCGCACAGCAGCAGCAGCTCGTGCTTGGCGGCGATCGCGACGATGCGGTCCAGCAGCGCACGCGGGTACACCGCGCCGGTCGGATTGTTGGGATTGATCAGCACGATCGCGCGCGTACGCGGCGACACCAGCGCTTCGAGTTCGTCGGGATCAGGCAGGAAGCCGTTGCCTTCCTTGCACTGGTAGAACACCGGGCGACCGTCGTTGAGGATCGTCGCCGCCGACCACAGCGGGTAGTCGGGCGAGGGCACCAGCACTTCGTCGCCAGGATTGAGCAACGCACGCAGGGCGATGTCGATCAGTTCGCTCACCCCGTTGCCGACGAAGACGCGCTCCGCCGACACGTCCTGCGTGCCACGCGCGGCATGGAATGCGGCGATGGTCTCGCGCGCCGCCGGCAGGCCCTGCTGGTGGGTGTAGGGATCGGTGTCGTGGATGCGTTCGGCGATCGCGCGCTGCAGGTGATCCGGCGCGCGGAAGCCGAACGCACCGGGATTGCCGATGTTGAGCTTGATCAGCGTGCGGCCCTGCGCCTCCAGTTCGCGCGCGCGCCGCGCCAGTTCGCCGCGGATCTCGTAGCGGACTTCGGTCAGGCGTTCACGGATTTTCAGGGGGGCGGACATCTGGGACGCTCGGCGCGGGGTGTCGCGCGATGCTAGCGGAAAAGCCACGTGAATGCGGCCTGCGCCGCCAGGTGGCGCGGCATCCCGGTTCGCGCGTGCACGCCCGGCGCCCGTAGAATTCGCGGCATGACGACCGCCCGACGCAGCGCTTGAACCCCGCCGATCCGACCGCCACCGACGCCGCGCTGCGCGCGATCGGTTGGCCATTCGACGGCGCCCCGTCCGGCCTCTGGGCCGAGGTCATGGCGACGCACACGCAGGCACGGCCGATGCGCGTGGTCGAGCAGCACCGCTCCGGCTATCTGGTCGCCGGCGCGCCGGGCGAGGCGATCGCGGTCGAATCGCTGCCCGACTGGCTGCGCCGCAGTGGCTACCGCAAGGGCACGATTGCGCCAGAGGACCGCGCTGCGGTCGGCGACTGGGTGCTGGTCGAGGACGGCAAGCGCATCGTCGCGATGCTGCCCAGGCGCAGCGCGATCAAGCGCGCGGCCGCCGGCGAGCACTACAAGCAGCAGCTGATCGCCGCGAACATCGACACCGTGCTGGTGGTCTGCGGCCTGGACGCCGATTTCAATCCGCGCCGCATCGAGCGCTATCTGCTGCTGGTGCAGGGCGGCGGCACGCCGGTGATCGTGCTGACCAAGGCCGACAAGCCCGAGGCCGACATTGCCGCCGCCGTGGCCGCGCTGACCGAGATCGCCGGGCTCGGTGTGGCTGTGGTGCCGGTCAACGCCCGTGACCATGACAGCGCGGCGGTGCTGCACCGCTGGCTCGGCCCCGGCATGACCGCGGTGCTGGTCGGCAGTTCCGGTGCGGGCAAGTCCACGCTGACCAACAGCCTGCTCGGCGTCGAACGCATGAAGACCGCCGCGGTACGCGAGACCGACGACCGCGGCCGCCATACCACGACCCATCGCGCGTTGATTCCGCTGCCGTCGGGCGCCTGCCTGATCGACACGCCCGGCATGCGCGAGCTCAAGCCGACTGGCGAAGAAGATCTGTCCGAAGGCGGATTCGCGGACGTCGAAGCGGTCGCGGCGCAATGCCGGTTCCGCGACTGTACCCATGGCGACGAACCGGGCTGCGCGGTGTGGGAGGCGGTCGACGCAGGGACGCTCGATCCCGGGCGCGTGGGCAGCTACCTGAAACTGCGCGACGAACTCGCCGGCGCTGCCGGGCAACTGGCCACCCGAATGGCGCAGAAGGTGGAGAGTCGGCCGTCCGGAAAAAAACCGGCGGCCAAGACGGGTGGGCGGCCTGGCGTGAAGCCTGCGAAGCGCGGGTCGGATTGGACCAGAGAGGAGTAGGGCGTTTCGGCGCTCTGATCGCTTCGGTTCTGAAGCATCGCGCGGCGTCGGCCCTCACCCCAACCCCCGCTTCGCGCCCCGGCCCTCGCGATATCGCGAGGGCGTTCATCGGCACGCGAGCCAGTGGCTCGCAAGCGTGCCTCTTCACCCCAGAGGGAGAGGGGCTCAGAAAAGCAGGCGCTCGCTCGTACCGGGCCCCTCTCCCCTTGGGAGCGGGGTTGGGTGAGGGCGGACGGTCGCACAGGTCGTCCCGACACGCGCGCTTTTGAACCGTCCCGACCTGCGGCGCTTTCCGAACCAGACGTCGCCCGCTTTGAGTCCCCCGCACCAATCCGCTAGCGTGACCGCACCGCCCGCCGGAGTCCCCGATGCCCGACGCCATCGCCCATCACGCCGCGCTCGATGCGCGCATGGTCGCGGCCGCGCGCGGGATCCGGGTGTTGAGTCTGGCGAGCTGGCCGCCCGAGGCGCAGCAGCGATTCCTGTCCGCGTTCGCAGCCGGTCGCCGCGAGATGCCGGAGATCGCCTATCCCGTTCTGGATTTCGCCGACACCCGCCGGGAACTCGCCGCGATCGGCGCCGCCGCCGATCCGACGCATCCGCTCGGCGCCTACATCCTCGAATCGACGCATGCCTGGGACGAGGCCGCGCAGTTGCTGGAATCGCTCGGCACCCCTGCGGCCAGCAGTCATGCGATCGCGCTCTACGGGCGCCCGGATGCGGCGCTGCCCGGCGGCGCGCTGACGACCTGCGATGCCGCGCGGCACTTCATCCACATCGCCGACGAACTCGATCCCGGCCTGCTCGCCGACGTCGAACACCCGACGCTCGATGCCGCCACGCTGCTGGCGCAATTGCAGACCGATCTGGATGCTTACTTCGGCACGCGCGTGGTCGCGGTGGAACTCGATCCGGGGATGATCGCGAAGGCCGCGGCCGGTGCGTATCGATTGCGCCTGCGCAGCGACGCGCGCTATTCGATCCACGACCGCGAGCAGCTGCTGCAGCACGAGGCCTTCGTGCATTCGCTGACCGCGCTCAACGGCCGCGAGCAACCGGTGCTGCCGAGTCTGGCGATGTCGTCGCCGCGCACGACCTGCACGCAGGAAGGCCTGGCGGTGTTCGCGGAACAGATTACCGGCAGCATCGACATCGGCCGGATGAAGCGGGTGAGCCTGCGGATCGAAGCGATCGCGCGCGCACTCGACGGCGCGGATTTCCTGCAGGTGTTCGCTTACTTCCACGATGCAGGACAGCCGGCGGCGGAAAGCTTCGCGTCGGCGCAGCGCGTGTTCCGCGGCGTGCCCTTACGCGGGGGTCATGCGTTCACCAAGGACGCGGTGTACCTACGTGGCCTGATCGATGTGCACACGTTCTTCCGTCAGGCCCTGGCCGCGCAGCGTCTGCCGCTGTGCCGGCAGTTGTTCGCCGGCAAGATGACGCTCGACGACGTGCGGCGCCTGTCGCCGCTGTTCGACGACGGCACGCTCGCACTGCCGCGCTGGTTGCCGCCGTGGCTGGAGCGCGCCGGCGGGCTGGCCGGCATGCTCGCGTTCTCGCTGTTCGCGAACCGGATCCGGATCGATCAGCTGTAGGCAATCGAATGCCGTGATGGGTTTCGCTGCGCTCTATCACCCCGCAAAGCGCGCGCGATTCGTCAGTAGGATGGGTAGAGCGCAGCGAAACCCATGGGCACAACCGGCATCAACGCTCGAACCGCGGCGGCGCCACCGTCGAATGCAGCAGACGCACCGCATTGCCGAGCGACACCGGATCGGCGCCCGACAGCAGGGCCTGCAGGCGCGGTCGATCGGCATCGAGACCGGGCACCAGGCCCACCCAGGCATCGCGGCCGCCGTCTTTCGCGGCGTAGAGGCAGCGGTCGGCGATCGCGATGGTCTGCTGCCAGTCGCCGAGCGTCGGCCACGCGGGCGAGAACGGCCAGGGCGCAAAGCCGATCGAGCAGGTCAGGCGAAGACTCGCCCCATGCGCGAGTGCGATCGGCGTATCGGCGACGGTGCTGCGGATGCGTTCGGCCAGACCGGCTGCAGCGTCGGCATCGTCGAGCCGCGCGACGAGCATGAATTCCTCGCCACCCCAGCGCAGCAGCAGGTCGCCGTCGCGGGTCAGTGCACGCATGCGCGCGGCGAACTGCACCAGCGCTTCATCGCCGGCCTGGTGCCCGTGTCCATCGTTGATGCGCTTGAACGCATCGATGTCGAGCATGAAGAAGAACAGCGCGTCGGTGCCACGCCGTCCGGGCGCGTGTACCGCTTCGCGGGCCAGCCATTCCTGCAGTTCGCGCCGGTTGGGCACCTGGGTCAGCGGGTCGAGGCGCGTGGCGGCGTCGAGCTGGGCGTTGCTCTGCTGCAGTTGCCGGTTGGCCTGCTCCAGCTGCGCGGTGCGCTCGGCCACGGTGCGGTTGAGCAGTTCGACACGCTCGCGTTCGCGTAGCACCGCGCGGCGCGTGCGCCGGACGTAGAGCGCGATCATTCCCGCGGCCACCAGGGCGTAGAGCGCGAAGGCCAGTGGGTGGCGCCACGGCGGTGGCGGCATGTCGATGCGCAGTACGCGTGACTCGCCGAACTGGCCATCTCGACCGGCGGCCTGGACCTCGAGCCTGTAGCGACCGGCCGGCAGGTGGTTGATCGAGAATTCGGTGCGCGCCTGGTGGGGATAGATCCAGCCGGTGTGCAGACCGTCCACGCGATAGCGCAGTTGCGCGGCCGCCGGGGCGAGGAAATCGATCGCCGTCATGCCGATCGTGAACACGCTGTCCTCTTCGCGCAGATCGATCCCGGGCGTGTAGACGATGTCGGTCTCGGTGCCGGTGCGCGCGTCGAAATCCGACTGGCGACTCAGCAACTGCAGGCTGGTCAGCACAGGATGCGCCGGTGCGCTGCGTCGCGGCAGCTGCATCGGCGCCACCACATCCACGCCGAGCGTACCGCCGAAATACAGCAGCCCATCGCTGCCTTCGAACGCCGAACCGCTGTTGTATTCCTGGTTGCGCAGACCGTCGCGGCGGCCGAGGTTCTGCACGATGCCACTGTCGGGGTCGTAGACGCTCAGGCCGAGGTTGGTGCTGAGCCACAGGCGGCCACCGCCGTCGGGCAGGATCCGGTAGACCACGTTGTTGGTCAGGCCGTCGCGCTCGGTCAGGACCGTCGAGGTGCCGCTCGCGCGATCGATCCGATAGAGTCCGGCGGCGAACGCGCCCACCCACACCGCATCCGCGTCGCCGTGGATCGTCCACACCGACCGGTGCATGCCGGCGCCGGTGGGCTCGACCGGCACGAGTCCATCGCCGTGCAGGCGCCACAGTCCGCGCGCGTTGGTGCCGATCCACAGGCTGCCGTCGACCACGTCGCGATGGAACGTGGTGACCATGTCGCCGGCGATCGCTGCGAAGCGCGGATCCAGTATCAACCGGTCACCCTGCAGGCGCGCCACGCCGCTGCGCGTGCCGACCCACAGCGTGTCGCCATCGGCCAGCAGCGCATCGATGCGCGGGTCGGTCAACCCGCCGATCGCATCGACGCGACCGTCGGCGTGCAGGCGGCGCAGACCGGCCTGGGTGCCGAGCCACCAGCCGCCACCCTGCGCGGGCTCGATCGCGCGCACGGACAGCTCCGACAATCCGGGCACCGCATGCCAGGGGCCGCGCGAGCCGTCGCGCAGGCGCAGACCGCTGTCGGTGCCGATCAGCATGCGCGCGCCGTCGCGACGGATCGCGCGGATGCTGTGGCTGTCCCAGTCGTCCATCGTGCCGACGCCCGCACCGTCGTGGCGGATCACCGATGCCAATGGGCGCACGCGATAGAGGCCCGACGTATAGGTACCGATCCACCACGCGCCCGACGGGCCCTGGTGGAAGCCGGTGATCGCGCTGCGCGGCGGGTTGTCGAAGCGCAGCCGCCGTGGACGGTCGCTGCCGGGTGCGAGCTGCACCACCGCGCCGTTGCCGTAACCGGTGAGCACCCGGCCGTCCTCGAGCCGGATCATCGCGGTTGCATCGGCGCCTTGTACGCCCAGCGTCGCCAGCGGCCAGTGGCGCCCTACACGCCCGCTCGAGTCGAGCCGGAACAGACCCGCGTCCGCGGCGAGCACCCAGAGTCCGTCGCGCCCGGACTGCAGTGACACGCAGCGCGTGGCGCCCGGCAGGCCCGGCAGGCGCAGCAGCGTGTCGGCTTCGACCGACCACAGACCGCAGGCGGCATCGAGTGCGACGGCGCGGCGGCGCGCCGTCGACCAGGCCAGACCCACGATCTCCGGCGTCTCGCCGAGGGTGCGCGCGTTGCGGACCTCGGCATCGACCCGGTCCACGCCGGCCTCCGTGCCGACCCAGGCACCGCCTGCGGGATCGAGCAGGATGCGCACCACACGCGGGTGCGATAGCCCCTCTGCGACACCGAGACGGCGCTGTGTCCAGCTCGGCAGGTGCACGACTTCAAGGCCGGCGTCGTTGGTGCCGAGCCACATGCGCCTGCGCCGTGCTTCGAACGCAACGCTGTCGATGCTGCTGCTGACCAGGTTCGCGCCGCCGATCGGCAAGTCGGGCGCGTTGCGGTAGGCGCGGAAGCGGTGGCCGTCGAAGCGGTTGAGCCCGTCCTGCGTGGCCACCCACAGAAAGCCCTGGTCGTCACCGGTCATGGCCGACACGGTCAGTTGTGACAGGCCTTCGTCGAGCCCGTACATCTCCAGACTCAGCGGCGGATCGTCGACCGGATCGGGCGCCTGCGCCTGTGCGGCCATCGCCGCCCACGCGAGCAGCATCGCCGCAAGCCACCGCACGGTCGCGCGCGCGCAGCCGTACGCGCCGACGTGCCAGGCGTCGGCATGCGTGGACGGGCGTTGGCGGCGCGGACTGGCGACGGCGATCTGACGCAACTGGTGTTTCCCCCTGTGCGTAGTGTGCCTGCGAATCTCATGCCAGCGTGACCGGCGTCGCATTCCGCGGTCCATGCCAGACTGCACGCCATGGACGCCGCTCCCACCATCCTCGTCGCCGACGACCATCCGTTGCTGCGCGCCGCCGTGCTGCATGCACTGCGCGACAGCCTCGGCCAGATCCGCGTGATCGAAGCCGCCACCGCGTCGGCGCTCGAGCCCGCCCTCGACGCGCATCCGGACATCGAACTGGTGCTGCTGGATCTGACGATGCCCGGCGCGCGCGGCCTGTCGTCGCTGGTCTGGTTGCGCGGCGAGCGGCCGGAACTGCCGGTCGTGGTGATCTCGTCCAACGACCATCCGCGCACCGTGCGACGCGTGCAGCAGTTCGGCGCGGCGGGATTCATCTCGAAATCGGCGCCGGCCGAATCCATCGGTCAGGCGGTGGCGAATGTGCTCGATGGCGGCAGCTGGTTTCCGCCATTGACGGCCGAGCGTTCGGAAGAAGACGCGCAGCTCGCCACACGCCTCGCCCAGCTGACTCCGCAGCAGTTCCGGGTGTTGCTGGGCATCGCCGACGGCCTGCTCAACAAGCAGATCGCGCATCAGCTCGGCCTGGCCGAGAACACCGTCAAGGTGCACGTGACCGCCATCCTCAAGAAGCTCGAATGCCACAGCCGCACGCAGGCCGCGGTGCTAGTGAAGGCGTTGGAGCGGGAGGATGAGGCGTAGTTTTGAAACCCTCCCCCGCATGCGGGGGAGGGTTGGGTGGGGGCCATCGGTCAGTGCGCATGCATGACGATTCGCGCGCGCAAGCAACCGCGAGAGTTTTGACATTCCGAGAGTGAAAGGTTCGCCCCCACCCCAGCTCTCCCCCGCATGCGGGGGAGGGAGCTGATCTGCCTCAATACCCCCGCAACCGCATCTGCATCATCAGTGCCCGCAACGCGGGCGGCCGCACCGGTTTCGGCAGAAATCCCTGACCCGCATCGCGCGCCTGCGCGCGCAGGGCCGGGTCGGTTTCGCCGGTGACCAGGATCGCCAGCGGCACTGCGCTCCAGCGGTCGCACAGGGTTTCGAACAGGGTCGGGCCGTGATGTTCGCCCATGCGCACGTCGAGCAGCACGATGTCCGGTGCTTCGCCGCGCACGGCGGCGGCGAGGGCGGCGTGCGGGCCGTCGGCGAGCGGGACATCACAGTCCCAGCGCTCCAGCAGATGCCGTGTCGCGGCGCAGACCTGCGGATCGTCGTCGACGACCCAGATACGACAGCCGCGCAGCGGTGCGTCGTCTTCGGCCGGCACGGCGTGTGAGACGGCTTCGATGACCGGCTGTGCCGGCGCGTCGGTCAACGGCACCGAAACGCGGAACACGCTGCCGGTGCCGGGACGCGAGCGCAAATCGATGCGATGGCCGAGCAGGCGCGCGATGCGATCGACGATCGCCAGTCCGAGCCCCGCGCCGCGATCGCTGGCGCTGCCGTCGTCGAGACGGCGGAACTCCTCGAAAATTTCGCGCTGACGGTTCGGTGGGATGCCGGGGCCGGTGTCGTGGACTTCGATCCACACCCGGTCGCCATCACGCCGCACGCCGAGGACGATGCGACCGCGCGCGGTGTAGCGCACGGCGTTCGACAGGAAGTTCTGCACCAGCCGCCGCAGCAGTGTGGCGTCGCTGTGCACCCAGGCGCGCGTGGGCACGTGGTCGAAACGCAGGCCGCGCGCCTGCGCAAGCACGCCGGTCTCGCGCGCCAGACCCGAGAGCAATGGGCCGAGTGCGACTTCGCGGATGTCGGTGCGCAGCGTGCCGGTTTCCAGTCGCGAGATGTCGAGCAGGCTGGCGAGGATGCCGTCCTGCGCCGACAGCGCGCCATCGATGTTGTCGGCGAGGCGGCGCGTCTCGTCGTCGCGCAGGCGCGCGCGCAGGCCAGCGGCGAACATGCGCGCGGCGTTGAGTGGTTGCAGCAGGTCGTGCACCGCGGCGGCGGCGAAACGGCCCTTGTAGCGGTTCGCGGCCTCGGCTTCGGCGCGCGCCTGTTCGAGATCGGCGGTGCGCTCGGCGATGCGACGCTCCAGCGCATCGGCCAGCGTGCGCAACTCGCGTGCGGTGGTCTTGTAGGTGGTGATGTCGGCGTAACTGGTGACGAAGCCGCCATCGGGCAGCGGATTGCCGCGGATCTCCAGCACCGTGCCGTCGTACTTCTCGCTCTCGCGCATGTGCGGCTTGCCGCCGCGCAGATGTTCGAGGCGACGCTCGATCGCGTCTTCGACCGGCCCGGGGCCGAGCAGGCCGCGACGCGCGTTGTAGCGGAACACCTCTTCGATCGGCGTGCCCACGCGCACCAGATCGGGCGGGAATCGGAACAGTTCGATGTAGCGCGCATTCCACGCGACGATGCACAGCGCGGCGTCGATGATCACCACGCCCTGCGGCAGATGCGCCAGTCGCCGGCTCAGGCCGGTGTCGGCTTCCTGCGCGGCGGCGACCAGACCGTCGCGCGCGCTGCGCAGTTCTTCGGCGTGGTGACGCACGAGGGTTTCGAGTTCGTCGCGGCTGCGCCGGCGCAGCGCACCGAGGCGCACGCGCTGCTGCAGGAACAGCGACAGGAACACCAGCGCCGCCCACGACACGCCCGCGATCGTCGCCCACTCGCGGCCCGCGGCCGCGATCGGCGCCGCGTCGTGCAGCAGATGCAGGGTCCAGTCGGTATCGGCGACCGGCGCGCGCTGCCACAGCCACGTGCCGGGCATCGCCGGCATGTCGACGCGCACCACCGCGCCATGCGCGCCCGCATTGCGCAGTACCTGGCCGGCATACGCGCGCAGCTGTTCGCCTTCGTACTGGCGCGTGGCCACGAGTTCCTGACGCGCCTCGGTATCCAGCGGCGCGAGCACGCGATAGCGCCACGCCGCGCGGCTGGCGAGAAACACCACGTCGTGGGCGTCGCTGGCCAGCACCAGATCGCCGTCGTCGGGCCAGGTCTGTTCGATCGCCGCCAGTTCGATCTTGATCGCGATCACGCCGACCGCGCGGCCGGCATCGTCGCGCAACGCTTCGGACAAAAAATAGCCGGGCACCGACGTGGTCACGCCGATGCCGTAGAAGCGTCCACGGCCATCGCGCAGCGCCTGCTGCACGTAGGGACGGAACGCGTAGTCCTCGCCGACATTGGTGCCGGCGTCGCGCCAGTTGCTCGCCGCGATCGCGATGCCGCGTGCATCGATCAGCGTCAGCGTCGAAGCGCGCGTAGTGCGGTTGGCCTCTTCGAGGCGCTGGTTGAGACGCGCCCGGGTGGCGGCGTCGACGGGTGCGGCCACGGCGGCACGCAGGTCGGGATCCAGCGCCAGCACCTGGGGCAGGGCGCGGTAGCGTTCGATGCGCTGGTTGAGCGCCTGCGCCTGCAGGTCGAGCTGCTGCGCGGCCCGCGCGGATTGCGCGTCGAGCGCGCGCCGGGATCCTTCGCGATAGCCGAGGCTGGCGACGAGCACGAGCCCGCCGCAGGCGAGCAGCACGGTCAGCAGCAGGCGTCGCAGGCGCGGTCGCGTACGCATCGCGCGGACTCAGGCGCCAGACATCGCGGACGCCGCAGGGGCGCGGCGTCCGCGCACGATCAGAAGTGCACCTGTGCGCGCACTTCCACGATCTCCGGACGGCTGGTCGCGCCGTTGCGGGTGGCGTTGGCGCGCACGTAATTGGCCTGCAGCTTCACGTACGGGGTGAGGTACCAGTTCGCGCCGAAGGTCCAGTCGTGCTGGCGGCCACCGTTGACCGGGCCGTCGTCGAGATCGAGCGTGCTGTAGCGCGCGGCCAGTTCCACCGCGCCGTAGCCGTTGGCCGGCTTCGGGTTGGCCACGTTGCCGGCCGAATACACGCGGCTCTCGCCGGTCAGCAGCCAGCTCGCGGCAAGATACCCGCCTTCGGCGGTGTAATCGGACAGGCCGTCGTCGCGGGCGATATCCGCGCGCAGCAGTTCGCCCTGCATCGATACCGGACCGTTGATCCAGATGCCCTCCAGACCGGTGCGCTGGATGTGTTCGACCGGCGCCAGGCTGCCGGTGTCGACCAGACGCACGTCGGTGAGGTTGGTGCCGGGACGCGCGCGCAGGCGCGCCGTCGGGTCGAACTGCACACCGCGGCCGTCGGTCCAGCCCTGCGGGTTCTCGCGCGACGCGGCGATGCCCAGGTGCAGCACGTCGCCGGCGGTCTTGCGCGGTGTCCACGCGGCGCGCGCGGCGTAGGTCTGGCCGGGGTTGTCGCCCTGCAGATCCTGACCGCCGTAGCCGCCGACCTGGAACAGCGCCTTGTCCTGCTCGAGCGTCCACTCCACGCCGGTGCGGCGGCCCTGGTAGACCGCCTGGATCGGCGACGCCAGTTCCATGAACGTGCCCGCGCGCGAGCTGGTCACGCCTTCCAGACCCACTGGCACCTTCATGTAGCCGATGCGCAGCTTGCCGAGGTCATGGTCGAAGAAATGCTTGCTGTCGAAGCGCACGAACACGTCGAGCCAGCTCTTGGATTCGAAGTCGAAATAGACCATCGCATCCCAGACGCCGGCTTTCTTGACGGTCGCGCCGAACTCGCGGCGGCGCAGGCCTTCGTTGTCTTCGAGCCGCGGGTGGCCAGCGAAGTCGGCGCTGTCCCAGGCGAAGTTGCCGGTGAGCGCGATTTCGGTCTCGTCGGCGAACGTGAATTTCGGCGGCCAGGCCTGCGCGCCTTCGGCGGCGAACACGGGCGTGGCGGCGGTGCAGGCGCACAGCACCAGAAGCGGGGGGAGAACGTTGCGCATGGAATCCTTGGGAAAGCGGCAACCGGACGCGGGGGCGGCCTGTTGCAATGGGGGGCGATCGCGCGCAGGCGCGCGACCGGAGAAGTCTAGGACGGCGGCGTCTCGCGGAAACGTGAGCTAATCCAAAAGGATTAGGAATGCGCCCCTTAACACCAATGCGCTATCGGCAGCGTCGACGCACCCGCGTACAACGCATCGCCTGCATCCACATCCGCTGGATGCGCACACCCGGTACGCACCCATGCACGCCATTCCGTCCAATGTTCCGGCCGCACCGCGGCTGCCGTGGTACCGCCAGCTCTACGTCCAGGTGCTGATCGCCATCGCACTCGGCGCGCTGCTCGGTCATTTCGAACCGGCATTCGCCGAACAGCTCAAGCCGCTGGGCGATGCCTTCATCAAGCTGGTCAAGATGATCATCGCGCCGGTGATCTTCCTGACCATCGTCACAGGCATCGCCGGCATGACCCACCTGCGCACCGTGGGCCGGGTGTTCGCCAAGTCGATGGCCTACTTCCTGTTCTTCTCCACGCTGGCGCTGGTGATCGGCATGGTCGTCGCGCACATCGTGCAGCCGGGCGTGGGCATGAACATCGATCCGGCCTCGCTCGACACCACCGCGGTCGAGGGCTACGTGCAGAAGTCGCACGAACTCACGCTCACCGGTTTCCTGCTCGACATCATTCCCGGCACGCTGGTCGGCGCCTTCGTCGACGGCAACATCCTGCAGGTGCTCTTCATCGCAGTGCTGTTCGGCATCGCGCTCGCGCTGGTCGGCGAGAAAGGCAAGCCGATCCTGACCTTCCTCGAAACCCTGACCGTGCCGGTGTTCAAGCTGGTGCACATCCTGATGAAAGCCGCACCGATCGGCGCGTTCGGCGCGATCGCCTTCACCATCGGCAAGTACGGTCTGTCCTCGCTGGTCAACCTGGCGTGGCTGGTCGGCACGTTCTACGTCAGTGCGGCGCTGTTCGTGCTGGTGATCCTGGGCGCCGTGTCGCGCGCCTGCGGCTTCTCGATCTTCAAGCTGATCCGCTATCTGAAAGCCGAACTGCTGCTGGTGCTGGGCACGTCGTCGTCGGAGTCGGCGCTGCCGTCGCTGATGGAGAAGATGGAAAAGGCCGGCTGCCAGAAGTCGGTCGTCGGCCTGGTTGTGCCGACCGGTTACTCGTTCAACCTCGACGGCACCAATCTCTACATGACGCTGGCCGCGCTGTTCATCGCCCAGGCGACGAACACCGAACTCACGCTGTGGCAGCAGATCACCCTGCTGCTGGTCGCGATGCTCAGCTCCAAGGGCGCGGCCGGCGTGACCGGCGCGGGCTTCATCACGCTGGCCGCCACGCTGTCGGTGGTGCCGACGGTGCCGGTCGCGGGCATGGCGCTGATCCTTGGCATCGACCGCTTCATGAGCGAGTGCCGCTCGATCACCAACTTCATCGGCAATGCCGTCGCCACCGTGGTCGTCGCGCGCTGGGAAGGCGCGCTCGACCGCGACCAGCTGGCCGCCGCGCTCGATGGCAAGCCGCTGCCGGTGGCCGCCGCGCCCGATCCGGCGGCAGGCCCGGGCGATCGCAACGTGCTCGCGCTGGACTGAGGGCGCGCACGCGGCTTGAAACGATTCACACGCAACGCCCTGGGAGGGGACCCATGACGACACGACACCGCTGGGCCGGCCTGATCGCCGGCCTCCTGCTCACCTGCACCGGCCTGGCACATGCCCAGACCGGCACGCAGACACTCAACCTATGGCCGGATGGCCATCTGCCGCAGATCGTCAGCGGCCCGGAACAGATCGGCAACGAAGGCAGTTCGATGGGCGCGGTCACCCGCGTCTCGCAACCGCGACTGGAGATCCATCGCCCGGCGAATCCGAACGGCACCGCGGTGCTGATCCTCGGCGGCGGTGGCTACTTCCGCATCCAGGTCGGCACCGCGGCGCGTCCGATGGCGCAGTGGCTCGCGTCGATCGGCGTGACCACGGCGGTGCTGTATTACCGCATGCCGGTCGACGGCTGGCCGGCATCCGCACCGTTCGCCGACGGCCAGCGTGCGATGCGCCTGCTGCGCGCGAACGCCAGCGAACTCGGCATCGATCCCACGAAGATCGGTGTGATGGGTTCGTCCGCCGGCGCGAACCTGGGCGGCATTCTCGCCACGCGTTTCGACCACGATTTCTACCCCGCGCTCGATGCCAGCGACCGCCTGCCGTCGCGTCCGGATTTCCTGGCGATGCTCTATCCGGTGGTCACGCTGAAGCCGCCGTACGACACCACGCGCAGCCGCCGCGAACTCGCCACGCAGGCCGACGCCGTCGAGGCGTATTCGGTCGAAGACCACGTGCGCAGCGACATGCCGCCGGTGTTCCTCGCCCATGCCGCCGATGACCGCATCGCCGACGTCAACCACAGCCTGCTGATGTTCCAGGCCGCGCGCGCGCAGAACGTGCCGGCGGAACTGCACGTCTTCGATCGCGGCGGCCACAGTTGGGGCCTCGGCAAGCCGGGCACGCAGGTCGCGCAATGGCCGCGCCTGTTCGTCACCTGGGCGCGCGCGAACGGCTTCATGGCCGCGCCGCCGGTCAGCCTGCAGCCGTTGACGGGCCAGACCGCGCCGCTGAAACCGCCACCGGTCGACAGCGACGACGCCGATCTCGAAGAAGACGGCGACTGAGCCGTCCACGCCTTTGCATCTGTTCCACGGGAGAGACCACCGAATGAATCGCACACACACCCGCGCGCTGGCTGCCGGCGCGCTGCTGGGCTTGGCCACGCTGCCCGCCCTTGCCGCCGATACCGCCACCGAAACCGAACTGCGTGAACTGATCCGCCTGCAGGCCGCGCAGATCGAGCAGCAATCCGCGCAGCTCCAGGCGCTCAACCAGCGTCTCGACGCGATGGGCGCACCGGCCGTCGCCGGCGCACCTGCGGCAGCGCCGGCCGATGGCGTGCAGGCGCAGATCGATGCCGCGGTCGCCGACACCCGCCAGGACGACATGGCGATCCTGCAGGCCCAGGTCGCGCAGCTCGCCGCCGGTGGTGGCGGTGGCGGCGGTGGGAACGTCAGCTGGCGCCGCGGCGGTCCCGAGTTCCGCAGCAGCGACCGCAGCTTCACCTTCAATCCGCGCGGCCGCGTGCTGGTGGACTTCTCGTCCACGCACGGCTCCAGCTTCGACGACCGCAACATCACCGGCACCAACCTGCGTCAGGCGCGTCTCGGCGCGCAGGGCACCATCGGCGCGCTGGGCTACAAGATCGACGCCGAACTCTCGGACAACACCGTCAGCCTGTCCGATGCCTATCTGAGCTGGGACACGATGCTCGGCAGCATTCCCACCGAGTTCTACGTCGGCAACAAGCTCAAAGACCGCGCCATCGATTCCAGCACCACGCTCACCCGCACGCCCTTCATGGAGCGCAACGCGGTCGCCAGCGTCGGCATGCCCGCCAGCGGCTACTTCGGCCTCGGCGTGCAGATGAAGATGATCGGTCAGAACTGGCACACCAGCTTCGGTGTGACCGGCGACGATGTGGGCAACACCGGCACCGAGACCGATTCGCTGACCTACTCGTTCCGCGGTCACGTGAACCCGATCAAGCGTCCGGCGGGTTTCCTGCATGTCGGTGGCTGGTACGTGCACGAGGACTACGGCATCGACACCAACCGCATCAACCGCACGCCGCGCGTGGCCTCGCGCTTCAACGACAACGTGCGCGTGTCGGCCAGCGCCATCAACGACGTCACCGGCGAGAAGGTCTGGGGCGCGGAACTGGGCGGCACCTTCAGCAACTTCTGGGCGTTCGCCGAAACCAGCGAAACCACGCTGCGCTCGACTTCGGTCGGCGATGTCGACCAGAAAGCGCATTCGGCGTACGCCGGCTGGCTGATCACCGGCGAGAAGCCCGGCTTCAGCGCCCGCTCGGGCGTCTGGGGCACCACCCGCGTCGCGCGCCCGGTCACCGATGGCGGCATCGGCGCGTGGGAACTGGCGACGCGCTACGACAAGTACGACTTCACCGACGCGCGCCGCGGCGGCGAGGCCGATTCGTGGACGCTGGGCCTGAACTGGTACCTCAACAACTGGTCGCGCGTGATGTTCAACTACGTGCGCTGGAATACCGACAACCAGGTCGGCGCCTACGCGGGCCAGGATTCGGGCAATACCTTCAACATCCGCACCCAGGTCGTGTTCTGACCGGCCGTTCCGACCGGTCCTGAAGCGGACCACACGCCCCCGTCCAGGGGTTTGCGCGGGGCGGGGTTAGAATCCTGTCCCGCGTCATTTTTTTCCAGAGCAGATCCCCCGACGATGTCCAACGACGAATTCCGCCAGGCCGCCCTCGACTATCACCGCGCGTCGCCGCCCGGCAAGATCACGGTCAGCGCGACCAAGCCGATGCTGACCCAGCGCGATCTCGCGCTGGCGTATTCGCCGGGTGTCGCCTACGCCTGCGAGGAGATCGTCCGCGACCCCAACATGGCCAGCGAGCTCACCGCGCGCGGCAATCTGGTCGCAGTGATCTCCAACGGCACCGCGGTGCTGGGCCTGGGCAACATCGGCGCGCTGGCCGGCAAGCCGGTCATGGAAGGCAAGGGCGTGCTGTTCAAGAAGTTCGCCGGCATCGACGTGTTCGACATCGAAGTCGACGAGACCGATCCCGACAAGCTGGTCGAGATCATCGCCAGCCTCGAGCCGACCTTCGGCGGCATCAACCTCGAAGACATCAAGGCACCGGAGTGCTTCATCGTCGAGCGCAAGCTGCGCGAGCGGATGAAGATCCCGGTGTTCCACGACGACCAGCACGGCACCGCGATCATCGTCGGCGCGGCGATCGTCAACGCGCTCGAGATCGCCGGCAAGCGCATCGAGGACGTCAAGTTCGCCACCACCGGTGCGGGCGCCGCGGGCATCGCGTGTCTGGACATGCTGGTCGCACTGGGCCTCAAGCCCGAGAACATCCTCGCCTTCGACCGCGACGGCGTGATCCACACCGGCCGCGACAATCTCGACCCGGACAAGGCGCGTTACGCGCGCGACACCGACAAGCGCACCCTGGCCGAGATCCTCGAAGGCGCGGACGTGTTCCTCGGCCTGTCGGCCGGCGGCATCCTTAAGCCGGAAATGGTCGAGGGCATGGCGCCGAATCCGGTGATCCTCGCGCTGGCCAACCCGTACCCGGAAATCATGCCGGAGGACGCCAAGCGCGTGCGCCCGGACGCGATCATCGCGACCGGCCGCAGCGACTACCCCAATCAGGTCAACAACGCGGTCTGCTTCCCGTACATTTTTCGCGGCGCACTCGATGTCGGCGCAACCGGCATCAACGAGGCGATGAAGCTCGCCTGCGTGCATGCCATTGCGCAGCTGGCGAAGGAAGAAGCGAGCGATCTGGGCAGCGCCTACGGCGAAGAGATCCCGAGCTTCGGCCGCGAGTACATCATTCCGCGCCCGTTCGACCCGCGCTTGCTGACCATCGTCGCGCCCGCCGTTGCCGAAGCCGCGATGGCCTCGGGCATCGCGCTGCGTCCGATGGACGACATGCAGCCCTACCGCGAGAAGCTCGGCCAGTTCATCCATCGCACCGGCTTGGCGATGAAGCCCGCCTACGATCGCGCACGCGCCGACCGTCAGCGCGTGGTGTATGCCGAAGGCGAAGAGGAAGTGGTGCTGCGCGCGGTGCAGACCGTGGTCGACGAAGGCCTGGCGTTTCCGATCCTGATCGGCCGTCCCGACGTCATCGACATGCGCATCAAGCGACTGGGCCTGCGCCTGGTCGCGGGTCGCGATTTCGAACTGACCAACATCAACGACGATCCCCGCTTCAACGAGTACTGGCAGCATTACCACGCGCTGACCGCGCGTCGTGGCGTGACCCCGGACTCGGCGAAGAACCTGCTGCGTTCGCGTCCGACGCTCATCGCCGCGATCATGGTCGACCGCGGCGAAGCCGACGCGATGATCACCGGCATCGTCGGCCGCTTCCACAAGAAGCTGGGCTATGTGCGCAGCGTGCTGGGTCTCGACCCGGGCCTGCAGAGCACCTCGGCGATGACCGGCGTGGTCAACGACCAGGGCCTGTGGTTCTTCCTCGACACGCACGTGCAGCCCGACCCGACCGCCGAGCAGATTGCCGAGAGCACCATCCAGGGCGCGTATCGCCTGAAGCTGTTCGGCATCGAGCCGAAGGTCGCGTTGCTGTCGCATTCCAACTTCGGCAGCCACGACGACCCGAGCGCGCGCAAGATGCGTGAGGTGTACGACATCCTCAAGCGTCGCGCGCCGAAGTTCGAGTTCGATGGCGAGATGATGGGCGACACCGCGTGGGACGAATCCCTGCGTCGCCGCATGCTCCCCGACACCACCCTGAGCGGCCGCGCGAACCTGTTCGTGTTCCCGAACATGGACGCCGCCAACATCACCTACAACATGATCCGCGTGATGACCGGCGGCGCCGCACTCGGCCCGATCCTGATGGGCGTCAACAAGCCGGCCCACATCCTCACCCCGTCGGCCACCCCGCGCCGCGTGATCAACATGACCGCGATCGCCGCGGTGGACGCGCAGATCCGCAAGGCGCAGCTGGCGGAGGATTGAGGGTGCGTTCGCGCGAGGTTCCGGCCTCGCGTTGAACAGCGCCTTCCCCCGCCAGCGGGGCATTGCGCCCTTTACGGGTGGAAGGTTGGGATGGGGCGAACGCTCCGTTCGCGGCGGAACTGATCCGGGCCGTTGGATCCAAGTCGCTTCGGAATTGGCCGATGCGACGCGTCTGCCCTCACCCCAACCCCTCTCCCAAGGGGAGAGGGGCTAAAGGCAGCACCCTCGCATGATCGAGCCCCTCTCCCCCTGGGAAAGGCAGCACGCTCGCGTGATCGAGGCCCTCTCCCCCTGGGAGAAGGGCTAAAGGCAGCACGCTCGCATGATCGAGCCCCTCTCCCTCCGGGAGAGGGGTTGGGGTGAGGGTAGACGCCCGCGGTGATCCCACCGCAGCCCGCGAATGAAGGCGAAAACCCCCGCCTTAATCCCCAACGAACATCTCTCCGACCCCGCTCCGACGTGGCGCTGTCGATCCTGCGCCGCGACAAGCCGGGACGGATTCCCGGCAGAGCCTGCCGATGCGCAACCCTCCCTCCACCGGTGCCGTGCGCCTGTTGCGCGCAACCGGGCATTCCTGGCGCGGCCTGGTCGACACCTGGCGCAGTGAAGCCGCGTTCCGCCAGGAATTGCTGTTCGGCGCCCCGTTGCTCGTCCTCGTGTTCGCGCTCGATGTCGCGCCGCTCGCACGCGCGCTGCTGATCGCCACGCTCGGCCTCGTGCTCGTCGTCGAACTGCTCAACACCGCGATCGAGGCGGTCGTCGATCGCGTCAGCGCCGACTGGCATGCGCTGAGCGGCAAGGCCAAGGACGCGGGCTCGGCGGCGGTCACGGTCAGCTTGCTGATGCACGCCGCGGTCTGGATCTGCGTGCTGTGACCGCCGAATCCCTCACGCGCATGCCGGCACTGCTCGGTGTATGCGCCGGCGCGGTTGCACTCACGCTGCTGCTGGCCGCAACGGGCGGCGACGCCTGGTGGGCCGATCACCTCTACGCTTGGCAGGGCGGCGCCTGGGCCGCGCGCGACGCCTGGTGGAGCGCGGACCTGCTGCACGTCGGCGGGCGCCGTTTCAGCATCGGCTGCTGGATGCTGGCGGCCGTTGCATGGGGTCTGACCTGGAGCGGTCACTTGCCGCAGGCATGGCGTCGACCGCTCGGCTACGTGCTGGCCACGGTGCCGCTCGCCACATTGCTGGTGGCGGTTCTCAAGACGCGCACCGGCATCGATTGCCCGTGGGATCTGCAGCGCTACGGCGGCACGCATCCGTGGCTGTCGCCGTTCGACGCGCGCCCCGCGGCACTCGGCCCGGCGGCCTGCTTTCCGGCGGCGCATGCCGCAGCCGGCTATGCGTGGATCGCGCTGTACTTCGCGTGCGCTGCAGCTCCATCGCTGCGGAACTTGCGACATCTCGGCCTTGCGTTCGGACTCGCGCTGGGTCTGGTCTTTGGCATCGTGCAGCAGCTGCGCGGCGCGCATTTTCTCTCGCACGATCTGTGGGCGCTGACGCTGTGCTGGCTGGTCGCGGCGCTGTCGGCACGCGTCTGGCTGCCTGCGCAGCTGCGCGAATCCATATCCGCGCGCACGGCACCCATCCACGCAGCACACGGGGCAGTGCGATGAGTGCGCGTCCCTGGCGTGGGTCGCTGGTGCAGGCGCAACGCAGCGGCTGGCTGACGCGTCCGCAGGTCGCGTCCGAATCCCTGCTCGCGGGCACCTGCCTGTACTTCGTCGCGATCTGCAACGTCGGGTTCTGGCAGGCGGCCGTGCACGACGGCGCCTCGCCCGGTCTTCTGGCCTCGTTGTGCGTGGCGATCTTCGCGCTGCACGCATTTCTGTTCGGCTTCGTCGCGATCGGTCGCGCGTTGCGACCGGTGCTGGCCACGCTGATCGTGGTCACCGCGTTCGCCACGTTCTACATGCGCCATTACGCGGTGCTGTTCGATGTCGAGATGATTCTCAACGTCCTGCACACCGATCCCGCCGAAAGCCGCGAGCTGCTGTCGCCATGGCTGGTGCTGCATGTCCTGCTGCAGGCCGGGCCGCCGCTGGTCGTGCTGGCCTGGGTGCGGGTGAAACCGCGTCCGCTGCGCCAGGCGATCGCCGCGCGCGCGTTGTTTCTCGGTGCGATGGCGCTGCTGGCGACGATCGCCGTGCTGCTGTCGTCCCAGGGCATGTTCGCGCTGATGCGCAGCGACCACGCGCTGCGCTACCGCATCACGCCGGGCAACCTCGTGGTGTCCACGGTGCGCGCATTGACCGAAGCACCCGAACCGCCGCCCGGCCAGCGCCTGCCGATCGCGGCCGATGCCGCGCGTGCGTTGCGTCCCCCCGGCGAGAAACCACGGCTGCTGGTGCTCGTCGTCGGTGAGACGGTGCGCGCGCAGAACTGGGGCCTCAACGGCTACGCACGCCAGACCACCCCACAGTTGGCGCAACGCGACGTGGTGAACTTCAACGACGTGCAGGCCTGCGGCACCAGCACCGAAGTCTCGCTGCCGTGCATGTTCTCGCTGCAGGGCCGCGCGCATTACGACAAGGCCGCGATCCGCGCGCACGAGTCTTTGCTCGATGTCGTGTCGCGCAGCGGTGTGGACGTGCGCTGGCGCGACAACCAGTCCGGCTGCAAGGGCGTGTGCGACGGCACCGGCATCGAGCACACACAGGCCAGTGATGCGCCCGCGTTGTGCGAGGGCGATCGCTGTCTCGACGACATCCTGCTGGCCGGTCTGCGCGCGCGCATCGACGCCACGCCCGGCGATCTGATGATCGTGCTGCACCAGCTCGGCAACCACGGGCCAAACTACTTCGAGCGTTATCCCGCCGCGTACGAGACCTTCAAGCCCGCCTGCCACACTGCGGAACTGAGCCGCTGCACGCCTGCGCAGATCGCCAACGCCTACGACAATGCGATCGGCTACACCGACGCTTTTCTCGCACGCGCACTGGATCTCGTGCAGCAGCAACAGGGCCACGATGCCGCGCTGCTGTACGTGTCCGATCATGGCGAATCGCTCGGCGAATACGGCCTGTACCTGCACGGCGCGCCGTACGCGATCGCACCGTCGCAGCAGCTGCATGTACCGATGATCACGTGGGTCTCGTCGGGGCTCGCCGCCGATCTGGACCTCGACATGCGCTGCCTGCGCGCACGGTCCGCCTTGCCGCTGAGTCACGACAACCTGTTCCATTCGGTGCTGGGGGTGTTCGGGGTGCGGACGCGTGCTTACGCGCCGGATCTGGACCTGTTTGCGCCGTGTCGTCATGCCGCTGCGCTGGGATGAGATTCGAACCGGTCTAGTCCGCGCTGCCCTCACCCCAACCCCTCTCCCGGAGGGAGAGGGCTCGGTTAATCGCAAGGCCCAGCTTTTTGAGCCCCTCTCCCCCTGGGAGAGGGGTTGGGGTGAGGGCCAACGATCGCAGTTTCCCAGCCGCGGCCACGCGCCAGACCTTCTTTGGATGGACAAAGCAAAGCGAAACCCATCCCCCACCAGCGCCGCGCACACCCAGCAGCGCCACACGTCTCAAGCGCGCAACACCACGCGCAATCCGTCAGTACCACTTACGCCGCGACGAGCCCCCGCACCACATCCGGCAGCAATTCCAACGCGTCCTTGAACACCAGACCGTCGCCAACCGGCAATTCCTCGCCCGGCACACCGATCTCCGAGCCGGTCAGGAACACCACCGGCACACCGGGCAGCATTGCGCGCGACAGGCCCATCGCTTCGGCGCCGGAGAAACCCGGCAGGTTCACATCCGACAGCACCACCTGCGGTTTGAAATCACGCAGCAGGTCGGTCAGGCCCGCCTCGCCATAGGCGCGGCGGACTTCCACTTCGATACCCGCATCGCGCAGGGCGAGCTCGGTGAGCTCGGCGTCGTCGCGGGAGTCGTCGACGATCAGCACCCGCAGCGGCGCGGTCACGACGGTCATTCTTCGTCGGGCGTTTCGTTGAGCACGGCCCAGAACTTGCCGAGCGTGCGCACGGCTTCGAAGAACTGGTCCACGTCGACCGGCTTGACCACATAGGCGTTCACGCCGAGGTCCCAGCTGCGCGCCAGATCGCTTTCCTCGCGCGACGACGACAGGATCACCACCGGCATGCGCTTGAGCGTTTCGTGCTCGCGCAGCTGCTTGAGCACTTCCAGGCCGTCCATGCGCGGCATCTTGATGTCGAGCAACAGCACCGCGGGATCGCCCGGTGCGCGGTCGGCGTACTTGCCACGCTGCAGCAGATAGTCGAGCGCTTCCACGCCGTCTTCCACGTGCACGATGGGGTTGGCGAGATGGGCGTCGCGCAGGGCGTCGATGGCCATTTCCGCGTCGTGCGGGCTGTCCTCGGCGAGGAGGATCGTGCGGATTTCGCTCATGTCAGGGAATGTCCTGGAGTTGAAGATGCACCCGCTTCGGCAACCGAAGCAGGCAGGGTGAAGTGGAACGTGGCGCCCTTGCCGGGCTCGGCTTCGGCCCAGATGCGGCCGCCGTGGCGACCCAGCACGCGACGCACGCTGGCCAGACCCACGCCGGTGCCCGGGAACTCGGTCGCCGAATGCAGGCGCTGGAACACGCCGAACAGCTTGCCCGCGTACTGCATGTCGAAGCCGGCGCCATTGTCGCGCACGCTGAACTGGTAACCGCCATCGGCGGCGCGGCGGCAATCGATCTCGATCTTCGCCGGCTCGCTGCCGGTGCTGTACTTGACCGCGTTGCCCAGCAGGTTGAGCCACACCTGGCGCAGCATGTTCTCGTCGCCGACGATGATCGGCAGCGGCGTGATCGTCCATTCGATGCGATGGCCGGGGTGTTCCGATGCCGCGTTCGAATCGAGCATCGCGCGGGTGTCGGCGACCAGCGACTGCAGGTCCACGCTCTGCAGGCGCAGTGCGCTGCGGCCCAGGCGCGAGTACACCAGCAGATCGTCGATCAGCGCCGACATGCGCCGCGCCGAACCGCCGATGACGCCCAGGTAATGCGTGGTCTTCTCGTCGACCTCGGTGCCGAGGTGCCGGCCCAGCTTGTCGGCGAAGCCGGCGATGTGGCGCAGCGGCGCGCGCAGATCATGGGAGACCGAATAACTGAAGGCTTCCAGTTCGCGGTTGACGTCCGAGACCTGCTCCACCTTGCCTTCGAGCTGCTGGTTGAGCTCGCGGATCTGGCGTTCGCTGATCGTCTGCGCCGTCACGTCGGACGCGGTCACCAGCACCACCGCATCCTCGCGGTCGGGCAGCGGCATGCGGCGCGCGTTGATCAGCATGGTGCGTTCGATGCCGTCGACCGTGCTCTGGCTGAGGCGGTGATCCCACAGCTCGCGATCGCGGGCCAGCACGTCGTGCAGGCGGCGCAGCGTTTCCGCGTGGTCCCACGCGCCTTCGCCGATCTCGGCCAGCCGCTCGCCGCGGATCTCGCCGCCTTCCACGCCATAGAGTTCCGCGAACGCGGCGTTGTGCATCACCACGCGCTGGTCGCGGTCGATCAGCACGATCGGCTCGCGCACGCTGTCGAGCACCAGTGCCGAACGGTTACTGGCGCGTGCCGCGAGCCCTTCGGCCTGGCGACGGCCGCTCTGCTCGCGCAGCGCGAAATAGCTCGCGCCCAGCAGCAGGGCCAGCTGCACCAGCATCGAGGTCCAGCGGGCGATGTCGGCGTTGCGATCGGCGCGATACGCGCTGCCGGCGCGGGCCTCGAGCAGCCGCTGCTCGTCGGCCACGATGTCCATGACCAGGCGCTGGATCGGGTTGAGCACGACCATGTTGTCGATCTGGTCGTCGGTGGCGGACTCGGCCGCGCGGGTCACCGCGTCGATCCGGGCGAGGCGCTGCTCCAGATTGCTGCGCAACGCGCCCAGTCGGGCCTGCTGTTCGGGGTTGTCGCGTGTCAGGGCCAGCACCGCGTCCACGTTCGGCAGGATGCGGGCGTTGGCCTCGTCGATGCGTTGGCGCAGCAGCGGGCTGTCGATGCCGCGGGCGCGGGTCATCGCGGCCGCCTCGAGGCTGCGTGCATCGGCGGCCACCGTCTGCATCAGCGTTTCCACCTCGCGGGTGTGCAGCACCTTCTCGGTCGCGTAATCCGCTTCGCTGATCGCAGAACGCATGATCAGGAACGGGCCCACCACGATCGCCACGATCGCAATGCCCAGCGCGGGCAGGCGCCAGCGACTCAGCAGAGAGGGGGTGGGGGCGGTGTGCGGCATCGGAGCAGGCGTCTCGCGCGGGCGGAGCGGTCGCGCATGATGCCGCATCCACCCCTGAACACGGGATCATCGCCGAGGCCCACCCGCGTGGCAACGCGGACCGTCCGCTGGCGTCCGGTGTCAATCGCGGCCCCCTGCTAGAATTCAGGGTCCGAACGACCCCCATGAGACGCGGGCATGCGCGCCGCGCTGGAGCACAGAATGAACTGGCTGAACGACGTCCTGCAGAACGACCCCGATCCGACCGAGACCCGCGAGTGGGTCGAGTCGCTCAAAGCGGTCATCGACGTCGGCGGTCCGGAACGCGCCCACCAGCTGCTCGAGAATATGGTCGAGCTGACGCGCCGCGCCGGTGCGCATCTGCCGTTCGCGCCGACCACCGAATACGTCAACACCATCCCCACGCATCTCGAGCCGAAGATGCCGGGCAATTCCGAGCTGGAATGGCGCATCCGCTCCATCATCCGCTGGAACGCGATGGCGATGGTGGTGCGCGCGAACCGCAAGCCGGGCGACCTGGGCGGCCACATCGCCAGCTTCGCCTCCAGCGCCACGCTGTATGACGTGGGCTTCAACCACTTCTTCCGCGCGCCGTCGGCCGACCACCCGGGCGACGTCATCGCCACGCAGGGCCACAGCTCGCCGGGCATCTACGCGCGCTCGTTCCTCGAAGGCCGCTTCACCGCCGACCAGCTCGACCACTTCCGCATGGAAGTCGACGGCCAGGGCATCTCGTCCTATCCGCATCCCTGGCTGATGCCCGATTACTGGCAGGTGCCCACGGTTTCGATGGGCCTGGGCCCGATCGCCGCCATCTATCAGGCGCGCTACTGGAAGTACCTCGAAGCCCGCGGGCTGATGCCCAAGTCCGACCGCAAGGTGTGGTGCTTCATGGGCGACGGCGAGACGGACGAGCCGGAAAGCCTCGGCGCGATCTCGGTCGCCGGTCGCGAAGGCCTCGACAACCTGGTCTTCGTCATCAACTGCAACCTGCAGCGCCTCGACGGCCCGGTGCGCGGCAACGGCAAGATCATCCAGGAACTGGAAGGCGGCTTCCGTGGCGCCGGCTGGAACGTCGTCAAGACCGTCTGGGGCAGCTACTGGGATCCGCTCCTGGCGAAAGACAAGGACGGCATGCTCAAGAAGCTGATGATGGAGACCGTCGACGGCGAGTACCAGAACTGCAAGGCGTTCGGCGGCGCGTACACGCGCGAGCACTTCTTCGGCAAGTACCCGGAAACCGCGAACCTCGTCGCCAGCCTCAGCGACGACGACATCTGGCGCCTCAACCGCGGCGGCCACGATCCGCACAAGGTCTTCGCCGCCTACCAGAACTCGATGGACACCAAGGGCCAGCCCACGGTCATCCTCGCCAAGACGGTCAAGGGCTACGGCCTGGGCAGCGCCGGTGAAGCGCTCAACCCGACTCACAACACCAAGAAGCTCGACGACGAAGCCGTGCGCACCTTCCGCGACCGCTTCAAGATTCCGGTGTCCGATGCCGCGCTCAAGGACGGCGAAATCCCGTTCTATCACCCGGGCAAGGATTCCGAGGAAGTGCATTACATGCTCGAGCGCCGCCAGGCGCTGGGCGGTTTCCTGCCGCAGCGTCGCCGCAAGAGCACCGAGACCCTGAAAGCTCCGGAGCTCAAGGTGTTCGACCGCCTGATGCAGGACACCGGCGAGCGTTCGATCAGCACCACCATGGCGTTCGTGCAGTCGCTGTCGATCATCCTGCGCGACAAGCAGGTGGGCCCGCGCGTGGTGCCGATCGTCGCCGACGAAGCCCGCACCTTCGGCATGGAAGGCCTGTTCCGCCAGCTGGGCATCTACGCCCCGCAGGGCCAGAAGTACAAGCCGGTCGACCGTGACCAGCTCTCGTACTACCGCGAAGACGCGGCCGGCCAGGTGCTGGAAGAAGGCATCACCGAAGCCGGCGCGTTCTCCAGCTGGATGGCCGCGGCGACGAGCTACAGCACCAACGACGTGCCGATGCTGCCGTTCTACATCTACTACTCGATGTTCGGCTTCCAGCGCATCGGCGACTCCGCGTGGCAGGCTGCCGATATGCGCGCCCGCGGCTTCCTGCTCGGCGCCACCGCCGGCCGCACCACGCTCAACGGCGAAGGCCTGCAGCACGAAGACGGCCACAGCCACCTGCTGGCCGGCGCCATCCCGAACTGCCGCGCCTACGACCCCACCTTCGCCGGCGAAGTGGCCGTGATCCTGCACTACGGCATGCAGCGCATGCTCGACCAGCAGGAGGACGAGTTCTTCTATCTCACCCTGATGAACGAGAACTACAGCCACCCGGCGCTGCCCGAAGGCGCGGCCGAGGGCGTCATCAAGGGCATGTACCTGCTCAAGGATGCCGGCAAGGCCAAGAAGGGCGAGCTGCGCGTGCAGCTGCTGGGCTCGGGCACCATCCTGCGCGAAGCCATCGCCGCCGCCGAACTGCTGGACAAGGACTTCGGCGTCACCGCCGACATCTGGTCCTGCCCCAGCTTCACCGAGCTGCGTCGTGACGGCTGGGACGTCGAGCGCTGGAACCGCTTCAACCCCGAAGCCAAGACCCCGCGCAAGGCCTACGTTACTACCTTGCTCGAAGGCCGCCAGGGCCCGGTCATCGCCGCCACGGATTACGTCCGCGCGTTCGCCGACCAGATCCGCGCCTTCGTCCCGGCCACGTACACCGTGCTCGGCACCGACGGCTTCGGCCGCTCCGACACCCGCGCCAACCTGCGCCGCCACTTCGAGGTCGATCGTTACTACATCGCCCAGGCCGCCATCGAAGGCCTGATGAAGGACGGCAAGATGACCGGCAAGGATGTGGCCCGGGCGATCAAGCTGTACAAGATCGATCCGGAGAAGGCGAATCCGGTTGGGGTTTGATCTAAAGCGTTGATGGACCAAATGGAGGGCGGCTAAGGGCCGCCCTCTTTTTTCTCGGATACCACTGAAGTTAGCCATGGGCTAAGGTCGGGAGGTGAAGTAGTCTAGTGTCGATCTTCCTCCAAACTGATCATTGTGCAGTCCTCTTCACTCAATACTGTTGCCGATAATTGGCTCCACCACGTCGAGAATGCCCTTACTCTGGAGCATCGAAAGAAGCTCTATCTGAGTGCTATTGATGGCCGGTTGACAGCGGATGTTTACGCGCGGCTCGATCGTGGTTCTAGGCGAACCACGGGAATCTTCTTCTCAGGCAAGGAGTGGGCATCGGTTCTTGCTGAAAAAATCCCGAAAGGAAAATGGATTCGATATATAGATCCGAGCGCGGGAACCGGGGACTTACTCATCGAGGTCGCTAAGCGGTTTCGTAAGAAAGATACCGTGAACGAGACCCTTCGGCGCTGGTCCGAGCGTCTAGTTGCCGTGGATCTGGAGCCTGAATTTCTTCGAATACTGTGGTTGCGACTTGTTTCGCTAGCGATGGTTAAACATAAGGAATTTCGAAAGCCAGGCTTGGAAGTCTTTTTGGTTCCACGCGGATTTCGTGCGGCTGACTTTCTTAGAACGGATATTGCACTTGTTGCCGGCGACTGTGTTATTACCAATCCGCCATATCAAAGAATAAACCACCCTGGCGGCATAAATGGAGGAGGTAGTAAGTCAGCGGCCGCCTTCCATCTAGAAAAGATTGCTAGAGCCTCACCAAAAGGCGTTGCCTTTGTCGCGCTTGTCCCCGATGTACTGAGATGCGGAAGAAATTACCAAAAGTTCAGATATTTTCTTAGCGAGATTATTCCGAATTTAGTTATCGAGTCTTACGGTAAATTCTCTTGCGGTGTGGATGTCGATGTCGCGATTTTCTCAGGAGTAGTTGGTAAGAAGGCTGTGATTCAAACCGAATCGTCGCAGAGTGCAGGTTCAGCCGAAAAGATATCTGACTTCTACAAAGTTTCCGTAGGGGCAGTTGTTCCCCATAGAGATACCGAAGATGGGGCGCTCAGGCCCTACATCGCAGCAAGGTCGCTGCAGCGATGGGGTGTTCTGAAGGATGCCTTTCGATGGGCAGCATACGATTCGAAGGACGTATCGGGTCCGTTCGTAGTAATCAGGAGAACTTCTAGCCCTTCCGATAAGAAGCGCGCAGTAGCCACTGTGATCGATGTTGGCCGCCCTGTGCTGGTCGAAAATCATCTCTTGGTGGTTCACCCGCTAAACGGAGGCCTATCGGAGTGCCTAGAACTGATTCGAAGTCTCGAGGATCCTCGGACGGATGACTGGCTAAACAAGAATATGCGATGCCGCCATCTCACAGTTGGCGCAATTAAGGAAATGCCGTTTCATAGATATGGAGGGTAGTTATGGCAAGGAAGAAAAGGAAGGTGCCCTTGCGGCGAAAACCAACCTTCAAGTTTGCTCCCTCGATACTAAGTCGATTGGGCGAAGAGCTTGTTCCGAATCTAGATCAAGCCATAATTGAGCTGGTCCGAAATGCCTACGATGCCGATGCAACTCGCTGTGAGATAGCGCTCTCTAATACGAAAGTCCCAGGGGGAGAAATAAAGATAAGCGATAACGGTAGAGGCATGACTCGGGGCCAAATTGTCGACGGATGGCTTCTACTGGGTGGTTCTTCTAAAAGTGCTTCTCAGAAAACACCCGGCGGTCGACTCGTCGTAGGTGACAAAGGTCTGGGGCGACTTGCAGCGATGCGCGCGGGATCCAGTGTAAAGATGACCACCAGAGTTCCCGGGACGCTGCCTAGCGCCGCGCACTCTCTCGAAATTAAGTGGTCCGTTTTCGACAAGAAGCGTGTGGTAGAGGACGTTGCTCTGGAGGTAAAGCGTACGTCAAAGCCAGATTCGGGCACCGAAATAACTCTTTCTGATTTGACTCGAGCTTTAACGGGGGCAGAAATAGATCGATTAGGGCGAGCTCTAGTTTTACTAACCAGCCCGTTCAAGGAGAGCAACGGCTTCGCCATCAAGCTTCACGCGGCCTCCTATCCCGAACTCGAGAAAAGAGTCGAGATGGGATATCTGAATGAAGCGGAGCTTGTTCTTGAAGCTTCGATTCGACAAGACGGGAGCGCAGTGGCAGAGGTCAAGGACTGGAAAGGCGCTAAACTATATTCCGGTAGCTCAGTGGGCTGGGGTTTGACCAAGGGTCAATCACCCAATTACGCCGCGCCTGTCACAAAGTTTCAGCTATATGTCTATGTACTCAACAGGGAAACGTTTACAGGGCGTGGAGCCACGATCGGCGAAGTACGTGAGTGGTTAAAGATGGTGGGAGGTGTTCACCTCTACCACAGAGGCTTCAGGGTGCCTCCGTACGGAGATGCTGGTTTTGATTGGCTCGACATGAATCTTTCGCGAGCCAGAAGTCCCGAGGAGAGACCGTCCACTAACACCAGCGTCGGCCGTGTGGTTATCGAAGATCCATTGGGTCGGCTCCGACAGAAGACTGATCGTTTTGGATTCATCGACTCTGTGGAGTTCAATGAGATTCGAAGATTCGCGAAGGATGCGCTGGAATGGTTCGCTCGGCAGCGATTACGTGATGCTGAGCGCCGAAGAGAGGCGAAGCGTTCGACTAAAACAGGCACAGAAAATGCGCGAGAGGAGCTCGTAAAGACCATTCAAGATTCCGTGCCTGGGAACAAACAAGGCGACGCAATAAAAGCGATTGAGCGATTTGAGAAGAGTTTGACGGGAAAGATGGAATCGATCAAAGAGGATCTGCTCTTGTATCGGTCCCTGGCAACCGCAGGAACGACCGCCGCAGTGTTTGCGCACGAGATCGGACATCCAATTGGTCAGATAGCTTCAAGTGTGAAAGGTATTCGGCTCAGGGTCGCAAATGTTCACTCAGCAAAGGACGCTACTGCGATGAGTGATCGTCTTGACATTATTAGCAGGTCATGCGGCGCCTTGGAAAAATTTGCTGGAATGCAGATTGATTTCCTGAAGAGGGAAAAAAGAAGGCAGGGGGTCATTGACGTCAATAAGGTGGTCAGCGATCTGCTCGATGTGTGGGAGCCTATTTTGGAAACCGCTAAGATAAAGCCTAAACTAAATTTGCATCCAGGCGACCTAATCATCTATGGCGCAGAGTCCCTCGTCGAGACAGTGGTTACCAACTGCATGACAAATTCAGTGAGAGCTTTTGAAAGTGACGAAGCCCCAGGGGGCGATCGAATTATCATTATATCGACCTCTATTGAGGGTGGGACGGTAGTTATTGATGTTGAAGATAACGGCCCTGGTTTTACTATCCCGCTAAGTGAAGTCTGGCTTCCAGGCCGCACGACAAGACTTTCGGGTACAGGTTTTGGCCTCACTATCGTCAAGGATTCGGTGCAGGACATGGGTGGTAAGTACGAGGCATTTAACAGGCAAGGGCGCGGTGCGCATCTTCGGTTTGTTTTCCCAGCTGTACAGCGAGGAAACTGATGAACATAAGAACTGTGGCTGTCGTCGATGACAATCGCGATGCGGGTGCTGTCCTCGTTCACACGTTGCAGGATGCTGGTCTTGAGGGGGAGTGGATAAGTCCGGAGGCGCCGATGGTCAGTTTTGTCGCGGACTTGATCTCCAAGAGCGACGCAGTGATATGCGACCATCGACTTGGTTATGCTGCTCAGGCAGGTTATACCGGCGCTATGCTTGCAAACGCGTTAGTTGAAGGGGGGCACCCCACAATATTAGTCACGCAGTATTTGGATCAAGAGGCTGATGTAGCGATTAGAAAATTTAGAGCAAACCTTCCCGTTGTCCTGCGTAGACAGGACGCCTCGGACCCCGATGAGCTACGTGAAGCTTTGGCTGCGTGTTTGAGAGAGATTCGCGGAGGGCCAACTGGCAGTCGTCGATCTCAAAAAACGGCCATAACTATTGATGCAGTGTTTGACCACGGTAGTGAGGCCGTAGTTGATGCAGTTGTCCACGGGTGGAATGCGCAAGATGCGGTCCGCTTCCCTCTGAGTTTAGTTCAGCCTGATCTAAGAAGCTCGGTTAAGCCGGGGGCAATTTTCTACGTGTCAACGAATCTGTCCGCGCAAGAGAAAGTTGACCTTTATTTTGACGGTTTCGAGGTGGCGCGTGAAGGAGATCCGGAGCTCCTATGGAAACGTTAAGTATCCTTGATGTAGGGCATGGCAACTGCGCAGTTTTAAAATATGGATCGGCGGCAATTGTAATTGATGCTGCCTCGCAGCATACTCTCGCGGCTACGCTCGATAGGTTGGAAATCGAAGTGATAGAGGCGCTGATCGTTTCCCACGGAGATGAGGATCACGTGTCAGGCGCTGCTTCGCTACTTGCGAATGTCGATCGTCCTGTTCGGCATGTCTTTGCGAATCCCGACGTTATTCGAACCACTCAGGCATGGAAGGTATTTCTTGCGTCAAGCGCTAGAGCTGCCGAGAATGGCACCAAGATCCACGCTGCGCTTACAAATGTTGACCCGGGGGAGATCAGGCTCGGGAGGGCAACTGTTTCAGTTCTTTATCCGTTTGGTGATCTGGCCCTTGCAGGAGTAAGCGGAAAATCTGTTGGCGGAAAAAATCTTGACGCCAACACAATGTCTGGGGTTATTAGGGTGTCTTTTGAAGGTCGTGAGTTCTGCTTACTAGCTGCTGACATTAGCCAAACGTCGCTTGATCTGATAGTCCAGCGTCATCAGGAGATTAATGCACCAATCCTAGTCTTTCCGCATCATGGTGGCCTCCCACGAAGGGCCAATGGAGAAGATTTTGCAAGTGCTGTTACGAAGCTAGTTGCGCCGCAGGCAGTTTTGTTTTCGCTGGGTCGAGGCATTCATGGGACGCCGCGCCCAGAGATAATAAAAGGTGTCAGATCCGCGCTTCAGGGGAAAATTCCCTACCTCGCCTGTACGCAGCTCTCAAAACGCTGTGCTCCTGCTTTGCCTAAGCAGCGATCGGGTGCAGTTGAATACTCAGCAGGTTATAAGAATAACGCATCTTGTGCTGGCTCGATAACTTTTCAGCTTGCGATTTCTCCCGAAGAAGAGGTTCAACGGCTGCGGAGTTCTCATGGAGCATACATAGTGGGAAATGTCCCTGGACGGATCTGTGGTTTGGCATAGTTTGATTTTTGGGCCGGCGACCCGCCACGCCTCTTGGTGGCATGAAGCCCTACCTAGGGCACGACAGCTTTCGGCGCATGCGCGCATGGTTTGGATCACGTTCCGGAGTAACGGGGTCAGGTTTACTTTTCAGCTGGACTAGGACAGCGCTCGCTGGTGGGTGACTGGCAGGGGTCAGTGCTTACGCGAATCTCGTTGAAGGCAGTCGTGTTGCTGCTATGCCTCGTCGCGCCAGCTGTGGCCAAGAAACCGGCTGAAACGGCTTTCGACGAATGGCTGGATGCGTTTAACCGCAATGATCGCGCCGCGCTGACCGAGTTCAGCACGCGCCGATTCGGCGAGCCCGAGCACAACATCGAATACCTGCTCGACAGTCGCGAAGAGACCGGCGGCCTGGATGTGGTCGCCGTCGAACGCAGCGAATCTTTTTGGAGTTCGTAGGGTTGATGCAGGAGCGCGGCTTTCCCGTCCAGCAACGCATCACCGTGAAGGTCGAGGACACAGCGTCGCGACGACTCGATTACATCATGCAGGCGTCGCTGCAGATTCCGCAGTCGAAAGCTTTGGAAGCGTTCGACGCCTTCGCCACGCAGCTGGCGGCAGCGGATCGCTTTTCGGGTGTGCTGGTCATCGAGCATGGAACGGGTTCAGGTTCACTTATCAGCTCGACTAGGGCGATACTCGCTGCTGAGGTGACCGGCAAGGAAGAAGTGCTTATGCGGATCTCGCTGAGAATAGTGGCGCTGCTGTTGTGCCTCGCAACGCCGGCCTTGGCGATGCCTCCAGCCGAAACGGCCTTTGACGAGTGGCTGGACGCGTTCAACCGCAACGACCGCGCGTCACTGGCCGAGTTCAACACGCGGCGGTTCGGCGAGCCCGAGCACAACATCGAGTACCTGCTCGACAGCCGCGAAGAGACCGGCGGTCTGGATGTGGTCGTGGTCGAACGCAGCGAGCCCTTGGAGTTCGTCGCGCTGACGCAGGAGCGCAGCTTTCCTGTACAGCGACGCATCACCTTGCAGGTCGAGGACGCAGCGTCAGGGCATCTCGAACACATCACGCAGGCGCCGCTGCAGATTCCGCAGAAGCGAGCGCTAGAAGCATTCGACGCCTTCGCCACGCAACTGGCGGCAGCGGATCGCTTTTCGGGCGTGCTGGTCGTCGAGCAGAACGGCCAGCGCCTCTATGCCAAGCCCTTCGGGCTCGCCAACCGCGAAGACGACACGCCAGTGCAGCTGGACACGCCGTTCCTGTTCGCATCGCAAGGCAAGATGTTCACCGCCGTGGCGGTGCTGCAGTTGGTCGCGGCCGGCAAGCTCGGCCTGGACGATCCTCTCGGCAAGCACCTGAGCGACTATCCCCATAACGGGGTCAGATTCACTTCTCCCACTTCTCCCACTTCGCCTTCTGAGCTAAGCCACTGATGTGAGTAAGTCAGGGGCGTTGAACGGCTGGGCGTTGGAGAAGGAGCAATTTCCTCCGAGATACGTCCAATACATCGCTACGGAAGCGAACACTCGTCGCGGAATATCTCGCATCCCTCACCGCAGTTCTCCAGAGCTCTACGCTTGACCTCTTCAAGGTTCGATCCGGTCGCGTAGAATCCCGCGTCTTCGTTGATGGCGATCGCGATGCATCCGTTTGCGTAGACACTCACGATCTCGCATTCGACGCCGCCACGACTGGCGCAATTCTTGATTGCGTTTGTTCGAGCTTCGCGCTCGCTTCGAGCATTGCTCGACAGGCCTAGAAGGAGTTCGACGCCATGGCGTACGCGCCCCAGCTCTGAATTCCGCGTCTCGTATCGCCTAGGCCATGAGCGGGAAGAACCTGGGTGTTATAAGCAGACGACCCCGGCTGTTGCGCGATAGCAGGCCCGGCGCCCATTAGCGTCACGATATAAAAAGCCGCAGACACGACCTTCAATTTCATCTCGATGCGTCCTTGCGATATGACCAGAGATCTTCATACCACAGAGCCGCGCGGACCTGATCAATTGACACCGCTGATCCATTGGGATCGCCGCTTTCAGCTCAATCACTGAATGGAGCTAGTGATGCGAGGCTCACTTATCCGCTGGATCAGGATCACACCTGCTGCTTTGGCGACCGACAAGCAAGAGGTGTCTATGCGGATCTCGTTGAGCGTGGCCGCTTTGCTGCTGTGCCTCGTGACGCCGGCGTTAGCCAGGCAGCCTGCTGAGGCAGCGTTCGACGAATGGCTGGACGCATTCAACCGCAATGAACGCGCTGCGCTGACCGAGTTCAACGCACGACGATTCGGCGAGCCTGAGCACAACATCGAGTACCTGCTCGACAGCCGCGAAGAGACCGGCGGCCTGGATGTGGTGGCGGTTGAACGCAGCGAACCATTGGAGTTCGTCGCGCTGACGCAGGAGCGCAGCTTTCCTGTCCAGCGACGCATCACCGTGAAGGTCGAAGAAGCAATATCGGGGCGTCTCGACCACATCACGCAGGCGCCGCTGCAGATTCCGCAGGCGAAGGCGCTGGAAGCATTCGACGCGTTCGCCACTCAACTGGCGGCAGCGGATCGCTTCTCGGGTGTGCTGGTGATCGAACAGAACGGCCAGCGGCTCTACGCCAAGCCGTTCGGGCTCGCCAATCGCGAAGACGACAGGCCGGTGCAGTTGGACACGCCGTTCCTGTTCGCATCGCAAGGCAAGATGTTCACCGCCGTGGCGGTGCTGCAGCTGGTCGCGGCCGGCAAGCTCGGTCTGGACGATCAACTCGGCAAGTACCTGACCGACTACCCTAACCAGGCGATGGCGGCCCTCACCCTCCGACAGTTGCTCGCACATCAGGGCGGCACCGGCGACATCGGCGTGCTGCAGCCGGACGAAGGCGCGAACCGCGCCTGGGTGCGCTCCATCGCCGATCTGATCAAGCTCAACGGCGACCGCGCACCGGCGTTCCCGCCGGGATCGGACTTCGAGTATTCAAATTACGGCTTCCTGCTGCTCGGCGCGGTGGTCGAGGCGGTCAGCGGCCAGAGTTACTACGACTACGTGGCCGAACACATCTTCGCGCCGGCCGGCATGACGGCCACGCGTTTCCCGACGCTGGAAGAAATGGATGGCGTCGCACGCGGCTACACGCAGGCCGACGACGGCACGCTGGTGCCCAGCACCGACCAACTCCCATGGCGCGGCACACCCGCAGGCGGCGGCGTCACCACGGCCGATGACGAAGTGCGATTCGTCGAGACGCTCAAGGCCGGCACGCTGATCCCGCTGCCGCTGCTGGAAGAAGCGATCAAGCAGCAGACCGACTGGTACGGCTACGGCTTCATCTCGTCAGGCCCGCCCGAGTTTCCGCACTGGGGCCACGGCGGCGGCGCACCCGGCAACAGCGCCGCCCTGTCGATCTATCCGACCAACGACATGACCATGGTGTGCCTCAGCAACCGCGATCCACCGATCTGCGACCGCCTGCTGACTCGGCTGCACTGGCATCTGTCACCGCCGCCAGACGCAGACGACTGAGACTGTTTGAGCAGCTTGAGGCGGCCGCGTCACCAAGTCCGGCAAGGGTGTCCGGCCTGCGGCCCTCGATCAAATCGTGGCTCGGGCCCGCGCTCGACGAGAAGGCCGTCGATGCAGTGCTTCAAAGCCTCAAGGGCACGCAGCGCATCGTGATCGAAGGGATAAAAGTGAGAGATCCGCCGCGCTGACTATCGCGGCTTGAATCGATCGCTGACGATGGCAAGCGCCGCGGACCGTAAGCGACCGGCAAGTCACGAGGCCGCGCTCACTTTTTGTGGCCCAATTTGCACACAGAACGCGCCAGCCGCATCGCAGCTGGCGCGTTTTTCCATTGGCGCAACGGTGGGTTTGCGTGGATTACGGTGTCCGCGACGTCAGATAGCCGGTCCAGGTCTTGCTGGCGATCATCCACTGGCCTTGGCCCTTGATCAGCACAACGTAGTCCACGCCGCGCCAGCCGGGGTAGTCCAGGTCAACGCGCACCGCGGCGAGGTCGCGGGCCACGTCGACGATTTCGTAGCTGCGTTTGCGCTGCTCTTCGTTGGCGGCGGGTTTGCCGTCGAAGCCTTCGGCGAACTGCGCGCCGGTGCGCTGCGCCAGCGCGGGGCCGCGATTTTCGGAGGTGCCGATCATGACGCCGTCGCTTCGGAAGACTTCTTTCGCCAGCGTATTGTCTGCAGTGGTGTACGCGCGCATGAAGGTCTGCATGACGCGATCCACGGCGTCGCGATCGCTGGTCTGGGCCATGGCGGCGGTCGGCAGCAGGAGAAAGAGGGCGGCTGCGAAGGTGGTAGCGCGGAGTGAGGTGTGCATGGGTCTGTCCTGGTGGTGGTTGGGTGGGCGTGCAGCAGCGCCGCCGCGCGGCGATGGCGCTGGTCGGGACTTCAGCGTTGCGCTGTGTCGGCGCGGGACGATTGCGCGGCGATGCCGCGCAGTACATCGACGACGGTTTCGGCCACAGGTGCTGCGGAGGCGTAGTTCTGCCCGGTGACGACGCGGCCGTCGATCTCGATGTACGGGGCTTCGCTGTCCACCATGTGGAAGCTGCCGCCGCGGGCTTCGACGGTCTGCCGGATCAGGAAGGGGAATTCCCTGAAGTACGCGGCGTCCTGGTCTTCGTGGTCTTCGGGATAGCCGCTGATGCGCTTGCCCGAGACGAGGTATTGGCCGTTGGCGAGCCGGATATGCACGATGCCCGCGGTGCCGTGGCACACGGCCGAGATCACGCCGCCATTGCGCTCGTACACATGCGCGGCGATGCGCTGCAGGGCGGAATGCTCCGGCACGCCATACATGGCGTTGCTGCCGCCGACGTAATAGACGGCGCGGTAGCGGTCGGGATCGATCTGCGCCGGTGTCGCCGTGTTGCGCAGGCCGCGCATGATGCGGGCGTCTTCGAGGCGGGGCGCCACTTCGTCGTCGACGTAGGCATCGAGGATGGGCACATCGCCACCGTCGGGCGTCACGAAGTCGATCGCATAGCCCGCGGCGTGGAAGGTATCCCAGGCGTGCACGACTTCGCCGAAGCTGATGCTGGCCGGGATGGTCGAACTGCCGTGGACCCTGGCGCTGGCGAGGATGAAGAGGATGCGGGCCTGATCACTGCGCACCGGCGGTGCGAGATCACCGCGTCCAGCCGTCTGGTCTACGCGGACCGACGCTGCGGGTGGAGCGGTCAGTGGGCGGGCGACACCGGCACGTTCGGCAACGCCATCCGCCGCATGGGCCTTGGGCAAGCCGCAATGCCAGGACGACAGGACGAGAAACAGGAGCGAGATGAGAAGGCGGAAGGCAGGCATGCGGCGGGCTCGCAGGAAGGAGCCGCTACGCTAGGCGAATCGCTTTCGAATCAATGCATTGCAATCTCTTCCCGGAGTGCTGGAATCGATTCTAGGAGTCGGCGTGCGCCGCGCGGAACGTCGCCGGGGTGGCGCCTTCCTGTTTCTTGAAGGCGCTGTAGAAGGTCGACATCGACTGGAAGCCGGCTTCCTCGGCCACGACCTCCAGCGGCTTCGCAGGCGTCTGCCGCAGCAGCGCCTTGGCCTCGATCACGCGCAGTTGCGCCAGGTACTGCTTGAACGAGGTCTGGTTGTTGTGGTTCAACAACTGCGACAGCCGCGTGGCGGGCATGCCGATTCGGCGTGCGAGACGGGGCAGGGTCAGCGCCGGGTCCAGATGTAGACGCTCGCGCGCCATCAGCTCGGCCAGTGTCTGCAGTTGCGCAGCGGCCTCGGCGTCGGGAATCCGGCGGTCCTGATACGGCTCGATCGCCGCGTGACCGGCGCGCATGCGCAGATAGACCAGCACGCTCGCCGCGAGCACGAAGGTGAAGCACAGCGCGCCGACGATGTAAGAGGTGTAGCCGGCGGTGTAGTACGCGGTCCAGGTGAGCCAGATCCCGGCCAGCGCGCCCAGCAGCAGCGTGCCGGACGGCGTGCCCCGAAGTCGCGCGCGATGGCGGTACAGCTGCGCGTTGGCGAGCAGCAGATAGCCCAGCCACGCGTAGTTGATGCCCGGCGTGATCACGCCGCGCCACAGCGCGACATGGTCGTCATAGGGAAACATCAGATTCACGCCCGCCGCGATGACCAGCAACGCGGCGATGTGCAACTTGTCCGCCATGCCCGGGCCGGGCGCATCGCCCTGGCTCGATCGCACCAGGAAGAACAGGCTGGGCCCGATGAGGAAACACGCGGTCAGCCCGATCTGCAGCACGACCAGCGGAATGTCCGGCCAGACATGGAAGGCCGCCGATTTCCCGGTGCGCACGCTGACCATCAGGAGCAGCAGCGCCAGCCAGCGTTGCGTCGGCTGCCCCTTCGCCCGCCACCACAGGAACGACGCCACGCCGATCCCGTTGAAGGCCCCGAGCATGGCGAAGAAGAACAGGAAATGTTGGCTCAGCATGATCCGGGCATCTGGAAAGTCGGCGTTCGTCCATGCGAACGGTCACGAGGATAGTCCGACTTTGATCTGATTCAGCGGGGGCGCCTGTCTCGCGCCGCGCGGCTATGAGTGACCGTCGGATAACGGGGTCAGGTTGGAGCGCCCCGGATTTTCGGACAAGGCACCTAAGGCACATACGCTAGTCGGTTGAACTGCTTTTCGTATTGATCGGGCGACTGGGAATCGAGCGCAGAGTGCATGCGGCTGCGGTTGCAGAAGATCTCGATGTAATCGAACGGCGAGCCGGGCGGCGTCTCTTGAGGCAAATGCCTTGTCAGGGACGAGTTCTAGTTTCGATAACGAGAGACAACGGGAGAGACAACGGTGCCAGGTTCACTTAAGCCGCGTTGTCTGCTGCCCGGTGAGGTCCCGATTCGGCAGTGGTGCGTTTGATCCATGACTCGCTGTGGCGGCCACTTGCAAAGGCTTTGCCATACCAGGAAGCCCAACGGTGCGGAGAGCTAACGGTGCCAGGTTCACTTATCAGGGGCGTCGGCAGGCGATGTAGTCTCTCGGGGGTCGTTGATCCTTTTGATCCACGCTTCGCCAACCGTGGGCGCCGCCTTCTCAGCCTCTCCGTGCCACAGGCTGATAATGGCGCGCGAAATCATGACGGCGGCAAAGATCGAAATGACCCACTGGATGAGGCCGCTGATGTGCGCCGCGTAGTACGCGGCGCCGGCGCCATTCAGAGCGAGCAGAAGATATCGAATGATCGGCCAGTGGCCTAGAAGTCTGCGAGTGGTCTTGTTGCGACGTATCGAGTACTGCCAGCTGACCATCTGCGTTTCAGCGTCGTAGCTGAGAAATGCCCAGATATCGGACAGGTGACTCAGGCTTGGCTCGCGTGCGGATGTGCAAGCTCGCGAATGACATGTGCGGGGAGACTCGTGCCGTAAAGGTGGCGGATCGTCACCTCCAGCCACAGATCGTCGTCGATCCGCTTCGGATCCCATCGCTCCAGAAATTCGTTCCGGCTTTGATTGCGTCTGCCGTGCAGTCCTAACAAACCGCGCGCGGCTTAGCGCACGAGTCCGAACAGCACGACAGGAATGAGCAGGCCGGGACCGCCGGCGCCGATGACGTCCTTGATCAAGTGCATGCCCTCCTTGGGCGATCGCGTGGAAATGAATCAGTGGGACAAAAGCGTCGCACGAAAGCTGACCGGATCGAGGCGGCAATGCGCGCCGACCGCGCCAGGCAACACGAACATGCGCGGGGATTGCCTGAAGTCGAACAGGCGGTAGAGATGGAACTGGTCGGCATGCGCATCCGAGAACGCGGCCTCGTCGGGTGAGATGAAGAATGGTGTTTCGGCAAGGTAGGCCGTGGTCTTGACCTCGATGAAGCGTTCGCGGCCGTCCGTTTCGAACGACAGCACGTCGTGTCCGAGTCCGTCGCCACGGGTGTGCGAGACGTGCTCGACCCGATCGGCCAGCGTGCGCGCGCCCAGCGCGTGTAGCCGTCGTGCTTCGTACTCCATGACGAGCTGCTCGCCGGCAAGTCCGAGTGAACGATTGAGCGCTTCGCGTTGCAGGTAGTCGCGTTTGACGGGAACGACGGTCGACCAGTCCTTCCGAGGCTCCCGGAGCTTGCGCGTGTGCCGCTTGGGCACTTCGACGACGAAGGCGTCGTAGCTGTCGAGCAGCGGTGTTTCCACGGCGCTTTGCACGTTCCGCAGCGCCACCTCATCCAGCACACGGTCGGCTGCGAGCGCATGGCCGACCGGGATCACGAGATCGCTCTGGTAGTTGAAGCGGGGCAGATACCCGCGCAGCTGTGGTGCGTCGTAAATCTCCATGAGCACCGCGCTGATATTCGCGTGCTTGAACTCGATGGCGCCCCGGGTCCGCGCCGGAATGCGCGCCTGCAGTCGGCGGTTGTGCTCGGACTTGTTGAGCGCCTGACCCAGCTCCTGCGTCCGGAGCATCTGGAAGTACGTCGCGACCGTCGCCTCGATCTCGGCATCGGTCCAGGGGGATCCAGTTTCGCCGTCCACGGTGTCCAATGCGTGCGCTCCTGCGGGTTCGCACCAGGATAACGGGACGTTTCGTCGGATGGTTCGCCGAGCATGCGCCGCCGATCTTCCAGCTGCGTCAGCGACGCGGCAGAATCGGGCCAACGGGGGAGGGCACATGGACAAGCCGTATTACCTGATCGATTTCGAGAACGTGCAGCCCAGGGCGCTCGACTGCCTCAAGCCGGGCACTTCGTGCATCAAGGTCTTTGTGGGCGCACAGCAGACCAAGGTGATGCTGGATCTGGCCCGCGCATTGCAGCCGTTCGGCACGGATGCGGAGTACATCCAGATCACCGGTAGCGGTCCGGACGCTGTGGATTTCCATATCGCCTACTACATCGGGTGTCTGTCCGCGCACGAGCCGAGCGCCAGGTTCCGCATCGTCTCGAAGGACACGGGTTTCGACCCGCTGGTGCGCCATCTGGTAGCGAAAGGCATCGACTGCAAACGCGTAGCAGAGCTCGGTCCGGTCGCGAAGCCGGCGGCTGGCGCACCAGGAGTCGACAGATCGGGCGTGGCGACCACGGTGACTGCGGCGCCAGCATCGGTCGCAGTGAAAGCAGCCGTCGCCAAGCCGGCAAAGACGCCACTTGTCAGGATCGTCGTCGATCCGCAGCCATCAGTGTCCCCATCCAAGGTGCAGACGCCTTCCAGCGCCGCGCTTGCCAAGTCCGTGCTGGCGCTTCTCGCCAAATCCACGAAGCCGGGTACGGTGTCCGGCCTGCGGGCTTCGATCAAATCATGGCTCAAGCCAGCGCTCGACGAGAAGGCGATCGATGCGGTGCTTCAGAGTCTCAAGGACACGCGGCGCATCGTGGTCAGCGGGACGAAGGTGAGCTACCCGCCGCTTTGACGGTTGCGCTGGACATCACGCCGCTGGATCGGCGCATTTCGAGCCAGGTTGACGAGTCAGTCGACGGCGGCCAATCGAAAAAAACGGAGCAGTCGGGTGCGACAAACTGTCGCGCGGGCTGATGCGGCGAGAGGTCTAAGATTCACATCAGACGGCATGCACATAACGGGATGCTGCTGAAGCAGCGTTGTGTGGTCATGCGTGCGCCTCACGATCGGTGGTAACGAGTGCCGGCCTGGATGAAATCGAAATGTACGATTGGTTCCCGATAGTCTTCATCGTGTTCAAGGTGGTCGTACTCGGCACCGGCATGTTTTTCGCGATCAAGTGGCATCACGATCAGGCGAAGAAGGAAGAGCAGGACAAGAAAGACGCGCAGGCAAAGCGCGAAGCGGTCGAGAAGAAGGCGCGGGACGCGGGCAACGAACCGTAGCCCCCCACGCGCTGCGCTGGTTGTCCGACTCGCGAGACTGGACATGGCGATCGTCCATCCTGTGTCCGCAGCCTCAAACGTTCGAATCGCCGTGCGATCAGATCCGCGCGCCGGGGCGATTGATCAAGCGCGCGCATCGGGTGCACGCGCTAATGCGAAGCCCGGTGCGCGAACGCGCATCCCGAACAGATCAGGGCAGCGCGATGTCAGCCGCGCTGACGGGTCTGCCGCGTGCCTGCTCAGTCGGCCGCGGCGAGCCGCACGTCGCCGGGCATGCCGTCGGCGGTGAAGCTGATGGCCAGCAGCGCTTCGGCGTACGCGGTGCCGTGGTTGCTGTTGGTCAGGGCCGCGAAGACTTCATCAGGCGTCTGCGCGATGGCCATGGCCTGCTCCGGCGACAACGGGTTCGGCGACTGCATGCCGCTGTCGAGCGCTTCGAGTACGCCCGGGTCCATCTGCGTGCCCACGTAGGTGCGCGCCAGGTCACGCAGCTGCATGAGCTCGGCGCTGGTCATCTGCAACTGGACGTGCTGGTTGCTGTCGGCGAAATCGTTGGCCTGCGAGGGGTCGTAGGCACTCTCGATGTAGTTGGCCGAGGCGGGATCGATGTCGGCGTAGACGACGCGCCAGGTGGCGTCGTCGTGGTTGAGCGTGCCGTCGGCATTGACCGTCGCGGTCACCTCGCTGGTGATGCCGGTCGCCGAGGTATAGGTGTTGGTGTAATCCACGGTGCCGTCGGCCCAGCGGGTCTGGGTGATGGTGCCGTTGGATTCGCTCGAGAAACCGACCGACAGCGGCCCCAGCTCCGCGCCGATGCTGCGCGCGAACTCGTGCGAGAACACTTCCGTCGTACCCGACTGCTGCACGCCCGGCGGCGCCCAGTCCGGAATGGTGCCGCCGCTGATGAAGGCCTGATACGCAGCCTGGCCTTCCGCGGTCGACAGGTCGAGGCGCGCGATCTGCATGTCGCGCGATTCCATGCTCAGCTCCGAACCGAAGCCCACTGCGACCGCGCCCTGGCGCCCGATGCCGAAGAACGAGGCGTTCTCCACGGTGTCCACCGGTCCGGAGTAGATCTCGACCATCGAGCCTTCCAGGCGTGTCACGCCGAAGCCCAGGCCCGACAGTTCGGCCGTCGTGCCGCCCATCGTGAATACCTTGTAGTTCGCTTCGAACGCGCTGCCGGTCAGCGCCTGGCCGCGCATCAGCACCGATGTGCCGGCCGCCATGTTTATCGGGTCGAGCGGATTGGGCAGGCCGTCGACATCGCCGTTCGCCAGCTGCGTGCCCTGATCCGCAGTCACCGTGGCTTCGTAACTCAGCTGCGTGCCGGTGAACTCGGTGTAGGAACCCGAAACCGGCAAGCCCTTCATGACCTGCCGTAGGACGGGGGAGTCGCCGATGAGCTGGCGCGCGGCATCCGGCAGTTGGCCGAGGCGGTCCGCCCAGCCGTAGAGGCGCTGCAGCGGCGTCTTGCTCAGGTCCACGCCCACGCCGCCCTGCACGGTGACGGACGCTTCGAAGCGCTGGGTCTGCGCGAAGTCCACGCCGGTCGTGACGTCGGACAGCGAGATCTCCGCGCCGGCATCCAGCTGGTAGCCGGCGGACGGGCCCACCAGGTTCGGGGTGCCCAGTCCGGCGCCCTGGGTGAAGCTCACTTGGCTGCCGGGATTGATGGCCAGGGACAGGATGTCGTCGGGGAATGTGGCGAGCAGCTCGCGGGCGGCATCCAGGGTTTCGCCACTGGCATCGGCCGGGATGTCGACGCCCACCGCCGCCAGCGCGCCACGGATCTGTTCGGGCGTGAACTGCGCCGTGTCGGCCGTGCTCGCGCCGCTGTCGAGATAGGACGGAATCGTCGTCGGCGATGCTGTCGCTTCGTCGACGATGCGCTGCAGCTCGGTCGCATACGGGTTCTGCGCCCACGCCTGCTGCGCCTGCTGGAACTCCATGTTGGCGGTGGCGGGCGGCAGCGCGTCGTAGTCGCTTCGCTGTGGCGCCAGACGATCGAGCGCTTGCTGCGCCGCGTCGGCGCGCGTGGCGTTGAATACGCTGTTGCGACTCTCGACGATCGACTGGCGATCCTCGGGCGGCAGGCGCAGCTGCCCGAGATCGGCATGGTTGGGTGTCGGCAGGGCATGCAGTGCCGCAACGGCGTCTTGCGCTGTGCTCGCCCCGGCCACCGTCGGCGCGGGCAAGGGTTCGACGGGCGGGGCTGCGGGCGCAGCTGGGGCCTGTTGCGACTGGAAGCTGGCGCGGACAGACGCCTGGTCCTCGGGTGGGAGGCGGTGATAGGTCTGGGCGTTGATGCCGTAGATCGAGCTCATGGGCAGGCCGAGAGAATCGGAGGAAGACCGCATGCTAGATCGACGCCGGTGGCGTCGGCATTGGGGGCGGCCCTAGGGCGATGCACGGGGCCGCGCCGCTGCGGTGTCGATCGTCACATGCTCGACGCGGCGACTGTCGTGCCCGAGAGCCTGTCGCGGTGTGCAGGTCAGCCCGCGTTGGATCCGCTATCCGACTCGATCTGCACCGCTTCGCCGGTGAAGTACACCATGACGCCCATGATGTGCAGCGGCAGCTCGTCGTCGCGACGCGCCGATTGCGATCGCCCCATGAAGAATTCCAGCTCGCGCCGCAGCCGCAGTGGAATCCGGATGCGACGTGGCCGCTGGCCTTGCGAATGCATCAGCAGGATCTGGCCTTCGATATCGGTGAGCAGGCTCAAGCCGGATCCTTTCTGCGGTGCCGAAGACGGCGGCGGCGCCGCGCCTGGCCCAGCAGTGTCCGCATCCAGGTCTCAGAACGTGAGATTGCGCAGTGTCGGGTGGCCCATGGCTGTCGCGCGAATGGGCACGCCGGAAAGTGGGTGAACGAGGCGTGCGGCCGTCGCTGTCTTCCGGTGTACGGATGGCGTCACGACCGGAGCAGGGCCAGGGCGGCCACCACGGTGGCGGCTTCGACCGGTTTCTCGAGAATCGGCAGGTGCTGGTAGCGGGCTGGAATCGCATTGCGGTCATAGCCGGTGACCAGCAGAAACGGAACAGCCCGCGCGGCGAGCAGATCGGCGATCGGGTGAAACGGCTCGCCTCTGACATTCGCGTCGAGTACGGCCAGGTCGAGACGCTCGCCGGTGTCGATGAGTGACAGCGCATGCCGGACGGTGGGGGCGGGCCCGACGACCGAAGCGCCCTGGTCGGCGAGTTCCAACGAAAAGGCCGTCGCGATCAGGTACTCGTCTTCGACAATGAGGATGCGGCATCCCTCGAGCACGCTGCGGGTCATGACGGGCCACCTTCGCGCGAAGCGGCTTCGGAAATGGGCACTTCGATCGTGCAGGTCACCCCATCGGCTCCGAGGCGATACGTGGTGCGTGCGTCGAGCTGGTACGGCAGTGCGTGCTCGATGAGTTCCCGGCCGTAACTGCTACCCTTCGGCACACTCGCCGCGCGCGCCATGTCGACCGCGCTTTCAATCCATTCGATCTGCAGCGACGTGCGCGCGTCCCGCTGCACGGCGCGCCAGCGCACCGACAGATGACCTTGATCCTGGGCCAGCGCACCGTACTTCGCGGCGTTGGTCGCCAGCTCATGCAGCGCCAGCGCCAGTGTCTGCACGGTGCCTGATCGCAGCAGGACATCTGTCGGGCCATCCAGCACCACGCGCTCGCTGCTGCCGGCATCGTCCAGCGCGCCCATCGAAGACAGCTCCGTGCGGATGAGCGTGTCGAACGCGACGCGGTCGCCTTCTTCCAGGCGCGACAACAGGCCCTGCACGCGGGCCAGCGCGCGCAGGCGGCCCTTGAACGTATGTGACAGCGCATCGAGGTCGGGACTGGTGCGCCGGGTGTTGTCGAACATGGTCAGCACGACCGCCATCAGGTTCTGCGTGCGATGCTGCAGTTCGCGCAGCAGCAGTTGCTGGCGCTCGTCCCAGCGTTTGCGCTCGGTCGCGTCGCGACCCACTTTCAGATAGCCGGCGGGTTCTCCGGACGCATCGATGATGGGCAGCATCGCGCCCTCGATGAAGACACGACGCCCATCGGCACACAGGTGCCAGCGCACGTTGCTGGCCACGCCGTTCTCCCGCGCGATCCGCATCTCCTTCTGCGGCACCTGCGCTACGCGATCCTCGCGGGTATAGGTCACCTCGGCATGGCGGCCGATCACTTCTTCGGCTGTCCAGCCGAATACAGCCTGCGCGCCTGGCGGCCAGCTGTCGATCAGGCCGGCGGCATCGGTGGTGAAGATCGCATAGTCGAGTGCCGTGTTGACGATGCCGCGATAGCGCTCCTCACTCTCGCGCAGCGCCTCTTCGGACTGTCGCCGGTCGCGCTGTGACCGCGCATCGAACGCGACCACCGACTCCGCGAGTGCCTGGTCGATGACCTCGTTGAAACGCACCATTTCCCGGGCACGTTGCGCATCCATCGCATCAACGGTCGTCAACCATGTCCGCAGGACCGCCGCGCGCAGAGCGCGGTACTCGGCCGTGAGCTGGAGCAATGAAGACGCGTCCTGGTGCCTCAGCGCGCCCAGTTCGCTGGCGGCCGGGATGCGCCGTGTGTCGGAGACCGGCTCGTCGGCGCGCGGTTGTAACCCATCCGGCGTTTGCGCGGACTCGACGTGCGCCGCAATCGCCACCAGCAGCTGCCCGGCATGGTCGCCGAGTGACACGTCCGTCGAGGCGCCGCGCGCGGACGCGTATGTCCTGGCGAACATGCCCCACTCCGTCAGGATCTGATCCTGACGCTCCAGAATGAAACGCGAAAGCTTCATGGAACAGCCTCTTTGCGGGCGCACACGACACGTGCTCGCCGGTATCGAAGGCGGATCGTTCGCCGCATCCGTGTCGATGTCAGTAAATCGGACCAGTTTGCGCACGCTGCTCGCTGCATCGCATGTGCGGCGCGCAACGCGCGCTACTCGACCGGACCTGGTCGCAGCGGGTGCGCGACATCGAGCCGCTCGCGCGCAAACGCAAACGACTGCGAACGCGATCATCGCGAACGCGGGCGGGAAGACGCCCGATCAGCCTCTCAGCTGCTGGCCCGGGCCCGGGAAGCATTCTTGTTGTGGCGCGTCTGGCTGTTGTTGCGGGGGAGTGCGTTGTTGCAAAGGGCGCGGCGGCTGTGTGGGCAGGGATTCATGCGTCATGGCCGGTCTCGAAAGCGGGCTGCTTGGATGCGGCAAACGCTACGGGGTGTCGCGTGAACTGTTCGGCTGAAAAACCGCCCATCGGTGCGCCGCGTTGCGGATCCCCCGAGTTTTCACGTGGCGTGCGCAGTTGCGAATCGCGTTCTGTTCACCCTCACCGTCGAGACTCTTCGATCAACTCCAGGACACACGAGGGCCTGTGGTCCAGATAGCAGGCGATATGCACCCGCGCAGGTGGGACGTGGTGATCGTGGGCGCAGGTCCGGCCGGGCTCAGCGCCGCGCTCTACGCAGCGCGGTTTCGCCGCACGACACTGGTGTTGCATGACGGCACCGCCCGCGCGCTGCGTGCACCCATGGCGCACAACGTGCCCGGCTACGAGCACGGGATCCCAGGCGCCGAACTGATCGAACGCATGCATCGTCACGCCAGCCGCTACGGCGCACGTATCGAGCAGACCGGCGTGCGCCGTGTCGCACGCGAGGACGCGTGTTTCGTGCTGACGTGCGCGGACGGCCGTCGCATCGAATCACGAACGGTGGTGCTGGCGACCGGCGTCCACCTGGGCAACGTTCCGCTCGAAGGCGAAGCGCGGCAGCGCGCGATCGACGCGAACGCGCTGCGGTACTGCCCGATCTGCGATGGATTCGAGCAGTCCGGCCGCCGTGTCGCGGTGTATACCGACCGGGAAGCCGGTGTCGCTGAAGCCTTGTTCTTCCAGCAGTTCACGCCGCGCATCCTGGTCGCGCTGGCACCGGGTACCGTCGTGTCGCCGCTGTGTGCGCGCACCATCGAACACGCGGGCATACAGCAGATCGCCAATGCCCATGTGACCTTCGATGCGGAGCGCCCCGGGGTCACGATCCGATCCGGGCGTGACGGCAGCGCACAGCATGTCGATGTGCTCTATCCCTCGCTCGGCAGCCAGGCGCGTAGCGATCTGGCAGTGGCGCTGGGCCTGCCCGTGGACGAGGCCGGATGTGTCGACGCGCAGGCGCCGTCCGGGACAGCCATACCCGGCCTGTACTGCGCGGGTGACGTGGTGGCGGGCCTCGACCAGATCACGATCGCGCTGGGACACGGTGCACAGGCAGCCACGTCGGCACACAACTGGCTGCGTGAAGCGGATGGCGACTGCTTGCCGAACGGGTGATGTGCTGGAGCGCAGAACCGTGCCCACACGCGCCTGCGTTGCGCCAGGCGTCGAAGCGGCGCGTTTTTTCGGTCCGATCAAGTACCCGTCGCGGCCTCCGTCAGGCCACGGGGCGGGCTTGGGCAGGCCTCGCGGAACCGCTGCGCGATTCACCGTTTTTCCACCGTTTGGATGTTCTGTTTTCCGGCAGGACATACAGGAGACGACAGATGACCAGCGACGCGCGCGATCACCTTCTGGACTGGCTGGGCAATGCGCATGCCATGGAAAAGCAGGCCGAAACGCTGCTCGGCACAGCCGCCAAGCGGATCGAGCATTACCCCGAACTCCGGGCCCGGATCGAACAGCACATCGAGGAGACGCGCGGTCAGGCCGACATGCTCGAGTCGCGCATCCAGAGCCTCGGTGGAGACACCTCGACGATCAAGGATTTCATGGGCAGCGCGATGGCGACCTTCCATGCGCTCGGCAACGCCCTGCAGGAAGACGAAGTGGTGAAGGTCGCCGGCTTCAGCTATGCGTTCGAACACTTCGAGATCGCGCAGTACCGCACGCTCATCAGCGCCGCCGAGGCGATCGGCGATACGGAAACCGCACGGCTGTGCAGCGAGATCCTGAAGCAGGAAGAGGCCATGGCGCAGTGGTGCCTCGAGAATCTCGAGCCGACCGTGCTGCGTTTCCTGGAACGCTCGGCCACACCCGATCAGACGGCGAAACGGTGACGGGTTCGATCGCACCGGGCGTGCGCCGGACCTGCCGCGGGGTTGCACTGCGGTCTCGACGGGCATGTGCGCCGGGTCCGGGTTGTTGAGCAGGACTGCACGCTATGATCACGCCGCACAGGGGTGCGCTAGAACGTGACGTCCACGTGTGGCGTGTCGTCGCTCGGGACCAGGCAGCGGAGGCGTTTACCGCTTCGCGCAATCCGAGGCCCGGTCGATGGTGCGGGGCGGATCCCCGCGTCGTCTACGTGTCCGACAGCCCAGGCGGCGCCGTCCTGGAGTTTCTGGCACATGCGGACCCGGGGGAGGTGCCTGCCCTCTCGCTGGTCCAGGGGCGGGTGCCGGCAGATGCCGTGGAAGCGGTCGGGACGTTGCCCGCAGATTGGGCCGCCGTGCCCTATCGGCCCGCCGTGCAGGCGATCGGAGATGCGTGGGCAGCGGCGGGCCGCAGCTACGCGCTGCGCGTGCCGAGTGCGGTGTGTCCGGGCGTGGACAATCTGCTGCTGAATTGTGCCCATGCCAATGCCGGGCAGTTCGTGACGGTGTCCCACGTCGACTTCGTGCTCGATGCCCGCTTGGCGAAACAGGACGCCGCCCGATGAGATCGACCATGCGGCGGCACCGTGCGTGTGCGATGGATCCTGCAGGGACCGTTCGGGAACGCGTCGACCGATGTCGTGATCATGGGCAACGCTGCGGGTGGCGATAGCCATGGCGGACGAGACGACCTGCGGGTGCGATGTCCTGAAGGCGGACAGGCGCCGTCTGCAGTGTGTGATCGCGGAACTGGACCTGCGCATCGGCGAGCGCCGCGCGGCGGGTGCGCAACATGTCGGCTGGAGCATCGACGTCGGCGCGATGCAGGATTCCGCACTCGACGCGGTGCTCCGGGCGCTACGTCGCAAGGGTTGCAGCGGCAGCTGGAGCCGCGAGTGCCCGTCGATCGTCCACTTCACGCTGTACTGGTGAACGTCGAAATCCAGGCGCAGGCAGCATCGCTCAACGATGGCCTCCCTCGCCGCGCCCGTGCCCGTCCCCCGCGGCGTGATGCGCGCATGCGCAGGTCCGGCTTGTACCGGCCGCTGTGCGCCGCTCGCCTCACGGAGTGAGACGCGTGCGTGGATCACGCGTCTCACTCCGTGAGGCAGCTACCGGACACGCTTCCTCCATGGAATGGCAGACGAACCCGATGCTGCGGGAGGAAATCGCGGTGACGCGGCGCACGCCGCGAGCGATGCCGCCGCTCTACGAATGGCGCGCATGTGCCGGCGTCATCATGCTGATGTGGAAAGGCAAGGCCGTGGGCGCGGTGTATCCGAGCGGGCGTTACTGGCTCAGATGGCGACGCCGGGAATACGCGGGCATCGCGGCGTCGCCGGCGCAGGCCAAACGGTTCATGGCGCGCTGGGTCGGCGCGCGTCGCCACACCGTGCCGCTGCTGGATGAGGACCTGCCACCGAAAGCGCTCGTGCCGCTGGAGGCGTTCCTGCGGGAGTACGAGGCCCAGGGGTATTGACCGCAATGCGTGTCGATGCGGCGGCGTTTGGTTCCGATGCCCGGCTGCCGTGTGCACGCGCGCGTCGCGTCGCCTCAACCCGCGGACGCAACCAGCGATGCCTCGGATTTCGTCGGATAGCTCAGCAGCCACAGCAGCACGAGCAGGCCTCCAACCGGTGCCAGGCTGATGAGCTGCCACCACGGACTGAAGCCAGCATCGCGCAGGCGCCGGGTGCAGGCGGCGATCCAAGGCAGCAGCACGACCAGCGATGCGATCTGCAGCGGCAGCGGACCGGTCGCCTCACTGAGCAGACTGGCGAGTGCCAGCACCATCGCCACGGCGAGCGCGAACCACCAGAAGTCGGTGCGTCTGGTGGTGCCGGTGAACTCCAGGCCGCGCAGCACGCCGTCGCGCATCGCCGCGATGGCCGGCTGGCTTGGCGCGCGCGTGCCCAGCAACAGGCGCTCGGCCGGCACTTCGAAGACGGCTGCGAGGGCGGTCAGGGATTCGGTCGACACCTTTGCCCCGGATTCGAGCCGCTGGATCGTCCGCAGGTTCAGCCCGCTGAACTCGGCCAGCTGCTCCTGCGACCAGCGCCGGCCGGTACGCAGCTCGCGGAGGTAAGCGTTGTTGATCTGCATTGAGGTGCCTCGGTCGATGGTCCCGGATGGCGGCGATCATCCCGCCGCAGGCGGCATCGCGCTACGACCTGGACCCGACATGAGCACGACACGCGGCTGACAACCGGCATCCAGATGGATATCCGCCGGCGCCCGATCGGCAACAGAGCCCGGCTAACGCCCGCGGTACGGCTCGCAGCCTACGCCGTCGTTGTCGCGATTGAGATGGGGTCCGTAGCCCGGATCGCCACGGCGGACCGGTGCGGCGCCTGCGGCGCGCGCTTGCGCGCAATTCCGGAACACGCCCTGGGATCGCGGCGATTGCAATTCCTCCCTCGACTGCGCCCGGCCGGGCTGCGGCATGTCCGGCGCTGGCGAGGCAGCCGAGGCCGCGCGATGACAATGGTGGCCGCCGTTGACGCGGTCGTCGTGGCAGCCGTGCCGGTCGAGTCCGCCACCGTGTGCGTGGGTCGGCCCGGTGGTCAGCGCAAGCACTACCACAATCGCCACTGCGCAGGCCGGAGGCAGCGCACCCGCGGGCAACGAGGTGTTCAACGGTCTGCGTCGGCGCGCGCCCGAGCGCGCGAGCGGACCGCGGTTTGGATTCGTTGCCAGATCGCGCTGATCCGCGCTTCGAACGCCAGTTGCGTGTCCAGTGACAGCTTCTGCGCCGCGTCCCGCAGCAGCGGCGCCGCATAGTCGTCAAATGCAGCGCGCGCACCGGCGACATCCTCCGAAGCGCTGGCGATCAGGTTCTGCATGTCCGACAGCCGGTCCACCTGTTGCTCGAGATGCCGGAAGTGTGCGTCCGCGAGCGCGCCCGGCCGCAATGTGCCTGCGACTTCGCGCATCAGTTCGAGCGTGTTCGGACCGATCGGACCCGGCTTCAGGTCGAACTGGCACAGCGTGCCGAAAACCTGACCCGTCTCGTCGAGCATCGGCACGCCGCAATAGGCCTGGACCCACTCACGCGACGCATGCCCCTCGACGCGCGGATCGCGCAGCGTGTCCGGGATCACCACCTCGCCACGGAGCTCTTCCACCAGGTGGCAGTAGGTTGCAGCGTGGGGAATGTCTTCCATCAACGGTGCGTGCGCGTCGTCGCGGTCGACCATGATGACATTGTGCGCGTGGGTAGGTCCGAGCCGATACAGCGCGGTGAAGCGCAGCCCGGACTGGAGGTTCAGCAGCTGCAACGCCTCACGCACGTTGCCCGCGAGAAGCAGGTAACGCAGCTGGTCCCTGTATGCGGTCGTCTCATACGCCATCAGGCGACTCTGACCGCTCGACGCCAGGGTCTCTGTGCGCAATCTCACTTAATAGGCGACGAGGTCGGCCGCGTCGCCGATTCCCGCGCGGCGGCTGCGTCGGCGCATGCCTGCGGGTCGAAGCGCCAGAGGCGTCGGCGGCGCACATCCTGGTCATGCCCGACGCTGCGGATCTGCAGGGCGTTGTTCCAGCGATCGTCCATTGCTCCGGGCTTGCATCCTGCCGCAAGACCCGCGGGGACATCCGTCTCCCGCCACGTGATGTGTCTGGCGGCACGCTCCTGACGTGCGCAAGCGCCGCCATCCGGCAAACAACGCTGAGAAGCGGGGCATTCTTCGCGCCGGCACGACACGATGCATCGGGTTTTGGGCGTACTGTTCGCCTGCGCGCCACGCATCCTCCGGATGTGCGGATGACGTCTGCCAGCGGGGTGATGCGGTGACATTCCAGTCGTCCAGGCCTGCACTGATGTCGACCTCGAGGTCAGATGTCGGGAAGGGGCGCGCCCGGCACGTCGGTGGACCGGCCGCCGGGCCGGTTGAACTCTTCCGGGACGTCAGGCGGCGCGGGCAGACGACATGCGGGTTTCTCCGTCTGAAGACGGGCAACGTCGCATGGACGGGTCCACCGCAACCATCCGCGGCCATGCGGGCCGCTGCATTGAACCCCGGGCTCCGGGATCTTCTGGCGGGGCGCTGCAGGTGACGACATGCCTGACACCTACAACTGGTTGTTCGAGATTCCCTTCTGGGAGGCGGACCCTGTCGGCGACGAGTCGAGGGCGTTCTCGCTGGAGGATTTCCTGGTGCGCAGCAATCGGCGTCGAGACGCTGCCTGGCAAGCGCATTTCCTGCACTGGTGCCAGGGCAGAACAGTCGAAGGATACGGCGCGCGTTCGATCGGGCCTGTGCATGGCATCGACATGTTGCTGGTCACGCGACGACGGGTGCGGCGTTCGCTCAATTGAGGCGTGATGCGCCACGGTCGACCCACCACCTGACCGCAACATGCGCGCGTCTACGGTGACGCTCTCTGCGAGCCCCGCTCGCGACAGCAGGACGTTGCCATGCCAGAGCCGACCATGACCGCCATTGCCATCCGGGGTGGCACAGGCGATGCCGATGCACTGCATCCGGTGCAGCTGCCGCGGCCGGTGCCCAAAGATGGCGAAGTGCTGATCCGCGTGCGCGCGGCGGGCGTCAATCGCCCGGACATCGCCCAGCGCGGCGGCACGTACCCGCCGCCGCCCGGTGCACCCGAGACGCTGGGTCTCGAAGTGGCGGGCGAAATCGTGCGTGGTGCGGGACGCTGGAAAGAAGGCGATCGCGTCTGTGCGCTGCTGGGTGGTGGCGGCTATGCCGAATACGCCGTCGCCGATGCGCGTCACGTGTTGCCGATCCCGGACGGTCTCGACTGGGCGCATGCCGCGGCGCTGCCGGAAACCGTGTTCACCGTGTACGCCAACGTGTTCGAACACGGCGCGCTGCAGCCGGGCGAATGGCTGCTGGTGCACGGCGCGACCTCGGGCATCGGCGTGGCCGCGATCCAGATGGCGAAGGCCGCCGGCGCGCACGTGCTGGCGAGCAGTCGTGGCGCGGACAAGGCGGCGCGGACCCACGCACTCGGCGCGGACGTGTCCGTCGACACCTCGACGATGGATTTCGGCGCGATCGCGAAGGAACACGGCGGCATCGACGTGGCGCTGGACATGGTCGGCGCGCCGACGTTCGACGCCACGCTGGACGCGTTGAACCCGAAGGGCCGCATCGTCTACATCGCGACGCTCGGTGGCCCGGTGCTGCAGGTGCCGGTGATGCGCCTGATGCAGACGCAGGCCGTCCTCACCGGGTCCACCCTGCGTCCGCGCAGCGCCGACGAGAAAGCACGCCTCGCCGTCGCCGTCGAGCGCATCGTCTGGCCGTGGATCGCCGAAGGACGCGTCAACGCGATCATCGATCGCAGATTTCCATTGAGCGAAGCCGCCGTGGCGCATGCATATCTCGAGAGCGGCGAGCACTTCGGCAAGGTCGTGCTGGAGGTCGCATGAGCGCGACGCCTGCGGTGTTTCCGATCGGCGCGATCGACGCGCAGTGGATCACGCTCGACGACGATGTGATGGGCGGCCATTCCCGGAGCCACGTCGAGGTGCGTGCGGGCGTGCTGCACCTCACCGGCGTCACATCGCTGGACGACAACGGCGGGTTCGCCTCGGCCCGCGCACGCGGCGCTTTCGATCTCGACAGTGCGACCGCGATGCGGCTGCGCGTCCGCGGCGATGGCCGGGCCTATCAGCTGCGCATCGCCACGGACGCACGGCATCGCGGTTCGAATGTGTCCTGGCGTGGTGACTTCGAAACCCGTGCCGACGAATGGATCGAAGTGACCATCGAGTTCTCCGGCATGCAGCCGACATATCGCGGCACCGTGCTCGATGGTCCGGCGCTGAATCTGTCAAAGGTCGAAGAAATCGGACTGCTGATCGGTGATGGCCAGGCCGGCGAGTTCGGGCTGGACGTCGCCTGGATGAGGCCGCTGGCGCGATAGCAGACCGGCGCCTGCGCCCGCTACGATGCGCGCTGGCTTCGGACAACAGGATGTTCACCGGATGCGTCGGACAGGATGTCTGCTTGCGCTCGTGTTGTGCAGCGGCGTTGCACACGCCGCGGTGTCGTGGGCGCCGATGCACCTGACTTCGGTCGTGCAGACCTCCGGCGATCCGCGCTCACCGGACGGTTCTACCTTGGCATTGTCGACCGAGGCGACAGGCCCGGCGGGATCCGGCGCGATCACCTCCTTGGATGCGACGGCATTCCGTGGCCGCGAGGTCGAACTGTCGGGCGTGCTGGAAGTCACGCAAGGCGCGGGTGCGGCGGCTTTGTGGTTGCGTGCTGACGGCCCTGCCGGGCGTCTCGCGTTCTTCAGTACAGGCGGACGTCCTGTCACGCTGCAGGGCGGTTCGCAGCCGCGCGCGCTGCAGCTGTACATCCCGATGGCCGCGACGCATCTGAAGTTCGGCGTCACCCTGCAGTCGGCGGGGGCTCTGCGCGCCCGTGCGTTGAGGCTGAAGACATTGGAGGCAACGCCGGACACGGGCTCCGCTTACACGCTGCTGGAGACGGCGATCTCGACCATCCGCGCGCACGCGCTCAACACCGGGCAGGTCGACTGGGCGGCGCAGTCCCGTCTGCTGACGCCGGCGTTGAAGGACGCGCCCGCGCAGGAAGCGCATGTCCACATCGACGCGGTGCTCGAAGCGCTCGGCGATCGGCACAGCGCACTCCTGCCCAGGCGTGCGGCGGCGGACTATCGCGCCGACGCCGTCGCCACGCAGCCGATCGAAGCGCATGTGCGCGATGGCGTGGGCTATGTGCGGGTGCCGGGTGTGCGCGGATCGGATCGCGATGCCGGTCGGGTCTTCAGCGCCGCCCTGTGCCAGGCCATCGAGTCGCACGGCGCGGCGGCGTCTTCGGGCTGGATCGTCGATCTGCGCGGGAACGGTGGCGGCGCGATGTGGCCGATGCTCGCCGGCTTGCGTCCGCTGCTGGGTGATGTGCACATCGGCGCTTTCAAAGGCCGCGCAGGCGCGTCGAGTCCGTGGACACCTCGACCGATCGATACCTGCAGTGCCGACCTCGCACGCAGTCCAGTGGCGGTGCTCATCGGGCCGCGCACGGCGAGTTCGGGCGAAGCGGTGGCGATCGCGTTCAAGGGACGCGTCGAAACGCGATTCTTCGGACAACCCACTGCCGGACTGGCGACATCGAACCAGACGTTCCCGCTGCTCGATGGCAGCGTGATGATGCTCACGACTTCGGTGTTCGTCGATCGCGCGGGACAGGCGTATCCGGACGGCGTGCCACCGGACGTGCCAGTGGAGGCCGAGCAGGACGCGATCGACATTGCCGCGGACTGGCTGGAATCGCAGCGTTGAGCGCGAACTGCGGGGTGTCGCAGCGAATCAGGCGCGCAGCCGCTACCGCTCTGCATACCAGTCCGCATACGGCGAATTCTTGACCAGATACCGGTTGTAGTCCGGCGTGCCATCGGTCCACCACACGGGGCCGCGCTCGCCGAGTGCGTGTTTCGCGGCATCAACCGCGCCGCGCGCTTGCGCCAGGGCGTCTGCGTCATCGGCGTGCTTGGCGTGTTTCACCGCCCGGCGCGCATCCATCAATGCGTCGACGAGGCGCTGACGTTCCGCGTCCGGCAGCCCGGGATTGCTCGTACGCCAAAGTCGACCGCGCACGATCAGATAGCGGCCGTCAGGTGTGAGCAGTTGCGGCATGCGGTGTGCGCGGTGGGATGTGGTGATGCGCGAGTCTAGGCACGAACATCGTGTGCTGAGCGCATGCGCGCCGCGATGCGCGCTTCACGGCATGCGAAGGCGTGCGCGGCGAGGATCGGTGCTCCGGGCCGCCGATGTGATGCGCGGTCGCAACGTACGAGGTCCGCATGTCCCAGACGAAATCCGGTGCGCTTGAACCCTCTTTGATCGCGAAGGCGCTCGCCATCGCGTTGTTCTCGACCGCATTGCTCGCCGCCTGTTCGCCCGCCGACGATGCTGCGGAACCGGCTGCCGATGCACCTGCGATCGCGCCGACACCGACTGCTGCCGACGAAGTCGCGCCCGAGCCCGTGGCGCCTGCACCAGTGGCTGCGAGCGGCACCGTGGGGGGCGATGGTTCGGAGATCGTGCTCGATACCTTGAGCGAGACCGATCTGACCGGCGCGAATCTGCCGGGCGAACTGGCCTGCAGTTTCTCCGAAGATGGCCAGCAGCCGTTGCTGCACGCGATGGGCGTCGTCGGTTCGCAGGATCCTGCGCAGGGCATCGTCAAAGTCGCCGGGTATGTGGAGCCCGTGCGTGCGCCGGGTGGCTTCGACGGCATGACCCAGAACCCAACGTTCACCGGCCAGGGCAAGACGATCCGCATCGAAGAAACGGGCGCGGCGATCGGCGGTGGCGAATCACCGCCGCGTCCCGCGACGTTGACCTATCTGCGCGCTGACGGTGCGAGCCGCACCATCGAAGGTCGCTGGCAGTGCGGGCCCTGATGCCGCGGCGATAGCAGCGCGAATCTCATGCAGCACATCAGGGCAGCTTCGGCTGCCCTGATGGTGTCAGTGCTTGTGACGCAGGCAGAACGCGAGGATCAGCGCGGATGCATCCGGCCCCTTGGCATCGGTATGGCTGCCTGCCGGATCGCCGCCGCTCCACGCATGACCCGCGCCGGCGATCAGCACGTGCTCGACGCGGACGCGACCTTCGGCATCGACGAACGCGGTGTGCGTGCATTCGCGGCCGTTGATCTTCGTGGTACCGGACATCTCTGCGCGCAACGGCGCGACGGTCGTGTTGCCGGCCGTGGCATCGGCCACGATCGCGCTGCCGTTGTCGGGTCGTACGGTGTGATCGGCGGTGCCGTGCACGACGATCGTCGGCACGCGCTGCGCATCGTTCTCGGGCAGTGTGTCGGTCCGCCTGCTGCGACCCTGCATCGCAGCGAATGCACCGGGTACGTCGGTCGCCGCGGCGAAGGGCAGACCCGAATGCGCGCCGACGGCGGCGAACTTGTCGGGATACGTGCGACCGAGAATCACCGCCATCGCCGCGCCGGCGGACAGGCCGGCGACGTAGACGCGGCGCGTGTCCACGCGGTGATGGCTGGCGATGTCGTCGACGATGCCGGCGAGGATCGCGGGCTCGCCGGCGTCACGCGTCTGGTCTTCGCTGCGGAACCAGTTCCAGCATTTCTGCCCGTTGTCGCGTGCGGTCTGCGCCGGGTACACGACGATCACGCCGTGCGCATCGGCGAGCGCGTTCATGCGCGTGCCGGCGGCGAAATCTGCAGGCGTCTGCGTGCAGCCGTGCAGCATCACCATCAGCGGCGCGGCGGCTGCATCGGGCGCACCGAGACCCGGCGGCACGTACAAGGTGTAGCTGCGCGTGCCGGCATGGTTGCTGTAGCTGTGTTCGGTGGTCGTGCCGCGCGCGATGCGGGTGGTCGGCTCGGCGCCATGCAGATGCGCTTTCGGCTGATCCGAGCCCGACGTCGCGTCGTGCGCAGGCGACGTCTGCGTGGATGACGTCGCGTCCGGCGACAACAGTCCGGCCTGCTGCAGCGCGTCCTGGATCGTCTTCTGCACGCCGGTCGCATTGCCGTCGGCATGGATGCCCGCCGACAACAGTGCATCCTGGATGGTGGTCTGGATCTGCTGCGCACCCGCAGTGCCGCGGGCCAGCACGGATTTCGGAACCAGTGCGGTCATTGCCGGCGCATGCCGACGGAACAGGGAGCTGAAAGATTTCAAGAAAGATGCCAGGCGGAGAGGGGGAGTCCGCCTGCGCAGCCTACGACCGGGCGTGTGAGCGCAATGATGCAGCGCAGCGACGGCCTGAACGATTGACGCAGGGTTGCGGCCCCAGCGCGAAGGAGCGGGGTTGGACCCCGCTCCACGCACGTCGATCAGGGCGAGACGCGGCCTTCGATTGAATCGTCGAGCGTCTTGCCGATCGCGGCACCGACGACCATCTTCGACGCGGCGACGAAATCGCCGTGCTTGTTGTCCCAGTAATAGCCACCGGTCGGCTTGACCTGGATCACCGTGATGCGCGGGTCGTCCTTGCCCTCGGTGAACCAAGTTTTCATGATCGGGTTCCACAGGTCCTCGATGCGCTGGCGATCACGGCTGATCGTCGCGTGGCCGTCGAGGGCGAGAAAGCCGGAGTGCTTCGACGCCTGGAAATACAGGCGTACGGTGGGGTCGGCTTCAATCTCGGCATTCTTGTGGCTGTCGGACGCACTGAGGAACCACAGCGCACCGGATGCGTCGGCCTCTTCGATCGCCATCGGTCGGGTGCCGCCGGTCTCGCTGCCGGACAGCGGCGTCGTGCAGAAGAAACAGGACTCGGCATCTTTGGTCATGTCACGAATGCGCGCAGCGGCATCGGTGCCGGCGAGGTCTTCGCGGTTGTGTTCGGGCTGATTACGGTTGATCGAATCCATCGGTTTCTCCGGAGGGTGTGGCGCGAAGTCGCGCGCGTCGCCGTTGTCGGCATTGCGCGCGATGGATGAGCGTCAGCGCGCGCTGGCGCCCGGCGTCGCTGTTGCGTCGTCATAGGACGCGCGGTTGGCGTCGTCGGAGACGTTGGTGACCAGGGGGCGGTCTGTGCGCGCCGGTGCGTCTTCTTCGATTTCGAGTGCGGCGGTGGAGCGGCGCTGCCAGGCCTGATACGCGAAGTAACCGAGTGCGCCGGCGGCGGCGATTCTGAGAAGTCCCATGGATGTGTCCTGTATCGGGTTGTGGGGTGAGCGCGGGTAGCTGTGGAAGCGAGCACGCAGGCCATCGAGATCTGGCGGACTGCGTGGAACCGGGACGCTGCACCTGATGCCGTGAATCCGGAGCGATGCGGCAGCATTCAGTCGCAATGGCGCGCGGCATCGACAGGCGGGCTTCATGTGGCTCCACCCTCAACGCCTCAGACGTCGCGATTGCGGCGTAGCCGGTCCAAGGCGGCATCGCGCGCCGCGTTGTCGAGACTCTTTAGTACGCAGATGTCTGGCCGGATCCCGCCGAGCACGCCGTATCTGTTTGACGACAGTGCGACTGACCAGCCTTCGCAACCTGCCCGTTCCAGCTGCGCAGTCCCGCAGCAGACGCCGCCGCCTCCACGATTTCACATGGAGGGCGTGCGACAGCGCTCTAATGGAGGCGATCCACCGTTCGTGCGTCCCGCAAGCGCAAGTCCAGAACTTCGACTTGGAGGCCCAGATGCAGAACGATATGCAGATCGAAGTGCGTCGTCATCCGCAATCGCTCCTCCACGTGCATGTGCGCGGCGACGCGACGTTCGCCAACACGATGGCGTACTGGCACGCGATTGCCGAGGCGGTCGAACAGCAACCCGCGCAGTCGCTATTGCTGGTGGACGAACTGATCGGGCCCGCCTTGACCGCTGGCGAGTGGGTCCGGCTCGTGAGTGAAGTCGGTCCGCGACTCGGACGCCTGCGGATCGCGCACGTGAAACCGCACGGCCTCGACACCGTCGAGTACTGCGTGCTGTCGGCGATGGGCGCGGGTCTCGACGCTCGCGTGTTCGAAGACGCCCGCATGGCCAGTCTGTGGCTGCGCTACGGGCCGGTCGACGCCTAGGCGATCAGTCCGCGCACACGCAGCGCGTCGGCGTGACCGGCGGTTTCAGCCGTAGCGCGCGAGGAACATGTCGACCGCGCCTTCGGCGACCTGGCGCTGCTGCGCGGCATCGAGTGCCGGCTGACCCATCGACATCTGCGGCCAGAACGCGAAGCCCTTCACCAGCGATTGCAGCTGGTGCGAAGCGAACAGCGGATCGTCGATCTTCAGGCGGCCATCGGCGGCGGCGGCGCGCACCCAGGTGGTGATGCCTTCCTCGCGATCGCCGAGGCGTTCGAGCATCTGCCGCGCGAGTTCGGGCGAATGCAGACCGGCCGCGATGGCCACGCGGGCGAGATCGACGAAATGCGGATCGTCGAGCAGACGCAGTTTCTGGTCGACCAGTTCGAACAGCTGCGCGCGCAGCGGCCGGTCGGCGCGATAGGCGAGATCGGGGCCGCCGACGCCACGCGCGAACATCTCTTCGAGGATGCGCAGAAACAGCGCGTCCTTGCTCGGGAAGTGGTTGTAGACCGTGCGCTTGGACACGCCGGCGGCCGCGGCGATGCGGTCCATCGTGGTCGCCTCGAAACCGGCGGCGCGGAATTCGGCCACGGCGGCATCGAGGATCGCCGCGTGCTTGCGGTCGGTCAGACGGGTGGGCGTGTTGTCGGATCCGGGCATTCCGCAAGTTTACACCGGGGGGTTTACTTTTCGGATTCGATAACTACACTGCACGGTGTAGTTCCTACCCAGGGGTCCTCGAATGTCTGCGCCGTCCCCCGCCAAGCCACGCCGCCGGATCCTGCGTCGCCTGGTCCTGTCGATCCTGTTCGTCTTTGGAGTTCTCGCCGTGAGTGCCTGCACCCTGTCGTTCGTCCGCACCAGCCAGCCCGTTGCCGATCACACAGCCTCGCCGCAATCGGCCGAGGGCCGCTTCCGCAATCCGCAGCCGCGACCGCCGATGGGCTTCACGAATGGCGCGAAGCTGTGGTGGGATTTCATGTTCAACAAGCCCGGTGGCACCACGCCGCCGCTGCCCACGCCGGTGCTGCCGATGACGCGCGCCGCGCTCGACGCCGCACCGGACCGCAGCCTCTATCGCCTCGGCCATTCGACGCTGCTGATCAAGCTGCGCGGCGTGTTCTGGATCACCGATCCTGTGTTTGCCGAACGCGCCTCGCCGGTGTCGTTCGCCGGCCCGAAACGCTGGCACACACCGCCGATCGCGCTCGAGGATCTGCCGCCGCTGCGTGGCGTGGTGCTGTCGCATGACCATTACGACCATCTCGATCGTGAGACCGTCGTCGCCTTGTCACAGCGCACCGAGGTCTTCCTCGCACCGCTCGGCGTCGGCGATCGCCTCATCGCATGGGGTGTGCCGCCGGACAAAGTGCGGCAGTTCGACTGGTGGCAGTCGGCGGAGATCGACGGCCTGCGCTTCACCGCGACGCCCGCGCAGCATTTCTCCGGTCGCGGCCTGTTCGATTCCGATCGCACGCTGTGGGCGTCGTGGGTGATCGAGGATCCATCGCAGGGATCGAATGATGCCGGACTGAAACTCTTCTTCAGCGGCGACACCGGTTACTTCGACGGCTTCGCCGAGATCGGCCGCCGCTTCGGACCGTTCGATGTCGCGGCGCTTGAAACTGGCGCCTATGACAAACGCTGGGCCTTCGTGCACATGCAGCCCGAGCAGACCGTGCAGGCGCATCGCGACCTGCAGGCACGCGTGCTGTTGCCGGTGCACAACGGCACTTTCGATCTGGCGATGCACGCCTGGGACGATCCCTTTGAGCGCGTCAGCGCAATCGCCGCCGAGCAAGGTGTGCGCCTCGCGACACCGCGCATGGGCGAGCGTGTCGATCTGACCGCACCACAGCCGGGCAGCGCCTGGTGGCGGGAGATGCGGCGTGAGCCGGCAAGGTCGAGCGAGGCCGCATTGCCCTGATCCGGGGGACGTCACGCACGCGACGTGGTGTTCGGTCGCGTCACGCGTTTCGGTTGGAATATGCGCGTCGGGCGCTGGAGCCGTTGGTGTTCCAGCGCCCATCGAACAGCGGGCATCCGCCATCGCGCGCGGGGTGCCCGGTTTCGTGGATCGCTTACGGGGCGCCGAATCCCGGACTCGAGTGCGAGGTGCTGCGCGGCACCGACGTATCGAGGTCTTCGTCCGCGATCAGCGGATCGCCGTGCGGTGCGGTGCGCGCGCCTGCGTCCGGCAGCGATCGCTGGTCCTGCTGCGGCAGCACGGTCTGCGCATCACGCTTGCGCTTCCACGCGCGGAAAGCGAAATAGCTCGCCGCGCCGGCGGCAACGATCCTCAGCATCTTCATGGTGGCTCCATCGATCGGGTGGGGATCGACAGGGTGGCGAGCACGCGGTGAGCCGCACGTGACCTGCCGAGGGTCGCGTTCGAGGTGGTGCGTGGGATGCGATCGCGGGGGGCGGACTGCGTTCGCCGACGGCAGGAATACGTCAGTCCACGTGCCGCAAGGCATCGATCAGCGCCCGCAGCGCCGGCGGTGTCTGACGGCGGCTGGGATGGTAGAGGTGGTAGCCGGGAAATGTCGGGCACCAAGCGTCGAGGACCTGCACCAGGCGACCGGCGGCGAGATCGTCGGCAACTTCGTGGTCCATCACGTAACCCAGCCCGACGCCGGCACGCACCGCGGCCAGCGTCAGCGGCACTTCGTCGACGACCAGCGGGCCCTGGGTGCGCACGTTGTATTCGCGGCCCTCGCGTTCGAACTCCCACGGCAACAGACCGCCGGTGCTCTTGAGCCGGTAGCCGATGCAGGCATGGCGGTCGAGATCTCCGGGCGACACCGGCGGCGCATGGCGGATGAAATAGTCGGGTGTGCCGACGACGATCGTGCGCAGATCGGGACCGACACGCACGGCGATCATGTCGCGGTCGACGTGTTCGCCGAAGCGGATGCCCGCGTCGAAGCCCTCGCCGACGAGATCGGTGAGGCCGTTGTCGATGCTCACTTCCACACGCACGTCGGGATTGGCCAGCAGGAACGCCGGCAGTTTCGGTTCGAGCACCATCTGCGCGGCATAGGCGAACGTCGTGAGGCGCACCGTGCCCGACGGTGCATCGCGCCAGTCGCCCAGCGCCAGCAGTCCGTGTTCGATCTCCGCGAGCGCGGGTGTCAGCGAACGCAGCAGGCGCTCGCCGGCCTCGGTCGGGGCGACGCTGCGCGTGGTGCGCGCGAGCAGGCGGACGCCGAGCCGGGTCTCCAGGCCGCGCATCGCATGACTCAACGCCGACGGCGACATGCCCAGCGTGCCCGCGGCCTTCGTGAAGCTGCGCGCGCGGGCCACGGCCGCGAAGGCCAGCAGATCGTTGAGTTCGCCTCTTTGCATTGCTGCAGTGTGCTCACAAGCCCATGCGATCGGCAACGGCTAATCCTGCGCGGCCATCGCGCCTAGCCTGTGCGCAGAGCGCCACCCCCGCGGCGACACGACTGGAGATCTCCATGGACCTGACCCATTACCGCAGTCTCGGCCGTTCCGGCCTGCTGGTGAGCCCGCTGGCGCTGGGCGCGATGACGTTCGGCACCGAGCGCTGGGGCACCGATGCCACCGCGTCGCGCGCCGTGTTCGATGCCTATGTCGAGGCGGGCGGCAATTTCGTCGACACCGCGGATCTGTACGCGGGCGGACGCAGTGAGGACATGCTGGGCGACTTCGTCGCCGATGCCGGACTGCGCGACCGCATCGTATTGGCGACCAAGTCCGGTTTCCCGCGCATGCAGGGCAACGCACACGGCGGCGGCAACGGCGCGAAGAACATCCGCACCGCGCTCGAAAGTTCGTTGACGCGCCTGCGTACCGATTACATCGATCTGTACTGGATGCACGTCTGGGACCGGCTGACGCCGCCCGAGGACGTGTTGCAGACGATGACCGATGCTGTGCGGTCCGGCCGCATCCTGCATTACGGCTTCTCGAACACACCGGCCTGGTACGTCGCGCGTGTGGCGACGCTGGCGCAGGCACACGGCCTGCCGGTGCCGATCGGCCTGCAGTACCAGTACTCGCTGCTCGATCGGGGCGTCGAGCTCGAGATCCTGCCGGCTGGCGATGCGCTCGGTCTTGGCCTTGTGCCGTGGAGTCCGCTCGGCGGCGGCCTGCTGACCGGCAAGTACGGTCGCGACAAACTCGCAGATGCCGCGCGTGCATCCCGGCTGCCTGGAGACGCGAGCGGTGCCAACGCCCCACGCAGCGATGACGACGGCCGCCTCGATGGCGACAACCCGTTCGGCGGCATGCTGTTTACCGAACACAACTTCGACATCGTCGACGTGGTGCGCGCGGTCGCAGACGAGATCTGCCGTTCGATGGCCGAGGTCGCACTCGCGTGGACGGCGCGTCGCCCGGGCGTGTCGTCGGTGCTGGTCGGCGCGAGCCGCGTCGAACAGCTGCATCAGAATATCGCGTCGCTCGATATCGAATTCGGCGCGGACCAGCAGGCGCGACTCGACGCTGCGAGCATGCCGCCGTCGATGAATCCCTACTTCATCTTCCAGTTGCCGCCGCAGATGATCTTCGGCGTCGCGCATGCTACGGGCTGGGCAGCGCGTTGAGATTCGACATCACGATCGATCCGGCGCATCGCTGCGTTCTCAATCGCGCGATTTGGCGCGTGTATCCGACAGGACTCGCCGACGCGGGGGCAGGAGACCGATGCGCCATTACACTGCCACGCCTGGTTTCCGGAACGCCGCATGCCGACTCGCCCGTTGTCCACCACCGGACGCATCTTCGCTGTCGCGGCGTTCTTCGAAGCGCTCACCTGGGCCGGCCTGCTGATCGGCATGCTGCTCAAGTACGGCACGCAGACGACCGAGCTCGGCGTGTGGTTCTTCGGACGGGTGCACGGCGTGGCATTCCTCGCCTACATCGGGGTCAGCCTGTTCGCGTGGATCCGACTGCGCTGGCCGCTGTGGGCAGTGCTGGTCGCGCTGCTCGCCGCGATCCCGCCGCTGGTGACCATTCCGTTGGAGATGTGGTTCCGGCGACGCGGACTGCTGTCGGCGTCCCGCGACTGAGCGTGGCCCGCCTCAGCGCTTGACCGCCAGCACGCCGTCGAACGCGAGTTCGGTCTTCAGACCCGATTTGTCCAGCCGCCGCGCGACTTCGCGCGGGACGTCGCGGCCGCTGGTCAGGCGGTTCGGCGCGCCTGTGTAGTGGAACAGGCGTCCGCCGCGACGCAGGACGCGGGCGAGGTGGTCGTAGAACACCTGCGAATAGAGTTCGCCGGCGATACCGAAACGCGGCGGATCGTGCAGTACCGCGTCGACGCTGGCGTCGGCGATGTCGACGATCGCCTGCGAGATGTCGGCGTGCGCGAGGTGCAGGCGACCGCCGGTTTCCGGCGCGTCGGGATCGGGCGACCACGGGTTGAGCGTGCGCAGCCACAACACGTCCGCGCTCTTCTCGAACGAGCGGATCTGCGCCACGCCCGATTCGAGACAGCACGCGGCGAAGTAGCCGAGGCCGCCGCAGGTATCGAGCACGGTCTTGCCGCGCGGCGCGACGAGCGCGACCTTCTGGCGGGCGTCGTCGATCGGCGAGATGCGCGCCGATACCAGCATCTTGATGCCGTCGATCTCGAACGTGGGCGGGCCCCAGTCGGTCGGCACGAGCTTGATCAACGCGCGCCCAAAGCGCGACACCGCGATCCAGTCGTCGCCGTCCAGTACGTAGAGCGTGCGGTCCTTCAATGGGCCCGGCCACGGATACGCATGGCCGCGCCACGACCAGTGGTCGCCTTCGAACGTCACGGTCTCGACGCTGCGGCCCAGATCGAGGGAGCCCGTCCAGTCGCCCGCGCCAGCGCGCCGCGCGGCCAGCATCGCGTCGGCGGTGTCACGGATGAGCAGAGGGCCTGTAGCGTGGGGCATTGCGGGATCGGGTCACGGATCGGGCGGGCATCGTAACCGGTCCGCGTTTCGCCCCTGTCCGATTGCCCGCGCTTCGACGAGAATCGCGACTCCGGACGGATCCCGTCCCCTCATCGGAAGTCGTCGCATGCGCGTTGCCGCTTTGAGCCTGGCCGTCTCGGCCGGATTGCTGCTGTCGGGGTGTGGATTCAATGTGTCGGGGAGCGGTGATGGCGACGGCGCCGCGTCGACCGCAAGGGCGGACGACAGCGCGACAGCGCTCGCGCTCGACGGTGAGGTGTCCGGCGAGATCACCTCGTCGAGCGGCATCAACTACAGCGACGGCAGCCGCTACCAGCGCTTCTCGTTGCCGCTGACCGAAGGCCAGGCGGTCTCGCTCACGCTGGAAGGCGCGCTCGCGGGCACGCTGGCGGTTTTCTATGGCGATCAGATGATCGCGCTAGGCGAGGGTCCGGGTCTCGCGTTCCGTGCGAAATCGGCGGGTGACTACCTGGTTGCGGTCAGCGGTCGTGGCGCCGAAGCGTTCGGCCCGTTCCGCCTGGGTGCGAAGGCCATCGAGCCCTATGACGGCAAGCCGCTGGCGGGCGAGGGGGAAGTCATCGACTGGCTGACCGGAAGCGCGCAGGACTACACGCTGCAGGTCGAACGCCCGGGTCTGTACACGATCACGCTGGCGTCGAGCGCGTTCGATCCCGTGCTGCGCGTGCGCGGTCCGAACGTCGAGGCCGAGAACGACGACAGCGGTGGCGGCACCGATTCGATGCTGCGCCTGTTCCTCGAACCCGGCACCTACACATTGAATGCCGCTGCATTGGAAGATGCAGGTCGCGGCGATTTCAATCTCGCCGTGCGCTATGCACCGCTGCCCGGCGGCATGGTCACGCGTGACGGCACGGCGCTGGTCTCGGGCCAGGTGGCGGTCGCGCGTATCGACGGTGGCAGCGGCCGCCGCTTCGTACTGGATGTGCCGAATGCGGCGCAGGTGACATTCGAAGCACGCTCCGACGAGTTCGACACCGTGCTGCACGTCGACGGTCCGGGCGGCACCTTCGAGGATGACGATGGTGGTTCGGGCACCAACTCGCGCCTGTCGACGCAACTCGCCGCCGGACGCTACGAGGTGCGTGTCGAAAGCCTGGGCGGCGGATCGGGCATGTTCGAAGTCGAAGCGCGCATCGACGGCGTCGACGCGCCGGTCGTGGAAGCGGTGACTGCACCCTGAATTTCCGCAATGCGTCGGCTACGCGGCATGCGGATTCGCATGCCGCGACCATTTCATCGGCTCCCGGTTCCTCATTGCCGTAAACGGAACTTGAACGTATCGATGCCGAATTCGTGCAGGGCGCGTGAAGGTTTTCGTGCGCTTCAGCCTTGAAGGTCTTTACTGCGGCCCGCGACGCCACTTGGCGTTGCGGAATTTTCCCCCGCGGGCGCGCGATCGACTCCATCGATCGAGCGCGTCCAAGACCAAGAAAGGATGGCCCCGATGAAGAAGCTCCTGATTCCCGCCGCGATTGCGGCCGCGCTTTGCGCACCCACCGCATTCGCCCAGAGCATGGGCGGCGACACCTACCGCCCCGACCTGCAGGTCGGAGAAGGCAATGCGTTCGTCGCCGGCAACGTCGGCCGCACCGACGGCGGCACGGCGGGTCGTTTCGGCACCGGTGACTTCAACGTGTTCGAAAGCCGCGAAGGCCGCAAGACTGGCTACGGCCTGGTCGGTGGCTACCGTTGGAAGCTGTCGCAGAACTTCGGCCTGGGCGTCGAAGGCGGCTATGCCGACCTCGGCAACATCGAGGTCCGCAACATCAACAATGGCGACGACATCAACCAGCGCCGCGACGAGAATGCGCTGCGCGGTTGGCAGGTCGGCGGTAACGCGCGCCTGAACATCACACCGGCCTGGTATGTCAGCGGCCGTGGCGGTTTCTTCCGCGCGTCCGACAACAACTTCGACTACTACAACTCGGTTGGCGAAGATCTGGGCCTCGAGAGCGGTGGCAGCGACGGCCGCAACAGCTGGTACGCCGGCGTTGGCACCGGTTGGAATGCGACCGAGAACTTCAGCATCGGCGTGCACTACGATTACTACCGTGCGAAGTCGGGCGACGTGCGTGATCCGGTGACCGGCTTTGAGTTCGAGGGTCCGAAGCGCTCGACCGCGCTGCTGGGCCTGCAGGCCGAGTACACGTTCTGATCCAGCGGTCCTGATCTGCTCCAACGGAAACGGGCGCCCCAGGGCGCCCGTTTTTCTTGCGTTGCGTTCGTACGATGGGTCGAGCGAAGCGAAACCGGCCGTCTTTCGAAATGTCGGAAGCGATGGGTGTCGCGGTGCCTCGGCCCATCCGACGGTCGCGTCGGGTCGGCTCAGAACACGTAGTTGATGCTGACCAGTGCCGTGCGCGGCGCGCCCGGCATGCTGGTCGAACGCCAGTAGTCGGTGTCGGTGAGATTGGTCACGGCCAGCGTCACCGTCCACGGCATGACGCGCCAGCCGAGCGAGGCATCCCAGCGCGTGTAGCCGGCGCGTTCGCTGGTGTTGGCGGCGTTGTTGAACACCGGGCCGCGATACGTCACGCCGACTTCGCCGTAGAACGCGCCTTCCGGTGCGTAGCGGATGAACGCGTTGCCGGTCCTGCGGGCAACGCCGATGCGGTACTTGTCCTCGTTCGCCGGCGTGACCCTGTCTTCGATGACCTTGGCTTCCTGCACGCCGAATCCACTGCGCAGGTACCAGTCGCGGGCGAGGCGGCCGGTCAGACTCGCTTCGACGCCGCGCGAACGCTCGCTGCCACGCACCGCCCAGGTGAAGGGTTCGTTCTCGGGATCGGGGCGATAGCGCACGTTGTAGAGCTCGAGCTCGTACACCGCGAGCTGCGACGACAGGCGGCCATCGAACCAGTCGCTCTTGAGGCCGGTTTCGAGCTGGCGCGAGTACTGCGGCTCTTCGTCGAACACCGCATTTTCCGCGACGGCCACGCTCATCAGTCCGCGGCCGCCATAGGGCGCGAAGTTCTTGCTGTAAGACGCGTAGACGCTGTGCGCGTCGACCGGCTGCCAGATCAGGCCGACGCGCGGGCTCAGGGTGGTGCCGTCGTAGCTGCGCGTCTGGTTCGTGATGCGGTTGGTCGTGCGGAAGTCGAAGCGGTCGAAGCGTGCGCCGGCCAGAACTTTCCAGTGATCGCCGAACGCCATCAGGTCCTGCACGTACAGCGCCTGCGATTCCGCGCGGTGACGGTTGGACGTGCGCGCCGCGCCGCGCGGTGTCTTCGGTGCGACCCACTGCGGGTTGTACGGATCGACGCCGAACGGATACGCCAGCGAGGGATCGGAGGTCGCCGCCGATGTCGACAGGTCCGGATTACGCTGCTCGCGGCTGTCCTCGATGCCGACCAGCAGATCGTGTTCGATCGCGCCGGTGCGCAGACGGCCGGTCAGATCGACCGTGTTGCTCAGCGTGCGGTTCTCGGTTTCCTGCCAGGCGCGGGTGAAGGTCATCAGGCCGCGCGTCGTGCAGGGGCGGCCGTTGCTCAGCAGGCGACCGTCGGTGCCGCAGTAGGTGCCGGCGTAGAGATGGTCGAAGTCCTGGCTCACCTCGCTCAGTGCCGCAGTCCACTTCACCGACCAGTCGTCGGTGATGCGGTAATCGAGCACCGAGCGCGCCATGCGCATCGTGTCCTCGACGAAGTCGTCCGGATGCGCGTAGGCGATGCGGTGCGACACGTCCGCGGGCAGCGCGTCATAGGCCGGTGCGCGGTCGGGAATGCGATGGATCCTGTCGTAGGTGTACTGGCCCAGCCAGGTCAGACCGTTGCCGTTGTCGAACAGCACGCTCGGCGAAATCATGCGGTTGTCGTTGGCGATGCCGCGACGGAAGCTGTCGGCTTCTTCGTAGTCCGCGGTCAGGCGCACGGCCCAGCGCGGCGACAGGACTTCGTTGATGTCGAGCGTGCCGCCCTGGTTGTTCCAGCTGCCGAAGCGGACGTTGGCGCTGCTCACACCGTCGAAGCGCGCCTGTTTGCTGACCAGATTGACCATGCCGCCGCCCAGACCGCGGCCGTAGAGCACTGATGCCGGGCCCTTGACGATCTCGATGCGCTCGACGTTCGCGGTGCTGCGGCGCACCTGGCCGGCCGAGCGCACGCCATCGCGGTAGATGTCGTTCGAATCGGCCTCGAAGCCGCGCAGCAGGATGCCGTCGCCGCGCATGTCGTAGCTGGTGTCCACGCCGGGCGTGCCGTCGAGCAGCACGCTGAGGTCGTTGAGGCCGTAGACCTTGGATTTGCTCATCTCCAGCGTGTTGATCGTCTGCGGCACGTCCTTCGGGTCGAGCGCGGTCTTGGTCGCGGTGGACACGGTGCCCGGGCGGCTGTCGTCGCGATCCAGCACGTCGGCGGTCACCACGAGGGTGTCGAGCGTGGTGGCGGACGGCGGCGGCACCTGCGCGGCGGCCGGCAGCATCGCCAGTGACAGGCAAACGGACAGCACGCGGCGTGCGGGGCGCGGCTGCGCGCCCCCGGAGATGTTGTTCACTTCGATTCCCGGATGAATACGGCCGGCGGCCGGATTGGCGCGCATGCTAATGCGAATCATTATCGGATACAAGCGGTTCGCAAGAACCCCGTTCCGGCCTGGACCACCACGGCCCGCGTCGTGACTCCGCCTGCACGTGTCAGCACGGCGGCTGACCGTCGCGTCGCCTGTGCCGGGCGGTTTCACGGATGCGCAATGGCGCAACTGGCCACATGGCCGCCCAACCCCCGCATCTGGAATCACCCATGTCTTCAGTCAACGCTGCGCCGCGCGTCCGCCTGCATATCGACGACACCGGGGGCGACGGCCGCCCGGTCGTGCTGATCCACGGCTGGCCGCTGTCCGCCGAGTCCTGGAAGGCGCAGACCGGCCCGCTGCGCGATGCCGGCTATCGCGTTGTCGCCTACGACCGGCGTGGCTTCGGCCGTTCGGAGAAGCCTTCGACCGGCTACGAATACGACACGCTTGCCGCCGACCTCGCAGGCGTTCTGGAAGATCTCGATCTGCGCGATGTCACCCTCGTCGGCTTCTCCATGGGCGGCGGCGAAGTGGCGCGATACATCGCCAATCATGGCGAGGACCGTCTGCACAGCGTCGTGTTCGCAGCGGCCGTACCGCCGTACATGCTCAGGACGTCCGACAATCCCGACGGTCCTCTGACGGAAGAACAAGCCAGGGAAATGGAAGACGGCCTCAAGCAGGACCGTGACACGTTCTTCGACGGCTTCACCCGGGATTTCTTCAGCGCCAACGGCGAGCTGAAGGTCGACGAGAAGACGCGTCAGCAGGCCATCGCCCTGTGCAAGCAGTCCGACCAGACGGCCGCGCTGGGCTGCATGCAGGCCTTCGGTACCACCGATTTCCGCAAGGATCTCGAGAAGGTCACCGTGCCCACGCTGGTGCTGCACGGCGACGGCGACGGCACCGTGCCGTACGAGGGTTCGGGCAAGCGCACGCATGCAGCGATCGCCGGCAGCGAAGTCGTGGTGGTGCCGGACGCGCCGCACGGTTTCAACGCCAGCCACGCCGATGCGTTCAATCGCGCGCTGATCGCGTTTCTGCAGAAGTAGGACGAAACAGCGGTGATCGACCCCGGAGGCCGCGTCCGCATCGACGCGGCCTTCGTCTGTCCAGCCGTTCGAATCTGTCGATGCGCGCTGACGCGCATCGACACGCGCGTCGGCAGACGCACGCACCTTCCCTGAGCCCAGCCCCCGAACCGGAAGCCACGCCATGTCCGTTCCGACGCCCGACACCTTCGCCCGTTACGACGAACGCTTTGCCACCCCCGGCCCCGACGAAGCGGAACTGGCGGCCGACCTGGTCGAGGTCCTGCATTCGATCCAGCAGACCACGCTGGAAGACGAAGGTCACGGGCTGCGCGCGGTGCACGCCAAGAGCCACGGCCTGCTGCAAGCCACGCTGCACATCGATGACGGTCTGGCGCCGGAACTTGCGCAGGGGCTGTTCGCACGGCCCGGTCGCTACGACGCGGTGCTGCGCCTGTCGACGACGCCCGGCGATCTGCTGTCGGATCGCGTGTCGACGCCACGCGGCGTGGCACTGCGGATCTGCGGCGTCGACGGTGCGCGTCTCGAAGGCAGTGAGGACATGGCCGTGCAGGAGTTCATCCTGGTCAACGGACCGACCTTCAACGCCCCCAACGGCAAGGCGTTCCTGCGCAGTCTCAAACTGCTGGCAAAGACCACCGACCGCATGGACCGCACCAAGCGCGTGATCTCGGCACTCCTGCGCGGCACCGAACGCAGTCTCGAAGCGATGGGCGGAGAGAGCGCCACGCTCAAGGCGATGGGTGGCGAACCGCCGAACCACATTCTCGGCGAGACGTTCTTCACCCAACTGCCATTGCGGCACGGCGACCTCATCGCCAAGTACCAGCTGGTGCCCGTGTCCACATCGCTGCGCGCGCTGACCGATGTGCGTCTCGACCTCACGGACGACGACGCGATCCGAGATGCGGTGATCGCCTTCTTCGGCGCCAACACCGCCGAGTGGGAACTGCGCGCGCAGCTGTCGACGTCGCTGGAAGACATGCCGGTCGACGATGCGTCGGCGGAGTGGGATGAGGCGCGCAGCCCGTTCCGCACCGTGGCGCGTCTGGTGGCCGGACCGCAGGCGGCGTGGACGCAGGCTTTGAGCCGCGAGATCGACGATGGCGTGGGCTTCAGTCCGTGGCACGGGCTGGCGGCGCATCGCCCGCTGGGCGAAATCATGCGTCTGCGCAAGCCGGCGTACGAGGCCTCGCACCGGTTCCGTACGCAGCACAACGGACAGCCGCTGCAACGGGGATGTCCGTTCGCGGGCGCTGGTTCGCACACGTGATGTGTTGCGCTTGATCGGCACCGCGTCGTGGTGCGCATGACGCGACGCCGACGCCGTGCGCGCGCTGGCATCATGCGGCGATGCCGCCGCTCACCCTCGATCATCTGCGCCGCCATGCAGTGGCGCGATCCCTGTTCAAGCCCACCGCGCTGATGCGCGCGGTCGGCAGGCTCGGCTTCGTGCAGGCCGATCCGATCCGCGCACCGGCGCGCGCACAGGACCTGACGCTGCGCCATCGCGTGATCGACTACCGCGCCGGCGAGCTGGAGCGCCGCTATCCGCGACTGGCGCTCGAAGAGGATTTCTTCGTCAACTACGGCTTCCTGCCGCGTGAGACACAGGCGCTGATGCATCCGCGCATCGCGCGCGACACCTGGACGCCTGCGCGCCGGCGGCAGGCGCAGGCCGTGCGCGATTTCATCGCCGAACGTGGGGCCGTGCATCCGCGCGAGGTCGATGCGCACTTCGCCCATGGCAAGGTCACCAACTGGTTCGGGGGCTCGTCGAATGCCAGCACCCAGCTGCTCGATGGCATGCATTACCGCGGCCTGTTGCGCGTCGCTCGCCGTGATGGCGGCACGCGGGTCTATGCGCTGCGCGAGCCGGATGCGGCACCGCTGGATGCGGACGAGATCGACCGGCGCCTGGACCGGATGCTCGATCTGCTGGTGCACAAGTACGCGCCGTTGCCCGAGACCAGCCTGCGCCAGTTGATGTCGTATCTCGGACGCGGTGTGCCGCAGTGGCATGCCGCGCGCGCTGCGACGCTGGCGCGTTCGCGTGCACGCCTCGGTGGTGCACGCATCGATGGCATCGATTGGATCTGGCCCACCGACGAATCACCGCAGAGCCGGCGCTGGCGGCCCGATGCCGGTGTCCGGCTGCTGACGCCGTTCGATCCCGTGGTCTGGGACCGGCGTCGTTTCGAACTGCTCTGGGACTGGCGTTACCGCTTCGAGGCCTATACGCCGGCACCGAAACGCCAGCTCGGCTATTACGCCTTGCCACTGCTGTGGGGCGATCGCGTGATCGGCTGGGGCAACGTATCGGTTGTCGACCGCGCCTTGAACGCGCGCTTCGGCTATGTCGACGGCGCGGCGCCGCGCGACGCGGCGTTCCGCGACGGACTCGACGCCGAACTCGAACGCATGCGGGTGTTCCTCGGTCTCGCTTGACGCGTGCGACGCAGCCCGAGCCGCGTCGCACGCACGCAACGGCTTACTGGATCAGATTCACCTGTAGCACCGCGGTGTCGGTCAACAGGCCGAAGTGTCCGGTCGCGAGTGTGTGGCTCGCGGTCTCGCCCGGCAGCGTCGAGCTGTGCACGCCGGCGACGGTGCAGATGCCGCCGTAGCAGACGATCTGGTCGATCCAGGATTTGATCGAGTACGTCTGCATGCCAAGCGGCTTGCCGGCCAGCGATGCCAGCAGCGGACTGTTGATCGACAGACCGTGCGCGCCGCAGATCGAGGTGACGACATTCCACGGATACGTGCCGCAGCTCCACAGACCGCGATACGCACCGGCGATGCCGACGAAGGTCGCGACGTCGTTGACGAGGCCGTAGTTGACGATCTGCTTCGCCGCCAGGGTGACGCCCATCGAGTGGCCGATGACGTCGATCCTGCCGGTGCACGAGCGCGCGATCGCCTCCACCAGCGCGTCGAGGACCGGTGTCTCCTCGCTGCCGCTATGGTCGTTGCACGCGGCGCAGGTCTTGCTGCCCCAGTTCGGGCGCAGGATCTCGAAATCGGTCCAGCCGCGGGCGCGCAGTTCCACGTAGGTGTTGTCGAAGTGCGCGGGCGTGCCGGCATTACCGTGCACCAGCACCACGGCATCGCGGCACACGGCCTGCGCAGTCGAAGCGAAGGTGGCGACCAGCAGGATCAGCAGCAGTCGCAGCAGCCGCGTGTCGCGGCGATCGAAGAATCGGAGCATCGGACATCTCCCACGGCCCGCAGGCCGCACTCGGGTGGCGCGGCCGACGGCGCCGGTCGCGAGCCGGCCATGTGGGGGAGAGGGCCAGTGGCCGGATGTCAGCACGCACGCGCGACCCGCGGCATTGGACCTTCGGCCAGTCGTGACGGCGTGCGCGTTTGCGGCGTCAGGGCTTCTCGCCGACCCAGACCTGCATCTCGACCGTCTGCAGCAGGCCGTAGTTGGTTAGGAAGGCCACGTCGGCCGCGTCGCGTCCGTAGGCGACGACGATGCGCCCGCCGCGCGGCGCCGACTGCGTCGCGTCGAAGGTGTACCAGCGGCCATCGAGATAGGCCTCGAACCAGGCGTGCAGGTCCATCGGTTCCAGGCCGTGCAGATAGCCGACCACCATGCGTGCGGGAATCCGCAGGCTGCGGCACAGGGTGATGCCGACGTGCGCATAGTCGCGGCAGACGCCAGCGCCGTGTCCCATCGTGTCGAGTGCATCGGTAGTCGCATCGCTGACGCCGTAGCGGTATTCGATGTGGCGACGGATCCACGCGATGATCGCGCCGACCTGGCCGGCGCGCGGGCCTGCCTCGTCGACGATCTCCAACGCACGCTCGAACGTGCGGTCGCTCGGGCAGTAGCGGCTCGGCAACAAATATTGCAGCGTATGGTCGGGCAGGGCGGCCGGTGGCATCGGTGCGGTCCACGGCGCCACCGCGATGTCGCGTTCGGTCTCGACTTCCAGCTCGGTGCGGATCCGCATGCGCCCGCTGTGCACGACGAAGCGCTGGCACAGATTGCCGAACGAATCGACGAATTCCGTGGGCCGCACATCGGGATCGAACGCGTAGTGCTCGCTGACCAGCCACTGGGCCTCGCCGCTGCGGGGACGGAGCATGGCGACGACGGCGCAGTCCACCTCCGCTTCGACGACGAGTTCGCAACCGGCCAACAGGCGCATCGTGCATCCAGGAGAGGGAAAGGCGCAGGGTGGGCGTCGCCGCGTGTAGCGGGTGTCGCGGTGGCGGCGGTGCGGCCGGGCGCGTAGGCTGACGCGCACCCATCAGCCCTCCGACGCCTTTCCATGTCAGACGCCGAAGCGGCACAGCGCGATGTCGCGGCCATCGGCCGCATCGCGGCCGTGCCCAAGATCCTCGAAGTCATCACCCGCACGACCGGCCTGCGTTTCGCCGCGGTCGCGCGCGTGACCGACACGCGCTGGACGGCCTGCGCGGTGCGCGACGACGTGGCGTTCGGACTGGCGCCGGGCGGTGAACTGGAACTGCGCACGACGATCTGCGACGAGATCCGCCAGCATCGCCAGCCGGTGGTGTTCGGCCACGCCAGCCAGCATCCGGAGTTTGCCGATCATCACACGCCGCGGCTGTACGGTCTGGAGAGCTACATCTCGGTGCCGATCCACCGGGCCAACGGCGAGTTCTTCGGCACGCTGTGTGCGATCGACCCGCTGCCGTCGGCGGTGGAGACGCCGGAAACCCTGCAGATGATGGAGCTGTTCGCCGAGCTCATCGGCACCCAGCTCGAAACCGACGAGAAGCACGCGTGGAGCGAGGCGGCGCTGCACACCGCGCTGGATGTCGCCAAGGCGCGCGAGCGCTTCATCCATGCGGTGGGCGACGATCTCAAGGAACCCATCCAGGCGCTGGTGATGGATGCGTACCTGATCCGCACGACGCCCGGTCTCGCCGACGACATCCGCACACGCGTGGTCGGCATGGAAACCAATCTCTGGCATATGGCGTCGCTGGTGGGCGGCATCAACGATTTCGTACACGACAGGCTGGCCGAGGGTGCTCCGCTGGCGCACATGCGTGCCGCCGAACTGGCGACAGAACTCGGGCGCGCGCTGTCCCAGGTGGTCAGTGCGCATCCCGAGCGCGCGCTCGCCACGACGGTGCGCATCGATCGCGATGTCGACGCCGATGGTGAGCGACTCAGCCAGCTACTGGTGAATCTGGCGAACAACGTGCTGCGTCATGCGGCCGCCGATGCGACCGTGTCGATCGACGTCGCGACTACCGTCGACGCACTGGTATTCAATCTGGAGGTGCCGGGTCTGGCCCTGTCAGGCCACGAGCTCGACAGTGTGGCCGGCCCGCTGGCCACGCATTCCGGTGACGAGCGCGCGCCGTGGTCCTGGAACTTCTTCATTGCCGGCGAGATCGCACGCGCACACGCAGGCCGGATCGACATGGCGACCGTCGCCGGAGACACGCGCCTGTCATTCGTGATGCCACTGCGAATCACGCCGGTTGCGTCGATGGCGACACCCGCGATCGCCGGATCCGCCTGACGCGCCGCTCCGGCGACGCAGCATCCAACAGCGCAACGTGTCAGAGCCGGAAGCGGATTCCCAACATATAGCTGCGCTCGGGGGATGCGCGATCGCGCAGGAACGTGGGGTTGCCGAAATAGTTGTGGGTCTTGCTGCCCAGTACATTGGTCGCTTCGACAAAGACCGTGATCCTGTCGTCCATCGCGTAGTTCAGTGCCAGGTCGAGGAATTCCTCCGGTCCATGGAACACTTCCGAAGGCTGGTCGCCCGACGCGCTGAAACTCACGGCGTAATCGTCGCGCCAGTTGTAGGCGAGCCGCGCCGAGAATGCCGCGTACTCGTACATCAGCACCGCATTCCACGCGCGACGCGAGACGTTCGCCAGCGGCTGCATCATGCCCTCCGGCGATTCGGCCTCGGCGTCGATCCAGGTCGCATTCAACTGCGTGCCGAACCCCGACCAGGCGCCGGGCAGGAAATCGTAGAACTGCGTGTAACCGATCTCGACGCCGCGCAGCGTCCCGCTGCCGGTATTGCGCGGACGCGTGATCTGGTACGTGGTGCCATCGATCAGTTCGTCCTCTGCGTAGATCTGCACGTAGCCGTCGACATCGCGATGGAATGCCGCGAGCGACACCAGCGCGTTGTCCTGGAAATACCATTCGAGTGACGCATCGAGATTCTTCGACGCCACCGGCGCAAGATCCGGATTCCCGCCGCTGCCGCGGGCAGGCAAGGTGTCGGTCGATTCGAACAGCGCCAGCTGCGGGTTGAGATCGGCGAACTGGGGCAGTGTGACCGACTGGCTGTGCGAGAGCCGCAGCATCAGGTCCTCGCGCAGCGACAGGTTGGCACTGAAACTGGGCAGCCATTCGTTGCGTGTGCGGGTGCTTTCGACTGGCCTTTCCACGCCGTCGACCACCGAGATGCCGCCCAGTTCGCGTTCCGTTCGCACGTGGCGCACGCCGATGCGCCCGTCCACCGGCACCGCGCCCATCGCGACCCCGTAATTCGCCTGCAGATAGGCTGCGTGGCTGTCCTCGCGATTGTCGAAGTGCATCGCGGGTGTCGCATCGGGCCGCCCGGGCGCGTGTCCCATCGCCTGGCGGATCGCCGCGGTGTCACCCAGCAGGGCGTCACGACGCGCGCCGACCCAGCGCTGTACGCCTACATCGCGATCGCCATCGAGGATACGCCCGGGCGTCAGCGTGGCGAGCCCCGGAACATCCGACATCCTGAGCGGTCTGCCGCTGCGGTTGTCGCGCGCGCCCGGATCTCCACCGACGTTCGACGCCTGGCGTCGCGCCAGGCGGACACCGGCATCGAGCGAGCGCAGCGTGCCGCCATCGAACACGAACGTGGCATCGCCGCGCCACGCCCATTCGTCCCCTTCCTGGCGGCTCCAGCTGTCGTAATACTGGCTGAGCAGGTAGGCATCCGCATCGGTCACGTCGTATCGCGTGCCGTCTGCGTTCGTCGCCGCGGTGAACGGCACGCCGCTGCTGCTGTCGACGACCAGGCGCGGCACGGTGGTCATCGCGTCGACCACCATCGAGCGGTTGTCGGACTCGCTGTAGGTGTACGCGAGCTCCGTCGACAGCTCGAGTCGGTCTCTTCCAGCTGCCGCCGAGCGCGGCCTGCCAGGTGTCCGAGGTGTTTTCGTGCGCCTGTGTACTCGACAGTACATCGCTGTCGCGCAGTTCGACCCGCTGAAGGATGTCGCTGCCGGGCTGGGTGGCAAGCGCGTCGGTGTTTTCGGGGGACAGCGAACCGGGAAACGGCATCCAGTAGTGCACGCGCGGACGGTTGCGATAGCCGACGTAGAACCCATCGGCCCAGAGTTCGGCGGTCTCGCCAGGCGTCCATTGGAACGCCACGTTCGCGGCTTTGCGTCGGCGCAGGCCCTGCGCCTGCAGGACGCCTGCGTTGTAGGGCGCGAAGAGTTGCCGTGCAGGATCCAGTGGATCGTCGATGCGATCGTAGGTGCCATGGAACGTGTTGGATTCGAGGTAGGGCGTTTCCTGATAGGAGCCGGCGGCGAGCACGCCCATCCGGCCGACGCCCGTCTCCCACTGCGTGCTGCCGGTGAGGCTGCCGTTGGTGGCGGAGCTGCGTGCCTGGCCTGCATGTAGCGAGGACATGCTGCCGGCGATGGTGCGGTCGCCTGCGAAATCGAACGGGCGACGCAGGCGGATGTCCACGGCGCCTGCGATGCCGCCTTCGATCTGTTCGGCGCCGCTCGTCTTGTAGACATCCACCTGTTGCAGCTGATCTGCCGGGATATCGGCGAGCGCGACGCCGCGCCCGGTGGTCGTGAAGATGTTGCGGCCGTTGAGTGTCGTGACGACATTCGGCAATCCGCGCACCAGCACCGTGCCGACCTCTCCGCCGGCGCGCGCGACCTGTACGCCGGTGATCCGCTGCATGGCGGCGGCCACACTGTTGTCGGGCAACTTGCCGATGTCTTCGGCGACGATCGAATCGGTGATCTGCGGCGACGCACGTTTGGCATCCAGTGCGCCTGCCACGCTCGCGCGCACACCCCGCACCTGCACGGTGTCGAGCGTGTCGACAACATCCTCCGGCGCGCCGTCGTCGCGCCCCGGCGTGCAGCCGGGCAAAGGCGCGGCGGGATCGCAGACCGGTGCGGACGCGGTCTGGGCGAAGACCGGCGTTGCGAGTATCGCGACAGCCAGCGTGGCAACGGCGGCATGCGGTCGGCTAACGGGCGTGGAGACTGGCATTGCGGTCGGGTTCCTTCTGGGGAATGCGCGGCAGGCGGCGGTGTCGCTGCGATGAAACATTGGGCGCAGTACGCAACGGCCGGCGCAGTGCGCTTCGGACGGGTGCATTTCGGACGGGTGCAATGAGGCGTGCGCTTGAATGAAGTCAACGCGAATCGACCCTTGCGATTCGTCGGCGCGCGCGCGATCGAGCGCGTCGGCGCGGATCACGCTGTGCAATTCACGGCTGTGCGACGGCATCGGCGCGAGCGTGTCAGGCCTCTTCCAGACAGGACCCAGTGCGCAATGAGCCAGCCCGAACAACAGCAGGACGTCCCCGGCGTCGAAAAGAAGCTCGATCCCGCTGCCGATCACGGCGAGCACAGCTATCGCGGCAGCGGTCGCCTCGAAAGCAAGGTGGCAATCCTCACCGGTGGCGACAGTGGCATCGGTCGCGCAGTTGCAATTGCGTATGCACGTGAAGGCGCGGACCTGCTCATCAGTTACCTCAACGAAGACGAGGATGCGCGCGAAACGCAGCGTCTGGTCGAAGAGGCCGGCAGACGCTGCGAGCTCGTCGCCGGTGACATCGCCGACCCCGCGCATTGCCGCGCCATCGTGCAGAAGACGATGGATGCCTTCGGGCGCATCGACATCCTGGTCAACAACGCCGCGTACCAGATGAGCTACGAGTCACTTGAGGAGATTCCCGACGACAAGTGGGACTACACGTTCCAGGTGAACGTGAGCGCGATGTTCCACCTCTGCAAGGCGGCCGTTCCGCACATGAAAGCCGGCGCTTCGATCATCAACACCAGTTCGGTCAATTCCGACAAGCCGAAGGCGACGCTGTTGCCATACGCGGCGACGAAGGGCGCCATCGCGAACTTCAGCGCCGGGCTTGCGCAATTGCTTGCGGAGAAGGGCATCCGGGTGAACTCCGTCGCGCCGGGCCCGATCTGGACGCCGTTGATCCCGTCGACGATGCCGCCGGAAGAGGTCGCATCGTTCGGCTCGCAGGTGCCGCTGGAGCGGCCCGGGCAGCCAGCCGAATGCGCGCCGATCTACGTACTGCTGGCGTCGGACGAGGCCAGTTACATGAGCGGCGGCCGATACGCCGTCACAGGCGGTGCGCCGATCCTGTAATCAAGCTGAGCGGCTCAGGAATGACGTCCGGTCCCGCGTCGCTTCCTTCACTTCGGCATTGCGCCACGCGGCGCATATCGTGTCCACCCTGCAATCCAGCAGGCCGGAGACGCGACGTGGACAAGAATCGCAGCGAAGGCATCAAGAACCAGGTCAAGGGCACCGCGAAGGAAGTCGTCGGCAAGGTGACCGGCAACACGTCCAAGGAAGTGGCCGGCAAGGCACAGAAGACTGCCGGCAAGGTCCAGAGCGCGGTCGGCAAAGCCAACGACGACGCACGCAAGGGTCGCTGAAGCGGGGGCAGGCGTCAGGAATGGGCGGCTTCGGCCGCCCTTTTCGTGTGCGGTCCGGAGCGCCGCTGTTGCGGGATGACCAACCACCGCTCGATACGGGCGTCACTGTTCAGACCGCGAGATATGAGCACCTCTCCCTCAGGGAGAGATCGACGCGCGAAGCGCATCGGGTGAGGGTCCGTTCTTGACGCGGACAGTTTCAATAACGCCGATGCGATGGACGCATCTCGCCCCACCTCAAGGCGCCGTCACCCGCTCGAGTTCTTCGAGCATCGCGAACGCAGCACCGCGCGAACGCCCGCACATCTCAAGCGCAGGCTGCAGCGATCCGCAGAACGCCGGGCGGTCCGGCTGCCCGAACAGGCGACACCGCAGCCGCTCATCGAGCTGCACACACGCCACGCCTGCCGGCTTGCCATCCGGCATGCCCGGAATCGGCGAAGTGATCGAAGGCGCGATGCAGCAGGCCGCGCAGCCGTCCCGGCATTGCACGTCGATCAGCGCGCGCCGCGCACGATCGCCAGTGCCAGCAGCACAAGCCCGGCCGCATCGAGCAGCGCCAGCGGCACCGCCAGCAGCGCGAACATCATCTGCATCTGCGCCGCCGGCATCGCTGCGCCGATGACGTACATCTGCAGCACCGGCCAGCCGAACATGGCCAGCACATTCGCGAGCAGCAGCAGACCGAACCCGAGCAGGCCGGCCCGGCGCGATGCGGGCGACAGCGTGCGGCGCTGCGTGACCAGCACCAGACCGACGACCAGCGCAATCAGGATCGGCAGCCGGCCCGGCAACTGGCTGGCGATCATCAACAGGAGTTCGCGAAGGTCCATGACCGGACTCAGTCCGCGTTGACCAGCAGTGCATTGCGCGACTGCAGTGACTCGAACACTGCCGTGGTATCGGGTCGCACGCCGTGCCACAGCGCGAAACTTTCCGCGGCCTGTTCGACCAGCATGCCGAGTCCGTCGATCGTGTCGCGACAGCCATGCGCGCGGGCCCAGGCCAGGAACGGCACCGACGCTTCGGCGTAGCTGAGATCGACGGCCGCGGTGCGCACGCCGACCAGCGAACGCGGCAGGGACAGCATCGTGCCGCCGCGCCCGGCCGAGGTCGCATTGACGATCAGTTCGAACTCGCCCAGTTCGCCGAGCTGTTCGAGATAGCGCGGATGCACGCGTCCGGGTTCGCCGAGCACATCGGCCAATGCATCGGTGCGGGTCGCCGTCCGGTTGACCACGTAGAGTTCGCTGATGCCTGCATCGAGCAGCGTCGGCGCGACACCGCGCGCTGCGCCACCCGCGCCGAGCAGCAGCGTGCGACGCCCGCGCAGGTCGAGTCCGTGGCGTTCGGTGAGATCGCGGACCAGGCCCGCACCATCGGTGTTGTCGCCATGCCAGGCCTGCCCGTGCCGTACCAGCGTATTGACCGCGCCCGCGCGTTCGGCGCGCTCGCTGCGCGTCGATGCCAGCCCATGCGCGAGCTCCTTCAGCGGCAGCGTGACGTTCGCACCGATGCCGCCGGCAGCAGCGAATGCCGCAAGTGCATCCGCGAACGCATCGGGTGCCGTGTCGATGGCGTCGTAGGCGATGGCGATGCCGGTCTGCGCGCCGAACGCGGCGTGGATACGAGGCGAAAGTGAATGCGCGACAGGGTGACCGAACACGGCAAGACGGGTTGACGACATGGAAATCTCTGAATGCGACACGCCGGGCTGGCGTCGCCGCAGTCTAGCGGCGCGATGCGATTCCGGCATCGCGACACGTGCTCGGACCCGACGCTCCAGTACGGAAAAAAAGTGACGACGGCATGCGCCCGCCGGGTCAAAAAGTTGTATACAACGTCACAGAACCGACGGCGTGGGACGGCAGGGGGCTGGCCCGCCATCGGAAGGAAGGGGCGTCGGTGCAGTCGGCAGTCGGACGGCATCGTCGTTTGGGTCTGGCAGGTTCCATCACGAGGGGATACATCCGCATGTCACGCATTCGAAAGGCCGGGGTGGCTTCGGCCCTGCTCGGCCTCGCCGTCGTCGCGGTCGCGAGTACCGCACTTCCGTCCCGTGTCCCGGTCATCGGGAACGCGGTCGATTCCGCCAAAGCGAGCGTCGATTCGCTGTTCGGCGCCACCTCGTCCGATGCGTCCGTCGCGACCGCCGCCGGCGGCCGCGCCGCCACGCCCGCAGCGCCGGCGGCCCTGTCGTCCGGCACGCCCGAGCGCTACATCGTCGTCTTCGAAGAGCCCGCGCTCGCCGGCTACAAGGGTGAGATCAGCGGCCTCGCGGCGCCCGCCCGGCGCACCGATGCGCGCGGCAAGTCGCGCCTCGACGTCAAGAGCGCGACCGCGCGCAATTACGTCAACTATCTGCAGGGCCGCCAGTCCGATCTCGTCGGCGCCATGGCGCTGCGCGTCGGTCGTCCGATCGACGTCGAGTACCGCATGCAGCACGCGCTCAACGGCGTGGTGGTCGAGCTGACCACGGCCGAAGCGGCGCGCATCGGGCAGCTGCCGGACGTGCAGCTGGTCGAGGCCTATCGCGAATACGTGCTCGACACCGACACCGGTCCGAAGCTGATCGGTTCCGAAGCCGTGTGGAATGGCACCTGGGCGGGCGCGACCGGCCAGTTCCAGGGCGAAGGTATCGTCTACGGCATCCTCGATTCGGGCATCAACTTCGGTGCACCGTCGTTCACGGCGGTCGATCCGATCGACGGCTATCAGCACGTCAATCCGCTGGGCGCCGGCAACTATCTCGGCACCTGTCAGACGGGTCAAATCGACGCCGGTCGCTGCAACGACAAACTGATCGGTGGCTACAATTTCGTCTGCGGCGCGCCGGGCAACCAGTGCGGCGTCGCCAATGTCCGCGAAGAGCCGGGCTTCGGCGACACCAACGGTCACGGCAGCCATGTGGCGTCGACCGTTGCCGGCAACCGCCGTGACGCCCTGTTCCGTGGCAATACGCGCCGGATTTCCGGCGTCGCGCCGCGCGGCAACATCGTCGCCTACGACATCTGTTACACGGAGATCTCGACCGCGCGTGGCCTGTGCCCGAACAACTCGGCAGTCGCCGCCGTCAACCAGGCGATCGCCGACGGCATCATCGATGTGTTGAACTACTCGATCGGTGGCGGCGCAGCTCCGTGGAGCGAAGCGGTATCGCTGGCGTTCCTCAACGCGGTCGATGCCGGCATTTTCGTGGCCTCGTCGGCCGGCAACAGCGGCCCGGGCCCGAACACCATGGGTCACCTGGAACCGTGGGTGTCGTCGACAGCCGCGGCCCAGCACGGTCGCGGGTCCTTCGCACTCGCGCTCGACGTGACCGGCCCCGGCATCGTGCCCGAGCCGCTGCGTCCGGTGCTGGTGGAAGAAGGCACCGGCGGCGTCGCATTCAACGCCACGATCCCCGGCACCACCCCGCTTCGCGTCAGTGCTCGCATCGACGCGGTGGACGACGGCTGTGCCGCCTTCCCGGCCAACAGCTTCCAGGGCGCGATCGCCGTGGTCCGCCGCGGCACCTGCTCGTTCACCATCAAGGCCGATTTCGCCAAAGCCGCCGGTGCGGTTGCCGTGGTGATCGCCAACAACGCGGCGGGCGCGATCATCCCGTCGGTGCCGGGCACCACCACGCCGGTCTTCGGCATGGCGCAGGCCGATGCGAACCTGCTGCGTGATTTCGTCGCCGCCAATCCGACTGCGACCGCCGGCGTGCAGTACCCGCCGCTGGTGCTGCCGAATGTCGCCGACGCACTCGGTGCCTTCAGCTCCCGCGGTCCGGCGGGCACGTTCGATCTGGTCAAGCCCGACGTCACCGCGCCTGGCGTGAGCATCCTCGCCGTCATCGCCGGCACCACGATCACCGGCTTCGAAAACGCGGTCGATCTGTACAACGGCACCTCGATGGCATCGCCGCACCAGGCCGGTGCTGCAGGCCTGATCCGCCAGGCGCGTCCGACCTGGTCGGTGCCCGAGATCAAGTCGGCCCTGGCGCTGACCGCCAAGACCGAAGTGTTCAAGGAAGACCAGGTCACGTTGGGCACGCCGTTCGACAAGGGCAGTGGCCGTATCCAGGTCGACCGGGCGATCAACGCCGGCCTCGTGATGCATGAAACGAAGGCGAACTACCTCGCGGCCGATCCGGCGTTGGGTGGTGATGTGTCGGCCCTCAACCAGCCGAGCATGGCGAGCCGCAACTGCTACACGAGCTGCAGCTTCGTGCGGACGTTCCGCAATCCGCACGGCAGCGCGTCGAGCTGGCGCATCAGCTTCACGGGCGTCAACGCGACTGCGGTGCCGTCCACGCTGAAGGTGCCGGCCGGTGGCACGGCGTCGGTGCGTATCACCGTCAATACCCGCGCCCAGGCAGCCAACGGCGTCTTCAGTTTCGGCGAAATGCGTCTGGAGTCGAGTGGTCCGCTCCTGGGTGTGCAGCGCACGCCGCTGACGCTGCCGATCGCGGTTGCGATCCAGGCGCCCGTGGTCAAGTTGCCCGATTCGATCACGCTGGCACTCGCGGCAGGCCGCAGCGGCACCGCCGTCGGCTCGGTCGGCAACACGGGCGGCTCGCCGCTGACCTACACCGTGGCCAATACCGGCAACGGTGCGCTCAAGGTCGACGAGCGTCTCCGCGGCGCGATCGGCAACGGCTTCCGCAGCGTGCACCGCACCGACGCGGGCGCGCCGCTCGCCCAGTTCGCTGCGGACGACTTCGTGCTGCAGTCCGAGACCCGCATCACCGCGCTGTTCAATGAAGGCTTCGCGGTGGGTGGAACCTCGACGAGCACCAGTCTGGGCTGGGCGATCTATCCGGACGTCGATGGAGTGCCGGCAGGCAACCCGATCACGGCACCGGGCGCGGCAGCGTGGCAGTACACCAGTGCCCTCACCGGCGCCGGAGTCAGCGTGTCGGGCACCAACTACGGCCTGAACCTGGCCGCGGCCGGTCAGAACGTGGTGCTGCCAGCGGGCCGCTACTGGCTGGTGACCTACGCACGTGGCCCGTTCGCAACGAGCTGGGCGTGGTTTGCGACCGCAGAAGGCGACAGCCGCTTCATGACGCTGTCTGCCACCAATGCCACCACGGCGACCGCCTGGACGCCGAACAACACGTTCGGTGGCCTGTCGTTGCGCATCACGGGTGAAGTCACCTGTGGCGCGCCTTGGCTCGGTGCGGTCACGCCAGCCTCGGGCACGGTGCAGGCGGGTGCGAGCCAGGGCAACCGTCTGGCGATCAACGCGGCCGGTCTGGGCGCGGGTCGCCATGTCGGCCACCTGTGCGTGAGCAGCAACGATCCGGCGACGCCGAAGGCAGCCGCTCCGGTGGTGCTGACGGTCAACTGATCGATCGCTTCATGCGTTACGAGAACGCCCGGGCTTGCCCGGGCGTTTTCTTTGGTGGCACGGAGCGGGCGACATGCCGCAAGCCATATCGCTGATGTCGCGATGCCGTGCGCGACGCCGTTACGGCGGCCGGCCATCCTGTACGCAAAAAGCAGAACGCCCGGCAATGCCGGGCGTTCTGCGTTGCGCCTGGACGCGGCGTCGAGCGGTGCGGCTCAGCCCGCGCGCAACCAGCGTGCGGCGTCGAGTGCGAAATAAGTCAGCACACCGTCGGCGCCCGCCCGCTTGAAGCCGAGCAGGGCCTCGAGCGCGCACCTGCGCTCGTCGAGCCAGCCGTTGGCGGCGGCGGCCTTGAGCATCGCGTACTCGCCACTGACCTGATAGGCGAACACCGGCACGCCGAACTCGTCCTTGGCGCGGCGCACGATGTCGAGATACGGCATGCCCGGCTTGACCATGACCATGTCGGCGCCTTCGTCGAGATCCTGCGCGATCTCGCGCATCGCTTCGTCCGAATTGCCCGGGTCCATCTGGTAGGTCGACTTGTCGGCCTTGCCGAGTGCCGACGACGAACCCACCGCATCGCGGAACGGGCCGTAGAAGGCGCTGGCGTACTTGGCGGCGTAGGCGAGGATGCGCGTGTGCACGTGGCCATCGGCTTCGAGCGCATCGCGGATCGCGCCGATGCGCCCGTCCATCATGTCGCTGGGCGCGACCACGTCGGCGCCGGCGCGCGCATGGCTCAAGGCCTGCTGCACGAGCGCATCGACGGTCATGTCGTTGACCACGTAACCGCCGGCATCGGTGATGCCGTCCTGGCCATGCGAGGTGTAGGGATCGAGCGCGACATCGGTGATGACGCCGAGATCCGGGAAGCGCGATTTCAGGGCGCGGATCGCGCGCTGGCACAGGCCGTCATCGTCCCAGGCCGCGACAGCGTCGAGCGACTTCGCTTCGGGCGCGGTAACCGGGAACAGCGCGAGCGCCGGAATCCGCAGTTCGCTCGCGGTCTCGGCGACGCGCAGGAGTTCGTCGATCGACAGACGCTCGACGCCCGGCATCGACGGGATCGCGGCGCGGCCGTCAGCCTCGTGCACGAACACCGGATAGATCAGGTCGTCAGCAGTCAGCGTGGATTCGCGCATCAGCCGGCGCGAGAAGTCGTCGCGGCGCATCCGCCGCATGCGGGTATCGAGTCGGGCCATGGCGCGGATTCTACGCATGCGCCCGGTCGACGGCCTGCGACGCCGGGTCGCAGGCGGATGCGCGCATCAACCGGCGTCGTGGACGCCGTCGATTTCCAGCGCCAGCTCGCGGCGGCAGATCGCCGCGTGCAGCACCACGCGCGGCAGACGATCGCCGAAACGCGCGTCGAAGGCGTCGGCCACCGCGGCCAGGTCGGCAGCGTCGCGTACATACACCTTCAAGCGCGAACCCGGTCCGAATTGCGCAGGCAGATCGGGGCGGTGCGTGCGCGCCGACGCGATGAGCGCATCGAAATTCGCGAAGGTCTCGTCGAGCTGGGCCAGCAGTTCGCCTTCGTGCTGCGAGGCGTGGCCGACGACGCTGGCCGTGCCCGAGAGCATCAGCGGAATCGCGCTGCCGGCCGGCGGCAGCATCGCGCGGGCGAAACTCGGCGCCTGCGGGCCGTATTGGCGCGGGTACTGGTAGGCGCTGACCTGGCGCGGGTTCTCGACCGGAATGCCCGGCACGCGCGCGGCCAGCCAGTAGACCTGGATCGTGCGCGCATCGTCGCAGCGGCCGATCGCGGTGGCGGCCGGCAACTGCGAGGTGTCGAAGCTGCCGAGCCCGCGTGCGCGGCCCACGCAGAACTGGCGATAGCGTTCGGTGTCGCCGTCTCCGTGGGTGATCGCGTCGAGGTAGTTCCAGATCCGCAGCAGGTGCGGAAACTCGCTTTTGCCGATGAAGCGGGTCAGCTCGCGATAGGCGTGTTCGGCGGCGAGCAGGATGCCGCTGTGGTCGCCCTCGCCGGTATGGCCTTCGGGTTCGTCGACTTCGATCGCGCCGAACATCAGATGGCCGTCGGTCGACCACGCGATGTCGCCGTCGCGCCCGTGGCGCACCGGCGCCTGGCCACGCCAGACTTCCAGCGGCGCCGCGCCATAGGGCTGCAGCGGCACGCGCAGCCAACGCGGGTCGTCGAGCACGGGCGCGGCGTCGCCGAAGCCGAGGACGGCGAGCACATCGGGTTGCACGAGCAGGTCGGCCGGCGCGGTGTCGTGGACGTAATCGACGCGCAGGCGCGGAAGCGGTTCGGGGTGCAGCGGTGCCGGTCGGCTCATGGATTGCCCTCGTGCAGGGTGTCGCCGCGGAACTGTTCGCGGACCTGGCGGCGGCGCGCGACCCAGCCGCGCAGCGCGGCGGGCGCGATCGCGATCGCGTTCACCGCATAGATCAGTCGGAACAGACGCAGGCGACGCAACACCGCGGGATTGTCGAACACATCGCCGGCGAGCATCGAGATCACCGCCTGTTCGAGCTGCCAGTCATTGCGCGGCGCAGCGAACAGGCGTTGCATCACCGGCGTAGTGAAGCGGTGGATGAACCAGCTGAAATGGCGCAGGCCGCGACGCAGGCGCCGCTCCATCGCGCGCTGCAGTGCGCGTTCCGTGGAGGGATCGCGCAAGGCGCCGTCGACGACGTCAGCTGCATGCTCGGCGCTGTTCATGCCCAGGTACACGCCCGACGAAAACACTGGATCGATGAACGCATATGCGTCGCCGGCCATCACCCAGCCCGGTCCGGTCATGCGCGTACACGCGTACGAATAATTGCCGGTGGCATGCACCGGCGCGACGCGTTCGGCGCCGGCCATGCGCGATGCGACCGATGGTGTACGCAGCAGCGTGCGCATCAGGAACGCTTCGTTGTCGAGGCCCTGGCGCTGCTTGAGATATTCGGGGAAACACACCGCGCCGATGCTCATGACGTCGTCGCCGAGTGGAATCAGCCAGTACCAGCCGAACTCGAAACGATCGATGGTGATGTTGCCGGCATCGTCGCCGTCGCGGCGCCGCACCCCGCGGAAGTGGCTGAAGATCGCCGCCGACTGGTGCTTCGCGCTCTTGCGCTTGAGCTTGAGCTTGCTGCCCAGGAACGTATCGCGACCGCTCGCATCGACGAGGTAGCGCATCGCCACGTCGAGCCGGCCGCCCTCGGCATCGCGCGCGATCGCGCCGGTGGGGCGTCCGTCGGCATCGTGGACCAACGATTCCACCTTGACCCGCATGCGTGCATCGACGCCGTTCGCACGCGCGTTGTCGAACAGCAGTGCGTCGAACTCCGAGCGCCGCACCTGGAAGGCGTAGCCGAACTTCGGATCGAGCGCGCGATCGAAGCGGAACACGTGGGTGGTGTCGTCGGCATCGTGCACCGGGAAATCCGCGCCGAGCTTGAGCGTGCCGATCGCGCGGACCTGCTCCAGCACGCCGAGACGTTCGAGGATCGGCAGGTTCATCGGCAGCAGCGATTCGCCGATGTGGAAGCGCGGGTGCACGTCCTTGTCCAGCAGCAGCACCTTCCAGCCACGCCGCGCGAGTGTCGTGGCCGCGGTCGTGCCTGCCGGGCCGCCGCCGATGACCAGGACGTCGACGTCGAGCCGGGTGGACTGGGAAGTGGCAACGGCGGTCGCGATCGGGCTCATCCTGAATCTGGGGGTGTTCGGGCAGTCGCGCATCATAACGGGAAGCCCCCACGGCGGCCCGCAGTGCTTGCGCGCGCCGGTCCGATGCCGGATCGTGGCAGCCCTGTCACTCCACGGAAGCCCCGATGTCCGCCCAAACCGAAGCCGAACGCGCGCTCGCCGACCTGCTGGTCGAGAGCCTGAACCTGGAGGACGTGCAGGCGGCCGACATCGATCCCGAAGCGCCGCTGTTCAACGCCGGCCTGGGTCTGGATTCCATCGATGCACTGGAACTCGCGCTGGCCGTCAGCAAGCGCTACGGCTTCCAGCTGCGGTCCGACAACGACGAGAACCGGCAGATCTTCGCCTCGCTGCGCGCGCTGTCGGCGCACATCGAGCAGCACCGCACCACTTGATCCTGCTGCTGCAATTGCTGCTGGGGCTCGGTTATACGGCCCTGGCCCATCTGGCCAGCCGCTGGCACCACGACGGGCTCGCGCTGGGTGCACTTGTGTTGCTGATCGCGATGCTGGTCATTGAACCGCTGCTCGCGCGGCGTCCGTGGGCGTTCATCGCCACGCCGCTGCTCGGCTGGGGCGCGTGGGCGCTGTACGCCGCCGGACACGCCGCACTGCCGCTGCTGTTGGTGCCGGTGGTGTTCGTCCTCGGCATCGCCTGGATCTTCGCGCGCACGCTGCGTCCGGGGCGGACGCCGCTGATCACCCGGATCGTGCTGGGCATCGAGGGCGGCGACGGCCCCGACGCGCTGGACCCGGATCTGCGTCGCTACACGCGCAATCTGACCGCCGCGTGGGCCGGCGTGCTGCTGTTGATGGCCGGCGCGAACCTGCTGCTCGCGCTAATTGCCAGCCCGTCGGGTCTGCTGGAGAGCATCGGCGTGGCATCGCCGCTGCCGATCACCCAGGAGCAGTGGTCGTTGTGGGCGAACCTGCTGAACTACGGCGTGATCGGCGGTTTCTTCATCATCGAGTTCGCGTTTCGCAAGCGCCGTTTTCCGGGCCGCTACGACGGGTTTCTCGGGTTCCTGCGCAAACTCGCCGGCTTGGGCCCCGTTTTCTGGCGCGACCTGCTGCGCTGAATCCGCGCGGCTGAACGGATTTCGCCCGGTATTACGCCTGTCACACGCGATATCCTATCGACCTCATGGAATACCGACAGACCCGTGCCGCACCCGGGGCCGCGGCGTTCGCGGCCTTGTCCGCACGCGCCGTCAACGTCCTGGAGTGCCTGTACACCCTGCTATGGACAGCGGGCTGGATCAGCGTGTCGCTGATCCGCCAGGCGGTGAGGGGCCGACGTGAGCTGGCCCTGGACATGGCGCGGACGCACTGGGCGCCGGGTCTGGTCCGCCCCGCCGGTGGATTGACCATCGAAGGCGCGGAGGCGATCGACTGGAACCGCCCGTATCTGGTGGTGGCCAACCACGAATCCCTGCTCGACATCTGCGTGCTGTTCATGGCCGTGCCGGTCCCGCTGCGCTTTCTGCTGAAACAGGAAATGTGTCGTGTGCCGCTGCTGTGCACCTACGCGCGCGCCACCGGCATGCTCTTCATCAGCCGGGAGGACCGCCGCGCGGGTCCGCTGCTGCGGCGCCAGGTCGCCGGATTGCTGGACGCGGGCCATTCGCTGTGCCTGTTCCCCGAAGGCACGCGCTCGCGCGACGGCCGCATGGCCGAATTCAAGTCCGGTTCGTTCCAGGCGGCGATCGATGCCGGTGTCGACGTGCTGCCGATCGCGTTGCACGGCACCGGCAAGGTACTGCCGCCGACCGGGTTCTTCCGCACCTGCCGTGGTCCGATGCGCGCCACCGTCGGCACGCCGATCCGTGTCGAAGGCCGCGTCGGCGCGACCGGTCGCCAGGCGGTCGCGCGGGAAGCGCAGGACGCTGTGGCCGCGATGCTCGGCAGGCGCTGAGCGATGGCGTCGCACACGTTCGTCGTCGAGGCCACGCATCCCTGTCTGCCGGGTCACTTTCCGGGTCAGCCGCTGGTGCCGGGTGTGGTGATCCTCGATCGCGTGGTCGCGGCCGTTGAAGCCGTACACGGCCCCCTTGGCGCATTGCGGCTGCCGCAGGTCAAGTTCGTGCAGCCGCTGCTGCCGGGCGAGCAGGCCGAGATCGCACTCGATGACGCCAGCCGCGACGGCGTCTTGCGTTGGCGCTTCCGGGTGGAACGCACGGGCGTGCTGCTCGCCAGTGGCGAGCTCGTCGCCGACGGTCCCGCGCTGGCATGAGCAGCGAGTGGAAGGCACGCCGCGAAGGCGGCGGGCGGCTCGCGTTGCGCACGTTGCTGGTGTTCGCCTCGAACTTCGGACGCGCGCCGGCGCGCGCGCTGCTGCATCCGATCGCGCTGTATTTCCTGCTCCGCCGTGGCCCCGAGCGTCGCGATTCGCGCAGGTATCTGGGGCGCATGTTCGGCCGACCAGCCACGCTGCGCGAGGTCGCGCGACATTTCCGCACCTTCGCCGCGACGATTCTCGACCGGCTGTTCCTGCTCAGCGAGAACACCCGCCGCTTCGACGTGCACACGCAGGGACTCGATGTCCTGCACGGGCATCTGGATGCCGGCCAAGGCGTGCTGCTCTTCGGCTCGCATCTGGGCAGTTTCGAAGTGCTGCGCGTGCTCGCGACCCAGCGGCCCGAATACACGATCCGTGTCGTGCTCGACCGCGCACACGGCCAGGCGATGACCGAGCTGCTGGAAGCGCTGAATCCCGCCGTCGCGGCGACGGTGATCGATGCCGGCGAAAGCGGTCCGGCCGTCGCGCTGGCGATCCAGGAAGGCCTGGCGCAGGGCGCGATGGTCGCGCTGCTGGTCGATCGCAGCCAGGAAGGCGGCGTCACGATGCCGGTGCCGTTCCTCGGCGCGCCGGCACCGTTCCCGGTCGCGCCGTGGCTGCTGGCCTCGGTGCTCAAGGCGCCGGTGATGCTGGCCTTCGGCCTGTACCGTGGTGGCAATCGCTACGACCTGGTGTTCGAACCTTTCAGCGACGGAATCGACCTGCCGCGCCGCGAACGCCAGGCCGGCGTCGCCGCGCTCATCCACCGTTACGCCGCGCGGCTGGAACATCACGCACGCAGCGCCCCCTACAACTGGTTCAATTTCTATGACTTCTGGACAGGCGCCGATGACACGCGCGACGATCTTCCGCCCGCGGCCGGCGCTCTGCCTGCTGCTGGCGACGCTGCTCGCAGTGCCGACGTGGGCGGCGGCGCAGACCGCTGAGACGCCGCGCGCGAACCAGTCGCGCGACCGCGTGCCCGCGTCGGTCACCGCGACCGGCCGCAGTGTCGATGCCGACTGGATCCTGCAGCGCCTGACCCAGCACGGCGCCACCGCGACGCCGTTCGTCGAACTGCGCACGTCCTCGATGCTCAAGCGCCCGCTGCAGCTGTCGGGCGAATACCGCCGACCCGATGCAGACACGCTGATCCGCGAGGTGCGCGTGCCGTACGCTGAGACCACGACGATCCGCGCCGGTGAAGCGACCATCGCCCGCGAGGGCCGCAATCCGCGCACGTTCTCGCTGTCGCGCGTGCCCGAACTCGCCGCGCTGCAGGGCAGCTTCGGCGCGCTGCTGGCCGGTGACCGCAAGGCGCTGGAGACGGTCTACGCGCTCGAAGCCGACGGTGTGCCGGCCGACTGGACGCTGACCCTGACGCCACGCGATCCGCGCATCGCTGGCCGGGTCACCGGCATCGTGCTGCGCGGTCGTGATGCCGAACTGCGCTGCATCGAAACGCGGCCGAAGCAGGGCGACGCGCAGCCGACCCTGCTCGGCAGCGCCGCCACCGCCGCGGCCAGTGTGAATTCGCTCGAAGCCGCGCAGCGGCTGTGCCACGACGTTCCGCGTTGAGCGGGCGCCCGGGATTTCGCGACACGCTGCTGCAGCGTCCCGGCCTGCGGTTGGCGCTGGCCGTCGCGTGGCTGCTGGCACTGCTTGCACTCGGCTGGATGGCATCGGCGAAACTGGAATTCAGCGGCGACCTGCGCCGCTTCCTGCCCGACGCGCGCACGCCCGAGCAGCGTCTGCTGATGGAGGAACTCGGCGACGGGCCCGGTTCGCGCCTGCTGATGCTGGCGATCTCCGGCGACACACCCGAAGTACTCGCCGAACGTTCGCGCGCGCTGCATGACGCACTGGTCGACGATCCGCGCTACACCTTGGTGACCAACGGCGGCGAAGCCGGACTCGATGCGTTTCCGCAGGACCTGCTGCCCTACCGCTATCTGCTGACGTCGTCGTTCGACGCCGCGCCGCTCGATGCCGACACCTTGCGCGATGCGCTCGATGCGCGCCTGCAGGATCTCGGCTCGCCCGCCGCCGGCATGGTGGAACCGCTGATTCCGTCCGATCCAACGCTGGAAGTCCTCGCGCTCGCCGAAGCCTGGCAGCCCGCCGGCGCGCCGCAGCGACTGCACGATGTGTGGTTCGACCAGGCCGGCACACAGGCATTGCTGCTGGTGGAAACACGTGCGGCGGGCTTCGATCCGACCGGCCAGCTCGACGCCGTCGGCACCATCCGCGACACCTTCGCTTCGCAGGCGGCCGGCAGCGACGCGACCCTGGATGTCGTCGGCCCGGGCGCGTTCTCGGTCGACATCGGCGGGCGCACGCAGGCCGAGGCGCAGCGTATCGGCATGGTCGACACGATCGGCCTGATCCTGTTGCTGCTCGTCGCCTATCGCAGCTGGAAGATGCCGTTGCTCGGCGTGCTGCCGCTGGCGAGTGCGGGCATCGCCGGACTCACGGCGGTGGCGCTGCTGTTTCCGGGCGGCGTGCACGGCATCACGATCGCGTTCGGCTTCACCCTGATCGGCGTGGTGCAGGACTATCCGATCCACTTCTTCAGCCACCAGCGCGCCGGCCTGTCGCCATGGAAGAACGTGCGCGGCCTGTGGCCTGCGCTGTCGACCGGCGTCGTCGCGACCTGCATCGCGTACGCGACCTTCCTGTTCTCGGGCGTCGACGGCCTGCGCCAGCTCGCGGTGTTCACGATCTTCGCACTTGGTGTTGCGGCGCTGACCACGCGCTATCTGCTGCCGGGTCTGGTCGATCCCTCGCCGCCGGATCTCGCCGAGTCGCCGCGTCTGCAGCGCCTGTGGCACCGGATCGAAGCGCTGCCGCGACCGAAGTGGTCGCTGGCGCTGCTGGCACTCGCGGCGTTCGCCGCGATCGCGTTCAGCCCCGGCGCGTTCTGGCAGAACGATCTGTCGAAGCTGACGCCGGTCGATCCGGATTCGATGCAGCGCGACACCGAACTGCGCGCCGAACTCGGTGCGCCCGACGTGCGTTACGTGCTCGTCGCGCAGGCCGCCGACAGCGACGCCGCGCTCGGCGCGACTGCCGCGCTGCAGCCCGCGCTCGATGCGCTGGTCGCCGATGGCCAACTCGACGGCTACGACATGGCGGCGCGCTATCTGCCCGGCGCCGACACGCAACGCGCGCGCCAGGCCGCGCTGCCCGACAGCGCTGTACTGCGCGTGATGCTCGCCGACGCGTTGACCGACTCCGCGTTCAACGACAACGCGTTCGAGCCCTTTGTCGAAGACGTCGCGCGCGCCAAGGCCGCCGCGCCGTTGACGCGCGCCGATCTCGAAGGCTCGCCGCTGGCGACGGCGGTATCGGGTCTGCTGCTGGAACACGAGGACCGTTCGACCGCACTGGTCTCGCTCAGTGGTCTCGACGATCCGGCCGATGTCATCGCGCTCGCGTCGCAGGCCAGTGCGCCCGGTGTCGACGTGCGCCTGCTCGACATGAAGGACGCATCCGAATCGCTGGTCATCGAGTACCGCGGCCGCGTGCTCGCGGCGATGGCGGTTGCGTTGGTGCTGCTGGTCGCCACGGTGTGGATCGCCTTGCGCAGCCCGCGTCGCGTCTGGCGCGTGCTGCTGCCGACGTTGCTGACGTTGCTGGTGGTCGTCGCGGTGCTGCGACTGGTGGGTGTCGAACTGACGCTGTTCCATCTCGTCGCGCTGATCCTGGCGGCCGGTCTCGGTCTCGACTACGCGCTGTTCTTCGAACATGCCGGCGACGACCGCCAGGACCAGATCCGCACGCTGCATGCGATCCTCGTCTGCAGCCTGATGACGCTACTGGTCTTCAGCCTGCTCGCTCTGTCGTCGATTCCGGTGCTGCGTGCGATCGGCAGCACGGTCGCGCTCGGCGTGGTCTTCAATTTCGTGTTGTCGCTACTGGTCGCGCGCCAACGCGCGGCGATCATCGCGGCACGCGCCGAACCGGAGCCGGTGGCATGACCTGCGTCGACCGCGACACGATCCTGTCGATGATTCCGCATCAGGGCGCGATGTGCCTGTGGGATGCGGTCACCGCCTGGGACGACACCCGCGTGACCCTGCGCAGCGCGAGCCATCGCGATCCGGCCAACCCGCTGCGCAGCGGCGACCAGCTGCGCGCGCTGCACCTGTGCGAATACGGCGCGCAGGCGATGGCGGTGCACGGCGGCCTGCGTGCACGCGAGAGCGGCGCACCCGTGCGCCCCGGCATGCTGGTCGCATTGCGCGGCGTTCAGCTGCATGTCGCGCGGATCGACGATCTCGGCGGCGATCTCGAATGCGTCGCCGAAGTGCTGGTCGAAGCCGGCGACAGCCAGCAGTACGCGTTCCGCATCCAGTGCGATGGCGTGCTGCTCGCCGAGGGGCGCGCGGCGGTAATGCTCGGGCCGGCGCAGGACGCCGCGTGAGCTGAAGGTTTCTGGCGTGTGTGGATCTACGCCGATGGGTTTCGCTGTGCTACACGGCCTATGGTCAGATCGTCGCGCTTCGTAGGATGGGTAGAGCGCAGCGAAACCCATCGTTTCGAATGCACGACGACGTGCGGTGACCGCCCGCTACAATCGCCGCATGACCAATTCCGCATCCATTACACCTGCGCGGCGCGCGCTCGTTACCGGCGGCAGCGGCGACATCGGCGGCGCGATCTGTCGTCGTCTCGCGGCCGATGGCCTGCATGTGATCGTCCATGCCAACGGCAATCTCGCGCGTGCGGAAGCCGTCGTCGCCGAGATCGTCGCCGCAGGCGGCAGTGCCGAGGCGATCGCGTTCGATGTCGCCGACGGTGCGGTCACGCGACGCGCGCTCGACGGGCTGCTCGAAGCGGGGGCGATCCAGGTGATCGTCAACAACGCCGGCATCCACGACGACGCGCCGATGGCCGGCATGTCGGAGACGCAGTGGAAACGCGTCATCGACGTCTCGCTGCATGGCTTCTTCCACGTGACCCAGCCGCTGCTGCTGCCGATGGCGCGCAAGCGCTGGGGCCGTATCGTCAGCGTGTCGTCGGTCGCCGCGGTGACCGGCAATCGCGGGCAGACCAACTACGCGGCGGCGAAGGCGGCGTTGCACGGCGCATCGAAATCGCTGGCCCGCGAAATGGCGAGCCGCGGCATCAGCGTCAACGTAGTCGCGCCCGGCGTGATCGCAGGCAGCATGGCCGAGGATGCGTTCCCGGACGAGATGATCAAGCAGATCGTCCCGGCCGCGCGCGCGGGTACGCCGGATGAAGTCGCGGCGCTGGTCGCGTTCCTGTGCTCCGAGCCGGCGGGCTACATCAACGGGCAGGTCATCGGCATCAACGGCGGCATGGGCTGAGCCCAACTTTCCATGGAACAGGACCTCCCGATGCGCATGCTTCTTCTGAGTGCTGTATTGGCTGCGGGCTGCACGCTCGCCACCAGCGCCGCCGCGGCAGACAAGATCCGGCTGCAGGTACCGGTGCCCGTCGTCGAAGGCGCCGACATCGATGCCGAGATCCTCGATACCTGCGATGTCGCCGGCAACTTCAACACCGCGCTGATCCGCGAACTGCGCAAGGTCGCCGAGCCCGTGCAGGCGCCTCTGGCCGACATGCACGGCCGGGTGCTCAAGGTCGAGATCGTGGATGCGATCTGGGGCGGCAACTGGTTCATCGAACACACCCAGACGTTGCGTGTGCGCGGCGCGCTGTACGAAGACGGCACGCGTGTGTCCGGCTTCAACGGCGTCATGCAGGGGCGCGGCGGCGGGCTGACCAGCGGCTGCTTCCAGATGAATTCGAACTTCCGCGCGCTGACCTGGCACATCAAGCGCTGGCTGCGGAATCCGGTCGACGGGGCGCGGATCGGGCAGGGCGGCTGACGCCCGCTTCGAGCGCAGCGGGAGTCCGGATTCACCACGCGCGTCACGCGTCCAGTTGCCCTTCAGCGCCATGAATCCGGATTCACGCCGGCAGTCGCATCATTCCTGCACCCGCCACGAGGATTACCCGATGCGCGCTTCACGTCTGCTTCCGTTGTTGCTCGGCGTCGGCTTGCTCGCCGGCTGCGCCAGTTCCCATGTGCTGACTGGCACGCCGCGTGCGCCGATCGATCCGGCGCAGGTGCGCATCTATCACGGCCCGCCGCCGGGCCAGTACGAAGAGATCGCGATCCTCAACACCAGCAGTGGCGCGTTGACCTACGGCGAGCAGAACAAGGTCGATTCGGTGCTGCAGAAGCTGCGCAACGAGGCCGCCAAGCTTGGTGCCAACGGCGTGCTGTTCCAGGGCACGGCTGACGGCTACCGCAATGGCGGCGTCAGTGTCGGTGGCGGCGTCGGGCGCGGCGGTGGCCGTTCGTTCTCGTCTGCAGGCGTGGGCGTCGACATCAGCCCGCAGCAGAAATACGCCAGTGGCGTGGCGATCTGGGTGGCGAACCCGCCGCCGGTCGAGTCCATGCCCGCACCTGCGCCGGCAGTACCGCCAGCGCGCTGAATCGGGTGATGCCGCAAATGACGCCGGTCGCACAAGCGGCCGGTTTTTTTTTGGGGAGTCCGCGGCGTGCGAGGGCGATGGCGTTCAGTGCGCGCGCTTGTGCTCGAGCGCATCGGCGCCCGCGGTGCGCCGGTTCCACAGCGACAGCAGCGGCGAGGTCATGACGGTCGTGACCAGGGTCATACCGAACATCAGGGTGAACAGTTCCTGCCCGATCAGGCCGGCATCCAGGCCGATCTTCAGCACCACCAGTTCCATCAGGCCGCGCGCGTTGATCAACGAACCCACCGACAGGCTGTCGCGCCAGTCGTAGCCCGACAGCCGCGCGCCCAGCGTGCCGCCGATCGTCTTGCCGGCGATCGCCACCAGCAGGATCAGGCCGAACGCGCCGAGGCCTGCGCCGTCGAAGGCTTCGGGCGTGGTGCTGAGGCCGGCGAGGGCGAACACGATTGGCATCAGCAGCAGCATCGACACCGGCTCGAAGGCCTTGGCCAAGTGGTGCAGCAGGCGGTTGTCGCGCGGCAGGCAGACGCCGAACACGAACGCGCCGAACACCGCATGCAGGCTGATCGCCTCGGCGAACGCGGCGCAAGACACCAGACCGATGAGGATCGCGATCAGGCTGCCGCGGGTCGGCGCGCCGTCGGCGTCGCAACCGCGTTTCAGCAGCCACGCATACAGCGGCTTGAGCACGAGGAACGCCACCGCGACCAGTGCCACCGCGCCCGCGGCCACCATGCCGACACCCGGCCCGCGATGCGCGCCGCCGATGGTCAGCACCAGCGCGAGGAAGATCCAGACGAAGCCGTCGTCAATGATCGCCGCGCTCAGCGCCAGCCGGCCGGCACGGGTCTGGGTGAGGTTGCGGTCCTTGAGGATGCGCGCGAGCACCGGGAACGCGGTGACCGACATCGCCGCCGCCATGAACAGTGCGAACGGCCAGAAGCCCAGGCCCTCGGGCGCGAAGCGCGGGTACAGCCACGGCGAGATCGCCAGGCCCAGCGCCAGCGGCAGCGAGATGCCGAGCACACCGACCAGACTCGCGGCGCGCACCTGCGAGCGCGTGCCTTCGACCGCGCGCAACTCCGCGCCGATGATGAACATGAAGAGCACGAGGCCGACGGTCGCCAGCGCCGACAGCGACGGCAGCGACGCGGCCGGGAACAGCGCCGCATGCATGTCGGGCAGGAGCGCCCCCAGCACCACAGGCCCGAGCAGCAGGCCGGCGGTCATCTCGCCGATCACAGGCGGCTGGCCGAAGTACTTGAGGACCCAGCCGCACGCGCGCGCAGCCACGAGGATCACAGCCAGCTGGAGGAGCAGGAGGGTCGTCATCGCAGCACGGCGTCCGGGTTCAGTGCGACGGTGACGCCACAGGGTCGCGCATCATCGGGGGCTCAGGCGGCTTCGGCAACCGGAACGAACCAGTGCGCCGGCAGCATCGCCGCATGCGCGGTGCTGTCGTGCGTTGCCAGCAGCGCATCGAGGCCGTGGTCGCCGATGTCCGGAATCGCGGCCCGTGCCAGGGCCAGCACCTCGGCCGCCAGCTGGCGCATTCTGACCATCGAACGCTGCGTGCGCGCGAGGTAGGCGGCGTCGTCGAGTGCGTCGGTCAGTCCACCGTTCATTTCGCGGCACCACTCGACCTCGTACTGGTCGTAGGCACGCGCTTCGAGGAGCTCGGGCGACGCATCGCGGGTGCCCCATTCGCGCATCAGCGCCTGCATCGCCAGATTGAGTGCGCGGCCTTCGGCGAAGGCGGGCTTGAGCTTGGCGAGGATCGACAGATCGGCCTGGCGGCGGCTGAAGAACAGCGGGGCCAGCAGTGCCCAGTAGTACACGTAGTCCCACAGCACCTTGATCGGCATGACCTGCGGGTGGCCGAAGATCGGGTACTGGTCCTGGTAGAGGGTCAGCGTGTTTTCGTAGAACGAGAAATACAGCTGCTGGTAGATCTCGGCGTACGGCGCGATCGATTCGCCCGCGCGATCCTTGCCGATCAGTTCGCACACGTAGGTGTTGCTGATCGCGATGAAGTCGCTGCCTGGCGAATAGAACGGATCGAGGAACAGGCCGGCCTCGCCGGTCAGCGCCCAGCGGTGCTTCGAGTACACCTGCTTGCAGCCGTGCGAGAAGTGGCGCAGGAACAGGAAGTCCTGCAGCGTGTACTCCGGCTTGTCGAGCGCTTCGTGGGCACGCGGCTGGTGCGTGCGCAGCCAGTCCATCGCCTTCTCGAAGGTGTTCATGGTGTCGAGCGGATGCATCTTCGCGTCGCAGACGATGCCAAGCGAATGCGAACCAGAAGCCAGCGGAATCAGCCAGAACCAGTAGCCCGGGCCGCACATATGGTTGGTCGAATTCACCCGACGCGCCGGCGTGAAGCGGTCCCGCCACTGCGGATCGTCCGACCACTGGTCGAGATCGGACTGGCCGTCGATGCGCCACCACACCGCATTGCAGTCGTGGTCGTTGGCCATCGCCAGGCCGAGCTTGCGCTTGATCAGGCCGGCGCGGCCCGATGCGTCGACGACCCAGCGTGCTTCCAGCGTCTGGCGCTCGCCGGCATGATCGAAGGCCACGGTATGCGGCGCATCGGTCTCCGACAGCTCCAGCGTGCGCACGACCGCTTCGTCGCGGAAATCGACGCCCATTTCGCGCGCGCGATCGCCGAGGAAGTTCTCGAAACGACCACGATCGAGCTGCCACGACGGCGTGGGCAGCAGCTTGCTGACGCCCATCTCGCTGCAGGCTTGCACGTCGTACTCGCGATCGGTGAAGAAGTAACGCAGGCCGTACTTGCGCACCTGCTCGGCTTCCAGATGGTCGCGCAGACCCAGCACGTCGGCGAAATAGTGCGCGCCGATTTCGACCGTCGACTCGCCGACCTTGTGCGCCGCTTCGCGGACCGGATGCGCACGCCGTTCGATGACGGTGATGGCGAGCGCGGGATCACGCTGGCGCAGCTGCAGGGCGAGGGTGAGACCAGCGAGACCGCCGCCGAGGATCACGACATCGGTGCGGGCGTCGCCGCCGGAGGTGTGCGCAGTGCCTGGATTCATGCGGTGACGGTGCCTCGTGGCTACAGAAGTCCGAGATTGTGAAGGCTCAGGCCGCGTCGGCATACCATCGCGAGGCCAGCGACGCCGGCATCGTCGGCGCATCGCCGAGCAGTGCGGTCAGCCCGGAATCGTCGATGCTGGCGTGGGCGCCGCGCGCGTGCTGCAGGATTTCGGCCGCAAGCCAGCGCATGCGTGACACGTTGTCGTCGATGCGCGCGACCAGGGCGTCGTCGTCGAGTGTGTCATTGAGCGCGCCGTTCATGGCCCGGAACCAGTCGATACCGGACTGGTCGAGCAGACGCGCGCCCGCCGCGGGATTGTCGCCGTTGCAGCGGCCCCACTCGCGCAGCAGCGTCTGCACAGCGCGGTTGAGCGCGCTCGCCTCGGTGAACGCCGGACGCAGACGGCCGAGCACCGACATGCTGGTGAGACGGTCGGCGAAGAACAGCGGCGTCAGCAAGGACCAGTAGTAGGTGTAGTCCCAGATCACCTTGACCGGCATGACCTGCTCGTCGCCGAACAGCGGGTACTGGTCCTGATACAGGGTCAGCGTGTTCTCGTAGAACGACATGTACAGCTGCTGGTACAGCGCGACGTAAGGGCGGAAATCGGTGCCCGCGCGGTCCTTGCCGATCAGATCGCAGATGTAGGTGTTGCCGATCGCGATGAAGTCGGTACCCGGCGAATAGAACGGATCGAGGAACAGTCCGGCCTCGCCGGTCAGCGCCCAGCGCTCGCGCGAAAACACCTGCTTGCAGCCGTAGGAGAAGTGGCGCAGGAACAGGAAGTCCTGCAGCGTGTGTTCGCTGCGGTCGAGCGTCGCGGCGACCTGCGGCTGATGCGTGCGCAGCCAGTCCATCGCTTTCGCATGGGTGTTCATGGTCTCGAGCGGATGCATCGTCGCGTCGCAGACGATGCCCAGCGAATGCGAGCCCGAGGCCAGCGGGATCAGCCAGAACCAGTATCCAGGGCCGCACATGTGGTTGGTCGAGCGCCAGCGGTCCGGTGGATCACAGCGCTGCAGCCAGCCCGCGTCCTGCGACCACGCATTGGGATCGATGATGCCGTCGACGCGCCACCACACTGCATTGGCGTCGTGGTCGTTGGGCTGGGCAAGATCGAGCTTGCGCTTGAGCAGGCCGGCGCGGCCGCTGGCATCGATCAACCAGCGGCTGCGCAGGGTGTGCGTCGTCCCATCGCGTTCGAACGCGACGACGTGATCGTCCGGGCCGTCGCCGGCCATCGTCAGCTCGCGTACCACCGCGGCGTCTTCGAATTGCACACCGAGAGCGCGCGCCCGCTCGCCGAGAAAGTTCTCGAACCGGCCGCGGTCGATCTGCCACGACGGCGTCGGCAGCAACTGGCTCACGCCGAGTTCGGTGCACTGGTCGATCGCGTGGCTGCCTTCGGAGAAGAAGAACCGGAAGCCGAACTTGCGGATCTGTTCGTTTTCCAGATGCGCTTCCAGCCCCAGCACCTTGGCCAGGTAATGCGCGCCGATCTCGACCGTGGATTCGCCGACCTTGTGCGCGGCTTCGCGCACCGGATGCGCGCGGCGCTCGATGACGGTGACCGTGCAGGTGGGATCGCGCTGGCGCAGTTGCAGGGCCAAGGTGAGCCCGGCGAGCCCGCCGCCGAGAATTGCGACATCGGTGCGGGTCGTGGTCTGCATTTATCGAGCGCCTTGCATGGGTTCGTGGGCGAGAGGCGCATCAGGCGACGCGCCGGGATCGAAGATCACCGGCGGATTCGCACGCTTGGCGCGCCAGGTACGTAGCAGATCGCCACGCGTCAGCACCTGCCTGAGCACATGCAGGGTGATCAGTTTCAGGTCGCGGTAGAGGCGGAAATGGCTTTTGCGGAACTGCTCGGCGGAATCCGCGCAGTGGTAGCGCGTCTCCACCGGCACCGATACCACGCCGCAGCCGAGCTGGCGCGCGGCGCTGATCAGGACCTGCGCTTCGAACACGAAGCCTTCGCCGGGGATGTCGTCGAGCGCCAGCACCGAGGCCGGATACAGTCGCTGCCCGCTCTGCGTGTCGACCATGCGATAGCCGCAGGCCCACGCGATGCCCCAGTCGCCGAAGTCGTTGCCGATCCGCCGGTACCAGGGCTGGGTGCCGCGCTTCTTCAGGCGCGCGCCGTTGACGATGCAGTTCGGGTGGCGATTCGCGGCTTCGATCATCCGCGGGATATCGCTCGCGCGATGCTGGCCGTCACCGTCCATCGTGACCACTGCCGCGAAGCCGCGTCGCCGCGCTTCGGCGAATCCGTCACGCAGGGCCTGTCCCTTGCCCATGCGCAGCGGATGGCGCAGCAGCGTGACCGGCAGGGCGGCGACGATGTCGGGGGTGGCGTCGTCGGACCCGTCGTCGACGACGATCACGTGCTCGCTGTACACCAGCGCCTCGCTGACGACTTCGTCGATGCGCAGCGCTTCGTTGAGCGCCGGAATCACCACCGCGACATTGCCGCGGTGCAGGTGCGGATGCTCAGCCATGCGCCGGCTCCGCCTGTGAATGCGCCGCGCGGGCAATCTCCAGCGCCAGCGAACGTTGCGGGCCGGCGCGCAGCACGGCGCGCGATCCGCCGGTGGCCAGCGCGTCGAACAGCGGCAACATCTGCGCCATCGCGTTGGGCTCTCCATGTATGCCGAGCGGACCAGGCGATTCGAGGTCGACGCCGTCCCGCAGGCTCGCGCTGATGCGCGGACCGTTGCCGTCACGCACCAGCACCAGCGCGGCGCCGAGCAGGCCTTCGCTGTGCGTCACCGTGCCGAGCAGACCCGCGGATGCGGTGTCGTAGGCGACCAGCAGCACGGCGGGACTGCCCGTCGCGAGCTGCATCATGGCTTCCAGCAGGCCCTGGGCGAATGTCGCGTCGTAGGCGCTGATCGCAGTCGTCGCTTCAGTGCAGCCGGCGCCGATGGTCCAGTAACCCGCCGCGGCGTTGTGCACGGAGTTGTGGAACTTCGTTGGCGAGATCGCGGTGGGATCGGTGGCCAGCGTGTCGCACATGTAATCGGTGATGCCCAGATCGCCGTGCGTGGATGCAAACACCGACGGCAGCGTCTCCGGCGCGATGCCCGCATCGCGGCACGCGGCCATCGCCACTTCGAGCGCGACTGCGACCGAGCCCGGTGCGCGTCGGCGTTCGTTCGGCGCGAGCAGCTGCGGCGACGGGCGCGCCGGTGCGGATTCGGGGCGCGTGCCGTCGAGCGCGAACGCACGGGCGGCGTCCCAGTCCGGCAGGCCGTCGGTCCAGAAGCCGATGCCGGCGATCGTCGCGGTCAGTGCGCTCGACACGCCCGACGTGCTCACGCGGCCACCTTGCCGAACACCAGCGAACAGTTGTTGCCGCCGAAGCCGAAGGAGTTGTTCATCGCGTACCGGATGTCGACCTCGGCATTGTCGAAACGGATCTGCGGGCCGCACGCCAGATCGCGCACCGTACTGTCGAGGATGCCCGGCAACAGACCGTTCTCCAGCGCGAGCAGGGCGAACACCGATTCGACAATACCGGCCGCGCCCAGCGTGTGGCCGGTCCAGCCCTTGGTCGAGCTGGCGTGCAGCGTGGCCGGGAACAGCGCATCGACCGCACGGGCTTCGACCGAATCGTTGGCCGGCGTCGATGTGCCGTGCAGATTGAGATAGCCGACGTCTGTCGAGTCGATGCCGGCGCGGTCAAGCGCGCCGCGCATCGCGAGCGTCGCGCCGAGACCTTCGGGATGCGGCGCCGACATGTGGTGCGCATCGCTGGATTCGCCGTAGCCGCGCAGCTGCAGGCCCGTATCGCCGGTGGCTGCGCGTTCGAGCACCGCGAATCCGCCGGCTTCGCCCAGCGACAGTCCATCACGCGTGGCGTCGAACGGACGGCAGCGTTCGGTCGACACCAGACCCAGTGCGTTGAAGCCGAACAGCACACTGCCGCACAGCGTGTCGATACCGCCGACCAGCGCCGCATCGACGAGGCCGGCTTCGATCATCCGCGCCGCCTGCGCGAACACCTTCGCGCTCGACGAACAGGCAGTGGCGACCGTGATGCAGGGGCCACGCAGACCGGTGGCGTGCTGCAGGAAATCACCCAGCGAATGTGGGGTGTGCACGATCGGGCGGGCGAGATCGTCGGGGAAATGACGCACGCCATCGGCGTCGGCAGCCGCGCGCGCATAGGCTTCCTCGCTAGCGCCGATGCTCGACGTCGACGTGCCGACGACCAGCGCCACACGATCGGCGCCGTATTTTGCGACCATCGTGTCGAGCGTGGTCAGTACACCGTCCTGCTGCAGGGCCAGCCACGCGAGGCGATTGTTGCGGCATTCCCAGCGTGACAGTGCGGACGGCAGCGGCGCGTCTTCCACGCCATCGACACGGCCGATCCAGGTCGGCAGCGGGGTCGGGCCGAAATCGTTACGGCGCAGGCCGCCGCGTCGTTCACGCAGCGCCGCAGCCTGCGCGGCATTGCCACGGCCGAGCGCGGTAGTGGCAGTGAACGCGCGGATGGCGAGTGCCGGCATCGGCGGCGGGGACAGCGGTTCAGGCACGCAATGAATCCGGGGGGCGATCAGGCGGCCGAGTATAGCGAGCGCATCGTGAGGCTAGACTTCAGGGTCAGCCCCAGTTCCACACGCTTCGAGTATCTGCTTCGAGATGGCCCGCACTCGCCTGCTGCACCGCCTGAACAGACTGGCCGACCGCGATGCCCTGCATACGCTCGTGGTCGCGGCGGCTGCCTGTGTGCTGAGCCTCGGGCTGGTCTATGTGGGGTACGTCGTGCACGTGTTGCGGATCGCGCGCAACGCGCCCTGCGTACCGGGGAACGGCGAATGCGTACTGGTGTTCGGCAAGCATTCGCCGCGGGGACGGCTGGATGCGGATTTCCAGGCGCGTCTGTCGCGCGCCGCGACGCTGTGGATCTCGCATGCGCCCGGTAGCGTGTTGCTGCTCGGCGGCGGCCCGATCGGCACGCCGACCGAAGCTGCCCTGGCGCGCGATGCCCTGCACGCCCTGGGCGTGCCGGACGATGCACCGCTGGTGCTCGAAGACGCCTCGCGCGACACGCTGCAGAACCTGCGCAACGCACGCAGCCTGCTGGCCGCTGCCGCGGTGGATCCTGATGCGCCCATGCGCCGGGTCACCCTGCTCAGCAGCCGCTATCACCTCGCGCGCTGCGCCCTGTTCGCACGCGGCCTCGGCCTGCACTGGGAACTGTGCGCGGCGGAACCCGCGCTCTCCTGGCGACCCGGCTCGCTGTGGCGCATTGCAGGCGAGGCCGCCTACGTCTGCTGGCTCGACATCGGGGCTCGCTGGGCGCGGCTGATCGGCCACCAGCGGCTGATCGACCGGCTCAGCTGAGCCGTCCCGGCACCCCGTGGGATGCGCCTGTCACCGCAGGCGGAGAAGGGCGCAGTCCCGCAGACCCGGTCAGCGTCGCTGCTGCGCCGGGATGAACACCGTTTCCACCGCTTCGGCCAGCTGGTCCGGCGGCAGCAGGCCCTGATCGAGCAGGAAGTTGTTGAACGCGCGGCGGTCGAACTTCGCACCCAGTGCCAGCTCGGTGCGCATGCGCAGCTCGAGGATGCGGGTGTAGCCGTAGAAGTAGCTCGTCGCCTGGCCCGGTGCATTGAAGGTGTAGCGGTCCAGCTCCTGGCGCGCCATCGCCGGCGACAGCATCACTTCTTCGGTCAGCACGCGGCCGGCGCGTTCGCGGTCGATGGTGCCGAGGTTGAGCATCGGGTCGAGCATCGCGCGGGCGGCACGCAGCAGGCGGAACTGCAGCGCGATCAACTGGCCATCGAGCGGCTCGTAGGGCACCAGTTCGGCTTCGGCATACAGCGCCCAGCCTTCGACGTTGACCGAATTGAACGCGAACATCGAACGCGCCAGCGACACGCCACGCTCGACCATCGCAGTGAACTGCAGCTCGTGGCCGGGACGGCCTTCGTGCGCCGACAGCGTCCAGCGCACGGCGTCGAAGTTGAAGTCGTCGTAGGCCGCGTCGTCGCCGGTGCCGCCGGGGTTGCCGACCGGCAGCACGAACGTGCCCTGCTGCCCGGTGTTGCCGACCAGCGGCGCCGGGCGGAAATGCGGCGCGGGCTGCGCGGCCGATTCGGCGTCCGAGCCCAGACGCATCTGCATCTCGCGCTGCGGCACGTCGACGATGTCCTCGTGCTCGATGATCGGATCGATGGCGTCGATCACCTCGCGATAGCTCGCTTCCAGGCGTGCATTGGGAATCGTGTCGCGCTTGAGTGCGGCGATCACCTCGCGGTAGTCGGTCGCATCGATGCCCTTTTCCTTGGCCACCAGCGGCGCGAGCTGCTGCATCTGCGCGCGGATTTCCATGAAGGCCAGCTGCGCGCGCTGCATGAGCACTTGCGGGTCGATGTCGGTGCCGTACTGCTTAAGCCCGAACGCATACAGCTCAGGCGGCAGACGCGCGTCTTCGCGCGCCTTTGGCAGCACGGTGGTGCGGGTCCACGTGGCGTAGTCGGTGATTTCCTTCGCGATCGCCTCGAGCGCGGGTTCCGCGCCCTCGATCTCGTATTCCTCGAAGAGCTTTCGAATGCCGGCGATGTAGGTGTCGGCGCTGTCGAGCGCACGCTGCACCTCGAGCTTCGTGGGCTGCAGCAGGTCGGGATTCGACAGACGCTCTTCGTAGCGCTGGCGGGCGAGGGCGGTGATCGATGTGCCGCCTTCGGTCAGGCCGGCATAGCGCTGCAGGCGGGCGAGCGCATGCACGCGGCGCTCGGGCGGCGTCTGTGTCGACAGCAGGCCGTTGATGCCGCCGAAGATCAGCTGCGGCGCATCGGTCCACGGCAGCAGGTAGCGCTCGCCGAGCGCGCTGCCCTCGATGCTCTGGTCGATGCTGGTCAGCAGGATCTGCAGGTCCTGGCGCACGTTGGCATCGCGCTCGAGTTCGAGCTGCGTCTGCAGCTTGGCGCGCGCCGCAATCATGGCGTCGCGATAGCGTTGGGCGTTGTCGGGACCGAAGTCGGCGACCTGGTCGTCGTAGCCGGGCACGCCGAAGAAGCCTGCAGACTCGGGCTGGAACGGCGCCTGGGCGTCGATCAGGATCTGTGCGAGTTCGTTGCTGCGCGTCACCCAGGCCGGTGATGCGGTCTGCGACGCGGCGACGGCGGCCTTGGCGTCATCGGTGTGGGCGAGCGCGGTGAGCGGCGCGGCGAGAGACAGGGCGATCGCAAGGACAAGCGGTTTCATGGCAGCACCAGCGGCAAGGACAGACGCCGACCCTAGGCGCTCACGTGCGTGCCGGCAATGGCCGGAGGTCACGGCGCCGGCAATGCGTGGTGCGCGACCGGCGTCTCCGCTTCGGCGAGCGTGATGACCTGCTCGAGATCGTTGTTGCCGGGCACGAACAGCAGGGATTCCCAGATCCAGACACCCAGGCGACGTTCGGCGGTGGCCACGAGACGGCCGTCACCGCGCGGGCCTTCGATGCCGATCACCAGATCCGCCCGGCCCGAGCCGCCATCTTCGGTCGACGTGCTGACCGAACCCATCGGCATGAAGCCGGGCGTGACCGGTGTGCCGAGGGTCGCGACGAGGTCCGGGTGCGCGCGGGCACGCGCCATGGCATCGGTGTAGACATCGGAACGCATCATCGAACCGCGGATCGCGAACAGCACGACCGCGACGAACGCCGCCACAACCGCGACCAACGTCAGCACGGTGACCGGCAGCGCCCATTTCCAGTTGCGCTGCCACCAGCCGCGTGGCGGTGGCGGCACGGGCGCGGCGCGGGGCGGCAAGGGGGGTGGAATCGTGGACATGGATGTGCGCCCTCAGGGGGTCAGGCAACGCGCGAGAAAAGCCTCGCTCGTGCGATAGCGATGCAGCGCGTCCTTGCCACGCAGACCGTGCTTCGCGCCCGGATAGGTCATCAGCGCGAACGGCGTACCGGCCTGCTGCAGCTGGCTCATCAGCTGCGTCGAATTGGTGAACAGCACGTTGTCATCGGCCATGCCGTGGATCAGCAGCAGTGCATTGGGTTTGATGCGGTCCGCGTGGGTGAACACGCTGGCCTCGCGGTAGCCGTTGACGTTGGCCTTCGGCAGGTTCATGTAGCGCTCGGTGTAGTGGGTGTCGTAGAGCGCCCAGTCGGCGACCGGCGCGCCGGCGATACCGCAGGCATACGCGTCCGGCGCTTTCGCCAGCAGCATCAATGTCATGTAGCCGCCGTTCGACCAGCCGTTGACGGCAATGCGATCACCGTCGACCCAGGGCTGCGACTTCAACCATTCGACGCCGCGCAGCTGGTCTTCGACCTCGACCGTGCCCTGGCGCTCGTACAGCGCGCCGACGAAGTCACGGCCGCGGCGCGGCGTGCCGCGATTGTCGAGCGAGAACACCACATAGCCCTGCTGCGCGAGGTACTGGTGGAAGCTCGCGTCGGCGCGACCGGGCCAGGTGTCGAGCACCGTCTGCGCGGCCGGGCCGCCGTAGACGAACACGACGACCGGATGCGGCTTCGTTTCATCGAAATCCGCCGGCTTGATCAACGAGTAGTGCAGCGGCGTGCGGCCATCGGCGGCGGTCAGCGTGCCGAACTCGGTCGGACGGTGCGCGCCCAGGAACGGCGCGTAGGGATGGTCGGCCGCAGCGAGATCGTTCTCGACCAGCGTCGCGAGCTGCGCGCCGTCGGCGCGGTGCAGTGCGATCTGCGGCGGCGTGGTCGTGTTCGACCAGCTGTCGACGTAGACCGAGGCATTGCGCGCGAAGCTCGCACCGTGCATGCCGGGCTCACGCGACAGCGCGGTGTAGGCGCGCTTCCCGTCGAGTCCGACGCTGTAGAGCCGCGATTGCGTCGCGCGCGGCAGCGCCTTGCCGTCTTCGAGCGCCATGCCGGCGCGGAAATAGACGAGGCCCGCGGTGGCATCGACCGCCAGCAGTTCGTCGACCGGCCAGTCGCCCTGCGTGAGCTGGGTCATGCGGCGGCCGTCTTCGGACGCGAGATACAGATGCTGGAAGCCGTCGCGCTCCGACGACCACACGAAGCGGCCGTCGTCGAGGAAGCGCAGGCTGTCGTGCAGCGGCACCCAGGTGCGGCCGCGCTCGGTGACCAGCGTGCGCTGCGCACCAGTGGAGAGCGTGGTCTCGATGAGTTCGAGTGTCTGCTGGTCACGCGACTGGCGCTGGAAGGTCAAACGCTGCGCATCGCGCCACTGCACGCGGGCGAGATAGATATCGGTGTCCTCGCCGAGATCGACGTCCGTCACCGTGCCGCCCTGCGGCGCGACGACGTGCAGCGTCACGCGCACGTTGTCGTCGCCGGCGGCGGGATAACGCTGCTCGACGACTTCGGTGCGATCGGGATAGACCTCGTAGCGCTTCTGCACCGGCACTGGCGATTCGTCGATGCGTGCGTACGCGATGCCGCTGTCGTCCGGCGCCCACCAGTAGCCGGTGTGGCGGTTCATTTCCTCGTCGGCGACGAACTCGGCGACGCCGTTGCCGATCACCTCGCTGCCGTCGGTCGTCAGCTGGCGCTCGGCGCCGCTGACGAGATCGATCACCCACAGATTGCGTGCGCGCACGAAGCTGACGAAGCCGCCGCCCGGCGAGACCTTCGGGTCGGTCGCGAAGCCGCCGCCATCGGTGAGCTGGCGGACCGCTTCGGAACCGGACTTCGACAGGTCGTACAGATACAGTTCGCCGCCGAGCGGAAACAGCAGACGCTGCGCATCCGGTGCCCACTGGTAATCGACGATGCCCGACTGGCCCGCGATGCGCTGGCGCTCGCGACGCGCCTTCTCCGCATCGCTGAGCGTTTCCTCGCCCGGCAGCACGACCTTCGAATCGACCAGCATCCGCGTCTGCCCGCTGGCGATGTCGTATTCCCACAGGTCCAGCTGGTTGCGGTTCTCGTCCTTGCCGCGCAGGAAAGTCACACGCGAGCCGTCCGGCGCGACCTGCGGCTTCATCAGCGTCGGCCCCGACAACGGCGCATCGCCGGTAATGGCTTCGAGCGTGAGACCACCGGCGGCGGGCGGCGTGGCGGCAAGGGCGGAGGAGGTGGCGATCATCAGGGCGGCAGCGGCAAGTACGGAGCGCATGGCGGGTCCATTGGAGCGAGGCGCCCAGTGTATCGGGTGGGCAGACGGCGCCCCGGTGATGCCTCAGACCGCGCAGGTCTCGCGGCGCGTCGTGCCGTCCGACCAGCCCCACATGCGATGCACCTGCGGAAAAAAGGCGTGCAGACCGCGCGTGGGAACGCAGGCCGCCACGCGCGTTGATGCTTCAGGGCAACGATGAAAAAGCCTTCATTCACGCCTTCGCGGGAATGACGAGCAAAAGCAGCCTCGATCAGCGTTGGCTCAGCGACGGCCCTGGCCGAACAGCTGCTTTTTTTCGTCTTCGCTCATCGCCTTGCCGGCGTCCGGGTTGACCTCGCTTGCCTTTGCATACGCGCGCTCCGTGGCCGGGCGCGCCTTGATCGCCGCGTGCCAGCGCTGGACTTCGAGATACGGCGCCATGTCGATCGGCGCCTTGTCGTAGACGCCGATCCACGGATACGTCGCCATGTCGGCGATCGAATATGCATCGCCGGCGATGAAGTCGCGGCCCTTCAGATGCGTGTCGAGCACCTGCAGCAGGCGGTTGGCCTCATTGGTGTAGCGGTCGATCGCATACGGAATCTTCTCCGGCGCGTAGACGTTGAAGTGGCCGTACTGGCCGGTCATCGGGCCGAGGCCGGCCATCTGCCAGAACAGCCATTCCAGTGTCTCGATGCGCACGCGCGGATCGGTCGACAGGAACTGGCCGGACTTCTCGGCCAGATAGAGCAGGATCGCGCCCGACTCGAACACGGTCTGCGGCTCGCCGCCGTCGGCAGGGGCGCGGTCGACGATCGCCGGCATCTTGTTGTTCGGCGAGAACGCGAGGTACTCCGGTTTGAACTGGTCGCCCTTGCCGATGTTGACCGGGTGGATCGTGTAGTCGAGGCCGGCTTCTTCGAGAAACAGGGTGACCTTGTGGCCGTTGGGGGTGGGCCAGTAGTGGAAATCGATCATGTGGGTCTCCGCGGACAGGGTGCAGCGAGTCTAGGCGCGTGCCCGTAGGGCGGCGTGGATACGGGGCGCACGCAGCGTTGCGATGGTGGGGCTTGGGACGCGGATATGACGACGCCGCCTGGAGGGGCGGCGTCGGTGTGTGCGCTGCGGGCGTCGGCCCTCACCCCAACCCCTCTCCCTGGGGGAGAGGGGCTAGAGGCGAAGCGTGCTGCGCTTACTGCGTCTTGCAGTCGAGCCTGTGCGTTGCTTCGGTGCCGATACGGATGTCGGCCAGGCCCAGGGTCAGACCGGCCGGCGCGCGGATCGCGAACGGCGTGCTGACGCGGGTGGCGTCGAGGCCGGCGACCGTCAGGCACTTCAGCGGGACGCCGGCGGTGATCCATTCGCCGCGCGGCAGCGTGGCCAGCCACGGTCCGATCGGCAGTTCGGCCTTGCAGCCTTCACCGCAGTCCGCGTAGAGCACGGTGTCACCCGACGCCGGCAGCGCGTCGACGCGCAGCGTCGCCAGCAGCAGTGAATCGCCGTTGGTCTCGCGGCTCAGATCGGACGGCGAGTGCGACAGCAGTTCGGCAGTCGCGTTGCCGGTCCAGGTCAGCAGGCGCGCGCCTTCCTGGGTCTGGTAGTCGACGGCGGCGAGCGTGAGCGTGCCGTCGGGCGTGGCGACGCGCGGATGCAGGACGTCGGCGCCGCGACCATCGGCACCGGTCACGACCAGGCGCAGGCCCGGGCCGGGCACGCCACGGGCGAAGTAGCCCGCATCCTTGCCGTCCTCGGCACTGACGCCGGCGTCTTCCGGCAGCGCGGCGAGGTTGCCGTCGTCGGCGTAGGTCAGGCCATGCCCGAACGCGAACAGCGGGTCATAGCCCTCCATGCCGACGTTGTTGACGTACTGGTTGCCGCGACGCGGCCACGAGAAGCTGAGCTTGCCCTTGAAGTCGTGCTGCGGCTGGCCGTCCGCGCCCTGCAGCAGCACGTCTGCAACGCCTGCACCTTCGGAGCCCGGCAGCCATGCGGCGACGAAAGCATTGGACGCGTTGATCTCGCGGTTCACCCACAACGGACGTCCGCTGAGGAACACCGAGATCACCGGAATGCCCTCGGCGCGCAGGCGCTTGACCAGTTCGAGGTCGGCATCGTCGCCGGGCTTGTACAGCAGGTTCGGTAGATCGCCGAGGAACTCGGCATACGGATCCTCGCCGAACACGACGATCGCCACGTCCGGCTTCTGGCCGTACTTGCCGTCGACCGCGAGCTGCGCTGTGCCGCCGGCCGCGGTGACCTGGGTGCGGATGCCGTCCCAGATGGTGTCGGCGTTCGGATAGTCGGCGCGCTTGGTACCGGTGCCCTGCCAGTTGAGCGTCCAGCCGCCGGACTGCTTGCCCATGTCGTCGGCGCCGTCGCCGGCGACGAGCACACGCTGCTTCGGTGCGAGCGGCAGCACGCCATCGTTCTTCAGCAGCACCAGCGACTCGCGCACCGCGCGACGTGCGACTTCGCGATGTTCCGGCGAGCCGAGCAGTTCGAACTTGCCGCCGAGCGCACGCTCCGACGGCTTGGGCGCATCGAACAGGCCCATGCGGAACTTGACCCGCAGGATGCGGCGCACCGCATCGTCGAGACGCGCCATCGGCAGTTCGCCCGACTGCACGTGCTTGACGGTGCTGTCATAGAGACCGCGCCAGCTGTCGGGCGCCATCGCCATGTCAAGACCGGCGTTGAACGTCGCCGCGCAATCGGTGGTGGTGCAGCCCGGCAGCTGGCCGTGGCCGTTCCAGTCGCCGACGACGAAACCGCCGAAGTTCATCCGGTCCTTGAGCACGTCGGTCAGCAACGCCTTGTGCCCGTGCATGCGCTGGCCTTGCACGCTGTTGAACGAGGCCATGACCGCCTGCGCGCCGGCTGCGATCGCCGGCGGATAGCCCGCGCCGTGGATGTCGCGCAACTGTGCCTCGGTCACCGCGGTTTCGCCCTGGTCCTTGCCGCCGGCAGTGCCGCCGTCGCCGAGGTAGTGCTTCACCGAGACCATCACGTGGTGATCGTCGAGGAAGTCCGGCGAGCCGGCCTTGCCCTGCATGCCTTCGACGACCGCCGGCGCGAACGCCGCGACGATGTCGGGCGATTCGGAATAGCCCTCGTAGGTGCGGCCCCAGCGATCGTCCTGCGGCACGGCCACGGTTGGCGCGAACGCCCACTCCATGCCGGTGGTGCGGGTTTCGATCGCAGTGACGCGGCCGATCTCGCGCATCAGCTCGGCATTGCGCGTCGCGCCCAGGCCGATGTTGTGCGGAAACAGCGTCGCGCCGACGATGTTGCTCTGGCCGTGCACGGCGTCGATGCCGAAAATCACCGGAATCGCCTTGCCGCCGCCGGCGGTGTCCATCGACGCTTCCCAGAACGCATCGGCGAGCTTCAGCCACTCGGCCGGCGCGGCGTCGTAGCGCCCGCCCGGATCGGAGTTGCCACCGGCCAGGATCGAACCGAGCCGGTACTTGCGCAGGTCTTCGGGGGTGATGTCGGCGATGTCGCCCTGCACGATCTGGCCGACCTTTTCCTCGACAGTCATCGTCGCCATCAGGTCGGTGATCTTCTGCTCGAGCGCGGGATCTTCGGCCAGCGGCCACACGGTCTCGGGCCAGTTGGCCGGATCGATAGCACCGGCATCGGCGACGTTCGCCGGCGCAGGTGCAGGCGCGGCCGCGGGAGCGGGCGCGTCGTCGCGCGTACAGGCGCCGAGGACGAGCGCGGCGAGCATCGCCGGCAACAAGGCGCGACGGAAGGAGCGGTGTGCGGGGCGATGCGACTGAATCATCGAAGGGCTCCGGATCAGGAGATTGCGACCGGAGCCGCGTTAGGGACGGCCGCCATGCTGCACGGCAGCGATGACAGCGTTGTCAGGCGGCGGCCAGCATACCGGCGCACGCCCGCCGAAGCTTGCTGCAGGGCGTCATCCACGCGTACGGCACCGCACGTGGTGCACTGTGGGCTCTGGCAGAATGCGCCACCGGGAAGACGATGGCCGGATTGAACAGCATGCGTGTGCGGATCGAGGATGTCGCGGAAGCGGCGGGCGTGTCGATGAAGACGGTGTCGCGCGTGCTCAACAACGAGCCGAACGTCTCCGAGCGCACGCGCGTGGCCGTGGAAGCGGCGGTCGAGAAGCTGCAGTACCGGCCGCTCGCGTCGGCACGGCTGCTCGCCGGGCGCCGGTCCTATCTCGTCGCGATGCTCTACGACAATCCGTCGAGCAACTACCTCATGGAGGTCGAGCTCGGCGTACTCGATGCCTGCCAGTCGCAGCACTACAACCTGATGCTCGCGCCAGTCGACTACACCGCCAAGGACATCGTCGCCAAGGTCGAGTCGATGATCGTGCAGTCGCAACTCGACGGGGTGGTGCTGACGCCGCCGATCACCGACGACGCGAAGCTGCTCGCGCGGCTCGACGAGATGGGCATCCCGTTCGCCAGCGTGTCGGCGCAGGAACAGAACCGGCGCATCGGCGCGGTCGTCGACGAACGCAGTGCTGCGCGCGACGTCGTGCTGCATCTCGCCGGTCTCGGCCATCGCCGCATCGCCCACATCAAGGGACACCCCGCGCACGGTGCCAGCCGCTGGCGCCTGGCGGGTTACCGCGATGGTCTCAAACAATCGGGCCTCGCCTACGATGCCGCGCTGGTCGTCGCCGGCAAGTTCTTCTACGAATCCGGTTTCGACGCGACCAACACGCTGCTCGATCTGCCGGATCCGCCGACCGCGGTCTTCGCCGCCAACGACGACATGGCGGCCGGCGCAATCTGCGCGATCTGCGAGCGCGGCCTGTCGGTGCCGAAGGACGTGTCGGTCTGCGGCTTCGACGACATGCCGATCGCGCGCCACATCTATCCCTCGCTGACCACCGTGCGTCAGCCCAGCCGCGAGATGGGCCGACTGGCCGGTCTCGAACTGCTCAAGGCGATCCGCGACAGCAGCGCCGGCGAAACGCTGGAACTGCCGTACGCATTGCAGGTGCGCAAGTCGACCGGACCCGTGCGCGCCTGACGCGGCGCCGCCGGCTCAGACCGGCGGCGCACCCGGCGCGTAACTGCGCATGTAGTCCATGTGCGTCGGCAGCTGGCGGACCGTGCGCTCGACGTCGGTGCTGATCTGGCCGAGGAAATGGGACAGCTCTGCATCGCCCATCAGATCCGCCGACGGGTGGAAATGCTTGGGGTAGATGCCCTGGCCCATCATCACCTGGATCCACGAGTTCTCGGCGAACAGCTCGGTCGGCACGTGGAAGACGCGGCCGGTTTCGCGGAACAGATCGATGCGGTGTTTCAGCGTCGACGGAATCGTCATCTCGCGATAGTCAATCCAGTACTGCGTGTCGGTGCGGTTGTTGAGATGGAAATGCAGGATCACGAAGTCGCGCGTGTGCTCGATCTCTTCCGACAAGCGCGCGTTGTACTGGTCGATGTCCGGCTGCGAGACCACGCGCGGGAAGGTCTGCATCAGATGGATGATGCCGCGCTGGATCAAGTGGATCGTGGTCGATTCCAGCGGCTCGATGAAACTGCCTGCCAGCCCCAGTGCCACACAGTTCTTGTGCCAGCACTGCTCGCGCTGGCCAGGGCGGAAGCGCACCGGCCACGGATCCTTGATGACCTCGCCTTCGATGCTCGACAGGAAACGTGCTTTCGCTTCGTCGTCGCTCATGTAGCGGCTCGAATAGACGATGCCATTGCCCACGCGGTGCTGCAGCGGAATCCGCCATTGCCAGCCGGCCGTGTCGGCGATTGCGCGCGTGTAGGGCACCGCATCGCGCACCGCCGTGGTCTGCGTCGCCAGCGCGCTGTCGTTGAACAGCCAGTGCGACCAGTCGGTGAAGCCGACACCGAGTGCCTTCTCGATCAGCAGGGCGCGGAAGCCCGTGCAGTCGATGAAGAAGTCGCCCTCGATCTCGTCACCGTTCGCGAGCACCAGCGAGGTGATGAAACCCGATTCGTCATCGGTCTTCACTTCGGTGATCTTGCCTTCGACACGCTTCGCGCCGTTGCTTTCGCTGAAGGTCCGCAGGAAGCGCGCGTAGAGGCTCGCGTCCATGTGGTACGCGTAGTTGAGGCGGCGCTTGGGCAGATGCGCGAAACGGCCCTGTTCGGCGGCCTTGAGCTCGACGCAGTAGTCGCCGTAGTCGCCGGCGAGGCCGCGCTCGCGGCCCTTCATCCAGAAATGCTGGAAGCCCGCCGTCCAGTGGTCGGTGCCGGTCAGGCCGAAGGAATGGATGTAGTCGACGCCCTGTTCGAGCCAGTTCTCGAAGCTGATGCCCAGCTTGATCGTGCCCTGGGTGGCGGCCATGAAATCCTGCTCTTTGATGTCGAGCAGGCGGTGGAAGGTCATCAGGGTCGGGATCGTCGCCTCGCCGACGCCGACGGTGCCGATCTCCTCCGATTCGATCAGGGTGATGTCGAGCACCTTGCCCAGAGTGCGTGAGATCGCAGCGGCGGCCATCCAGCCGGCGGTGCCGCCGCCGGCGATGACCACGCGCTTGACCGGACGCCCGGCTATGTCGGAATGGGTGTGCATGGCGGGGCAATCCTCAGCGGTTCAGGCGTTTGAGCAGACGCGCGCGGATCTCGCGCGCGCGTGTTTCGTCGAGCGGTGCCAGGCTGCGACGGGCCGGTGCAGGCACGTGGCCGGCGACGGTGTCCTCGTCGTAGTCGAAGACGTAATGACGGAAGACGTCGCCCCAGATCGCGCGCTCGGCGGGCGGCAGATCACGGATGCTCATGATCGCCAGCATCAGCGTGTCCATCGGCGTGTTCGCCCACGCCGGCGCCTGACGCCACCAGTAGTTCACCAGCACGTTGAACGGCGTCCGCGCTTCCATGTGGTGCCACCACATGCTCGGAATGAACAGTGCATCGCCGGGCGCGAGGTCGGCGCACTGCGCCTGCGCCTGGGCCTGCGCGAAACGCGGGAAGCGGGCGTGGTCGACGTCGGCGAAATCGACCAGGCTCACCGCCTGGCCGGCTGGGGTGAAGTCGAGCGGGCCGATGTAGAGGTTCTCGAGCTGATGCGGCGGAAACAGCGTCGCGCGCCGCGTGCCGGCGACCACGCAGGCGAGATTGTCGGGCAGGTCCTGATGCGCGGCGATGCGGGTGCGGTTGCCGATCCAGATGCTGGCCAGCGCATCGCGCCCCCCCAGCGGCAGATCGTTCTCGGCGCGGAAGCCCGGCAGCCAGGTGTCGATGGTCGTCGAGCCGACGTAGATCGCCGGCGCCGCCGGATCGACCGCGTACTTGAGCAGGGTCTTCAGCGCGACGCCGAGCTGCACATTCTCGCGGCGGAAGTTGAAGCCTTGCAGCGTGTCGTCGTAGAAGAAGCGGCCATCGATCTCCGGCGGCCCGACGGTGGCGACCACCGGCGGACCGTCGGCGCGTTCGAAGCGGTGCAGATACTGCGCCACCGCATCGGGCGATTGCTGCGCCGCCTGCACGACCGGCCAGTCAGCCAGCAGGCCGCGCAGCACTAGCGGTGTCTCCGAACGCAGCACCGCTTCCGGAATCGCGCGGGGATCGACCCCCGCGATCTCCGGAATGCGCTTATCGACCTGCAGCGCCGGCACGGTTCACCCGGTCGATCAGATCGCGGAAGCGGGCGACCGACGCCAGCATCATGTAGATCGGCTCCAGATGGCCGGCGCGGCCCAGCGATGCGAATGCATCGCCATCGAGCTGGCGCAGGCGGTCCTCGTCGATCGCGTAGTAGCCCGACAACCGGTTGTCCGAGCCGTCGTCGAGGCGGATGTCGAGCACGAAGGGTTCGAGTAGCTGGTGCTGCAGCAGCGCGGCGACGAACGGCGCATTGGTCTGCAGGCCCTGATGGATGGTGTTGAGCATCGAGCTCGCGCGTTCGAGGTAGTCGCTGGTGCCGCCGTGCGGCAGGAACAGCGCTTCGCCACGCGCGCTGCCGACGCGCGGATGGTCGAGATCGATGTGCATCAACATCTCGTCGGCGGAGCGGCCGATCAGGAACGGCTGGCGCTCGATGGTCAGCGGGATGTAGGTCGCGTCCCAACGCTCGCCGTCGAGGAACAGGTTCTGTCCATCGGTGAAGCCGAACAGCGCCAGCGGCTGGAACTCGCCGTCGGCGGACTTGCCGAACACGATCGGGTAGTTCGCCTGCACATTGCGGAACTCGGCGGGAAACGTGATCGCCCACATCACGGCGTCGCCGAGCGCGGCGCCATGGCCGGTGTCGACGCGCAGATCCTTGTGGTCGACGTTGTTGAGTTGCACGGTCCTGGACATCACGCTCGCCTAGACAGGGGACAGGCCCCGGGTGTGGATGTGGTCGATCAGTTCGCGGTGGCTGGGCAGCGCCGGAATCATTTTGCGCGCGAGATCGGATGCTTCGCGGAACGCCGCTTCCGCGCGTCCCGCATCGGACGCGCGACGTGTGGTGGCGCGCGTGTCCGGCCGGAATCCCATGCCGTAGAGAATGTACTGCCAGCTCGCCGAGGGAAACACCTCGTCCACACGCGGGAGGTCGTAGCGCGACGGCGCCTGATGGCGCCACAGCGCCAGCAGCTCGGCCAGGCGCGCGGGCATGCGCGCAGCGTCGCGATGGTCGCGCCAGTACGCGCTGTCGTCACGGTGCGACAGCACGTAGTGCAGCTTCAGGAATTCAACGACGCGCTCCCAGCGATAGGCGAAGCTGTCGTTGAAGCGCGCCGCAACGGTGTCCATCGTGTCGCGCGTGGCCGGCAGCTGATCGCTGAGCATCGTCGCGGCCAGTTCGACCAGCACCAGCGAGGACGCTTCCAACGGTTCGACGAAGCCGCTCGACAGGCCGATCGCGACGCAGTTGCGGTGCCAGCTGCGGCGCCGGTAGCCGGGCTCGAACGACAGCGACTGGCGGGCGATGACCTCGCAGTCCGCGCCGCCGGTGTCGGCGATGTAGCGCTGCAGCGTGGCCTCAACGGCATGGGCATCGGTGTGCGCGCTGGAATAGACATGGCCCACGCCGCGGCGCGCCGACAGGCCGATATCCCAGATCCAGCCGTTGGCCTGCGCGGTGGAAATGGTCTGGCAGGCGATCGGCGTGTCGGCGTCCGGGTAGCGCACCTGCAGCGCCAGTGCGCGGTCGTTGAACAGCACGTCACCGCAGGCGGTCCTGTCGATGCCGTAATGCTGGCCGATCAGCAGCGCCCGCATGCCGGTGCAGTCGACGAACAGATCGCCGTCGATCGCGCCGTGCGCGCGGGTGCGCAGTGCGGCGATGTCGCCGTTGTCGTGGACGTCCACACCTTCGACATGATCCGATACCAGCCGCACGCCCAGGCGCTGCGTGCAATGCGCGCGCAGGAACAGGCCGAGCTTCGCCGCATCGAGGTGATACGCGTAGTTCGCGACCGCGGCGTACTCGGGCGTGCCGAACTGTTTTGGCGCACGCCCGGCATCGCACAGCTGCGGCTGGAAACTCACCAGCCGGTCGAAGGGGGTGTCACCGCGGCGTAGCCAGCCGGCGACGAGATCCGCATCGTGATAGCCCTGCGGCAGCACGAACGGATGGTCGTACTTGTCGTCGGCATGGTCCCGTGTCCAGCGCACGAACTTCGAGCCCTGCTTGAAGGTCGCATCGCAGGCGCGCACGAAGTCGGTCTCCGATACGCCGATGCGGCGCAGCGTGTCGCGCATCGTCGGCCAGGTGCCTTCGCCGACGCCAATGGTCGGCACGTCCGGCGATTCGATCAGGGTCACGCGCAGCCCGGTGGGCGATGCGCTGTCGTGATCAGCGGCCAGCAACGCCGCGGTCAGCCAGCCGGCGGAACCGCCGCCGAGAATGACGACGTGACGCAGCGGGCGGCTCAACGGGGCATGCCTGTGCAGCCGGCCCGCGGATCGAAGCGGGCACCGTGGAAAGACAGCGCCGCGGCATGGAGCCGCGGCGCATGGGCGGTGACCGGAATCAGAACGTGTACCTGACGCCGAACATGTAGCGCGGACCGGTCTGGGTGCCGTACAGCAGCTGGCGTGCGTTGCGTCCGTGCGTGCGCTGGGTCTCGTCGGTCACGTTGATCGCCTCCGCCTGCAGGGTGAGGTTGTCGGTGACCTTGTAGCCCACGCTGACATCGAGCTGGCCGTATTCCTCGACGTACACCGGGTTCGGACGTTCGCTGTCGAAGCCGCTGGACAGGAACTTGTCGCGCCAGTTGTAGGCCGCACGCGCCTGCCACGAGCCCTTGTCGTAGAACGCCACCAGATTGGCCGAGTCGCTGAGGCCGATCAGCGCGAACTGGCCGCCGAGGTTGTAGTTGTCGTAGTTCAGATCGGGACTGTCGACGTAGGTGTAGTTCGCCGCCAGGCCGAAGCCGCTGTTGCCGAACACGTGCTGCAGATTGAGTTCGACACCGTCGAGCTTCGACGAGCCGGTATTCGCCGGCGTGGTGATGCGGAAGTTCGCGATCGGATCGCCCGGCTGGCCGGTGATCGTGCCGGTCGCGTTGCCGCCCGCGTCGTTCGGACCGCGGACCACGCCCGGCTGGCCGTTGAAGTTGGTGAAGATGTAATTGCGGATACAGGTCAGATCGGTCGTCGGACACGCATTGGCGACCGCGGCATTCCAGTACGCGCCCCCGATCGGCGTCGTCAGGTCGAACGGCGTCGCCTGGATGATCGTCGTGCCGATGTAGTTGTCGATGTTCTTCTGGAAGTAACCGAACGACAGGTAGCTCGCCTCGGCGTAGTACCACTCCAGCGAAAGGTCGAAGTTGTCGGCCTTGAGCGGCTCGAGCCCCGGATTGCCCTGCTGGCCGGTGCCGCCGTCGATGCGCACCGGTTCGCTGAGCGTCTGTCCGCCCTGGATGTCGCCCCAGCCCGGTCGACCGATCGTGCGACTGTAGCTGCTGCGCAGGATCAGGCTGTCGGTGAGCTCGGCGCTGAGGTCGATGCTGGGCAGCCAGTGCGCGTAGTCGCCGTAGAGCGTGGTGAAGTCGGAACCGTCGCGCTGGATGCCGATCTCGTTGTTGGATTCCCACAGCAGTGCGGTGGCGACCGGCACGAGCGCCGACGACGTGACATCGGTCTTCTCGTAGCGCACGCCCGCGGCGGCGTTCAACTGGATACCGATGTCCCAGGTCGAACTGATCTGGAAATAGGCACTCTTCGACTTCTCGGTCACGCGGCGATCGGTGTTGTAGGTCGCAGGCGCGAGATACAGCGCTTCATCGCCGGCGAACTGCGCCGCGAGATCGCGCACGGTCTTGAAGTCGAACATGAAGAATTCGTCGGTGAACGCCGGATTGCCACTGCCCGGGAACGCATCGAAGTAGTCGGCCATGTTGCCGGGGATCCAGATGTTGTCCGGATAGTCTTCGGCGCTGCCTTCCGCGCCGCCCCAGGTGTTGTCGCGCTGGACGTTGCCATAGGCGGTGCGGTTGTTGGCTTCCGTCGCCGCCACACCGAAGTCGAGCCGCGAGTAGTCGCCGAACTTGAAGTGGCCGCGCGCCTGGACCTGCTCGATTTCCGACTTCATGTAGCTGCGGTGGAACACCGAGCCGGTGACCAGCATGTCGGACGCGCGCGGGCCGGTGTAACCCGGCGGATACTGCACGGTCAGGATCGAGAAGTCGCCGCTGAAATCGGCCGTAGTGTTGCCGCGGATGAAGGCCGCCGTGCCCAGCGTGCCGCCGGAACCGTAGGGGCTGTCCGGGCTGGTTTCGGCGGTCGACTTGTGTACGTCGAGTTCGAAACCGAGGTTGTCGGTTGCTTCCCACTCGACGTTGAAGCCGAGCGACTTGTTCTCGTTGCGGTTGGCGATGTCGGCGCCGCCCATGGCCAGATCGGCGCCACGGCAGACGCCCGAATCAGGCGCGCAGGTGAAGGGCAGGATCTCGGTGTAGAGCAGCGGCGCGGCGACCGGGCCATCGGTCCACGACGACGACGACGGGCCGTAGTTGAACCACACCGACATGTCGTTGCGCTGCTGCTGGATCTTGTTCTCGGAGTACGTGTAATCCAGCGTCGTGGTGATGCTGTCGGTCGGCGCCCACTGCAGGACGACCTGGCCGTTGGTGCGCTGACGCTGCACGCCGGTGACCGAATAGTTGAGGTTCTGCGGCACCGAATAGACATCGTCCGGACCTGGCCGGTTGACGATGTTCTCCGAACCCGGCGCGCCGGGCTGCGGAATCGTGCCCCAGTTTTCCTCGTCGCCGCGGAAGCCGCGCCAACCGCCCGGCACCGAGACCTGGTTGTAGCCCAGATCGCGTTCCTGGTAGCTGCCGGTCACCGCGATGCCGAAGCGGCCGTCGGCGCTGGTGGTGCTGAAGATGCCCGAGACTTCCGGCGTGACCGAGCTGCCCTTGAAGTGGTCGGGCAGGTTGTCGAGCGAGGTGTCGTGCACGCCCTTGATGCCGACATTGGCCCGGAAGCCCGGGTTGTCGAGCGGGCGCGCGGTCTTGATGTTGATCGTCGCGCCGATGCCGCCGGTCGGGGTTTCCGCGCGGCCGCTCTTGTAGACCTCGACTGCGGAAATGGCTTCCGAGGCGATGTTGGCGAAGTCGTAGGCACGCGAGTTGGACACGGTGCTGCCGTCGCCGTTGCTCGACGCCGGCATCTGGCGGCCGTTGAGCAGCACCAGATTGAAGTCCGGGCCGACGCCGCGCACGGTGACCCGCGAACCTTCACCGATCGCACTGCGGTCGATCGAAACGCCGGAAATGCGCTGCAGCGACTCGGCGAGGTTGGTGTCGGGGAACTTGCCGATGTCCTCGGCGATGATGCCGTCGACGATGCCGCGAGCATCGCGCTTGAGGTTCATCGACGATTCGAGGCTGCCGCGGATACCGGTCACGGTCACCGCATCGAGCGTGGTCGCATCGGGACCGTCGGTGGCCGGCTCGGCGACCTGCGCCGCCAGCGGTGGCGCGAGCGCGAACAACAACGCAGACGTGAGAAGCCGCTTCTTCGGCGCGGCGTGCAATCGCTTCATGGATCTCCCCTCCCAAGGATTCGCATGCAGTTCGGTTGTATGCCCGCGCGTCCGGGGGAATGCGGGCGGTGTACGTCAGCGCGGATTGGATGTCAGGTTGACAGCGTTGTCAACGGGCATCGGCCGATGCGGCGAAAATGCATTCCCAACGCATAAAAAAAGGGGATTCGTGCTGCGCCGCAGCAGCCACCTGCGACATCAGCGCTGCGCCGCGACGGGTTGGAGTGGGTGCGCTTCGGTGGTCAACACCGTCGTCGCGGGATCAAGCGTCGCCGGGTCGGCGTAGAGCAGATAGAAATACTTGAAGGTCTCGGCGAGCACGAAACTCTCCATGTCGTCCTTCTTCTCTTTGGTCACCACGTTCGCGAGCGCGGCGAAGCCGGACGGGGTGCGCGTGTGGCGGACGAAGTCGTCGAACATCGTGCGGCCCATGTCGCGCCAGGCGCGGTCGCCGGTCAGGCGATACAGGTACCAGGCGGACTCGATGATCTCCGGCCGCAGCGGGTAACCCGGCGAGACGACCGTGCGGGCGCGGTAATCCCAGACTTCCGGTTCGATGCCGTGCGCCTGCCACATCGAGAACGCCGAGTGCTGCAGGCGTGCGGCGCGGTCGAGATCGCCGGAGACCGCGAGCAGGCCGGGGATGCATCCAGGGCGCCGAAGCGGGGGGCGATGCGCGCACCGGTCGTCATGTCGACGTGGCCGTACCAGAGCGCGCCGTCGACCTCGTCGGCCACATGCGTGTTGAGCGCCGCGATGTGGGTGTCCCACATGGTCTTGCAGCGCGGCTCGGCAAACAGCTGCCAGCACTTCCACAGGTATTCGTAATAGGAGTCGATGCGCGCGCCGACGTGGGTGCGGGTCTGCGTCCACTGGCCGGTGTCGACGTCGAACCGCTCGCCGACCAGGCCGATCGGCGAGCGCATTGCGTACGTCGCTTCGAGCGCGCGCCAGGCCTTGTCCCAGTACACCTGCTTGCCGGTCAGCCGCGCGAGCGTGCCGTATTCGAGCAGCAGCGTGCCGGACTCGGCCGGGTTGCTCTCGGTGCCGCTGGTCTTGCCGGTGCGCAGGTTGACGGTGACGTAGGGCAGGCCGGTCGGCGAATCGAAGGCCGGCAGCAGGCGCGTGCCGAGATCGTCGGCCAGCGCGAGCAGACGCACGTCGCCGGTCATCTGGTAGCCGGACAGCAGGCCACCGAGCAGGCGGATCACGATCTCGAAATGCTTGACGTCGAGATCCTTGTCGAACGACAGCTGCGTCGCGATCAGTTCGCGCGCAGCGTCGGCCTCGTCGGTCAGGCCCATGACCAGCAGCGTGTCGAGCGCGTCGACAGGCGTCATCAGCAGCGATTCGCCGTACCAGTCGCTGCCGGCGTTCGACAGTGGCTTGAGCGCATCGCGACCCCAGGCGTACTGGCGGTAGCCGCGCCAGCCGTGCAGGAATTCGGCCTTGACGCGTCCGGCCATCACCGCGTCCGCGCCGTTGGCGTCGAGGCGGCGTTGCGCCTCGGGCGTAACGTGCACGATGTGGGTGGCAGCTGTCTGCGCAGTCGGCGCTGTCGATGCACAACCCGCGAGCAGCGCGGCGCAGGCGGCGAGTGCGATGGCGGCGGACTGCCGAGGAATCCGATAGCGCGGAAGGCTCATGCGTCGATGCTCCGGGTGTGGGTGCCGCGCATCACCGCGAGCACGTCGTGGCAGGCGCCCATCGTGTGGTAGTCGGTCTTGCCGGCGGGACTCTTGAGGTCGTCGTATTTGCGGTTGCGCCGGTCGAGGATGCGGAACCACGCGCCGTGGGTGTGATCGACGAAGTGCCGCCACGCGTAGTCCCACAGGCGCAGGTAGTCGTCGCGGTAACGCGCGTCGGCGGTCGCCTCGAACAGGCGCCAGGCCGCGGCGGTCGCTTCGGCCTGTACCCAGAAATACTTGTCGTCGTCGCACCAGAACATCGGCACCTGTGCGAGATCCAGTGGCGGCGCGCCGCGCGCGGGCGAAACGTCGCGCAGCGATTCGGGCGCAAACCCGTAGACGATGCCGCCGTGCTCGGCGTCCCAACCATGTGCGAGCGCGGTGTCGTAGAGATGGCGCGCGGTCGGCAACAACCATTCCGGCGCGGCGTCACCCAGGTGCGCGCGCAGCGACAGCAGCAGCTTCGCCCATTCGATCTGATGACCGGGCTGGAAGCCCCACGGCCGGAACAGGTGCTTGGGATCGTCGCGGTGGTAGTTCCAGTCGACCGACCAGTCCGCGTGCCAGTGTTCCCAGACCAGACTGCCCGACAACGCCGCCTGGCGGCGCGTCATGTGATCGGCCACCTGCAGCGCGCGTTGCAGATAGCGCGCATCGCCGCCGGCTTCGTGGGCGGCGATGAGTGCCTCGCACAGATGCATGTTCGCGTTCTGGCCGCGATAGTCGCTGTAACGCCACTGCGCATCGGCCTCGTCGCGATACAACCCTGCATCCGCGTCCCAGGCGTGGCGTTCGAGCAGATCCCAGGTCTCGTCCATCCACGCCTGCGTCGGCAGCCCGGCTTTGCGCGCGCTGGCGCAGGCCAGCAGCACGAAGGCTATCCCGTAGCTATGGCGGGTGTCGTCCTCGATCGCGCCGTCCTGCAGCGTCCAGACGTAACCGCCGCGCTCCGCATCGCGATGCGCCTCGCGCAGGAAGCGCAGGCCGTGCATCGCGGCATCGCGCCAGTCGTCGGCATGACGCGAGTCGGCGAATTCGACCGCAGCCATCGCGTAGTCGTAGACGAAGCGCGTGCTGCTGACGAGATGCCGATGACCGCGGTCGTAGACGCTGCCCTCGTCGCGGAAATAGTGGAAGAAGCCGCCGTCGGGATCGATCGCGCGCGGGTGATAGAACGCCATCGTGTCGGCGATGTGCGCGCGCAACGTGGCCTGCGCGGTGAAGTCGGGCAGTGGCGTCGCGGGCAGGCTCATCGTGCGGTCTCCAGCAGGACGCGCACGGCAGCCGCGTCGGGCATCGCGTCGAACGCGCCGTGACGTGTGGTCGCAAGGGCACCGGCGGCGGCCGCATGGCGCAGCAGATCCTCGCGTACCGCGTCGTCCTCGAACGCGGCCACGAGTCCGTCGGCATCGATGCCGCGTGCGACCAGGCGCTGCAGCAGACCAGCGACGCACGCATCGCCGGCGGCGGTGGTGTCGATCGCATCGACCGCGAACGTGTCGGCAGTGCCGGCGCGCGTGCGCGTCCACCAGCGCATCGGCGCGGCGCCGTCTGTGACCAGCACCACCGTCGCGTCACCGGCGAACAGGCGCGCGATCGTGCCGGCGATATCGCCATCGCCGGTCAGGAATGCGAACTCCTCGGCGCTGAGCTTGATCAGGCGCGCCGCAGCGAGCGCCTGCCACAGGGTCGGCGCGGGATCGACGTCGCGCGGCCACAGCGCGGGGCGCAGATTGAGATCCAGACTCACCAGCGCGCCGGCCTCCGCCGCGCGGGTCATCGCCTGCAGCGTGGTCGCCGCGATCGCAGGCGCGGTCATGCTGTTCGAACACACGTGCAGCACGGCGACCGTGTCGAAGGCGTCTTCGACGAAATCGGTGGCCTGGAACAGCAGGTCCGCGGCCGGCGGCCGGTAGAAACTGAAACTGCGTTCGCCGTCTTCGGCCAGCGCGACGAAGGCCAGCGCCGTCGGTGCCTCGCAGGTGCGTCTCACCTGCGAGACATCGATACCGCGCGTGGCGAGGGCCGCGTGCAGCGCATCGCCGAACATGTCCTGCGCGAGCATGCCGATGAAGCGTGCGCGACCACCGAGCGCCGCCACGCCGACGGCGACGTTGGCCGGCGCGCCGCCGGGCTGTTCGACGAAGTGGCGCGTGCCGTCACTGCCGTGCTCTGCGAGGAAATCGATCAGCGCCTCGCCGAAGCAGGCGACGATTTCGCGCGTGAATCCAGCGGGTGCCTGCACCGTCAATGCATCGCACCCGGACGCGGCGCCGGCACGTCGGCCGTGGTCAGCGCGGCGCCACTCAGGCGCGAGCCGCGCAGGCCGTACCAGATGATGTAGACGTAGCAGACCAGCGGCACGACGAACGCATGCTGGATGCCGATGTTGTCGGCCAGCGCGCCCTGCGCGAGCGGGATCAACGCGCCGCCGACGATCGCCATCACCAACAGGCTCGAGGCCTTGCTGGTCAGCGTGCCGAGACGCTCGATCGCCGTGGTGAAGATGGTCGGGAACATGATCGAGTTGAACAGGCCGATCGCCAGCGCGCTCCACATCGCCACGTGCCCCGTGGTGCTCATCGTGACCACCAGCAACAGACAGACCATGCCGGCGGCGAAGCCGAGCAGCTTGCGTGCATCGATGACGGTCATCAGCGCCGCGCCGAGGAAGCGGCCGACCATCGCGCCGCCCCAGTAGAACGCGAGGAATTGCGAGGCGCGCGCTTCGGTCAGTCCACCGATCTCGGGCTCGGCCATGTAGTTGATCAGGAAGCTGCCGATCGCGACCTCCGCGCCCACGTAGCAGAAGATGCCCAGCACGCCCCAGCGCAGATGCGGCGTGCGCAGCGCTTCGAGATAGGTGTGGTGCACCGCCGGACTGGCTTCGGTGGAATCGCGCAGCGACGGAATGCGCATCAGCAGCACGAACACCGCCATCAGCAGCAGACCGCCGGACAGCAACAGGTAAGGCATTTCGACCGAGCGCGCTTCGGCGGCGCGATAGGCGATCTGTTCGGCCGCGCCCATCGCGGCGATCTCGTCGGCGCCGAGCACCGCGCCGACCAGGATCAGCGGACCGATCAGCAGCGGGAAGATCGTCGTGCCCAGCGAGTTCAGCGCCTGCGCGAGATTGAGGCGGCTGTGGGAGGTTTCCGGCCGGCCGAGCAGGCTGATGTACGGATTGGCCGCGACCTGCAGCAATGTGATGCCGCTGGCCAGCACGAACAGCGCGGTCAGGAACACCGGATACGAGGGCAGGCGCGCGGCCGGATAGAACAACGCCGCACCGATCGCCGCGATCACCAGACCGATGACGATGCCCGCCTTGTAGCCCACGCGCGCGACGACGGCGCCGGCCGGCATCGACATCAGGAAGTACGCGCCGAAGAACGTAAACTGGATCAGCATCGTCTGCGTGTAGTTCATCGAAAACACGGCTTTGAGATGCGGAATCAGCACGTCGTTGAGACTGGTCAGGCCGCCCCAGGTGAAGAAGATCAGGCTGACCACCGCGATCGCGGCGGGATTGGACATCGTGCGGCTGGACGGATTCATGCGGCGCTACCTCGGACCCGGGCGGGCGATGGGAATGCGGTGTCGGGCGCGGCGGCCGTGCTGGCACGGACCTGCAGCGCAACGGGGGCGATGGTGGTGTGGGGCGGATCGGGCAGCGCGCCGCGCAAGCGCGCGAGCACGAGTCGGGCGGCCTGCAAGCCACGGGCACGCGGATCAGTGGCGATGGTGGTCAACGGCGGCGAGGCGAACGCGGCTTCGGCGATATCGTCGAAACCGGTGACGGCGAAATCATGGCCGGCGCGGCGGCCGCAGCTCGCGAGGCCGGCGATCAGGCCCAACGCGACGGCGTCGTTGTAGCAGACCGCCGCGGTCGGCGCGGGATCGCGCGCGAACAGCGCCGGCGTCTGCCGCGCGGCTTCGAGGCGGGTGGGCGCGCATTCGATCAGCCACGCGGGATCGGGCGCGATACCGGCATCGGCCAGCGCTTCGCGATAGCCGGCGCGGCGCTCGCCGCAGGAACTCGAATCGCGATGGCCGCCGAAGAACGCGATCGCGCGATGTCCCTGCGCGAGCAGGTGTTCGGTGGCCAGACGCGCGCCTGCGCGGTTGTCGAGCGCCAGATAGTCCCAGTCGCTGGTGCCGCCGTCGTCGAGCGTGCGGTTGAACAGCAGCACGGGCAGCCGCGGCCCGCAGACCTTTCGCAGGCGCGCGGCGCTGCTGTGTTCGGCGGGCGAGAGGATCAGCGCGGCCGGCGCGTGCTCGACCAGCGAGGCCAGCACGGCCTGCTGACGCTCGACCGACTCGCCGGTGCTGCCGAGCAGCAGCACGTGGCCGGCTTCGGCCAGCGCCGCGTCGACGCCCGCGGCGAACTCGGCGAAGAACGGGTTCGCCAGATCGTTGACGACCAGCGCCACCGCATTCGACGCGCCGCCGTGGCGCAGGCTGGCGGCGCCGCGGTGATAGACGTAGCCCTGGCGCTCCAGCTCGGCGCGGACCCGCGCGCGGGTGTCGGGATGCACCTGGGGGTTGTCGCGCAAGACCATCGACACCGTCGCCTTCGACAGCCCACAGGCGGCCGCGATGTCGGCCAGGGTCACGCGTCGGGTCGGAGACATGCTAGGAATTTGAACCGGTTCAGACGCGCGCATGGTGACCGGCGCAGCGCTCCACGGCATCCTGCGACGCAGCATGCGATGCCGGTGCACCGGTGCTAGGTTCTCGGCCATTGAACCGATCCAATCGAGGGCGCAATGGCGAAGCTGGGAGCGGCGATGGCACTGGTGGTATTCGCGATGGGCGCGCTGCTCGGCGCGGGCACGGCGCTGGCGGACCCGCGCGATGCGGGGGAGAAGGCCTACGCATCGGTCGATCCCTTCATCGGCACCGGCGGCGAGGGCCACACCTATCCCGGCGCGACGGTGCCCTTCGGCATGGTCCAGCTGAGCCCGGACACGCGCATCCAGCCGCGCGCGCAGGCCTACGACTGGGCGGCGGGCTATCGCTACGACGACACCAGCATCGTCGGCTTCTCGCACACGCATTTTTCCGGCACCGGCCATTCCGATCTCGGCGACGTGCTGCTGATGCCGGTGACCGGCCCCGAGAAGCTCGAGCGCGGTGATCCTGAAGTGCCTGGCAGTGGTTACGCCTCGCGCTTCCGCCACGACGACGAGATCGCCCAGCCCGGTTACTACGCCGTCACCCTCGACGATTCGCAAGTTCGCGCCGAACTCACCGCGAGCGCGCGCGCCGGCGTGCACCGCTACACTTTCCCCGAGGGCACCGATGCGCGCGTGCTGCTCGACCTGCGCACGTCGATGTACGACTACCCCGGCAAGATCCTGTGGTCGCGGCTTCGACAGATGCCCGACGGCACGATCACCGGCTTCCGCGAGACACGCGGCTGGGCGCCGGGCCGGCAGCTGTACTTCGCGATACGTTTCTCGCGTCCGCTGACCGGACACGCCTTCCACAACACCGAGACCAACATCGCCTACAAGGGCTTCGCGCCGCCGGGCGACCGCAGCCCGGGCGAGCGCGCGCAGATCGAAGGCCGGCAACTGGTCGGCACCTTCGACTTCGGCAAGCTCGATGCGCCGCTCGTGGTCAAGGTCGCGATCTCGTCGGTCGACGAGGCCGGCGCGATCGCCAATCTCGACGCCGAAGTGCCGGACTTCGATTTCAACCGTGTGCGCAGCGCGGCGAAGGTCGACTGGACCGAAGCGCTGTCGGTGCTCGACATCGACGCACCCGAACCTGACCGCCGCAGCGCCTATACCGCGCTGTACCACACGCTGCTCGGCCCCACGCTCTTCATGGATGTCGACGGCCGCTATCGCGGGCCGGACCAGGCCGTGCACACGGCCGAGCGCTTCGCCCACTATTCGACGTTCTCGCTGTGGGACACGTATCGCGCGCTGCATCCGCTGCTGACGATCGTGCAGCCCGAGAAGCGCAACGCCGATTTCGTCGACTCGCTTCTCGCGCACCGGCGCCAGAGTCCCTACGGCATCCTGCCGGTGTGGTCGTTCCACGGGCAGGAGACGTGGACGATGATCGGCTACCACGCGGTGCCGGTGATCGCCGACGCGTATCTCAAAGGCATCCGCGGTTTCGATGCCGACGCCGCGCTCGACGCAATGGTCGCCAGCGCGTCCTACGGCCCCTACGACGGCTTGCGCCAGTACATGGAACTGGGCTGGGTGCCGACCGACGAGGAAGGCGAGGCCGCGTCGAAGACGCTCGAGTACGCCTACGGCGACTGGACGATCGCGCGCATGGCGCAGGCGATGGGCCGCACCGACATCGCGCGCCGGTTCGATACGCGCGCCGCGAACTGGCGCAACGCCTTCGATCCCGGGACCGGCTTCATGCGCGCGAAGAACCGCGACGGCAGTTTCCGCACGCCGTTCGATCCGACCGCCAGCGGTTACGGCACCGACTACACCGAAGGCAACGCCTGGCAGTACTCGTGGTACGTGCCGCACGACGTCGCTGGCCTGGCCGCGGCGCACGGCGGCGCCGACGCGCTGCTCGGCAAGCTCGATGCGGCCTTCGAGGCCGAGGTCGATCCGTCGACCTTCGAGCACATGGAAGACATCACCGGTCTGATCGGCTGGTACGCCCACGGCAACGAACCCAGCCACCACGTCGCGTATCTCTACGCCTACGCCGGCCAGCCCTGGCGCACGCAGGCGCGGCTGAAGACGATCATGGACACGCAGTACGCCGACCGGCCCGATGGCCTGGCCGGCAACGACGACCTCGGCCAGATGTCGGCCTGGTATCTGTTCACCGCGCTGGGCTTCTATCCGGTCGCACCGGGCAGCGGCGAATACGTGATCGGCCGGCCGTTCCTGCCGCGCGCCACGCTGCGGTTGCCGAACGGCAAGCAGTTCACGGTCATCGCCGACGGACTCGAACAGGGGCACGGCTACATCGGCAGCGCCACGCTCGACGGCAAGCCGCTGCAGCGCGCCTTCCTGCGTCACGCCGAAATCCTCGCCGGCGGCGAACTGCGCTTCACGATGCAGGCCGAGCCTTCGCAAGCCTGGCCGGGCGTGGATGCCGAAGCGCCGTACTCGATGACGACGGCGGACGCCACGCGCTGAGGGCGCACGGCCGTCCACCGTTGAGCGGGCGGCGCGGCAGAGGCCGCGTCCGCCGTTCGCGCCAGGCGCATCGACGACATCCCAAGACCCTCCCAGATCCGGACGCGCTGCCGGACGGCAACGCGGGATGCGTTGTACCCAGCGCATGACAACGCTGTCAATCGTGGGCGCGGTGCAGGCCGATCGCTGCCCGCGCGGTGCGGGGTCGTGCACCCGGAACCGCGCCAGAACGCTGCGCTGCAGCATTCCCGGCGAAGCGCGTCACGACGGCGTTCGACCGCTTGCGCGAACCGCCAGATCAGGCGATTGGCAAAGTCATGGGCCCTCGTTACGCTCCGCGCACCCCCACCCGGCCACACGCCCGCCATGTCGATCCAGCCCGCCGCGCCGACGCGCATGAATCCGCTCACCTACGTCATCTTCGGATCGCGTTGGCTGCAGCTCCCGCTGTACCTGGGCCTGATCGTCGCGCAGTGCGTCTACGTGTTCCTGTTCCTCAAGGAACTGACCCACCTGGTGACCGACGCCAACACCCTGACCGAGCAGGGAATCATGCTGCTGGTGCTGGGCCTGATCGACGTGGTGATGATCTCCAACCTGCTGGTGATGGTGATCGTCGGCGGCTACGAGACCTTCGTTTCGCGTCTGGGCCTACAGAACCACCCGGACCAGCCGGAGTGGCTGAGCCACGTCAATGCGAGCGTGCTCAAGGTCAAGCTGGCGATGGCGATCATCGGCATCTCCTCGATCCACCTGCTCAAGACCTTCATCGCTGCCGGCGAAGTCGGCCTGCCGGTCTGCGGTTCGGCCGACTTCATCACGGCCGCCACCGTGCATGCCCAGGCGCTCGCCGCGGGCCTGTCGCTGGCCGCGCCGGCCTGCACCAAGGTGACCCAGGCCGGTGTGATGTGGCAGACGATCATCCACGGCGGTTTCATCCTGTCGGCGATCGGTATCGCCTACACCGACCGGCTGATGACTCACAGCACCGCCAAACGCGAGCACGCCGCGCACTGACCGACCGCGCCGGCGCTGCCATCTGTGTCAGCATCGGTGCTGCGTGACAGGGGGACGTCGGGCTGCGATGCAGGACGAAAGCGCCAGGGAACAGGATCGGCATGAGGGTGCGCGTGCGCGCCGTCGGCGCAACCGCGCGCTGCTGATCGGGGGGCTGCTGGTGGCGAGCGTCTGCGCCGCGGCCTTGGTCGTAGCCTGGAACGATCTGCGCGTGCGCCAGGAAGCCGGCGAGCGTTACGTCCTCGACATGTCGGCCGGGCTTGCGCGCAATCTCGAACTCACCCTCGGCAATTTCGACCGGGCCTTCACCGGAATCGGCGCCGATCTGGATGCGATCCGGCAGCGCGAACCGGACGTACCAGCTGCGCTGGTCGACGAAACGGTGCAGGGCGTGCTGTCGCGTCACCGCGACCTGCAGGATCTCGCGCTGGTCGAGACCCGGCCTGCATTCGCGCGGCCATCCGGACCGGATGGCGCGAGGCTGCAGGTCGGCGATCCGCTGCCTGCAGAGGACGGCACGGGCTGGGTGTTGCCAATTGCGCTGGCGGTCTCCGATGCCCGTGACGGATCGCCGCGCTGGCTGCTGGGGCACCTGCGCGTGGCGTCACTGCACGCGTTGCTGCGTGAACTCGATCTGGGCCGAAGTGGCACTGCGGCCTTCGTGCACCGTAACGGCCGCGTCGTCACGCGGTCCGATCAGGGCGATCGCTATATCGGTACCGACGTCCGCCAGTCGATTCTGTTCACGCGGGGTGTCGATCTGGCCGAGTCGGGCGTCTTCGAAGGCCGCAGTGATCTCGATCGGACACGGCGCCTGGTCGGGTTCCGAGCGCTGGACGGCTATCCCTTGGTCGCCGCCGTCGGCGTCGGACGCAATGATCTGCTCGCGGGCTGGTGGAACTTCGTCGCCGCGCTGGCCACGGGCGGCGCGCTGTTGCTACTGGCATGGCTCGCCGGCATGCGTCTGCTGATGGCCGGCGCGCGACGCGAGCGCGCGCTGAGCGCCGACATCGCTCGCTCGGTGGGTGCGCTCACCGATCTCACTGCGCGCATGCGCGATGTCGAAGCGCAGTACCGGTATCTGTACGAACGCCATCCTCTGCCGGCCCTGGTCTACGACCGCGAAACGCTGCGCATGCTCGCCGTCAACGACGCGGCCATCGCCGAATACGGGTATCCACGCGAGGCGTTCCTGGCGCTCGACGCTCCCGCGGTCGTCGTCGGTATGGACGACGATGGCATCCGGCAGGAGGTCGCCCGCGACCCGGCGCCGCATATCGGCCGTCGTTTCCGCCACCGGCGCCGTGACGGCAGCACGTTTGCGGTGACTGTGTACTCGAGCAGTCTGGAATTTCTCGGCCGTCCGGCGCGCCTGGTCCTGGTGCTCGACACCACCGACCGCGAGCGCGTTGAAGCCGAGCGTGCGCGTAGCGATGCGCGCTTCCAGATGGTCGCGCGCGCCACCAGCGATGCGATCTGGGACTGGGACATCGCGACCGGCAGCTTGTGGTGGAACGACGGGTTCACGTCGCAATACGGCTGGGACTGGCGCATCCATGCCGCCACGATCGACCAGTGGTCGGCGCTGCTGCACCCGGACGACCGGACCCGCGTCGGCGATGCGCTGGATGCCACGATCGCGACAGATGCCACCGAATGGCATGCGCACTACCGCCTGCGCCGCGAAACCGGCGGCTACGCATGGGTCGAGGATCGGGGCACGATCCTGCGTGATGCAGCTGGCCGGGCCGTGCGCGCGGTCGGCGGCGTTCTCGACGTCACCCGCCGGCGTCGCGATGAATCGGACCTGCGTCTGCTGCGGCGCGCCGTCGAAGCCACCGAGAACGGCATCGTCATCACGGATGCCCGCGCGTCCGATCAGCCGATGGTGTACATCAATCCGGCGTTCTCGCGCATTACCGGCTACGCGGCGGAGGAATGCCTTGGACGCAATTGCCGGTTCCTGCAGGGCGGCGAGTTCGACCAGCCGGCGCTGCCGGCAATCCGCGACGCCATCGAACAGGCGCGCGAAGTCCGCGTGCAACTGCGCAACTACAGGCGCGACGGCTCACCGTTCTGGAACGAGTTGCGCATGGCGCCGGTGCGTGACCAGGACGGCATGCTCACGCATTTCGTCGGCATCCTCAACGACATCACCGAGCGTCGGCGTGCGGAGGATTCGCTCGCGCATCGCGCCACCCACGACGAACTCACCGGCCTGCCGAATCGCGAGCTGGTAATGGAATGTCTGGCCAAGGCCGTGGCACGCGCTGATGCCGGGGACAGCTGCGTCGGTCTGGTGTTCGTCGATCTCGACGATTTCAAACTCATCAACGACAGCCTTGGTCATGCCAGTGGTGACGAAGTGCTGCGCACCGTGGGCCGCCGCTTGCGCGCCGCTTTGCAGCCCGGAGACACGGTCGGCCGCTTCGGCGGCGACGAGTTCGTGCTTGTGGTGAACGCTGTCGATCGTGAAGCCGTTGCCCGCGCGACCGAGCGCGTATTCGCGGCGCTGTCGCAACCGATGGAGATCGGTGCAGCTTCGTTGCAGATCACGCCCAGCATCGGCTACTGCTGCCACCCCGGCGACGGCGATGATCCCGCGCTGCTGTTGCGGCATGCCGACCAGGCGATGTACCAGGCCAAGCAACAGGGCCGGAACTGCGTGGTCGCATATCGCTCCGAGTTCGGCACCCAGGCCAGTGAACGCCTCGCGCTGGTGTCGCAGTTGCGGGATGCACTGCAGGCAGACCAGTTCGCGCTCGCGTTCCAGCTGCAGTTCGACCAGCAGCGCCGGCCGGTCGGTATGGAAGCGCTGTTGCGCTGGCAGCACCCCGAACGCGGCCTGCTGACGCCCGACGCGTTCATCGCAGTCTGCGAGGACAGCGGACTGATCGTGCCGATCGGGCGCTGGGTGCTGCGCGAGGCTGCGCGTCACCACGGGATTCTCGCCGCGCATGGCTGGGGCCATCTGCGGCTCGCGGTCAACGTATCGGCGGCGCAGTTCCAGCAGGGGCTCGTGGACGATGTGCTGGCGGCAATCCAGGACTTCCAGCTGCCCGCCGGCATCCTCGAACTCGAGCTCACGGAAAGCGTGGTCATGGCCAGCCCGGACAATGTGATCCGGGACATGGCGACGCTGCGCGATGCCGGCGTCTGCATCGCGATCGACGACTTCGGCACCGGCTACTCCAGCCTCGCCTATCTCAAGCGCCTGCCGTTGCACCGGGTGAAACTCGACCGTTCGTTCGTGCAGGACCTCGGTCGCGATCCCGACGACGAGGCCATCTGCGATGCGATCATCCGCATGGCGCAGCGCCTCGGTCTGCACACGACGGCCGAGGGCGTGGAGACGGACGCGCAATGGGGCTGGCTGGCCGCGCACGGTTGCGAGGAACTGCAAGGGTATCTGTTCGCGCGCCCGGTGCCGTTCGAAGACGTGCTGACGTTGCTGGGCCGTCCCGGCGGAGGCTGACCGTCGCAGGAGCGGCGACGGCGACCGCGTAGAATGGGGCGATGGATGTGTCGCACCTTATCGACGGCCTCAATGCCGCCCAGCGTCAGGCGGTTTCCGCGCCCGATGCCCACTATCTCGTCCTCGCCGGTGCCGGCAGCGGCAAGACCCGCGTGCTGACCCACCGGATTGCCTGGCTGCACGAGGTCGTCGGCGTGCCCACGCACGGGATATTCGCCGTCACCTTCACCAACAAGGCTGCGGCCGAGATGCGCCACCGCGTTGACGCGCAGCTGCGCAGCGGCGCACGCGGCATGTGGATCGGCACCTTCCACGGCCTGGCGCACCGCTTGCTGCGCCTGCACTGGCAGGACGCGAAGCTTCCCGAGAGCTTCCAGATCCTCGACAGCGACGACCAGTTGCGGCTGGTGAAGCGCGTGGTCCAACAGCTCGAACTCGACGATGCGCGCTTCCCGCCGCGGCAGATCGCGTGGTGGATCAATGCGCAGAAGGACGAGGGGCGCCGGCCGCAGCATATCCAGGACGGCGCCGACGAGTGGTCGGACGTCATGCGCAAGGCCTATGCGCTGTACCAGGAACGGTGCGACCGCGCGGGCCTGGTGGACTTCGCCGAGATCCTGCTGCGTGCCCACGAGCTGCTGCGCGACACGCCTGCGCTGCTCGCGCATTACCGGCAGCGCTTCGGTCATCTGCTGGTCGACGAGTTCCAGGACACCAACGCGATCCAGTACGCCTTCGTGCGTGTGCTCGCCGGCGACACCGGCAAGGTCTTCATCGTCGGCGACGACGATCAGGCGATCTACGGCTGGCGCGGCGCACAGGTCGAGAACGTGCAGCGGTTCCTGCGCGATTATCCGGGCGCGGAGACGATCCGCCTCGAGCAGAATTACCGTTCGACGGCGAACATCCTCGGTGCGGCCAATGCGGTGATCGCGCACAACCCCGAACGGTTGGGCAAGCAGCTGTGGACCGACAGCGGCGAAGGCGATCCGATCGATCTGTACTCGGCCTACAACGAGATCGACGAAGCGCGTTACGTCGTCGAACGCGCGCTGCAGTGGGTCCGCGATGGCGGCTCGCATGGCGACATCGCGATCCTCTACCGCAGCAACGCGCAGTCGCGCGCGATGGAAGAGCAGCTCGTCGCCGAACAGGTGCCGTATCGGGTGTACGGCGGCGTGCGCTTCTTCGAACGCGCCGAGATCAAGGACACGCTGGCCTACCTGCGTCTGGTCGCCAACCGCGACGACGACGCGGCGTTCGAACGCGCGGTCAACACGCCGCCGCGCGGCATCGGCGAACGCACGCTCGACGAAGTGCGCCAGCAGGCGCGCACGCACGGGATTCCATTGTGGGACTCCGCGATGCGCTGCGCGCAAGGCGACGTGCTCGCCGGCCGCGCGCGCAATGCGCTGGCCGGGTTCGCGCAGCTGATCGACCAGCTGTCGGTCGAACTGGCCGAGCTGGCATTGAAGGACAAGATCGACCACGTGCTGGCACGCTCGAACCTGCGCGTGCACTACGCCAACGAATCGAAGGGCAGCGCGGATTCGCGCGTCGAGAATCTCGATGAACTGGTATCGGTGGCGTCGCGCTTCGTGCGCGGCGACGACGAGGAGAGCGCGCAGCTGACCGAGATGGTCGCGTTCCTCGCCTACGCTTCACTCGAGGCCGGCGAAAGCCAGGCACAGGCGGGCGAAGACGGCGTGCAGCTGATGACGCTGCACAGCGCCAAGGGTCTCGAATTTCCGCTGGTGTTCCTGGTCGGCCTGGAAGAAGGCCTGTTCCCGAGCGCGCGCACTGCTGAAGAAAGTGGGCGTCTGGAGGAAGAGCGCCGCCTCGCCTACGTGGGCATCACCCGCGCGCGGCAGAAGCTGGTGCTGACCTATGCCGAAGCACGGCGCCTGCATGGCCAGGACATGTTCGGCGTGCCCTCACGATTCCTGCGCGAGATTCCGGCCGCGCTGCTGCACGAGGTACGGCCAAAGGCGCAGGCCACGCGCGCCTCGTTCCCGCAGCGCCAACGCGAGTTCGGCCACGCGAGTCTGGCGCCGTCGGTCGGCGTGCGTCTGGGCCAGAACGTGAGCCACGTCAAATTCGGCACCGGCACGGTGACCGACATCGAAGGCGACGGCGCACATGCGCGCGTCCAGGTCAATTTCGACGATGCTGGCAGCAAGTGGCTGGTGCTGGCCTACGCCAACCTGCAGCCGGCCTGAAAGGGCCGGCCGCGCTGACGGATGATCAGGCCGACGGCGGATCCGGGCGTCGCGTGCGGGAGACTGCCTTCACGATGCCCAGGCCCAGCAGCACGATCACGCCGACGGCGATCCATTGCGGCGCGAGGCCGGCGAGGTGTGCGCCATAAGCCAAGCCGCCGATCAGCACGGCCATGCCCACGAGATAGATGGAGAACGAAGACATCGGCGGCTCCTGAGGCGGAAGACGGCGGGATGCTAGCGACGTGGCCGTGAGGATCGTGCGCATTCAGCTGAACGGATGAAGGCTGGTGCCCCTCGGCTCAGTCTCGGATTTCGAAGCTCTGGCTTTCGTCGAGTCCGCCGTCGCCGTCGACGACGATCCAGCGGTTGCCGTTCTTTTCGAACAGCACCGGCACCGGGTCGCGGAACAGCGGACGGCGCACGAAGCGCAGGGTCCAGCCGAACTGTTCGAGTGTCGCGATCGCGCTGATCTGCGCGGGCGTGAGCCCGGCACGGAGGGCGGCGGCGTCCAGAGGGTCGGTTTTGCGGCGTTCGGGGGGTTGCATCGGGCTCCTCGGCGGGCAGGCGACCTCCCTAGCGTCGCGCGCGGACCGATCGTACGTGAATGCGGCGTGCAGACCAAACCGGCGCGACGACCATGACCTTCCGGCCACGCCCGTGGACGCGCGTGCGCGTACGCTGGGCGGCCTTCGGCCGCGATGCGGCCGCCTCGACTGGAGATTCCATGGCGCCCGCCGATTCCACGCCCGTTCTATCCCGCTCCCGGACACGCACGCGCTTCGCCGCGACGGTTGGCGGGCTGCTCGCCCTTGCAGTGGCGCCCGCCGCACTCGCCGCCGAAGGCATGTGGACGCTCGACAATCTGCCCAAGGCCCAGCTGCAGTCGCAGTACCAATTCGCGCCCGACCAGGCGTGGGTGGACCACGCGATGCAGTCCTCGGTGCGCCTGGCCGGTGGTTGCTCGGGCTCCTTCGTCTCGCCCGACGGTCTGGTGCTGACCAATGCGCATTGCGTCGTCGGTTGCGTGCAGGGCCTGTCCTCGCCGCAGCGCGATCTGCAGAACGACGGTTTCGTCGCCGATGCGCGCGGTGAGGAACTGCAGTGCCCGGCCGAAGAACTCAATGTGCTGCGCGCGATCACCGACGTCAGCGGGCGGCTGACCAGCGCGGCAGAAGGCAAGCAGGGTCAGGCCTATGTGGATGCGCGCAATGCCGAGAAGAGCCGCATCGAATCGGAATGCGTGGGCGACGATGAAGCGAAGACGCGCTGCGATGTGGTCGAGCTCTACAACGGCGGCCAGCAGCATCTCTATCGCTACCACCGCTATTCCGACGTGCGCCTGGTGTTCACGCCGGAATATTCGGTCGGCTTCTTCGGCGGCGATCCCGACAATTTCAATTTCCCGCGCTACAACCTCGACGCCGCGCTGCTGCGCGCCTACGAGGACGGCAAGCCCGCGAACGTCGAGCACCATTTCACGCTCAAGCCCGAAGGCGCCGAGCCGGGCGAACTGGTCATGGTCACCGGCCACCCGGGGCGCACCCAGCGCCAGCTCACCGTCGCGCAGCTGGAAACCGTGCGTGACGTCAGCCTGATCAACAACCTGCTGTGGCTGGCGGAGCGTCGCGCGATGCTGGGCCAGTACGGTCGCAGTGACGAGGAAGCCACGCGTCAGGCGCAGTCCGATCTCACGTTCACCGACAACAGCTACAAGGTGTTCCGTGGCCAGCTGCAGGCGCTGCTCGACCCGCAGGTGTTCGCCGGCAAACGTGCCGAGGAAGCGCGTCTGCGCGACGGTGTGGACGCCGTGCCGTGGAATGAGGTGGAAGCGGCGCAGGTCGTCGCGCGTCAGCTCGCCGTGCCCTACATGCTGCTCGAGCAGGGTCGTGGTTTCGATTCGCGCCTGTTCGGCATCGCCCGCACGCTGGTGCGCGGCGGCACCGAGCGCGCGAAGGCCAACGACGCCCGTCTGCCGGAGTTCCAGGAGGCCGGCCAGGGCCGTCTGCGCCAGACCCTGCTGAGCAAGGCGCCGGTGTATCCGGAGTTCGAGATCGCCAAGCTGACCTGGTCGCTGACCAAGTTCCGCGAGCTGCTGGGCACCGACGATCCGCTGGTGCAGTCCGTGCTCGGCACGCAGTCGCCCGCGCAGGTTGCGAAAACGCTGGTCGAGGGCTCGAAGCTCGCCGACGTCGCCGAACGCGAGCGTCTGTGGAACGGCGGCGCCGCGGCGATCGAAGCCTCGAACGATCCCTTCATCCGTCTGGCCCGCGCGGTCGATGCACCTGCCCGTGCGCTGCGTCAGCGGCAGGAGTCGGAAGTGGCGTCGATCGAATCGCGCGCCGCCACGCAGATCGCCCAGGTGCGTTTCGAGAAGCTTGGCACCACGGTGTACCCGGATGCGACGTTCACGCTGCGCCTGTCCTACGGCGATGTCGCCGGTTGGGAAGAAAATGGCAAGGCGATCGAGCCGTTCACGACGATGGGCGGCGTGTTCGCGCGCAACACCGGCGCCGAGCCGTACGCGTTGCCGAAGCGCTGGCTGGACGCGGAAGGCCGCATCGCCCGGGACACGCGTTTCAACTTCGTCAGCACCAACGACATCATCGGCGGCAACTCCGGCAGCCCGGTGATCAACCGCGACGCGCAGGTCATCGGCCTCGCATTCGACGGCAACATCCATTCGCTGGGCGGCAGCTTCTGGTACGACCCCAAGCTCAACCGCACGGTGTCGGTGCACAGCGCGGCGATCATCGAATCGCTGAAGTCGGTCTACGGCGCCGATGCGCTGGTGGGTGAGCTGCTGCAGAAGTAAGCGGCATCATTGTGTGAGATCGAAACGGCGTCCCGGAATCCGGGGCGCCGGTTCCGCATGCGCGCTTCGTAGGATGGGTAGAGCGAAGCGAAACCCATCGTCGTCATGCGTCGATCGTGCCAGTGTTCTGAAGCCCTTTCAGCGTTTGGGCGGCGATCCCGTTGATTGCTGACGTTGACTGGGCGATGGCAATGATGGGTTTTGCTTCGCTCTACCCATCCTACGGATCGACGACAAGTCCATTGGACGCGCTGTCGATACCCGCCTGCAGCACGCGCATCACATCGAGCGCGTCATCGATCGTGACCGGTGGCGCGGCATCGCCATGGATCGCATCGCGGAAGCCGGCATAGAACGCGCGGTAGTCGCCCGGGGGCGACGGCGACGCGATACCGACGATCGTGCCATCGGCATTCGCGTGCAACAGTCGCCCCGGCGCGGGGTCGACGCCCCAGCCGTCGCAGCCGGGCACCGCGCCATCGCGCAACGCTGCTTCCTGCGGATCGAGTCCATGCTTGAACCAGCTCCCGCCGCCGCCGTGCACGGCGAACCGCAAACCTGCGCCAGGCACCAGCGCGCCCGCATGCAGCATCACCCGCAGCCGCGGATACCGCAGCACCACATGGAAGTAGTCATCGACCACGGCGCCAGTGCGCTGGATTGCGATGTCGGCCTGCACCGCGTCCGGCACCCCGAACAACTGCAGGGCCTGATCGACCAGATGCGGGCCGAGATCCAGCCACAGCCCCGCGCCCGAACCCGCGCGTTCGCGCCAGCGGTCGGGCACGGTCGGGCGGAAGCGATCGAAATGGGAATGGACTTCGGCGATCTCGCCCAGCGTGCCGGCCTCGATCAGGGCGCGCAGCGCGAGGAAATCGGCATCCCAGCGACGGTTGTGGAACACGCCGAGCATCCGGCCGCTCGCGCGTGCTGCCGCGGCGACCTCCAGTGCCTCGCGCAGATCGATCGCGAATGGTTTGTCGACGACGACATGCTTGCCGGCCTGCAACGCCGCGATGGCCAGCGGCGCATGTGTCGCGTTGGGCGAGGCGATGACGACGAGATCGATTGCCGGATCGTCGAACGCAGTCTGCGGATCCGCGACGACGCACGCGTCGGGCAGGTCCGCATGCACCTTGCCCGCGTCGCTGGAGACCACCGTGTGCAGCGCCAAGCCCGGCGTCGCCCGGATCAGTGGCGCATGGAATACGCGACCCGCGAGGCCATAGCCGACCAGCGCGACGCGCAATACCTCGTCCACGGACTTACCAGCCGAACAGCTTGAAATAGGTCTGCGGCACGTCGTCGCGATCGCCGTCGATGCTGCCGTCGCCGTCACGGTCGTAGAGGAAATACGCCGGACCGCGCGAGGGCACGACCTGCACCGCGCGCAGCTGGCCGGAGATGCGGTACTCGGTGATCTGGTCGCCGTTGGACTCGGTGCGGGTCACCTGTTCGGCATCGGCAGGCACCCCGTCGGGCATGCCGGAACCACCAGTCGTCGCGCAGGCGGACAGCCCGGCCAGGCAGGCGGCGAGCAGCGCGATTCTGAGACGTGTCATGACGGATTTCTCTGTGTCGGAGATTGAAGTCGCAGTATGCGCGCGCCTCGCGGATGCCGACGTGGACGCGGCATCCGCGAACGACGGTCGTGCTCAGTCGAGCGGGTCGTAACTGAAAAGCCAGAGCTGCACATTGCCCTGCAGGACGCCCTGGTCGGTGTGGAAGGCACCGGTCGACATCAGCTCGCCGACAAAGCTGTAGCGCTTGCCGACCTCCAGTTTGCCGCCCGGCATCAGTTGCTCGGTCTGCGGCTGCAGATACAGCGTGGTGTCATTGCCGTCCTCCGTGCGGACCACGACCGCCCGCCAGCGGCCGTCGCGGACCACGTTCTCGTTGACCTTGAGCTGCTCTGGTTGCGGTGTCAGATCGGTGACGGTGGCCGTGAAGCGGGTCAGCGATCCCAGCGCCTGGTCGCGCTTGTCATCCCACTCGCGGCCTGCGCGACGTTCGGCCAACCGCGCGGCAGAGAAATCCAGCACCTCCTGGATCGACTGGAAGCGGATCTGGAACTGCACGCCGCTGCTGGTCAGCGAACGCACCTGCGACTCGACGATGCCGAGCAGACTCCGGCTGGAGATGCCACAACCGTCCGCATCCTGGCAGTCGCGCTGCCACGATTCGTTGATCCAGCGATCGAACTGCTTCACCGGATCGGCAAACTCCAGCTGCTTGGCGATGCCCGGCGCGAATGCCACCGCCGACGTGCCCTGGCCGGGCGCGACGACGAACACGCCACCATTGCCTAGATCCAGCTTGCCGATCCGTAACTGCCGCAGCATCGCCCACGCGTAGTCCTGTGCGCGCATGCCATGCAGATCGTCGACCACTAGCAGTGCCAGTTCGATGCCCTGCTTCTGCGCGAGATCGTAGAGCGCGGTATCGAGGCCTTTGAGCAGTTCGGGATCGAGTCGTCCGGTTTCGTCGACGACGAAACGCCCGTACTTGAACGGAATGGTCTGCGCGGACGGCGTGGGCAATCGCACGGCGGCGCTGCGCGGAGACGGCGTCGTCTGCGGCGGCGGTGTACCCGTGCCGGTGCCGCCCTGGCAGTCGGCGCGGCCCGCCTGGCTGCAGGCTTCCATCCAGCCGTCGCCGATCGCCGCGAGACGATCGCTGCGCGCGGGGTGGGTCGCGGTCACGTGGTCGGCACCCAGCGAGGTCATCGCGCTGCGCGCATCGGCAAGGCTCGCGCCCATGCGCTGCAGCACGAAGCCGCTGAACTTGTCGGCTTCGAGCTCGATCGGCGGCTGGCTGCCGGTGCCGGTGATCGTGTGGCCCGACAGGTGGTGGCCGATCTCGTGCGCCATGATGCTGACCGGCGCCCAGGGATTGTCGTTCGTCGCCGCGCGCACCTCGCCGAGGAAGTTGCGGTTGAACGCGATCACGCGCTGCGGAATCTTCTGTTCGTCGAACAGGATCACCGCCGCCGCATTCGCGACCGGGCCTTCGGTCACGACGAAGTTCTGCGGCAGGCCAGTGAAGCCCATGACCTGCTCGACCATCGAGCGGCAGTCGGCCGGCGCGTCGCCGGTCAGCGTCGCCGGATCGAGCAGTTCGGGACGGCCGTCGTAGGAGCAGGCCTGCAGCGTGGAGGCGAGCTGCTCGACCAGTTCCGCGCGGCCGGGCGTGTCGCCGCCAGCAGACGCTGCGGACGCTGGCAGCGTGGCCTCACGATCCCCGCAGGCGGCCAGCAGCAGGGCCAGCGGCAACACCGCAGGCAGCGGACGGAACGAGCGGGACAAAAAACGTCGGGACATGGCCATTCCTCTGGCGTGGATTCAGGGCGTTTGCGCGTAGACGATTGCAACGATGAGATGGGCGTAGGCGCGTCGCAGCATCCAGTCGATCGCGACGAACACGATCAGCGCGAGCGCCAGTCGCCATCCGTCGCGGCGCAGATCGAGTTCGAAGAACTGCCGGAAGGCAAGGGCCAGTACCACGGCCTTGACCGCGTACATGTACCACTTGGCGGCTTCGCGCCACGGCAGCACCAGCGCGGGGTCTCGCATCGCCAGCAGTGGCAGCTGGTTCACCAGATTCAGCACGATGATCACCGCGGAGGCATAGGCCGCCAGCACCATGTGCTCGACCAGGTTGTAACGGCGCCGCCCGAACACCAGCACCGTGCTGGCGACCACCGCGAAGAAGCCCAGGGTGAAACTCCAGTTGGCATAGCGCTGCATCATCACCATCGCATCGCGATAGTCGGCGCCACCCACGCGCAGGAAACCGGTCGCATTGAGCACCAGCACCAGCAGCGCGACGCAGACCAGCAGCAGCTTGAGCGGATGCACATGACGCGCGCGCGCGCCCGCCACGTACTCGCGGGCCACCGTGCCGGGGCGCAGCAGCAAACGGCCGGCGGTGCGTGCGACCGACAGTTCGAACAGCCGCCATTTCTCCCAGACTTCCCGGCGCAGATCGCCCAGCTGCAGCCGCTGCGCCGCCTTCTGGCCGCACTGGCTGCAGTGGGGGCCATCACCCCATGCCGCGCCGCAATTGCGGCAGACGGTGCCGGCTGTCCAGTCGGTTGCGGGCGGCGCGCCGTCAGGACGCGTCATTGGCCCGACCACGCGTCCCGGCCGCGGATGGCGTGACACCGGTGATTCGACCAGCCCTGGCAGGACATGCGCATACAGACTCCCCGTATGGGCCGGATTATCGCGACGCGATGTTCGGATTCTGTCAGTGCCCGTCGGGCACGGCTCCACGTGCCACGCAGGCGCACCCGGGCCTCCGGTTCGAACGCGGCGCGAACGACGGACCCCTTAGAATCCCCGGATGACGAAACGCCTCATCCTGATCGACGGGTCCTCGTACCTGTATCGCGCGTTCCACGCGCTGCCGCCGCTGACCAACGCCGACGGTGAACCCACCGGCGCGCTCTTCGGCATCGTCAACATGCTGCGCGCCACGCTGAAGGAGGCGCCGGACTTCGCGGCGTTCGTCGTCGATGCACCCGGCAAGACCTTCCGCGACGATCTCTACGACCAGTACAAGGCCAATCGTCCGCCGATGCCCGACGAACTGCGCGCGCAGGTTGAACCGATGTGCACGATCGTCGAGGCGCTGGGCTTTCCGATCCTGCGCGTCCCCGGCGTCGAGGCCGACGATGTCATTGGCACGCTGGCGCTGCAGGCCGCCGACGCCGGCATCGACGTGACCATCTCCACCGGCGACAAGGATTTCGCCCAGCTGGTGCGCCCGCGCGTGACCCTGGTCAACACGATGAGCGGCAGCCGCATGGACAGCGACGACACCGTGCGCGAGAAGTTCGGCGTCCGCGCCGACCAGATCGTCGACCTGCTCGCGCTGATGGGCGACAGCATCGACAACATTCCCGGCGTGCCGAAGTGCGGGCCCAAGACCGCAGCGAAGTGGCTGACCGAGTACGAATCGCTCGATGGCGTGATCGCGAACGCGGGCAACATCAAGGGCAAGATCGGCGAGAACCTGCGTGAGGCGCTGCACCAGCTGCCGCTGAGCCGTGAGCTGGCGACGATCAAGACCGACGTCGCGCTCGATGGCGGCCCTGAAACGCTGATCCTGCGCCCGCGAGCGATCGACGCCCTGCGCGTGCTGTACGCGCGCTATGGCTTCGGCCAGGCGCTGAAGGATCTCGATGCCGCCGCTGGGGTTGCGGACGCCGCACCGGCAGGCGCCGCCGCGATCACGATTCCCGCGCCGCCGTCGACACTCGATCCGGCGCTGTCGGTGCCGGGCGAGTACGAGACGGTGATGACGCGTGAGCAGCTCGATGCGTGGGTCGCGCAGCTGCAGGCCGCCGACGCGTTCGCATTCGACACCGAGACCGACGCGCTCGATGCGATGCGTTCGGGCCTGGTCGGTCTGAGCTTCGCGATCGAACCGGGCCGCGCTGCCTACATTCCCGTCGGCCACGACTATCCGGGCGCACCGGCGCAGTTGGATCGCGCGCTGGTGCTCGATGCATTGCGCGACGTGCTGGAAGATCCGGCGAAGCGCAAGCTCGGCCAGCACGGCAAGTACGACATCCACGTGCTGCGCCGGCATGGTGTCGACGTGCGCGGCTACGCCGACGACACACTGCTGGAAAGTTTCGTGCTCGATGCGGGCATCGCCCGCCACGACCTCGATTCGCTGGCCAAGCGCCACCTCGGCATGGACACGATCAAGTTCGAGGACGTGGCCGGCAAGGGCGCCAAGCAGATCTCGTTCTCGCAGGTCGCCATCGACGACGCGTCGAAATATGCCGCCGAAGATGCCGACATCACCCTGCGGCTGCACCGGGTCATGAAGCCTCGGATCGAGGCCGATGCGGGCCTGGCGCGCGTGTACGCCGACATCGAGATGCCCCTGGTGCCGGTGCTCGCGCGCATCGAGGCCAACGGCGTGCGGGTCGATGCCGACGAACTGCGCCGGCAGAGCGCGGATTTGTCCAAGCGCATGCTCGCCGCGCAGCAGAAGGCGACCGAACTCGCGGGCCGCACCTTCAATCTCGATTCGCCCAAGCAGCTCTGCGCGCTGCTGTTCGACGAGTTGAAGCTGCCGGCGCTTGTCAAGACGCCGAAGGGTCAGCCGAGCACCAACGAGGAAGCACTGGAAGCGATCGCTGACCAGCATGAGCTCCCGCGCGTGATCCTCGAATACCGCGGCCTGACGAAACTGCGCAGCACCTACACCGACAAGCTGCCTGAGATGATCAACGCGACCACCGGCCGCGTGCACACCAGCTATCACCAGGCAGGCGCGGCGACGGGACGTTTGTCGTCGTCGGATCCGAACCTGCAGAACATTCCGATCCGCACCGACGATGGCCGCCGGATCCGGCGCGCCTTCGTCGCACCGCCGGGCCGCAAGCTGATCGCCTGCGACTATTCGCAGATCGAACTGCGGATCATGGCCCACCTGTCCGAAGATCCCGGCCTGGTGCGCGCGTTCGAATCCGGAGTGGACATCCACCGTGCGACGGCGGCCGAAGTCTTTGCCCGTCCGCTGGACGAGGTGACCGGCAACGAGCGCCGCGCGGCCAAGGCGATCAACTTCGGTCTGATGTATGGCATGAGTGCGTTCGGTCTGGCGCGCAACCTCGGCATCGGCCGCGGTGAGGCACAGGACTACATCGCGCTGTATTTCTCGCGATATCCGGGCGTACGCGATTTCATGGACCGTACCCGGCTGCAGGCGCGCGAGACCGGTTATGTCGAAACCGTGTTCGGACGCAGGCTGACGCTGGATTTCATCCAGAAGGGCAATCCCTCGCAGCGCGCCGGTGCCGAGCGCGCCGCGATCAACGCGCCGATGCAGGGCACGGCGGCCGATCTCATCAAGCTGGCGATGATCGCCGTGCAACGCTGGCTGGAAGACTCGCGCGCCCAGGCAAAGCTCATCATGCAGGTGCACGACGAGCTGGTGCTCGAGGTGCCGGAAGCGGAAATCGATGGCACGAAGGAGAACGTGCGCTCGCTCATGCAGTCGGTCGCGAAGCTGGACGTGCCGCTCGTCGCCGATGTCGGCGTCGGCGAGAACTGGGACAAGGCGCACTGAGCGGCTAGGCGATGCCGGCCTCGTGGGCCTGCTGGTCAGCGTGGTAGGACGAGCGCACCAGTGGGCCGATGGCGGCGTGCTTGAAGCCGAGCTCGGCCGCGCGCTCCTCGAACACACGGAAGATCGCCGGCTCGACATAGCGCTCGACCGGCAGGTGATGCGGCGAAGGCTGCAGGTACTGGCCGATGGTCAGCAGGTCGACATCGTGGGCGCGCAGATCGCGCATCACCGCCACAATCTCTTCATCCGTCTCGCCGAGCCCCACCATCAGCCCCGACTTGGTCGGCACCGCCGGGTAGGCCGCCTTGAAGCGCTGCAGGAGGCGCAGCGAGTGGGCATAGTCGCCGCCCGGCCGTGCCCGCTTATAGAGGCGCGGGACGGTCTCTAGGTTGTGGTTCATTACATCCGGGGGCGCGGCGGCGAGGATCTCGAGCGCGCGGTCGAGGCGGCCGCGGAAGTCCGGTACTAGGACCTCGATGCGGGTGCGCGGGCTCGCGGCGCGCACGGCGCGGATGCATGCGACGAAGTGCTGAGCGCCACCATCGCGCAGGTCATCGCGGTCGACGCTGGTGATGACGACATAGCGCAGGCCGAGCGCCGCGATGGTCTGGGCGAGATGCCGTGGCTCCTCGGCATCGGGTGGGAGCGGCCGGCCGTGCGCCACATCGCAGAACGGGCAGCGCCGCGTGCAGATATCGCCGAGGATCATGAAGGTGGCGGTGCCCTTGCCGAAGCACTCGGCGATGTTCGGGCAAGAGGCCTCTTCGCATACCGTATGCAGGCGTTGCTCGCGCAGGACCCGCTTGATCTCGTAGAAGCGCGAGTTCGGGCTCGGCGCACGCACGCGGATCCACGCCGGCTTTGCGAGCGGCGCCGCGACCGGCACGATGCGAATGGTCTTCGCCCG
>JBJMWR010000008.1:0-9630 GCA_045810015.1 Luteimonas sp.
GCGAGTTTGGGCTGCGTGCCGCGTCAGGCGAGGAGCACAGGGCACCGATGCGGCTTCATCGCATCGGCTCGCGTCCGGCGAAGGGACCTTTTGGTTCCTTTTGGGTCCATCCAAAAGGGACTCGCACGCGCAGCGGGCGAAAGCCCTGCACTCGCCTCTCGTCTCTCGCCTCTCAGCCTTGGTGTTGAGCCTTTCTGTCGCCAGGCGAATCGCTCGCAGAGCGAAGATCAAGTACAGGGCTTCCGCGCTGTCGCGCGGCTTACTTTTGTCTTGGCAAAAGTAAGCAAAACCGTCTTCGCCGGACGCGATCCGACCCGGCTGCGCCGCGCCGGTGCCCTGCGCTTCTCGGACGACGGGGCACGCAGCCCAAACTCGCTGCGCTCAGACATGGGTTGCTCTTCGACCCCGCCGCCCTGCGATGCTCGGCTCGCTTTACGGCTCGATTGAAATCGAAAGCCAAAGCCAGAACATCCGGCGCCCCAAGGGCACCGGATACTGGAAGGCTTATCAGCCTGCCGCAGCAGCAGGCTCGGCGTGCACACCCCGCGCACGCCGGATCAACCGCACACTCCCATGCCGCATGTCGTCGAGGATCGCGTAGATCGTCGGCAGGAACAGCAGGCTGACCACCGTCGAGAACGCCAGGCCACCGGCCACTGCGCGCGCCATCGGCGAGTACGCCAAGCCGCCGAGCACGACGGTGTCGCTGAGCGAAATCGGGATCATCGCCAGAATCGCAGTGCCCATCGTCATCAGGATCGGACGCAGACGTTCACGGCTGCCTTCGACCAGCGCATCGATGCGCGACATGCCGCGTCGTCTAAGATTGTTGATGTGCTCGACCATGATGATGCCGTTGTTCACCACCACGCCCATCAGCACGAGGATGCCGATAAAGGCCATCACTGTGAACGATGTGCCGGTCAGCCAGAACAGCCAGAACACACCGAAGACCGAGAACACCACGCAGCTCATGATCGCGGCCGGGAACAGCAGCGATTCGAACACCGCCGCCATCACCACGTAGATCATGATCAACGCGATCAGCAGGTTGAACATCATCTGCTGGCTCGCTGCCGCATCGTCCTCGAAGCCACTGCCCGAGAAGCTGTAGCCGTAACCGGCCGGGAACGCGACGGTGTCGAGCACCTGCTCCAGCGCCTTGCGAGCGTCGGGCATCGTGGTCTCGCCGGCGAGATTGGCCTGCAGGGTCAGGGAGGTCTGACGATCGTTGCGGCTGATGCGGCTGGCGGACGGCTCGACCCGCATTTCCACCAGACTCGTCAACGGCACGCTGCGACCATCAGGCGAGCGCACCATGAAGCTGGCGATGTCGGCCTGGTTGAACTGCTCGGCACCGGCGAAGCGCACCCACACCGGCACTTCGTCCTCGCCGCGACGGAACTCGCGCAACTGGCTGCCGCGCAGCGCCAGGCCGATGAAGCTGGAGACCTGATCGGCACTGAATCCGAACGCGGCCGCGCGGTCTCGATCAACGCGAATGGTGAGTTCCTGGTTGAGGTCGCCCGCTTCCACGCGCACATCGCGCAGCGCGGGATTGGCGGACAGCATCGGAATCACGCCATCCGCGAGTTCGCGCAGCACCTGGGTCGAGTCACCGACCAGTTGCACCTGCACGCCCTGCCCGCCTTGTCCGCCACCACCGCCCTGCCCGCCGCCCACGCCGACCTCGGCACGCGCGGACTTCGGCAACGCCTGGCTGATCGCTTCGGAAAGCGCCTTGGTATCGCCGACGTCGTCGTTGAACGTCACGACCGTGCCCGAGTCATTGCCCTCGCCGAACCAGGAATAGATCTGCTTGATCCGGTAGGTCTCGCGGTTCTCGTCGAGGAATGTCTCGAAACGCAGGACTTCGTCGGAGCGCTGCTGCAGGTTGTAGCTGCCCTTCCACTGGTAATAGATCTGGATTTCCTTGCCGCCGCCGCTGTCGCCGAACATGTCGAACTTGGTTTTGGTCATCGGCACCAGACTCACCGCGACCACCAGCAGGATGGAGAGCACGGTGACGCCGCGATGCTCCAGCGACCAGCGCAGGATGCGCGCATAGCGACGCTGCATGCGTGCGATCAAACCGTTCGGGCTTGCGACGGCAGGCGGCGTCTTCATGCGCGCCGACATCATCGGAATCAGGCTCACTGCGACCAGCCACGAGGCCAGCAGCGACACCGAGATGGTGATCGCCAGCTGGTTCATGAATATGCTGATCTGGTTGGTCTCGCCCAGCATGTTCGGCACGAACACGATGCAGTGGCACAGGGTGCCGGCCGACAGCGCGATCGCGACGTGGCGCGTGCCCAGCACCGAGGCCAGCCACGGCTGGTCAGGCATGCGTTCGCGCTCCTGGTAGATGCTCTCCACCACCACCACGGCGTTGTCGACCAGCATGCCGACCGCGAGCAGCAGACCCATCAGCGACAGCACGTTGAGCGTGACGTCGAAGAAGTGCATGAAGCCGAGGGTGATGATGAAACAGATCGGAATCGCCAGCGTGACCATCAGCGTCGATGGCCAATGGCGCAGGAAGAAGTACAGCACGATGATCGACAACAGCAGACCGATCGCGCCGGCTTCGACCAGCTCCAGCAGCGACGACGTGACCTCGTCGCCCATGTTCTGGATGACCTTGACGTCGATGCCTTCCAGCCCCGGCTCACCGCGCGCCGCGTCAACTTCGGCGAGCACGGTGCGCGACACCTCGACAAGGTTCGCGTCGCGTTCTTTGTAGATCTCCAGACCCACCGCGGCACGGCCGTCCAGACGGCGGCCGTAATCCATGCGCTGCGGCTTCATGCGCACGTCGGCGACATCCGACAGACGCAGGCCTTGCTGGTTGATGACGAGGTCGCGCAACTGCTGCAGATCCTGGATCTCGCCGATCGGCTGCACACGCAGGCGCTGGCCGCCGTCGAGGATCTGGCCGGCGGAGACCGAGAAGTTCAATGCACGCAACCGCGTCGCCAACGCGTTGAGTTCGATGTCGTGCGCGGTCAGACGGTCGGGGTCGACCGCGATCTCGACTTCGTTCGGCGCCGCGCCGTTGATCTCCACGCGCGCCACACCGGGCACACGCTCGAGCCTGCGTTTGAGCTGGCGATCGATGAGCTCGTAGCTGCCGGACAGATCGACGTTCGCCGCCAGGCGCATGCGAAGCACCGGCTGATCGCTCGTGGAGAACTTCTCTACCGTATAGCGGCGGAAATCATCAGGCAGATCGCTGCGGATCGCATCGATGCGCTCGCGGGCTTCTGATGCGCTGATCGCGATGTTGCGGTCCCAGTCGCTGAACTCGAGCACCACGAATGCGCCGTCCGAAGTCGCCTGACCACGCAGGCGCTTGATGCCACTCATCGTGGCCAGCGTCTCTTCGGCCGGGCGGAGCAGATTCTGCTCCGCCTCGGACGGCGTCGAGCCGGTATACGGCAGTTGCACGACCAGGAACGGCGCGGAGATGTCCGGCAGCGCTTCCAGCGGCAGACGCACCGAGGCGATCAGGCCGATCACCACCATCGAGATGAAACACATGATCGTGGTGACCGGGCGCCGCAGGCTCAGCTCGGCGATGCTCATGTCGCGCTGGCCTCCGGGTCGGGACGATCGGCGGCGGCGCCCAGACGCGCGCGTCGACCGCGTTCGGCGTAGTACGCGTCGGACTTGCGATCCAGCAGGTCATAGACCACCGGGATCACCAGCAGGGTGAGCACCGTCGACACCGCCAGACCGCCCATCACCACGATCGCCATCGGCGAGCGCACTTCGGCGCCGTCACCGAAGGCCAGTGCCAGCGGCAGGAAGCCGAACAGCGTCGACAGCGTGGTCATGATGATCGGCCGCAGACGCGAGCGTGCACCGTGGACCAGCGCCTCGCGCTTGGCCAGGCCGGCCTCGCGCAACTGGTTGACCTTGTCGATCAGGATGATCGCGTTCTTCACCACCAGGCCGACCATCAGGATCAGTCCGATGAAGGCGACCACCGAGATCGTATTGCCCGTCAGCAGCAGCCCGCCGATCGCACCGACCATCGCCAGCGGGATGGTGAACAGGATCACGAAAGGATGCAGCAGCGACTCGAACTGCGAGGCCATCACCAGATAGACCAGGAAGATCGCCAACGCGAACGCCATCAGCAACGAGCGCATCGATTCGGCGAGTTCCTCACCCTGACCACCGATGTGCATGCCGACTTCGGGACCGAGCGGATTCTCGGCCACCATCTGCCGCACCTCACTCACCGCAGCGCCCAGATCGATGCCGCGCAGGTTCGCCGAGATGACCGCCACGCGGACCTGGTCGGCGCGGTGGATTTCGCTCGGTCCAACCGTCGCGATCACGTCGGCCACCGAATCGAGTCGCACCGGCGATGCGCTGCCCGGATTGACGATCAGATTGCGGATGCGGTCGACCGAATCGCGTTCGTTCTCCTGCGCACGCACCAGCACGTCGATCTTGCGATCACGGAAGTTGTAGCGCGTGGCGACTTCACCGCGCACCGCGCGCACCACTGCATCGGCGATCTGACGTGTGGTCAGGCCGAAAGCGCCGGCGCGTTCCTGATCGAACACGATCTGGATCTCGGGGAAGCCCTGCTCCACCGTGCTCTTGACGTCGGCGTAGTGCGGATTGGCGCGCAGCAGTTCCGACATGCGCTGGCCGGCCTTTGCCAGACCCTCGAGGTCCTGCCCGCGCAGTTCGATTTCCAGCGGCGTGGAGAAACTGAAGATCTGCGGGCGGGCGAAATCGACCGCGACGCCCGGGTACTTCTGCATCGTCTCGCGCAAGCGCTCGGTCTGCTGCGCTTCGACCTCGCGACTGCCGCCACCGCTCATGACGATGCTGAGCTTGCCGATGTTCTCGCCGCTCTCGGTCGGATTGGCATCGAGTCGCGTGCCGCTGCCGCTGACGCCGAACAGCAGTTCGACACCATCGTCGCCGGTATGCGCCTGCTGCACCTCGCGCATGATGCGGTCGGTCTCGCGCAGCGGCGTGCCCGGAGGCAGCTTGGCGGTCATCTCGAAGCGGTCTTGCGCCAGCTGCGGAATCAGATCGGTGCCGAGCAGCGGCACTGCCAGCAGGCTGATCAGGAACACCGCGGTCGAAGCGCCCAGCACCAGCCACGGACGCGACAGAGCGGCCGGCAGCATCTTCAGATAGCTGCGTTCGGCGCGGTTGTAGGGCGCCATCGCCAGATCGCTGGCGCGGCCCATGAACCGCCCGGTGCCTCCCGACACGAAGCGCCACACGCGCACCACCGCCCAGGCGATGCCGAACAGCACGCCGCGGAAACCGGCACCGATGCCGCGTCCTGTCGCCGCGAGCGGCTTCTGCCAACGGCGCTCCGGATGCCACTGCGGATGCGGCGCTTCCTCGGGGAATGCCAACGGCGGACGGCCCTTGAGCGACGCCATCATCGGAATCAGCGTCAACGCGACCAGCAGCGACACGCCGACCGCGATCGCGATTGTCAGCGCTTGGTCGCGGAACAGCTGACCGGCGATGCCTTCGACGAACACCAGCGGCAGAAACACCGCGATGATCGTCAGCGTCGACGCGACGACTGCCATGCCGACTTCGCGTGTACCGGTGATCGCGGCCTCCAGAACACCCAGCCCGCGCTCGCGCGCCTTGGCGATGCTTTCGAGCACGACGATCGAATCGTCGATGACCAGTCCCGTCGCCAGCGCCAGACCGCCGAGCGACATTACATTGAGGCTCAGGCCCAGCTGATCCATGAAGAAGAACGTGGTGATGATCGAGATCGGCAGCGACAGGCTCACCACCAGCGTGCTCCAGCCGTTGCGCAGGAACAGGAAGATGATCAGCACGGCCAGGGTGCCGCCGATCAGCGCGTCGGTGCGCACATCGTGGATCGCGGCGCGCACGAACTTCGACTGGTCGTCGACAACGGTCAGGGTCATGTCCGGCGGCAGTTCCTTGCGGATGACATCCAGCCGCGCCTGCACCGCATCGGCGGTCGACACCGTGTTCGCGTCGCCCTCCTTGTAGATCGCCAGCTCCACCGCCTCGGCGCCGCCGAGCCGGATGATGCTTTCGCGTTCCTTGAAGCCCTGGCGCACGGTGGCGATGTCGCGCAGCCGGATCGCGCGGCCGCCGGCGATCGTCGTGCTGCCCGCGCCCGAGGCGCTCTGCACCGACGCCGCAGCTGCGAGCACTGCCTGCGAACCGCTGGCCGCGGCGATCGCAGCCATCTGTTGCGCCGCACTCGCGGCGCTATCGTCGCCACCCGACTGCGTGGCGACCAGCATCTCGCCGATCTGCTCGACGCTCGAGAACTGGTTGACCGTGCGCACGAGATACCGCTGCGTGCCCTGGTCGAGCCGGCCGCCAGACAGGTTGATATTCTCCTGCTGCAGGCGCTGGATCACGTTCTCGATCGGCAGACCGATACGCGCCATCTGCTGCAGGTCGAGCTCGACCTGCACTTCGTCTTCGAAACCACCACCGACCTTGACCGCGGCCACGCCGACGACGGGCTCGATCTTCTTCTTCAGGTCATCGTCGGCGTAGCGACGCATGCGCGTGAGTTCGTCGACCGCATCGCCCTTCTCGCCAGCGGTCAGTGCAAGGCGCAGGATCGGCTCGGTCGAGGGATTGAAGCGCAGCAGGACCGGCGGCGTGACTTCCAGCGGCAACTGAAGCGTCTCGAGCTTGTCGCGCACCTCCAGACTGGCCTGGTCCATGTCGGTGCCCCAGGCGAACTCCAGCACCACGTCGCTCTGGCCGGTGCGCGAGATCGAGCGCAGCTTGCGCACGCCCTTGACCACACCGACGGCTTCTTCGACCGGCTCGCTGACCAGCGTCTCGATCTCCGACGGCGCGGCGCCGGTGTACTCGGTGCGCACGGTCAGCGTGGGATAGCTGAGGTCGGGCAGCAGGTTGACCTTGAGGTTGGTCAGCGCGATCAGCCCGAACAGCATCATGCTGATCGCGACCATCCACACCGTCACCCGGCGACGCGTGGAGAACTCGACGAGATCGAAACGCCCCGGAGGCGCGGCGTGCGGATCCGCGGCCGGGCCGTCGCCGGCGGGGCCGTCGTGTGGCGCGCCGGACATTACTTCGCGTCGCTCTTGGCGTCGGCGGCGGCAGGCGCTGCAGCGACCGGTGCGTCACCGATCACCTGCACCGTGCTGCCCTCGCGCAGCGCGACCTTGCCGGCCGTGACCACCGGATCACCGTCCTCGAGGCCGCTGCGGACCTCGATCAGGTTGCCATCGATGTAACCCAGTTCCACCGGCACGCGCACCGCCTTGCCGTCGCGCACGGTGTAGACCGCGGTTTCGTCGCCTTCATCGAGCAGCGCGCTGCGCGGAATCACCAGCGCATCGGCGCGCTGGTCGTAATCGATGTGGATGCGACCGAACATGCCGGCGCGCAGCATTTCGTTGCCGGCGAACGCGGTGACCACGCGGAACGTACCGCTGCGCGATTCGACGATCGGCGCGACACGCTCGACGACGCCTTCGAAGCTTTCGCCCGGCAGCGCATCGACCTGCAGACGCACCGGCTGGCCGCGCTTGAGCACGCGCAGTTCGCGCTCGGGCACGTTGAGCGTGGCTTCGATGCGGGCGTTGTCGACGATGCTGAAGATCGGCGTATTGATCTGCACGAAGTTGCCCGTGCGGATCATGCGCTGTGAGATCACGCCCGAGATCGGCGCGGTCACCGCGGTGTAGGACAGTTCGAGCTGCGCCATCTCGTGCTGGGCGCGCGCAGTGTCGAGATCGAACTTGATCTGGTCCAGATCGTTGGCGCTGATCATCTGCTGGCCCACAAGCTGCTGCGCGCGGCGGTAGCTGTTCTCGAGCTTGCCCATCGTGGCGCGGCTCTGCAGCACGGCCAGACGTGCACGGTCGGGATCGAGCCGCACCAGTGGCTGGCCGGCGCGCACCGTATCGCCCTCCTCGACCAGCACCTCGAGCGCGATGCCCGAGGTCTTGGCCACCACGTCGGCGCCGCGCGGCACTTCCAGCGACGCCGTGCCCACGTAGCTCGCGGCCACGCTGCGGCGCGTGACCGCCTCCGTCTCCACCGGAACGGGCGCCGCGGCGGCATCCGCAGGTTTGGCCTCGGCCTCGCCACCTCCCTTGCACGCGGAGAGACCAAGGGCGGCGGACAGGAGGATGACGCCAGTCAGGACGCGTCCCGTGGACGCGAAGGCATGCGGTGTGGACATGTGGATTCGATGTGACCCCTACGGTGTTGTAGCAAGGTATATCACCAGCGCATGACACCGAATGCGCCATAGGTCATGGTGACCTCCGATCCGGCGGCGACGCCGATGTTGCAGCGCATTGGGTTTGCGGCGCGGCCGTGGCTATACTGGCCCGGTTGTGCACCGGTTCATGCAGAAAACGCCTGCTTGTCGCCAGCGCATCGCTTCCCAGACAGCACCTTCAGCCATTCAGGATTGCGGATAACCCGATGACGCGACTGCTGATGCTCGCCGCCTGCTTCGTTCTTGCTTCGCCCGTTCTGAGCGCATCCGCGCAGGACGCCGCTGCACCCGCCGCCCCGACCGCACCCGCGGCCGCAGCGCCGGCGACCAATGTGCCGCTGGTCGGCAATGCCGAGACCGGACGCCAGCTGACCTATACCTGCCAGGGCTGCCACGGCGTCGACGGCTACCGCAATGTCTATCCGCACTATCACGTGCCGAAGATCGGCGGTCAGTCGCCCGAGTACCTGGTCAACGCCCTGCACGAATACAAGCGTGGCACCCGTCGTCACCCGACGATGCAGGCGCAGGCGCAGAGCTTCACCGACCAGGACATCGCCGACATCGCCGCCTTCCTTTCGGAGCTGACCAAGTGAGCGGCGCCATGATCCGTCCGGCCCGCACCTTGCCCGTCCTTCTGCTCGCCGGCTTGCTGGCCGCTTGCGGTGGCCAGTCCCACGATCCCGAAGCGCAGCCCGCGCGCAGCTCGTCCGCTGGTCTGCCGTCGGGCACCGCCCAAGCCGGCGAACAGGCCGCCAACGTGAAGAGCGCAGCCACTGGGCAGACCTGCATCGACTGCCACGGCGCCGGCGGCAACGCACCGATCGATCCGACCTACCCGAAGATCGGCGGCCAGTTCCGCGACTACCTTGCCCACTCGCTGCAGGCCTACCGCGACGGCGACCGCGAACACGCGCTGATGTCGCAGCAGGCGACCGGCCTGAGCGACCAGCAGATCGCCGATCTCGCCGCGTACTTTGCCGCCCAGCCGAGCCAGCTGCGCGACCTGCGCGGGGCGCACGACCGCTGAGGTCTGTTTCGGCGGCGTTGTTATAGCGCCGCTTTATGTCGCGTGTCCGTTTCGGCGGGCATGTGCCAGTCGCGCGTTGAAGGGTCTTTTTTTTGTATTTGATCTGACCAGGTTCTGGCTTGGTCTCGGGTGCCTGTGCATTTTTTCTTTAGCTAGGCTTTGGCTTTGGCTTTGGCTTTGGCTTTGGCTTTCAGCCTTTGACTTGAATCGAGCCGTAGAGCGAGCCGAGCACCGGAGCCTGGCGTGGCCGAAGAGCAGCCCATGTCTGAGCGCAGCGAGTTTGGGCTGCGTGCCGCGTCAGGCGAGGAGCACAGGGCACCGATGCGGCTTCATCGCATCGGCTCGC
>JBJMWR010000009.1:0-25860 GCA_045810015.1 Luteimonas sp.
GCGGAATTGGTAGACGCACTAGCTTCAGGTGCTAGCGGGGGCAACTCCGTGGAGGTTCGAGTCCTCTCCCGGGCACCAAGGTCATCACAGCCTTACCAGCCGTGAACATCAAACCCGCAATCGCGGGTTTTTTTGTGCCTGTCGTTTGCTGCGTCGAACTGTCGGACTGTCGCTCCGCCGCGCCGGCATCGTCCGGTTTTCTGCGCAACGGCGCGTCAGAACCGGGCACGCTACAGGCGCAGCGCAGCGACTGCCGTGTCAGTCCCGCTTGCGGTTGCCGGGGTTGTCCGGCGTGCCCTCGCCGCTGCGCCGTGTCGGGTTGCCTTCGAGGGCACCCGGCATCGAGTCCGGATCGTTGCGCTGGTCCTGATCGCGCTTTTCGGACGATTCGCCGGGCGTTTTCGGGCCATCGGGCGTCCGTGCTTTTTCCAGCGGGCCGCGCGTGGTGTCGGGGGTGTGTTTCTGGGTCATCGTCATCGCTCCACGGGTGATCGCGACAGTGTGCGCAGCCGGCGTTCGCTCGCACGTGACGCCACGTGGGCAGCCATGCAGCGCCGGGCCGAGCGAACCGGTCGGTCCACTCGGCATCCGCGGCGCCCCTGCATCCCATACGCACGGCCGCGACGCGCATCCGGGCGCGCCGCGACCGCATCGCCGGGTCCGTGCAGACCGTCCGCACACCGCAACGCAGCACCTGCGACCACCACCCGCTAAAATCCCGGTTCCGCCGTAGATGCTGTCCCGATGACCGAGTCCGTCCGCACCCCTTTCCATGGCTTCGAACAGCTGCCGCTGCGCGAGTTCGCCGAGCGCGCCTACCTCGACTATTCGATGTACGTGGTGCTCGACCGCGCGCTGCCGTTCATCGGCGACGGCCTCAAGCCGGTGCAGCGCCGCATCATCTATGCGATGAGCGAACTGGGCCTGGGCGCGGCGGCGAAGCCGAAAAAGTCCGCGCGCACCGTCGGCGACGTGATCGGCAAATACCATCCGCACGGCGACAGCGCGTGCTACGAGGCGCTGGTGCTGATGGCGCAGCCGTTCTCGTACCGCTATCCGCTGATCGACGGCCAGGGCAACTTCGGTTCCAGCGACGATCCGAAATCCTTCGCGGCGATGCGTTACACCGAATCGAAGATGACGCCGATCGCGGAGATGCTGCTGGCCGAACTCGGCCACGGCACCGTCGATTGGACCGACAACTTCGACGGCACGATGCAGGAGCCGACGTGGCTGCCAGCGCGCCTGCCGCACCTGCTGCTCAACGGCACCACAGGCATCGCGGTGGGCATGGCCACCGACGTGCCGCCGCACAACGTCGACGAGATCGTCAGCGCGTGCCTGCGCCTGCTCGACGATCCCGACGCAACCGTGCGCGATCTGTGCGAACACGTGCGCGGACCGGACTATCCGACCAGCGCCGAGATCATCACGCCGTCCGCCGATCTGTTGCACATGTACGAAACCGGCCACGGCAGCGTGCGCGCGCGTGCGACGTTCGAGAAAGAACACACCAACATCGTGATCACCGCACTGCCGCACCAGGTCAGTCCGAGCAAGGTGATCGAACAGATCGCAGCCCAGATGCGCGCCAAGAAGTTGCCGTGGCTGGAAGACATCCGCGACGAATCCGACCACGCCAACCCGGTGCGCGTGGTGCTGATTCCGCGCTCCAACCGCGTCGACGCCGAACAGCTGATGGGCCATCTGTTCGCGACCACCGATCTCGAGAAGAGCTATCGCGTCAATCTCAACGTGATCGGGCTCGACGGCCGTCCGCAGGTTAAGAACCTGAAGATGCTGCTGTCGGAATGGCTGCAGTTCCGCGCCACCACGGTGACCCGCCGCCTGACCCATCGTCTGGACAAGGTCGAGCGTCGTCTGCACCTGCTCGATGGTCTGCTGGTCGCGTTCCTCAATCTCGACGAGGTGATCCACATCATCCGCACCGAGGACGAGCCGCGCGCGGTGCTGCAGGCGCGGTTCGAGCTCAGCGACGACCAGGTCGACTACATCCTCGAAACGCGTCTGCGCCAGCTCGCGCGCCTCGAAGAAATGAAGATCCGCGGCGAACAGGCCGAACTGGAAAGCGAGCGCGATCGCCTGATGTCCACGCTCGACAGCAAGACCAAGCTGAAGAAGCTGATCAAGGACGAACTGCAGGCCGATGCGAAGAAGTACGGCGATGCGCGTCGTTCGCCGCTGGTCGCACGCGGCGCCGCGCAGGCGCTCGACGAAAGCGATCTGGTGCCGAGCGAGCCGGTGACGATCGTCGTCAGCGAGAAAGGCTGGGTGCGCGCGGCCAAGGGCCACGACGTGGACCCGGCCGGCATGAGCTATCGCGACGGCGACAGCCTGCTCGCGTTCGCGCGCGGTCGCACCACGCAGCAGGTCGCGTTCCTCGATTCGACCGGCCGTAGCTATTCCACCGTCGCGCATTCGTTGCCATCGGCGCGCGGCAATGGCGAACCCCTGACCGGCCGTTTCTCGCCGGCCGCAGGTGCGTCTTTCCAGGCCGTGGTCGCTGGTGAATCAGACGCGCGCTTCGTCGTCGCGTCCTCGCACGGCTACGGCTTCGTGACCCGCTTCGAGAACCTCACCGGCCGGCAGAAGGCGGGCAAGGCGATGCTGTCGCTGTCGCCGGGTTCGACGGTGCTGCAGCCGGCCGCGGTGCGCGCTGTCGATGCCGACCGTCTGGTCGTGGTGACCAGCGCCGGTCATCTGCTGGTGTTCCCTGTCGCCGAACTGCCGGAACTCGACAAGGGCAAAGGCAACAAGATCATCGAGATTCCGAAGGCCAAGCGCGGCACCGAACAGGTGGTTGCGCTCGCCGTGGTCGCGCCGGGGAGTTCGCTGCTGGTGCGCTCGGGCGCACGCACGATGACGCTCTCGTTCAAGGAACTCGACGCCTACATCGGCGCACGTGCATCGCGTGGCGGCCTGCTGCCGCGCGGCTGGCAGAAGGTCGAAGGGCTCGACATCGAATGACGCCGGCACGGGTGCGTCGCGGCGATCCAACGCCGCGCGCACCTGATCGTCGCGATCGCGACACTGTTCGAATCCTGGAGCCGTCATGCACCCCGAGTTCTGGCACGAACGCTGGTCCGACAACCGCATCGGCTTCCACCGCAACGCCCCGCTGCCACTGCTGCTGAAGCACTGGCCCGCGCTCGATCTCGCACCGGATACCCGCGTGTTTGTGCCGCTGTGCGGCAAGTCGCTCGACATGGTGTGGCTGGCCGAACGCGGCCATCGCGTGCTCGGTGTCGAACTGTCGGAACTGGCGGTGCGCCAGTTCTTCGAGGAGCGCGGACTCGAGCCTTCCATCCACGAAACGGACGCCGGCGCGCATTTCATTGCCGGTGCGTACGAGCTGATCGTCGGCGATGCGTTCGCCCTCGACGCCGACGTGCTCGCGGACTGCGCCGCCGTCTACGACCGCGCGGCGCTGATCGCACTGCCGCCCGAGCTGCGCCACACGTACGCGGCCACGGCGTGGCATCGGATGCCGACGGGATGCCGCGGGTTGCTGGTCACGCTGGAGTATCCGCAGGCAGAGAAAACCGGCCCGCCGTTTTCGGTCGCGGCGGACGAGGTGCATGCGTTGTTCGATGGTGACTGGCAGGTCGATACGATCGAACTGCGGGACATTCTCGCGGACGAGCCGGGGTTCGTTGCGGACGGGGTGACTGCGTTGTCGTCGGCCGTGTATCGGGTGGTGCGGCGGGGGTGATGTCGGTTTGCGTGACGCGCGGCTCGAGGTTTTCTTTCGGCTTCTGCCCTCACCCCAACCCCTCTCCCGGAGGGAGAGGGGCTCGAACTACGCGAGCGTCCGCTTTGAAGTCCCTCTGCCTCCGGGAGAGGGGTTGGGGTGAGGGCAAACGCGCCAGACCAGTCTCACCACACTGGAACTGTTGAAAGTCCCTACGCGAAAACGCCCGCGACAAGCGAAGGCGTTTCCAGAATCCCAAAACGCGGCGAACCCGCCGCGCGTTCCTCACCCCACGCCGGCGTGCGTGCCTTCCGCGTCGCCCATGCGGCTCTGCTGGTAGCGCTCCAGGCCGATCATGCCGATGAGGCGCAGCTGCTTCTCCAGCCAGTAGGTGTGGTCTTCCTCGGTGTCGGCGAGCTGGGTCACCAGCATTTCGCGACTGACGAAGTCGTTGTGCTGTTCGCACAGCACGATGCCCTTGGCGAGGTTGTCGCGCACGAGATATTCGAGGTCGAGATCCTTGCGCAGCATCTCCTCGACGGTGACGCCCGGCTCGAACGCGTCGGGACGCATGTCCGGCACGCCTTCGAGGAACAGAATGCGCTTGAGCAGCGCGTCGGCGTGCTGGGTTTCCTCTTCCATCTCGTGGTTGATGCGCGCGTAGAGCTGGTGCAAGCCCAGATCCTCGTAGCGGCGCGAATGCAGGAAGTACTGGTCGCGCGCCGCCAGCTCGCCGCGGAGCAGGAACTTCAGGTAATCGACGACTTCGGGATGTCCTTTCATGGCAGCGCTCGCAACACGTGGAATGCGCGCAGTATGCCGGGCCGCCGCGCGGCATGATCGGATGGGAATGGATGCATTTCGCATTCTCAAGCGCGTCGCGCCGGCCTTGCGCAGACCGTAACGGCCGTTTGCAAGCGGCGTGACGCGCATCGGCGTAGACTCCCGCGCCTTCCGCCTGTCCCACCCCCAAAATGAAGATCGGCATCGACTTCGGTACCAGCTACTCCGCCGCCGCTGCGCGCATCGGCGACCGGCTGGTGCACATCCAGTTCGACGGACAGCCGCAGTTCCGCACCGCGGTGTTCTTCCCGACCACCCTGCCCGATCTCGATGCGTTCGAGCTCGACGGGGCGATGGAGGCCGAGGTGGAATCGTTGATGCGCGGCTTGCGCAGCGACCAGACCCGTGCCGGCGGTACGCCGCGTCCGGCCGCGCTGCTGCGCCGCGATGCGATCCGCATCGTGCGTCGCCAATGGCTGGAAGCGCGCATGCGCGATGCCGAATCTTCGGCCGCCGACCTGCAGCACGCGGTGTTCGGCGAGGCGGCGATCGAGAGTTACCTGCTCGAAGGCAGCGGCAATCTGGTGCAGTCGCCGAAATCCATGCTCGGCTTCAATCTGCATCCGCGCGCGAAGGAAACGATCACCGGCATCGCCGCGCACATCCTTGAACACATCCGCCTGACCGCGAGCCAGCAGCTCGGCAGTACGGTGCGCGCGGCGACGATCGGGCGACCGGTGCGCTTCCGCAGCTCGCTCGGCGAGGCCGGTGGCGAGCAGGCGCTGGCGCTGCTGCGCGACGCCGCCAGCCAGGCCGGCTTCGATTCGATCGAGTTCCTTGAAGAACCCGCGGCGGCGGCGTTGCACTACCACGCCGAAAGTCCGCAGCGGCACACCACACTGGTCGTCGACATTGGCGGCGGCACGACCGACATCGCCTTGGCGGAAGTCGGCGGCGATGGCGCGCCGCGCGTGCACCGCGCATGGGGCGTCGCCAACGGCGGCACCGATGTCGATCTCGCGCTGAGCATGGCCCAGGTCATGCCGGTGTTCGGCAAGGGCGCCAGCCGCATTCCGGTGCATCACTTCGTCGAAGCGGCGACGGTGCAGGACATGCCGCGGCAGCGCGATTTCCACAAGCGCGACTTCGGCCATGTCGATGCGCCATTCGGCGCGCGCCTGCAGGCCCTGCAGCGCGATGGCGGCACCACGCGCCTGTATCGCGGCGTCGAAGGCATGAAGGTGCGCCTGAGCGCGCACGACGAAGCCGGTCACGCGCTGGACTACATCGAACCGGGCCTGCGCGTCGACGCGACGCGGGCTGCGCTCGAAACCGCCAGCGCGCGGTTCCTCGACACCATCGGCGCCCTGCTCGACGACGTGCGCGGCGATCTCGACGCGCCGCCCGACAGCCTGTTCCTGACCGGCGGCATGTCCGGTGCGCCCTACGTGCAGGCGGCTGCGCAGGCGCGCTTCCCGGATGCACGCATCGTCCGCGGCGATCCCTCGCTGGGCGTGGTGTCCGGCCTGGCCGAGCACGCACGCAACTGAGCCACCGGTCCGGCTGCGCGCCGGCCCGCAACATGCCCGTGGAATAATCGGACCGCGCCGCATCTGCCGCGGCCGGGGAATCGTGCATGCGCAAGTGGATCCTGCGGGCAGTACTCGCGCTCGTCGTGCTGGTGATCGCGGCCGGCATCTTCATCTGGCTGTCGCTGCGCGCAAGCCTGCCGACACTCGACGGCGACCAGTCGCTGACCGGACTCGGGGCGCCCGCGACCATCGAACGCGATGCCGCCGGTGTGGTCACGATCACCGCCGCCAGCGAAACCGACGCGATGCGCGCGCTCGGGTTCGTGCATGCGCAGGAACGGTACTTCGAGATGGATCTGATGCGGCGCGTGCCGTCGGGCGAACTCTCGGCGCTGTTCGGCGAACGCGCGCTCGAGACCGACCGCCGCAATCGTGTGCACCGCATGCGCGCGCGGGTGGAACGCAATCTCGCCGCAGTCGCCGGTGATCGCATGCCGCAGCTGCAGGCCTATGCCGATGGCGCCAATGCCGGCCTCGCGTCGCTGGGCGCGCGGCCCTGGGCGTACCTGCTGCTCCGGCAGACGCCACAGCCCTGGGCACCGGCAGATTCCGCACTGACCGGCTTTGCGATGTACTTCGATCTGCAGGACGCGACGAATGCGCGCGAACTGGCCATGCATCGCCTGGCACCGGCGCTGCCGTCGGCACTGTTCGATCTGTTCGCGCATGACGGCAGCCGATGGGATGCGCCGCTGTTCGGAGATGCACGTGGCGATGCGGCGTTGCCGGGCGCAGAGGTCGTGGATCTGCGGACGCTGGATGTCGTGGAGGACGATGGCGAGCTTCGGGAACGTTCGCCGTTCGCATCTGTCGAGTCTTCGCAGGCCGGGGCCTCACACCCGGCATCTCGGCTGGCCCTCACTCCACCGTTTGTTTCACAAACGGTTCCCCTCTCTCCCACGTTGCGGGAGAGAGGCATTGGTGCGCCGCCTGCGGCGGCGGACCTCAGGGCTGGCAGCAACAACTTCGCCGTCTCCGGCGCGTTGACTGCAGACGGCCGCGCACTCGTCGCCGACGACATGCATCTGGGCCTGCGCGCGCCCAACATCTGGTTCCGCGCGCGCCTGCGCTATCCCGATCCGCGCGCACCCAACGGCCAGGTCGACGTCACCGGTTTCACCCTGCCCGGCCTGCCGGCGGTCATCGTCGGCAGCAACACGCACGTCGCCTGGGGTTTCACCAACAGCTACGGCGATTACCTCGACTGGCAGCGCGTGGTGCCCTGCAACTACGGCGCGCCTGCGGGCTGCACGCCGGTCGTGCGCCACGAGGAACGCATCGACGTGGCCGGCGCCGAGGCGGGCACGCTGGTCGTCGAAGACAGCGACTGGGGCCCGCTGGTCCACCGCGAAGACGACGGCAGCGCGCTCGCACTTCGCTGGACCGCGCATTTGCCGAACGCATTGAATTTCGACCTGGCCGACTTCGCCCACGCGCGCGATCTCGACGATGCACTGGCCATCGCCAACCGCACTGCGACACCGACCCAGAATCTTGTGATCGGCGATCGAAGCGGCCGCATCGCTTGGCGCCTGCTCGGTCCGATTCCGGCGCGCGACGTCGGCTGCGATGGCCGTACCGTCTCTATGCCGCTGACAGCCGATGCCGCGACCGACGCGAACCGCTGCGCGCCGTGGTCCATCTCGATCGCTGACTCGCCACTACTGCGCTCGCCCGATACCGATCGCCTGTGGACCGCGAACAGTCGCGTCGTCGATGGCCCGGATTTTGCCCGCATCGGCGATGGCGGCGCCGCGCTCGGCATGCGCGCCTGGCAGATCCGCGAAGGCCTGCAAGCGCGCACGCAGTTCGCCGAACGTGACCTGCTGGCGATCCAGCTCGACGATCGCGCCCTGCTGCTGTCGCGCTGGCACGCGTTGCTGGAAGGAATCGCGAACGACGCCGGCGACGACAGCGCGCTGCGCGCCCTGGCCGACGCCTCGCGCGACTGGAGTGGTCATGCCAGTGTCGACTCCGTCGGCTATCGCCTGGTCCGCGCCTGGCGCCTCGCCGTGCACGAACGTCTCGCCGAAGGCCTCGCCGCACCTGCGCGCGCCGCGCTGGGCGACGCATTCGAGACGCCGGATCCGCCGAATTTCGAAGGCGTCGCTTGGCCGCTGGTAGAACAGCGTCTGGCGCATCTGTTGCCACGCCGTTTCGCCTGCACGCCCGAAACCCAGCGCGGCGTCTGCACACCGGCCGACAACGGCTGGCAGGCACTGTTCGAAGACGCAGCCCGCGACGTGCGCGACAGCGTCTCCGGAGTCGGCCCACTCGCCGAACGCACCTGGGGCGAACGCAACACCACCGCAATCTGCCACCCGCTCGCTTCGGCGATTCCGCTACTCGGCAAGCGCGCACTGTGCATGCCTGCCGAACCGCTGCCCGGCGACGGCACCGTGCCGCGCGTCCAAGGCCCGGCCTTCGGCGCTTCGCAACGCATGGTCGTCGCGCCCGGACACGAAGCCGACGGCATCACCCACATGCCCGGCGGCCAGAGCGGACATCCACTCTCCCCGTACTGGGGTGCCGGCCATGGTGACTGGGCGCAGGGTCTTGCTTCCCCATTCCTGCCGCAGACAACTGCGCATACGTTGCGGCTCGTTCCCGCGGCGGCTTCATCGCGCTGACACGCCTCGCTGCCGCATCCGATCTTTCAATCCGAACCAGACTCTTCATGCCCGACCGCCGCGCGCAACTCGACACACTGCGGATCCACCTTGGTGCGCTCGTCGCGATGCTGCGACTTGACTGGGACTGCCCGTGGACGCGCCACTTCGAGTCGTGCCTGTCCCGCGCCGAACCACTCGCGAAGAACGCCCCGGATCAGGAGACACTCAACGCGCTGTCCGGCGCGGTGATGCATGTCTTCGGCGGCATGGGCAGCTTCAACGACTACGCGCCGTGGCGGAACGGGCAATGCATTCGTGGAATGGAAGCGTTGGATACGGCCAGCGGCGCGGTGTATGACGCCGCTCTCGAATTGCGGCGCATCGACGTCTGAGATGTCGCGCCACTTGGTGCAGCTTTGCACCGGATACGAGTGATCGCTGGCGGTGCGTAGCTCCAGCCTTGTCTTTGTCTTTGTCTTTGTCTTTGTCTTTGTCTTTGTCTTTGGCTTTGGCTTTGGCCTTGGCCTTGGCTCTGGCTCTGGCTTTGGCTTGAATCGAGCCGTAGAGCGAGCCGAGCATCGCAGGGCGACGGGGTCGAAGAGCAGCCCATGTCTGAGCGAAGCGAGTTTGGGCTGCGTGCCCCGTCGACCGAGAAGCGCAGGGGACCGTCGCGGCTCCATCGCGGCGGATCGCGTCCGGCGAAGGCGGTTTTGCTTACTTTTGCCAAGACAAAAGTAAGCCGCGCGACAGCGCGGAAGCTCTGTCCTTGATCTTCGCTCCTGCCGTCGATTCCTTCTTTTCTCAAAGGTCAAAGTCGCAAAGCGACGAGCGAAGAAAAAGCGCACGCAAGTACAGAGCGTTCGCCCGCTGCGCGTGCGAGTCCCTTTTGGACGGACCCAAAAGGAACCAAAAGGTCCCTTCGCCGGACGCGAGCCGACACGGCTGCGCCGCGCCGGTTCCCTGCGCGCCTCGCCTGACGCGGCACGCAGCCCAAACTCGCTGCGCTCAGACATGGGCTGCTCTTCGGCCACGCCAGGTTCCGGTGCTCGGCTCTCTTTACGGCTCGATTGAAGATCAAAAGCCAAGGCCAAAGCCAAAGCCAAAGCCAAAGCCAAAAGCTAAAGCCAAAAGCTAAAGCCAAAAGCTAAAGCAACAAATCCCAGAACATGCACCCGGCAACAGCACATCCAACGGATTCCCAGCACACACCCTGCGTCACCACGATGACGCAGATCCATCAAAAAAGCGCGCAGACGCGATCAGTCGCGCAATTCGATCACATCGAATTCCGCCACCGGATCCACGTCCGCGTCGTAATCCACATCGCTGCGCTCGAATCCGAACAGTTTGAGGAACTCGTGCTTGTAGCCGGCGTAATCGGTCAGCGCGAACAGATTCTCGCTGGTGATCTGCGGCCACAGCGCCTTGCACTGCGCCTGCACGTCGTCGCGCAATTCCCAGTCGTCGAGGCGCAGGCGCGCTTCGTCATCGACTTCGGCTTGTGCGCCATCGGTGCGATACATACGGTCGCGGAACAGGCGGTCGAGCTGGTCGAGCGTGCCCTCGTGCAGGCCTTTCTCCTTCATGACCTTGAAGGCGATGGCGATGTACAGCGGCAGCACCGGAATCGCAGCGCTTGCCTGGGTGACCACCGACTTGAGCACGGCGACGTTCGCACTGCCGCCGGTCTCGGCGAGCTGCGCATCGATGCGACGCGCGGTCGCGTCGAGGTCGGCCTTGGCCTTGCCCAGTGCGCCGTGCCAGTAGATCGGCCAGGTGATCTCGGTGCCGATGTAGCTGAAGGCCACCGTCTTCGCGCCGTCGGCCAGCACGCCGGCTTCGCGCAGCGCGTCGATCCACAGCTGCCAGTCCTCGCCGCCCATCACGGTCACGGTGTCGGCGATCTCCTGCTCGGTCGCAGGCTCGATCGATGCTTCGATGATCTGGTCCTTGTTGGTGTCGATCGCGGTCGAGGTATAGGCCTCACCGATCGGCTTGAGCGCCGAGCGCTTCACTTCGCCGGTGTCGGGAAGCTTGCGCACCGGCGACGCCAGCGAATAGACGACCAGATCGACCTGGCCGCCCATCTCGTTTTTGATCAGATCGATCGCCTGCGCGCGCGCGGCGTCGGAGAAGGCGTCGCCGTTGATCGAGCGGCTGTAGAGGCCGGCGTCCTTCGCGTAGCGATCGAACGCAGCGGAGTTGTACCAGCCGGCGGTGCCGGGCTTCTTCTCGGTGCCGGGCTTCTCGAAGAACACGCCGAGCGTGTCGGCGCCGAAGCCGAACGCCGCGCTGATGCGCGCCGCGAGGCCGTAGCCGCTGGACGCGCCGATCACCAGCACCTTCTTCGGACCGTCGCTGCGCACGCCGCGCGCGCGCGTGGCGGCGATCTGGTCGCGCACGTTGTGGTCGCAGCCGGTCGGATGCGTGGTGGTGCAGATGAAGCCGCGGACCTTGGGATGGATGATCACTGTGCTGCTCGTGTGTCTGGAAACGTGACGCCCAGTTTACGGGCTGGGGTGGCCGCGGTCCCGTACGGGGGTCGATGGTGGATCGGATCGGTCGCGGGTTCGAAGCCCACTCTCTCCGCCATGCGCGCGAACGAACGCACGCGCGATTGACAGCACGCAGGCGCGCCGCTGAACTGTGTGCTGGATTCTCCCCCGTGGATGCACCCATGTCGTCTCGCTGGACCGATTCACTGCTGCGCTACGGCCTGGTCACGCGGGTGCTGCACTGGGGCATGGGCGCGCTGTTCGCGTGGCAGTTCACCGGCATGGGCGTGAAGCTCCTGCTCGGTCGACATCCACTGACTGCCTTTCTGGTCGGCAGCCACAAGCCGGTCGGCACGCTATTGATGCTGGCGATCCTGCTGCGCGGCGCCTGGGGCCTGTCGCAATGGCGCAATCGCCCGCCGCATCCGGCGACGCTGGTCGGCCGTCTCGCGCTCGCCGGGCATGCACTGCTCTACGCCCTGATGTTCTACGTGCCGACCGTCGCGCTGCTGCGGGAATACGGCAGCGGCCGCGGCTTCGCGCCGTGGGGCGTGCCGCTGTTTCCCGCCACCGGCGAGAAGCTCGAGTGGCTGATGGCGCCGGCGAATCTGTCGCACGGCGTCATCGCCTGGACCCTGCTCGCGGTCGTGGCTGGTCACGTCGCAATGGTCGCGCTGCATCACTTCTTCTGGCGCGATAAAACGCTGGCGCGGATGGCGGGAAAGCTTTAAAGCCGGCGGCTGAAAACTGCTCGCACGATAAAGCTGCGGGCCTGCTGATCGTTCGCCCCCTCCCAACCCTCCCCCGCACGCGAGGGAGGGCTCAAGACTCAGGCTGCCACTGCCGCGTTGTGCACGCCGGCGACCGCGCGCCCCGATGGATCGGCCGCATTCGCAAACGCGGCGTCCCAGGCGATCGCAGCAGGCGACGAACAGGCGATCGACTTGCCGCCGGGCACGGTGGCCGCTGCAGCCGGCGACGGGAACACGCGCTCGAACACGCTGCGGTAAAAGTAGGCTTCTTTCGTCTGCGGCGGGTTGTGCGGGAAGCGGCTCGCCGCAGCCGCGAGTTCGCGATCGCTGACCTGCGCCTCGGCATGCGCCTTGAGCCCGTCGATCCAGCCGTAACCGACGCCGTCGCTGAACTGCTCCTTCTGCCGCCACAGAATTTCGTCCGGCAGATGGCCGTCGAATGCGGCGCGCAGCACGCCCTTTTCCATGCGCTGATAGCCGTCGCTGCCGCGGTGGATCATCTTGTGCGCGGCGTCGAAGCGCATTGCCACGTCGAGGAACGCGCGATCGAGAAACGGCACGCGCGGCTCCACGCCCCAGGCCATCATCGACTTGTTCGCGCGCAGGCAGTCGTAGTTGTGCAGCGCGTCGAGCTTGCGCACCAGTTCCTCGTGGAACTGCCGCGCGTCGGGCGCTTTGTGGAAGTACAGGTAGCCGCCGAAGATCTCGTCACTGCCCTCGCCCGACAGCACCATCTTCACGCCCATCGCCTTGATCCGGCGCGCGAGCAGGAACATCGGTGTCGACGCGCGGATCGTGGTCACGTCGAAGGTTTCGACGTGGCGGATCACATCGGGAATCGCATCGAGACCTTCCTCGAACGTGTATTCGAAGCCGTGATGCACGGTGCCCAGCGACTCGGCGGCGATTGCCGCAGCCGCGAGATCCGGTGAGCCCTTCAGACCGATCGCGAACGAATGCAGGCGCGGCCACCAAGCTTCGCTCTGGTCGCCATCCTCGACGCGATGCCGCGCATAGCGCGCGGCAACCGCCGCGACCAGCGAAGAATCCAGACCGCCGGAGAGCAGCACGCCGTAGGGCACGTCGGTCATCAGCTGGCGGTGCACGGCGGCCTCGAAGGCCTCGCGTACGTCGTCGAGCGACACGTCCACGCCCTCGACTGCATCGAAATCGCGCCACGGCCGCTTGTAGTACTGCGTGAGCACGCCGGTCGCGCTGTCGTACCAGTGGCCGGGCGGGAATTGCGCGACATCGGCGCAGGTATCGGCCAGCGCTTTCATCTCGGACGCGACGCGCAGGCGGCCTTCGCGGTCGTGACCCCAATACAGCGGCACCACGCCGATCGGATCGCGGGCGATGATCGCGCGGCCGCTGTCGCGGTCCCACAGCGCGAACGCGAAGATGCCGTTGAGCCGCTCGAGGAACGCGGACGGGCCGCTGCCGTCGGCCTCGTGTTCGCGATACAGCGCGCTGACCACTTCGCAGTCCGATGCGGTCTGGAACGCGTACGGCACGCGCAGCTCGGTCTTCAGCGTCTGGTGGTTGTAGATCTCACCGTTGACCGCGAGCACCAGCGCGCCGTCCTCGGACAGCAGCGGCTGCGAACCACCTGCCGGGTCAACGATCGCGAGACGCTCGTGCACGAGGATCGCGCGGTCGTCGACGTGCACACCGCTCCAGTCGGGGCCGCGGTGGCGCTGGCGCTGCGAACACTCGAGCGCCTGCCGGCGCAGAACGGTTGCGTCGTCGCCGGGTTGCAGGCCGAAGATGCCGAAGATCGAACACATGGTGAAGCTCCTGGGATGTCCTGGATTGCGATGTCGGTGGAGCCGGATGCGGACACAAAAAAACCCGCATCGCGGCCGATGCGGGTTCGTGTTCCGGTGCCTGCGCGTCTTGCTTTACTTCTGCGCCAGCTCCCACACCCGCATCGGCCGCGCACGATTATTCGTGCGCAGTGCGTTGCGGTTGAGATTGTTGGCGGCGATACGGGGCATGGGTTGCAACCTAAAGGCTCTGCGGTGGACACGCAACCGTTGCGTGCGCAACGGCTGCATGTAGTCATTCAACGTGACGCGCGTCGACAGCCGGCCATTGGTTTCACCTAGCCGGCAATGCGTCGACCGACGCAACTGCAGCTGCTTTGGCCTCGGCTTCGGCCGCCAGACGGTCGGGATCGACCAGCGACGGATTGTCGAGCACCTCGGCCAGACGCTCGCGGTCGAGTTGTCCGGTCCAGCGTGCGATCACCAGCGTGCCGATGCCGTTGCCGGTCAGATTGGTGAGCGCACGACCTTCCGACATGAAACGGTCGATGCCGACGATCAAGGCGATGCCCGCAAGCGGGATTACGCTCTCGAACGCGGCCAGCGAGGCCGCCAGCGTCACCAGCCCGGCGCCGGATACGCCGGCCGCGCCGTTCGACGAGATCAGCATGAAGACCAGCAACGCGATCTGCGTACCCAGCGGCACTTCGATGCCGAATGCCTGGGCGATGAAGATCGCGCCCATCGTCATGTAGATGGCGGTGCCGTCGAGATTGAACGAATAGCCGGTGGGAATCGTCAGCCCGACGACCGACTTCGGCACGCCAGCCGCCTCGAGCTTGGTCAGCATGCGGGGCAGCACCGTCTCCGACGACGAGGTGCCGAGCACGATCAGCAGCTCGTCGCGGATCATGCGGATGTACTTGAAGATGCTGAAACCCGACCACCAGCAGATCGGTCCCAGCACCAGGATCAGGAACAGCAGGCAGGTCAGCCAGAAGCTCACCATGAAGTAGCCGAGCGAGCCGAGGATCGCGCTGCCGTACTCGCCGATGGTGAAGGCCATGCCGCCCATCGCGCCCAGCGGGGCGAACCACATGACGATCTTGATGACGCCGAACATCACCTGGGCGATCGTGTCGAGCGCGGCGACGGCAGGCTTGCCGCGCTCGCCGAGCATCGTGATCGCGCAGGCGACGAGCATCGCCATCACCAGCACCTGGATCAGCTGGCCTTCGACGAAGGCGCCGAAGAACGAGCTGGGCACCAGATGCAGCAGGAAGCCGGTGAAGCCGCTGCCCGCGGCTGCGCCGGCGCTGCTGAGCGTGCCTTCCGCCGCCGAGGCGTCGAAGGTGGCGATGTCGAGGCCGAGCATGCGGCCCGGGCCCAGCAGATTGATGACGACCAGGCCGATGCCCAGCGCGAACACGGTGGTGACGTTGAAATAGATGACGGTCTTGAGCGCCAGGCCACCGGCCTTGGCGAGGTTGCCGAGTCCGGCGATGCCGACCGCAACGGTCGCGAAGATGGTGGGCGCGATGACGACCTTGACCAGCTTGATGAAAAGGTCCGCCAGCCATTTCATCTGCGCGCCGACCTGCGGCGCAGCGAGGCCGATGATGATGCCCGCGGCGATGCCGACCAGTACCCAGAAGTACAGGTGGTGCCACAGTTTCTTGCGCTTCGGCGCGGGCCCGGGTGTCGGGGCTTTGAAAGCCTTCTGGGTGGGGGTATCGGTCTGCATGCCGCAAGCCTGCCAGATGAACAAGAATTGCAAACTCACACCATGGGACTAGGTGGCGCAGTCAGGTTCGTGCGGGAACGGCGTCGAAGGGCGTTCTTTTGCAGGGATTTTCAGGGATTTCAGCGGATCCAGCGGTTTCCGAAAAAATGCGCCTGCTGCACCTGCATCGAGACGTCAGCGGAGGTGGAAACCGCATCTGAAGGATAGGTAGAGCGCAGCGAAACCCATCGTCGCGCCAACACGCGAAGCCCGCGGCGTATCAGGCGTCGCGATGCATCCGCGCTTGCCCACCCACCGGGCGGACTTGTGTCCGTGGCGGCTGGTCTTTCGACAAACGCTTCGCGGGCGCAGCTGATCGGCTTAGTAGACCTCGTTCGCAATCTCGAAGAGCGGCGGGTTTCGCTGCGCTCTACCCATTGTGCGCGGTCCGGCATCGATGCGAGCGCGAGGCGCATGGCCGACACCGACGGCACGCCCCAACGAAAACGGGCCGCTTGCGCGGCCCGTTTCCTTGTCACATGCAACGCTGGCGATTACTCGGCCGGCGTGCCTTCGCCTTCGGCGACGGCCTTCATCGACAGGCGGATGCGGCCCTGCTTGTCGACTTCCAGCACCTTCACCTTGACCACGTCGCCTTCCTTGAGCACGTCGCCGACCTTCTCGACACGCTCGTTGGAGATCTGCGACACGTGGACCAGACCGTCCTTGCCGGGGGAGATCGTCACGAATGCACCGAAGTCCATCAGCTTGACGACCTTGCCCTCGTAGATGCGGCCCGGCTCGACGTCCGACGTGATCTGCTCGATGCGTTCCTTCGCGGCGCGGCCAGCGGCGGCGTCGACCGAGGCGATCGTGATCGTGCCGTCGTCCTGGATGTCGATCTGGGTGCCGGTCTCCTTGGTGATCGCCTGGATGACCGAACCGCCCTTGCCGATGACTTCGCGGATCTTGTCGGGGTGGATCTTGATCGTGATCAGGCGCGGCGCGAACTCGCTGAGTTCGGTACGGGCCGTGGTCAGCGCGCTGCTCATCTCCTGGAGGATGTGCAGACGACCCTGCTTCGCTTGGGCCAGCGCGACCTTCATGATCTCTTCGGTGATGCCCTGGATCTTGATGTCCATCTGCAGCGCCGAGATGCCGTTCGTGGTGCCGGCGACCTTGAAGTCCATGTCGCCGAGGTGATCTTCGTCACCCAGGATGTCCGACAGCACGACGTAGTCGTCGCCTTCCTTGACCAGGCCCATCGCGATGCCGGCGACCGGTGCCTTGATCGGCACGCCCGCGTCCATCAGCGCCAGCGAGGAACCGCAGACCGACGCCATCGACGAGGAACCGTTCGACTCGGTGATCTCCGACACAACGCGGATGGTGTACGGGAATTCTTCCATCGTCGGCATCACGGCGAGCACGCCGCGCTTGGCCAGACGGCCGTGGCCGATCTCGCGACGCTTCGGACCCATCATGCGACCGGCTTCGCCCACCGAGTACGGGGGGAAGTTGTAATGGAACAGGAAGTGCTCTTTGTACTCGCCGGCGACGGCGTCGATGATCTGGCCATCGCGCGCGGTGCCGAGGGTCACGGCGACGATCGCCTGCGTCTCGCCACGGGTGAACAGCGAAGAGCCGTGCACGCGCGGCAGGATGCTGACCTTGGACGCGATCGGACGCACGGTGTCGAGCGCGCGACCATCGATACGGACCTTGGTCTTGAGGACCGAGTCGCGCATCGTCTGGTATTCCTGCTCGCCGAATTCCTTCGACAGCTCGCTGTTCGACCAGGCGTTGGCTTCGGCGTGCGGCTGCACGGCCTCGAGGATCGCCTTCTTGACCTTGGAGATCGCGTCCTTGCGCTCGAGCTTGTCACGCACCTGGAACGCGCTGGCGAGCTGCTCGCCCACCGCGGTCCGGATGGCCGAAATCAGGCCTTCGTTAGTGGCCGGCGCGGACCATTCCCACTTCGGCTTGCCGGCTTCGGCGACCAGCTCGTTGATCGTGGCGATGGCGACCTGCATCTGCTGGTGCCCGAACATCACGGCGCCGAGCATCACGTCTTCCGACAGTTCCTTGGCTTCCGACTCGACCATCAGCACGGCGTTCGCGGTACCGGCGACGACGAGCTCGAGGTCCGAATCCTTCAGTTCGGACACGGTGGGGTTCAGCAGGTACTGGCCGTCCTTGTAACCGACCTTCGCAGCGCCGATCGGGCCGTCGAACGGCGCGCCCGACAGGGCCAGCGCAGCGGACGCACCGAGCAGCGCCAGGATGTCGCCATCGACGTCCGGGTTCATCGACATCACGGTGGCGATGATCTGGACTTCGTTGCGGAAGCCATCGGGGAACAGCGGACGGATCGGACGGTCGATCAGACGCGAGATCAGCGTCTCCTTCTCCGTGGCGCGACCTTCACGCTTGAAGAAGCCACCCGGGATGCGGCCACCGGCGTAGAACTTTTCCTGGTAGTCGACGGTCAGCGGGAAGAAATCCTGGCCTTCGCGCGCGGTCTTGTTGGCGACCGCGGCGACCAGCACCTGGGTGCCATCGCAGGACACCATCACGGCGCCGCCGGCCTGGCGCGCAATCTCGCCGGTCTCGAGCGTCACCGTCTGGTTGCCGTACTGGAAGCTCTTTGTCACTTTTGCCACGTTGGAATTCCTTGATGTCTCTTGCGATGAACCGTCCGGGACCCATGCCCCGGCGGGCGGACGCTGCCCACGCCCTAAAAACAACCGCGGCGCATTTCTGCGCCGCGGTGGGTATCAGTCTTAGCGACGCAGACCAAGCTTCTCGATCAGGGCCTTGTAACGACCTGCATCCTTGCGGTGCAGATAGTCGAGCAGGCTGCGACGACGATTGACCATCATCAGCAGGCCGCGGCGGCTGTGGTGATCCTTCTTGTGCGTCTTGAAGTGCTCGGTCAGGTGCACGATGCGTGCGGTCAGCAGCGCGACCTGGACTTCCGGGGAACCGGTGTCGTTGTCGCCGCGCTTGTGGTCTTCGATGATCTTGCCGTTGTCGATGGTGCTGGTCATTTCGTGTTCTCTGGACGCGGGTCCCGCAGAAGACAGCGACCGGTCTTGTGACCGTCGCGTACCGCCCGGACCGCCTGTGGATGGATGCTGCAGTGTGCCTTGAAAAAGGCGGCGGAATTGTACCGCCGGGCGGACAGCCGGACAAGGCGGCCATTCAGGCCCCGGTGTCGTTCGCGTCGGCGCGGCGGAACATGCGTTGCGGTTTCAGGCGGCCGTCGTCGGCCACCTGCCCCAGACCTTCGGCACGGCCGGCCGGCCCGATGATGGCCACCTCGCCCACCGGCGCGTACGCACCGGGCACGTCCTGGCCGTTCTGCAGACGCGCGGCCTGGCGCGCGTCGACGTGGACTTTGGGCCAGGCCAGCATGCCGGCTTCGATCTCCAGCAGGCAGGCTTCGAGCTGCGATTCGCCGCGCGCGGCCAGCGCCTGCAGGTCCTCCAGCGTCCACATGCGCGGATCGCGGAACGGATCGACCCAGAGCCGGCGCAGCTCGGCCACATGCGCGCCACAGCCCAGCAGTTCGCCCAGATCACGGACCAGACTGCGCACGTAGGTGCCCGAACCGCACTCGACGTGCAGGCGCAGCTGCGGCATGCCATCGGGCTCGAGTACCCCGTCGAGCAGATCGGCCGCCGACTGGAGTTCGAATGCGTGGACGTCGACCGGGCGCACGTCGACCTCGACCGTCTCGCCGCGACGCGCCTTGGCGTACAGCGGCTCGCCGCCGCGCTTGAGCGCGGAATAGATCGGCGGGCGCTGCTGGATGCGACCGACCAGCTGGCCGAGCGCGGCGTCGAGGGTCTCGATGGTCAGCGCCGGTACCGGACGCTCGCGCAGGATCTCGCCGTCGGCGTCGTCGGTGTCGGTGACCTGTCCGAGACGGGCGACGGTGGTGTAGGCCTTGCGCGCCCCCAGCAGGCCGCCGGCGATCTTCGTCGCCTCGCCGAAGCAGACCGGCAGCAGGCCGGTCGCGAGCGGATCGAGGCTGCCGGTATGGCCACCCTTCTCGGCGCGGAACAGGTGCCGCACGCGCTGCAGCGCCTGGTTGGAACTCATGCCGCGCGGCTTGTCGAGCAGCAGGATGCCGTCGAGCTTGCGGAATTGCGTGCGCGGGCGGTCCGGCTGGCGACGCTTGCCGCGCGGGCGCGGCGGCGTCGCAGACGAGGCGCCAGCGTCAATCGGCGGAAGGTTCGCCGACATCGCGCAGCAGATTGTCGATGCGCTCACCGCGATCGACCGAATCGTCGTAGTGGAAATGCAGCTCCGGCACGTGGCGAAGTTTCACCGCGCGCGCCAGGCGGAAGCGGATTTCGTGCGCGACGGCCTTGAGGCCCTTCATCGCTTCCTCGGCGCGCTCGGACTGCAGCGCGGTCACGAAGACCTTGGCGTGGGCCATGTCACGGGTGACCTCGACATCGGACACGCTGACCGACGGCAAGCCGTGTTCGGAGACTGCCTCGCGCACGAGCGTTCCGAGCTCACGACGGAGCTGGGCGGAGACGCGATCGGTACGGTGGAAGGATTTCGTGGGCACGGATGGAGCACCTGCTGCGATGGGACGGAAGAGAGTCGGAACACGGCGGACGGGAGCCTCAGACGACGACGGCCGGGTCCGCATCTACGGAGCCCGGCCGCCGGCATTGCACCCGGCGCGCCCTTACAGGGTGCGCTGGACCTCGATACGCTCGAAGCACTCGATCTGGTCACCCGGCTTGACGTCGTTGTAGGCCTTGACGCCGATGCCGCACTCGGTGCCGTTGCGCACTTCGTCGACGTTTTCCTTGTAGCGGCGCAGCGATTCCAGCTCGCCCTCGTAGACGACGGTGTTGTCGCGCAGCACGCGGATCGGCTTGTTGCGCTTGACCACACCCTCGATGACCATCGAGCCGGCGACCGCACCGAACTTGGAGCTGCGGAACACATCGCGCACTTCGGCGGTACCGATGATCTCTTCGCGGATCTCCATGCCGAGGATGCCCGAGGCGACCTGCTTGACCTGGTCGATCACATCGTAGATCACCGAGAAGTAGCGAAGATCCAGCGCGCTGTTCTCGATCACCTTGCGCGCCGATGCGTCGGCACGGACGTTGAAGCCGATGATCGTGGCCTTCGCCGCGGCCGCCGAGTTGGCGTCCGATTCGGTGATGCCGCCGACGCCCGACACGATCACGTTGATGCGGATCTGTTCGTTCGACAGTGCGACCAGCGACTGCTTGAGCGCTTCGACCGAGCCCTGCACGTCGGCCTTGATGACCAGGTTGAGCGACAGCTGCTGCTCGGCCTGACCCATCTGCGCCATGATGTCTTCCATGCGGTTGCCCGCAGCCTGCACAAGACGCGTCTCACGGCGCTTGGTGTCGCGCTGCGATGCCACGTCCTTGGCCAGACGCTCGTCCGCGACGACGACGAAATCGTCGCCCGCATCCGGCACGCCCGACAGACCCAGCACCTGCACCGGGATCGACGGACCCGCCGTCGGCACCTGGTTGCCGGTTTCGTCGAACAGCGCACGCACGCGGCCGTACTGCACGCCGCAGACGAGATAGTCGCCACGCGACAGCAGACCGTTCTGCACCAGCACCGTCGCGACGGGGCCGCGGCCCTTGTCGAGCGAGGATTCGATGACCGTACCGCTCGCGCGCCCTTCGGCCACGGCGCGCAGTTCGAGGATTTCGGACTGCAGTGAGATCGCATCGAGCAGGTCGTCGACGCCGTCGCCGGTCTTGGCCGACAGCTCCACCATCTGCGTGTCGCCGCCGAAGTCCTCGGCCACGATTTCATGCTCGAGCAGTTCGTTCTTGACCCGCGACGGATCCGCGCCCGACTTGTCGATTTTGTTGATCGCCACGATCAGCGGCACCTTCGCCGCCTTCGCGTGCTTGATCGCCTCGACCGTCTGCGGCATGACGCCGTCGTCGGCCGCGACCACCAGGATCACGATGTCGGTGAGCTTGGCGCCGCGTGCGCGCATCGAAGTAAATGCCGCGTGGCCCGGGGTGTCGAGGAAGCTGATGACGCCCTTGTCGGTTTCGACGTGATACGCGCCGATGTGCTGCGTGATGCCACCCGCTTCGCCCGAGGCGATCTTGGTGCGACGAATGTAATCGAGCAGCGAGGTCTTGCCGTGATCCACGTGACCCATGATCGTGACGACCGGCGGACGTGCGACCTGGTCGCCCTGCGTTTCGCCCACGTGTGCGATCAGCTCGCTCTCGGCGTCGTCCGCATCGGCACGCACCGGAATGTGGCCGAGTTCTTCGACGGCGAGCGCCGCGGTGTCGTGATCGATCGACTGCGTGATGGTCGCCATGACGCCCATCTTGAACAGCGCCTTGACCACGTCGCCGCCCTTCATCGCGAGCTTCTGCGCGAGGTCGGCCACGGTGATCGCTTCGCCGATCGCCACTTCGCGCTGCATCGGCGCAGTCGGACGCTCGAAGCCGTGCGGGCCACCGCCACTGCGCGACGGTGCATTGCCGCGACGCTGCGGGCCACCACGCTGCGGCTTGCCGCGCGTATTGCTGGTGCTGCGACGGGCGCGATCGGAGGCGCTGAGGTGCATCTGCCCGGCGAAGCGCGCGGTCTTGTCGTCATCCTCGACGCCACTGACCATCGCGTGCGAACCACGGTTGCCTTTCTTGGCACCGGCAGGCGCATTGCGATCGTCGGCACGCGGCGGCGCGGGCGGCTTGTGGCCGTGACCGTGCGCAGCCGGCGGACGACGGGTTGCTTCGGCGGCTTCTTCCGGCGGCGCGGCGGCGGCGGCCACGGCGACCTGGCGCAGGCGCTCGGTCTCGGCTTCCGCTTCGCGCTTGCGCTGCTCGTTCTCGTCGGCGCGGCGCTTGTCGTCCTGCGCCAGACGCTGCTGCTCGGACAGGTTTTTCGCGCGCGACTCTTCAAGCTTGCGCAGGATCTCGGCGCGCTCGGCGTCCGGATCGATCGCACCACCCGCGTTCGGGCTCAGCGTGACCTTCTTGCGCACGACGACGTCGACCGTCTGGCGGTTCTTGCCACCACCGACCGTCAATTCCTGCTTGCGGCTGCGGTTGAGCGTGATCTTCTTCGGCGCAGCGATTTCCTCGACCGGGGCGTCGCCCTTGCCGTGTGCGCGCTTGAGGAAACCGAGCAGCTTGAGCTTCTCGGCACTGGTCACGCTCTGGTCGGGATCGCTGAACGGCATGCCGGCTTCGGACAGCTGTTCAAGCAGTTTCTCGACCGGCGTGTTCACCAGTGCGGCCAGCTTGCGGATGGTGGTTTGTTGCGACATTCGTGATTCCGGTTCCTTGCGCGCCGCCGCGAAGTGCGGGGCGCAGTGGATTTGTCATTCTACCGCTGCATGGGATTCGTTCCGAACTGGATCGTCATCCGAGGCTGGCGGCCGCGTTCTGAGCCGGTGCAGGGCACCGGCCCGGCGCGACCCGTCAGCCTTCCCTTTCCAGGCGCGCGATCTCTTCGGCACGGGCGGCGAGGATCAGCGCGGCGGCGCGGGCCTCGTCGAGGTCCTCGATGCCGAACTCGACCACTTCGTCCGCGCCCAGGTCCGACAGGTCTTCACTGGTGCGGATGCCGTTGGCGGCCAGCGCGTACGCCGTCGCCTCGTCCATGCCCTCGAGCGCGAGCAGATCGTCCGCCGGCGCGTTCTCGTCGACGCCCTCTTCGACCGCGAGCGCATCGTTGAGCAGCGAGTCGCGAGCACGGCCGCGCAGTTCCTCGACGATGTCCTCGTCGAAGCCTTCGACCGCCAGCAGCTCGCCGACCGGTACGTAGGCGATTTCCTCGACCGTGCTGAAGCCCTCGGCGACCAGGATGCCGGCGATTTCCTCGTCGACTTCCAGCTTCTCCTGGAACAGGGCGCGCGCCGATGCCTGCTCGGCATCCGACTTCGCGGTGACCTGGTCCTGGGTCATCACATTGAGCTGCCAGCCCGACAGGCGGCTGGCGAGGCGCACGTTCTGGCCGCCCTTGCCGATCGCCTGGGCGAGCTTGTCTTCGGCGACCGCCAGGTCCATCGAGTGCTTGTCTTCGTCGACGACGATCGACTGCACTTCGGCCGGGGCCATCGCGTTGATGACGAACTGCGCCGGATTGTCCGACCACAGCACGATGTCGACGCGCTCACCGTTCAACTCGTTCGACACCGCCTGCACGCGCGAACCGCGCATGCCGATGCAGGCGCCGATGGGATCGGTGCGGGTGTCGTAGGCCAGGACGGCGATCTTGGCGCGGTCGCCCGGATCACGTGCGCAGGCCTTGATCTCGACCAGGCCCTGGCCGACTTCCGGCACTTCGAGCTTGAACAGCTCCATCATGAATTCCGGCGCGGCGCGGCTGATGAAAAGCTGTGGGCCACGGGGCTCGCTGCGCACGTCGTACAGATAGCCGCGAATGCGATCACCGGCGCGCACGACATCGCGCGGAATCGCCTTGTCCTTCTGGATCAGTGCTTCGGCGTTGCCGCCGAGATCGACGTATACGTTGCCGCGCTCGACGCGCTTGACCACGCCCGTCACCAGCTCGCCGACGCGATCCTTCCACGCATCGACGACCTGCTGGCGCTCGGCTTCGCGCACGCGCTGCACGATGACCTGCTTGGCGGCCTGCGCGGCAATGCGACCGAAATCGACGTTCTCGATCTGCTCTTCGATGTAATCGCCGACTTCGACGCCCTCGGCCTCGTCGATCGCGTCCATCAGACGCAACTGACGGTCCGGCGACTCCATGACCACGTCATCGGCGACCACTTCCCAGCGGCGGAAGGTCTCGTAGCTTCCGTCCTTGGAATCGATCGCGACGCGCGTCAGCACGTCCTGGTCCATGTAGCGCTTCTTAGCGGCAGTCGCCAGCGCGGCTTCGATGGCCTCGAGAATCACGGATTCCGGGACGCCCTTCTCGCTCGCGACCGCGTCGACGACCAGCAACAGTTCCTTGCTCATCTTTTCATTCACTCCGCACCGGTCGACGGATCCGCCGACCGCTTGTTGTCACGTGGTGTGTGGTTGGCCTTGCGGGTCGCGCCGGTGGCGCGGCCGTTGTCCTTTTTGTCTTTCGACGCAGCGAGGCCCAGCGCGGCCCAGTCGGGCACCACACGGGCTTTCTCGATGTTGTCGGCCTGCACGGTGAACGCGTTGCCGTCGACATCGAACGTCACCGCGTCGCCTTCGACCGAAGTGATGCGACCGGTCAGGCGGCGGCGCCCGTCCTGCGGCAGCTTCAGGCCGACCTTCGCGGTCTCGCCCTGGAACTGCGCGAACTGCGCGACGTTGAACAGCGGACGGTCGATACCGGGCGACGACACCTCGAGGGTGTAGTTGCCGGTGATCGGGTCCTCGACGTCGAGCTGCGCCGACACTTCGCGGCTCACCGCCTCGCAGTGTTCGATCGTCACACCCTGGCCGCCCTCGCCTTCCGGATCGGCCTGGCCGACTTCCGCGCTCGCCGGCACATCGATGTAGATGCGCACGAGCGCGCCACCCGGCGCTGTCAGGTATTCGATGCCCAGCAGTTCGAGCCCGAGGGCCTCGACCGTCGGTGCCAGCAATTGCGTCAGTTGTGTCGCTTTGTCCGCCACTGATCCCTCGTCCGTTGCGTATCCGGTATCGCACGATCGTCGCTGTCGTAAAGCGCACCGCGTTGCTCCGGGCGCCTGCGGTTCTCCGATCGCGGAAAACGACAAAGGGCCCGATGGGCCCCTTGTCCGATACCACTGGATGTCGGCGCCGAAGCGAAGCAGTTGCTTCGGCAAAGCCCAGATTCTTCGCGTCGGATGCACCCGGAGGTGCGTCTTCTTACTGCGTTGAATGTGGTAGCGGGGGCAGGATTTGAACCTGCGACCTTCGGGTTATGAGCCCGACGAGCTGCCAGACTGCTCCACCCCGCAATCGAGCCGCCTATTATACTGAGACGGCGGTCTTAATCAAACACTACCGCTCAGTGCGCCTAGCGCGGCGGTATCAGCGGATCACCTGGGAACAGAGCGCCAGCAACATCCCGGGGTACAGGCCCAGCATCAGCACGGCGAGTCCGTTCATGCTCAACACGAAACGAAGCGACCCACTGCCCTGCAGCGCCACGCGGTCCTGCGGCTCATCGAAGTACATCAGCTTGACGACGCGCAGGTAGTAGTACGCGCCGATCACCGAGAAGAGCACCGCGAGGATCGCAACCCAGAGATCTCCGATGTTCAGCACGGCCTGGATGACGGCCAGTTTCGCGAAAAAACCGACGAACGGCGGCACGCCCGCCATGCTGAACATGAGCATCAACATCACGGCCGCAAACCACGGACTGCGGGCGTTCAGCCCCTTGAAGTCTTCGAGGCTGTCCGCTTCGAAGCCAGCGCGCGACAGCAGGATGATCATGCCGAAGCCGCCGATC
>JBJMWR010000010.1:0-288457 GCA_045810015.1 Luteimonas sp.
GCGATTGCGGGTTTGATGTTCACGGCTGGTAAGGCTGTGATGACCTTGGTGCCCGGGAGAGGACTCGAACCTCCACGGAGTTGCCCCCGCTAGCACCTGAAGCTAGTGCGTCTACCAATTCCGCCACCCGGGCAGGTCAGGGCGCGTATGTTGTCGATGCCTCCGGCGCTTGTCAACGGGATTTTGAAAGGCCGTCTGCCGCGCTTCGACGCCAGCCTCGCGGGCGAGCCTGTACCATCGTCGCAATGGCTAAACCTCCCAGCAAGCGCGGCAGCAGCCGCGGTACGCCCGGGCCCGCGTCACAGGGGGCCGGCAAGCGCGGCACCTCCGGTCCGGCCCGCCCCAAATCGCACAGCGACCGCAAGGACGCACTGCCGCCGTGGATGCCCGATCCGGGCCTCCAGCGCGCGCTGCGCACCGGCGGACCGACGAAACCCGCGCCGTCGCAGGACCGTCCGCCCGCAGCGCGCGGCGGGCGTTTCGAAGACCCGCACGCCAACCGCGAGGCGGCGCGCTACGCGAATCCGATCGCGAGCCGCGAGGCCATCCTGCAGACGCTCGTCGACGCCGACGGCCCGATGACGTTCGACGAGCTTGCGCTCAAGCTGGCGCTTACTGAACCCGATCGCGCCGATGCCCTCGGCAAGCGTGTCGCGGCGATGCTGCGCGAGGGCCAGCTGCTGCAGAACCGCCGCGGCGGCCTGGTGCCGGCCAAGCGCATGGATCTGATTCCGGGCACGGTGATCGCCAACCCGGAAGGCTTCGGTTTCCTGCGGCCGGATTCCGGCGTGGGCGAAGACCTGTTCCTGCCGCCGACCGAGATGCGGAAGGTCATGCACGGCGACCGCGTGCTGGCCAGCCTCACCAATGTCGATGCACGCGGCCGCCGCGCCGGTGTCGTCGTCGAAGTGCTCGAACGCCGGACGACGCGCCTGATGGGCCGCTTCTCGGTCGAGCACGGCATCAGCTATGTCGTACCGGACGATCGCCGCATCCAGCGCAACATCCAGATTCCGGTGGACGCGCGCCAAGACGCGCAGCACGGCCAGTTGGTCGTCTGCGAGATCACCGCGCCGGGCGATTCGCACCGTCCGCCGATCGGCCGGGTGCTGACAGTGCTCGGCGATGTGCTCAAGCCGTCGCTGGTGGTCGAGGCCGCGATCCACGGCCACAACCTGCCGCACGAGTTCTCGCAGGACGTGCTCGACGAAGCCGCCGCGGTGCCGGTGGACGTGGAAGAACGCATGCTTGGCGACCGAGTCGATCTACGCGCACTGCCGCTGGTGACGATCGACGGCGAGGACGCCAAGGATTTCGACGACGCCGTCTACTGCGAGCCCAACCGCGACGGCTTCCGCCTCGTGGTGGCGATCGCAGACGTGTCGAACTACGTGCGTCCCGGTACGCCGCTCGACGACGAAGCCCAGCTGCGCGCGACCAGCGTGTATTTCCCGGGTTTCGTCGTGCCGATGTTGCCCGAGACGCTGTCCAACGGCATCTGCTCGCTGAAGCCCAAGGTCGACCGCATGTGCTTCGTCTGCGACATGCAGGTGCTGCGCGACGGTACGGTGTCGGAATCGAAGTTCTACGAAGCGGTGATGCATTCGCACGCGCGTCTGACCTACACGCAGGTGTGGAAGGCGGTCGGCGAACTCGACGAAGAAACGCGTGACGCGATCAAGCCGGTGCTGCCGCAGGTCGAACGCCTGCACCAGCTCTACGCCGTGCTGGCCAAGGCGCGCGCCAAGCGTGGCGCGATCGAGTTCGAATCGTCCGAAGTGCGCTTCGTCCTCGACAACACCGGCGAAGTCACCCAGGCCGGCATGCTCCAGCGCAACGATGCGCACAAGCTGATCGAGGAATGCATGATCGCGGCGAACGTGGAGGCCGCGCGCTTCCTGCTCGAAGCCGGCATTTCCGCGCCGTACCGCGTGCACGACAAGCCGCCGGAAGCGAAGTACGCGGATCTGCTGGAATTCCTCAAGGAGTTCTCGCTGCGTCTGCCGCCGTGGGCGAAAGTGCAGCCGAAGGACTTCACCGTCCTGCTGAAGAAGATCCGCGAACGGCCCGACGCGACGCTGCTCGAATCCGTGCTGCTGCGCAGCCAGAGCCAGGCGGTCTACACGCCCGAGAACATCGGCCACTTCGGTCTGGCGCTGGCGTCGTACGCGCATTTCACCTCGCCGATCCGCCGCTACCCCGATCTGCTGGTGCACCGCGCGATCAAGCACGTGCTGTCGGGGCAGCCGCTGGCGAAGTTCATGTACACGCCGCGCCTGATGGAAAGCCTCTCGCTGCAGTGTTCGGAGCGTTCGCGACGCGCCGATGAAGCCGAGCGCGAAGTCGACGAGCGCTACCGCGCCGCGTGGATGGAGCAGCACGTCGGCGGCCAGTTCGACGGTGTGATCAGCGGCGTGACCAGCTTCGGCCTGTTCGTCGAGCTGGACCAGTCAAAGGTCAATGGTCTGGTCCACGTGACCCAGCTGCCGAACGACTTCTACAGCTTCGATCCGATCCGCCGGATGCTCAACGGCCAGCGTGCCGGCCGCCAGTACCGCCTCGGCGACCGGGTGCGGATCATCGTGCTCAAGGCCAGCCTGGAAGACCGCAAGATCGACTTCCGTCTGGTCGATCCGGACGCTGCCGTGCAGGGCGGCCCGAAGCCGCTGCCGCCGCGTGGCCAGCCGGCCAAACGCGAGAAGAAGCCTTACTGAGCAGGCCGTTTCGCTAGAATGGCCGTTATTCGCGGGGCCGGCGCGCAGGTGCCGGCCCCGTCGATGTTTCCAGACACCCGCATTCCTTTCTTCGAATTCCCAGCACCATGACCAACAAGCAGAACCAGTGGATTGTCGGCATCAATGCCGTGGCCGCGGCCGTCGAACACGACGCCGAAAACGTGCGCGAGGTGCTGCTGGAAGCCGGCGCGAAGAATCCACGCATCGTCGAAATCGAATCGGCCGCGCGCCGTCGCGATATCGATGTGCGTCGGGTCAACCAGCAGGCGCTCGACGGCGTCGCCGGTGGGCTGCGGCATCAGGGCGCGGTCGCGCGCTACGCCGCGGCGAAGACCTGGGACGAGAACGAACTCGAAGGTCTGGTGGAGGCTGCCGAAGGCAAGGCGCTGCTGCTGGTGCTCGACGGCGTGCAGGATCCGCACAACCTCGGCGCCTGCCTGCGCAGTGCGGCGGCGGCCGGCGTGACCGCGGTCGTGATCCCCAAGGACAAGGCCGTGCAGGTCAACGCGACCGTGCGCAAGACTTCGGCCGGAGCGGCTGACAGCGTGCCGGTGGTGCGGGTGACCAATCTGTCGCGCACGCTGCGCGATCTGCAGAAGCTGGGCGTCTGGATCTACGGCCTGGCCGGCGAAGCCACCGCCTCGCTGTATGCGACCGATCTGCGCGGCAACGTCGCGCTGGTGCTGGGCGGTGAGGCCGATGGCCTGCGCCGCCTGACCCGCGAACACTGCGACGGTCTGGTGACGATTCCGATGCCGGGCGGCGATGCACTGGGCGGGGTCGAAAGCCTCAATGTGTCGGTCGCGGCTGGTGTCACGCTGTTCGAAGCGGTGCGCCAGCGGATGGCCGGCTGACCGACCCGCCGGAGCGGGACATGCGGCTCGTGAACGTGTCTGCAGATGCATGCGGCCCGCTTGCACGTGCGCGCGATCTGGTGCGGCTCGTGTGTCTGCTGCTCACGCTGTGCTGGGCCTTCGCTGCGACCGCGGCGGGGACGCCCTCCGGCGCGGCGCCCGGCCCGCTGCGCGATTACGCTGTCGACCACTGGACGTCGCGCGAAGGCCTGCCGCACAACTCGGTGCGTGATCTGGCGCAGACGCCGGACGGCTATCTGTGGCTGGCGACCTGGGAAGGACTGGTGCGCTACGACGGCCTGGAATTCGTCGTCTACGACCGCAGCACGACCGATCCCGCACTGCCCGACAACGGCGTGGGTTCGCTGTACGTCGATCCGGCCGGCGCGCTGTGGCTCAGCGATTCGCGCGGCAATCTCGGCCGGCGCGATGTCCACGGCAGGTTCCAGTTCTGGACTTCGAGCGAGGCGGGCTGGCCGCAGGTGCTGATCCACGCGATGGCGATGGATGCCGAGGGGCGGCTGTGGCTGCTGTTCGAGGGCCGCGGGCTGGGCTGCCTCCATCCGGACGGCCGGTTCGAATTCTTCGAGGCACCGGCCGACGTGCCATTGCCGCTGAGCTTTCCGCACATGGTGATCGGCGAGGACGGCCGCATCTGGATCGGCGGCATGGGGGGCCTGGTGGTGCGCGAACCCAACGGCGCGCTGCGCCGGGCACCGGCGACGTTCGGCCTCGCGCCCGGACTGGCCTGGCCGTACCGCGCGCCGGACGGCACGATCTGGGTGGTGGCCGGCGATGGGGTGTATCGCGTCGACGGCGCGCTTGCGCGGCGGGTGCACCGGATTCCGGGGCAGGGCGATTTCACCGCGATGCTGCAGGACCGCCACGGCGACCTGTGGCTGGGCAGCGAAAGTCGCGGTCTGCTGCGCATCGGTGCACGGGGTATCGAAACACCGCCCGCCGATGCCGCTCGACCTTCGGGGCGCATCGTGCAGCTGCTCGAGGATGTCGAGGGCAGCGTCTGGGCCGGCGCCAATGGCGGTCTGTTCCGGTATCGCGAGACGCTGTTTACGCGCCTGCTGGCACGCGACGGTCTGAGCGGCGATTACGTGCGTGCACTGATCGAGGATGACGCGGCACGACTATGGATCGGCAGCACCGGCGGACTCGACCGGCAGACCGCGGATGGGCGGCTGCATCCTGTCCTGCTGCAGCCGGGCGTGGCGCCTTCTGTGCTCAGCCTGGCTCGCGGCGCGGACGGCGACCTGTGGGTGGGTGCCTACGGCGGGCGCGTGTTCCGCGTGCGTGATGGCGAGGTGGTCGCTCGACACGATGGATTTCCCGGGCATATACGCGCGATCGAAACCGATGGCGAGGGCGCAGTCTGGATCGCGACCCACAGGGGTCCGGTGCGCCTGGTCGACGGCCGCGTGTCCACGCCACGCGTACCGGGTCTGCCAACAGGCCTCGTCACCTCGCTGACGTGGATCGACGGGGCGCTGTGGATCGGTTCGGTCGAGGGCGCCAGCGTGCTGCAGGATGGCCGCGTGCGGCATGTCGCGCTGCCGCCCGCGGACGGTGCGCGCACGGTATTCGCATTCCGCGGGATCGGCGATGCGGTCTGGCTGGCGACGGATCGTGGGCTGTTTCGCGAGCGCGACGGTGTGCTCGCGCATGTGGGGCTGGCGCAGGGCATGCCTGTCGACACGGTGTTCCAGATCGTACCCGACCGGCTGGGCAACGCCTGGATTACCAGCAACCGCGGCATGTTGCGCGCCCGCATGGACGAGCTCGACGCCGTGGCCGATGGCCGCCGGGCACGCATTGAACTGGAGCGCTACGACGAGATCGACGGCATGTCGAACGCGCAGGGCAACGGCAGTTCGTCACCATCTGCGATTCTCCGTCGCGACGGCTCGGTGTGGATGGCGACCGCACGCGGCGTCAGCGCGGTCGATCCCGCGCGCTGGCGCACCTTCAGTGCGCGGCGTCCGCCGTTGCCGCGGATCGAATCGGTACGCATCGACGGCACCTCCGCACCCTGGCACGACGGCGACCGGCTACCGGGCGGCACGCGTCTGTCGGTGTCGTACGTCGGCCTGAGCTTCTTGATGTCGGACCGCATCGTGTTCCGCACGCGCCTCGATGGTGTGGACGCGGACTGGGTGGATCGCGGACGGCAGCGTAGCGTGGACTTCGTCGGCCTGCCGCCGGGCGACTACGTGCTGCGGATCGGCGCAGCCCATCCTGACGGCGGGTGGAGCACCGAAGAGGCCGAATGGCGCTTCGCCGTCGCGCCCCTGTGGTGGCAACGGCATAGCGTGCAGGCGCTGAGCATTGCGTTGGTGTTGCTGGCACTGGCGCTGGTCTACCGCGAACGGATCCGCCGCTATCGCAGCGCGAACGACCGGCTGAGCCAGATGGTGGACGACCGCACGCGTGCGCTGCAGCGGCAGACCGAACAGCTGATCGAGGCCGACAGCGAAAAGACCGAACTGTTGCGGCGCCTGCGCACGCAGGCCGAAACCTTCGAACGCCAGGCCTACGAGGACGTGCTGACCACGCTGCCCAACCGGCGCAGCTTCGATGCCGCGCTTGCGCGAGAGTTCGCCCGCGCGCATCGACGGCGCCAGCCGCTGTGCCTGATGGTGCTCGACGTCGATCGCTTCAAGGCGATCAACGACGTGCACAGTCATGCGGTCGGTGACGAAGTGCTGCGTCAGGTCGGCGTGCTGCTGGCCGGCGTATGCCGCGCCTCGGACATTGCGGCGCGCATCGGTGGCGAGGAGTTCGCCCTGATTCTCGTCGACGCCAGTCGCGAGGACGCACATGCGGTGTACGCGCGCCTGCGCGACATCTTCGCAGGCAAGCACGGCTGGGGCGGAGTGGAGGATCTGCGGGTGACGATCAGCGCGGGCGCGACGATGCTCGATCCGCTCGATACAGCGCCGGCGCAATTGATGCGTCGGGCCGACGTGGCCCTGTATCGCGCGAAAAGCGAGGGACGTGATCGGCTCTGCGACGGTTGACCCGCGCGTACTGCGACGGCCTGACGACGTTCCCATTCCGATTCTGATGCCGGCGGCGACGCACTGGGCGGTGTCGAGAGCCTCGACGTCGCGTCGCCGCCGGGTTGACCTTGTTCGAGGCCGTGCGCCAGCGCCTGGGCTGAACCCACGGCTTGCCGCGGCCGGACCATCGGCGGAAGATGCGCCGAACCTCGTCTCGTGGAGTACGCGATGGATCTGCAATGGCACCAGTGGTGCGGCATCGTCGGTGCGTTTCTCGTGGTGCTCGCGTATTTCCTGCTGCAGGTCACCCGCTTCTCGGGCGCAGGCCTGCCGTATCTGCTGCTTAACCTGTTCGGCGCTATCGCTATGGCGGTGTCGTTGTATGGCGCTTTCAGCATGCCGGTGTTGATCATGCAGTTGGCGTGGATTGCGATCAGCTTGTTCGGGATTGTCAGGACGTTGGGCGCGCGGGGGCGGATGCGCTCCGGTCTTTCCTCCAGGTAATCAGTCCGATCGACGGGCGCTGAGGCGCGGCGCAGAATATCTTCGCGTTCCGCTGGGGCGCGAGATGCGCTGAAGTGCAGGGCTTTCGCCCGCTGCGCGTGCGAGTCCCTTTTGGGTGGACCCAAAGGAACCAAAAGGTCCCTTCGCCGGACGCGGCCGACGCGATGGAGCTGTGTCGGATCGCGTCCGGTGAAGACGGTTTTGCTTACTTTTGCCAAAACAAAAGTAAGCCGCGCAACAGCGCGGAAGCCCTGCACTTGATTGGGCATCCGCCGACCCATTCCGGAGTCCTGGCGCGCCAAGAGCGTCGTGCGTCGCGTTGATCACGCGTTCGAAAGCGGCACACACCGCGGGTTACACCCCGGTAATCCGAACCCCTTACCCACCAACGATAATCACTGCACACCAGGAAGCGGGGACGACCCCGCCACTCCATCCCACATCCGGGGACGGCCCCATCGCAAAAGATGGAAGCACTCCCATGTCCTGGATCATTCTCGTGCTCGCCGGCCTGTTCGAAATCGGCTGGGCGATCGGGCTGAAGTACACCGAAGGCTTCACGAAGCTCTGGCCCACGGTCGGCACCGTCGCCGCAATGGTGATCAGTGTCGGCTTGCTGGGCGTCGCGATGCGCGATCTGCCGGTCGGGACCGCCTATGCGATCTGGGTCGGGATCGGCGCGGTGGGTACGGTCATTCTCGGCATGGTACTGATGGGCGATGCGGCGAGTCCGGGGCGGCTGATCAGTCTCGGCTTGATCATCGCCGGCATCATCGGACTGAAGCTCGCGAGCTGATCTGCGAGGCGGGCGCTGCGACAGCGGCGCGTAGTGCGCGTGAAAGGCGGGAGCGCGTGTGCTCCGCGTTACCCACTCCCGCGCTCACATTCCGCAACGAATCGGAGTGTTGGTTCAGCAGAGCGCTGGCGCGCGTCATCGGCATCGCCGACCATGGTCGACCCCACGTCGGTCCGTCGCGCACGGGCTGCTTCTCACTGTCCCGGAAAAGCCTGTGCTGAGTGTCGTTGCGATCGTGCTTGCGTCCTATCTGGTCTTGCGTGTGGTGTTTCCGTTGCGTCTACCGTGGCCGGTGCGCGCGGGGCTGGCGGTGCTGGTCTATGGATTGGCGCTGCACCACCGCATCGTCGCGCGCTTCGCCGGCAGCATGGCCTCGCCGGAGCTGCCGAAGCTGGTGATCGCCGCGCTCGGCACAGGCTTCATCGCGCTGCTGCTGACCGCACTGTTCGTGCTGCTGCTCGACGTCATGACGCTGCTGCTCTGGGCGCTGCGTCGCCGCGATGCGCTCACGTTCCTGCGCGGCCCGTGGCTGCGGCCCGGCGCTGCAGTGCTCGCCTTACTGCTGTCGGCCTACGGCACGTGGCAGGCGATGGTGGTGCCGCAGGTGCGGCAGCTCGAGGTGTCGATCGCAGGGTTGCCGCAGGCCTTCGACAGCTACCGCGTGCTGCAGCTGACCGACATCCACGCCAGTCGTTTGCTGACCGGCGACTGGGTCGCCGGCGTGGTCGCCGCATCCAATGCGCAGCAGGCGGACCTGATCGTCATCACCGGCGATCTCGTCGACGGCAGCGTGACTGCGCGTGCGAACGACGTGCGCCCGCTCGCGGATCTGCGTGCGCCAGATGGTGTCATCGCGATCACCGGCAATCACGAGTACTACGGCGAGTACCGCGGCTGGATGGACGCGTTCCGCGCGATGGGTATGGCGGTGCTGGAAAACGCGCACGTCCGTGTCGAACGCGACGGCGCGGCGTTGACGATCGCCGGTGTCACCGATCCGGTCGCTGAGCGCTACGGCCAGGCGCTGCCGGACATCGATGCCGCGATCGCGGGCGCCGATCCGCAGGCGCCGATCATCCTGCTCGACCATCGCCCGGTCGAAGCACGCGAGAACGCGAAGCGTGGCGTGGTGCTGCAACTGTCCGGCCACACGCACGGCGGCCACATCATCGGCATGGACCGGCTGGTGGCGCGCGCGAATGGCGGCTTCGTCTCCGGTCTGTATCCGGTCGACGGCATGCAGCTCTATGTCAGCAACGGCGCCGGTCTGTGGCCGGGTTTCGCGACCCGGATCGGCGTGCCGTCCGAGATCGCGGTGATCACGCTGCGCCGCGCCGAAGGCTGAGCGGCGCGCGGATCAGTCGGCGGTTGCTGCCGGCGCCGCCATCTTCGGCCAGGCGTTGGCGATACGGCAGAACAGCTGCGCGGTCAGCGTGGTGTCGTAGAGCGCGGAATGTGCCTGCGTCTGGTCCCACTGCAGGCCCGCGGCCTGCACCGCGCGCGCCAGGACCGTCTGCCCGTAGGCGACGCCGGCGAGTGTGACCGTGTCGAACACGCTGAAAGGGTGGAACGGGTTGCGCTTGTGCTGGGTGCGCGCGACTGCGGCATTGATGAAGCCCAGATCGAAATGCGCGTTGTGGCCGACCAGGATCGCGCGCTGGCATTCGTGGTGACGCACCGCGTTGCGCACGTGATTGAAGATGTGCTCCAGCGCTTCGCGCTCGGGCTTCGCGAACCGGAACGGATGGTGGATGTCGATGCCGGTCACTTCGAGCGACTGCGGATCGATGTGTGTGCCGTCGGCTGGCTCGACATGCGTATGCGCGGACGCGCCCGGTACGAGATTGCCGTCCTCGTCGATGTTCAGCGGGATCGCCGCGATCTCCAGCAACGCATGGCGGCGGGACTCGAAACCACCGGTTTCGACGTCGACGACCACTGGCAGAAAGCCGCGGAACCGGCGGGACATGGGGAGATGGGGCGACGCGGCATCGTCGGTCGATGCGGGGGCGGGTACTGCGGCTTCACTCATGCGTGCAAGCCTAGCAGAGCCGGGTGATGTGGCTGGGTTGGCGGTGCGCTTGGATCGTGCGGGATGCGCCGCGTTTCTTTGGAGAAGAGCCTGGGCAGGGCTCTATGCGGTACCTCTCGGCAACGTGCTTGAGGCAGGCAGCCACGCGAGCGTTTGCCCTTACCCCAACCCCTCTCCCAGAGGGAGAGGGGCTCGGTCCGCGCGGAGTATGGGCGGGACGACGGGCTCATTCCGTGCTCGGCGCTGACGGTCGTGGAGGTCAGCACCTCTCCCTCCGGGAGAGAGCCTGCCCCGGACTTGATCCGGGGTCGACGCGCACTGCGCGTCGGGTGAGGCTGCCAGCGCACGCACCTGCCCAGTCGCCAAAAAAGGCGGCAGGTCGAATCCGTTCACAAATGCAAGCGCAGTGCGCTCTTTTAGAACCCATCCGCCAGACGGCGCACGCCATCTATCCGCTTGCAGACAAGCCGGTGCAATACATCCGGATCAGGTCACCGTATTGGTGAAATCCCGCTTGTCGCGCGGCGGCAGGGGCTCGTCGCCCTTGACCATGAACCAGATATTTTCCGCGATGTTGGTCGCATGGTCGCCGATGCGTTCGATGTTCTTGGCCATGAACAACAGATGCGTACAAGGCGTGATCGCGCGCGGGTCTTCCATCATGTAGGTCAACAGCTCGCGGAACAGGCCGGTGTAGACCGTGTCGATCTCGGCGTCCTGCGCGCGCACGCGCTGGGCGGCGACCGGATCGTTGTCGCGGAAGGCAACCAGCACGTCGCGCATCTGTCGCACCGCCAGCTCGCCGAGCACCGTCAGGCCGCGGGTGTAGGGCAGGGGCGGTGCGAGGTTGAGCGCGGTCGAGCGCTTGGCGACGTTCGCGGCGTAGTCGCCGACGCGTTCAATGTCGGCGGCGATGCGCAGGGCGGAAAGAATCTCGCGCAGGTCGCGCGCCATCGGACCGCGCAGGGCCAGCTTCATGACGTCCTGGCTGACTTCGTGCTCGAGCGCGTCGATCGCTTCGTCATTGGCGATGATGCGTTCGGCGGCCTTGTCGTCGCGACGCTCCACGACGTCCAGTGCCGACTCCAGCTGCGCGGCGGCCATCTCGCCCATGCGCAGAATCTCGTGGGTGAGACGGCTGCGCTCTTCGTCGTAGCTCTTGACGATGTGGTCGTTCAGTTGGTTGGGCATGGCGGGGAACCTGGAAGAGTGGCGACGATGTGCGATTGGGAGCTTGGGTCAACTGCGAACCGGCAGATTGCGCCCGTCCGGCCACGCGCAGCGCGCGTGGCGTTCGGCAGCCCACGCGGCGATGCCGCGCAAGCCGGCCTGCCTCAGCCGAAGCGACCGGTGATGTAGTCCTCGGTCTGCTGCTTCGAGGGATTGGAGAAGATCGTTTCGGTGGTGTCGTGTTCGATCAGGTCGCCCAGATACATGAAGGCGGTGAAATCGGAGACGCGCGCTGCCTGCTGCATGTTGTGGGTGACGATGACGATCGTGTAGTCGACCTTGAGTTCTTCGACCAGTTGCTCGATACGGCTGGTGGAGATCGGGTCGAGCGCCGACGTGGGCTCGTCGAGCAGCAGCACGTCCGGGCGCAGGGCGACGGCGCGTGCGATGCACAGGCGCTGCTGCTGGCCGCCGGACAGGCCCAGTGCGTTCTGGTTGAGCTTGTCCTTGACCTCGGTCCACAGCGCAGCCTGGGTCAGTGCCTGCTCGACGCGCACATTGAGTTCGGCTTTCGACAGCTTCTCGTGGTGGCGGATCGCGTAGGCGACGTTCTCGAAGATCGTCATCGGGAACGGCACCGGCTTCTGGAACACCATGCCGACCTTCGAACGCAGACGGTTCATCGGGTACTTCGGCGCGAGGATGTTCTCGCCGTCGAGCAGCAGTTCGCCGCTGGCGGTCATCTTCGGATACAGCGCGTAGATGCGGTTGAAGATGCGCAGCAGCGTCGACTTGCCGCAGCCGGACGGGCCGATCAGTGCGGTCACGCGTTTCTCGGGAATATCGAGCTCGATGTCCTTGAGCGCGTGGAAATCGCCGTAGTGGAAGTTCAGCCCGCGCGCGGCGATCTTGACCGGCGTCGGCGCCAGTTGCGTGCGCGCATGCGTCGCGAGCTGGATGCGCTGCGACGGAGCGGTATGGAGATCGTTCATGGACGGGTCCAGGCTGAGATTAGTCATGGGAGATCTTGTTGCGCAGCAGGATGGCGCGGGCGCCCAGGCTGACCAGCAACACGAAACAGGTGAGCACCAGCGCGCCGGCCCAGGCCAGCTGCTGCCAGGACTCGTACGGGCTGCCGGCGTACTGGTACATCACCACCGGCACGCTCGCCATCGGCTGCATGATGTTGTTGTTCCAGTACTGGTTGCCGAATGCGGTGAACAGCAGCGGTGCGGTTTCGCCGGAGATGCGCGCCAGCGCGAGCAGCACGCCGGTGACGATGCCGGCCGATGCGCTGCGATAGAGCACCTGCACGACGACTTTCCACTGCGGCACGCCGAGCGACAGCGCGGCCTCGCGCATCTGGGTGGGCACCAGCTGCAGCATTTCGTCGGTCGTGCGCACGACCACGGGGAGCACGATGAAGGCCAGGGCGATCGCGCCGGCCAGCGCCGAGAAGCGGCCGCCGGTGGTCATCACGAACGCGGTGTAGACGAACAGGCCGAGCACGATCGACGGTGCCGAGAGCAGGATGTCGTTGATGAAACGCACTACGGTGCCGATCTTGCGGGCGCGGCCGAACTCCGAGAGCCAGGTGCCGGCGGCGACGCCGAGCGGCGTACCGATCGCGATGGCCAAGCCGCACATCACCGCGCTGCCGAAGAAGGCGTTGAGCAGACCGCCCTCGACCATCGGCGGCGGGGTCATCTGGGTGAACAGCGCCGGATTGATGCCGCCGGCGGCCTTGGAGATCAGCGTCCAAAGAATCCAGCCGAGGAAGAACAGACCGAACGCGGCGGTGAGGCAGCCCATCGCCACGGCGATGCCGTTCTGCACGCGACGACGCGCATACAGACGGTCGGCGACCTGGCGCTCGCGTTCGGTGACGGTGGCGACGGCCATTACTTGCCCTCCTTGCGGGCCAGCTGCATCAGCATCAGGCGGGCGATGGCCAGTACGACGAAGGTCACGATGAAGAGCACGAAGCCGAGCAGCAGCAGCGCCGAGCGGTAGGTCTCGGTGGCTTCACCGAAGTCGTTGGCGATCAGCGCGGCGATCGTGGTGCCGGGTTCGAGCAGCGACGGCGTCAGACGCACCGAATTACCGATCACGAAGGCGACCGCCATCGTCTCGCCGAGTGCACGACCGAGGCCGAGGAACACGCCGCCAATGACCGCGGAGCGCGTGTAGGGCAGCACGATGTCCCAGCTGACTTCCCACTTGGTCGCGCCGAGCGCATAGGCCGATTCCTTCAGACGCGTGGGCACCGTCAGGAACACTTCGCGCATGACCGCCGAGATGAAGGGGATGACCATGATCGCGAGCACGAAGCCGGCGGTCAGCGTGCCGATGCCCAGCGGCGGGCCGCGGAACAGCACACCCAGATACGGCACTTCGCCGAGTGTGTCGTTGAGCCACGGCGTGATGTAGGTGGTCATCACCGGCACGAGCACGAACAGGCCCCACATGCCGTAGATGATCGAAGGAATGCCTGCGAGCAGTTCGATCGCGGTGCCGACCGGCCCGCGCAACCAGCGCGGCGCGACCTCGGTCAGGAAGAAGGCGATGCCGAAGCTCACCGGCACCGCGATCACCATCGCGATCAGCGCGGTGACGATGGTGCCGACGATCGGTGCGAGCGCGCCGTAGCGGTTCTCGACCGGGTTCCAGTCGGCAGTGGTGAAGAACGACAGGCCCTGCGAGGAGAGGGCATCGCGGCCGCCCCAGAGCATCGACAACGCTGCGCCGGCAAGCGCCAGCATCACGAAGACGACGGTGGCGGTCAGGACGATCTTGAACAGACGATCGGCACGCGCATCGCGGATATCGCGTTTGCTCGGAGCCGGTGGCGCGGCGTGGAGGGTGGCGGCGTTCATTGGGAGTCCGGTGGAGGAGAGCCGCGAAGCGGTTTGGATCCGTTGATCCAGCGAACGCCGGAATCCGGTGACCGTATGCGTGGGAGCGCGATCAAGTCACTGGATCCCGGCCTGCGCGGGGATGACGATCCGTGGCCGCGCCCGCATGAGCGGGCGCGGACGGAACGTCACTTGAACTCGGCTGCCCAGTAGGCCTCGATCTGCTGCACCAGTTCGGCCGGCAGCGGCACGTAATGCAGCTCGCTAGCCTGCGCCTGGCCCGACTCGAACGCCCACTTGAAGAAGTCGCGTGCTGCCTGGCTGCGGGCGGCGTCCTTCGGCTGCTTGTGCATCAGCATGAAGTTGGTCGCGGTGATCGGCCATGCGTCCGGACCGGGCGCATTGGTGATGACCAGGTTGAAGTCCTGCGCGCTCGCCCAGTCGGCGGTCGCGGCAGCGGCAGCGAAGCTTTCCTCGCTCGGCTGCACCCAGTTGCCGGCCGCGTTCTGCAGAGAGGCGTAAGGCATGTTGTTCTGCAGCGCGTAGGCCAATTCGACGTAGCCGATTGAACCCTTGATCTGCTGCACGTACGAGGCGACGCCTTCGTTGCCCTTGCCACCCACGCCCGACGGCCACTGCACCGAGGTGCCTTCGCCGACGGTGGACTTCCACGACTCGCTGACCTTCGACAGGTAGTTCGAGAAGTTGAACGTGGTGCCCGAACCGTCCGAGCGATGGACGATGCTGATCTTGCCGGCTGGCAGGGTTACGCCGGGGTTGAGCGCGGCGATCGCCGGGTCGTTCCAGGTGGCGACCTTGCCCAGGAAGATGTCCGCCAGCAGCGAACCGGTCAGCTTGAGCTGGCCCGGCTGCAGGCCGTCGACGTTGAGCACCGGCACCACGCCGCCGATCGCCGACGGGAACTGGCCCAGGCCCGCGGCCTGCAGCTCGGCGCTGTCGAGCGGCTTGTCGGACGAACCGAAGTCCACCGTGCCGGCCTTGATCTGCGCGATACCGCCGCCCGAACCGATCGACTGGTAATTGACCTTGTTGCCCGTGGCGGCGTTGTAGTCGGCCGACCACTTCGACACCAGCGGGAAGATGAACGACGCACCGGCGCCCGAGATCTCGGCAGCGACGCGGTCGCCAGCCGGCTGTGCGGCGCCAGGCGCGCCATCGGCGGCCTGACCGGCCGGCGCGTCCGCGCTGTTGCCGCCACAGGCGGCGAGGAAGATGAGCGAGGACAGCGCGAGGGCACCGATCCGGATCGTCTGACGGGACATGCGTGGCTCCAATTGAGTGCGGCAACGCATGGCGTCGCCTCGGTCCGCACATGAAATGATGTTTTTGTTACAGCCGTATGACGCCTGCCATCTCGATGAATGACAGCTGCACCGGTGGGCGGAATGCGATGGGGTGCCGGTATGTCGCGGGATGGACATTGGGGGCTCACGGGAGTTTGACGGTGAGGGCGTGCGATCCGCGAGCCTCACGGAGATGGGAAGTGCGGCGGGTCGAAGATCGCAGACGACCAGCACCTCTCGCTCCGGGAGAGGTCGCCGCGCGAAGCGCGGCGGGTGAGGGCTGAGGTGACGCGCTGATAGTTGACTCGGACGCCAGCCTTCACTCAAAGCCTCCCGTTATTTCAGCTGGGCGAGGTCCGGTCCAAAGAGATCAGGAAATGCGCGAGCGTCGGCCCTCACCCCAACCCCTCTCCCCGGGGGAGAGGGGCTTCATCCGCGCGCGCCGAACTATTCGCAAGTAGGCATCTCTCCCTCCGGGAAAGAGCCTGTCCCGGACTTGATCCGGGGTCGACGCGCATCGCGCATCGCGCATCGCGCGTCGGGTGAGGGCCGGTGTCTCGCGCGCTGGGTAGGGACGCGCGACGTTGCCGACACGGAAGCGCCCCCCGCGCTTTCTCGCGAGTGCATCCTCACCCAAACCCTGCCTCGTTAGAAACCAAAAAAAAACGGGCCCGAAGGCCCGCGGAGGAAAATTGGGAGAGAGATCTGTTCTGGCATCACGTCCGACCAGCGCGTCGTTGGGCGCGCCGGTGGGCCTGGATCAGTAGCGGGCGTTCTCGGCCCAGTAGCGCTCGATCTGCTGCACCAGCGGGGCGGGCAGCGGGACGTAGCCCAGTGCGCGTGCCTGCTCGCCGCCGTTGGCGTACACCCAGCGGAAGAAGTCCTGGGCGTTCTTGGCGCCGGCGCGGTTGCGCGGCTGGCGGTGCATCAGGATGAAGTTGGTCGCGGTGATCGGCCAGGAGTTCTCGCCCGGTGCGTTCGTCATGACCAGGTAGAAATCGCGGCTCGCACCCCAGTTGGCGCTAGCAGCGGCGGCCGAGAAGGTTTCTTCGCTCGGATTGACGAAGTTGCCGGCGGCGTTCTGCAGACGCGAATAGGCGAGGCGGTTCTGCACCGCGTACGACAGTTCCACGTAGCCGATGCCGCCCTTGATCTGCTTCACGTAGGCGGCGACGCCTTCGTTGCCCTTGCCGCCGATGCCGACCGGCCACTTGACCGTCGTGCCTTCGCCGACGCCGTTCTTCCAGTCTGGGCTCACCTTGGACAGATAGTTGACGAAGTTGAAAGTGGTGCCCGAACCGTCCGAGCGATGCACGACGGTGATGCGTGCGTCGGGCAGGGTGATGCCGCCGTTGAGCGCGACGATCGCCGGGTCGTTCCAGCGGGTGATCTTGCCGAGGAAGATGTTGGCCAGCGTCGTGCCATCGAGCTTCATCGCGCCGGCGGCCACGCCTTCGACGTTGAGGATCGGCACCACGCCGCCGATGACCGACGGGAACTGGACCAGGCCGGACTTGGCGAGGTCTTCCGGCGGCAGCGGGGCGTCGGACGAGCCGAAGTCCACGGTGCCGGCCTTGATCTGGGCGATGCCGCCGCCCGAGCCGATCGACTGGTAGTTGATCTGCTTGCTGGTGGCGGTGCGGTAGTCGGCCGACCAGCGGGTCATGGCCGGATAGACGAACGATGCGCCTGCGCCGGTCACGTCGTTGGCCATGGCGGGAGCGGCGAACGTGGTCGCCAGCAGCGTGGTCGACAGCGCGACAGCCGCGACACGGTTCTTGAGCAGTGCGTACATGGGGTTCCCTGGAGTGTTGGACGGCCTGTGTCGCCGCGAGGCGTATTCAACGCAGCGCGCATGACATTTCCGCGACAGGCCGATGACCGCCCGATGACGTGTGCAATCACGCATTCCTGCAGGGCCCGACAGGGGTGTCATCGGACTGTCATGCGGATGCCATCGCAGTGTCAGCAAACCTGCGCAGTCTGCGCACCGTCGCTAACGAGCGCTTAACGCCACGACGGTCGGAGCCGACGTGGCCTGCATGCGGCGGGCGATCCAAACCTCACTCTCCTCGGGAATCCACCATGCGTCATTCCATCCTGGCCGCGTCCGTTGCACTCGCCGTCGCGTCCGTCTCGTTCTCAGCCGCCGCCCAGAGCCAGAACCGGGAGTCCGAAGTCGCCCTGTTGCGCGCGCAGCTGGCTGAAATGCAGGCCAAGATCGACGCGCTCGAAGTCCGTACCGACGCGCAGTCCGACATCAACATCGGCACGCAGGAGAGCCTGGACAAGATGGCGACCACGATGCCGGTCGTCGACACCAAGGGCGGCCTGAAGGTCACCTCGGCCGACAAGAAGTTCGAGTTCTCGGCGGGTGGCCGCATCCACTTCGATGCCTACGCCTTCGACCGCGACGAAGCCGCGACCACCGGCACCACAGAGTTCCGCCGCGCGCGCATCACGCTGCAGGGCAAGGCCTACGGCTGGGACTACAAGTTCGAACAGGACTTCGCGGCCGGCAGCGGCCTCGACGGCTTCCGCGACGTCTACATCGCCAAGTCGGCGCTTGGCGGCAAGTTCACCATCGGTCACTTCAAGCCCTACCGCTCGATGGAAGAGCTGACCAGCTCCAACGAAATCCTGATGATGGAGCGTCCGTTCGCATCGGCGACCGGCCTGTTCAACGGCCGACAGTTCCAGCAGGGCGTGGGCTACATGCGCGCCGATGGCAACTACACCGCAGGCGTTTCGGTGTTCAACCTGCGCAGCGCGTCGGGCAGCCGCAACGAAGGCGTCGGTGCAGCCGGTCGTTTCACATTTGCGCCGATCAACACCGAGGACAGCACGCTGCACTTCGGCGGCTGGGCCAGCCAGGAAAACGTCAACCAGGGCTCAGCTGACCTGACCTTCGCGGCCAACTACGCCGGCCGTCGCGGCCCGGCGCAGACCATCGCAACGACCACCGCGCTCAGCCGCAACCAGGTCACCGCGGTGGGCGTGGAGGCCGCCGGCTCGTTCGGTCCGCTGTTCTTCCAGGCCGAGTACGCCAATGCGACCTACGGCCGTCCGCTGGGCGCCGACCAGGACGTTGCCACGTGGTACGTGCAGGGCAGCTGGCTGCTCAACGGCGGCCACAAGGCCTACAAGCCGGCCAACGGCATCTTTGCGTCGCCCAAGGTGGCCGACCAGGGCCTGTGGGAGCTCACCGCGCGCTATGACACGGTCGAGAACAAGGACATCCGCAACATGGATGTCAGCAGCTGGATCGTCGGCATGAACTATTACGTCAATCCGAACCTGCGCTTCATGTTCAACTACACGAAGGGCGACAACACCTTCACCGGTGACGAGACCGGCCAGTACGCCCTGCGTACCCAGTTCTCGTTCTGATCGAAGCGACACGTTTGACAGGAAGGCCCGCGGCGCAAGCTGCGGGCCTTTCCTTTTGTTCAGACATCATGTCGTTCGCGCTCGTCTTCAATGCACCTCTCCCTTAGGGAGAGGTCGATGCGCGTTGCGCATCGGGTGAGGGCGGAGCTTTGCTGGATGATTGCAGAGCGTTGCCGTCCGCCCCCTCTGACCTGCAGTTCGGCTATTAAAAGCCTCGCGGCATTCTCTTTCGGCACCTTCTACCGGATGGAGAAGGCGTGTCATGAAGTCCTCAAGCGCTCACCGCGGCGCCGATGCATCCGCCTCCGCCACCGCCTGCGCCTGCCGGATGACGCGCAACAGATTCCCGCTCCACATCGCCTCGATCTGCGCCTCGGTGTAACCGGCCTCGAGCAGCCGCGCAGTGATCTTCGGCAGATCCGATACGTCTTCCAGTCCGACCACACCACCGCCGCCGTCCCAGTCCGCACCGAAGCCGACATGCTCGGGCCCGGCGACTTCGATGATGTGCAGGATGTGGGCGAAATAATCGTCCAGCGTGGCCTTCTTCAGGCCGTGCTTCGCATCCAGCTCGCCACGCAGGCGATCGAACTCGTCGTAGTTGGCTTCGCTCAGATTCGCGCGGCCGCCGAAGCGCTCGTACAACGCGCGCAGATCGCTCTGGTAGGCCGGCGTCACGCCGGTGTCGATCAGATAGCTGCCCAGCGAGTTCACCAGGATCACGCCGCCGTGCTCGGCCAGCGTGCGGATGCGTGCATCGTCGATGTTGCGCGGGTGTTCGTGGATCGCGTCCGCGCCCGTGTGGCTGAGGATGATCGGCGCCTTCGACAGCGCGATCAGCTGGTCGAACACAGCATCGGACGCGTGTGAATGGTCGAGCACGATGCCCAGCCGGTTGGCCTCGGCCACGAGCGCGCGGCCCTTGTCGCTGAGCCCGTTCCATTCCGGCGGTGTACTCGCCGAATCCGCGAAATCGTTGTTCGACGTGTGCACCAGCCCGAGCACACGCACGCCGAGGCGGTGATACAGCGCAAGCAGTGACGGGTCGGCGCTCAGCGGCGACGCGTTCTCGATGCTGATGTAGACCACGCGCTTGCCGGCATCGCGGATGCGCGTGGCATCGTCGGCGGTCAGAGCGAGTTCGAAGGTGTCGGGATGCGCGGCCAACAGCTCGCGGATCTCGACCAGCCGCACCAGGCCCGCGTCGCGCGCTGCGCGATCGTCTTCGGGCGTGCGTCCGCGCTGACCGGTGTAGATCACCCACAGGCCGCCGTCGAGACCGCCTTCAATCATCTTCGGCAGATCGACCTGGCTGGCGGTCGGTGGCTTGTCGTTGCGCTGCAGGATGTCCCAGCCGTCGCGGCCAAAGAAACTCGGCGTGTCGAGATGGCTGTCGAGGGTGAGGATGCGCTCGTGCAGGGCGCGGGCGTCGGCGGAGACGGTGTCGTCGGCCAGCGCAGGCGCGCAAGCGAGCGACAGGGCAAGGGCGAGACCGGACAGCAGTGGTTTCATGCGGGCGCGTCGGTGATGGGTCCGCCCGATGGTCGCATCCCGCGCCACCGCGGTGCATGCGGCGACGGACTGGCGACATGCCCGGACCGCACGGTCAAGTGCCGTCGTGCACCGCGCCCGCGGTGCGGGCAGCGGTTAGCATGGGCGGCCGCGCCGCGGGAGACGGTGCCGACACCGGTCCGCCATGCATCGCGGGCCATCGTTCCGATTTTCCGGGGAGTTCCGTGAGCAAGCCGCAATCCAATCGTATCCGCCTGCTGCAGGCGGCAGTGGCTACCGTCGCCCTCGTGCCTTGCCTGGCCTTCGCGCAGACGGTCGAGCCGGTCGATCTCGATGTCGTCGCGCAGATCCGCCACGAAGCGTTCAACCGCTCGCAGGTCGCGGCCAATCTCAAGGAACTGACCGAGACCATCGGTCCGCGCCTGACCAACTCGCCGGCCTACGTGCGGTCCAGCGAATGGGCGCGCGGCAAGCTGACCGGCTACGGCCTGACCGAAGTGCGCGACGAGGTCTACGACGAGGCCTTCGGCCGCGGCTGGGAATTCCGTGCTTCGCGCGTCGAGCTGCTGACCCCGCGCGCACTGCCGATCCACGCGCTGCCCAAGGCATGGACGCCGGGCACCGATGGTCCGGTGGAAGGCGAGCTCGTGCGCGCGACGTTCAAGACCGTCGAAGACATCGAGAAGCAGCGCGGCAAGCTCAACGGCAAGATCGTGCTGCTCGACGAAGCGCGCGCCTACAAGCCCGCCGACAAGCCCGATTTCCGCCGCCACACCGAGGAAGACCTCGGCGAGCTGCAGACATTCCCGGTGCCGCAGGACCGCGATCCCGAAGCGCAGAACAAGCGCCTCGACGAATACCGCAAGCGCCAGGAGCTGGTGCGCGCGCTCAACACCTTCTTCGCCGAGGAAGGCGTGCTGGCGACGCTGTCGATCAGCTCTTGGGACAACGGTATCGTCCGCGTGATGGGCGGTGGCGGGCGCAAGGCCGGCGATCCCGAAGGCGTGCCGGATCTCGTCGTCGCGGCCGAGCACTACAACCAGCTGGTGCGTGCCGTCGACAACAGGCAGGCACCGCGCCTGCGCGTCGATGTGCAGGCGCGTTTCACCAGCGATGCCGATCTGCCCGCGACCAACACCTTCGCCGAACTGCGCGGCAGCTCGAAGGCGAACGAGACGGTGATCATCGGCGCGCATCTCGATTCCTGGCACACCGGCACCGGCGCGGCCGACAACGGCGCGGGCGTGGTCGTGATGATGGAGGCGATGCGCATCCTCAAGGCGATCGACGCGCGGCCGAAGCGCACGATCCGCATCGCGCTGTGGGGCGGCGAAGAGCAGGGCCTGCACGGCTCCGCCGGCTATGTCGCGAAGTACCTGGCCGACTGGCCTGCGCCGACCGATCCCGAACAGATCGCACTGCCGCGCGCGTTCCAGCGCGGTACCGGCCCGCTGCAGCGCCGCGCCGGCTACGACCGCTTCTCGACCTACTTCAACTTCGACAACGGCACCGGTCGCATCCGCGGCATCTACGCGCAGGAGAATCACGCGGCGGTGCCGGTGTTCCGCGCGTGGCTCGAACCATTCGCCGATCTCGGCGCGACCGTCGTGACGACGCGCAATACTGGCTCGACGGACCACATCTCGTTCGACCGCGTCGGCCTGCCGGGCTTCCAATTCGTGCAGGACCCGGCCGACTACTTCAGCCATGTCCACCACACGCATCTCGACACCTATGACCATGTGGTGCCGGACGACCTGAAGCAGGCCGCGGCGATCATCGCCTCGTTCGCGTATCACGCGGCGATGCGCGACGAGCGCCTGCCGCGCAAGCCGTTCACCGAACGGGACGAGTGATGGGGTGCGCGACGGTCTGGGCCGTGGCGCACGGTGGTAGCTAAACCTTCTACCGTCGCCCCAGCAAACGCTGGGGCCCATTTTGATCTGAGGCTTTACAGCGGAAAGGGATCCCAGCGTGACCAGACATGCGTCTGTTGAAAGCCGCTGGGATGACGAGCTTAGCAATCGCGAAGATTGGGATCAGACACTTCCCACCGTCTTCTCCTTGAAGCGGCACAGATCCCGCACCACGCACTTCGGGCACTCCGGCTTCCGCGCCTTGCACGTGTAGCGCCCATGCAGGATCAGCCAGTGGTGCGCGCCGAGCAGGAATTCTTCCGGAATCACCCGCATCAGCCGGTCCTCGACCGCGCGCACGTCCTTGCCCGGCGCGAGACCCGTGCGGTTCGACACGCGAAAGATATGCGTGTCCACCGCGATCGCCGGTTCGCCGAATACCGTATTGAGCACGACGTTCGCGGTCTTGCGGCCGACGCCCGGCAAGGCTTCGAGTGCGTCGCGTTCGTTCGGCACCACGCCGCCGTGCTGCTCGACGAGGATGCGGCAGGCCGCGATGACGTTCTTCGCCTTCGCGTTGAACAGGCCGATCGTCGAGATGTGGCGCTTGAGCGCGTCCTCGCCGAGATCGAGGATCGCCTGCGGCGTGTTCGCCACCGGATACAGCCGGCGCGTGGCCTTGTTGACGCCGACGTCGGTCGCCTGCGCCGACAGGATCACCGCGATCAGCAGTTCGAACGGCGAGGTGTATTCGAGTTCGGTCGTCGGCTCGGGATCGATTTCGCGCAGGCGGGACAGGAATTGATGGATCTCCGCGCGCGTCATCGTCGGGCCGCGCCGTTTCGGTGCGGCAGTACCCGGCGACGCGCTCATGGCGTGCCACCTGCCGCGCGGGCCTTGGCGCGGGCGAGGATCGCTGCGGCGTTCGATGGTAGCGCGGGACGCGCCGGCGCGGCATCGGCGACCGCCGTTGGTGGGGCTTGGACACGTCGCGCGGCGTCGCGTTCCTCGGCGCGGCGGGCGAGTCGCGCGTTGCGTGCGTCGAAGCGCGCGCGTGCGTCCCACGCGGTGCGCAGGCGTGACCGCGTCGCGAGCAGCAACACGCGCGCGTCGGCATCGAGCACGTCGGCGCAGGCGTCCGGCCACGCGCCCATCAAACCGGCGTCGATTGCGGCATCGACATCGTCGTCGCGCAGCAGCGCGACAAGACGTTCGAGTATGTCGGGAGATGGGGCGCTGGCGTCGGGCTGGCGGTGCGGCATGGCGTGCGGGCGACTCAGCGGTTCTTGAACTCGGGCTTGCGGCGTTCGAGGAAGGCGCGCGTGCCTTCGCGCATGTCCTCGGTCGCGAACATCAGGCCGAACTGCGCTGCTTCGAACGCGAGCCCTTCGCCGATCGCACTTTCGCCACCTGTATTGATGCAGTCGAGCACGCCGCGCAATGCGAGCGGGGCGGCATTCGCCAGCTGTTCGGCCAGCGCCATCGTCTGCGCCTGCAGCTCGGCGGCCGGCGCGATGCGATTGACGACGCCGAGCGCAAGCGCGCGTTCGGCGTTGACCGGCGCGCCAGTCAGGCACAGCTCCAGTGTGGCCGCGCGGCCGGCCAGACGCAGCAGGCGCTGGGTGCCGCCGAAGCCCGGAATCAGGCCGAGATTCACTTCCGGCTGGCCGACCTTGGCGGTGTCGGCGGCGATCCGCAGATGGCAGCACATTGCCAGTTCCAGCCCGCCGCCCAGCGCGAAGCCGTTGACCATCGCGATTACCGGCTTGGGCAGGGTTTCGACCCGGCGCATCATCGCCTGGCCGCGCAATGCGAAATCGCGGCCTTCGACGGGGCGCAGATCGGACATCTCGGCGATGTCGGCGCCGGCGACGAATGCCTTGGGACCGGCACCGGTTAGCACCACGACACGCACCGCCGCGTCGTCCGCGGCATCGTTGAAGGCGATGTGCAGCGCATCGAGCGTCGCCGAGTTCAATGCGTTCAGCTTGTCGGGCCGGTTGACGGTGATGACGCGTACGGCGCCCTGGTCTTCGATCAGCAGCGGGGATTCGGACATGGAGACTCCAGGCGCAAAAAGCGCCGCCCGTGGAACTTGTCGGGGCGGCCGCGGTCTAGTTGGGGGTCGTCAGTGGCGGTTAAGCCCTTCGACCGTTATCCTAGCGCGTCCATAGGGGGCGGTTCGACCGCCCCTTCGCGCGACAGGCGATATTGAAATCTGACCTAGCGGAGATCCACGGAATGAAGTTGCGTTTTATTGCGGCCGCCGTCGCGGCCATCACGTTCAGCGGCGCGGCGTTCGCGCAGCAGGCGGCAGCCCCCGCGGCTAACGCGAACGATCGCACCACACTCAGCTACGCGTTGGGTTTCGATCTTGGCAATCGTCTGGCGGAGACCGGTGAGTCGGTCGACGTCAACACGATCATCAAGGGCCTGCAGGACGGTCACGGTCGCAAAGACCCGACCTACACGCCTGAGCAGATGGGCACGGCCTACAACGCGTTCCAGCAGCGCATGCAGGCGAAGATCGTCGCCGAGCGTCGTGCGGCGCTGACCCAGAACGAAGGTCAGGCCACCACGTTCATCAACGAGTACAAGGCCCGCGAAGGCGTGGTCTCGCTGCCGAGCGGCGTGATGTATCGCGTCGTCGAGCCCGGCGCTGGTGCCAAGCCGACGACCAGCAGCACCGTCGAAGTCGCCTACCAGGCCCTGATCGTGCCGGCCGGCATTGGTCTGAGCCAGGAAGACAAGACCCCGCCGTTCCGTGTGTCGGAAGCTCCGATCGCCGGTCTGCGCGAAGTGCTGCCGCTGATGCCGCTCAATGCGGTGTACGAAGTCGTGTTCCCGCCGGGCAAGTTCGTCTCCGGTGAAGGCACGCAGGAAATCGCGCGTCAGCCGGTCGGCGTGATGGTGAAGCTGCTCAGCACCCGCTGATCCGCACTGCGATTCGCAATATCCGACGCCGACGTGCTTGCACGTCGGCGTCGTCGTTTCTGGATTGCGTGCAATGCGGACTAATGCCCGCGGCGCCTTTGACAGTGCGCCGGTAGAATCGGCACATGGACGAACGCCCCCGCGCCGTGCTCACGCCCTGCACCGGCGTCTGCACCCTCGACGAACACGGCACCTGCCACGGCTGCCTGCGCAGCCTGGCGGAGATCGGCGGTTGGCTGCAGATGAGCGATGCCCAGCGTCAGTGGTTGATGGATGTCGAACTGCCGGCGCGCGAGGCCGCGCGCGGATGAGCGCCGCGTTCGACATCGCGTTCGATACCGACAGCCTCGCGCACGCGCTGCATCCGCTGGATGCGCCGCCGTCGGCGCGTGGCTGGAATGTCGATGAACTCGACGGCCTGCTGGATGGCACCACCGTGCTGCGCGAAGCAGCGGTGCTGGTCGGCCTCGTGCGCCGCGCCGATGGCCTGCAGGCGGTGCTGACACGCCGCACCGACACGCTGCGCCACCACGCCGGACAGGTCAGCTTTCCGGGCGGTCGAGAAGAGCCTGGCGATGGCGGGCCGCTGCAGGCCGCACTGCGCGAAGCCTGCGAAGAAATCGGCCTCAACGCATCACAGGTGCAGCCGCTCGGCTATCTCGATCCGCTGGCGACGATCACCGGCTATCGCGTCACGCCGGTCGTCGCGCTGCTCGATCCCGATTTCGAAGCGGTGCCCGAACCCGGCGAGGTGGCCGAGGTGTTCGAAGCGCCACTGGCGTTTCTGATGGCGCCGGCCAGCCTTCGTCACGTCGACATCGAATTCCGCGGCCGCATGCGTCACGTGCTCGAATACGAAACCCTCGCGGCCGCGCCTACGCATCGCATCTGGGGCGCAACGGCGTCGATCCTGCTCAACCTGCGCGATCGTCTGGAGCGCGCATGAGCGTGCGTTGGACCACGCTGGTCGACGCGCCGACGCTGGCGGCATCGCTCGGCGATCCGGATCTGCGCATCGTCGATTGCCGCTTCACGCTGGCAGTCTCCGGTGCGTCGGATGGCGCCGGCGAAGCGGCGTGGCGCGACACGCATGTTCCGGGCGCGGTCTACGCGCATCTCGAACGCGATCTGTCGGGTCCGAAAGGACCGGGTCTCGGTCGTCACCCCTGGCCGACAGCTGACGCGTTCGCGGCGACGCTGTCGCGTCTGGGTATCGCACCGGGCATGCAGGTCGTCGCATACGACGACGGCGACGGCGCATTCGCCGCGCGCCTGTGGTGGCTGCTGCGCAGCTTCGGTCACCGGAACGTCGCCGTACTCGACGGCGGCTGGGCGGCGTGGTGCGCGCTCGAACTGCCGGTCGAAACGGCGGTGCCGCAGGTCTACGCGGCGCCACTGATTGACGGCGACTTCGACGAAACGCGCCTACTGCGTGATGCCGATGCCGTGCAGCGTCATCTCGATGCCGGTGGCCGGTTGCTCGACGCAAGAGCAGGGCCGCGCTTCCGCGGCGAAGTCGAACCACTGGATCCACGCGCCGGCCATGTACCGGGCGCGCGCAACCGGCCGTATGCCGACAATCTCGAAGCGGGGCGGTTCAAGACGGCTGGCGCGCTCGCAGCGGAATTCGATGCCGTGCTCGGCGGACATGCGCCGCCCGATGTGGCGGTGATGTGTGGCTCCGGCGTCACCGCGTGCCATCACCTGCTGGCGATGGCGCATGCGGGGCGCGATGGCGCAAAGTTGTATGCGCCGTCGTGGAGCGGGTGGGTCGCTGATCCCGCGCGTGAGGTTGCGGTCGGGGCTTGAGCCGTCGCTGGTGTAGGCGACGAGCCGCTTTGACCGAGGGCGTTGTTCAGCCTGTTCGGAACGACCAGCTCGATATCGTCAACAGATCAAATGGATCCCAGCGTGCTGGGATGACGATCCCGGGCGGATCACGGACGCAATGGATTGGCGTTGTCGGGCCACGAGGCGCCTACTTGCGCGCGCGAAACTCGAAGCCGTCGCCCCAGCGGCTTTCAACAGACGAATGTCTGGTCACGCTTGGGCCCATCTTGATTCTGCTCTTGGCAAACCGGCCGACCGGCCCTCAACGTCCCAGGCGCGCCACCAGCGCCCGCAACCCCGCCTGCGTATCCGGCGCGTTCCACGCATCGACGAAGCGATCCAGTTCGATGTTCTGCGCCGACAGCGCCTCCACCAGATCCGCCCGCGCGATTGCGCGGGTTTCGAGCATCGGCGCGCGGGGCAGGGCGAGCAGCGATTCGAGCCAGAGGCGCGCGCGCAGCGGCACTTCATCGATGCCGGCGAGCTCGTCGACCAGTCCAAGGCGCAGCGCTTCGTCGGCATCCACCAGCAGACCGCCGACCAGCAGCCGTTCGGCCTGGCGCGCGCCGATCGTGCGGCGCATCAGGCGCTGGATGCCGTCCGGCGCCACCAGGCCCACCTGCGTCTCGTTGAGGCCGATGCGGTACGCGCCCGAGGCCATGACGCGGTAATCGCAACACAGCGCCAGCACGCAGCCACCGGCGGGCGCGTGGCCTGCGATCGCGGCGACGACCGGCATTGGCGCACCGGCAAGTGCACGCGCGCCAGCGAAGAATGCATCCCAGGCATCGCGCAGCGACGCGGTATCGGGCATCGACAACAGATGCGGCACATCGAGCCCGCCGGAAAATACCTTCGGGCCACCGGCGAGCACGACGCCGCCGACGCCATCCGCGGCCGCGGTCCCGATCGCATCTCGCAGCGCGAGGCACAGCGCCGGATCGAGCGCGTTCGCCGGCGGTCGTGCGAGCTTGAGCTCGCGGATCGGGCCGTGGTCCTGGGTCTCGATCAATGCAGTCATCGCGTCGGGTCCATGCGAGAAGAATCCGCATGGTAGCGGCAGCGCGATGTCCGGGCCGTGGCCCGGCGCTGGAAACGCAGCACTTGCAGGTGACGGCGCCGCGTTGAATCAGCCGGCGGCGAGCGCCTTCGCGCGTACCGATTCCGGCAATGCGACCGGACGCCCGGTCGCGCGGTCGATCCATACCATTACCACGTGGCCGTCTGCGTGGAGCGTGGCGCCGTCGTCGGACACGATGCGGTGGCCGATCGTCACACTGGAGTTGCCGAGGCGATCGGCCAACAGCTCGACGACGATCTTCGACGGATACGGAATCGGCACCTTGTAGTTCATCTGCACCGCCGCGAGCAGCGGCGCAGTCTCGTCGGTAACCCAGGGCTCGCCCACCGTATCGAACCAGCGGATCCGCGCCTCTTCGAGATAGGTCATGAAGTTGGAATTGTTGACGTGGTTGAACGCGTCGAGATCGCGCCAGCGCAGCTCGATCGGCATCCGGATCAGCACCTTCGACTCGCTCATGCCTTGGCTCCCTTCTTCTTCGTCGTCTGTTTCGCGGCGGTCTTCTTCGCGCTCGACGGTGTTGCGTCAAGCGCGTCCGGATCCGCCTGTTTCGAACCGGCCTTCATCAGCGCTGCGCGCACTTTCGCGTCGGCCTCGGCGGCCTTCGTGGACGCGCCCTTGCGCGGGAGCGGCTTGGGCAGATGCGTCGTCGACTTGCGTGCCAGCTTGCGCTCCGGCTTCGGCGCCGCAGGCTCAGGCAGCTTCGTCTCGAGCAGACGCGCGAGGAAGTGGCCGGTGTGCGACTGCGGCATCGCCGCGACCTGCTCGGGCGTGCCCTCGGCGATGATCTGGCCACCGCGATGTCCACCTTCCGGGCCGAGATCGATGACCCAGTCCGCGGTCTTGATCACGTCGAGGTTGTGCTCGATCACCACCACCGTATTGCCGTCGTCGCGCAGCTTGTGCAGCACGGCGAGCAGATGCTCGATGTCGTGGAAGTGCAGGCCGGTCGTCGGTTCGTCGAGGATGTAGAGCGTGCGTCCGGTGTCGCGACGCGAGAGTTCCTTCGACAGCTTGACGCGCTGCGCCTCGCCGCCCGACAGCGTGGTCGCGCTCTGGCCGAGCTTGACGTACGCGAGGCCCACGTCGACCAGCGTTTCGAGTTTGCGCGCGATCGGCGGCAGGTTTTCGAACAGGCCCAGCGCGTCCTCGACCGTCATGTCCAGCACGTCGTGGATGCTGTGGCCCTTGTAGAGAATCTCCAGCGTCTCGCGGTTGTAGCGCTTGCCGTGGCAGACGTCGCAGGGCACGTAGACGTCGGGCAGGAAGTGCATCTCCACCTTCAGCAGGCCGTCGCCCTGACAGGCTTCGCAGCGCCCGCCGCGCACGTTGAAGCTGAAACGTCCAGCCGCGTAACCGCGCGACCGCGCTTCCGGCACCTGCGCGAACAATTCGCGCAGCGGCGTGAACAGGCCGGTATAGGTCGCCGGATTCGAACGCGGCGTGCGACCGATCGGCGACTGGTCGATGTCGACCACCTTGTCGAACAGGTCCAGCCCTTCGATCTCGCGATACGGCGCCGCCTTGTGCGACGCGCCGTTGATCTCGTTCGCCGCCAGCGAATGCAGGGTGTCGTTGATCAGCGTCGACTTGCCGGAGCCGGACACGCCGGTGATGGCGGTGAACAGGCCCGAGTGGATCGTCAGGTCGACGTTCTTGAGGTTGTGGCCGGACGCACCGAGCAGCCTGAGCTGCATCTTCGGATTCGGCTTGTGACGCTTTGCGGGAATCTCGATGCGCTTGCGGCCGCTGAGGTACTGGCCGGTCAACGAACGCGGTGCCTTGAGCACATCTTCGTATGTGCCCTGCGCGACGACTTCGCCGCCATGCACGCCAGCGCCGGGGCCGATGTCGACGATGTGATCGGCGAGACGGATCGCATCCTCGTCGTGCTCGACGACGATGACCGTATTGCCGAGATCGCGCAGCCGCGTCAGCGTGCCGAGCAGGCGTTCGTTGTCGCGCTGGTGCAGGCCGATCGACGGCTCGTCGAGCACGTACATCACGCCGACAAGACCCGCGCCGATCTGCGACGCCAGGCGGATGCGCTGCGCTTCGCCGCCCGACAGCGTGTCGGCCTTGCGCTCCAGCGTGAGGTAGTCGAGACCCACGTCGACGAGGAAGCTCAGGCGCTCGCCGATTTCCTTGACGATCTTGGCCGCGATCTCGCCGCGCCAGCCCGGCAGTTCCATCGTGTTGAAGAACGTCAGTGCCTCATCGATCGGCAGCACGACCAGCGACTGCATCGGCCGGTCGGCGACGAACACGTTGCGCGCCGAGCGGTTGAGGCGCGCGCCGCCGCAATCGGGACACGGCCGCTCGCTGATGTACTTGCCCAGCTCCTCGCGCACCGCCGACGACTCGGTCTCGCGATAGCGACGCTCGAGGTTCGGCACGATCCCTTCGAAGCGGTGCTTGCGCTGGGTGCGCGCGCCCGAATCGGTGATGTAGGTGAAGTTGATCGTCTCGGTGCCGCTGCCGAACAGCACGGCATCACGCGAGGCCTGCGGCAGTTCCTGCCACGGCGTATCGACATCGAAGCCGTAGTGCTTGGCCAGCGACTGCAGCAGCTGGAAGTAGTACGCGTTGCGGCGATCCCAGCCGCGCACCGCGCCTGCGGCCAGCGACAGTTCCGGATGCACGACCACGCGGTCGGGATCGAAGAATTCGCTGACGCCCAGGCCGTCGCAGGTCTGGCAGGCGCCGATCGGCGAGTTGAACGAGAACAGGCGCGGCTCGAGCTCCGGCAGCGCGTAATCGCAGACCGGGCAGCTGTACTTGGACGAGAACAGATGCGGTGCGATCGAGGCATCGTCGATCGCCTGCACCGAGACCATGCCTTCGCCGAGCTTGAGCGCGGTCTCGAAGGATTCGGCCAGGCGCTGCTTCATGTCGTCACGCACCTTGAAGCGGTCGATCACGGCTTCGATCGTGTGCTTCTGGCGCAAAGCGAGCGTGGGCAGACCGTCGATCTCGTAGAGCTCGCCGTCGACGCGTACGCGCACATAGCCCTGCGCGCGCAGCTGCTCGAACACCTGGGCGTGTTCGCCCTTGCGCTCGCGCACGACCGGCGCCAGCAGCATCCAGCGCTGCTCGGGATCGAGGGTCAGCACGTGGTCGACCATCTGGCTGACCGTCTGCGCTTCCAGCGGATAGCCGTGATCCGGGCAGCGCGGGCTGCCGACGCGCGCGTAGAGCAGGCGCAGATAGTCGTAGATCTCGGTGATCGTGCCGACCGTCGACCGCGGATTGTGCGAGGTCGACTTCTGCTCGATGGAGATTGCCGGCGACAGACCTTCGATGTGGTCGATGTCGGGCTTTTCCATCACGCTGAGGAACTGGCGTGCATACGACGACAGCGACTCGACGTAGCGGCGCTGGCCCTCGGCATAGATCGTGTCGAACGCCAGCGACGACTTGCCAGAGCCCGACAGACCGGTGATGACGATCAGCTGGTCGCGCGGCAGGTCGAGGTCGATGTTCTTGAGGTTGTGGGTACGTGCACCGCGAATGCGGATGGTATCCATCGCCATCGGCTTGGGAATCCGGTTGTGGAACGGGGGAGGGCGGTCCAGCCCCGCACTGCGGCACCTGTGGCGCGCGGCGCGGGGCAATCGATCAGACTAGCGAGCCCGATAGATGGGGGCAAACTCCGGATGGACCAGTCTGCAGGGGCGGTGTCGCAGGATCTGAGAACGGCGCCCGTTCATCCCGGGGACACCAGGGCGCCGCCCGCGGTGTGCCCTGGAACGCGGAAGTGGATATCCGCACGGCGATCCCGGGTCGACTTGACCGCAAGTCACTGATCCCATTAAAATCCCGCCCCTGTCCGCCCTCGATGGCGGCAGTGAGACCACAATAACTACAGAGGAAGTCTGGTCATGAGTTATGCAGTCCTCGTCACGGGCGGTAAGCAGTACCGCGTGATGGCAGGTGAAACCCTTCGCGTCGAGAAGCTCGAAGGCGACGTTGGTAGCGAGATCAAGTTCGACAACATCCTGCTGCTGGGTGACGGTGATGGCGTGAAGCTGGGCGACGCGCTGAAGGGCGCGACGGTTGCTGCGACGATCAAGTCGCACGGCCGCGCCGACAAGATCCGCATCATCAAGTTCCGTCGCCGCAAGCACTCCATGAAGCAGCAGGGACACCGTCAGTACTACACCGAAATCGAGATCACCGGCATCGCCGGTGGTAGCAAGTAAGGAGCAGCAGGCATGGCACATAAAAAGGGCGTAGGTTCTTCGCGCAACGGCCGCGACTCCAACCCGAAGTATCTCGGCGTCAAGATCTACGGTGGCCAGGCCATCGAAGCCGGCAACATCATCGTGCGTCAGCGCGGCACCCAGTTCCATCCGGGCGCAGGCGTCGGCCTCGGTCGTGACCACACGCTGTTCGCGCTGGTCGACGGCAAGGTCAACTTCGCGACCAAGGGTCCGAAGAACCGCCGCACCGTCAGCGTGCTCGCCGAGGCCTGAGCCTCCCGCGACGCGTGACACCGGAAAGCCCCGCTTCGGCGGGGTTTTTCGTTGATGGCCGCCACGCGGCGACCATCTGTTTTCATCCGTGCGCCCGTGATGCGATGCATCGCGATCCGGCGCCTCGGGTAAGCTGGCCGGCGATGCGCGTGGTATCTGCCGCGTGTCCCGAGCCCGCATTCCTTTTTCCGTTCCGCTTTTCCGGTTGCCTGTCATGAAGCTCGTCGACGAAGTCGAAATCACTGTCACCGCCGGCAATGGCGGCAATGGCTGCGTCGGATTCCGGCGCGAGAAATTCATTCCGCTGGGGGGTCCGGACGGCGGCGACGGCGGCAATGGTGGCAGCGTGCTGATCGTCACCGACGAGAACCTCAACACGCTGGTCGATTTCCGTCACCAGACGATGTTCCGCGCCGGTCGTGGCGAGAACGGCATGGGCCGGCAGATGTACGGCAAGGGCGGCGACGACAAGGTCATCGTCGTGCCGGTCGGTACGGTGGTGCACAACGTGATGACTGACGAAGTGATCGGCGATCTGACCGAGCACGGTCAGAGCCTGCTGGTCGCACGCGGCGGGCAGGGCGGTCTGGGCAACATGCATTTCAAGAGCTCGACCAACCGCTCGCCGCGCCAGTCGACGACGGGCGAGCCCGGCGAAGAGCGCACCTTGCGCCTGGAACTCAAGCTGTTGGCCGACATCGGCCTGCTGGGCTTTCCGAACGCCGGCAAGAGCACGCTGATCCGCGCGGTGTCGGCGGCGACGCCGAAGGTGGCGGACTATCCGTTCACCACGCTGTACCCGAATCTTGGTGTCGTCAGTGTCGAACCTGCGCGCAGCTTCGTGATCGCCGACATTCCCGGCCTGATCGAAGGTGCGGCCGATGGTGCGGGTCTGGGCGCGCTGTTCCTGCGCCACATCCAGCGCACGCGCGTGCTGCTGCATCTGGTGGAAATCGCGCCGCTCGACGGCAGCGATGCCGTGGACCAGGTGCGCGCGATCGAGCGCGAGCTCGAGAAGTTCGACGCCGCGCTGCTCGACAAGCCGCGCTGGCTGCTGATCAACAAGGCCGACACGCTGCTGCCGGAAGAGGCCGAAGCCGAAGCCGCCCGCATCATCGAAACCCTGGGCTGGACCGCGCCGTGGTTCCTGATCTCGGGTCTGGCGCATGACGGCACCCGCGAAGTCATGCTGAAAGTGCAGTCCGCGCTCGACGACATGGATCGCGAAGAGCGCGAGGCGGCGGACGCCGTCTGAGGTGAGCGGGCAGCGAACACGCGCTGCCCGGTCCGAGCTGCACGGGCCACGTTCTGACGGTGTCTGCGTCACGCGCCGCGTATGGCGCACGCACGCAGGCAGCATCAGGGCGATGCGCGATCGATGACGCTTGCGTCTCCGGTCATCAGCTTGCTTCGCGAATGACAAGCTCGGCCACGCGCGCATAGCCGCTGCGCTGCCCGGATCACCGGCTTCGAGACGTGGTCACCGACACCCTGTAATACGTTGCGCGCATCTGCGATGACGCGGCAGGCGAGGGTGTGCGCGCGATCGGAACGCGCGTGTCCGCGTGATCGGACGTGCAAACGCCGCATCCGATCGCTCGCACATGTGCCGGATCCGTTCGTCCTGGCGCAGGCCCGGTCGCAGCGACGGCCGGCCGGTGTCTGCGGCATTTCATCGAACGCAATGCGACGCCCATCCGCCCGCCTGCAGGCAGGTGGATCCGTTTTCGCACGTCACGCAATGGCGGACCGGGCACGGTCCGGCACAACAAAAAACCCGGCCAAAGGCCGGGTTTTTCTCGCATCGACCGCCGAGGCGGCCGGGCAGGGATCAGGCAGCGGCCTTGATCGCCTTGATGCGTGCGGTCAGGCGGCTCTTGTGACGAGCTGCCTTGTTCTTGTGGATCAGACCGCGCGAGCTGAAACGGTCGAGGATCGGCTGGGCGACGTTGAACGCCTCCTGTGCGCCGGTGGCGTCGTTGGATTCGAGCGCCTTGAGCACTTTCTTGACGGCGGTGCGGAGCTGCGAGCGCTGGGCGGAGTTGCGCGCATTGCGCACAACGGTCTGCTTGGCGCGCTTCTTGGCGGACTTGATGTTTGCCACGATGGATTCCTGGAAGCTGGACGTGTGAAAATCCGGCTTGGCCGGACGAACTGGAAATTTGAGCAGGAAATTATGGGTCTTTCAGATACTTGCGTCAACCGACCCGTCCTGAACGGCGCGAGCTGGTGACCGCCCCCGATCCGGCGGCCGTCAATCCGGCCCCGAAGAAGCGCGACGGACTGCTGCGTTCGAGCGCGGTGTTCAGCGCGATGACCCTGATCTCGCGGATCGCCGGCTTTGCCCGCGACATGCTGCAGGCCACGCTGTTCGGCACCGGCGGTGCCATGAGTGCGTTCATTGTCGCCTATCGCATCCCGAATTTCCTGCGTCGGGTGTTCGCCGAAGGCTCGATGGCGATGGCTTTCGTGCCGGTGCTCAACGAGATCAAGGAGCGCGGTGACCGCGCCGCGCTGAAATCCTTCATCGACCATATGGCCGGCGCGCTGTGCGCGGTGGTGCTGGTGGTCTGCGCCCTGGGCATGTTGCTGGCGCCGGTGATCGCGCGTCTGTTCGCACCCGGCTGGGTGGATCAGCCGGAATTGCTGGGCCAGACCGCGCAGATGTTGCGGATCACGTTCCCGTACCTGTTCTTCATTTCGCTGATGTCGCTGTCGGCCTCGATCCTCAACAGCAACGGCAAGTTCGCGTTGCCGGCGTTCACTCCGGTGCTGCACAACCTGACGATGATCGCGGCGATGCTGTGGCTTGCGCCGCGCTTCGCATTGCCGCCCCAGGGCCTGGCGTGGGGCGTGCTGATCGCCGGTTTCCTGCAGCTCGCGCTGTTGTGGCCGGCACTCGGCCGCCTCGGGCTGCGCCCGCGTTTCCGGCCCGGATTCAAGCATCCGGAGGTGCGCAAGGTGGGCAGGCTGATGCTGCCCACGCTGTTCTCGTCATCGGTCGCCCAGGTCAATCTGCTCGTCGGTACCGCGTTCGCATCATTGCTGGCGGCCGGCAGCGTGGACTGGCTGTACTACTCGGATCGCCTGATCGAATTTCCGCTGGGCCTGTTCGGTGTGGCGCTGGGCACGGTGATCCTGCCGCATCTGTCGCGCCGGCACGCGGCCGAGGATGTGCGCGGTTACAGCCAGTCGCTGGACTGGGGCCTGCGCATGGCGCTGCTGGCCGGTGTGCCGGCGGGCCTGGGGCTGTTGTTGCTGGCCGAGCCGATCACCGCCACGGTCTACAACTACGGCGCGTTCGGTGCCGACGACACGCGCATGGCGGCGATCAGCCTCACTGCGATGAGCCTCGGCGTGCCGGCGTTCATGCTCAGCAAGGTGCTGGCGCCCGCGTTCTACGCGCGTCAGGACACAAAAACGCCGATGCGTGCGGCGATCTGGACGGTCGCGGCGAACGTCGTGCTGACGATCGCGCTGACCACGCCGCTGTGGCTCTACGACATCCCGGGCGCGCATGGCGGTATCGCCCTGGCGACGGCGCTGGCAGGCGTGGTCAACGCAGCGCTGCTGTGGCGATATCTGCGCCAGCGCGGGATCTTCACCCCCCAGCCCGGCTGGGCGACCTACACGCTGCGCCTGGCCTGCGCCTGCGCGGCGATGACGGTCGTGGTGCTGGGCCTGCGGTTCTGGATCGGTGCGTGGACCGACATCCCGGGTGCGCTCCACCGGATCGGCTGGCTGGTGCTGGTGATCGGCGCGGGCGGGGCGACGTATGCGGGCGCGATGGTCGCCCTCGGTCTGCGGCCACGGCACCTGCGGCACTGAGCCTGACCCGCACGCGAGGCGGCCGGACCCGGGGCGCGCCGGGGGGCGGCTATACTTGCCGGTCACTTTTTTCCGCGGGCGTGCACTGGCGCGCCCGCCGCAACGGACCCACATGAGCAGGCTGTTCCGCGACATCGCCGGCGGGCCCCTCTGTGCCGACGGCAGCGTGGTCTGCATCGGCGCGTTCGACGGGCTGCATCTCGGGCACCAGGCATTGGTGCGGCACGCGGTTGCGCGTGCCCACGTGCTGGGGGTCGAGGCGGCCGCGCTGAGTTTCGAGCCGTTGCCGCGCGAGTTTTTCGCCGCTGCAGCGCCGCCGCCGCGTCTGGGACCGGTGCGTGCGAAGTTCGAAGGCCTGCGTGGCCTGGGCGCCGATGTGGTCGGCCTGCTGCGTTTCGATGCGCGCATGGCCGCGATGTCGCCCGAAGCCTTCGTCGATGCGGTGCTGGTGCAGCGCTTGCGCGCGCGCGAAGTGTGGGTCGGCCCGGGCTTCCGCTTCGGCCACAAACGCGCTGGCGATCTGGCGACGCTGCAGGCGCTGGGTCGCGAGGCGGGTTTCATCGCCGGCGAGATCGAGCCGCTGGTCGTCGATGGCGAGCGCGTCTCCAGCACCCACATCCGCAACGCACTGGTGGCCGGTGATTTCGAGCACGCCGCGCGTCTGCTCGGACGGCCGTATGCGGTGTCCGGTCGCGTGGTGCGCGGCAAGCAGCTTGGTCGCACGCTGGGTTACCCCACCGCGAATCTCCGCTTCGGCGGCAAGGTGCCGGCGCTGCGTGGCATCTACGCCACGCGCGTGCACGGCATCGGCGACGCCCCCTGGCCGTCGGTGTCGAGCTTCGGCACGCGGCCGACGGTGGGCGGTGTCGAGCCGCTGCTCGAAGCGCATCTGTTCGATTTCGACGGCGATCTCTACGGCCGCCGCATCGAGGTCGAGTTCGTCGCGCGTCTGCGCGACGAGGAAAAGTTCGACGACCTGCCGAGTCTGGTCACGCAGATGGATCTCGACGCCGCACAGGCGCGGGCCGTCCTCGCCGCGCCGCATTCCCCACGACACGAAACGCAACGACAGGACTACGCGTGAGCGCAGACGCCAGCAACTCCAATCCCTACAAGTCGACGATCCATCTGCCGGAGACCGACTTTCCGATGCGTGGCGATCTGCCCAAGCGCGAGCCGGCGATGCTGGCGCGCTGGGAAGAAGAGGGCCTGTACGCGCAGCTGCGCGACCATGCGCGCGGGCGACCGCAGTTCGTGCTGCATGACGGCCCGCCTTACGCGAACGGTTCGATCCATCTCGGCCACGCGGTCAACAAGATCCTCAAGGACATCATCGTCAAGTCCAAGGGCATGGCGGGTTTCGATGCGCCCTACATCCCGGGCTGGGATTGCCACGGCCTGCCGATCGAGATCGCGATCGAGAAGAAGTGGGGCAAGGTGGGCGTCAAGCTCGATGCGGTCGAATTCCGGCAGAAGTGCCGCGAATACGCCAACGAGCAGATCGACATCCAGCGCCGTGACTTCAAGCGCCTCGGCGTGCTCGGCGACTGGGACAACCCCTATCGCACGCTTGATTTCCGTTTCGAAGCCGACGAAATCCGCGCGCTGGCCAAGGTCGTCGACAACGGTCATCTGACCCGTGGCGTGAAGCCGGTGCACTGGTGCTTCGATTGCGGCTCGGCGCTGGCCGAAGCCGAGATCGAGTACGCCGACAAGATCTCGCCCGCGGTCGACGTCGCCTACGTCGCGCGCGACTCGTCCGCGTTCGCGCACGCATTCGGCGCGACGTTGCCGCCTGACGTCGATGTTGCGCTGCCGATCTGGACGACCACGCCCTGGACGTTGCCGGCATCGCTCGCCGTGTCGCTGGGCGCCGATCTCGAGTACGCGCTGGTGGAAGGTCCGCTTGCGCAGGACGGCCGTCGTCGCTGGCTGGTGCTGGCCGATGCACTGAGCGAACGCGCGCTGCGCCGCTACGGCGTCGAAGGCGATGTCGTCGTGCACGGCCGCGTCGCCGGCAGCGCGCTCGAGCACCTGGTGCTCGCGCATCCGTTCTATGCCGAGCGCGACATCCCGGTGATCCTCGGCGAACACGTGTCGGCCGAAGACGGCACCGGTGCCGTGCATACCGCGCCCGGTCACGGCCAGGAGGACTACGTCGTCGGCAAGGTCTACGGCCTGCTCGACCTCTACACCGCGGCCCAGCTCAACCCGGTCGACGGCCGCGGCGTCTATCTGCCGTCGACCCCGCCGATAGGCGACACCGTGCTCGCCGGCCTGCACATCTGGAAGGCCAACGACGTCATCGTCGACGCGCTGCGCGCGCAGGGCAGCCTGCTCGCGTTCGCGAAGCTCGAGCACAGCTATCCGCATTGCTGGCGCCACAAGACGCCGATCGCGTTCCGCGCGACGCCGCAGTGGTTCATCTCGATGTCGCAGGCCAACCTGCGCAACGATGCGCTGGCCGCGATCAAGAACGTCACCTGGTATCCCGAGTGGGGCCAGGCGCGCATCGCCGGCATGGTCGAAGGACGCCCGGACTGGACGATCTCGCGCCAGCGCACCTGGGGCGTGCCGATCGCCCTGTTCGTCCATCGCGAAACCGGCGAACCGCATCCGCGCAGCACCGAGCTGATGCGTCTGGTCGCCGATCGCGTCGAACAGCACGGCGTCGACATCTGGTACACGCTCGACGCCAGCGAACTGCTCGGCGACGAGGCGGCGGATTACGACCGCATCACCGACATCCTCGATGTCTGGTTCGACTCGGGCGTCACCCACGAAGGCGTGCTGCTCGCGCGTGGCTACCAGAAGCCGGCCGACCTCTATCTCGAAGGCTCCGACCAGCATCGCGGGTGGTTCCAGTCCTCGCTGCTGACCGGTGTTGCGATCGACCAGGCCGCGCCGTACCGGCAGTGCCTGACGCACGGTTTCACCGTCGACGAGCACGGCCGCAAGATGTCGAAGTCGCTCGGCAACGGCATCGAGCCGCAGGACATCATGAAGACGCTCGGCGCCGACATCCTGCGCCTGTGGATCGCCTCGGCCGACTACAGCAACGAGATGTCGCTGTCGCAGGAGATCCTCAAGCGTACCGCCGATGCCTATCGCCGCATCCGCAACACCGCGCGTTTCCTGCTCGGCAATCTCGCGGGTTTCGAGCCGGCACGCGATCTCGTCGCGCCGCAGGACATGGTCGCGCTGGACCGTTGGATCGTGCATCGCGCGGGCCAGCTGCAGGCGCGTATCGAAGATGCGTACGCGCGCTACGACTTCGCCGAAATCGTGCAGGCGCTGTCGAACTTCTGCAGCGTCGATCTGGGTTCGCTGTACCTCGACGTCACCAAGGACCGGCTGTACACGATGCCCGAGCATTCGGTGGGCCGCCGCAGCGCGCAGACCGCGATGTATCACATCGCAGAAGCCTTCACGCGCTGGATCGCGCCGGTGCTGAGCTTCACCGCGGAAGAGCTGTGGCGCCATCTGCCCGCACCGGGGCAGGGCACGCGCGAGGCCAACGTGCAGTTCGCGACCTGGTACACCGGTCTGACCGCACTCGGCAGCGATGCCGACTGGTCGGCACAGGATTTCGAGCGCGTGCTGGAACTGCGCGAGCGCGTGTCAAAAGTCCTCGAACCGATGCGCGCCAGCGGCGAGATCGGCGCAGCGCTCGATGCCGAGATCGAACTGCACTGCAACGTGGCGGATACGAACTGGCTGTCGCCGGCCGTCGATGAACTGCGCTTCCTGCTGATCAGCGGTGACGTGACGATCGTGGACGACGCCAGCGCGACTGCGATCGGGGTGACCGCCCGCGCGACGGGCAAGCCCAAGTGCGTACGCTGCTGGCAGCGTCGCGGCGATGTCGGCGCACATGCCGAGCATCCCGAGCTGTGTGGTCGTTGTGTGGAGAACATCGCGACCGATGGTCGCGACGGGCAGGGCGAGCTGCGGAGGTGGTTCTGATGGCCAAGGTGACGCCCAACGCCCTGCCGTGGCTGGTGCTGTCGGTGGTGGTGATCGTGCTCGACCAGTTGACCAAGTACTGGGTGCTGACCGCGCTGCCCGAGTACACCGCCATTCCGGTCATCGAGGGCTTCTGGAACTGGTACCGCACCTACAACACCGGCGCGGCGTTCAGCTTCCTCGCGAACGCGGGTGGCTGGCAGAAATGGTTCTTCACGATCCTCGCGATCGTGATCTGCGGCACGCTCGGCTGGTGGCTGGCCAAGACCCCGCGCCGTGACTGGCGCACCGCATTGCCGTTCGCGCTGGTCATCGGCGGCGCCCTGGGCAACGTGATCGACCGCCAGATCCACGGCCACGTCGTCGATTTCATCCAGTGGCACTGGCAGGACCATTACTGGCCGGCGTTCAACCTCGCCGATGCCGCGATCGTGGGTGGCGCGATCGGGATCGCACTGTTCGGGTTTTTTCCGGCGAAGAAGAAGGCGTAGGTCTTCGTTGCGCGCTGCGGAATGGGCACCGCTCGCCTGGGCCTGATCCGGGATCAAGGCGCACAGCGCATCGGATGGAAGCGTGCTTCCGGCGCGAGTCTCCAGGGCCCTGGACGCGTTCAGGGTCGGGCGCAGGTGTCCCGCGGCGTCGCCTCCCATCCGTCCCAGCGCCCGGGAGGCGAGGCGGGCACGTGCCATGCAGGAGACACTTCGTCATGCCCGTTGCCGCTTCATTCCAGCCGCCTTCGGTAAACTACGGTTCTATGGACATCGTCCTCGCCAACCCCCGCGGCTTCTGTGCCGGCGTCGATCGCGCGATCGAGATCGTCAAGCGTGCGATCGAGACGCTCGGCGCACCAATCTATGTGCGCCATGAAGTGGTGCACAACCGCTTCGTCGTCGAAGACCTCAAGCGCCGCGGCGCGATCTTCGTCGAGGAACTCGACGAGGTGCCCGACGGCGTCACCGTGATCTTCAGTGCGCATGGCGTCTCGCAGGCGGTGCGCGAAGAAGCCGCGCGTCGCGGTCTCAAGGTGTTCGACGCCACGTGTCCGCTGGTGACCAAGGTGCACTTCGAGGTCGCGCGCCACTGCCGCGCCGGCCGCGACGTGGTGCTGATCGGCCACGAGGGCCACCCCGAAGTCGAAGGCACGATGGGCCAGTGGCGCGCCGAGGCGGGCACCGGTTCGATCTATCTGGTCGAGGACGAGGCCGATGTTGCCGCGCTGGTCGTCAGTCAGCCCGAAAATCTGGCCTACACCACGCAGACCACGCTGTCGGTCGACGACACCCGCGGCGTCATCGCCGCGTTGCGCGAGAAGTTCCCGGTGCTGCAGGGGCCGAAGAACGACGACATCTGCTATGCCACGCAGAACCGCCAGGACGCCGTGCGCGACCTCGCGCGCGAATGCGATCTGGTGCTCGTCGTCGGCTCGCCGAACAGCTCCAACTCCAACCGCCTGCGGGAGCTCGCCGAGCGCGACGGCGTGGAGGCGTACCTGATTGATGGCGCCGAGGAAATCGACCCGCGCTGGGTCGAAGGCCGTCGCCATATCGGCGTCACCGCGGGTGCTTCAGCGCCGGACATCCTCGTCCAGGGTGTGCTGGACCGCCTGCGCGAACTCGGCGCCGACGGCCTGCGCGAGCTGTCGGGCGAGCCGGAGAACATGGTCTTCGCCCTGCCCAAGGAACTGCGCTTGCAACTGGTCGATTGACCGCAGGCGCCGCGCTCCCTAGAATTCGCGTCCCAAGCCGGAATAGCTCAGTTGGTAGAGCGGCGCATTCGTAATGCGTAGGTCGTAGGTTCGATTCCTATTTCCGGCACCAAATCGATAGACCCCTTGTTTTCAAGGGGTTTTTCGTTTCTGAAGGGCGTCGACGCCCCGGTTGGCGGCGTCGGTTTGGCACCTTGCTGGCTGTAAGCGCTTGCCTCTACGCACGGTATCCTCGGACCGAAGTGGGGAGAGGGCTGTGGAAAGCATCGACGGTCAACCTAGCTGCTCTTGTCAGAGCGGAAGCTCTGGGTGGACTTCTGTCAAGAAGAGCAGCTGAGGCTGGCGGACTGTATTCGAGAGTTGCAAGAGTCGCTTCGAGCCGAAATGGCTAGATCGCGAGCACGCAGACCAGTACGCCTTGGCACGCGCCGCCTGCAGGTGGAAGCTGCCGCCTGAAGAGCCCCCTCACCAACACAGTCAGTCAGCGCTCTTCCCAGACCGGCCGCGCGGCGCGGGCAGGCTCGCTTGAAACGCGCCCCACAACCGCTCGACCGCTTGGGCTGACGCCTCGCCTTCCCCGCAGGTCCGTCGGCTGGCCACGTATTTCCCTCGCACGCACGCTTCGAAGAACGCTGGACGCCCGTCCGTACATACTCGCCACTCTGTGGCTTCGGCCCAGACCGCAGGCGCTGACCAAGCGTCGCGAAGATCGGCGAAGTGCTCGATGGGCAGGACGGAGGTGTACTCCGGTGGCGCGACACTCCCAGTCTCAAGAGACGACGCAAAGCTCAGAGCGAGATTTTCGACCTTCACCCACATCGTCGAACCATGCGGATCCATCCTCACTCGCCACAGCTGAGGATCGTCCGCAAGCCACCAGTCGCCAATCACTGCCGTGTATCGTTCCGCCGGCTCATTCTGTCCTCCCTCGCCACAGGTCATCGCGAGCGACTGCCAGGGGTTCTGAGGGGGGCTGGTGCTTTGCTCGGCTTCCATGGCAACGAGCAACAGTCGCCTTACCGTCAGTTCCCGAGCATCCATAGACGCCTGGGGCAGCGGTAGCCATGAGTCGGCGATCTGCGGCGGCAGGCCCTGCTGAGGCCTCATGATGTACAGACACGGCGCCGCGACGCCCGTCACTGCAACAACGCCTAGCAGGATTCTCTTTGCACTCAATCCCGCAGTCATGGTTGCACGCACTGGTCGTCAGGCGACACGGAGTCAGACTCTGACAGCCTGATCTGCTCAATCCTCAGGAGCGCCTCGAGGACTCCCTCGCGATTCCTGGCGAGCTTCATCCATCTCGGCAGCCGGTAGAACATCCCGCTACTACCCGCAGCACGACTGCCCCCACAGCTTGGGTGCTGTGTAGGCCCGCGCGCTCGTAGATGGCGTTTGCTGTAGGCCCATAACACACCGTGGCGGCACTTCGCTGTCATCAGAAGTGGCAGGCCGAAGTGCGGGTCGATTGAGCGGTGGTCTGGAAAGCTGTGCTCTGCGGTGATCTCCACGCGGGATACGCGGGCGCACTCAGGGCGCGCCACGTCGGCGGCGACCAAGTTCGCCTGAGGCGGCTCCTCTAAGACCTCGCGCACGGCACCCCGCGGTGGCCGCAGTGCCCGCATGGTCGTCTTCCAACCAGCGCCACGGGGCAAACCCAATGTTCCTCGCCGGTGTTCAGCACCAAGCCGCATTGCGAGCACTCGTATGTCCCGTGCCAGGAGTATGGCTCCCACCGTGCGAACACGCGACCAGGTGCTTGGCACTGTGAGCACCGTACTTGGACCTCATCGGAGTACCTCGCCAGTGAGGCACCGGTTTCGGTGTTGGGTAGCGATCCTTTTATGCGTGCCATCAACTCAGCAGTCTGAGCCGTGTTATGCAATCGGCAGCGTCAGCATGTCGACGCTGCGGCGCTTGAGGGCATGCGGGTGGTCGAGTGCTGGCGCAGACGGGTAGACACGAGGGCTCTGGCCTCGACACTCCTGCAGGGAGGCGACAGCCACGCCGGGTCTCCGATGCTGCGACAGGGCTCCGCTATGCTGCGGCCACTCCCGTTTTCGCAAACACGCCGTGGCCAAGACCGCTTCCAAAGCCCGTACCGCCTTCGTCTGCAACGAGTGCGGCGCCGATTTCAACAAGTGGCAGGGGCAGTGCAGTGCCTGCGGCGCCTGGGACTCGATCTCCGAGATCGTGCTCGAAAGCGCGGCCGCGGCGAGTTCACCGGCGTCGCGTCGCAGCGGCTGGGCCGGAAAGATCGACGCGCCCAAGGTCATGGCGCTCAAGGACGTGCAGCAGGGCGAAGACGTGCGCGTGTCGACCGGTATCGGCGAGTTCGATCGTGTGCTCGGTGGCGGCCTCGTGGAAGGCGCGGTCGTGCTGGTCGGCGGCGATCCGGGCATCGGCAAGTCGACCCTGCTGCTGCAGGCGCTGGCGCAGATGGCCGGCACGCTGCCGGGCCTGTACGTCACCGGCGAGGAATCGCTCGCGCAGGTCGCGGGTCGCGCGGTGCGGCTCGGCCTGTCGCTCGATGGTCTGCATGCGCTGGCCGAGACCGGCATCGAACGCATCCTGCAGCACGCGTCGGAACTGCGCCCGAAGCTGATCATCGCTGACTCGATCCAGACGCTGTGGACCGAATCGCTGACCGCCGCTCCGGGCTCGGTGAGCCAGGTCCGCGAATCCGCCGCGCGACTGGTGCGTTACGCCAAGGAGACCGGCACCGCCGTGTTCCTCGTCGGTCACGTGACCAAGGAAGGCGGTATCGCCGGCCCGCGCGTGCTCGAGCACATGGTCGATGCAGTGCTGTATTTCGAAGGCGACAGCGGCAGCCGGTTCCGGGTCATGCGCGCGTTCAAGAACCGCTTCGGCGCGGTCAACGAACTCGGCGTGTTCGCGATGGGCGACAAGGGTCTCAAGGAAGTGCCTAACCCGTCGGCGATCTTCCTGTCCGGCGGCAGCACGCCGCAGCCCGGCAGTTGCGTCATGGTCACGCGCGAAGGTACGCGGCCGTTGCTGGTCGAGGTGCAGGCGCTGGTCGATGCGTCGCCGCTGTCGAATCCGCGCCGCGTCGCGGTGGGCATGGAAGGCAACCGTCTGGCGATGCTGCTGGCGGTGCTGCATCGCCACGGCGGCATCATGACCGGCGACCAGGACGTGTTCGTCAACGTCGTCGGCGGCATCCGCGTGCAGGAAACCGCAGCCGACCTGCCGGTGCTGCTGTCGGTGCTGTCGTCGCTGCGCGATGCGCCGCTGCCGGACAAGACGATCGCGTTCGGCGAGGTCGGATTGAGTGGCGAGATACGCCCCGTGCCCAATGGCGAAGAGCGCCTGCGCGAAGCGGCGACGCACGGTTTCAAGCGCGCGATCGTCGCGAAAGCGAATGCGCCGAAGACCGGCAGCTTCAAGGGCATGGAAGTCATCGGCGTCGAGCGCCTGGCCGAGGCGCTGGAACACATCTGACGCGGCGCGCCGGCTAACATCGGGCGATGCCCCGAACGTCCATCTCGACGACCGCCGCGCGCGTCGTCTCCATCGTCCTGCATCCTTTTCTCGTGCTCGCAGCGCTCGCGCTGCTGGCAGCTTGGCGCGTCGATCCCGCATCGCTGTCGCGCACCGCGTTAGGTATCGGCGTCGCGATCGCGATCGTGTCGGTCTTCATCTGGCAGCGGCGCCGCGGCGGCCGCTGGCAGACCGTCGACGCATCACGTCGGCAGGAACGGCCGCTGCTGTACGCACTCGCATTGTTGGTTGCCGGTGCCTACTGGCTGTGGATGGGTGGCCGCGCGTCGGCGACGTCGAACGGCGTGCTCGCTGCCGTCGCGATGCTGTGCGTCGCCGGCATCGCCAACCGCTGGATCAAGCTGTCGCTGCACATGGCGAGCCTTTCGTTCGCGGGCGTGGCTGCGTGGCCACTGTGGCCTGCGGCATCGATCGTCGCGCTGGCTGCGATGCCATTGCTGGGCTGGGCGCGATTGCGGATGGCGCGGCACACGGTGCCCGAGGTGCTCGGCGGCACGGCGCTGGGTCTGATCACCGGCGTGGTCCTGCTGGCAACCGCCTGACGGGCGGATGCGGCAGGGTCCGATGCCCATCCGTCATGTGTCGGCGCAGATTGCGGGTGTGGCACTCCGCCGCGATCGACATCCAGGACAGATGCAGATGCGCCGTTTCCGCAGAGACATTCTGAAGCGCTGGGCGATCGCGGTGTGGTGGCTGGTGCTGCTGTGCGCGCCGGCGGGTGTGCTTGCAGTCGATGTCGTCGATCGCATCGGTGTGCCGGGTCCGATCCGGTTCGGCGACACCGACTTCGCGCTGCAATGGGTCAGCACGCCCTCGCCGGAACTCTACAAACAGGAGTACGTGCCGGCCGGTCAGCGCGTGCAGCGCTACGACAGCATGGTCCTGATCGACGTGCGGCCAGTCGGCGCCGGTGTCGTGCAGACGGTGCGCGCGATGATCGAACAGATCGAGGCACGCAAGGCCACCGATCCGGTCGCCAACTACGATGTGCTCGTCAACGATGCGGGTGACGAAATCCTGCTGGACTTCCTGATGTCGGCACGCGATGCGTCCGGCCTCATCGTCGAATGGAATGCCTATCGCTACTTCCCCGGTCCGGGCGGGCAGGGCACGACGGTGATCGCCATCAGTCGTCGCGGCTACGACGATGCGGCGCGCGACTTTCTGGTGGATCTGAAGACGCGCCGGCAGCAGGACATCAGCACGCTGTCTGCGTTGCAGCCATTCGACATCAGGCTGCAGGACCGCTGACGCTCGACGCCACTGCGCGTGGACTCAGTGCCCGCCCGACGCGGAACCGCCGAGCTTCGCCACGAACGGCGGCTTCGCCATCCACACGAACGCGATCACCACCAGGAACAGGATGCCGAGCAGGTGGAAGATGTCGTTGAAGCCGAGCTGCGCAGCCTGCTGCGCGATCATCTGGTCGAGCATCATCGCGCCGCGTTGCACGTCGCCGTTGCCGAGTGCGGTGACGGTCTGCTGCAGCGTCGGATCGTGCGCGGGGATGTGTTCGATCAGCTGCGCGTGATGCACCGTGGTGCGCTGGTTCCAGCCCCAGGTCGTCAGTGACGCCGCGAAGCTGCCACCGAGCGTGCGGCAGAACGTCGCCAGGCCGGAGCCCGCGGCAATCTCGTGCGGCTCCAGATCCGACAGCAGGATCGTCAGCACCGGCATGAAGAACAGCGCGACGCCGAGGCCCTGCCACAGCTGCACAGTCGCGATGTGCTGGAAGTCGACGTCGAGGTTGAAGCCCGAGCGCAGGAAGCTGGTGAACGCCATGACCATGAAGGCGAAGCTGGCGAGTACGCGCAGGTCGAAACGCGTCGCGTACTTGCCGACCAGTGGCGTGAGCAGTACCGGCAGAATGCCGATCGGCGCGGTCGCGAAGCCGGCCCAGATCGGCGTGTAGCCGAGGTTGCGCTGCAGCCACAGCGGCACGAGCAGGCCGACCGCGAAGAACGCCGCGTAGCCGAGCACCATCGCGATCGTGCCGAAGGCGAAATTGCGGTGCCGGAACAGGCGCAGATTGACGATCGGATCCTTCTCGGTGAGTTCCCAGATCAGGAATACCGCCAGGCCGATCACCGCGGTGATGCCGAGCCACACGATCTTGGTCGATTCGAACCAGTCTTCCTCGTTGCCGAGGTCGAGCAGCGTCTGCAGCGCACCAACGCCAATGATCAGCGTGACCAGCCCGACGTAATCCATCTTCGGCGTTTCGAGCTTCTCGGGCCGGCCGCGCAGCTGGTTGGCGACGACGACGCTGGCGAAGATGCCGATCGGCACGTTGATGAAGAAGATCCATTCCCAGCTGTAGTTGTCGGTGATCCAGCCGCCGAGGATCGGCCCGCAGATCGGCGCGACCACGGTCACCATCGCCAGCAATGCGATCGCCTGACCGCGTTTGGCAGGTGGATAGATCGAGATCAGCAGCGCCTGGGTGACGGGATACATCGGGCCGGCGACGAAGCCCTGGATCGCGCGCGCCGCCACCAGAAATCCCATGCTCGATGCGAGACCGCACAGCAGCGACGCGAGCACGAAAGCGAACGTCGCCCACACGAACAGCTTGCGCTCGCCGAAGCGCCGGACCATGTAGCCGGTCAGCGGCAGCGCGATCGCGTTGCTGACCGCGAACGAAGTGATCACCCACGTCGCCTGGTTGGAACTCGCGCCGAGGTTGCCGGCGATCGTCGGCAGCGACACGTTGGCGATCGTGATGTCGAGCACCTGCATGAACGACGCCAGCGCGAGGCCGATCGTCGTCAGCGCGAGGTTCGGCGGACGGAACGCGGTGGGCGCGGCCGGGGCAGGCGCGCCGGGCGCGTCGGCAGTGGTCGTGGACATGGCGGACTCGGCGGGCGGCGGATCAGCGATGGGCGACGATGGACGCCGGCAGGTTCTGCGCGATGGTGCGTTCGATCAGCGCATCGGCCTGTGCGAGCTGTTCTGCATAGGCATCGGTCGACAGCAGCGGCGTGTTGCGCGGCGCATCGACCGAGGCGAGTACGGCGCCGTCCTGGTCGCGGATGGCGACATCGACGTGCATCGACAGGCCAAGTCGCAACGGGTGCTCGACGACCTGCTTGGGATCGAGTTCGATCCGCACCGGCACACGCTGCACGATCTTGATCCAGTTGCCGCTGGCGTTCTGCGCCGGCAACAGCGAGAACGCACTGCCCGTGCCCATGCCGAGACTCGCGACGCGGCCGTCGTACCGCACGTCGCTGCCGTAGAGATCGGCGTGCACTTCGACCGGCTGGCCGATGCGCATCTTCGTCAGCTGGGTTTCCTTGAAGTTCGCTTCGATCCACACCTGTTCCAGCGGCACGATCGTCATCAGCGTGTTGCCCGGCGCTACACGCTGGCCGAGCTGCACGTCGCGCTTGGCGACATGACCCGATACCGGCGCGACGATTGCCATACGCTGCAGGTTGAGCCACGCCTGGCGCAGCTGGCCGGCGGCCGCCTGCACCTGCGGCTGGCTGGCGATTTCGGTTGCATCCACCAGCGCGCGACTGCGTGACAGCTGGCCCTGCGAACCTGACAACGCCGCTTCGGCGCCGGCCAGGATGTCGCGTGCATGCGCGAGTTCCTCGCGCGACACCGCGCCGCTTGCGACCAGTCCCTCGCGACGCTTCACGTCCTCGCGCGCCTGGCGCACGGCGACCTGACGCGCGGCGAGATCGGCCTGGCCGGATTCGACGCTGCTGTAGAGCCCGCGGACCTGGCGCACGGTGCCGGCAAGATTCGCGACGGACTGGTCATAGGCGACCTGCGCGTCGTTGGGATCCAGATGCACCAGCGCCTGGCCGGCTTTGACGCGCATGCCTTCGTCGGCATCGATCGACACCACCGTGCCCATCGTCTGCGGCACGATGCTGACGACATTGCCCTGCACGTAGGCATCGTCGGTGTCCTGGTGCCACCGCGCGACCAGCAGATACCACGCGGCCCAGCCGATGCCGGCGACGATGGCCACGGCGGCGAGGATCGCGAGTGCGCGACGGCGCTTGCCGTTCTTCTGCGGTGCGGCGGCGGCGGCAGTGGAAGTGGATTCGGAAGTCATGGCGTGATCGTCCCGGCGTGGGTCTGCATGGAAGAGGTGGGCGCGGTCGGCACGAGGCCGCCGCCGAGCGCGCGGTCGAGATCGACCGATGCGCCGAGACGTTGCGCACGCAGGGCGGCGAGTTGCTGTTCGAGTTGGAACAGCGGACGTTGCGCGGCGAGCACATCGAGCTGGTTGCCGAGGCCCGCCTGGTAGCGCGTGTCGGCGAGTGCGAAGGCCTGGCGTGCGGCTTCGGTGGCCTCACTGACTGTCGCGATCTGCGCATCGAATGCGCGCGCCGACTGCAGCGCGTCGGTCACTTCGCGCAGGCTCGTCACCAGCGTCTGGTTGTAACTGGCGACGGCGAGGTCGTAATCGGCATCGCGCTGCGACAGGCCCGCGCGCAGGCGACCGCCGTCGAAGATCGGCAGGCTGATCGCCGGTCCGCCGAGCCCGAGCACCGCGTCGCTGCCGAACAGGTCCGACAGATTGCCGGCGGCGAGACCGACCAGTGCACTGAGATTGACGCTCGGCTTGAACGCGGCCTGCGCCGCATCCACGCCGCGCGATGCGGCTTCGACCCGCCAGCGCGCAGCGACGACGTCGGCGCGATGGCCCAGCAGTTCGCTCGGCAGCACCGCCGGCACATGCGGCGCGGCGGCCTGCAGCAGCTGCGGGCGTGCGATGTCGAGACCGCGGTCCGGACCCTTGCCCAGCAACGCCGCCAGCGCATTGCGCAGCGCGTCGATCTGCTGCTGCGCCGCTTGTGCCTGCTGACGCGCGATGCCGATCGACGTGTCGGCGTTACGCAGTTGCAGCTGATTGTCGAGACCGGCGTCGACGCGCTGCGCGGCGAGATCGCGCAGGCGGCTCGCACGCGCCTGTTCGCGCGTGGCGACGTCCTGCGTGTCGAAGGCCTGCGCCAGCGCGATGTAGGTGCGCGCGACGTTCGTCGACAGCGTGAGCCGCGCGGCCTGCGCATCCACTTCCGCGGCGCGTGCCTGGCCGGCCGCGGCTTCGAACCTGGCGCGCTGGCCACCCCACAGGTCGGGGGCCCACGCGAAGTTCAACATCAGCACGTTGCTGGCTTTGAAGTCGCCGCCCAGCGGTTCGGGCGCGATGGTCGCGGGCAATTGCACGCCACTCACGCGTGCGCTGGCAGCGAGCGTCGGGTTGCGCTGTGCATCGGCGAGTCCGGCCTGCGCACGCGCGCTGCGGGCGCGGGCATCGGCCGCGGCCAGCGACGGGCTGTCGCGCAGGGCTTCGCCGATCAACGCGTCGAGTTGCGGATCGGCGAACGCGGTCCACCAGTCAGCCCGCGGAAAATCGGCCGCGCTCAGCCACTCGCTGCCGAGGCTGCGCGTCGTGGCGAGCGTGTCGGCATCTGTGGTGGTCAGTTGCGGTGCGAGTCCGCGGCTGCTGGCACAGCCGGCAAGCAGCAGCGCAGCGACGATCGGCAATGCGGCAGCCCGCGCCCGACGCGGGGCGCGTGTCATGGAAGAAGACATGGTCACTGTCCGGGGAAGGAGAGGTTGTCGCGGACCTGTTCGAGGACGCGGATGAACTGCAGGCGCTGCGCCTCGTCCATGCCCGACATCGCGCGCTCGCGCACGCGGTTGCCGCACTGGTCGATGTCGCGCCAGATCGCCTGGCCTTGATCGCTGAGCTGGATGCGCACCACGCGCCGGTCGCCGGGATCGGCATGCCGCTCGACCAGGCCGCGTTCGATCAGCTTGTCGATCAACCGCGTCATCGCACCGGGATTGAGTTCGGCGGCGCGCGCAAGATCGGTTGCGCCCGTGGTGCCGAGGGCGAGCTTCTTCAGCGTGATGTACTGGCTGAAACTCAGATCGTGGCCGGCTTTCGACAGCTCATCGGCCATCCGCGCCCACATGGCGTCGCGGACCTGCCGGAACAGCAGGCCCAGCGAAGAACCGCTGGCGGAGGCGCAGGGGCGGGTGGTGTCCATGGCGGCGCATATTCCTCGCCCGTGCAATTGTTGTCAAGGCAAGTATTCCGGCGTACGCCGAAACCGGCAGGCAGGTTGGAATCCGTTCAGATCGTGGTGCGGGGGCAGGGACACCGCGCTCCACTGCGCGACGTGAGCGCGGCGCTCGTCATCGCGGAACCGCATCGATATGCAAAAGCAGCCAGCGACCCGACGGCTGCACTGGCACCTCCGGTACGCAGCCGTCAGACGGTCCGCCGCAACACCAGTTCCAGCACGAACTTGCTGCCGAAGAACGCCAGCACCAGCAGCGCCATCGCGGCCAGGGTCCAGCCGACGGCGCGGGCGCCGCGCCAACCGTGACGCCAGCGGCCGAACAGCAGAGCGCCGAAGGCCAGCCACGACAGCACGCTGAGCACGGTCTTGTGCATCAGGTGCTGGGCGAAAAAATCGTCGACGAATACGACGCCGGTGACGAGCGTCGCGGTGAGCAGGGCGAAGCCGACCCAGATCGTGCGGAACAGCAGCGATTCGAGTTCCGTCAGCGGTGGCAGCGCGCGCAGCCAGCGATGGAATTCGCGCCGGCGCAGCGCGCGTTCCTGCGCCCACAGCAACAGCGCGAGCAGGGCGGCGACCGCGAGCGCGGCATAGGCCAGCAACGCGAACCAGGCGTGCATCTGCAGGCGCCAGTCGAGTGTGTCCGACGACGGATGCGCGGCCTGTCCGTAACTGAGCAGGGTCAATGCGGCGATCGGAAACACGATCACCCCCAGCGCCGCCATGCGACCGCGCACGTCGTAGAGCACCGTCAGCGCGGCCATGCCGAGGCCGACCAGCGACAGCGCTGCGAAGAAGTGCAGTTCGGCGCCGACATCGCGCCACACCAGCACATGCGCGGTCACATGCAGTGCGATCGCGCCGAGCGCAGGCGCAGCCCACCAGAGCCTAGCGGGCGCCGGTTCGCGCGCGACGCCGCGCACGAGCGCCGCGGCCGCCAGCACATAGAGCAGGGCTGCGATGAGAACGATTGTCATCGCGCGAGTGTCTCATGCCGGGCGCGTCCGAAGGGAGCATCACGGCGCGCGGGCAGCGGGCCCTGCAGGGCGGCGGCTATAATCGGCGGCCGTATTCCGTCGCATCGAGTCCCGCATGTTCGAGTCCCTGACCCAGCGCCTGTCCGGCACCATGGAGCGCCTGCGCGGCCGCGGTCGTCTGACCGAAGAGAACATCCGCGAGGCCACCCGCGAGGTGCGCATCGCATTGCTGGAAGCCGACGTCGCGCTGCCCGTGGTGCAGGCGCTGATCGAGCGCATCAAGGTGCGTGCGGTCGGCCAGGAAGTCCTCAAGTCGCTGACGCCGGGACAGGCGCTGATCAAGGTCGTGCGCGACGAACTGACCGCGGTCATGGGCGCGCAGGCGACCGAGCTCAATCTCAACGTGCCGGCGCCGGCAGTGATCCTGATGGCCGGCCTGCAGGGCGCGGGCAAGACCACGACGGTCGGCAAGCTCGCCAAGCTGCTCAAGGAAAAGCGCAAGAAGAAGGTCATGGTGGTGTCGGCCGACGTCTACCGTCCGGCCGCGATCGAACAGTTGAAGACGCTGGCCGAACAGGTCGACGTGCAGTTCTTCCCGTCCGATTCCTCGCAGCAGCCGGTCGATATCGTGCGCGCGGCGATCGCCGCGGCGAAGAAGTCCTTCATCGACGTGCTGCTGGTCGACACCGCCGGCCGCCTCGCGATCGACGAAGCGATGATGGACGAGATCAAGGCGCTGCATGCCGCGGTCAATCCGGTCGAAACGCTGTTCGTCGTCGACTCGATGACCGGCCAGGATGCCGCCAATACCGCGAAGGCCTTCGGCGAAGCGCTGCCGCTGACCGGTGTGGTGCTGACCAAGACCGACGGCGATGCCCGTGGCGGCGCGGCGCTGTCGGTGCGCTACATCACCGGCAAGCCGATCAAGTTCGTCGGTACCGGTGAAAAGGTCGACGGCCTCGATGTGTTCCATCCCGAGCGTGTCGCCAGCCGCATCCTCGACATGGGCGACGTGCTGTCGCTGGTCGAACAGGTCGAAGGCCAGGTCGACAAGGACAAGGCGCAGAAGCTCGCCGAGAAGGTCGCCAAGGGCAAGAAGTTCGACCTCAACGACATGCGCGACCAGCTCGAACAGATGCAGAACATGGGCGGCATCAGCAGCCTGATGGACAAGCTGCCCGGTCTGGGCCAGGTGCCCGAGCACCTCAAGCAGCAGGTCAGCCAGGGCAAGGAAGTGCCGCGGATGATCGCGATCATCGGTTCGATGACGAAGAAGGAACGCCGCAATCCGAACCTGCTCAACGGCTCGCGCCGCGCGCGCATTGCCGCCGGCTCCGGCACCACGCCGTCCGACGTCAACAAGCTGATGAAGCAGTACATGCAGATGGAAAAGATGATGGGCAAGATGGCCCGCGGCGGCATGAAGGGCATGATGCGCGGCCTGCAGGGCATGATGGGCGGCATGGGCCGCATGCCGTTCCGCTGATCCGATGAGCCGTCCGGCGCGCCAGCGGGCCGACGCGTTCTGCAGGCGCTTCGGCCTGCGCGTGCCGGTACTGCTCGGTCCGATGGCCGGCGCCTGTCCGGTCCCGCTGTCGGCCGCGGTGGCTGCTGCCGGCGGCATGGGCGCGATGGGCGCGGTGCTGTCGCAGCCCGGGGACATCGGCGCGTGGATGCGCGATTTCCGCGCAGCGTCCGCGGGGCCCGCGCAGATCAATCTCTGGATTCCCGATCCCGCGCCGGCACGCCATTTGGTGAGCGAGGCCGCGACCCGTGAGTTCCTCGCGCAGTGGGGACCAGAGGTGCCCGCAGATGCCGGTGATGCGACCCCGGCCGATTTCGATGCGCAATGTGCGGCGCTGCTCGCCGCGAAGCCGGCGGTGGCGTCCTCGATCATGGGCGTGTTTCCCGACGCGTTCGTCGCCGCGCTCAAAAGCGCCGGAATCGTATGGTTCGCCTGCGTGACCACGCGCGACGAAGCGCAGGCGGCCGAAGCCGCCGGCGCGGATGCGATCGTCGCCCAGAGCTTCGAAGCCGGCGGGCACCGCGGCGCATTCGATGCGGGGAACGCCGAGCGACAGGCGACCGGCCTGTTCGCCCTGCTGCCGCGGCTGGCCGATGCGGTGTCGATTCCGGTGATCGCCGCGGGCGGCATCGCCGACGGGCGCGGAATCGCGGCCGCGCTGACACTGGGCGCCAGCGCGGTGCAGATCGGCACCGCATTCCTGCGCACGCCGGAGGCGGCCATCGCGCCGGCCTGGGCGGCTGCACTGGCGACCACCGAACCCGAAGACACCTGGCCGACGCGCGCATTTTCCGGACGCCTGGGGCGCGCGATCGCAACCGGCTACGTGCGCGCCGCGGCCGCCGACGACGCGCCTGCGCCGCAGCCGTATCCGGTGCAACGTGGACTCACCGCCCCGATGCGTCAGGCGGCGACCCGCGCCGATGCCCTGGCCGGGCTGCAGGCCTGGGCCGGTCAATCCGCGTGGCAGGCGCGGGCCGAGCCCGCCGGCGCGCTTGTCGAACGCTGGTGGTCGGATACCGAGGCCCTGCTGTGACGGGGACCATCGTCTACTGCAACGGCCGTCCGGCCACGGTCGAGGACCTGACCGGCCCGGCGCTGCGCAACGATGGGCATTTCACGACCTTCCAGCTGCGCGGTCGCGCGGTACGCGGCTTCGCGCTGCATCTGCAACGCCTGGACGAGGCCTCGCGGGCCTTGTTCGACACCGGCCTGGATCCCGACCGCGTGCGTCAGGCGGTCGCGGCTGCCGTGATCGGGACCGCCACGCAGGACGCGACGGTACGCGTCACCGTGGTGCCGCAGGCCGGGTCCGGCCCGTCAGGGCTGGACGTGCTGGTGTCGATCGCGCCGCCCGCGGACCCGGCGCCTGCGCCGCTGCGTTTGCGCAGCTTCGTGTTCCAGCGCGATACCGCGGCGCTCAAGCACGTGGGCACGTTTCCGCTGTTCCAGCACCAGCGTCTGGCCCGACGCATGGGCGATGACGACGCGTTGTTTGTCGCACCGGACGGCCTGGTCATCGAGGGCTCGGTCTGGAATGTCGGGCTGTGGGACGGCGCAACGATGGTCTGGCCCCGGGCCGATGCGCTGCGCGGGACCCAGGAGCGCCTGCTGCAGGCGGGACTGGACGCGCTGGGCATCGAGCAGGTGACCCGCCCGGTGATGCTGAGCGAGTTCGACGCGGGCACAGCCGCATTCGCCTGCAACGCGCGGGGGCAACGCTTGATCGGATCGGTCGACGGTCGCCTGCTCGGGCAGGGGGCGGGTCTGCCGGCGCTGCTGGCCCGCGCGCTGGACACCCAGCCGTGGGTGCCGGTGGCCTGAGCGCTGCCAGGGGGCGGGGCTTGCACCCGTCCGGGAAATTCCCGTTATAATCGCCGGCTTACCTCGCCACTCTGGCGACTGGGCAACACAGGAAGCAAAGCAAATGGTCAAGATTCGTCTGACGCGCGGTGGCGCCAAGAAGCGTCCGTTCTACCACATCATCGTGACCGACTCGCGCAGCGCGCGCGACGGCCGCAACATCGAGCGCGTGGGTTACTACAACCCCGTCGCGACCGGTGGCGAGCAGCGCGTCGTCCTCGACACCGCGCGCGTCGACCATTGGGTGTCCAAGGGCGCGCAGATGACCGACAAGGTCCGCGGCCTGTACAAGGACGCGGGCAAGGCTGCGGCCGCCGCTGCTGCCTGATCCATGGGCCGCGCCTCCGGGCGCGGCCGCTGTCGATATGAATGACCCGACGCGCCAACCTCCCCGCCGCATGATCCAGGTGGGCAAGGTCCATGGCGCGTTCGGCGTGCGTGGCGAAGTGAAACTCGAATCCTTCACCGAGCCGCGCAGCGCGATCTTCCGCTATCAGCCTTGGGTGCTGCGCGACGCGCGCGGCATTGAGCGCGAGTGCGAAGGTGCGAAGGGTCGCGAGACGCCCAAGGGCGTCGTCGCGACGCTGCCCGGTGTCGAGGATCGTGACGGTGCCGAAGCGACGCGCGGACTCGAAATCTTCGTGCCGCGCGAGGCGCTGCCGCCGCCCAGGCCCGGCGAGTACTACTGGGTCGACCTCGAAGGCCTGCGCGTGCGCAACGTCGAAGGCGTCGATTTCGGCGTCGTCTCGCATCTGTTCTCGACCGGCGCCAACGACGTGCTGGTCGCGCAGGGCGACCGCGAGCGCATGGTGCCCTTCGTCGTGCCGGACTACATCGTGTCGATCGATTTCGACACGGCGCTGGTGACGGTGGACTGGGATCCCGAATTCTGAGAAGCCGGGAAGTGGGAATTCGGGATTCGGGATTTGGAGAAGCAGTCATGACGTCGGACGCATTGCCGAATCCCGAATCCCCAATTCCCAATCCCGCGATCCGCATCGACGTCGTCAGTCTGTTCCCCGATTTCATCAACCAGGCCGCAGCCGTCGGCGTGGTCGGCCGTGCACGCGAGCGTGGTCTGCTGACGATGCAGGGCTGGAATCCGCGCGATTACGCCGAAGGTAACTACCGCCGTGTCGACGATCGCCCCTTTGGCGGCGGCCCCGGCATGGTGATGCTGATCGAGCCCCTGCGAGCGGCGCTCGCCGCCGCGCGTGCGGCCGATCCCGCGCCGGTGCGGGTCATCTATATGAGTCCGCAGGGGCGCCCGCTGACCCAGGCCAAGGTGCGCGAACTCGCAGCGTTGCCGCGGTTGCTGCTGCTGTGCGGCCGCTACGAGGGCGTCGACGAACGCCTGCTGCAGGCCGAGATCGACGAGGAGCTGTCGATCGGCGACTACGTGCTGTCGGGTGGCGAACTGGCCGCGGCGGTCGTCGTGGACGCCGTCGCGCGGTTGCAGGATGGCGCGCTGGGCGACGCGGAATCCGCGGTGCAGGACAGTTTCGAAGGCGATGGTCTTCTCGATTGCCCGCATTACACGCGTCCCGTCGAACATGAGATGGGCCGGGTGCCGGACGTGCTGCTGTCGGGCAACCACGCCGAGATCGCCAAGTGGCGGCGCCAGCAATCGCTGGTCCGCACCCTCGAGCGGCGTCCGGACCTGATCGACGAGGCCGCGCTCGGCAAGGCCGATCGCCGCCTTCTGGCGGCCTGGCGGGCCGGGCAGGGCGGGGATGCGACCGGCGGATCGGGCGGCTGATCCCGCCCGCCGGGGTGCTGGCATTCGCCGTGCGACCCCGTCTATAATGCGCGGCTAACCCGTTTCACCCGAGCCGAAGAGCTCGCCGAGCCAGAGCGTGCGTCCACGTGCACCACGCCTATAACGACACCAACAGGCAAAGATCATGACCAACAAGCCCTCCCTGAACACCCTGCTGCAGGAATTCGAAAGCGCCCAGACCACCCGCGAACTCCCCGAGTTCGGCCCGGGCGACACCGTCGTCGTCAACGTGAAGGTGAAGGAAGGCAATCGCGAGCGTGTGCAGGCCTACGAGGGAGTGGTCATCGGTAAGAAGAACGCCGGCCTAAACTCCGCGTTCACCGTCCGCAAGATCTCGCACGGCTTCGGCGTCGAGCGCGTGTTCCAGACCCACAGCGCGATCATCGACTCGCTGGAAGTGAAGCGCCGTGGCGCCGTCCGCGCCGGCAAGCTGTACTACCTGCGTGGCCTGGAAGGCAAGAAGGCGCGCATCAAGGAAGACCTCTCCGCTTCGGCAAAAGCGAAGAACGAGCGCGCGCGCGCCGACAAGGCCGCAGCCGCAGCTGCTGCAGCACCGGCTCCTGCCGCCGCCGAGTAATCAGGCTGCTTCGAGTCGCACGACGGCCGCCGCAAGGCGGCCGTTTGCGTTTGTCGGGGGGGCAGCGTGTTGCAGCCGGCAAGCGCTCACATCGCGATCGGAAGCGTATCCCAGACTTTCCAGTACTCGCGGCCGCAAACAGTTCCGCCCGCGCAAAAAAAAGGGGCGCTGGATCAAATCCAGCGCCCTTCATTCCGACAATCTCTCGTCGATGGATCAGTCGTAATCGGCCTCGAGCATGCGACCGGTACGCGCCGAGTATTCCAGCTCGACGATGCGGCCGTCGTCCTGGCGGATGTCGACGTCGTACTCGCCGTCGTCATAGGACACGTCGATGACACGGCCCGGATGACGACGCTGCGCATCGGCGAGGATGCTGTCGAGCGAGGCGCTGTTGGCGCGGAAACGCGGGTCGGCCTTGGCGGCGGCTGCGGCATGCACGCGGTCCTCGTCGCCGCGGCGGTCGTCGCGGTCCTGGGCGAACGCGAGCGGTGCAGCGACGGCGAATGCGGCAGCGGCGATCAGGCTGACAATGGCGGTACGGGTCATGGCAATTCCTCGATGTGGGTTGGCGTGCACCGGTCTGCAACCGGTTGATGCCAGTCTCCCCATCGCGCTTAACGCGGTTATGATCGAGCCGTTCACGGTTCTGTTAATCCGCGTCGCCACACTTGCGCCATGCGTACTCTCATTGCTCCGATCGCTCTAGCTGCCGTTCTGTTCGCAGCGCCGCTCGCCGTACCGCTGCACGCCGATCCGCAGGATCCGCAAGGCACCGCCGATTACGCCCGCGACGGTGTGCGCAGCGGCGAATTCGTGCGGCTCGAACGGCTGCTCGTCGATGCCGAACGCCGCTATCCGGGGCGCGTGATCGAGGTGGAACTCGACCAGGACGACGACGAGTACGAAATCGAAATCCTGATGCGCGATGGCCGCGTGGTGGAGCTGAAGTACGATGCGCGCTCCGGGCGCCTGCTCAAGGTCGAGATCGACGACTGATGCGCATCCTGCTGGCCGAAGACGACGTCGAACTCGCGGCGCGCGTCGCCGCTGCGCTGGGCGCTGCGGGCTTCGCGGTCGATCGTGCGGAGGACGGCGCGGATGCCGAGTTCCGCGGCCAGACCGAAGCCTATGACGCGGTTGTGCTCGATCTCGGTCTGCCGAATCTCGATGGCGTTTCGGTGCTGCACCGTTGGCGCGAAGCGGGCCTCACCTTGCCGGTCCTGGTGCTCACCGCGCGCAGCCGTTGGCACGACAAACTGGCCGGCTTCAACGCCGGCGCCGACGACTACCTCACCAAGCCGTTCCAGATCGAGGAGCTGGTGCTGCGGCTGCAGGCGTTGATCCGCCGCAGCGCCGGCCATGCGTCGCCGCGTCTGCGCTGCGGACCGCTGGAATTCGACGCGAATGCGGGCCGCTTCGCGCTCGGCGGCGATCCGCTTGCGTTGACCGCGCAGGAATACCGCATCCTTGCGTATCTGATCCATCACGCCGGCCGCGTGGTCAGTCGCGGCGAACTCGGCGAACACGTCTACGATAACGGCTTCGATCCCGACTCGAATGCACTCGACGTGCTGATCGGGCGGATCCGTCGCAAGCTCGGCGTCGCGCTTCTGCACACGGTGCGCGGTCAGGGCTTCCGGTTGTCCGAGACGCCATGAACCTGCGACGCGCGCTGTCGCTGCGCTGGCGGCTGTGGTTGGCCGGCGCGTTGGGCGTGGCGATCTCGGCGTTGATCGCCGGTGGTCTGCTCGGCGCGATGTTCGAACGCTCCGGACAACGCGCGCTCGACAGCCGACTCGACGACGATTTCGCGACGCTCGCCGGCCTGCTCGAAGCGCGCGCTGACGGCGGCTGGCAGTTGCGCCGCCCGCCCGCCGACGAACGCTGGGCACGCGTGTTCTCCGGCTGGTACTGGCGCATCGGCGAGGGCGCGGACGCGGTGCGTTCGCGCTCGCTGTGGGACGACGAACTCGTTGCCAATGATGTGCCCGGTAACGCCACCGTGTGGTCGGTCGTGGAGGGCCCGCGCGGTCAGCAGCTGCGCATGCGCGCGCAGTTGCTGCGGCTGCCGGGTGTCGCAGATCCCATTCCCGTGCACGTCGCCGGCGATCGCGGCGATGTCATCGCCGAAACGCGTGGGTTCCGGCAAGCGGCGATGCTGTCTTTCGCGGGCGCGGCGGCGGCGCTACTGGCGCTGCTGGCCTGGCAGATCGAATGGGGCCTGCGCCCGCTGCGGCGTATGCGCGGCATCCTGCAGCGCGTGCGCAATGGCGACGACGTGCGCTTCGGCGCCGAGCGCTGGCCCGCCGAGGCGGCACCGCTGGCGGAACAGATCGACGATCTGCTCGACGAACACGCACGCCGCGTCGCACGCGCGCGCCACGCCGCGGAGGACCTCGCGCATGCACTCAAGACGCCGCTCGCTGTGCTGTCGGCCGAGGCGCAGCGCCCGGGCGACGACATCGCCGATGTCGTATCCACCCAGGTGCAGCGCATGCGCAGCGAGGTGGAACGCAGGCTCGCGGGCGGCTTCGCGGTCGATGCGCGTCAGCGCACGTCGATCGCTCCAGTGTCCGAGGCGCTGTGCGGGCTGTTCGCGCAGACCGCCGGCAATCGCGTGACGCTGCACTGCCAGGTCGCCCCGGATCTGGTGTTCGCCGGTGCGCGCGAGGATCTGGAAGAGATGCTCGGCAACCTCGTCGACAACGCGGCGAAGTGGGCGCGCGCGCACGTGCGTATCCACGCGACCTCCAGTGATGGACGCGTGCGGATCGCGGTCGACGACGACGGCCCCGGCATGCAGCCAGATGCACTGGAGCAGGCACTGCAGCGCGGCGTGCGCCTCGACAGCCGGATGCCCGGGTATGGCCTGGGTCTGTCGATCGTCGACGGCATCGCAGCGGGTTACGAAGGACGTCTCGTGCTCGCGAATCTGCAGGGCGGGTTCCGCGCACTGCTTGATTTGCCCGCTGGCGCACCGATATCGGGCGCATGAGCGAAGCACAGGTTTCCAATGCTGCCGATAGCGTCCGCCTCGATCTCTGGCTCTGGGCCGCGCGTTTCTTCAAGACGCGCGCGCTGGCCAAACAGGCGATCGAGACCGGCAAGGTCGATGTGGGCGGCCAGCGCGCGAAGCCCGCGCGCGCGGTACGCATCGGCGATGCACTGCGCGTGGCACGCGGCGAGGAAGTGTTCGAAGTCGCGGTCGCCGGACTGTCGGATACGCGTGGACCTGCGAGCGTTGCGCAGACGCTCTACAGCGAAACCGAAGCCTCGCGTGACGCGCGCACGGCACGGCTGGCGGAGGCGCGCGCCGCGCGTGCCGGCTACCAGGCGCCGGAGCACAAGCCCGACAAGCGCGCGCGGAAACTGATCCGCGCACTCGGTGACATCGACGCGCTCTGATCCGATGCACCGCTGCGTTGGCGGCCGTTCAACGACGCCGCGCCCGATTGCGACAAGCTGGGCCCATCCCCAGGGAATGGCAGGAGCGCAGTGATGCGGATACACACGACGCTGATCGTGGCAGGTGCGATCGGGCGTGTTGGATGTGCCAGTCAGCAGGAACAGCGCGGACGCGGGTTATCCGTATCCGGCGTGGTGCGCCGAGGTGGAGCGTCAGGTGCGCGATACCTCGCCACCTGAAGTACGCGAGCGCAGGCGCAGTTCGCTGCCGCCGCAGTGCCGTGAGGCGACGCCTGGCATCCGGCTTGGAGGCGCGTGGAAACCGGCACGTACGGACTGACCGGTCAAGCGGGCAGCCAGTCCTCGACCAGCGTTTCCGAGACGGCCCACAGCCGCGCGGCCATCGCCGGGTTTCGCTGTGCATTGCTCTGCGGCGCCGGCGCGAAATCGCGGTAGAACGCCCCATTGATGCCCGCCGCGGCTGGCCCAGCCGCCAGCCAGCAAGGTGTCGCGGCGCCCTGTCGCACGCTGCGCGCGTCATCGCGGTAGCGGTTGCCGACGTTGCGCAGGATGTTGCTGCGCGTATGACCGGGCGACACGCAATTGGATGTTGCGCGTGTGCCCGTCAGGCGCCGCGAGAGTTCCAGAGAGAACAGGCCGTTCGCCAGCTTGGAATGCGCGTAGCGCGCGTCCCAGCCTGCGCCGGACAGATCGTCGAACTGGATGCCGCCCGGCGGCGCATTGCGTTCGTCGCTACTGCCGAGCACGACCACGCGGCCCTGCGGCGCGGCGATGACGCGATCGAGCAGATGCCGCACCAGCAGGTAGTGGCCGAGATGGTTCACGACGAAGGTCTTCTCGATGCCGCGGACCTGTTCCAGATCGTCGAGCACCACGCCGGCATTGCAGACCAGCGCATCGAGCGGCACGTCGAGCGCGCGGATCGTGTCGCTCGCCGCGACGACCGAATCGAAATCGGCGAGATCCAGCACCACCGGCGTCGCGCGACCGTCGACCGCGGCGCAAGCGGCGTCACCGCTCGCCCGCGAACGCGCAGTGCCGATCACGTGCGCGCCGCGCAGCGCGAGCACGCGCATGGTTTCCTGGCCGATACCGGACGTGCAGCCGGTGACGACGATGGTGCGACCGCGCATGTCGAGGCCGGCGGTCGCGTCTTCGGCAGTGCTGGTCGCGTCGAGATCCGGCGAGCGCGCGAAGCCGGGCAGGGCGGCCGCCAGTGCAGCCAGCGTGCCGGCCTGCAGCAGGCGACGCCTGCGTTGATCGAAATGCATCGGTCGTCGGGTCTGTGATGGTTCGGGTGTCGAGTGTAGGACGGCGACGCGACTGCATCACGCGCGCTTGGTACTGGGCGTGCCCCAAGAACGCTTCGTAGGAGGGCAGAGCGCAGCGAAACCGATCACCACATCCGTTCGCCGCTGCAGTGAGGCAGAGCGTTTTATGTGGCGCGTGCGTGAGATGGGTTTCGCAGCGCTCTACACATCCTACTTTCGGTCGCCGCGTCGCTGCCGGAAACGCGGACACCGATGCATGGAGCATCGGCGTCCGGTCACACAGTCGCCCGAGCGCGATGTCGCGTGGCGATCAGCGCAGGTCGTAACGGTCCAGGTCCATCACCTTCGTCCACGCGGCGACGAAGTCGCGCACGAACTTCTCCTGCGCGTCGTCGCTGGCGTAGACCTCGGCCAGTGCACGCAGGATCGCGTTCGAGCCGAAGACGAGATCGACGCGTGTGCCGCTCCACCGCTTCGTGCCGGTGCTGCGCTCGCGACCCTCGAACGTGGTGCGGCCCGCCGGTGCCCACTCCGTGCCCATGTCGAGCAGATTGCGGAAGAAATCATTCGACAGCACCCCAGGGCGATCGGTCAGCACGCCATGCTGGCTGCCGTCGTGGTTGGCGCCGAGCACGCGCAGGCCGCCGACCAGCACGGTCGTTTCCGGCGCGGTCAGCGTCAGCAACTGTGCGCGATCGATCAGCAGATGCTCCAGCGGCACCACCGAATGGCCCTTGGCGTAATTGCGGAAACCGTCGGCCCAGGGTTCCAGCGCGTCGAAGGATTCGACGTCCGTCTGGTCCTGCGAGGCATCGCTGCGGCCCGGCGAGAACGGTACGGTCACCGTCACGCCGGCGTCCTGCGCGGCCTTCTCGACCGCGGCCGCGCCGCCGAGCACGATCAGATCGGCCAGTGACACCTGTTTGCCGCCTGCGGCCTTGCCATTGAAATCGGCCTGCACCTGTTCGAGCGCGGTCAGCACCTTCGCCAGCTGCGGCGGATTGTTGACCGCCCAGTCCTTCTGCGGTGCGAGCCGGATGCGCGCACCGTTCGCGCCGCCGCGCTTGTCGCCGCCGCGGAACGTCGACGCCGACGCCCACGCGGTCGAGACCAGTTCGGAGACCGACAGGCCGCTGGCGAGGATCGCCTGCTTCAGCGAGGCGACATCGGCATCGTCGATCAACGCATGTTCGACCGCCGGCACCGGGTCCTGCCAGATCAGCACTTCGTCCGGCACTTCCGGGCCGAGATAACGCGCACGCGGACCCATGTCGCGATGGGTGAGCTTGAACCACGCACGCGCGAACGCGTCGGCGAACTGGTCCGGGTTCTCGAGGAAGCGACGCGAGATCTGTTCGTAGGCCGGATCGAAGCGCAGCGCGAGATCAGTCGTCAGCATCGTCGGCAGCTGTTTCTTCGACGCGTCGTAGGCGTGCGGAATCGTCGCCTCCGCGTTCTTCGCCACCCACTGTTGCGCCCCGGCCGGACTCTTCGACAGTTCCCATTCGAAACCGAACAGGTGTTCGAAGAAATCGTTGCTCCACTGCGCCGGCGTCTTCGTCCAGGTGACTTCGAGACCGCTGGTGATCGTGTCGGCGCCCTTGCCGCTGCCGAAGCTGTTGTGCCAGCCGAAGCCCTGCGCTTCGAGCGTATGCGCCTCGGGTTCTTCGCCAACGTGTTCGGACGGCGCCGCGCCGTGGGTCTTGCCGAAGCTGTGGCCGCCGGCGATCAGCGCGACGGTTTCCTCGTCGTCCATCGCCATGCGGCCGAAGGTGTCGCGGATGTCTGCGGCGGCGAGCAGCGGATCGGGATTGCCGTCCGGGCCTTCGGGGTTCACGTAGATCAGGCCCATCTGCACCGCGGCCAACGGGTTCTCGAGCTTGCGCGAATGCACGTCGCCGTCGGCATCGTCATCCGACACCAGCACGCCGTCGTCGCCATCCTTCGGCACACCGTGCGAGCCGTGCGCATAACGCACATCGCCGCCGAGCCACGTGGTCTCGCGGCCCCAGTACACGTCGAGGTCCGGCTCCCAGGTGTCATCGCGGCCGCCAGCGAAGCCGAAGGTTTTGAAACCCATCGTCTCTAGCGCGACGTTGCCGGTGAGGATCATCAGATCCGCCCACGAAATCGCGCGGCCGTACTTCTGTTTGATCGGCCAGAGCAGACGGCGCGCCTTGTCGAGGCTGACGTTGTCGGGCCAGCTGTTGAGCGGCGCGAAGCGCTGTTGTCCACGACCGCCACCGCCGCGCCCGTCACCGATGCGGTAGGTGCCGGCGCTGTGCCAGGCCATGCGCACGAACAGGCCGCCGTAGTGGCCGAAATCGGCCGGCCACCAGTCCTGCGAATCGGTCATCAGCGCGGCGAGATCGCGCTTGAGGCCGTCGTAGTCGAGCTTTGCGAACTCGGCGGCGTAATCGAAATCCCCGCCCATCGGGTCGGACTTCGCGGAATGCTGGTTGAGCAGATCCAGGCGCAGCTGGTTCGGCCACCAGTCGCGGTTGCTGGTGCCGCCGCCGGCGGTCTGATGGAAGGGGCACTTGGCGTCGGTGGACATGGCTGGAGTTCTCCCGTGTGGTCGTTCGGCGATGCCGCGCCGGGGTGGGTCGGCGGGCATCGGAAGACAAGTGTGGATAGCGCGGATGACAGGGGGCGCGCCCGACGGCGCGACGCCGTGGGATCAATCCGCGATGGGGGCGATCGATGTGCGGCAGCGCGGCTGCGCTGGAAGGGAGTCGATGTGCTGGCGCATGGCTGGCGGCCTTCCGTAATGGACGTTCAGAGTAGGCGCAGTCATTGCGAAGAAGGAAATCGATTGTTCGCGTCTATTCGATAGGCCTGGGCTATCGAAAGTCACATGTGCAGTCGCTCCGACTCGCGCGCGCGTGCATGCAGGAACGCTTCAATGCGCGTCATTGAGGCGCAGGCAGGCGCGCTCTTCCAACGGCCGGAGTGCCGTCATCCGTTCTGCTGCTCGCCCGGTGCGCTGGGATCGGAACGGGTCTGAGCATGTGCCGGGCTCCCCGTGACGCGCGGCTGCTGAAGTCGGCCGCGCTGCGCCCTCAGAGCAGCGCCCGCATCCGGTACAGCGCTTCCAGTGCCTGCTTGGGCGTCAGTTCGTCGGGATCCAGTCCGGCCAGCGCTTCGAGCGCGGCAGATGCCGGCGCGAACAGGCCGATCTGTTGCGGACTGTCGAGCGTGACGGCTGACAGCGGTGCCGGCGACGGACTGTCGTGGCGTCGCTGCTCGAGTTCGGCCAGGCGCGCGCGGGCATCGCGAACGACGGCCTTGGGCAGACCGGCCAGCGCCGCGACCTGCAGGCCGAAGCTGCGGTCGGCCGGACCGGCCTTGACCGCGTGCATGAAGACCAACGTCTCGCCGCCCTGCTTGTCGCGGTGCTCGACCGCATCGAGATGCACGTTGGCGATGCCGCTGCCCGGCTGTGCGAGCGCGGTGAGTTCGAAGTAGTGCGTCGCGAACAGCGTGTAGCTGCGGTTCGCGGCTGCCAGATGGCGCGCGCAGGCGTCGGCCAGCGCGAGGCCGTCGTAGGTCGACGTGCCGCGGCCGATCTCGTCCATCAGCACCAGCGACTGGTCGGTGGCGTGATGCAGGATGTAGCTCGTCTCGGCCATCTCGACCATGAAGGTCGACTGGCCCTTGGCGAGATCGTCGCCGGCGCCGATGCGGGTCAGGATGCGGTCGATCGGTCCGATCACCGCACGCGAGGCCGGCACGAAACTGCCGATGTGCGCGAGCAGCACGATCAGCGCGTTCTGGCGCATGTAGGTGCTCTTGCCGCCCATGTTCGGACCGGTGATGACCAGCATGCGGCGCGCATCGAATGCGTCGCCATCGCCGAGCACCAGATCGTTGGGCTCGAACGGTTCGCGGCGCACGGCCTCGACCACCGGGTGACGACCGCGTTCGATGCGGATGCCGGGCGCGTCGTCGAGTTGCGGGCGCGACCAGTCCAGCGCCTGTCCGCGTTCTGCGAAGCAGGCCAGCACGTCGAGTTCGCTGAGCGCGCCGGCGCAATGCTTGAGCGCCTCGATGCGATCGTTCAGAGCGTCGAGCAGCTGTTCGTACAGCAGCCGCTCGCGGGCCAGCGCGCGTTCGCGCGCCGACAGCACCTTGTCCTCGAAGGTCTTGAGTTCTTCGGTGATGTAGCGCTCGGCGTTGGTCAGCGTCTGCCGGCGCGTGTAGTGCGCGGGTGCCTTCGCCGAGTGCGCCTTGGAGACTTCGATGTAATAACCGTGGACGCGGTTGTAGCCGACCTTCAACGTGGAGATGCCGCTGGCTTCGCGCTCGCGCGTTTCCAGATCGACGAGGAACTGGTCGGCGTGATTGCTCAGGCGGCGCAATTCGGCAAGTTCGGCATCGTGACCATCGGCGAACACACCGCCATCGCGCGCGAGTACAGGCGGTTGCTCGACCAGCGCAGTGGACAGCAGATGCGCTTCGCCGGCGTGCTCGCCGAGGCTGTCGTGCAGGGCGCGCAGTCGCGGCGAATCGAGTGTGCCGAGGACGCCGCGCAGATCCGGCAGCATTGCCAGGCCATCGCGCAGCGTGGACAGGTCGCGCGGACGCGCCGAGCGCAGCGCGATACGCGTGAGTACGCGCTCCATGTCGCCGAGGGCGCGGAAGCGCTCGCGCAAGGTGTCGTCACCGCCGGAGTCGATCAGCGTCTGTACCGCATGCAAGCGTTCGCCGAGTACGACGCGGTCGCGCAGCGGGCGGTGCAGCCAGCGCCGCAACAGCCGCCCGCCCATCGGCGTGACCGTGGAATCGAGCACGCCGAGCAGGGTGTTGCGGGTGTCGCCGTCGACGCGGGTGTCGAGTTCTAGATGGCGGCGCGTCGCGGCGTTCATCGCGATCGCACCGTCGCCGCTTTCGACCGAAATGGAAGTCAGATGCGGCAAGCGCTGCTTCTGGGTTTCCTCGACATAGCCGAGCAGCGCGCCGGCCGATGCCACGGCCAGTGGCTTGTCGTCGATACCGAAACCGGTGAGGTCATGCAGGCCGAAGAACTGCAACAACTGGCGACGACCGGAATCGCTGTCGAACAGCCACGGCGGGCGACGGCGCGCACCGGTGCGTTCGGACAGGAAGCCCGGCCAGCCGTCTTCGTCAGGCACCAGCAGCTCGGCCGGATCGAGCCGGGCGATCTCGGCTTCGAGCATGTCCTGGGTCGCGCACTCGCAGACCAGAAAACGACCGCCCGCGAGATCCGCCCATGCGATGCCGTAATGCCCGGCGCGGTTGCGTGCGACCGCCATCAGCAGCGTGTCGCGACGCTCCTGCAGCAGCGCTTCGTCGGTCACCGTGCCCGGCGTGACGATGCGTACGACCTTGCGCTCGACCAGACCCTTGCTCGCCGCGGGATCGCCGATCTGCTCGCAGATCGCCACCGACTCGCCGAGTGCGACCAGTCGTGCCAGATAGCCTTCGGCCGCGTGGTGCGGCACGCCCGCCATTGGAATCGGCGCGCCGGCCGAATTGCCGCGCTGGGTCAGGGTGATGTCGAGCAGCCGCGCCGCCTTTCGGGCGTCGTCGTAGAACAGTTCGTAGAAATCGCCCATGCGGAAGAACAGCAGCACATCGGGGTGATCGGCCTTGGCGGCGAAGAACTGCTGCATCAATGGCGTGTGCTGGGGCGAAGACATCCAGTCGCTCGTTTGGCCGGCCGCATAGTCTGCCCGAAACCGCGGTTTTCCGCGGTCCGCAGTGGTCTCGCATGCGGCCCGCAGATCGCGCGCAAGGTCCATGCGCACGCGTGTGGAAGCTGTGTTAGGTTTCCGTTCACGGCAGGCGACTGCCGGACGTTCCGGTCTGTCCCCCACGATGACCGGAGCGGCGGGGAATCCCGATGGCGCAACGCCGTCGGGAGTCGGTTTTCGAAAGAACCACAACACGTCATTCGGGGGACAACATGGATTCACGTAAGTTGCAGCGCAGCCTGCTCAGTCACGCTGTCGTCGTCGCGCTGGCCGCCACCATCGCAGGTCCGGCGCTGGCGCAGTCGACGAGCACTGAGAACGAAGCCCCGACCACGCTGTCGGCGATTACCGTTACAGCGCAGAAGCGCGAAGAAGCGCTGCAGGACGTGCCGATCGTCATCAACGTGCTGCCCGAACAGTTGCTGCAGGACACCGGCGTGCGTGACATCAAGGACATGCAGGTGCTGGTCCCCGGCCTCACTGTCACCAGCACGCAGTCCGCGGCGCAGACCACGGCGCGCATCCGCGGCATCGGCACGGTGGGTGACAACCCCGGTCTGGAATCCTCGGTCGGCATCGTCATCGACGGCGTCTACCGCGCGCGCAACAGCGTGGGCTTCGGCGATCTCGGCGAGATGGAGCGCATCGAAGTGCTGAAGGGCCCGCAGGGCACCGTGTTCGGCAAGAACACCTCGGCCGGCGTCATCAACGTGATCACCCGGCGCCCGAGCTACACGCAGGCGGTCGAAGGCGAGGTCACCGTGGGCAACTACGGTCTGCTCGGTGTGTCGGGGTCCTACAACGACGCGCTCAGCGACAACGCCGCGTTCCGCATCTTCGCCACCAAGCGCAAGCGTGACGGTGTCGACAACGTCGACACATCGGGCGGTCCCCGCCAGGAGACCGACGACGGCGACCAGAACTACCACTCGCTGCGCGGCCAGCTGCTGCTCGAGCCCACGTCGAACCTCAACATCAACCTCATCGCCGACTACACCAGTCGCGAAGAGAACTGCTGCGTCTCGATGACTACGTTCCGCGGCCCGACCGCGGCGATCATCGATGCGCTGACGCCGGGTGGCGAGGGCATTATTCCCGTGGTCGATCTCGACCGTCGTCTCGCCTACGCCAACCGCACCACCGAGCAGGACCTCAAGGACAAGGGCGTCTCGGCCGAGGTCAACTGGACCACGCCGTGGGCCAACGATGCGGTGCTGACCTCGATCACCGCGTTCCGCGACTGGGAAGCGATCACCAGCATCGACTTCGACTACAGCGGCGCGGACATCCTGTATCGCCCGCCGAATCCGGACGGCTCGCTGGTGAAGTTCGAGAACTTCAGCCAGGAACTCCGCCTGACCGGTTCCAGCGACCGCATCGACTGGATGGTCGGGCTGTTCTATTCGGACGAGGATCTGGGCCGCAACGACTCCTATTATTTCGGCGCCGCCTACGAGCCGTACCTGTCGACCGCCGTCGCCTCGCAGGTGCTGCCGGCGATCGCGGCGCAGCTCGCGCCGCTGGGCCTGACGGTCAATACCGCGAATCCGGCGACGTTCCTGTCGCAGGTCAGCGGTCGCCCGTTCGGCACCAACTTCACCGGGCAGGGCGCGCTCGATCGCTACGAGCAGAACGCCAAGAGTGCGGCGATCTTCACCAACAACACCTTCCACGTGACCGACGCGCTCGACGTCACTCTGGGTCTGCGCTACACCCGCGAGAAGAAAACGCTGCAGTCCGACTACGCGAATCCCAACGGCGCGCAGGGCTGCGCGGCGACGCTGGCCAATCCGGCGGCACGTGTCGGCGGGGCGCTGGCGCAGCGCATCAACGGCTTCGCGAGCCTGCCGCCCGCATTGCGTGCGCAGCTGCTGGCGGGTCTGGTGCCGGCCGTCGCGCCGCAGATCGCGGGCTTCATGTGTTTGCCGTGGGCCAACATCGCGCACAACGGCCGCAGCACGTTTCAGGAACGCACCGAGAAGGAATGGTCGGGCACCTTGAAGGTCGCCTACGACTGGTCGGATGACGTGATGACCTACGTGTCGGCATCGCGCGGCTACAAGGCGGGCGGCTTCAATCTCGACCGTGTGCAGGTCGGCATCACGCCGGTGGACGACACCGCGTTCGACGGCGAGTTCGTCGACAGCTACGAGCTGGGTCTGAAGACCAACTGGGCCGACGGCAACCTGCTGTTCAACGCGGCGCTGTTCCACCAGACCTACGAGGACTTCCAGCTCAACAGCTTCCTCGGCACCGCGTTCGTCGTGCGTTCGATCCCGGAAGTGACCTCGATGGGCATCGACGCCGAAGTGCTGTGGCAGACCCGTATGCCGGGCCTGATGCTGCAGGGTGGCGTGACGTATGCGGAAACCGAGTACGGCAACGACATCGTGCCGGACCTGCCGCTGCTGCCGGGCAACCAGATGAGCTTCGCGCCGAAGTGGTCAGGCAACGCGTCGGCCACCTACCAGTGGGACATCGGCTCGGCGCTGCAGGGCCGCTTCAACATCGGCGCCAAATACATGTCCGAGTACAACACCGGCTCGGATCTCAAGCCGCAGAAGATGCAGGACGCCTACACGGTGCTCAATGCGCGCCTCGGCTTCGGGCGTCAGGACCAGCGCTGGATGCTGGAGTTCTGGGGCCAGAACCTGACCGACGAGACCTACAAGCAGGTCGGTATTGACGCGCCGATCCAGACGGGCTCGTTCAACGCCTTCCTCGGTGCACCGCGCACCTATGGCGTGACGTTGCGCATGCGCTACTGATCCACCGCATCGACGCGACGGCCGGCCCGGGAGGGTCGGCCGTTCGCTTTTCAGGCGCGCGGAAACGCGGCGTTCCAGGCGCCAGCGCGACGCGCGCGGCACGATGCGGTACAACGGCGGCTTCGATCGCGGGACTGCTCATGCACGACTCCTACTCCGATGCCGCGCTGCACACGCTTGCCGAAGAGACCGGCGCGCTGCTGCGCGCGCGCCACCATCGTCTGGTCACCGCCGAGAGCTGCACCGGTGGCTGGATCGCCAAGGCCGTCACCGATATCGCCGGCTGTTCCGATTGGTTCGACTGCGGCATGGCGGCCTACAGCTACGAGGCCAAGCAGGCGATGCTGGGCGTGCATCCGCACACACTGGAGACCCACGGCGCGGTCAGCCGTGAGACCGTGATCGAAATGGTGTCCGGCGCGCTGGTGAATTCCGGGGCGAGTGTCGGGGTCGCGGTCACCGGCATCGCAGGCCCCGGCGGCGGCAGCGACGACAAGCCGGTCGGCACGGTGTGGATCGGCTGGAAGCGTCGTGGCGGCTATGCGCGCGCCGAATTGTTCCAGTTCGACGGCGACCGTGACGCGGTGCGACGACAGACCGTCGCCGCTGCCCTGCGTGGGTTGTTGGTGGCGGTGGTCGGGAACTAACAACCGCTGCGCTGCGCCGCGTCTGTCCTGGCATGCGCGTGCACGACCGTCCATGCCGACGGTGCATAGCCCGAGGCGGCGCCGCCAGCGGCGCCGGTGCGTTCGGCGTTACTGGGTCACATCCACCCACACGAGGCGATGGTCAGTGCCGTCGACAATGTCGGCATGCGCCGCATCACTGCGCGGCCAGAACACGCCGTTGCCGACGAGCGCGTGGCCTACGGACGGCAGCGCGTAATCGAGACGCAGATTGCCCACGCGCGGGCCGAAACTGCCGGTGTCGTGCGCGGCCGAGCCGCGGTGCTGCGCGTTCGCGCCCCCGTCGGCTTCAGCGGCTTCCATCGCGCCTTCGCTGCGCGGCGTGGCCATGCGCAGCACGCGCGGATGCTCGAGCAGTTCGACGATCGCGGTGTGGTCGCCAGCGCCGTCGGCGGGATCGTTGTTGAGGTCACCGAGGATCACGAAGCGTGCATCGGGCGCCAGTCCGCCACAGCGACCGGCGTCATCGCACAGCCAGTCGTGCGTGCCGGGCGACAGGTAATCGGTCCAGAAACGGATCTCGTCGTGATTGCGCGCGACGTTGCGCTTCTCCGGCCCGTCGAACGCGGGCGGTGTGGGGTGCGAGGCCAGCACGTGAATCACGCCGCCTGGCGCGCGCACCTGCACATCCCAGTGCGATTTCGACGACAGCCGCAGCTGCGACCACGTGCTGTCGGCATGGAAGGGGCGGCCATCGGGATGACGCGGACGCCGCGCGTCGGGCATCGCATCCCACTTCAACAGCTGGAACGTACGCGCCGTAGTGGCATCGATCGGATAGCGCGACAGCAGCAGCATGCCGTACTGGCCGGGATGCAGCCCGTAGCCCCAGGCATCGTTGCCGCGATCACGACCGTCTCCACCGATGGTGCCGTTGTTGTCGAGATCCAGACCGCTCTGCACGCCGGTATTGACCGGTGCGAGATAGCGGTACGGATAGCGCAGCGGTTCGCCGCCGCCTGGCTGCCGGCGCTCGAGCCAGCGCTTCTGGAACAGTTCGGCGGCGCTGCCGTCGGCCACGTAGTCGAACTCGTTGAGCAGCACGATGTCGGGCCGCACCTGCTGCAATACCGCGGCGACCTTGCGCGCGCCGGCGTCGTCGCCTTGCAGGCGCTCGCGCAGGCCGCCGGCTTCGTCGCTGTTGAGCGAGGTGTTGTAGGTCGCGATGCGCAGCGTGCCGGGCGACGCCGCGTCGGCGGTGCGCGGCGTGTCGCCCTGCGTGTTGACGCGCACGCAGGCGGCGAGCAGCACGACGGCCGCGCAGGCGAGCACGGCGATCAGCCACGTGCGGCTCATGGCACGACATCCGTCAGCGGACGCCACTGGCGTCCATCGAAGCCTTCGAGCGGCTGGAAATTGCGTTTGTAAGCCATCTTGCGGTGTCCATCGATCCAGTAGCCGAGATAGAGATAGCGCCGGCGGTCGCGCTGCGCCCAGGCGATCTGTCGCAGGATCGCCAGTGTGCCGAGTCCGCGTGACACGAAGTCGGGGTCGTAGAAAGTGTAGACGGCCGACAGCGCATCCTCGATCAGATCCGTTACTGCGACCGCCACCAGTTGCCCGTGCAGGCGCAGTTCCAGCAGCCGGCCCTCGTTCCAGGTGCCGATCAGGAACTGATCGAACTCATGCGCGCCGTGGTCGTCCATGCCGCCGGCCGGATGGCGCGACACCAGATATTTCCGATACAGCGCGAGCCGCTCGTCGTTGCGCTCGGCCGGCACCACGCGCGCGTCGATATCGGCGTTGCGCGCCAGCGTGCGGCGCTGGCTGCGGTTGGGCACGAACGCCTCGACAGGAATGCGCACCGCCGTACACGCGCGACACTCGCCGCAATGCGGGCGATAGACGATGTCACCCGAGCGGCGGAAACCCCAGCGCAAGGCCTGCGTGTAGACCGTCGCAAGGCGCGGATCACGCGGATCGAGCACGAGGTCGCGCGCTTCGCGATCCGGCCAGTAGCCGCAGGTATGCGGCGCGGTGTGGAACAGGCGCAACTCGCCTGTGCCGGCATCCGGTTCTGGTGCGGGGCGCGACGGGGTCTGCATGTCCGCAGGATACCCACCGGCGTCGCAGGCGGCGCGGCCGCTTCGCCGACCGCCGGCTGAACCGTGCAGGCGCCCGGTCAACGAAGCGCGTGGTGCAGGCGTTGATCCCTGCACAGCGGCACGGTGCCGCGGCAACGGAAACACACCCATGAAGACGAGGCTCATCACCACCGCGCTGCTGGCGGCGCTGTCCATCACCACGATCGGCGCAGCCGCCGCGCAATTGCCGGCAGCCGGCACGCAGGCCGCCAAGCCCGATGGCGAACGGCATCGCGGACACGGCCCGCGCGGTCACGGCGGCGACCGTGTCGACGCCCCCGCGCGTCTCGACACCGACAACGACGGCCGTATCAGCCGCGCCGAAGCGCAGGCCGGCCAGCAGGCGATGCAGGCACGTCGCGACGCACATCGTGCGGAACGCGCTGCGCGTGGCGAATCTCCGCGTGCCGGCGGCCCGCGCCGAGAGGGCGCACGCAGCGCCGATGCACGTGGCGAGCGTCCGCAGCGTGGTCCGGGCGGCCCGCGTTCGCACAAGGGCGGCGGTTTCGATCTGGTCGCCAACTTCGATGCGATCGACAGCAACCGCGACGGCTATCTCACCCGCAGCGAGCTGCGCACCTGGCAGACGGCGAAGGCAGCAGAGCGTCGCGCCGAGGGCGAGCGTCGTTTCGATGCGAAGTTCCGCGAAGCCGACCTCAACACCGACGGCAAGCTGAGCCGCGTGGAAGTGTCGGAGAAGATGCCGCGCCTGGCCGATCGCTTCGCGTGGATGGACGAGAACCGCGACGGCTTCCTGAGCCGCGAGGAGCTGCGTCCGGCGCGTCCACAGCGCTGAGGCACGGGCAACACTTCAACGGAAAGGCCGCGCAGTGCGCGGCCTTTTTTTCGTCGACGCAAGAGACCGCAACCGGTTTTCAAGACGGCGCATTGTCGGGGTCGCGATTCGCGCCAACAGGAAGCTTCCGCAGACGGAATTCGCGCGGACAGACCCTCTGCGCGACATCGTCGGAAACACGGATCAGGCGGTCTTGAGCCATAGGATCAGCAGTACACCCACGAGACCGAGGTTGGTCAGGATCAGGCCGCTCGTGCCGAACATCAGGCGATAGCCCAGTGCGCGGCGGGCGCCGCCCTTCGGATCGCGCGCGATGTCGCGCGCGATCAATGGATTCATCAGGCGCGGCATGCTGGTCAGCAGCGGATAGTTGTAGGGAAACAGGGCGATCACGAGCAGGATCGACATCCAGCCGACCGAAAGCTGGCCAAAGCCCGCGACGAAACCGATACACAGCGCCAACAGACCACCCGCCAGAGAACCCCACAGGAACCAGCGGTCGTAAAGCTTGAGAATCGCGATGCGCTCGGCCTCTGTATCGGCGTAGCGCGCGACCATCTTCCGACACAGCCACATGGTGAGCCCGCCGAACGCCAGTGACACACCGGCAGCGCCGAGTGCACTCGCACTGCCCAGCGCGGCCTTGCCAGCGATGCCGGCGCTAAACGCGCCGCCAGCCGCGACACCTGCGACCGTACCCGCCGCTGCCGGTTTCGCGAATGCAGCCAGTCCGGCTGTGACGATGAGTGTGAACGCCGTGCCCGGCGCCGAGCTCGCGGCGAATTCCTGGAAGCGCGCCATCAGATCCTCGCGCAGGCTGCGGCGTGCGCGCGACAGGCGCTTGCGCACCGCGGCATCGGACAGGCCGAGCAGCGCGGCGACCTGCTTCGAGTTGCCGCCTTCGCGGTAGTACAGCAACAGCACTTCGCGGCTCTCGTCGGGCAGGTCGGAGATCAGGTCCGCGGCGACGCGACCAGTCTCGTCGTCGACGATCCGCTGCATCGGGCAGCCCTCGGGATCGGCCGCCTGCGCGATCGCGATCTCGGCAGCCTCGCCGGCCACGATGCGTTCGCGGCGCGCGCGCAGATAATCGCGGGCAAGATTGCGGGTGATCTGACGTAGCCACGGCAGGAAGCTGGTGGTGTTCTGCAGCCGGCCCAACTGCTGCCAGGCCTTGAGATAGGCCTCCTGCGCGATGTCCTGGCTCGCCTGCACGTCGCGGGTGATCGCCAGCGCGATCGCGGTGGTCGCGTTCTGGCTCATCTGCACGATGCGGCCGTAAGCGGCCTGATCGCCACCGCGTGCGGCAGGCAGCTCCAGATGGATCCGGTCTTCGAGGCCGAGATCGGCGGCGATGGCATTCATGGCGATCCTTGCAGGTCAGGTCGCTTTCAAGGACGCGACGCAGGCGCCGGATGTGACCGGCGCGCTCGATACTGCCTGCAGAACCGCGCCGCGGCGATCAGTCCCCCGCGTCGAACTGCCAGTCGCGGCCGTCGCGGCGCACATCCAGCGTGCGCGTGATCACGCCCTGCGCGGCGTCGCTGCCGCCGCGGACCAGATCCACCGTGCCCTGGCCGGAGCCGTCGGTGCGGTAGTTCGTAATGTCCAGCGACGAGGCCTGTCCGTTGCCGCCACCGCAGGCCGAGGACGGGCGCACGTCGGGATAACCGGCTTCGAGTTCGGCCAGCAGCGGCGCGGCAGGCGCATCGCCGTCGATCGCCACGCAGACCGGACCTGCCTGCGCGGCCAGCGCATCGGCCAGCACGGCCGTCGCGAGCGCGCGCGGCACCGGTGCGCGGTACTCGCTGGCTTCGACGGTCGGCGGCACCATGTCGAGCACCGGCTTGGGTGCTGCCGCAACAGGTGTCTGCAGAGGCGTCTCTGTCGAAGGCCGATTCCACCACGACAACGCGATCACCAGCACCGCGCCGCCGATCAACGTGTAACGGACCTTGGACGCGCGCGTCATGCCCTTGGGCGGCGTTTCGGCGGCCGGCGCGAATACAACGTCGCTCTGGCCGAGATAGCTGCGTGTCGAGGGCTGGTTCTGCAGCAGTCCGATCTCTCTCAACAGCGCACGCGCCCGGGTCTGGTCGTCGGAGCGGATCACCCAGACCGAAGGTCTTGGGCCGCCGGCGTTGTCGCGGAAACTGAAGGCGCTGCGGCGATTGCCCTTGTAGGAACGTCCGTTGACGATGCGCACCTCGATGTCCGCGTCGCGCAGCAGGGCGGCGACGCGTTCGACGTTCTCGAGGCGGGGGCTGGAGAAAACCTGCCGCATCTCAGCCTGCCTTCGGCGCAGTGGCATCGCCGGGCAGCACGCGGATCATGCCTTCCTGTGCGGTACTGGCGACCAGGCGTCCTGCGCGGTCGAAGATCTGCCCGCGCGCGAGCCCGCGCGCACCCTGCGCGCTGGGGCTGTCGAGCGAATACAGCAGCCAGTCGTCGACCCGGAACGGGCGGTGGAACCACAGGGCATGGTCGAGCGAGGCCATCTGCACGTTCGGCTGGTAGTAGCTGATGCCGTGCGGGAACGTCGCCGTGCCCAGCAGCTGGAAATCGGACGCATACGCCAGCAACGCACGATGCAGCGCGGGTGCATCGCCGACCGGGCCGGTCAGGCGGAACCACATCTGCTGGAACGGCGGGCGCTTGCGCGGGTGCAGTTCGTCGCGGCGGGTGTCACCCGGCGCGATGACGTGGCGGAATTCGAACGGGCCGCTGCGATCGAGCCAGCGCTGCACCTTGACCGGCAGCTTGGCCAGCACTTCGGCCGGCAGCGGATCCTGCGGCGCGATGTCCTCGGGCGCGGGCACGTCCGGCATCACCGGCTGGTGCTCGGCGCCGGACTCTTCTTCCTGGAACGAAGCGGCGCAGAAGAAGATCACCTTGCCGTGCTGGATCGCGGTCACGCGGCGCACCGAGAAGCTGCCGCCATCGCGGGTGCGGTCGACGTCGTAGACGATCGGCGCGTCCACATCGCCGGCGCGCAGGAAGTACGCATGCAGCGAATGCGCCGGGCGCGGGCTGGTCATCGTGGCCTGCGCGGCCGACAGCGCCTGACCCAGTACCTGGCCACCGAACACGTACTTGGTGCCGATGTCGCGGCTCTGGCCGCGGAACAGGTTGTCTTCGAGGCGCTCGAGCGAGAGCAGGTCGATCAGTTCGGAAACGGGCGGGGTCATCGCTGGGCCGTGCACGGTGGGGCGGCAATGCGGATGCTTGCCGGCCAACGATTATAGGTGGGGCAGGCCGCGGCCCTGACGCGGGCGTTCAGACGCCGATGCGGGTCAGCGGGACGCGCGCCAGCACGTCCGTCCACGGGAAGAGCGGGCCGGGGTCGCACTTGCGGGCGACGGTCAGCGCCGGATCATCGCTGGCGGCGACGCGATCGGTGTCCAGGTCCTCGTGGCCGGCAATGTCGCGCAGATTCGGCAGCGTGGCGCGCAGATGCGCGAGCAGCGCGACGAGCGCGTCGATCTGCGCCGGTGTGTAGGCCTCGTCCATCGTCTGGTGCCGGCTGTCGTACCAGTCCGGGAAGCGGCCGGTGTTGACCAGTTCGATGCCGAGCGACTGCGCGTTGTGGCCGCGCACATGATGGGCAACGCGGGTCGCGGGCACGTATTCGACGATGCGGCCGTCGCGGTCGATGTACCAGTGGCCGCTGGCACCGGCGCCGCTGTCGTAGAGCACGCGCTCGCCATAGGCACGCGCCGTGGCAAGGTCGGGCAGTTCGGTGCAGTGGACGACGGCGAGGCTGATGTCCGACGCCGCGCGCGGCGCCAGCAGGTCCACATAGGGCAGCGGTTGCAGCGCGATCCGGGTCGCGGACGTGGGGTCGGACATGGCCCGGATGCTAGCATTCACGCATGAGAAATCCGCCGCCAGACTCCGACCTGCACGCCCTGATGACGCAGTTTCCGCGCGCCGGGCGGGTCGAGTGGATCGGCTTGCGGCCCGCTCGTGAGGTGCCGATCCGCGCGGTCGACAGCGCGGTCGCGGTGACCGGCGTCGGCCTCGAAGGCGACCGCTACACCGGCGGCAGCGGCAAGCGCGGCGTGACCCTGATACAGGCCGAGCATCTGTCGGCGATCGCTGCGCTGAGCGGGCATGCCGAAGTCACGCCGGTGACGCTGCGCCGCAACCTCGTGGTCTCGGGCATTCCGCTGATCGCACTCAAGGGCCGGCGTTTCCGCGTCGGCGATGTGCTGCTCGAAGGCACCGCGCCCTGCGATCCCTGTTCGAAGATGGAGGCGGCGCTTGGCCCCGGCGGCTACAACGCGATCCGCGGCATGGGCGGCCTGTGTGCGCGCGTGATCACAGGCGGCGCGCTGAAGATCGGTGACGCGGTCGAATGGGTGGACGCATGAGTACGCGCGGCCACTGCATCCTCTCGCACGGCTTCGAGAGCGGCCCGGACGCGACCAAGGTCAGCGCGCTCGCCGAAGCCGCGGAACGCCTGGGCTGGAGCCACGAGCGCCCGGACTTCACCGATCTCGACGGCAGGCGCGATGTCAGCCCGCTCGGCGATGTCGCCGCGCGCATCGAACGCCTGCTGCGTCTGACCCTCGATGCCGCGGCGCGCGGACCCGTGGTGCTGGCCGGTTCCAGCCTCGGTGCCTGGATCGCGGGGCATGTCTCCTTGCAGGTACCGGTGGCCGGCCTGTTCCTGATGGCGCCGCCGGTGCGCCTCGATGCCGCGCATCCGCTGCAGGCGGCCGACGTGCCGCTGTCGGTCGTCCACGGCTGGGACGACGAACTGATTCCCGCCGCCGATGTCGTCGGCTGGACCTGCGCCCGCCGCGGCCGGCTGCTGCTGGTCGACGACAATCACCGTCTGGGCGCGCATGTGGATGCGTCGGCGGATGCATTCGCGGCGTTGTTGCGGTCGCTCTGAAGCGCGAACAGCTGATGTCCGCATCCACGTCTTCCAGAACCATTTTCGTCATTCCCGCGTAGGCGGGAATCCAGTGCCTTGATCGGCACACATCGCTCGGCCAGCACGTCAAGACACTGGATTCCCGCCCGCGCGGGAATGAGGGAGTCGACACGTCGGTCTTCAACGTACGACCCAGGTCCCCATGAAATTTTTTGCCAGCTGCCCCAAGGGCCTCGAATATCTGCTCGTCGACGAGCTGCTCGCACTCGGCTGCGCGCACGCCACGGCGACGACCGCCGGCGCCAATGTCGAAGGCACGCTGCATGACGCACAGCGCGCGGTGCTGTGGTCGCGTCTGGCCAGCCGCGTGCTGTGGCCCATCGCCGATTACGCCTGCGAGGACGAGGACGCGCTCTATGCCGGCGCGCGCACTGTCGACTGGTCCGAACATCTCGACGCGAGCATGACGCTGGCGATCGATCCGCATGTGTCGGGCAGCGCGATCACCCACGCGCGCTACGCCGCGCAGCGGGTCAAGGACGCGATCGTCGATGCGTTGCGCGAAGCCACCGGCGCACGCCCGGACGTCGATGTCGAATCGCCGGATCTGCGCCTGAGCCTGGTGGTGCGCAAGGGCCGCGCGATTCTTTCGGTCGATCTGGGCGGTGGCCCGCTGCATCGGCGCGGCTGGCGTCGTGCACAGGGCGAGGCGCCGTTGAAGGAAAACCTCGCTGCCGCAGTGCTGATGCGCGGCGGATGGCCGGCGCTCTACACCGAAGGCGGCGCACTGCTGGATCCGATGTGCGGCAGCGGCACGCTGCTGATCGAAGGCGCGCTGATGGCCGCCGATGTCGCACCGGGCCTGGCGCGTGATGGTGGCGCGGCGACGGCTGGCCGTGCGCCGAGCCGCTGGCGCGGGTTCGACGTTGCGCACTGGGAAACGCTGTGCGAAGACGCCCTCGCGCGCGAACGTATTGGCCGTCAGCGCCTGCGCGCCGTGTTCTTCGGCCGCGATCTCGATCCGCATGCGATTCATGCCGCGCGCGAGAACGCCACGGCCGCCGGCCTGCGCGAGGCGATCGAGTGGCAGATCGGCGACATCGCCACCCTGCAGGCACCGGTGCCGCCGGCCTCGCAGGAGGATGCTGCGCTGGCTGAATCGGTGAAGCGCGGCCTCGCGGTCTGCAATCCGCCCTACGACGCGCGCCTCGCCGCCGACCCCGCGCTGTACCGCACGCTCGGCAATGCGCTGGGACGCGCGGTGCCCGAGTGGCGCGCGAGCCTGCTGTGCGGCGATCCCGAACTCGCGCACGCCACCGGCCTGCGCGCGAAGAAGAAGTACCAGGTGTTCAACGGCGCCATCGAGTGCAGCCTGATCGTCTGCGATCCGGTGCGGCCGCCGCAGCGCGCCGTCAGCGAAACTGCGGACGCTCTCGGCGAAGGCGCGACGATGGTCGCCAATCGCCTGCGCAAGAACCTGCGCAAGTTCAAGACCTGGCGCGAGCGCGAGGGCGTGACCTGCTACCGCGTCTACGATGCCGATCTACCGGAATATGCCGCCGCGATCGACGTCTACATCCAGTCCGAAGCGGATATCAGCGCCGAAGGCACGCCGCTGTGGCTGCACATCCAGGAATACGCCGCGCCCGCCGAGATTCCGGAGGACGTGACACGCCGACGTTTCGGCGACGTGTTGGCCGCCGCGCGCGACGTGTTCCGCATTCCGCGCGAGCGCATTGCGGTCAAGACGCGCTCGAAAGGCAAGGGTGGCAGCAAGTACGGCCGCTTCGATGCGCGCCATGAATTCCTGCTGGTCGACGAAGGCCGCGTGCACCTGCGCGTGAACCTGTTCGACTATCTCGACACCGGTCTGTTCCTCGATCACCGGCCGATGCGTCTGCGCATCGCCGATGAAGCCGCCGACACGCGCTTCCTCAACCTGTTCGGCTACACCGGCGCAGCCACGGTGCACGCGGCCGGTGGCGGCGCGCGCACGACCACCACCGTCGACCTGTCGGGCACGTACCTGCAGTGGTGCGCCGACAACCTTGCCGCGAACGGCTACGGCGGCGCGAAGCACCGCCTGGTCCAGGCCGATGCGCTGCAGTGGCTGGAAGCCGAGACCGCACAGTTTGATCTGATCTTCTGCGACCCGCCGACGTTCTCGAACTCCGCACGTGCCAAGGACTTCGACATCCAGCGCGAGCACGTGCGCCTGCTGGAGGCCGCGGTCGCGCGGCTCGCGCCGGGCGGCGTGCTGTATTTCTCCAACAACTTCCGCCGCTTCAAGCTCGACACCGAAGCGGTGAGTGCGTTCGCGCACGTCGAAGACATCAGCCCGGCGACGATTCCGCAGGACTTCGAGCGCAACCCCCGCATCCACCGCGCCTGGCGCATCACCGCGCGCTGAGCGTCGGCTCGGGCCGCCACGCTCCAGGCTGATTCGAGCCCTCTCCCCTTGGGAGAGGGGTTGGGGTGAGGGCTAGCGGGTTGCAACGGTCGCTCTCCGCGCGCGTAAGCTTTATCGACATTCGACCGTCCGCGCTGCTCCCGCCGCCGTCCCGTCCCCACAGAAACCTCCGTTCTACCCACGCGCGTAGAAACCACCCATTGCGCCCGCATCGTGTCAGCACACCCGACAGGAGCCGCCCGATGACCACCACCGATGCCGCCCGCATCATTCGACACGTGCGCGGCATGCCCGCCAGCGACGGTGCCGGCGTGAAGCTCACGCGCGTCATCGGCAGCCCGCAGTTGCCTGATCTCGATCCGTTCCTGATGCTCGACGAGTTCGGCACCGACCGCGCTGAGGATTACCTCGCCGGCTTCCCCGAGCATCCGCACCGCGGCTTCGAGACCGTCACCTACATGCTCGACGGCCGGATGCGCCACAAGGACAACCACGGCAACGAGGGCCTGCTGGTGCCAGGCAGCGTGCAGTGGATGACCGCTGGTCGCGGCCTGGTGCATTCGGAGATGCCCGAACAGGAAGCAGGCCGCATGCGCGGCTTCCAGCTGTGGGTGAACCTGCCGGCGAAGGACAAGATGACCGCGCCGAATTACCAGGAATTCTCGCCCGAGCGCATTCCGGTCGTGCAGGCGGGCGAGGGCGTGTCGGTGAAAGTGATCGCTGGTGTCGTCGATGGCGTCGTCGGACCGATCGCGCAGCCGGCGACGGATCCGCTCTATCTCGACATCACACTCGCACCGGGCGCGGCCTGGCGCTACGCGCTGCCCGAAGGTCACAACGCATTCGCCTACGCTTTCGAAGGCGATACACGCGTGGGCAAAGGCGACGACGCACGTCCGCTGTCGTCGCAGGAACTCGCCGTGCTCGGCGGCGGCGCGCTGTTGATCCTGGAAGCCGGCCACGCAGGTGCGCGATTGATCCTCGTCGCAGGTCGCCCGCTGCGCGAGCCGGTCGCCCGTCATGGACCTTTCGTCATGAACACCCGCGAAGAACTGATGCAGGCGTTCGTCGATTTCGAGCAGGGCCGGTTCTGATGCGCGCCGTACTCTGACGCGATCGTCGACGGCGGGCCAATGAAGTCATCACCGTCACTCCGGCCGACGCGGAAGGTGCTTCAAGACCGCGCGTGGTGCTGGTCATCCAGCGCTTTGAGCGCCGAAGCAGTGAACGCTACGGAGTCGCCTGCTACCAGCTCGCGTGTGCGACGTCACCGGATAACTGCGCAGCACCTTGCTGTGGCGCAGACCCGCTTTCGTCGCGACACTTAGGACTCGGGGCAGTTGCCGTCAGGCGGTGCAAGTCCTAGTTGCTGCCCAGTCGCACATCCGAAAAATGCAGCGACTCGGCATCGTGCAGCGAGCGCGTCAGGCCAGCCTCATCCCGCGCGCGCACGATGATGTGCGCGTAGTCGCCCGACGGCAGTTCCAGCAACGTCTCGCGCACCATCGCGCCGGTCAGTTCATTGTCCGGCGCGTGCCACCACGTGCGGGTGCCGTCGATGGTGACGCGATCCCCCACGCGATCGTTGCGGCGCGGCTTGAAGGTCGCGTTGCGCCCCACGGTCACCGCGAAAGCCTGCTGGCCGGTCGCGATGTCCATCGCGCGGCAGAACACGAAGTCGGGCCCCGGCTGGATTTCCCAGCGCACGGTGGCCTCGGGTGGCAGTTGCGGGCATTCGGTGGCGGTCTGCGCCTGTGCTGTCCCCGCACAGAACAGCGCGCCCAACAGCGCAAGCGGTCGGATCGAAAGCATTGTCATGGTCCCCTGTGACTCAGCCTTCGACCATACGCCTGCATTCGTGCTGCGGCGCGGTAGCGATTGTGACAGCCGTCACCGTTCCGGAAGTGGAATGAACTCCGGATCGCCCGGCACGGTGCCGAAGCGGCCCGCACGCCAGTCGTCCTTGGCCTGCTCGATCCGTTCCTTCGAGGAAGACACGAAGTTCCACCACAGATGACGCGGCCCATCGAGCGGCTCGCCACCGAACAGCATCGCCTTGAGCGGCGTCTTCGCCCGCAGCTTGGCGACCGCGCCTGCATCCAGCACGGCGAGGTGGCGCGGCGGAATGTCCGCACCGTCGAGCTGCGCTTCGCCTTCGAGCACGTAGAACGCGCGCTCGGCATGCGAGGGCGGAATCGAGAGTTCGGCGTCCGGCTCGAGATCCATCGCCACGTTGAGCGTATCGGCGAACACACGCACCGGCGATTCCTCGCCGAAACCACGGCCGGCGATCACCCGCACCCAGGCACCATCGCGGCGGAACTGCGGCAGCGTCGACGCGGCATGGTGATGGAACTCCGGCGCGGTTTCCTCGTACGTCTTCGGCAGCGCGACCCAGGTCTGCATGCCGTGCAATGGATGCGCGCCTTCGCGGAGCGATTGCGGCGTGCGCTCCGCATGCGCGATGCCGCGGCCAGCGGTCATCCAGTTCACGTCACCCGCGGTGATGTCCTGCGAATAGCCGAGCGTATCGGCGTGATGGATCGTGCCCGACCACAGAAACGTCACCGTCGCCAATCCGATATGCGGATGCGGCCGCACGTCCACGCCGGCGCCCTTCTCGAAGATCGCCGGACCCATGTGATCGACGAATACGAAAGGTCCCACGCTGCGCGCCTGCAAGGTTGGCACCGCGCGGCGCACCTCGAAACCTCCGAGATCGTGGGTACGTGGATTGATCAGCAAAGTCATGACAGCGGCTCCAGCGGCGGCGAGGGCAGGGCGCCAGCATGCCAGCGGTATCGCCTGCGCGGCCCGTGGTCAGCGGGACGATCCGTTGCGGCTGGAAACAGCAACTGGCCGCTTGGAGTAACGGCTTAGCCCGATGTTCGTCGGCTGCAGAAATAACCTCTTCGCCCACTGGAGCCAGCACCGCTCTCCTTGGCAGAGAGCCTGCCCCGGACTCGACTCGGGGTCGACACGCGGCGCGCGTCGGGTGAGGACGGTTCTTTCTCGCCTGGGTTCGACCGATCAGACGCCAGCCAACCCCACCCGCCACGCCGCGAGCTTTGCCTCGAACCCCAACGCCGCATGTGCCGGACTCGTCGACGGCAGCCGCAAAAGATCGGGGGCAACGTCGAGCGTCGGCAGCACCTGCCGCCGGAACAGCGACTCCGCCGCCGCGCCGTTGAACCGGATCCGCGTGATGCCCGGATAGCGCGCCAGCAGCCCACCGATATCGTTCGGCACCACGCTGCCTGCCTCGATGCGCGCATCGAGACTCCCCGGCCGCACGCATTCCCCAGCCACGTCCCATAGCGCCACCCCACACGCTGTCAGCCGCGCGAGTCGCGCGTCATACGGCAGCGCCGGATCGAATCCGTATAGCTTTCCGACAATCGGCCAGAACAGATTTCGCGGATGCGCGTAGTAGCGATCCGCGTCCAGTGATGCCACACCCGGCATGCTGCCGAGTACCAGTACGCGTGCGCGATCGCTGACGACCGGCGCGAAGCTGCGGATGCGAATGCCACTCATCGGAGAGGGTCACGCCCTACGGAATCCATCAACCGTTCGACGACGGTGGTCGAGTGCGTCGCCCGGCGCATCAAAGTGTCCATGCACAAAGCGCGGATGGTAGTCGCAACTCAAGGACGAGGCTGTCGAAGCGGCTTTCTCGATCCGCTGAGATCACGCCTCCGAGTACCAGAAGGCAGACTGCAAACGGACGAACGTCTGCGTCTCTAGCTTCGCGTCTGTGACGCACCCCTGCGCAAGCCCAAAAGCCGGTTCGCAAGCCAACTTGCGAACCGGCATGCACTGCATCCGACGATCGAGAAGGCCGCCAATCGAGGATGATCATCCCTGCGAAGCCGGCACCCTGACGATCTTCAATCGCCAGGCGTACCTGACTGCCGCTTGCCTTGTGCTTGGGCGTCCAGCGCTTTGACCTCCCGCCGCGCTTCGACAGCCTGCTCCTGGTCGCGGTACTTGTGCCGACTGGTATCCAGGCGATCCGACTGGAGCTGCGCGGACTGTGCTGCTCTTTCATCACTTGGAAGCCCGCGCGCTTGTTCGGTAGAAGCGCAGGCTGTGACCATCAGCGTCGCGGTCGACATCAGCAGGGCCGTCTTGTGCATACCGAATCTCCTTTCGTTGAAGAGGTGCGAGCGTTCCCGAGTGCGGTGCGATTCGTTGATTACTGACTGACGCCGAATGTCATATCACGTCAAGCGAGCGTCACCAATATGACTTTCATGCCGAACGTCGAGTGGCCATCCGTTACGTGATCTGTGCGAGCGCCGAACGTCGGTTGGTTGCGAGCTGAGAAGCGGGGCGTCAGGACGTGCCTAAGACGCAATGTTAGCGACAAGCGGACAGCCACACATCGCACGCTCGCGAAAAATTTATCAGCCACCGCTCCGCCTGACCGTCAGTTCAAGACCCAGATCTCCGACCCAGACACTGGCGGGCTCACCTGGCCGAACGACGATGGTAGGCGCCATGGAACCGTGAGATGAGTCCAGATCCGCGGCTATCCGGATTTGGTCTCCCGCGATCTCCGACACCGTCACCACGAGGGTGTAGCCGTCCGACCCCGCGACCTCGATGCTCGCGGGCGAGCCGGCCAGCACTACAGCGCTAGGCTCGGCGAACGTTTGACCCGCGCTTGTCAATTTCGCCGACACGGCGAACGCGTCTGTCGGGTCGGCTTGGCCGGCAGCGGATGAAACAGCCAGCGCCAGAAGCGCCAGGACCTTCACGAGGATCTGCATCGCTTTCTCCTGCATCGATTCGATCAGCCCGCGAGGCGGGATCGGTTTGATCTGGCGTCTTTGGAACATGGCTCGATTCATCGAGAGCGCCAACTGCATCAAACAATGGAAAAAGCCTAGCCGCAACGGTTAGCGTTTTTTGCATGAAATCTCTCAGGTGCCGTAAACAGAGGAATCCATAGTGAAATCGAAGTTGCAACCTTGCACCGCGGACCAATGTTCGTTCGATTCCAGAGTCGTGTCATCGCATCGAGCATGCGTTGGAAGCCGACTGGTCTCCAGTCGGGAAATCCCGACGCGGCACCAGCGCGTTCTCGGAAACTGCGGGTGGTGAGGTCAGCTTAGGCTGCTTACATCGTCCAGCGCAGCGAGCTGCAGCGTCTTGTCCGTAAAAATCAGAGTAATCACCGAAGCGGTCGCAGTGCCGGGGTTTACCACTTGTCTCGGCAATAGGGGAGGGCTGATCAGGCCCAAACCGTTGGGCCGGCTCCCGACAGCATGAAAGCTCCGCGGGTTCCGGGCGTGGGACTGGCCGTGGCAGCCGCGCTTGTCCTCGGCGCAATCGCCTGTCTGCAGTTACCTTTGTTGCCGCCGTGGTGGGTGATGGCACTGATGCTTGCGATCGGGTCTGCGGCCTGGTTCTGGCAGCGTGGCGTCGGACGCGCGGCTGCCGCGTTCCTGTTGGGTGCCGCACTGTGTGGGCTGCACGCGGCATACGCGTTGTCGATCCAGTTGCCGACGGCGATGGAACGGACCGATGTCGTGCTGCGTGGGCAGATCGTCGGGCTGCCGGTGCACGAGCCGCAGCGCACGGCGTTTCTGTTTCGCGTAGCCGGTGAGAACGCGGTGCCGGAGTCCTTGCGCGGACGCCTGTTGCGTCTGTCCTGGTACGACGATCGGCGCGAGGGACCGGATCTTCGGCGGCATGAGCTGCACGCCGGCAGCGAGTGGGCATTCACCGCGCGACTGCGGGCGCCGCGCGGGCTGCGCAATCCGGGCTGGTTCGATGGTGAGAAGCGCGCGATGGCGCAGCGGGTCGCCGCGGTCGGGTATGTGCGCAGCGCCGAGCCGCTCACGCGTCTCGAAGCCGGCCGCGGCGTGGACCGGTGGCGCGAACGGGTCGCGGCGCGGATCGATGCGGTCGTCCAGCGCGATAGTGCGCGCTATGTACGGGCGCTCGCGATCGGCGATACGCGCGGGCTCGGCGATCTGGACTGGGAGGCCCTGCGCGCGACCGGGCTGACGCATCTGATCGCGATCTCCGGTTTCCACGTCGGCATGGTCGGCGGCTTCTTCGCGCTGGTCGCGACCGGTGTGTGGTGGTGCCTGCCTTGGCTGGGCCGCTGGCTGCCGCGACCGCAGGCGGCGGCGATCGTCGCGTTGCTGGCGAGCGCGGCGTACGCGGCGGTTGCCGGATGGGAGCTGCCGACCGTGCGCACGGTGCTGATGATCGGTGTGGTCGTGATCGCGCGCCTTGCGCGGCGGCATCTGCGCATCGCCGATTCGCTGGCCTACGCCGCGATCGCGGTGGTGCTGGTCGATCCGATGGCGGTGCTGTCGGCGGGGTTCTGGCTGAGCTTCGCCGGCGTCGCCTGGCTGGTCTGGTGCCTGCCCGATGCGCGCGAGCTGTCGAAGCTGCGCGGCCTGCTGGCCTCGCAATGGGTCGCGACCATCGGGCTTTTGCCGCTGACCGTGATCCTGTTCGGGCAAGCCTCGCTGGCCGGGCCGGTCGCCAATCTCGTCGCGATTCCGTGGTGGAGTCTGGTGGTGGTACCGCTTGCCTTGGTCGGCACCGGGCTGGAGGCGATCCACAGCGGCGCCGGCGACTGGGCCTGGCGCAGCGCCGCTTGGGCGTTCGATCTGAGTTGGCCGCTGTTCGACTGGCTGGCCGCGAGTCCGATTTCGCTGTGGTGGCTGCCCGAGCCGCACTGGCTCGCGCTGCCGCTCGCATTGCTGGCCGCGTTCTGGATGCTCTTGCCGCGCGGCGTGCCGGGCAAATGGCTGGCAACGCTGCTGTGGTTGCCGTTGCTGTGGCCCGATCGACAGCTGCCACGCAAGGGCGAGGCCGAAGTGGTCGTGCTCGACGTGGGGCAGGGACTGTCGGTGCTGATCCGCACTGCGCGTCATTCGGTGCTCTACGACACCGGCCCAGCAGTGCCGGAGGCCTATGACGCCGGCGAACGCGTCGTGGTGCCGGCATTGCAGGCGCTGGGCGTACGGCGGCTGGACGCGATCGTCGTCAGCCACGGTGATGCCGACCACGCCGGCGGCTTCGGCGCCGTGCAGCGACGTTTCGCTGCGCCGGTGATCTTCGCGCCGCAGTGGGATCGCGTGCCCGGTGCGTCGCCCTGCCTGATGGGCAGTGCCTGGCGGATGGACGGCGTCACGTTCCGCTTCCTGCACCCGGACCTGCACTTCCCGGCGTTCCGAAATCCGTCGAGTTGCGTGCTGCGGGTCGAGACCGCGCACGGCGCAGCGTTGCTGCCGGGCGACGTCGATGATCTGGTCGAACGGCTGCTGGTCCGACGCAACGCGGCCTCGCTCGAGGCCGAAGTCGTGATCGCCGCGCATCACGGCAGCCGCAGCTCGTCGGATCGCACGTTCGTGCGAGCCTCCGGCGCCGCGGTCGTGATGATGTCGGCCGGTCATGGCAATCGCTTCGGGCATCCGCATGAGGAAGTCGTCGAGCGCTGGTCGAAGGCGGGTACAGCGGTGGGCAGCACCGCGGGCGGCGGGGCAACCCGGCTCCGGCTGCAGGCCGGTGGACTGGTGGTCACGCAGGAACGCGTGCGCCGGCCCAGATTGTGGGATGCCGCGCTGCAGGCCGAGGCGCGGGCCGGGACGGCCGGGCAGGCTGGGCTATCCTATTCCCCGGATTGAACCGGCCATCGGCCGAAGGGGTTGGCGTGCTCGAACTGGTGAAGGCTGGCGGCTGGCCGATGCTGCCCTTGCTGCTGCTGTCGGCATCCGCGCTCGCGATCATCGTCGAGCGGTTCTGGGCGCTGCGCCGCAAGGCGGTGCTGCCGCCGGGTCTGGGTGAGGAAGTCCGCGCATGGGCCGCGCGCGGTACGCTCGATCCCGCGCATATCGAATCGCTGCGCGGCACGGCGCCGCTGGGCGCGCTGCTGGCCGCCGCGCTGGATGTGCGCAACCGGCCTCGCGAGGAGATCCGCGAACGGGTCGAGGATGTCGGCCGGCATGTCGCGTTCCGCATGGAGCGCTATCTCAATGCGCTGGGCACGATCGCCGCGGCCGGTCCGCTTCTTGGCCTGTTCGGTACGGTGGTCGGCATGATCCAGATGTTCATGGGCGTCATGGACCACGGCGTAGGCGATGTGAACCAGCTCGCTGGCGGCATCGGCAAGGCGCTCGTATGCGCGGCGGCGGGCATGATCGTCGCGGTGCCGGCGTTGATGTTCCACCGCCATTTCCGCGCGCGCATCGATGGCTACATCGTGCAGATGGAACACGAAGCGATCGCGCTGATGGATGTCATCGATCCGCGCAACCGTCGCGGCGCGCAGGTGCAGGCACCGGTGCAGGGCTGACGCATGCGCATTCGCGACCGACGCGCCGAGGACAACCCGGAACTCAACCTCGTGCCGCTCATCGACGTGATCCTGGTGCTGATCATCTTCTTCGTGATCACGACCACCTTCGACGCGCGCTCGGTGCTCAAGCTCGAACTGCCGCAGGCCAACGGCGAGCGCAACGATGCGCAGGACGGTACGCTGAGCCTGCTGATCAACGCCGATGGCCGCTACTTCGTCGACGACCGCGAAGCGCTGCGCACCGATGTCGAATCGCTCAAGCGCACGATCGCGGAAGTCGCAGGTGACGATCGCGAACGCACCGTGCTGCTGCGCGCCGATGCGCGCACCCCGTGGCAGGCCGTCGTGACCGCCTACGACGCGCTGGGCCAGCTCGGCTTCAAGCGCATCGCGAATGCGACTGCGCCGCAGACGGCGGCAGCGCCCACTGCGGCCACGCAAGAGGACTGACATGAGTACCGTTGTGGACAAGGCGCAGCACGACGCGCCGACGCCCGGGCCCGCGCGCGCCGATCGCGCGTGGCCGGTCTATCGCCGGCTGCTGCAGTTCGCCGCCGACTATCGCGGACTGTTGTCGGTCGCGCTGGTCGGCATGTTGATCGAGGCGGCCGCGGGCGGCGCCTTCACCAAGATGATGGAACCGATCATCGACGAGACCTTCGTCGGTGAGAACTCCGGCGTGAACCTGTGGTTGCCGGCGGCGATCATCGGCCTGTTCGTCATGCGCGGCATCGCCGGTTATCTGGCCGACTACAACATGGCCAAGGCCGGTCGCGGTATCGCGCGCGATCTGCGCGTGCTGGTGCTGGGCAAGTATCTGCGGCTGCCGGGCATGCGTTTCGATGCCGAACCGGTGCCGTCGATGCTGGTGCGTCTGGGCTCGGATTCCGACCAGGTCTCGCAGGCCGCCGTGGACGCGGCCAAGGTGATGATCCAGCAGTCGCTGCAGATTATCGCCTCGCTGATCGTGATGCTGTGGACCAGCTGGCAGGTGACGCTGACGATCCTCGTGATCGCGCCGCCGCTGTCGTGGATCATGGGCAAGGTCGCGCGCCGCTACCGGCGCGTCAGCCACAACATCCAGGACAGTTCGGCGCTGCTGCTGCAGGCGGCCGACCAGTCGCTGAGCAACCAGCAGGAAGTCAAGATCTACGGCGCGCAGGCGGCCGAGAACGCGCGCTATCGCGCAGTCGCAGATGTGCACATGCGCCTGAACCTCAAGGTCGAGGCCACGCGTGCGATCTCGTCGGCGGTCGTGCAGCTGATGGGATCGGTGGGTCTGGCACTGCTGATCGTCATCGCCGGTTACGAAGCCTCGCAGGGGCGTCTGACCGCGGGCGGCTTCGTCGCGTTGATGATCGCGATGATGGCGATCATTCCCGCGCTCAAGCAGTTGACCAACGTGCAGAACATGCTGCAGCGGGGCGTGGCCTCGGCCGAGCGCCTGTTCGAGATACTCGATTCGGACGACGAGCGCGACACCGGTTCGCGTCCGCTGGCGCGCGCGCGTGGCGAGATCGAGTTCCGCAACGTCGGCGCGCGCTATCCGGGCCAGAATGCGCCGGCGCTGGAGGGTGTCAGCTTCGTCGCGAAGCCGGGCACGGTGACCGCGATCGTCGGTCGATCGGGTAGCGGCAAGTCGACGCTGATCAAGCTGATTCCGCGTTTCTACGCGCAGGCCGAGGGCGAGATCCTGCTCGACGGCCACCCGATCGACGACTACAAACTGTCCGACGTGCGCCGGCAGATCGCGCTGGTCGGCCAGCAGGTGATGCTGTTCGATGACACCGTGGCCGCGAACATCGCTTATGGCGAGATGGCCGGCGTGTCGCGCGAAGCGCTGGACGCGGCGATCCGCGGTGCCAATGCGATGGAGTTCATCGAGAAACTGCCGAAGCAGCTCGAGAGCGGCATCGGCAGTCGCGGTGGTCGCCTGTCGGGCGGCCAGCGCCAGCGCCTGGCGATCGCCCGCGCGATGCTCAAGGACGCGCCGATCCTGATCCTCGACGAGGCCACCGCCGCGCTCGATACCGAATCCGAACGTCTGGTGCAGGACGCGCTCGAACATCTGATGCCGGACCGCACGACGCTGGTCATCGCGCATCGCCTGTCGACGATCGAACACGCCGACCAGGTGCTGGTGCTCGATCACGGCCGGCTCGTCGAGCACGGCACGCACCAGCAGCTGCTCGAACGCGACGGTCTGTACGCCCGCCTGCATCGCATGCAGTTCCGCGAAGGCGACGCTGGATGAAAGCGCCGCGGTACTGGTTCGACGGCAGCCGTCCCCCGCTGCATGCGCGCATGCTCGCCCGTGTCTACGGCGCGGCGTCGCGCTTGCGGCTGAAGTTCGTGCGGCCGCGCAAGGTGTCGAAGCCCGTGCTGGTGATCGGCAACCTGATCGCCGGCGGCAGTGGCAAGACGCCGCTGGCGATCGCGATCGTCGCGCGCCTGCAGGCTGCGGGCTGGACACCGGGCGTGGCCAGTCGTGGCTACGGCCGTGACGACGCAGGCACACCGCGCTGGGTCGAGCCGGTGACCGATCCGAAACTCGCCGGCGACGAGCCGGTGTTGATCGCCGCGCGCACGGGCGCGAAGGTGCGCGTGGATGCGGACCGCGTCGCAGCTGCGAAGGCGTTGATCGCCGCCGGCTGCGACATCGTGGTCTGCGACGACGGTCTGCAGCATTACCGGCTGCGCCGCGATGTCGAGATCGAAGTCATCGATGGCGCACGTCGCTACGGCAACGGTCTGTTGATTCCGGCTGGCCCGATGCGGGAACTGGCGACCCGCAGCGCCGATGTTGATTTCCGTGTGCTCAATACCGGCAGTGCGACCGATGTCGAAGCGGAATTCGGGGAGTGGCCGATGCGCCTGCTGACCGGGCAGGCATTGCCGCTGGCCGGTGGCCGCGCGTTGCCGCTGTCGCGCTTCTCCGGCCAGCGCGTGCACGCGGTCGCCGGCATCGGGGATCCCGAGCGCTTCTTCGCGACGCTGCGCAGCCACGGCATCGCGATCGTCCCGCATGCCTTCGCCGACCATCACCGCTACACCGCCGAAGACTTGCGTTTCGGCAGCGATCTGCCGGTACTGATGACCGAAAAGGACGCGGTGAAGTGCATGCGCTTCGCGGGCGAGCGGCATTACAGCGTGCCGGTGTCGGGGGCGTTGCCCGAGGCATTCTGGATCGCGTTGCTGGACCGGTTGGCCAAGCTGCGCTGAGCAAGCGCTGACCGACGACGCGCGGTGTGAGCCCCGCTTCTCCCGGGAGAGGGGTCGGGTGAGGGTCGACGCGACGCGACGCGATACGTCGCGTCCGCGCACTACGTTCGGGGCGATGGGTTTTGCTGCGCTCTGCCCATCCTGCGATCTGCCGTGTTGGCCTTTGATCCGGCGTCGTGAGGCGTGCCGCAGCCCCGCGCACCGCGATCTGTGACAATTCCCGCATGAGCACATCCTCCGGCTTCGTCGTCGCCATTCCCGCGCGCTACGCGTCCACCCGTCTCCCGGGCAAGCCCTTGCAACTGCTCGGCGGCGAACCGCTGGTGCTGCATGTCGCGCGGCGTGCGTTGGCGGCAGGCGCCGACGAGGTCTGGGTCGCGACCGACGACATCCGCGTGCGCGACGCACTGGCCGGTACTGCGGTGCAGGTGGCGATGACGTCGCCCGATCATCCGTCCGGCACCGATCGTCTGGCCGAGTGCGCCGCGCTCGCCGGTTGGGAGGACACCCGTGTCGTCGTGAACCTGCAGGGCGATGAGCCGTTCGCGCCGGTCTCGGGCATCCAGACAGTCGCCGCGCTGGCATCGCAAGGCGGCGTGGATCTCGCGACGTTGTGCGCGCCGGTCGAAGATGTCGAGACGCTGCTCGATCCCAATGCCGTCAAGGTCGTGCGCGGCGCGCAGGGCGATGCGCTGTACTTCAGTCGCGCGCCGGTGCCGTGGCCGCGCGATGCGTTCGCGCGCAGCCGCGATGTGATGCCCGACGGCGACTGGTGGCGGCACATCGGCATCTACGGCTATCGCGTCGGGTTCCTGAAGCAGTTCGCGGCGATGGCACCGGGGCGGCTGGAACAGATCGAAATGCTCGAGCAATTGCGTGTGCTCGAGGCCGGGCACCGGGTCGCGGTCGGCATCGCGACCGAGCCGTTTCCGCCCGGCGTCGATACGCCCGAAGACCTCGCCCGCGCCGAAGCGCGTCTGGCGGCTGGCGGATGACCCGCCTGCTGGTGGTGTGCCTCGGCAACATCTGCCGCTCGCCGGTGGCCGAAGGTGCGTTGTGCGCGCGGATCGAGGCGGCGGGCCTGCACGATGTCATCGAGGTCGATTCCTGCGGCACTGGCGACTGGCATGTCGGCGATCCGCCGGACCCGCGCGCGATCCGCAGCGCGGCCTCGCACGGCGTCGACATCTCCGCCCTGCGCGCGCGCAGGCTCGACGACGTCGATTACCGCGATTTCGACGTGCTGCTATGCGCCGACGCCAGCACCCTGCGCATCGTGCGCGAGCGCCAGCCGGCCGGTGCCACCGGCGAGATCGCCCTGCTGCTCGACTGGGCCGGACAGGGTGGCGGCGACGTGCCGGACCCGTACACGGGCGACGCGGCAGGCTTCGAATCGGTCTGGCAACTGGTCGATGCGGCGGCCGAGGCGGTCGTCGCGCGGCATCGACGCGGCGCTCCGGCCGTTCGCGCATAATCCGGGCATGACCGACGCCGTGACCGCACCCGAGTTCCCGGCCAGCCTGGAGTGGCTGAACCTGACCGACCCGCTGCGCATGGCGCAGCTGCGGGGAAAGGTGTGTGCGCTCGCGTTTGTGAATCTCGCCTCGGCCTGGTCGCAGCAGCGTCTGGCGGATCTGGGCCATCTGCGTGCGCGGCATCGTGAACGGCTCAACGTCGTCGCGGTGCATGTGCCGCGGTTCGATGCCGAGCGCGAATCGCGCCGCAGCAGCAAACGCGCGCATCGCCAGCACGTCGAATTTCCGGTCGCCCACGATCCGGACTGGACCTTGTGGCAGCACTACGGCATCGAAGCCTGGCCGACGGTCGTGCTGATCGATGGCGAAGGCCGGGTGCGCGAACGCATCGTCGGCGAAGGCGGCATCCGCGAACTCGATGCACGCGTCAGCGCGCTGGCGGCCGAACTCACCCCGCACGCGGTCAACGTCGATCCGATCCGCATGCGTCGCAGCGGCGAACCGCCGTTGCCGTTGCGCTTTCCGGTCGGCCTCGCGCTGTCGGGCAATTTTCTCTATGTCGCCGACAGCGGCCATCACCGCGTGCTCGAATGCGACACCAGCGGCCGCGTGCTGCGGCAGTTCGGCAGCGGCAGTCCCGGTTTCATCGACGGGCCGATGGAGCTGGCTGCGTTCACCCGGCCGCACGGCATCTATGTCGAACGCGACGTGCTCTACGTCGCCGACACCGGCAATCACGCGGTGCGGCGCATCGAACTGCGCAGCGGTGACATCTCGACGATCTGCGGTGCGGGCCGTCCCGGCATCACCGCCGAGGGTGCGCTGAGCGATCCGCGCGCCGTCGCACTCGACCAGCCGCGCGACATCGTGCTGGCCGGCGACAAGCTCTACATCGCCTGCGCCGGCGACAACCGCATCTGGCGGCTCGATCTGGGCCGTTCGACGATCGAACTGCTGGCCGGCAACGGCAAGCTCGCGGTGATGGATGGCAGCGGGTCGATGGCCTCGTTCGGCGAGCCGGTGTCGCTGGCCTGCGTGCAGCAGACGCTCTACGTCTGCGATGCCAGCGGCTCCGCGATTCGCAGCGTGCACACGCGCACCGGCGCGGTGTCGACGCTGGTGGGCCAGGATCCCTGGCAGTTCGGCCGTGTCGACGGTCCGCGCACCGACGCCCGCATGCAGCATCCGCAGGCGCTCGCGCTCGAACCCGACGCGCCGGTGCTGTGGATTGCCGATGCCGGCAACGACAGCCTGCGCCGTCTGCGGCTGGGCGGCGGCGAACTGACCTCCTTCGATCTGCCGCAGCGCCTGCATGCGCCCGGCGGTCTCGCGATCGGCAGCGATGCGGTGTGGATCGCCGATACCGATGCGCACGCCGTGCTGCGGCTCGATCCCGTCAGCGGCGCCGTGCGGCACGTTCCGATAGGCGAATGACCGGGGCGCGCAAGGCAAGCAGCGGTGGCGTGATGTTCGACGGCAAGGCGTTCGTCGCTGGGCTCAGCACCGCACCGGGCGTCTACCGCATGTATGCGGCGGACGACACCGTGCTGTACGTCGGCAAGGCCGCGGATCTGCGCAAGCGCGTGGCGAGCTACTTCAACGCCTCGCCCAAGGTCACGCGGACGATGGCGATGATCTCCCAGATCGCGCGCATGGAAACCACGGTGACCCGCAGCGAAGCCGAAGCGCTGCTGCTGGAAAACCAGCTCATCAAGTCGCTCAAGCCGCGCTACAACGTCTCGCTGCGCGACGACAAGAGTTATCCATATGTGCTGGTGACCAGCGACGACTGGCCGCGCATCGCTGTGCACCGCGGGCCGCGCAACGTGCCCGGTCGTTACTTCGGTCCGTATCCGGGCGTGACCGCAGTGCGCGAGACGCTGAACCTGATGCAGAAGTTGTTCAAGCTGCGCAACTGCGAGGACAGCGTATTCCGCAACCGCTCGCGGCCGTGCCTGCAGCACCAGATCGGCCGCTGTACCGCGCCCTGTGTCGGCATGATTTCGGCGCAAGACTACGGCGACGCCGTGCGCCGCGCGTCGCTGTTCCTCGATGGGCGCAGCGACGAACTCACGCAGGAAGTCACGCGCGACATGGAAGCGGCGGCCGAGAAGCTCGACTTCGAAGACGCCGCGCGCCTGCGCGATCTGCTCGGCAACATGCGCAGCATGCAGGCGCGCCAGTACGTCGACGGCAAGGTCGCCGAACTTGACGTGCTCGCCTGCGCGATGCAGGGCAGTCAGGCCTGCGTGCTGCTGCTGGCGTTCCGCGACGGCCGCAACCTCGGCACGCGCGCGTTCCATCCGCGTACCAACGGCAGCGACGATCCGGCCGAAGTGCTGGCCGCGTTCGTGTCCCAGCATTACGCCGAGCAGACGCCGCCGCGCGAGATCGTTCTTGACCGCGCGATCGAGGACGTGCCGCTGCTCGAGCAGGCCTTCAGCGAATCCACCGGCCGCCGCGTGCAGATCAAGACCAGCGTGCGCGGCGATCGCGCGCGCTACGTGGATCTCGCGCGCCGCAACGCCGAGATCTCGCTGGCGACGGAAATGAGCAGCCAGGCGGCGCAGAATGCGCGCGCCGAATCGCTGCGCGAGATGCTCGGTCTCGCAGCGGTTGCGCAGCGCATTGAATGTTTCGACATCAGCCACACCATGGGCGAGGCGACGGTCGCTTCGTGCGTGGTGTTCGACGCCGCCGGGCCGGTACGCGGCCAGTACCGGCGCTACAACATCGCCGGCATCGAACCGGGCGACGACTACGCGGCGATGCACCAGGCGCTGACCCGGCGCTTCCGCAAGGCCGCCGACGCGCGTGCTGCCGAGGTCGCCGCGGTGGAGGCGGGTACCGAAGTACCCGCGGCTGCGGAAGGCGCCGGCATTCTGCCCGACGTACTGCTGATCGACGGCGGCACCGGCCAGGTTGCGCAGGCGCGCGCGGTGCTCGACACGCTCGGCATCACCGGCATCTGTCTGGTCGGCGTGGCCAAGGGCGAGGCGCGCAGGCCCGGCGATGAAACCCTGTTGCTGCCGGACGGTCGCGCGCTCAAACCCGGGGCGGCGTCGCCGGGCCTGCAACTGGTTCAGCAGGTGCGCGACGAAGCGCATCGTTTTGCGATCACCGGTCATCGTGGACGCCGCCAGAAGGCGCGCACCACCAGTCGGCTCGAGGACATTCCCGGCATCGGCCCCCGCCGCCGCGCCAGCCTGCTGAAGCATTTCGGCGGTCTGGGCGGGCTGAAGGCGGCCGGCGCGGAGCAGATCGCCCAGGTCGAAGGTGTCAACGCGGCGCTCGCGCAACGCATCTATGCGACCCTACACGGGCTCGACCCCGGCCCAGGCGCCGGACACGACTGAATCCCCCACAGGCGTCCGATGAAATTCACGATTCCCACCTGGATCACGCTGATGCGGATCATGCTGATCCCGGTGCTGGTACTGGTGTTCTATTTGCCGTTCCAGTGGACCAACTTCGCCACCGCGATCGTGTTCGCGTTCGCGTCGATCACCGACTGGCTCGACGGCTGGATCGCGCGCAAGTACCACCAGTACTCCGCATTCGGCGCATTCCTCGATCCGGTGGCCGACAAGCTGATGGTCGCCGTCGCGCTGTTCCTGATCGTGCAGGGTCACCCGACGCCGTGGATGGCGTTCTGGGCGGCGGTGATCGTGGGCCGCGAGATCGCGGTGTCCGCGCTACGCGAATGGATGGCCGAACTCGGTCAGCGTGCGACGGTGCGCGTCGCGGCGATCGGCAAGATCAAGACGATCGCGCAGATGGTCGCGCTGCTGTGCCTGCTGTACTCGGTGACGCCCGACCAGCCGCCGCGTCCACTGCCGTGGCTGGGCCGCGAGATCTTCATCATCGGCGACTGGCTGCTGGCGATCGCGGCGATCCTGACGCTGTGGTCGGGCCTGCTGTACCTGCGCGCCGCGTGGCCGATCATGCGCGCTGCGGAAAAGAACAAGTATTGACACCCCGGCGGCGATGGGTAGAATTTCGCCTCCCAAGCGGGAATAGCTCAGTTGGTAGAGCGCAACCTTGCCAAGGTTGAGGTCGAGGGTTCGAGCCCCTTTTCCCGCTCCAGTTCGAAAGGCCCTGCAGATGCGGGGCTTTTTCGTATCTGGCGTCGCGCGATTGAACGCGGCGGTTCCAATCGACGGCGCGCTGGGGCACGCTGTCGACCGCCTGCCCGGATGGCGAAACTGGTAGACGCACCGGACTTAAAATCCGTTGGCCGCAAGGTCGTGCCGGTTCGATTCCGGCTCCGGGCACCATCGTCAACCGCTGCTTCTCAGGCCGACTGGCAGTTTTTATCGCAAGCCACAGATCGGCGGGCGTCTTCACGGGCATATGCGCGCGATCGCTTCAGTGTTCGACGATAGTGCGTGCAGCGCGGAGCGGCGGGAGGAGCGGCCACGCCGTCAGCGTGACCCGGCACAGGCGCTATCACGATGATTTCGAGACTGCGAAACAATTTCCAGCTGGCCATCATCACCCTGCTCGGGCTGGTGACTGCCGCTGTGCTGGGCAGCTTTCTGGTGTGGCGACTCGCGCGCGGTGATTGGGGCGTCGCGGCGCTGGACGCGGCAGTGGTCGTCACCATCGTCGCGGTCGTGAGGCTGGCGTGGCGCGAAGGGCGCACTCAACGCGCAGGCGCGTGGCTGGTGGTGCTCAATTCCGCTTCCGCGATTCTCGCGTGTCTGACCCTCGGCTCCGCGGCGAGCGGCTGGGTCTACGTCGTGCTGATGACCAACTTTTATCTCGCGCCGCTGCGCGTGGCGACCCTAAGCGGCGCAGGGCTGCTACTGGTTGCGTCTGCGACGCTGCTGTGGCGGGATCCGGGCCCGTATCACATCGGTACGCTGGTGACGTGGTCGATGGTGTACGGATTCTCGCTGGTTTTCGCGCGGCGGCTGCGTCAGCACAGCGATTCGCTGGAATTGCTGGCGAGCGTCGACCCGCTGACGCGCATTCCGAACCGCGGCATGCTCGAAGCAGATCTGCGGCACGCGATCGCAACCGGCCAGAGCGGCCGCGCAGGTCTGCTGGTGCTCGATATTGATCGCTTCAAGGCGGTCAATGACACCTTCGGGCATGCGGCTGGTGACGCGGTACTGATCGATCTCGCGGTGCTGCTGCGTGAAGAGTTGCGGCAGGGCGACTCCGTCTACCGCTTCGGCGGCGAGGAATTCGTGATGTTGCTGCCGGTGTTGTCGGAACAGGCGCTGACACGCGCCGCCGAGCGTGTGCGCGATGCGGTGGCTACCCGCCTTATCGGGCCTGGAGGGGGGATCACGGTGGCAGTCGGCGGCGCGATGCTGTCGGCAGAGCGGGACTGGCAAGACTGGTTCGCACGCGCGGATGCGTCGCTCTATCAGGCCAAGCGCGCAGGCGGCAATATCATCCACATCGCGGCACCGCTCTGACGATTTTCAGCCAGGCTCGGCTTGGTGCGCGATCCCGGTGGCCTCGTTGCTCTTCCAGCCCGGCTGTCCGGCGCCATCGCGGGCGGCGCGGACGCGGCGGACCGCGCCGAGCCGGCGTCGCCAGCGCAAGACGGCCCCCGCGATCGACAGCGTCGCGAGCGCGCCAGCGGTCATCAGGACCCAAGGCACCAGCGCCGCGAGCGGTGAAAGGATCGAGCCGGCGGTGTTGCGCAATGCCAGGGCGAAAACTGCGCCGGTGATCAGGATATAAGTCGGCAAGACGAGCACGCGCCAGATGATCCGCGGCGAAATCATGGGCCGTTGCCCCCAGCGCCGCTCCGGCAGATCCCAACGACAGGCGCAGCATCAGGCAGTCCGCGCATCGTGCGGAAGTGCGCGGCGGCATCTTCACGTGCCGCGTCCCAGCCGATCCCGCGTGGAACCTGTTCCCATTGCGCGCGCAGCACCGGCTCGAGTTCATGCCAGTCTGCATCCGGCTGCTCAGCCTGCACCGCCCGCGTCATCTCAGCGAGGACCACCGGGTTGTAAGAGAGCTGCGACATGGAATTCGGGGTGTGGTTGAGGTGCGTCTCGACAGTAGGCAGGCCAACGCCAAACCGCCGTGAAGCGGACGGGTGCACAACGCAACATTCAGTTTCAGCTGGCCCCGTGACAGTCTGCTACCTACCATGCGTACAACGTGCAGGACGGGCCACGCCGGCCTCCTGTATTTCACCGTCGTCCGGGAGGATGGCGCGCCGGACGAGGTCCGCCGGTGGTCATGAAGGGGAACCGATGGTCCGCTACCTCACATTCGCGCTCTGCGTCGGTCTGACGCTGCTCTCGATCGTCATGGCGATGCTGTACCAGTCAGTGGGCTGGACGGCGGCCACATTGCCGTTGCTGGCGCTTTCGGGATTGGGCACAGCCGACCTGTTCCAGAAGCGCGCGACGCTGCGGCGCACGTATCCGTTGACCGCGCATTTCCGCTACGGACTCGAGGCGTTCCGTCCGGAGATCCGCCAGTACTTCATCGAGGACGACCAGGACGAGGTGCCGTTCTCGCGCCAGCAGCGCGCACTCGTGTACCAGCGTGCGAAGAACGTCAGCGATGTGGTGCCGTTCGGCAGCGAGCTGCCGATGTACGGCACGCAGTACGAGTGGATCAACCATTCGCTGGCGCCTGCGCATGCCGCGTCGTTCGATTTCCGCGTGCCCGTCGGCGACGAGCGCGCGCAACCGTACACCGCCAGCGTGTTCAACATTTCGGCGATGAGCTTCGGCTCCTTGTCCGCGAACGCGATCCGCGCGCTGAATCTCGGTGCGAAGCGCGGCAATTTCTATCACGACACCGGCGAAGGCGCGATTTCGCCCTACCACCGCGAGCACGGCGGCGATCTGGTCTGGGAAATCGGCTCGGGCTACTTCGGCTGTCGCGATGCCAAGGGCCGCTTCGACGAAGACCTGTTCGCGCGCCACGCGGCCGAGCCGCAGGTGCGCATGGTCGAACTGAAACTCTCACAAGGTGCCAAGCCCGGCCACGGTGGCATGCTGCCCGGTGCCAAGGTCACGCCGGAAATCGCGGAAACGCGTGGCATTCCGGTTGGTCAGGACTGCGAATCGCCGGCCGCGCACACCACGTTCTCGACACCGCTCGGCCTGCTGGAATTCGTCGACCGCATGCGCACGCTCTCGGGCGGCAAGCCGGCGGGCTTCAAGCTCGCGATCGGGCATCCGTGGGAATGGTTCGGCATCGCGCGCGCGATGCTCGACAGCGGCATCCTGCCGGACTTCATCGTCGTCGACGGTGCCGAAGGCGGCACCGGCGCGGCGCCGTCGGAGTTCATCAACCACGTCGGCCTGCCGCTGCAGGAAGCGCTGATGCTGGTGCACAACACCCTGGTCGGCATCGGTCTGCGCGACCGCATCCGCGTCGCCGCGGCCGGCAAGATCACCAGCGGCTTCGACATCGCGCGCACGCTGGCGATGGGTGCGGACTGGTGCAACGCGGGCCGCGGTTTCATGTTCTCGCTCGGCTGCATCCAGTCGCGCACCTGCCATACCGACCAGTGCCCCACGGGCGTGGCCACGCAGGATCCGGCGCGCTGGCGCCTGCTCGACGTGCCGGACAAGGCCAACCGCGTGTTCCATTTCCACCAGAACACGCTGAAGGCGCTGCGCGACATGATCGGCGCGGCGGGACTGGAACATCCGATGCAGATCGGTCCCGAGCACATCCTGCGTCGCGTTTCGCCGACCGAAGTGCGTTCACTGGCGGCGCTGTATCGCTTCCTCGAGCCGGGTGAACTGCTGACCGGCGTGCCCGAGCACGCGGTGTTCAAGACCTTCTGGCCGAGCGCGCGCGCCGACAGCTTCGCGCCGCCGGCGCGGGCATCGGCGATGCATGTGGCGAAGCGGACGCACTAGAGCGTTCTGCATCCTGCGGAGAAGAATGCAGCACTTATTCTTCGAGATGCATCGCGGTTTCTGCCCGCCATTCCCGCGCGGGCGGAAATCCACGGACCTTCACTCGTGAGTCGTGAAGGTGTTTTGGTCACGACATGCGCTGTGGCGGCGCTTGATTCGAGCGAGCGCAACGTCCCTGGATTCCCGCCTTCGCGGGAATGACGCCGGCTGACCAAGGACGCTGCGCATCAGCCCAGCAGTGCCAGCAACCGCTCCGTTGGTCTGCCGATCACTGCACGCTCCCCGCGCACCAGAATCGGGCGTTCGATCAGTTCGGGATGCCGGACCATCGCGTCGACAATCGAATCGTCGTCCAGCGCCGCATCGACGAGCCCGAGCTCGCGATACGCATCTTCGCCGGTGCGCAGCAGGGCGCGTGGCGCGATGTCGAGACGCCGCAGCAGCGTACGCAAGGCATCCGCATCGCGTGGCGTGTCGAGATAGTGCACGACGTCCGGTGCGATGCCGCGCGACTGCAGTAGTTGGAGCGCGGCGCGCGACTTCGAGCAGCGCGGGTTGTGCAGGAGGGTCCAGGTATCGGTCATGTCGGTGGAATATGCCCGGTGGCCGACGTAGTGCTGTGGCGGGCGACGACGGCGGTCGCGGTGACGTCGCCGGTGGTGTTGGCGACGGTGGCGAACGCGTCTGGCAGGGTGTCAACCGCGAGCAGCACCCCCAGCGGTTCGATCGGCAGGCCCATCGCCTGCGTGACCGGCAGATTATTGGTCATGAAACTCACCTGGCCCGGCAGACCGACCGATCCCATGCTGATGACGATGCTCAGGCCGACCGCGATCGCGAGCTGCGCCGGTCCAAGGTCCGCGCCGTACATCCAGGCGATGAACACCACGACGCTCAGATACTGCGTTGGGCTGGCGATGCGGAACAGCGACACCGCCATCGGCAGCACCAGCGAGGTCACCGCCAGCGGATACCCCAGACGGTTGCGCGCGGTGTCGATCATCACCGGCAGCGATGCGAGCGAGGACTGCGTGCTCGCGGCGATCGCCTGTACCGGCAGCAGTGCGGCGGCGAAGCGCGGCAGACGTTCGCCGGCGACGGTCATCGCGACGCCGTACATCAGCAGCGTGATCGCCACGTACAGCACGCACTGCAGCGCAATGTAGTAACCCAGCGCCGTCAGGACACCGAGGCCCACGTGCGCGCAGACAGCGAGTACCAGCGCGAACACGCCGACCGGCGCGGCCCACAGCACCCAGCGCACGACGACGATCATCGCGTCGCCGATCGTGCGCACCAGCTCGAGCATGCGCTCGCGGCGTTCGGATTCGAGCCGGGTCAGCGCGAAGCCGAAGAACATCGAGAAAACGACCAGCGGCAGCATTGCGCTGGCGGCTGCTGCGGCGATCGCATTGCTCGGAATCACACTGGTGATCCACATGCCGAAGCTCGGCGCCTGTGGCAGTACTTCGGGCGCCTGGATCGCGGCGCGGAACGCACCCACCAGCGCATCGTCGCGCGGCACCAGCGACAGCAACGCCGGCGCGGCGATCGCGGCGAAGGTGCCGCAGATTGCGAGCAGCACCGCAAACGTCGCCATCGCCAAGCGTGCGTTGCGGCCGGACGCCGCGGCATCGGCCGCGCCGTTGATGCCGACCACGACCAGTGCCGCCACGAGTGGAACGACGGTCATCTGCAGCGCGTTGAGCCAGAGCTTGCCGATCGGTTGTGCGAACTCGGCAACGCGCAGGGCCGCATCGGCGTTCCAGGCCGCGAGCGAGAGACCGACGACCGCGCCGGCCAGCAAGGCCAGAAGCACGCGGACCGAGGCGGGAAGAGTGCGACGTGCGGGAACAGCTTCGGTCATGGCGCGCGGCCGGTTGGGCGGACCGCAGAAGCATGCCATGCGGCGTGGCGGCCGAACGATCGACGACGCATCAGCGGCGCGCGTCCAGATCGCATGCGAGGGTGTCGCGGTGGCCGTCGACGAAACCCGCGCGCAGGTACAGCGCCTTCGCACGCGGATTGTGGTGATGCACTTCCAGACGCAGCACGGCGACGCCCCAGACGCGCGCCTGTGTGGTGGCGATCCCGAGCGCCTGCGCACCGAGTCCATGGCCGCGCGCGGCCGGCGCGATGTAGAGCTCGTCGAGCAGTGCGTGGTGGCCGCCCTGTTCAAGACTGAAACCGCGGGTCAACGCCAGATAGCCGTCGGTGCCGTTGGCGCCGAGCAACAGCAGCGCACCGCAGTCGGGGTCGGACAGCAGCGCTGACACCGCGCGCGGCGTGGCAACGTCGTCGAAGTGCAGGCGGTCTTCGATGTAGAAGGCCCGCACCATCGCCAGCACCGCGGGCAGATCGTCGAGCGTGGCGATGCGCGAGACCAACGACGTCGCGACGTTCATCGCGGCAGCGCCGGGAGCTGCCAGGCGGTCTGCAGACGCGCGTACTCGGCATCGGGCAGCAGCAAGAAGCGCGGCGTGCGCGCCGGGTCCAGCCAGCCGAGCAGAGCGTCCATCGCCGCATCGCTCATCGCGGTGCAGCCGGCCGTTGTCTCGTCGGAGCGGCGCAGCAGGTGCGCGAAGATGCAGCTGCCGCGGCCGGCCGCGCCCTGCGCGTTGTGCTCGATGACGAAGCCCTGGCGGTAACGCACGTCGCCATCGTTGTGCAGATCGAGACGCATGCGCTCGCTGGAACCTTCCACTGCAGCCGCACCGACTTCCTTCTCGTCGACGATGCGGTTGTAGAGCGGTGAGGCCGGCACGTCGATGCAGTAATGCGATGACTGCATCGGCAGATAGGGCAGGGCGCCGATGCCGGTGGGCGCGTAGCCGAAGGCCTCGCCGATCGCGAACACGCCGGCCGGCGCGCGGCCGTCGCCTTCGCGTTTCTGCGGTTCGGCCGTCTGCGCAGGATGCAGGCCGATGCCCCAGCCGCTGCCGCTGCGGCCCAGCATAACCGGCACCGCATCGCCGACCGCGCGCCAGGCGCCGTCACCATCGCGTTCGAAGCGCTGCATGCGCGCCTGCGCGGCGTCCCAATCGGCCGAAGTCACGACGACGAGCTGCTGCGCACCGGTCAGTGGTGCTGCAGCCGGCGTTCGGGTGGTGCCGCAGGCGGCGAGCAGCAGAGTGGCCAGCAGCAGCGCGGCGCCCGCGGCGCGTCGATGGAATCGGGGCATGGAAGCGTCCTTGGAAGTCATGGATCGAGCAGGCGGCGCATGCGCGCCTGATGGTCGGCGAGTTGCACCTGCCGACCGGGCATCGCGCACAGCTGCACGATCAGGATATCGAGCAGCTGCTGCAGGGCGCTGTGATAGAGCAGCATCGCGATATGCGCCTGCGCGTCGTGCGCCGAGACCAGCAGCGCATGGTCGGCGCGAGCGCGCAGCGGATTACTGGAGTGCCGCGTCGCCGACAGCACGCGTGCGCCGCGTTCGTGTGCGAGCTTGGCGAGTTGCAGCAGCGCCGGCTGCTGGCCCTGCTCGGAGAACAGCGCCAGCAGGTCGCCTTCGCCCAGGCCGGCAACCTGCGCGGCGGCAAGTGCGGGATCCGGGTGATAGGCCGCAGGGACACCGAGCAGCGACAGCCGCATCGCGAACGCGCGTGCAGCGAGATTGTCCTCGCCCGAGCCGACCACGACCACGCGTCCCGCCACGTGCAGCGCGGCCGCGATCGCCTGGAGACCGGGTTCGGGATTGATCGAACGCGTCGCGGCTTCGGCCTGGCTCTTGCCCTGCCACAGCGCGTCCGCGACTGCAGGCAGCTCGACCGTCGCGGCGGTCGTGATGGTCGCCGGCTCGCGTTCGCGCGCGACCGATTCGCCCACCGAGAACTTCAGATCCGGATAGCCGCGGAAGCCGAGCTTCTGGCTGAACTTCACCACGCTCGACTGGCTGATGCCGAGCGCACCGGCGAGCTGTTGCGAGGAGTAGTCGCGCAGCAGGTGCGCGTTCTCCAGCACGAAGTCTCCGATGCGGCGTTCGATCGCCGACAGCCGGTCGCGTTCGGCGCGAATCTTCAGCAGCGGCGAGGCCATCTGCACGTCAGCAGACGATGGGCTGCACGCCGCGGATCGACACGATACCGAGCCCCGGCGCGTCGCCGATCGAGATCTCGGCATCGTCGAACGAGACGCCGCCTTCGACCGGATTCCACGCGCACAGCGACGGCCCGTCGAGATCGATCTTGGTGATGACATCGGACTTGGCGACGGCCAGATGCGCTGCCGCAGCGACGCTGATGCTGGTTTCGATCATGCAACCGATCATGCAATCCACGCCATGCAGGCCGGCGATATCGGCGAGCTTGATCGCGTTCGACAGCCCGCCGGTCTTCATCAGCTTGATGTTGACGATGTCGGCCGCGCGCATGCGGATCAGTTCGATCAGTTCGACCGGGCCGAACACGCTTTCGTCCGCCATCACCGGCACGTGCACGCGATCGGTGACGTATTTCAGGCCGGCGAGATCGTGGGCCTTGACCGGCTGTTCCAGCAGTTCCGGTTCGATACCGGCGTCTTCGAGCTGGCGCATCGCGTGTACGGCCTGCTTCGGCGTCCAGCCCTGGTTGGCGTCGAGGCGCAGCAGCGCACGGCCGTCGACGGCGGCATGGATCGCCCGAATGCGTTCGAGATCGACGCCGAGATCCTTACCGACCTTGATCTTCAGCGCGCCGAAGCCGCGGTCCACCGCCGACAGCGCGTCGGCGACCATCTTGTCGATGGTGTCGACGCTGATCGTGATGTCGGTGCTGATCACCGGATCGCCGCCACCGAGAATGCGGTACAGCGGCGCGCCATGCAGTTGTGCGAACAGATCGTAGAGCGCGATCTCGACCGCGGCCTTGGCACTGGTATTGCGCTCGAGCGCGGTCTGCACGAGCCGCGTCAGCGCGTTGAAATCTGCGATCTCGCGGCCGACCAGTCGTGGCGCGATGACGGTCGAGATCGCCGCGACGATCGAGCCGTGGGTATCCCCGGTGATCACCGCGGTCGCCGCGGCCTCGCCGTAGCCGATGTGGCCGGTGTCGGTGTGGATCGACACGATGATGTCGTCGACGCTCTCCACGGTGCGCAGCGCGGTCTTGAACGGCGTCTTCAGCGGCACGCGCACCATGCCCAGCTGGATGTCGGTGATCTTCATGGGTGTCCGGTGAGTCGCGCGTCAGCGCACGCGCTGGATGCTGGTGATGCGGTCAATGGTGGTGCCGTCCTCGCCCGACAGCATCGGCGTGACCGGCGTGACCACGACGCCGTTGAGTGGCAGGCGCGCGATCGCACCGTCGGCGTCGCGCAGGCTCATGCCGGCGGTGTCGTGGATCACCCAGGGCTCGCCGTCGATGTGGCCGATGACCATCATCACGTGGCCCGGAATGAACACCATGTCGCCCACGTCGGCGTCGCGCAGCAGCTGGAGACGTTGCGCGTGCGGCATCTCGGCCTTGACCTCGATGCGATTCAGTGCGGGACTCGTCGCCTGCGCGCTGGTGTTGCGCGGCAGCAAGATGCCGACGCTGCGGTAGATCTCCGATACGAAACCGCTGCAATCGCGCCCGTTGTACGAATGCCCCCAGCCGTAGCGTTCGCCGAGGAACTTGAACGCCTGGCGGATCAGCGCGGCGCGCGTGTAGGGCAACACGTCGTCGGCAACATCGGCGGAGGCCGGCAGCAGCGCCGGCGAAAACGACAGTGCACCGTCGTCACCGCGCACCGGCAGTTCGACGATGTCACCGAATGCCGGCACTTGGCCGTGCAGCACCCGCGTCGCATCCCAATCTGCACGCGGCACACGCACGCCCATCTCCAACTGCACGTCCGAGACCGTCGGCGCCTCGGGCGTGACCGCCGTGCGCGCGGTGGCACCGGTGACGACGACGCCATCGGCTGCCCGCGCCGCGTAAGCCGCGACCGCGTCACGCGTGCCGATCGCGACGTGGCGTGCCTCGACCCAGGCGCGATAGCGCTCGCTGACCACGAACAGCCAGTGTCCGTCGCGGCTGGCATGCAGCACCGCAACCGGCGCACCGGGGAACAGGGCGTCTTCCTGGAAACGGTCGATGTCGGTGTCGCCGGGGCGGCTGAAGACGCGGGTCGCGGTCGGGAATGCGCGCAGGTCTGCGCGGCGCACCACGAGACCAAAGCGCGGCGTCACGTGCGCGGGCACGGCGTCGAGCGCCAGCGCGTCGATCCAGCCATCGAGCGTCGCGGCACCGACCGGGCCATCGACAGTGAAGCGTGGCGCGGTGGGGCGCTTCGAGAGGGATTCGATCCAGCCGGCGGCGGTGCGCCCGTCGAGGCGATCGGGCAGGGCGAGTGGATCCTGGATAGACGCATCGTCGCGACGCATCACGGTGTTCTGGTCGTCGATTGCAGCGGCATCGAGGACCACCGCATCGGGCGCGTCGAGTCGCGCGATCCAGTACGCCGACGACAGCATCGGCGCGGTCAGGCCCGGAATCGCCGGCGACGCGGCATGCGTCGCGCCGGGCGCCGGCAGCAGTGCGGCGAGCGTCAGCAGCGTGGCGAGCGTGCAACGCGTGGCGAATGGGGACAGTGGGTTGAAACGCATCGCGGCTCCTGCGGTCGGTGCGCACGCAGATGCGCACCGGTCTGCGGTCGAGCGTTCGAGAATATTTGTTTTCCGCCTCAGGACAAGGCGGAATAATGAATTGACATCAATTCATCACGGGTGTTAATCACGTGGTCATACCCGTCCGGTAAGGGGCCCTCCGGGGCGGCCGGGTTGCTACCGATCTCGGCCGCACCGGTGTGACCTGCCGGTTGCGTGCGACGTGTCGCCACGCCACCTGGGGAGTCCGTTCCGCATGTCCTGCCAGCCCGCTTCGCATCCGCCTGTCCTCCGCCGCCTGAGCGCCGCGCTGCTGCTGGCACTGGCCGCGCCTGCGATCGTCCATGCGCAGACCTCGACCACCGACGAACGCGTCAGCACCCTCGACCAGGTGCAGGTCACCGGCTCGCGCATCGCGCGCACCGAAATCGAGGGCCCGGCGCCGGTCACCGTGATCACTGCCGAGGACATCCAGAAGCAGGGCTTCAGCACCGTCTGGGAATCGCTGGGCACGCTGACCCAGTTCACCGGCAACACGCTCAACGAGTCCGACCAGACCGGTAATTCGCCGAACGGGCAGTTCATGAATCTGCGCGGGCTGGGGCCGGGTTACCAGCTGATCCTGCTCAACGGCCAGCGTCTGGCCGACTATCCGCAGCCCTACGGCTCCAACGGCACCGCGGTGAGCCTGGGCAGCATTCCGGCGGCGGCGATCGAACGCATCGAAGTCATGAGCGGCGGAGCGTCGGCGATCTACGGATCGGACGCGGTCGCCGGCGTGGTCAACATCATCACCAAGGAAAATTTCAGCGGCGACACGATCCGCCTGCGCGGTGGCACGACGACGCAGGGCGGCGGCGACACCGGCCTGTTCCAGTGGACGGGCGGACGCACCGGCGATCGCTGGAGCCTGACCTATGCGATCGAACGTCTGGACCGCGAGGAGATCGTCGCCTCGCAGCGCGATCTCACCTATCTGGCGCATCCGCAGTACCGCACGAATCCCGAGCGGCCGACCGCATCGATCAGCGGCGTGTACTACCGCGCCGGCCAGAACTACCTGTGGCGGAACGATGCCGGCGCGCTGTCGCCGTCCTACCAGGCGCTGCTGGAAGCCTGCGACGCGACCAATCCGGATTTCGTCCCCTTCCATTCTGCTACGACTGTCGCGGTGCCCAACCGCTGCGGCGCGCTCGACTACTACAACGCACGCTCGATCCAGAACGCGTACGGCAAGACCTCGGCCTACGTGTCGGGCAGCTTCGACTTCAGCGACACCGTGACCGGTTACGCGCAGTTGCTCGGTAGCGATTCCAACGACAAGAGTTCCAGCCAGACGCATTACTACATCGGCGAAGGTCCGTTCACCGTGCGCGACCCTGTGCGCGGTCTCGTCACTGCCCAGCGCATCTTCCTGCCCGACGAAGTGGGCGGCACCAAGTACATCGAGTACGACGAGCGCGCGTGGACGATCAACGCCGGTCTGCGCGGCACGCTGGTCGACGGTCGCTTCGACTGGGACGCGAGCCTGACCTCGTCACGCTTCGAGATCACCACCACACGTCCGCGCTTCCTCACCCGCGCTGTGCGCGATTACTACATGGGTCCGGTGCTGGGCATCGCGCCGGACGGCAACGAGATCCGCGAGTTCTACACCGATCGCCTGTTCGCGCCCGGCTCGGCTGCGCTGTACGACCAGCTCACCACCACGGTGGTCAGCGATGGCGTGTCGAAGTCCGACCAGGCGCAGTTCGTCTTCAGCGGCCCGCTGTTCGATCTGCCGGCTGGGCCGCTGCAGATGGCCGCGGTGCTCGAAGCCGCGAAGCAGGAATATTCGCTGACGCCAGATCCACGCACGACCGTCGACTACACCGGCCCGGACCGCGTCTACAACCTGACCAGCACGCCCGGCGGCGGCCCGCGCGACCGCTTCGCACTCGGGCTCGAATTCCGCGTGCCTGTGTTCAAACGTCTCGAAGCCACGCTCGCCGGCCGTTACGACAAGTACGACGACATCACGTCCGTCGATGACGCGGTGACTTGGCAGGCGGGCCTTGAATGGCGCCCGTTCCGCAATCTGCTGCTGCGCGGTGCACATGCGACCAGCTTCCGCGCCCCCGACCTGCTGTGGATCTATGCCGGCACCACGGGATCCAACCCGATCGTCGACGACGAGTATCTGTGCCGGCTCAACGGCATCGCCGCCGAGACGCCCGCCTGCACCGCGGCGTTCAATTACCAGACCTACATGACGCAGTCGTCGAACCCGCTGCTCGAAGAGGAGAAGGGCAAGTCGACGACGCTGGGTGTGGTCTGGGATGTGCTGCCGAACCTGTCGGCGAGCGTCGACTGGTATCGCATCGAACTCGAAGGCCGGGTGCAGACGCTGTCGAACAGCTACTACCTCGAGCAGGAAGCGAACTGCCGGCTCGGCCAGGATCGCAACGGCGGCGCAGTCGACACGAACTCGCAGGCCTGCCAGTTCTACGCCGGCGCCGTGCAGCGCGTGGTGTCCGACCTCAATCCGGACGGCCGCATCACCCGCTTCGCGACCTATCCAATCAATGCCTCGCTGATGCGCACCGAAGGTCTCGACGCATCGCTGCGCTACGGTCTCGAGCTCGGCCGCTTCGGCGATCTGAATCTGCAGGCCGGCTACACCCACGTGCTCGAGTTCGAGGTCGCGCAGTTCGGCGACGAAGCGCCGCGCGATGTGCGCAGCACCGTCGAATACAACAGCCAGCGCAGCCGCGCGAACTGGCGCGCCAGCTGGTCGAACGATGCCTGGAACACCAGCCTCTATGGTTATCGCTACGGCAGCCGGCCGAACTACAACGGCAACGTGCTGCCGGGCCGCACGTCCGGCTACGTGATCTGGAACGCGGACGTCTCGCGCCGCATCACCGATGACGTGACGCTGGGCATCAGCGTGCTCAACCTGCTCGACGAAATGCCGCCGCGCGACGATTCGCATACCGCGTGGCCGTATTTCGCAAGCAGCTACAGCGCGATCGGGCGCCAGGTGTTCGCCAATATCACCTTCGACTTCTGACAGCCGTGCCGACGCGCGTCGCGCGCTGGATGCTGATCGCCTGCCTCGCTGTCGCGGGGCAGGCGGGTGCAAGCGAGGCGCAGATCGATCCTGCACGCATCGCGTCACTGGTCGACGAAGCGGTCGCGCGTTACGCATTGCCCGGGATCGCGGTGGGCGTCGTCGTCGATGGCGAGGTGGTGTTGCGGCACACGCGCGGCGAACTGCGCGCAGGGCAGGGCGAGCCAGTCGACGCGGACACGCTGTTCAAAATCGCGTCCAACAGCAAGGCCATGACCGCGGCAGTGCTGGCGCGCCAGGTCGATGCCGGCCTGCTGCGCTGGGATGATCCCGTAGTAGGGCACCTGCCCGGTTTCCGCATGGCCGACGACTGGGTCACGCGCGAGATCCAAGTGCGCGATCTGCTGATCCACAACAGCGGACTCGGCCCCGGCGCCGGCGATCTGATGCTGTGGCCGTCGCCGAACCGCTTCACCCGCGCGGAGGTCATCCGCGGCCTGCGCCATCTGCAGCCGCGCTGGAGTTTCCGCTCGCGCTACGCCTACGACAACACGCTCTACATCGTCGCCGGCGAAGTCGCGGCCGCCGTGGCAGGGATCCCCTTCGATGAGCTGGTAAGGCGCGAGATATTCCAACCGCTCGGCATGACGCGCTGCCAGGCCGGCAGCTGGTCGCGCGACGCGGTCGGCAATGTCGCCCAGCCGCACACGCGCATTGATGGTCGCACCGTCGTGGTGCGCGCCGATGACGCGACGATTCCGGACGAGCCGATGATGGCCGCTGGCGGGCTGCGCTGCAGCCTCGACGACATGCTGCGCTGGGCGCAGGCCTGGCTCGATGCGGGCGCTGCTGAGCCGCAACACGAGTGGCTGTCTCGGGCGCAACGCGATGCCGCATGGACGGCGCACATGCCGATGCCGCTTGGGGCGCGGATGCGCGCGTGGGATCGCAGCCATTTCTCGGCCTACGGTTACGGTTGGCGGCTGACCGACGTCGACGGCACTTCAAAGGTCTCGCATACCGGCACGCTCAAAGGCATGTACTCCGCCCTGACCTTGTTGCCCGAGCGTGGCCTGGGCATCGTCGTGCTGATCAATGGCGATGCCGACGAAGCGCGCACGGTGTTGATGCAGGCGCTGGTCAAGCAGTTCACCGGCGCGCCCGGTCCGCACGATGTCGCGTACTACGCCGGACTGCTGGCGGCCGAGCGTGCGGACAGCGGCAAGTCGGCGCCGGGCACACGGCAACCGGCGCGCGCGCCACAGGCGCGACAGATCGAGCGCGTCGCGGGGCGCTGGCGCGATCCGTGGTTCGGTCGTATCGACGTCTGTCCGCAGAAAGATGGCGCGAGCTTCGTGTCCGAGCGCTCGCCGAAACTGCATGGCGATGTGGTCGTGGTGGATGACCGGCTGCAGGTGCGTTGGCGGGACATCGATGTCGATGTCGACGCGTGGTTGATCGCGTCGCCGGCGCAGGGCAGGGCGACCGGCCTGCGCATGGCCAAGGTCGATCCGGACGCGGACTTCAGTTATGACTTCGAGGATCTCGCGTTCGTGCGCGAAGGCGATTGCCGGTAGCGCCGGGCCCCCAGGAATCGAGATCGACACAAACGAAAAAACCCTGCATTTCTGCAGGGGTTTTCGCTTGCAAATGGCGGAGCGGACGGGACTCGAACCCGCGACCTCCGGCGTGACAGGCCAGCATTCTAACCAACTGAACTACCGCTCCAAGGCGCGAGATTCTACATGAAACTTCGGGCTTGGGAAGAGGCTGCACGCACTTTTTTTCGCGGTACTCGATGTGGCATCGAATCAGCTGGCGATAGTGGTCGGCGATTGCGCTCCAGCCTGCTGGTTGTCGTTGCACGCAACACGTTCTGCCGCATGCGGGGCGATGCCTGCGGACGTTCGGAACACACGCGATTCGCAGACACGAGGATGCAGACTTTGGGCGGAATGACTCGATCATCGTGGCTGCTGATCGTGCGCCGCTCGATGTCGACGCGCCCGCCGAGGTCCGGACGTTCGCGTTGCATCATCTAATGCTGAAACCAGCGCGCACGATTTCTCCGGAAAGGCGCAATCGGAACACTGATCCGGCGAGCGTGCCTGCCATGTCGATGCGTGCAATCGAAATGCCCGCTTCGCCGCGCGCCTCCAAAAACGCAGGACACAAAAAACCCCGCATCTCTGCAGGGTTCTTTGCTTGTGGATTGGCGGAGCGGACGGGACTCGAACCCGCGACCTCCGGCGTGACAGGCCAGCATTCTAACCAACTGAACTACCGCTCCGCGCTTTGAAACTCTTGGTGGGTGCTGAGGGTTTCGAACCCCCGACCCTCTCCGTGTAAAGGAGACGCTCTACCGCTGAGCTAAGCACCCATGCGGAACAATCGAGCCGCTTACTTTACTGCATCCTTCAGCGCCTTGCCAGCCTTGAACGCAGGCACGGTCGAAGCGGCGATCTGGATCGGCTCCTTGGTCTGCGGGTTCAGGCCTGTGCGTGCAGCACGCGGACGGGCAACGAACGAACCGAAGCCGACGAAGTTGGCCGCGTCGCCGTTCTTCAGCGCCTCGGTGATCGTGTCGAGCAGGCCGTCGACAGCGCGGCCAGCGTCGGCGCGCGACAGGCCGGACTTCTCGGCAACCGAAGCGATGATGTCGGACTTGGTGAGGTTTGCCATCTGTGAATTCCTCTTCTTCTTGAGATATCGACGTGTCGTACGTCTGGAGCATCCGGCCGGCCGCGCTGTGCGCTGCTGGTCCGGACGGGGATTCCGGTCAGGCGCGCATGTTACGCGATCCCCTAGGCGATTACGACCGGATTCCGGATCGCGACTGAACAGGTGCGAGCGCGCTCGCGGCGCGGCGTGGACGGGCGTTGCGCCTGCGCGTCCGCGACCTTGCGGGTACACTGGGCGGCTCACCATCCAGTGTCGTGACCCATGCTGCAAGCGCTTCGAGACAAGACCAGTGGTTGGATCGCCATCGCCATCGTGGCGATGCTCGCGGTCCCGTTCGCATTCTTCGGCATGGAGCAGTACCTGTTCCAGAACAACGCCGACTATGCCGCCAAGGTCGAGGCGCCACCGAAATGGTGGCAGTCCGCGCCGGACTGGTGGCTGGTGCGCAAGTTCGCGTGGAACTCGGCTGAGGTGAGCGCCGAGGAATTCCGCCAGACCTTCGACAACATGCGTGAGCAGCGACGTCAACAGGAGGGCGAGGCATTCGATGCGCGCGCCTTCGAGACGATGGAGAGCAAGCGTGAGGTGCTCGAACAGCTGATCGACCGTGCGGTGCTCGGCCTCGCGGCCGATCGCGCCAACATCGTCGTCGGTGATGCGCAGGTGCAGGAGATCATCCAGTCCATCCCGGCATTCCAGGTCGAAGGCCGTTTCGATCCGCAGCGTTACCAGATGGCGCTGCAGTCCACGCAGCCGCCGCGCACGCCGCGCGAGTTCCAGGAGAGCATCCGCATCGATCTGCAGCGCGCACTGGTGCCGCAGTCGATTGCCGAAACCGCGTTTGTCACCGAAGGCGAGTCCACGCGTCTGATGCGCCTGCTCGGCGAGCGACGCGACGTCAGCTTCGTCGTGGTGCCGCCGCCGGCCGTCGATGCCGCCGAAGTGTCGCAGGCCGACCAGCAGGCCTGGTACGAATCGCATGCCGCGCGTTACCGCGAGCCGGAAAAGGTCGCGCTTGAATACATCGAATTGAAGTCCGCCGCCGACGTTGGTGCGGAGAACGCGACGGTCGACGAGGCCGAGGCGCGCGCCCATTTCGAACAGGTGAAGTCGCGCTTCGCGACGGCCGAGCGCCGCCTGACCTCGCACATCCTGGTCGAGGTGCCGGCCGACGCCGACGAGGCCACGCAGCAGGCCGCGCAGAAGAAGGCCGCGGACATCGCCGCGAAAGCGCAGGCGCCGGGCGCCGACTTCGCCGCGCTCGCGCGCGCGAACTCGGACGATCCGGGTTCCAAGGACGGCGGCGGCGATCTGGGCTGGGTCGAGAAGGGCATGATGGCCGGTGCGTTCGAAGACGCGCTGTTTGCCATGCAGCCCAATGCGGTCAGTGCCCCGGTACGCACCGACTTCGGTTGGCACGTGCTGCAGCTGCGTGAAGTGGACGCCGGCAAGCCGGTCGCCTTTGAAGATGTGCGCGAGCAGATGGAGAAGGAAGTCAGCGAAGGCGACAGCTCGCGTGTCTACAACGAGCAGGTCGGTCGCGTCGTCGACGAGATCAACAAGAACCCGATGTCGCTGGAACCCGCAGCGGCCGCCGGTGGCGTGCAGATCCAGACGGTCGCGCCTTTCGCGCGTGGCGCCGGCAGCGGCATCGCGGCCAACAACGCCGTGGTGCAGGCGGCGTTTTCCGAAGCGCTGACCCAGGACGGCACCGTCAGCGATCCCATCGAGATCGGCCCGAACCAGACGGTGTTCATTCGCGTCACCAGCCACACGCCCGAGCGCGCGCAGCCGCTGGCGCAGGTGAGTGAGCGCGTGATCGCAGAGGTCCGCGCCGACCGTGCGCGCAAGCAGGCCGAGCAGGCTGCCGATGCGATGGCCGCCGAGATCAAGGCCGGCAAGACCCTGCAGGCGCTGGCCGGCGAACGCCAGCTGCAGGCGCAGGACGTGCCGGGTATTCCGCGCGGTGCACCGGTGCCGGACGCCAACGCCAGCCAGGCCTATTTCCGCGCGGCGCCGCCGACCGGTGATACGCCGACGCCGGGCAAGGTGATGCTGGCCGATGGCAGCGCGGTGGTCTTCGCCGTGACCAGGGTCGAGCCGGGCAAGCCCGAGGATGCGAGCGAGCAGGAGCAGACGATGCTGCGTCAGCAGCTCGGCAGCCTGCTGGGCAGCGAGGATGCGGAAATCATGCAGCGCAGCCTGCGCCGCGAGATGAAGATCACGGTCAACGAAGCGCGCCTGTAAAGGCGCTTTGCACGGACCACGAGAAAGCCCGGCTCGCGCCGGGCTTTTTTATGGGATGCGGACTGCGGAAAGCTGTATCCGCACGCGCGTCGCACCCGATCAGCGCTCGTCGATCAGCAGTTCCATGCCCGGCCGCAGCACGCTGCGTGCATCGAGCGCGTTGCGGGTCAGCAGTTCCTGCGTGCGCAGGCCATAGCGCTTGGCGATGGACCACGGCGAATCGCCGCGCACGACCGTATGCATGCGTCGCGCGGCGGCGGCTTCGCTGGCGGCCGGCGGGATGTCGACTTCCGGCGGCGCTTCGGCCATGAACACCGGCGGCGCGGCCGCGGCCTGCGGCACCAGCAGCGTGACCGGCTGGCCGATCTGCGCGAGGCGGCCATCGACATGCGCCGGGTTCAGGCGCTTGAGACGCGCAGCGTCGGTCTCGTGGCGACTCGCCAGCGTGTCGAGATCGCGGATGCCATCCGGCACTCCGATCGCGGTCAGCGCCGGCACTTCGCGGTCCATCGAGGCCATCCAGGTCTCTCGCTCGCCGGCTTCCTTGATCAGGCACGACAGCGCATGCAGCTTGCGCACGTAGGCCTGGGTGGTCTGCGGCATCGGCAGTGTGTCGGGCGTCGCGTCGCGGGCCTCCTGGCCGGCGCGCTTGAGCGCGCCGAACACGCGGTACTCGCCTGCGTTGTAGGCCATCACGGCCAAGCGCCAGTCGCCGGCAAACATGCCGTGGAGGGTCTTCAGATAGCGCACCGCCGCGCGGGTGGAATCGGCGGGTGACAGACGGCCATCATAGCCGGGGCGGATGGGGATCTCGTGGTTGCGCGCGGTCACCGCGATGAACTGCCACAGGCCCGCGGGACCGGACGCGCTGCGGGCGCCGGGCCGGTAGCCGCTTTCGACGAAGGGAATCAGGGCGAACTCGGTCGGCAGGTGCTGGGCGCGCACCTCTTCTACCACGTAGGCGAAGAGCGACAACACGTCGTTGCCGCGAGAGGCCAGCTGGCGAGGTACATGACCGAAGTGCGAGCGCCAGCGCTCGGTCGCATCCGCGGTGCACTCGGGCTCCGACAGGCCATCGAGAAAGCGGCGGTAGACCTCCTGACCGTTGCGCGTGACCGCCGGGGTCGAAGTGGCGGCTGCGGCGAGCGGGGCCGGGGCAAGCGTCGCGGTGGATGCAGTGGAAGGTGCGTTGTTCGCGAAGCTGGTGGCTGCCGGCACCGCGAGTACGAGCAGCGCCGCGGCCAGCCGGGTCATGCGACCCGGCCTCATGCGCGGAAGCCGTCTTTCCAGCGCCGCAGTGCGGCGAAGACATCGACCCGGTCGGTCAGCGCGGCGCCGACATGGCGCGAAGCTGCAGCGCGGACCGCGTCGGTGTCGACGCGGAGAAAGGGATTGCACGCAAGCTCGCTGGCAAGCGCGACGGGCAGGGTGGGGCGCGAAACGTTGCGCATGTCGAGGATCTCCTGTTCACGGCGCCGCAGCGCTGCGTTGTCCGGGTCGACCACGCGCGCGAACGCGGCGTTGGACCGGCTGTATTCGTGACCACAGCAGACCAGTGTATCGGTAGGCAGGGCGGCCAGCCGGTCGAGCGAGGTCAGCATCTGGGCCGCGGTACCTTCGAACATGCGTCCACAGCCGAGGCTGAACAGGGTGTCCCCGCTGAACAGATGGCCGTGTCCATGGAAGGCGATATGGCTGCGGGTATGGCCCGGCACCGTGAGTACATCGAAGCCCCAGTCAGCGATTTCGACGGTGTCGTCGTCGCCTACCCGGACCGTCGCCTGCGGAATCCGCGGGTCGTCGGGCGCGTACACGGGGAGGTCCGGCCAGCGCGCCAGCAGCGCGTCCACGCCGCCGATGTGGTCCGCATGGTGATGGGTCAGCAACAGCGCGATCGGCATCAGGCCGTCGTCGGCAGCAGCGAGTACCGGCCCGGCTTCGCCCGGATCGACCACGATGCCACGGCCGGACGCATCCGACAGCGTCCAGATGTAGTTGTCCTCGAAGGCGGGCAAGGGCTGCAGTCGCATCGGTCGGCTCGGCGGCGGCTGGAAGCCATTACAATGCCGACCATGCCCGCGATCTCCCCGGCCGGTCAACCCGGCAGCGCCCGCAACTGGTTCGAGACTCCGGCCGGCCGTGCGATTCTCGACAGCGAGCACACGCTCGTCGCCGACGCACTGGGCTCGCACCCCGGTCTGCCATGGCTGTGGCTGACCCCGACCGTGCCCGAACTGCAGGTGGAAGGCCGCGGCCTGTGCCTGGTGCGCCAGGGCGATGGTCTGCATGGCCCGGTGCGCTGCGGCGTGCCCCTGCCGCTGCCGAGCGAAGCTTTCGGTGCGGTCGTGCTGCAGCACGTGGTGGGCGGCCGTGGCGACGCGCTCGGCCTGCTCGCCGAGGCCGCACGCGTGCTCGCCCCCGGCGGACACTTGTGGCTGCTGGTGCTCAATCCGCTCACCCCGTACCGCTGGCGCTGGCGCGGGACGGGCATCGCCAGTGCCGAACCGCTGACCTGGCGTCGCCGTATGCGGGATGCCGGCCTCGCGCCGGACGCGGTGTCGAACGGCGTGGGCCCGAGCTGGCGCATCGAGGCCGTTACCGAATCCCAGAGCGGTCCGGGCCTGCGCGCGGCCTACGCATTGCGCGGGCAGAAGCGGCATCTGCCGTTGACGCCGATGCGCAGCCGCCGCGCGATGCCGATGCCGTTGGCCGCTCCGGCGGCCTGATACTCATTTTTTCCGGAACACCGATGAAGTCGATCGAGATCTACACCGATGGCGCGTGCCTCGGCAATCCCGGCCCCGGCGGCTGGGGCGCGTTGCTGCGCTACAAGGCCACCGAGCGCGAACTGTCAGGCGGCGAGCCGCAGACCACCAACAACCGCATGGAACTGATGGGCGCGATCGCCGCACTCGAAGCGCTGAGCGAGCCCTGCGAGATCGTGCTGCACACCGATTCCCAGTACGTGCGCCAGGGCATCACCGAGTGGATGCGCAATTGGATCAAGCGTGACTGGAAGACCGCTGGCGGCGGCGCGGTCAAGAACCAGGATCTGTGGCAGCGGCTGCAGGTCGCCTGCGAGCGCCACCAGATCGACTGGCGCTGGGTGAAGGGCCACTCCGGCCATCCCGAGAACGAGCGCGTCGATGCGCTGGCCAGTGCCGCCGCGCGCGAACAGCGCACCGCCGCAGCCTAACGGGAGGACACGCATGCGCCAGATCGTTCTCGACACCGAAACCACCGGCCTGGAATGGAAGAAGGGCAACCGCGTCGTCGAAATCGGCTGCGTGGAACTGGTCGAGCGCCGGCCGACCGGGCGCACCTATCACCAGTACATCAAGCCCGACCGCGACTTCGAACAGGGCGCGGCCGAGGTGACCGGCCTGAGTCTGGAGTTCCTCGCCGACAAGCCGCCGTTCGCGGACATCGCCGACGCCTTTCTCGCGTTCATCGAAGGCGCCGAACTGATCATCCACAACGCGGCCTTTGACGTCGGCTTCCTCGACAACGAACTGTCGCTGCTGGGCCCGGACTATGGGAATCTGCGCCAGCGGGTGACGGTGGAGGATTCGCTGCTGCTCGCGCGCCAGCGCTACCCCGGTCAGCGCAACTCGCTCGATTCGCTGTGTCGCCGCCTCGGCGTCGACAACGCGCATCGCCAGTTGCACGGCGCGTTGCTCGATGCGCAGTTGCTGGCAGAGGTGTACCTCGCACTCACCGCCGGCCAGCACGAGATCGGCTTCGGCGCAGCGGTCGAGCCGGAGCGCAACACGCGCCACATCGTGCTCGCGCAGCCGGCCGGCGCGCGGCCGGTGCTGAGGGTGCAGGCCGACGAACTCCTCGCGCATGCGGCGCGGATCGAATCGATACGGAAGAAAGCGGGCGTGTGCCTGTGGGCGCCCGTAGACGCGCCGGCGGAACTGGAGCCGGCCTGAAACCCGCGCCGTCGCTCAGTGCCGGCGGATCAGGATCACGGTGACGTTGTCCGAGCCGCCGCCATCGAGCGCGGCCGCCACCAGGCCATCGACGCATTCCTGCGCGCTGCATTCCAGATGCGCCAGCACGCGCGAGATCGCGCGGTCGTCGACTTCCTCGGTCAGGCCATCGCTGCACAGCAGCAGCTGGGTGCCGGGGCTCAGCTCGCCCGACAGGGTCTCGACGTTGAGCGTCTGCGGATCGGTGACGCCCAGCGCCTGTGTCACCACATTGCGATGCGGATGGCTGCGCGCCTGGTCGATGCTGATCGCGCCCTGGGCGATGAGCTCCTGCACGTAGCTGTGGTCCTGCGACAGCTGCGCGAGCTTGTTGTCGCGCCACAGGTACACGCGGCTGTCACCGACCCACGCCACTTCGAATCGATTGCCGGTCACGCGCGCGGCCACGACCGTCGTGCCCATCGGCAGGCTGTCGTTGCGTCGCCGCGAGGCGCGGATGATTTCTTCGTCGGCGATGCGGATCGCCTGCGGCAGGGCGGTGCCCTGCCGGATCTCGCGGACGATCGTTTCGCGGGCGAGCGCGCTGGCGACCTCGCCGTATTCGTGTCCACCCATGCCGTCGGCGATCAGCCACAGCCCGAGCTCGCTGTCGCCGTAATAGGTGTCCTCATTGAGGTCACGCCGCAGGCCTACATGCGTCAGGTGGCCGAACTCGATCATGCGTGTCCCCTGGCGAAGCCGGATTGGGGTGTCTGTCGCTGACAACGCGACGGTTTCCCCGGTGCGGCCAGCACGGGTCGGCGGATGGCGCGAGACACGATACGGAGCGTCCGGAACGGGGAGGAGAGGCGCATTCGGTATTGTGACGGTGGACCCGTTCGGGAGCATAGGGCAAGCGTCGTGCACGTGGTGCATTGCGCGGGGTGCGATGCGCGCCAGGTTGGGTCTTGCGGCGCCATCCCAGCGGACGCTGGTCATCCATTTTTGATATGCGGTGATCGAACGGGTGGTCCGCAAAGTTCTGCGCGAGATGTCTTGTGCGTTGTGGTGAAGCACGGCTTTGCGTCTGTCACCAGTCACTAGCGTCGTATACCGGGGGATTGTTCGGCCCATCCATGGGCCTCACCCCTTCGGCGCGATGCGCCTGCGGGGCCAGCCGTTCGGCTGTCCGGATTCGCCCCCGGCGAATCCGTCGAACCCGCGGGGGGTTCTCATCCGCCCCTCTCCGCCAGAAACGCAAAACGCCCCTTTCGGGGCGTTTGCGAATCTGGCGGAGAGGGGGGGATTCGAACCCCCGAGGCGCTATAAACGCCTGCCTGATTTCGAGTCAGGTACATTCAACCGCTCTGCCACCTCTCCAGATGGTCCCCGATCGCCTCGCGGCGTCCGGGGGCGCAATCATACGGGCGCTCCGCGTGGGCGACAAGCGCGGCGTTACACTGGCGGGCCCGTTCACCTCCACGGCGCTGTCATGTCCGAAATCACCGTCCCCGTTTCGTTCGGCGAACTCCTCGACAAGCTCTCGATCCTGCAGATCAAGTCCGAGCGGATGGATGATCCCGCGAAGCTCGCCAACGTGCGCACCGAGCTGAGCGCGCTGGAGCAGACCTGGATGGCGCACCCGGCCGCGGGCCACGACATCGTGCGGCTGCGCGCGGACCTCAAGGCCGTCAACGAGCGCCTGTGGGACATCGAGGACGCGGTGCGGGTCAAGGAGCGGGCCGGCGAATTCGGCGACGACTTCGTGCAACTGGCGCGCAGCGTGTATCTCGAGAACGATGAGCGCGCGCGGATCAAGAAGGCGATCAACCTCGCGCTGGGTTCGGCCTACGTCGAAGAGAAGTCCTACGCCGACTACCGGGCCGGTCACGCCGCGCCCTGAAGCTCAGTCGGCAGCCGCCGCGTCCGCGCGCCGCGCCTTCTGTTCGATGTATTCGTCCATGCGGCTGAGCAGCCGCCACCACTCGCTGCCGTCGTCGCGATAGGTGCGCACCGCGCCGGCGCGCACCAGGATGCGCCGCAGTTCGTCGTCCTCGAAGCCGCCCAGATGTTTGCGCAGCACGTCGAATGAGCGGTCGGTGTAACCGCGATGGCCGAGGAAATGCCGGGCGGTGTCCTCGGCAGCGAACTCGGTCTTGTGCTCGGTGCGCAGACGTTCGAGCTGCTGCGCGTGCAGTTGCCGGTTGAGCAGGAAGCTGACGCCTCCGCCGACGACCGCGCCGACGAGGGTGGCGAGCAGGCCGGCGACGATGGGATCCATCAGCTGCGCTCCAGATCGGCGCGGCGGCGTTCGAAGGCGTCGATCGCGTCGTCCACGGTGACCAGCGCCATCACATCGTCGAACTCGATCTTCGTGCCCCATTTGAGATCCGCGGCGGGTTTGCCGAGGAATTTGCGGGCGGCATCGTCGTAGCGGTCCACGCAGAAGCGGCGGTCGGAATACGGGCCGCTGCGTTCGGGATTGCTGGCCGCGTGCAGGCCCAGCACCTTGGTGCCCATCGCATTGGCGATGTGCATCGGGCCGGAGTCCGGGGTGACCAGCAGCTGCGCACGCGACAGCAGGGCGGGTAGTTGCTTGAGCGTGTCCTTGCCGACCAGATCGAGGGCGTCATTGCGCATCGCCGCGATGATGGCGTCGGTGGTCTTCCGCTCCGGATCGCTGCGACCCCCGCACAACACGATGCGCCAGCCGGCATCGGCGGCGTGATCGGCGAGCGCGGCGTAGCGATCCGGGTACCAGTTACGACGCACATGGCTGGAGCACGGCGAGATCATCAGCACCGGGCGGCCATCGTCCGGCCACTGCGCGCGCGCCCAATCGAAGGCGTCGGCTGGCACCGGCATGTCGCGCCAGTCCACGTCGTCCTGCCGGAGCCCGAGCGGTTCGCAGAAACTGCCCAGCGCGTCGAGCACATGGATGCCCGGGCGATCGGCAATGCGTGTGTTGATGAAGAGCCCATGCAGATCCTTGGAGCGCGCAGCGTCATAGCCCACGCGGACGCGCGCGGGAATGAACGCCGACAGCAGGTTGGCGCGCGCGGCGACCTGCATCTGCAGCAGGGCATCGAAACGTCCAGCCGGGCCCAGGCGCGCTTTCAACTCGCGGCGCAGCGCGCGCATGCCGGCGATGCCGGTCTTCTTGTCGTAGACCACGAAGTCCACACCCGCCAGGCCTTCGAGCAGCCGGTGTTCGCCCTTGCCGATCACCCAGGTCAGCGCGACGTCCGGCCAGGCCGCGCGCAGGGTGCGGATCAGCGGCAGCACGTGGGTGACGTCGCCCAGCGCGGAGAGGCGCAACAGGCAGATCGAACGCGGCCGCGCGCGCGAGCTGGAGGTCATTGTCGAGGAGTCGGAACCGGGCAGGGCAGGCGTCAAGGCTTGATAGACTCGCTTCGATGAGCAGATTCGATCCCGCCGAAAGCCTGACGCCGATACCGGCGGGCGATCGCGCGAGCGGACAGGCGGGCACGTACGGAGCCATTCTGTTCGACGGCACGCAGCTGCGGCAAGCCGACCCGCGCTGGTTCGATCCCGAGGCTTGGGGCGAGCGCGCGCAGCGCGTCGACGGCAGTGGCCGCGGCGGTGCCTGGTTCATCGATGCCTCGCACGGGCCTTGCGTGCTGCGGCAGTACCTGCGCGGCGGCATGGTCGGGCGTTTCAACCGCGACCAGCATCTGTGGCGCGGCACGCAGCACGTGCGCAGCTTCGTGGAATTCCGTCTGCTGCGTGAACTGCTGCGACGCGATCTGCCGGTGCCCCAGCCGATCGCCGCGAGCTACCTGCGGCGCGGACTCGGCTACCGCGCGTGGATCCTGATGGAGCGGATACCCGACGTGCGCTCGCTGGCCGATCACATGGCCGATTCGCCCTCGGATGCGCCGCTCGAACAGACCGGGCGCCTGATCGCACGCTTCCACCGTGCCGGTCTCGACCATGCCGATCTCAACGCGCACAACATACTGTTCGATGGCGTCGGCAAGGGCTGGTTGATCGATCTCGATCGCGGCGCGCTGCGCATTCCCGAGACCCGCTGGCGCGAGCAGAATCTCGCCCGGCTCAAACGCTCGCTGCTGAAACTGCGCGGCCCGCGACCGGAGGTGGATGTCGAGCAGGATTTCGCGCGGTTGCGCCGGTCCTACGACGCGCTGTGGAGCAGGGGGACTTGATGTCACCCTCGAGCGATTGGGCGCTGCGGTTCCAGGGCGTGGGCAACGCATCGGCAGTGTCGCTCGGCTCGCCGATGGCCACGATCGAGCGCGACGGCGCACCGTGGCTGACGATCGACTGCGGCGCCGAAGGCCTGACCGCGTATCTCGATCACTACGGCGAAGCGCCGCGCGCGCTGTTCGTCACCCATGTGCATCTGGATCACGTCGCCGGCTTCGAGCGTCTGTTCGTCGACCGCTACTTCGATCCCGCGCGGCGCGGCCGCCTGCCGATCTACGTTCCGGCGCCGGTGGTGCCGCTGCTGCACAAGCGGGTGGGCGATTACCCGAACGTGCTGGCCGAAGGCGGCGCGAACTTTTGGGATGCGTTCCAGCTGATTCCGGTCGGTGATGCGTTCTGGCACGACGGTGTGCGCCTGGAGGTGTTCCCGGTGCGCCACCACTGGCCCGAGACCGCGTACGGCCTGTGCCTGCCGGGCAGCCTGGTGTGGAGCGGCGACACGCGGCCGATTCCCGAGATGCTGGCGCGCTTCGCCTACCGCGACGAACTCGTCGCCCATGACTGTGGTCTGCACGGCAATCCCTCGCACAGCGGCATCGACGATCTGGAGCGCGAGTATCCGCGCGAGCTGCTGGCGCGCTGTGTGCTCTATCACTATGCGTCTGAAGCCGACGGCGCGGCGCTGGAAGCGCGAGGGCAGCGGATCGCCCGCCCTGGCGCCCGTTTCGCGCTGCGTCCACCCGGGGTGGCGCAGACTCCTGTCGCATGAGCGCCCTGCCACATCTGCCCCAGGCGCCCCTCGACCGGCTCGGACGTCCGCTGCACGACCTACGCCTGTCGGTGATTGAAGCCTGCAATTTCCGCTGCGGCTACTGCATGCCGGCTGATCGCGTGCCCGACGATTACGGTTTCGACCAGGCCGGGCGGCTGTCGTTCGACGAGATCGAAACCCTGGTGCGCGGCTTCGCGCGGTTGGGCATGCACAAGCTGCGGCTGACTGGTGGCGAACCGCTGCTGCGCAAGGGCCTGCCCTCGTTGGTCGAACGCCTGGCGAAGGTGCCGGGCATCACCGACCTGGCGATGACCACGAACGCGTCGTTGCTGGCGCGCCATGCGCAGGCCCTGCGCGATGCCGGCCTGCAGCGGCTGACCATCAGTCTCGACGCCCTCGATCCGGATCTGTTCCGCACGCTGTCGGGGGGACGCGGCGAGATCGACGACGTGCTCGCCGGCATTGCCGCGGCCGAGCGCGCGGGGTTCCCGGCGATCAAGTTCAACTGCGTCGTCCAGCGCGGCGTCAACGACCACGAAGTCGAACGTATGGCCGCGCATTTCCGCGGCAGCGGCCATGTGCTGCGTTTCATCGAGTACATGGACGTGGGCACCTGCAACGGCTGGGACCGCGCGCGGGTGGTGCCGTCGCGCGAACTGCACGCACGCATCGACGCCCGCTGGCCGCTGCGCGCGCTGGATGCGAATTACCGCGGCGAAGTGGCCGAGCGCCACGCCTTCATCGACGGCGCCGGCGAGATCGGCTTCATCAGTTCGGTCACCGCGCCGTTCTGCGGCGACTGCCAGCGTGCCCGCGTCTCGGCCGATGGCAGCTTCTACACCTGCCTGTTCTCCGGCAGCGGCCAGCCGATGCGCAGCTGGCTCGGCGATGGCGAAGCGGCCTTCTCCTCGCGGCTGGCCGATCTGTGGTCGCGCCGCGCCGATCGCTACAGTGAACTGCGCGGCAGCGTGCGCGCGCCGCGCAAGCACGTCGAGATGTTTCTCGTCGGCGGCTGAGTCATGCATGCAGGCGCCCTGCAGACGCATCTCGAAGCGCTGGAGCGCGCATTGCTCGATCCGGCGGTTCGCGCCGACCGTGCGCGCCTCGACGGTCTGATCGCCGAGGATTTCCTGGAGATCGGCGCCTCGGGCGCAGTCTTCGGCAAGGCCGATGTGCTGTCGCGGTTGCCCGGCGAAACCGGCGTCGCCTACGAGGCTCTGCCGATGCGCGTGCAACGCATCGGCGCCGATATTGCGCGTGTTCTCTACACCGTGCGCCGCGATGCCGATGGCGACGTGCGCCGCTCGTTGCGCAGTTCTTGGTGGCGTCTGGACGCCGACGGTTGCTGGCGCATGGTGTTCCATCAAGGGACGCCTGACACCGGGGCCGGTACCATCTGACGTTCCGCAGTCACGACGCAGGCGCATGGCCCGCACGAAACCGAAAGCACCCGCAGTGCTGACCCATATCGACGCCGCCGGCCGACCGACCATGGTCGACGTGTCTGCGAAGGCGTCCACTGCGCGCGTCGCCAGCGCCGAATGCCGCGTGCGCTTCCCCGTCGATGTCGCCGCGCAGTTGCACGCCAATGGTTTGAAGAGCGCGAAGGGCGGCATCGTCGACACCGCGATCATCGCCGGCACGATGGCGGTCAAGCGCACCCACGAACTGATTCCGTTCTGTCACCCGCTGCCGATCGACGGCATCGCCATCGCGATCGACTGGCACAGCGAACGCGAGCTGCGCATCGAATGCACGGTGAAGACCACGCACCGCACTGGCGTGGAGATGGAAGCGCTGACCGGCGCGACGATTGCGGCGCTCACTGTCTATGACATGTGCAAGGCGCTGTCGCACGCGATCGTGCTGGGCCCGGCGAAGCTGGTCGGCAAGCGCGGCGGCAAGCGCGATGTGGGATCGATCGCGGGCGATGCGCGATGAGCGCGGTGCGCGTGTTGTATTTCGCCAGCCTGCGCGATGCCGCGGGGCAGGGCGAGGAAACCTGGACCACAGACGCGGTCGATCTACGCACGCTGTACGCGGAACTGCGCGCGCGGCATGGCTTCGTGTTGCCGGTCGAGCGTCTGCGCGTCGCCGTCGATGGCACGTTCGCGCGCTGGGACGATGCGCTGCAGGCCGGCAGCGAGATCGCCTTCATTCCACCGGTCAGCGGAGGCTGAGCATGGACAGTCGTGAATTCTGGCTGGCGGATGCGCCGGTTGATCTGGCGCCGCTGCGCCGCCGCGTGCAGCACGATCGCGCAGGCGCGTTCGCGAGCTTCGAAGGCTGGGTGCGCGACCACAACGACGGGCGCCCCGTGCTCGGCCTGCGTTACGAGTCCTACGTGGCGCTCGCCGAGGCCGAAGGTGCGAAGGTCATCGCCGAGGCGCGCGAACGGTTCGACCTGTGCGCGGCGCTGTGCGTGCACCGCATCGGCGACCTGGCGATCGGCGACATGGCCGTATGGGTCGGCGTGACCGCCGCGCATCGCGGCGCGGCGTTCGATGCCTGCCGCTACATCATCGACGAGATCAAGGATCGCGTGCCGATCTGGAAGCACGAGCGCTACGTCGACGGCGATGCCGGCTGGCTGCATCCCGAGTCGCCACGTGGAGGTGATGCGTGAAGCGGCTGCTGCTGGCTGCGGTGCTGCTGGCGATCACGTCCGGCGCGCACGCCGCGCCGCGACTGCTGGTCGGCAACAAAGCCGCTGACACCGTCTGGGCGCTCGACCGTGCGACCGGTGCACGTCTTGAGGCGTACGCGACCGGCCCGGCGCCGCACGAAATCGCTGTGTCGCATGACGGGCGTACCGCGGTCGTCACCACCTACGGTCATCAGGACGCGCACCACGCGCTGACCGTGATCGATCTCGTCGATGGCGGCACGCGCACGATCGACCTGGGCACGCACGGGCGGCCGCACGGACTGCAACTGCTTGCAGGCGGCGATGCGCTGGTCACGACCGAGCGCAGCCGTTCCCTGCTGCGCGTCGATATCGCGCGTGGTGCGGTGACGGGCGTCGCAGAGGTCGGCGATGGCATCGGTCATATGGTCGCGATCTCGAAGGACGGCGCGTTCGCGTACGTCAGCAAGATCCGCGCAGGCACCGTGGTGCGCGTGGATCTGGCGACGATGCGTGCGACCGCCGAGCGACCGGCGGGCGCCGGCGCGGAAGGGGTCGCGGTCGCGCCCGATGGCCGCGTCTGGGTGACCAATCGCGCCGACGACACCGTGACCGTGCACGATCCCGAATCGCTCGACATCGTCGCGACGCTGCCGAGTGCGGGATTCCCGATCCGCGTGGTGTTCACGCCCGATGGCCGCCATGCGCTGGTCACCAACGCGACTGCCGCGACGCTGTCGGTGTTCGATGTCGCATCGCGCCGCGCGGTGGCGTCGGTCGCACTGGCGCCGGCGGACGCCGCGTTGCAGACCACGCTGCTCGGCAATGGACCGCTGCCGATCGGCGCAATCGTGGATCCGGACGCACCGCGCGCCTATGTGGCGATCAGCGGTGCCGACCGGATTGCAGTGATCGATACGCGCGAATGGAACGTCCTCGAATACTGGACGACCGGGCGCGAGCCCGATGCGCTGGCGCTGGTGCCGGGCGAGGCCTCGCCTTGATCCGCGGTGCCGGCGTGCTGGTCTGCATCGCAGGCCTCGCAGGCTGCGCCTCGGCGCCGTCGATCGCACTGGTCCAGCCGCCGGATCCGCCACCGCAGGGCGCGGTGGGTACATCGTTGATCGAACCGGCGGCGGACACGCGGCGCATGGACCTGCAGCGCAACCGTCGTTTCATCCATCCCAATCTCGACATGCCCGCGGCAATGCCGGTTTATCCGGCGGACCAGTTGCCGCTGCGTCTCGCGCCGGTCGTTGTGTGCATCGATGCGGCCATCGACGCGGAGGACGCGGTATCCGCAGCTGCGCCGCGGACCGACGCAGATTGCGCGCCGCCAGCGGATATCGAAATCCCGGCATTCATCGATGCAGCGCTGGCCGCAGTCCGCCAATGGACCTACGCGCCCGCACTGCCGTGCGTGGCGCCCGCGACGTTCGAAGGCACCGACGCCTGCCAGGCGGACGATGTCGTCGAAACCCCGACCGCCGTGCGCCTGTCCTACGCGTTTCGATTCAGCCGACAGGCCGGCACGCCCGAGGTCGAGCGCATCGGTGCGCCGTGATGCCTCGAGCGGATAGGCGAGTCGCCGCAGGCCTGCTAGACTCCGCGTCCCGTCGTCATGGCGGGGTCGGCCGCAAGGCCGGATGCGTGTCTCCATGGTGGCCCCGTCGGCCCCTCGCGACGCTAGATCGAAAATCCCGCCAGGGCCGGAAGGCAGCAACGGTATCGGTCGATGCGGGCGCCGAGGTCAGTCGGCGGGGCCATCACCTTTTCCGGTACACGCCAGCGACGGTTTGCTTCGTTCTGCACGCCTGCGTTGCGGCGGATCGACATGCGCCGATCCGCCATGTCGATGCTCAGCGCGTCTCGCTTGCACGCTCGAAGGTGATGATGCTGCGCGTCTCGCCCTTGTCGGCCCAGTTCGGCATGACCCGCCACGGCGTGAGCACCTGCAGGCGATCGCCGTCGAGCTTGAACTGCCGGCGCTGTTCGGTGTCGACCCAGGCCGGGTTCCAGGCCACGTCGACCGCGGTGATCCAGGTGTCGCCCTCGATCCGGTAGCGGCCTGTGTAGGCGATGACGGTTTCCAGCAGACGTGCCTTCTCCTGCGCGCTTTCACCCGGCTCGCGACCTTCGCCGGTCAGCACGAACCACACGCGGCCTTCAGGCGAGAACATCACGTAGCCGGTCGGCTGATCGCCCATCGGCGGGAAGGTCTCGCCACCTTCCTTGACCTCGACTTCGTAGGACACGAGTCGCCAGCTGCCTTCGACGGGCGCGGGTGTCGCGGTTGCGGCGGCCGCAGGCGTGTCCTGAGGGGGCGGGGGTACGGTCTGGGCCATGGCGAATGTGGACAGCGGCAGTGCGATGGACATCAGCAGCGGGGCGACGAGATGGCGGGTCAGCATGGCGGATCTCCGGATGGGATGCGATGCGGGCGTGCGCCGGATGCGGACTGGGAGCGCGGGCCCTTCGGTCGTGCAGCGATACGCTGTGATGCGTGAACGTGTTGTTGGAGGGGGCGATCGGGTTTTCGTGCTTGGGCTGCGAGTCCATTGAGTTGCAGCACCTACGAACACTCGGTTCGTCATCCCAGCGGCTTCTAACAGACGAATGTCTGGTCGCGCTGGGATCCATTTTGACTCCGCTCGTCGTTCTAAGATCGGGCGAGCGGGTCGCGCAATGAGCGGATTGCTCGGCCCATCCATGGGCCTCGCCCCTCCGGCGCGGTGCGCCTGCGGGGCCAGCCATTCGGCTGTCCGGATTCGCTCCTGGCGAATCCGTCGAACCGGGGGTTCTCATCAGATCCCCTCTCTCCGCCAGAAACGCAAAACGCCCCACGAGGGGGCGTTTGCGTTTCTGGCGGAGAGAGGGGGATTCGAACCCCCGAAGCGCGGTTTAGACGCTTACACACTTTCCAGGCGTGCTCCTTCAACCGCTCGGACACCTCTCCAGAACTGGCCCTTCGCGGAGCGCCTGGGCGCTGCGCAACGGCGTTGGGACGCCGCGGGCCGGCCATTCTATCCGTCGGGGCCTGCGGTCACAAGGAACCGTTGGGGGCGTGGCAGAATACGGGGATGTCCTATCTCGTCCTCGCCCGGAAGTGGCGTCCGAAGCGGTTCGCCGAGCTTGTCGGTCAGGAGCATGTGGTCCGTGCGCTGACCAATGCGCTGGAAACCGGCCGCGTGCATCACGCCTTCCTGTTCACCGGCACCCGTGGCGTCGGCAAGACCACGATTGCGCGCATCTTCGCCAAGAGCCTGAACTGCGAGACCGGCACCTCGTCCGATCCCTGCGGCGAATGCGAGACCTGTCGCGCGATCGACGCCGGCCGCTACATCGATCTGCTCGAGATCGACGCCGCCAGCAACACCGGCGTCGACGATGTGCGCGAGCTGATCGACAACGCGCAGTACATGCCCTCGCGCGGCCGGGTGAAGGTCTACCTGATCGACGAAGTGCACATGCTGTCGAAGTCGGCGTTCAACGCGCTGCTCAAGACGCTCGAAGAGCCGCCGGGGCACGTGAAGTTCCTGCTGGCCACGACCGATCCGCAGAAGTTGCCGGTCACCGTGTTGTCGCGCTGCCTGCAGTTCAACCTCAAGCGGCTCGACGAGCAGCAGATCCAGGGCCAGATGACGCGGATCCTCGAAGCCGAGGGCATCGCAGTCGAGGCCGGTGCGATCCGTCAGCTTTCGAAGGCTGCCGACGGCAGTCTGCGCGATGGCCTGTCGCTGCTCGACCAGGCCATCGCCTATACCGGCGCGGGCGGCGAGGGCGGTGCGCTCGGCGACGCGGCGGTCGCGACGATGCTCGGCAGTGTCGATCGCACGCGCGTCGGTGCCGTGCTGTCCGCATTGGCCGATGGCGACGGGTCCGCGCTGCTCGCCGAAGTCGCGACGCTGGCCGAATTCTCGCCCGACTGGGGTGGGGTGCTCGATGCGGTGTCCGAAGCGCTGCATCGCATCCAGGTGCGGCAGCTAGTGCCGGAAGTCATCGTCGAGAGTGACGGCGTGGATGTCGATGCGATCGCATCGGCGGTGCGTCCGGAAGTCGTGCAGCTCTGGTACCAGATGGCGCTCAACGGACGCCGCGATGTCGGCCTGGCGCCGAGCCCGCGCGCCGGTTTCGAGATGACCGTGCTGCGCATGCTGGCGTTCCGTCCTGCCGAAGACGGCGCTGCTGCGCCGGCCGCGGGCACCGGCAATCGTGCGAGCGGTCCTGCCGCGGCTCGCGCTGCGCTGGCTGCACAGGCGGCGCCCGACACTGCACCTGCACCGCGCGCGGCATCGCCGTCGCCGCAAGCCGCTCCCACGCCGGCACCGCCACCTGCGCTCGTCGAAACGCCAGCTGTGCGTCCAGCGCCTGAACCTGCGCGCGCAGCGCCGCCCGTCGAGCCGCCGCCGGCCGCCACGCTGCGGGCCGAAGCACCCACGCCGGCTGTCACTGCAAAGCTGCGCACGCTCGATGCGCACCAGTGGCTCGATCTCGTCGCCGATCTTCCGCTGCGCGGTCCGGTGCGCGAACTCGCCGCGAGCGCTGCCTTCGTCTCGCTCGATGGCGCCGTGCTGCGGCTCGCGCTACCCGAAGCGGACGAGCATCTGAAAGCGCCGATCATGGTCCACCAGCTCTGCGAGGCGCTCGCTGGCACGCTCGGCGGCGCGCCGCAGATTCGCTTCGAGACCGCGGTCGCTAGCGAAACCGTAACGTTGCACGAACGCAATGCGCGCGAGCGCGACGCGCGGCAGTCGAACGCCGAAACCAGTTTTTTGTCCGATCCGGACGTGCAGCGGCTGATGTCGCAGCAGGGCGCCAAAGTGGTGCCCGATTCGATACGCCCTTTTGAAGAACGAGGATTTCAGTGATGCGTGGAAACATTGCCCAGTTGATGCAGCAGGCGCAGAAGATGCAGGAAAACATGCAGCGCGTGCAGCAGGAACTCGCCAGCCTCGAAGTCGAGGGCAGCGCCGGCGGCGGCATGGTCGCCATCACGCTGACCGGCAACAAGGAATGCCGCAAGGTGCGCATCGATCCGAGCGTGCTGTCGGACCCGGAGATGGCCGAGGACCTGATCGCCGCCGCGTTCAACGATGCGTCGAACAAGGTCGATGAAGAATCGAAGAGCCGCATGTCCGGTGCGACCGCCGGCATGCCGCTGCCGCCCGGCATGAAGCTGCCGTTCTGAGTTGCAGTGATCCGTGATCCGAGGCGACAGGCTGCGCGCGCTGCCAGCTGTCAGCCATCACGAATCACCTCTGACGAATCGGCAACCGTATGTCCTCCCTGCTTGAACAGCTGATCGATGCATTGCGCGTACTGCCCGGCGTCGGGCAGAAGTCCGCGCAGCGCATGGCGTACCACGTGCTCGAACGCGGGCGCGAAGGCGGCGCGCGGTTGGCGACGGCGCTGGCCGAGGCGGTCGAGAAGATCGGCCATTGCCAGCGGTGTCGTGACTTCAGTGAAACGCCGGTCTGCCCGACCTGCAGCAGCGCCGCGCGTGATGCGCAGACGCTTTGCGTGGTCGAGACGCCCGCCGACCGGCTCGCGATCGAGCAAGCCACGGGCTTTCGCGGGTTCTATTTCGTGCTGCAGGGCCGGTTGAGTCCGCTCGACGGCATCGGCCCCCACGAACTCGGGCTCGACCTGCTCGGCGCACGTCTGGCCGAAGGCGAAGTGCAGGAACTGATCATCGCGACCAATCCGACCGTCGAAGGCGAGGCCACCTCGCATTACCTGGCGCAGATCGCGCGTCAGCATGGCGTGCGGCCGAGCCGGCCCGCGCATGGTCTGCCGCTCGGCGGCGAACTGGAATATGTGGATCGCGGCACGCTTTCGCATGCGTTCGGCAGTCGCAGCGAAGTTGCCTGAGGATCGGCGTTTGCACATGGGATGAAAGGCGTGTGCCGTGGTCGGTGACGTATGCTTTTCGGAACCTTCGCTCTCGATTCCAGAAGCCATGACGACCATCTTCCACAAGATCATCCAGCGCGAGATTCCGGCCGACATCGTTTTCGAGGACGACCACGTCATCGCGTTCCGCGACATCGCGCCGCAGGCGCCGGTGCATGTGCTGTTCGTGCCGAAACAGGATCTCGCCACGCTCAATGACGTGCCGGTCGACGCGCCCGAGATCATCGGACGGCTGGCGGTTGCGGCCGCGCGGTATGCGAAAGAGCAGGGGTTCGCCGAAGACGGCTATCGCATCGTCATGAACTGCAATGAACATGGCGGCCAGACGGTGTTCCAGATCCATCTGCATCTGCTGGCAGGTGCGCCGCTGGGGCGCTTCGGCACGCCTGTGTGACCCCTTAGGTGCGCACTCACGCGCGGCGGTCTCTATCAGCCGAGAACGCCTTCTCGCGCGTCTACACGACCACGATCACCAGTACCCCCACCACGGCCAGGGCGCCGGACGCGTGATCACGTCGACTCGCTCACGCTTCGGCCACAGGTAGACCACGTCGGTCTCGACGCGCGGAAAGCGGTAGTCGTACTCACCGACACGGCGCGAGTCGTAGCCGGCGATGCGGCCGGTGAAGGTGACCTCGCGGTTGACCTCGAACACCGCCGGATCGTAGAAGCCGGCGCGGCAGGCGATGAAGCGGCCGTTGGTGTCGTCGCTGGCCCAGTACGGGCGGCCGGTCGCGGTCAACCGCGTCGCGATCATCTCGAAGCAGGTGGCATCGGTGCGCGGTTCCACCTGCACGATTCGGCCGCCCCAGCGCACCATCGCGCCGGTGTGCTCGCCCTGCACGGCAGCGTGCGGTGTCAGCGCTTCGACGTAGCCGCCCTGCAGCGGTTTCGGTTGGGACGCGCACGCGCCGAGCAGCAGGGCGCCGGCGACAACGGGCAGCAGGCGAAGGGCGGTCATCGAGCGGTCTCCCGGGCTGGACGGTGCGCGCGCAGTGCCCGCACCAGCGTCGCGTCGGACGCCGATGGAGCGTAGCGGGCCGCGACGAAACGGTGGGTGAGGGCGACGAGCGCGGTTTCGTGTGGACGCGCGGCCCTGACGCGTTCCGCCCAGGCGATCGCGGGCTCGTGCCGTTCCCGGGCCAGACCGAGGCGTGCATAGCGGCGGCCCAGTCGATGCCAGGCACGCAGCAGCGGATCGCGTTCGCGTTCGGTCCGCGCCACCAGCCACAGCATCCAGCCCAGCGCGAGCGCCGCGCACAGCGAGAACAGCGCAGCGAGGCCGCCGGTGTCGATGTTCTCGAACCCGATGCGCTGGAGCATGCGCTGCTGGCGCGCGGCATCGAAGCCGAGCACGAAATCGTTCCACGCGCGCCGTGCCCAGTCGCCGAGGTCGGCCATCGGCAGCGCGCCGCCGCCGGCGTCGGCGCCGAGCCGGTCTTCCAGCGTGTCGTAGATGCGCTCGGGCGCCACAGCGGCGGTCGGATCGACGCGTACCCAGCCGCGGCCTTCGAGCCAGACTTCGTTCCAGGCGTGGGCGTCCATGCGCCGGACGATCCAGTAGTTGCCGAAGCGGTTGCGGGTGCCGCCGGTGTAGCCGGTGACGACACGCGTCGGAATGCCGGCTTCGCGCATCAACACCGCAAATGCGGAACTGAAGTGTTCACAGAAGCCGGCGCGGTAGTCGAAGAGAAACTCGTCGACCGCGTGGCGGCCGGGCAGCGGCGTGTCGAGCGTGTAGGCGAAATCGCTGCGGATCCAGGCGAGTGCGCGGTCGACGAGTGCGCCGTCGTCGGTCGTCTCGGCGCGCCACTGCTGCGCCAGCGCCCGCGTGCGTGGATTGAAATCCTCGGGCAGCTGCAGCGCAAGACCGCGCAGCGAATCGGGCAGGTCGGCTTCGAATCGGGTCGGTGGCGCGGAGCGCAATTGCCAGCGGGTCACGCGGTCGAGCCGGCGCTCGCTGGTCAGCGTGTACTCGTGCGCGGCGCGCATACCGTCGGGAAATGCGAGCGGCATCTCCAGCGCGACCAGCAGATTGCGCTCGGTCGGTTCCAGCGCGATTTCGTAGTCCCAGCTCGGCGCGCCGTGCTCGACCGTCGCCGGCGGCAGGCTGCGCAGCCATTGCGACGCGGTCCAGGTGCGGCCGTCGTATTGCGTCAGCGTCGGGCCGCGCCAGTACATCTCGCGGGTGGAAGGCTCGGCGCCGCGGAAGGTCACGCGCATCGCGGGGGTGTCGTCGGCGATGAGGTCGATCCAGTCGCCGGGCGACATTTCATCCGACAGGCCGGGCCGCGCGGTGGACAGATCCGGGATGCCCCACAGCGGCGTCGCCAGGCGCGGGAACAGCCAGAACGCCGCGAGTGCCAGCGGTAGGCCGATTGCGATCAGTCGCGCGACGATGTTGATGCGCGTGGCATGGCGCACGCCGGCCGCGGGCAGTCCCGACTCTTGTTCCGACAATCGCGCGAGCGCCGCCAGGACCAGCACCGCGCCGACAAGGCCGAGCGCAAGCGACAACGGTCCCTGGTCCAGCAGGAAAGTCGCGAATGGCGCGAACAGGGCGAAGCCGAGCAGGCTGCGGGCATCGCGCACGGTGCGCAGCTCGGACGGTTTGATCGCGAGCATGCCGGCGAGCAGCGCGCAGCCGGTGTCGCGGCCGAAATTCATCCCGCCCTGCGCGAGCACGAGCCCGAACACGGCGAGCGCCAGCACAGTGCGCAGCCAGCCCGGTGCCGCGCGCCGCGACGCCATGGCCGCAGCGATCGCGCCTGCGCCAGCGATGACGAGCGGCAGTGGCATCGGCAGCTGCAGTAACAGGGGCAGCAGGCAGACGGCCGCCGCGATCAGCGACCAGCGACGGCCGGCGGTATCGAGCGCGAGGGCGGTGCGCGCCATCAGCCGGCGTCCGGCAGCAAAGCGAGCGCGCGCAGGCAGGCATGGCGATGCGCGGCGCCGCGATCCGGACCGATCACCGCTTGGCCGGGCAGCTGCAGTCGATAGCGCACGGCCTCGCGTTCGGCCTCGTCGATCCAGCGCGCCAACCGTCGGATCTTCGATTCGGGGTCGAGCGCGCCGAGACGCTGCCAGTCCAGCGTCAGGTCATCGCCCTGCGGGCGCTCGAACTCGCGCACGATCAACGTATTGCGCCGCGCCGAGGCTTTCCACGCGATGGTCCGCGGCGCATCGCCCGAGCGCCAGTCGCGCAGATGATGCAACTCCTCGCCCGACGGGTTGAGCCGGGCCTGCGCTTCATCGCCGCCACCCTCCGGCAGCGGCGGGCCGGATGCTTCCGGCGTGGGGTAGACTAGAAAGCGTGTCGTGGGCCAGACCCACGACCACGCACGCGCCAGACCCAGCGGGCGTGTCGTGCTGATGCGCAGCCTTGGTGATGTCAGCCAGCCGCGCCGAACCGTCGGCAAGGCCACAGTCGCTTCGCCGCCGGATTCGCCGAGCGACAACAGCGCCGCGCTGTCGCCGATCGCCACGCGCAGGCCGTGGCGCTCGCGGCCGGGCGCTGCTTCGACATGCACATGCAGCGGCATCGGCGTGCCGGCCGCGACCGGTTCGCCGTGCACTGCACGGATCTCGAGCCCGCTGAGCTGCAGCTGCGTCCACAGCAGGCTGGCCAGTGCCGCGCCGACCAGTAACAGACACAGCAGCAACGCCGGATTGTTGTTGTAGTTGAGCGCACCGATCGCCATCGTCGCCAACAGCGCGGTGACGAAGGCACCGAAGCCCGTCGGCAGGATGTAGATGCGTTTGCGGTCGAGGCGCGCCGGCAATACTTCCGGCCGACGCGGACGCGCCCAGCTTTCGACACGACGGCGCAGGCCGGCGAACGCGGGCATCAGTCGACCGGCACGGCCTGCAGGATCGACGCCGCCAGTCCGTCGCCGGCCGCATCGGCCTCTGCAACCAGGCGGTGGCTGGCGATCAGCGGGAACAGGGTCTGCACGTCGTCGGGCAGCGCGTGATCGCGGCCTTGCAGCAACGCGAATGCGCGGGACGCGCGCAACAGCGCGAGACCGGCGCGCGGCGACAGGCCCACGCGCACGCCCGGATGCTGGCGGCTGCGTCCCATCAACGCCTGCACGTAATCGATCAGCGCCGGACTGGCGTGGATCGCGGCGACCGCCTGGCGCAAGGCGCGCAGATCGTCTGCGCCGAGTCGCGGCACGGTCTCGGCGATCAGCGTGCGCCGGTCGCTGCCCGACAGCAGCGCGCGTTCGGCGTCGCGATCGGGATAGCCGAGCGTGAGCCGCAGCAGAAAGCGGTCGAGCTGCGAATCGGGCAGCGGATACGTGCCCGACAGATCCACCGGGTTCTGCGTAGCGATGACGAAGAACGGATCGGGCAGGCGATGCGTGGTGCCGTCGACGGTGACCTGCTGCTCGGCCATCGCCTCGAGCAGCGCACTCTGCGTGCGCGGCGGTGCGCGGTTGATCTCGTCGGCCAGCAGCACGTTGGTGAACACCGGGCCGCCATGGAATTCGAAGCGACGCGCGCTGCCTTCGTAGACCGACACGCCGACGACGTCCGACGGCAACAGATCCGAGGTGAATTGCACGCGCTGGAAATCCAGGCCCACTGTCGCGGCGATCGCATGCGCAAGTGTGGTCTTGCCGAGCCCGGGCAGATCCTCGATCAGGATGTGGCCATCGGCGAGCAGCGCGACGAAGCTCATCGTCACTGCCGTCTCCTTGCCGAGCACCAGCCGGTTCACCTGGGCCAGCGATGACGACAGGGCTTCACGCTGGGTGTCGGTTAGCATGGCGGGCGTCGTCGGGTCGGGCATGCATGTGCTCCTGCGGCGGTCCCCCCGAGTGTAGCGAGGTCGAGTTCAATGCGGCGGATGGAAATGCGCACGGTGTTCGTCGTGCTGTGGACGACGATCGTGCTGCTGAAACTGGCCATCGCCGCGCGGCTGCCGCTGTTCGTCGACGAGGCGTTCTACTGGCTCGAAGGCCAGCATCCCGCGTTCGCCTATTCCGATCTGCCGGGCCTGACCGCGTGGCTGATCCGCATCGGCACCGAGGTCTTCGGCGATGGTCTGCTCGCAGTGCGTCTGCCCTTCATAGCGATCTCCGCGCTGGTGCCGTGGCTGGTCGTGCGCCTGACCGCGCGCGAGTTCGATCCACAGTCCGCGTGGCTGTCCGGCTGCGCCGCACTGCTGCTGCCGCTGCTCGGCTCGCTCGGGGTGATGGCACTGCCGGACGCGATGCTCGCGCTGGCGACCGTGCTGTGTCTGGATGCGGGCGTGCGCCTGCTGCGCGGCGTGACTCACGGCGGCGCGTTGCTGCTCGCGCTCGGTCTGTCGCTCGGCGCGCTGAGTCACTACCGCTTCATCGCTGTGATCGGCGTCGGCATCGTCGCGCTGCTGACGATCGCCAAGGGCCGCGAAGCGCTGCGCGACCCGCGCGTGTGGATCGCGATCGCGACCGGCGCGGCCGCCTGGATTCCGCTGCTGGTGTGGAACGTCGACAACGCCGAAGCGGGACTGCGCTTCCAGATGGTCGATCGGCATCCGTGGGCGCTGCATGCCGACGGCTGGCAGTTCATCGTGATCCAGGCAGTGATGGTGACGCCGCTGCTGTTCGCCGCGCTGCTGATCGCGGCCTGGCGCCTGCGCCGGGCGCCGGACGACGCGGCGCGCTTTCTCGCGATGTCCGGTGGGTTGATGGTGCTGGGCTTCTTCGCGCTCGGCTTCGTTGCCGACACCGAGCGCGCGAGTTTCCACTGGCCGCTGCCGGGCTATCTCGCGCTGCTGCCATTGGTCGGCTTCGTGCTGATGACCTGGCCGCGCTGGTTGCGTATCGCAACGTGGGCGACGCTGGCGCTCGGCTTCGTCGGCGTGGTCGGGTATTACGCGGCGGTTTCCGCGCCGGAAGTACGCGAGCGCAGCGCGGGTCTGAAATGGTATCCGTCGAATTTCGCCGGCTGGGACACGCTGGCCGATGCGGTGCGCGAGGAACTCGCGGCCATGCCGGCCGACACCGTACTCGTCGCCGACAATTTCAAGATCGGCGCCGAACTCGGTTTCGCACTCGGCGATCCGCGCATCCGCGTGCTCGACCATCCGCTCAACCGCCACCACGGTCGCGCGCCGCAGTTGCAGCTCTGGCATCTGCAGCTCGACGATCGCGCCGAACTGGCCGGGCGCCCGGTGCTGCTGGTCACCGGCGCCAATGACGTCAAGTTCAGTGCGCTGCTGCAGCGCTACCAGACGATCTGTACGCGCATGGGGGCATTGCCGGTGTCGCGCGTCGTCAATGCAGACCGCGGCGCGCAGCGTTTCATCCTGTCGCGGTTCGATGCGGATGCGACGGCAGGCGGGGGCGATTGCGTCACGCCGGCGCTCGCGTATGTCGATACGCCGCTGGCCGGCGCGCGCGTCGATGGGCCGTTCGACGTGCGTGGCTGGGCGGTCAAGGACGGCAGCGGCGTCGCATCGGTCGCGATCACGCTCGATGGCGTGCCGGTTGCGCAGGCGCAATACGGCGCGCCGAATCCCTGGATCGTCGAGCGGTTCCTGGCTGGCGATTCCCGCGATCCCGCGGGCGTCAATATCGGTTTCAGCGCGACGATCGATCCGGCGACGCTCACGCCCGGCCGCCACTGGCTCGGACTCGAGATCACCGGCCACGACGGCTCGGTCGAACGCTGGGCCGAACAGCTGATCCAAGTCGCGCCGGCGCGCTGAGGCGCACCTGTCAGGGCAAGGCGTAACCCACCGCGAGCAGCAGACGCGCGGTCGCGATCAGCGGCAGGCCGACCAGCGCGGTCGGATCATCGCTGCGGATCGCCTCGAACAGCACGATGCCAAGCCCTTCGCACTTGAAGCTGCCCGCGCAGTCGAACGGTTGTTCTGCATCGACGTAACGCGCGATCTCGTCGGCCTGCAGCGTGCGGAACACGACTTCGGTGCGGTCCTGCGCCTGCAACGTCGACTGTCCAGATCGCGCCAGCGCCAGTGCGGTGTGGAAGACCACGCTGCGACCGGACATCGCTATCAGCTGCGCGATCGCCGCGTCGCGGCCGCCGGGTTTGCCGAGCGGACGACCATCGAGCGCGGCAACCTGGTCGGAGCCGATGACCCACGCCCCTGGCATCCGCGCGGCAACCTCTTCGGCCTTGGCCTGTGCGAGACGGATCGCGAGCGCATCAGGGGCTTCGCGGTCGCCGGGCGTCTCGTCGACATCCGGCCGCGCGCAGGTGAACGGCAACCGCAGGCGGTCCAGCAACGCGCGGCGGTAGATCGATGTCGAGCCGAGGATCAGCGGCGGGTTCATGCACTGCCTCCGGCGCGGACCAGCGCCAGCTGGGCCAGTTGCCGGTCGATGCGCGCCTGCGCCTGTTCGATCGATTCGCGCATCGCCTCCAGCGCTGTGGCATCCGCGCTCGCGCCGTGCTGTTGCAGCCACAGTCGCTGCCGCAGCATCTCCTGCAGCGCGTCGCGCACGGGATCGCCGCCGTCCTGGCCGATCTGGGCACGCGCGATCCGCAGCCGCGCTTCGAAGGTGTCGGCGGCGTCAAGCACGCGCGCATACGCGCGGTGCCGGCGCCGGACGCGGTGGCGCCACGCCAGTACAATGGCGGTCGCAATCAGGGTGGCCAGCAGCAGGCTGGGGATCGGCTGCACGCAGGAAGTCCTGTGGCGCGGCGGGCCAGTCTGCCCGGCGGGTCGCGATGCCGGCAAATCCGCGTGCGGACTGGTCCGGCCGCCATGGATGCCGGTTTGACAGCCCGGGATCGCATCTTTAACATTCGGCGGCTATGTCCGCGCAAATGCCCGAGTTGGTAGACGCTTGGCGCATGGTCGCAGGCAGCATGCGCCTCGACGGGCGCCTGCCCTTGGCGTCGTTGACGCGCCTGCGTGACCTCTTGGCCGATGCCGAAGGCGATGACGTGATCTGCTCGATCGAGTTCGGTCGCGATGCGCTGCAGCAGCCGTTCGCGTTGTTGCGCATCGAAGCCGGGTTGCCGCTGGTGTGCCAGCGGACGCTCAAGCGATTCGTGTGGCCGCTCGAGATCGAGCAGCGGTTGGGTCTGATCCGCGATGAGGCGGAAGAGGCCGGCCTGCTGCCTGATTACGAGGCGCTGCTGCTGGAAGGTGACGGTTCGCTGTCGCCGGTCGCGCTGGTCGAGGACGAAATGATTCTGGCAATACCCGCGATTCCGGTCGCACCCGGCTCCGAAGCGATCGATCGCGACTGGCCGGTGTCGCCCGAAGAAGAGACACGCGTCAACCCGTTTTCGGCGTTGGCGGGTTTGAAGAAAGATCGAAACAACTAGAACCTGTTGGAGCAATTCCCATGGCTGTGCAGAAATCCCGCGTCACCCCGTCCCGTCGTGGCATGCGTCGCGCGCACGACAAGCTGAGCGCCAAGCTGCTGTCGACCGACCAGACGACGGGTGAGACCCATATCCGTCATCACATCACCGCCGACGGTTACTACCGTGGCAAGCAGGTGATCCAGCCGAAGACGCGCGTCGTCGAGGAAGATTGATCCTCGCTGCCCGCCAGGTTGACGGCGGGCGCACGATGCACCGGGCGCAGCCTCCGTCCCTGACGGGCGGCTGCGTCTGCCGTCGGCAGGGATGCCGGTTTTGAGATCACGTGTCACGATCACGCGCCTCGCGCGAGGGCCGCTCCGCAGATGACCAGCGAACGCATCTATTCCCGCATTGCCGGCACCGGCAGTTACCTGCCCGAGAAAGTGCTGACCAACGACGACCTCGCGAAGTTCGTCGACACCAGCGACGAATGGATCGCGTCACGCACCGGCATCCGCGAGCGACACATCGCCGCCGAAGGCGAGACGACCAGCGATCTGGCCTTCCATGCCGCCACGCGCGCAATGGAAGCCGCCGGCGTGTCGGCGTCCGAGATCGATCTGATCATCGTCGGCACCACTACGCCTGACATCATTTTTCCGTCCACCGCCTGCCTGCTGCAGGCGCGGCTGGGCGCCAACGGCTGCGGCGCATTCGACGTCAATGCGGCATGTTCGGGCTTTCTCTACGCGTTTTCGATCGCCGACAAGTTCATCAAGTCGGGCGATGCGAAGACCGTGCTGGTGGTCGGCGCCGAGACGCTGACCCGCATGGTCGACTGGAGCGAGCGCACCACCGCCGTGCTGTTCGGCGACGGCGCCGGAGCGGTTGTGCTCAAGGCCGATACCGAGACCGGCATCCTCAGCACCCATCTGCACGCCGACGGCGCCAAGAAGGAACTGCTGTGGAATCCGGTCGGTGTGTCCGCCGGCTTCCGCGACGACCAGCCCAATGCCGGCGTGCGCATCCAGATGGCCGGTAGCGACGTCTTCAAGTACGCGGTCAAGGCGCTGGATTCGGTGGTCGAGGAAACGCTGCTGGCGAACGGTCTCGATCGCCACGACATCGACTGGCTGATTCCGCATCAGGCCAACCTGCGCATCATCGAAGCCACGGCCAAGCGCCTGGACATGCCGATGGACCGCGTCGTGGTGACCGTCGACAAGCACGGCAACACCTCGTCCGGTTCGGTGCCGCTGGCGCTCGACGAAGCCGTGCGTTCCGGTCGCGTGCAGCGCGGCCAGCTGCTGCTGCTCGAAGCCTTCGGCGGCGGCTTTACCTGGGGTTCGGCGCTGCTGCGCTATTGAGTCCCGCGTGCGGGGCCGCTCGGCCCCGCAGGTGATTCCACTTCGCGGACTTCGCGTCCGCACGACACGGAGGCTCCCGCATGGGCGTCGAATCCATCGTCGTGGCCGGGCGCGATGCCTGGCTCAAGGCATATGCCGACGGCGACAGCCGCAAGTTCGGCCTCGGCATCCTCGATGCGATCGCGCGTGGGCTCGACATCGACGCGCTGCGTCCGCCGCCGCATCCCGGTGGCGGCGAAGCCAAGCAGATCGAAGCGCGCCGCCTGGCCGAACTCGACGCGCAAGGCGTGCGCGTGCCACGCGTGCTCGGCGAAGGCGCCTCCACGCTGCTGCTGAGCAATCTGGGCGACACCTTCGCAGCGCAACTGCGCGCTGCCGATGGCGATGTCTCGCGCATCGATGCATTGACGACAGCGGTAATCGACGCGATCGCCGATGCGCATGCGCGCGGTGCGTATTTCGGGCAACCGCTGCCGCGCAACATCACGCTCGACGACAGCGGTCGCGTGGGCTTCATCGACTTCGAGGAAGACCCGCTGGAAGTGATGTCGCTGCCGCAGGCGCAGGCGCGTGACTGGCTGATGTTCGCGTTCGGCATGGCGAAGTACTACGACGGCCGTACTGACGCGCTCGCCGACATGCTCTCGCGGGTCATGCAGCGCGAGCCTGAAGTGGCCGCGCACGCAGGCCGCGTGGGGCGTTTGAAGGGCTTCGCGCAGCGCATCGGCTGGCTCGGGCGTTCCGCGCGCCACGTCGCGCATTCGATCCTCGTGGTGCGCGCGGCCACGTTGTTGCCGGTGCTGCTCGTGGTCGCCGTGCTGTGGGACTGGCTCGACGACGGCGAGATCGAACTGCTGCGGATGATGTTCTGAGCCGGAGCGGCAGCGTGAGTCCAGCCCTTCCGGCGAAAAGCTCGGGCAGTCGCTGAGCCCGTCCGGCAGGCCCAGCGTCATCATCCTGGGCGCTGCGCTCGCTGCGGGCGTGGTGCCAGGATGGCAGCCACGCCTTGGCGTGCTGTCAGGTGGCCGGAGTGACCGAGAGGGCTTTGCCGAGATTGCAGGTCTGGGGTGCTGTGCCGCCATGCACGATGGTCAGCGCATAGTCGCCGGGCTCCACACCCTGCAGCGACACGTCGATGTTGTAACCGGACAGTCGCGCTGATTCGCTTGAAAGCGCGGCGGCCACATCAGGACGTTCCACGCCAGCCGGCAAGGCCCCCGAGTAGCTGCGTTGGGTTCCGGTCAGCACAAGCAGCGCGTCTCCGGGTACCCCATTTGTGGCATCTGCGATCCAGCCCGACATCGAGACCTGGGTTCCGGTCGCGACGGTGGTGCCAGCCGACGGGCTGCCGTTCACGGCGTCCAGCGCGCAATTGCCTCCGGGCATGGTGGATGCAGCGACATAATCCTGCATCGAAACCGGCGCGGCGGGTGCGGACACGGGCGCGGAGGCAGTTTCCGCAACTGCAGGTGCATCGGAGGAGGAGGGAACTGGTGCCTGATTGTTGCAGGCCGCCAGCAGGCTGGCAGCAATCAGCAAGGACATCACTCGCGGGACAGAGGCCATGGGATGCTCGGTAGAGTCAGGAAGAAGCGTGGGGTGAAAGTGAAGAGTACTCCCACGCTCGGTGAAAGCTGGCTATTGCGCACCTGACGAGTTGCTCGGCCGTGGGGGGGCTGTCGAGTGTTCGGATTAGCGGAGGCATGGGAGCGTTGCCATCGCGATCGGCAGCATTGCCGCATCAGATTGCCGAAGGATAGATCTGAATTCGCATTCCGTCCCGCATACGCCTCGGTACAGACAACGACGCGGCTTCACACTTATCATCGCCCCCTGTTTTGGGGCTGGAAATACGCGTGACCGCATCGCAACTCGCATTCGTCTTCCCGGGGCAGGGCTCGCAGTCGCTGGGCATGCTCGCCGATCTCGCCGCGCGCCACCCGGTGATCGTCGAGACATTCGCCGAAGCCTCCGAAGGCGCGGGCGTCGATCTGTGGACGCTGTCGCAGCAGGGCCCCGAGGCCGAGCTCAACCAGACCGAGTTCACCCAGCCCGCATTGCTGGCTGCCGGTGTCGCCGTGTGGCGCGCGTGGCAGCAGCACGATGGCGCTGCGCCGGCCGTGCTGGCCGGCCACAGTCTCGGCGAATACACCGCGCTGGTCGCGTCCGGCGTGCTCTCGCTGGGTGATGCCGCGAAGCTGGTCCGCCTGCGCGGCCAGCTGATGCAGAGCGCCGCGCCGGCGGGCACCGGTGCGATGGCCGCGGTCATCGGCGCCGAAGACGCGCTGGTCGGCGAGGTCTGCCGCGACGCATCGCAAGACGGCAGCGTCGTCGTGGCGGCCAATTTCAATTCGCCCGGCCAGATCGTCATCGGCGGACACGCCGCGGCGGTGGATCGCGCGATCGCGCTGCTCGGCGAACGTGGCGTGCGCAAGGTCGTGAAGCTGGCGGTCAGTGTGCCCTCGCACACGCCGCTAATGCGCGATGCCGCGGATCGTCTGGCCGAATCGATGGGCGCGGTCGCGTGGCACACGCCGTCGCTGCCGGTGGTGCAGAACGTCGATGCGACCGTGCACGAGAGCGTCGATGCGATCCGCGATGCGCTGGTGCGCCAGCTGTATCTGCCGGTGCAGTGGACGCGTTGCGTCGAAGCGCTGTCGGCACGCGGCGTGACGCGGATCACCGAGTGCGGCCCGGGTAAGGTGCTGACCGGTCTGGTCAAGCGCATCGACAAGTCGATCGAGACCCGCGCGCTCGCCGCGCCGGACGATTTCGACGCAGCACTGGCAGACTGGAAGGTCTGAAGCCGGTGGAAGGACGCGGATCGGCGCACACTGCGGGCAGTGGCTGCGGCCGTCGCATGCGTCGTTCGATCTCCGCCGTCACACACGCCCCTATGGAGTTTTCATGAGCGCACCTCTTTCCGGCGAGATCGTTCTCGTCACCGGCGCAAGCCGCGGCATCGGCGCCGCGATTGCCGACACGCTGGCCGCGCAGGGCGCGACCGTGATCGGGACCGCGACCAGCGACGCTGGCGCAGCGAAGATCGGCGAGCGCCTGTCCGCGCACGGCGGGCACGGCCGCGTGCTGGATGTCTCGCAGCCCGGCACGATCGAAGCGCTGGTCGAGTCGATCACCGCCGAGTTCGGCGCGATCTCGGTCCTCGTCAACAATGCCGGCATCACCCGCGACAACCTGCTGATGCGCATGAAGGACGAGGACTGGCAGGCCATCCTCGATACCAACCTGACCAGTGTGTACCGCAGCTCGAAGGCGGTGATGCGCGGCATGATGAAGGCGCGTAAGGGGCGCATCATCAACATCGCGTCGGTGATCGGCGTGACCGGCAATGCGGGCCAGGCGAACTATGCCGCGGCGAAAGCCGGGATCATCGCGTTCAGCAAGTCGCTGGCGAAGGAAATCGGCTCGCGCGGCATCACGGTCAACGTGGTCGCCCCCGGCTTCATCGCCACCGACATGACCCGCGATCTGCCGGACGAATCTAAGGCCGCGCTGACCGAACGCATTGCGCTCGGGCGTCTCGGCGAACCGGACGACATCGCGCAGGCCGTGGCTTTCCTTGCCGGTCCGTCGGCGGCCTACATCACCGGCGAAACCCTGCACGTCAACGGTGGCATGTACATGCCCTGAGAGGGGCTGCGTCGACACTTCAATTCCGAGGGCAAGCCGTTGAATGGCAAGGGCTTTGATGGTGGTGCGCCCATCGCCCGGCTTTCCCTTACACTATCCACCGAAAATCGCCTCCCCGGAGCAGACTACCCATGAGCAACATCGAAGAGCGCGTCAAGAAGATTGTCATCGAGCAGCTGGGCGTCAAGGAAGAAGAAGTCAGCAACAGCGCTTCCTTCGTCGACGACCTCGGTGCCGATTCCCTCGACACCGTCGAGCTGGTGATGGCGCTGGAAGAAGAGTTCGAGTGCGAGATTCCGGACGAAGAAGCCGAGAAGATCACCTCGGTGCAGCAGGCGATCGACTACGTCAAGACGCACGCCAAGGGCTGATGCCCGCGTCCGCGCCCACGGTTCGAGCCGATGGGCGCGTGACTGGTCCGGCCGCGACGCGACCGGACAGATAGGTTCCAGCACGAGGCCGCCTTGCGGCCTCGTGCGTATTGGCGGCGACCAACCGCGCCGCCACCGACTTCTCAGGAGTTGAACAATGGCCAAGCGCCGCGTCGTCATCACGGGCATCGGCATCCTCTCGCCGCTGGGCAACGACCTGGCTTCAAGCTGGGACGGCATCGTCAACGGCCGGTCGGGCATCGGCCCGATCACCCATTTCGATCCCACCCATTTCGCCACGCGCATCGCGGGTGAGGTGAAGGACTTCGACGTGACCCGTTGGATCGCGCCGAAAGACGTCAAGAAGATGGATCCCTTCGTGCACTACGGTGTCGCCGGTGGCCTGATGGCGATCGCCGACGCGGGCATCGACGTGCGTGAATCCGATGCCGAGCGCATTGGCGTGGCGATCGGCGCGGGCATCGGTGGCCTCAAGGGCATCGAAGACACCGCGATCAAGTACGCCGAGGGTGGCCCGCGCAAGATTTCGCCGTTCTACGTGCCCAGCACGATCATCAACATGATCTCCGGCCAGGTCTCGATCATGACCGGGGCCAAGGGTCCGAACATCGCGGCGGTGACCGCGTGCACCACTGGCACGCACAACATCGGTCTGGCGATGCGCATGATCCAGTACGGCGACGCGGACGTGATGATCGCCGGCGGCGCCGAGTTCGCGACCACGCCGACCTCGGTCGGTGGCTTCTGCTCGATGAAGGCGATGTCGACCCGAAACGACGACCCGACCGGCGCTTCGCGTCCGTGGGACATCGAGCGCGACGGTTTCGTCATGGGCGACGGCGCGGGCGTGCTGGTGCTCGAGGAATACGAGCGCGCGAAGGCACGTGGCGCGCGCATCTATGCCGAGCTCGCGGGCTTTGGCATGAGCGGCGACGCGTTCCACATGACCTCGCCCAGCGAGAACGGCGAGGGCGGTGGTCGTTGCATGCGCGCCGCGATCGACGACGCCGGCATCGATCCGTCGCAGATCGGCTACATCAACGCGCACGGCACTTCGACGCCGGCCGGCGATGTCGCCGAGACGATGGGCATCAAGGGCGTACTCGGCGCGCATGCGTCCAAGGTGATGGTCAGCTCGACGAAGTCGATGACCGGTCACCTGCTGGGCGCGGCAGGTGGTATCGAGGCAGTGTTCTCGGCGATGGCGCTGCACACCGGCATCATCCCGCCGACGATCAACCTGCACACGCCGGGCGAAGGCTGCGATCTCGATTACGTGCCGCTCACTGCGCGCGAGCACCAGGTCGAATACGTGATGTCGAACTCGTTCGGCTTCGGCGGCACCAACGGCACGCTGGTGTTCCGCAAGGTCTGACGGCGACGTTGGGTTGGCGAAAAAAAGAAGGCCCGCGCAAGCGGGCCTTTTTTCGTGGGTTGGTCCGGTGAGTCAATGGTGGGGCACCATCATCCCAGCGTCTTTCAACAGACGAATGTCTGGTCACGCTGGGACTTATTTTGATGTTGGCTTCTGCTGCACGCGCATCCCACTGAAGCGATCAGTCCAATGAACGATCAGGTTTTCGCGAAGATCAAAATGGGCCCCAGCGTGCGCTGGGGCGACCACGGTGAGGCGGGTCTCGCTCGCTCAGCCCCGCTTCCACCGCACGCCCTGCGGCGTGTCTTCGAGCACGATCTGCTCGGCGGCGAGCTGGTCGCGGATCGCATCCGCGCGAGCGAAGTCGCGGGCTTGCTTGGCGGCGATGCGTTCGTTGATCAATGCCTGGATGCGCGTGTCATCGTCGTCGCTGGCGCCGCGGGCGAACCAGTCGGCAGGCGCCTGCTGCAGCAGGCCCAGCGCGAGGCCAGCGCCGAGCAGGTCCGCCTTGAGCGTCGCGCGCGTGGCGTCGTCGGTGGCCTTGCGTGCATCACCTGCGATGCGCGCGACCTCGGCCAGCGCGGCCGGCGTGTTGAGATCCTCATCCAGCACGGCTTCGATGCTGTCGGGAATCCGCGCCTCGGCGTCGACGTCGCCCAGATCGCGCAGCGTGCCGTAAAGCCGGTCCAGCGTGCGCACCGACTGTTCGATCAGCGCATCCGACCAGTCCAGCGGCTGACGGTAATGCGCCGAGAGAAGGGCATAGCGCAGCGCTTCGGGTGCATGCGTGCGCACCAGGTCGTGCACGCGCTCGATGTTGCCGACCGACTTCGACATCTTGCTGCCGGCGAAGGTCAGCATGCCGTTGTGCAGCCAGACGTTCGCGAACGGCGCGCCGCCGTGGGCGCACTCGCTCTGCGCGATCTCGTTATCGTGGTGCGGGAACTGCAGGTCGACGCCGCCGGCGTGGATGTCGATCGTCTCGCCCAGATGCGCGGCGGCCATCGCCGAGCATTCGATGTGCCAGCCGGGCCGGCCGATGCCCCACGGCGATTCCCAGCCCGGAAGATCATCGGTCGACGGCTTCCACAGCACGAAGTCGCCGGCGTCGCGCTTGTATGGCGCAACCTCGATGCGGGCGCCGGCGATCATGTCGTCGGTGTCGCGGCGCGACAGCTTGCCGTAGCCGTCGAAGCTGCCGACCGCGAACAGCACGTGACCCTCCGCCGCATAAGCGTGGCCGCTGTCGATCAGGCGCTCGATCATCGCGACGATCTCGCCGATGTGCGCGGTCGCTGCCGGTTCGATGTCCGGCGGGGCGATGCCCAGGGCGGCCATGTCCTCGCGGTAGGCAGCGGCGAAGCGGTCGGTGATCGTCGAGATCGGCACGCCCTGGTCGCGCGCGGCGGCGTTGATCTTGTCGTCGACGTCGGTGATGTTGCGCGCGTATTTCAGCGCGCCGAAGCGCCGCCGCAGCAGGTCGGCGAGTACGCCGAACACCACCGGACCACGGGCATTGCCGATGTGGACGTAGCTGTAGACGGTCGGGCCGCAGACGTACATCGTCGGGCACGCGGGATCGAGGGGCGCGAACGGTTCGAGGTGGCGGGTCAGGCTGTTGTAGAGATGCAGGGACATGGCGGCCTCGCCGGGATAACAGGACGATTCTAACGATGCTCGCCGTCTCGCGCTGCCCCGGCACCGCGCGGCCTGCGAGCCACATAGCAGTGGGCCCGACGCGTGCTCACGACAGCATCGATTCAGCCCCCGCGGGTGGGCGCGGCCTACACTGCGTCGGTGTCGATCGCGCTCCGAAACCACCCCCGTGCGAATCCCGCGCTGCCTGTCCTGGCGGTGCTGTTCGTCTGCGTGTGTCCCGCCTTCGCACAGAGTCCGCCGCCCGCGCCCGAGAACGCGCGTCTCGAGTACGCGCAGGTGCTGCGGGCCGAACCGGTCTACCAGACGCTGCGCGCGACCAGCATGGTCGAGCGTTGCGAGGCGACCACGCCGGTCGCCGCGGAAGACCAGCGACGCGGATTCGCGCGCATGGTCGGCGCGGTCAAGGATGTGCTGCGTTCCGAGGGCGACCGGGTCGAAGAAACCGACCGCTCCGCCGGGGGCGACTGCCGCATGGTGCCGATCGAGCGCGAGTTCCGCCGACCGATCGCCTACGACGTCGATTACGTGCACAAGGGCGTCAAGTATCGCTCACGCCTCCCGTACGATCCGGGCAACCGCCTGCGCGTGCGCGTGTCGGTGACGCCGGTCGTGCCGCCGGCCGGCGAGCGTTGAACAGCGCGTCCGCCGCTGTTGCAGTGCAGCGCTTCGCGTGCGAGGATTCGCGCCTCATGAACGCCCTGCGCGCCAACGCCGACATCCTCACCTCCGCCCGTATGGCGTCGGGGATGACCTCGCGTGCCCGCCGACCGGAAGCCCACATCCTCCCGGGCTAGTCGGAACGTCGTTCGCGTATGCGTGCTGTTCTGCAGAAAACCCGGCCGATGCCGGGTTTTTTCGTTTCCGAAACACCGGTTTCATCGATCCATCAGATCCTTCCTCCATCGCCTCCACGAGATTTCCACCGATGACCGCGATCCGACACTTCCTCAACACGCAGGACTGGTCCCGTCCCGACCTCGACGCCCTGCTGGCCGATGCCGCGCAATTCAAGCGCGAGAAGCTCGGCGACGCACTCAAGGGCCGGTCGATCGCGCTGGTGTTCTTCAATCCGTCGATGCGCACGCGCACCAGTTTCGAGCTCGGCGCATTCCAGCTCGGCGGTCACGCCATCGTGTTGCAGCCGGGCAAGGACGCGTGGCCGATCGAATTTGATCTGGGCACGGTGATGGACGGCGACACCGAGGAACACGTGGCCGAGGTCGCGCGCGTGCTCGGCCGCTACGTTGACATGATCGGCGTGCGCGCGTTTCCGAAGTTCGTCGACTGGTCGGTCGATCGCGAAGACCGCGTGCTCAAGGCATTCGCGCAGTACTCGCCGGTGCCGGTCATCAACATGGAGACCATCACCCATCCCTGCCAGGAGCTGGCGCACGCGCTGGCGCTGCAGGAGCACTTCGGCACCGCGGATCTGCGCGGCAAGAAGTACGTGCTGACCTGGACCTATCACCCCAAGCCGCTCAATACCGCGGTCGCGAATTCCGCGCTGACCATCGCCACGCGCTTAGGGATGGACGTGACCCTGCTGTGCCCGACGCCGGATTACGTGCTGGATGCGCGTTACATGGAATGGGCCGCGCAGAACGTCGCCGAGAGCGGCGGTTCGCTGGCCGTCAGCCATGACATCGACAGCGCCTACGCCGGCGCCGACGTGGTCTACGCCAAGAGCTGGGGCGCGCTGCCGTTCTTCGGCAATTGGGCGCCCGAGAAGCCCATCCGCGACCAGTACCAGCACTTCATCGTCGACGAGCGGAAGATGGCGCTGACCAACAACGGCGTGTTCTCGCACTGCCTGCCGCTGCGCCGCAACGTCAAGGCGACCGACGCGGTGATGGATTCGCCCAACTGCATCGCCATCGACGAAGCCGAGAACCGCCTGCACGTGCAGAAGGCGGTCATGGCGACCTTGATGCGCTGACGCGCGCCGCACTTCATCCGAATTCTCTACCGCATCACCACGGACATCCCATGACCAGCGCCCACACTTCCCGCGACATCGTTCTCGCCTTCTCCGGCGGCCTCGACACCAGCTTCTGCGTGCCCTATCTCAAGGAACAGGGCTGGACCGTGCACACCGTGTTCGCCGATACCGGCGGTGTCGATGCCGAGGAACGCGCCTTCATCGAGCAGCGTGCGGCCGAACTCGGTGTCGCCAGCCACGTCACTGTCGATGGCGGTCCCGCGATCTGGGACGGTTTCGTCAAGCCGTTCGTGTGGGCCGGTGAGGCTTATCAGGGCCAGTACCCGCTGCTGGTGTCGGACCGTTATCTGATCGTCGACGCCGCGCTCGCGCGCGCCGCCGAACTCGGCACCAACGCGATCGCGCACGGCTGCACCGGCATGGGCAATGACCAGGTGCGGTTCGACCTGGCGGTGAAGGCGCAGGGCGAGTACCGCATCGTGGCGCCGATTCGCGAGATCCAGAAGGAACACACGCAGACGCGCGCCTACGAGCAGGCGTACCTCGAAGAGCGCGGCTTCGGCGTGCGCGCCAAGCAGCAGGCCTACACGATCAACGAGAACCTGCTGGGCCTGACGATGTCCGGCGGCGAGATCGATCGCTGGGAAGCGCCGGGCGAGGGTGCCCGCGGCTGGTGCGCGCCGCGCGCCGAATGGCCGGAAGCGCCGCTGCAGGTCAAGGTGCGGTTCGAGCAGGGCACGGCGGTCGCGCTCGATGGCGAAACGCTGCCGGGCGCGCAGATTCTCGCGAAGCTCAACGCACTGTTCGCGCCCTACGGCGTGGGCCGCGGCGTCTACACCGGCGACACCGTGATCGGCCTCAAGGGCCGCATCGTGTACGAAGCACCGGGCCTGATCTCGCTGCTCGCCGCGCACCGCGCGCTCGAAGACACCGTACTGACCAAGCAGCAGAACCGCTTCAAGCCGGAAGTTGCACGCAAGTGGACCGAGCTGGTCTACGAAGGCTTCTTCCACGATCCGCTCAAGGCCGACATCGAAGCCTTCCTCGAATCCTCGCAGGCCAAGGTCACCGGCGAAGTGGTGCTGGAAACCCGCGGCGGCCGCGTCGACGCGGTGGCGGTGACCTCGCCGCACATCCTCAACGCCAAGGGCGCGACCTACGCGCAGTCGGCGGACTGGGGGGTCGAAGAAGCCGAGGGTTTCATCAAGCTGTTCGGTATGAGCAGCACGCTATACGCGCAAGTGAACCGCTGAACTTTCGGACGTCATCCCCGCGCAGGCGGGGATCCAGTGTCTCTTGCTGAGTGCATCGAAAGGCGCTGGATTTCCGCCTGCGCGGGAATGACGAGATTCTGTGTTCAACGCTCCAATCCAGTTGAAACGAGTGCGATGACCGACCTGCTGACCCACACCCTCGACCATCTCGAACAGCTGGTGTCCTTCGACACCCGCAATCCACCGCGTGCGATCCAGGCCGAGGGCGGGATCTTCGATTACATCCGTGACCGGCTGCCGGGCTTCAATGTCGAGGTGATCGGTCACGGCGACGGCGCGGTGAGCCTGTTCGCGGTGCGTGGCGCGCCGACGGTGCTGTTCAACGTGCACCTGGACACGGTGCCGGATTCGCCGGACTGGAGCGCCGATCCGCACGTGATGCGGCGCCTCGATGATCGTGTGGTCGGCCTCGGTGTCTGCGATATCAAGGGCGCGGCGGCGGCGCTGATCGCAGCGGCCAATGCCGGTAATGGCGATGCGGCGTTCCTGTTTTCCTCGGACGAGGAAGCCAACGATCCGCGCTGCATCGCAGCCTTCCTCGCGCGCGGTCTGCAGTTCGAGGCCGTGCTGGTTGCCGAGCCGACCCAGTGCGAAGCGGTGCTCGCGCATCGCGGCATCAGTTCGGTGCTGATGCGTTTCGCCGGAACCGCGGGACATGCATCCGGCAAACAGGATCCGGCGGCCAGCGCATTGCACCAGGCGATGCGCTGGGGCGGACGCGCGCTCGATCATGTCGAGTCGCTGTCGCATGCGCGCTTCGGCGGTCTGACCGGTCTGCGCTTCAACATCGGCCGGGTCGAAGGCGGCATCAAGGCCAATATGATCGCGCCGGCCGCCGAGCTGCGCTTCGGTTTCCGGCCGTTGCCGTCGATGGATATCGACGATCTGCTTGAGACCTTTTCCGGATTCGCGCAGCCCGATGCGGCCCATTTCGAGGAAACCTTTCGCGGGCCGACCCTGCCGTCCGGCGACATCGACCGCGCCGAAGACCGCCGGCTCGCCGCGCGCGACATCGCCGACGCCTTCGATCTGCCGATCGGCAACGCCGTCGATTTCTGGACCGAGGCGTCGCTGTTCTCCGCCGGTGGTTACACCGCGCTGGTCTACGGCCCGGGCGATATCGCCCAGGCGCATACCGGCGACGAATTCGTGACGCTCGATCAACTGCAGCGCTACGCCGATTCGGTGCACCGGATCATCAACGGCGACCGCTGAGCATCGTCCGCATCGCCCGCTTTCCACGCGTCCTTCCACGCCCAACCGATTGCAGCCCGTGAACATTCCCGCGACCCACGTCCAGACCCGTCAGACCATCGTGCGCCTGCTTTCCAGCATGGCCAGCGCGAAGGAAATCAGCCAGTACCTCAAGCGCTTTTCGCAGCTCGATGCCAAGCGCTTCGCCGTGGTCAAGGTCGGCGGCGCGGTGCTGCGTGACGAACTCGACGATCTGACATCCTCGCTGTCGTTCCTGCAGGAAGTCGGCCTGACGCCGATCGTGCTGCACGGCGCCGGTCCGCAGCTGGACGCCGAACTTGCCGCGGCCGGCATCGAGAAGCAGACCGTCGGCGGCCTGCGTGTCACCTCGCCCGAAGCGCTGGCTATTGTGCGCCGCGTGTTCCAGGCGGCGAACCTGCGCCTGGTCGAAGCCCTGCAGCGCAATGGCGCACGCGCGACCTCGATCACTGGCGGCGTGTTCGAAGCGAAGTATCTCGACCAGTCGACCTATGGCCTGGTCGGCGAAGTGAATGCTGTGAACCTCGCGCCGATCGAAGCCAGCCTGCAGGCCGGGTCGATTCCGGTGATCACGAGCCTGGGCGAAACCGCGTCGGGCCAGATCCTCAACATCAATGCCGATTTCGCCGCCAACGAACTGGTGCGCGAACTGCAGCCCTACAAGATCATCTTCCTCACCGGCACCGGCGGTCTGCTCGATGCCGAAGGCAAGGTCATCGACTCGATCAACCTGTCGACCGAGTACGACCATCTGATCCAGCAGCCGTGGATCCACGGCGGCATGAAGGTCAAGATCGAGCAGATCAAGGCGCTGCTCGAAGGTCTGCCGATGGCCTCATCGGTGTCGATCACGCGGCCGGCGGATCTGGCCAAGGAGCTGTTCACCCACAAGGGATCCGGCACGCTGGTGCGGCGCGGCGAGCAGGTGCTGCGCGTGACCGACTGGTCGGAACTGGATCTCGAACGTCTGAAGTCGCTGATCGAATCGAGCTTCGGCCGCGCACTCGCGCCGGACTATTTCGAACGCACGGCGTTGCTGCGCGCCTACGTCAGCGAGAACTATCGCGCCGCGGTGATCCTGGCCGAAGGCGAGGGCACGGTGTATCTGGACAAGTTCGCCGTGCTCGACGACGCGCAGGGCGAAGGCCTCGGTCGCGCGGTGTGGAACGTGATGCGCGACGAGACGCCGCAGCTGTTCTGGCGGTCGCGCCACCACAACCAGGTCAACATTTTCTATTACGCCGAGTCCGACGGCTGCATCAAGCAGGAAAAGTGGAAGGTCTTCTGGTACGGCCTCGAAGGCTTCGAGCAGATCCAGCGTTGCGTCGCGCACTGCGCGACCCGTCCGCCGACGCTGGTGGGCTGAGTGGGCGAACCCACCGCCGACGCTGCGTGGACACGGACGCCGACCCTGACCGGTCGGCACGTCTCGCTGGTGCCGCTGACGCCAGCGCATGCGGACGCGCTCGCGACGGTGTCGCGTGACAGCGCGCTGCATTCGGTCTGGTACACCAATGTGCCCGCGCCCGACGACGTGCCGCGCTACATCGACAAGGCGCTCGAAGCGCAGACGGCCGGCGAGGCGCTCGCGTTCGCGGTGCTGGATGCTGACGGCAGCGTCGTCGGCAGCACACGCTTCTATGATCTCGACGCCGCGGTGCCCAGCCTCAAGATCGGCTATACCTGGTACGCGCCGCGCGTGCAGCGCAGCGGCCTCAATACCGAAGCCAAGCTGCTGCTGTTCGGGCACGCTTTCGATGTGCTCGGTTGCGCGTCGGTGGCGTTCGAGACCAGCTGGTTCAATCACGCCTCGCGCGCGGCCATCGCGCGCCTGGGTGCGAAACAGGATGGCGTGCTGCGCCATCACAAGCGGCATGCCGACGGCTCGCTGCGCGACACCGTGGTGTTTTCGGTGATCGACGCGGAATGGCCGGCGGTGCGTCGCCACCTCGAATTCAAACTCGACACGTTCAAGCTGGACAGCCCTCCATGAGCACATCCCCCATCCGCCTCGGCATCGTCGGCGCGCGCGGCCACACCGGCCAGGAATTGATCCGCCTCGTCGCCGCGCACCCGGGCCTCGAACTCGCGTTCGTGTCCTCGCGCGAGCTCGACGGCCAGCGCGTGGCCGATCACACCGACGGCTTCGCGGGCGAACTGCGCTTCGAGAGCCTGGATGCCGACGCGGTCGCCCCGAAGGGCGCCGATGCGGTGATCCTCGCGCTGCCCAACGGCAAGGCCGCGCCGTTCGTCGCCGCGATCGATGCCGCGAAACCGGACACGCTGATCGTCGATCTGTCGGCCGATTACCGCTTCGAGGCCGGCTGGTACTACGGGCTGCCGGAACTGACGCGTGCGCGGTACGCCGGCCAGCGCCGGATCAGCAATCCCGGCTGCTACGCGACCGCGATGCAGCTGGCGATCGCGCCGCTTGCCGAGCATCTCGCCGGGCCGCCGCAGTGCTTCGGCGTGTCGGGCTACTCGGGCGCTGGCACAACGCCGTCGGACAAGAACGACACCGCTCTGCTGGCCGACAACCTGATGCCCTACGCACTGACCAACCACGTGCACGAGCGCGAGGTGTCGAAGCAGCTGTCGTTGCCGGTCGAGTTCATGCCGCACGTGGCGCCGCATTTTCGCGGCATCACCATGACGGTGAACCTGTGGCTCTCAGTGCCGATGTCGCGTGACGCGGTCAAGGCGCTGTTCGATACGCGCTACGCCAATGAGCCGCTGGTCGAGGTCATCGACGATGCGCCGTGGGTCAGCAGAATCGCCGGCCGTCATGGCGCACAGATCGGCGCCTTCACTATGGCGCCGGGCAATGGCCGCGTCGTCGTGGTGGCGACCCTCGACAACCTGCTCAAGGGTGCGGCGACGCAGGCGATGCAGAACCTTAACCTCGCGCTGGGCTTCGAAGAGCTGACGTCGATCCCGCATTGATTCCCCGGGCGGCGCGTACGGCCGCTCGCTACCAGTAAAAGCTGCATCGCGCGCGAGCGCGCTCCTCCAGATCCCGCAAGGACACCGACATGAGCACTCTCCTCTGGCAGAAGCCTGGCGTCGCCGTCGACACGCAGATCCAGGCGTTTCTCGCCGGTGACGACGTGATCCTCGACCGCGAATTCTTCCTGCACGACATCGCCGCGAGCACCGCGCATGCGGAAGGTCTGCAGCGCGTGGGCATCCTCTCGAGCGACGAGCTCGACGGCTTGAAGCGCGAACTGGCGACGCTGGCCGACGATTTCCGCAGCGGCACCTTCGTACTCGACGAACGCTTCGAGGATGGCCACTCGGCGATCGAGGATCGTCTGACCGAACGCCTCGGCGATGCCGGTCGCCGTATCCACACCGGCCGCAGCCGCAACGACCAGGTGCTGGTCGCGACTCGCCTGTGGCTGAAGGAAAAGCTCGCGCGCCTGGCGTCGCTGTCGCGCGAGATCGCCAAGGTCGCGCTCGACCGCGCCGAAGCCGAGCGCGCGCTGCCGATTCCGGGTTACACCCATATCCAGCGCGCCGTGCTGTCCTCGGGCGGCATGTGGTGGTCGGGCTGGGCCGAGGCCTTCATCGATGACGCGGTGCGCGCGCAGGACACGCTCGCGCTGATCGACTGCAATCCGCTCGGCACCGCGGCCGGCTATGGCGTGAACCTCGCGCTCGATCGCGACCACACCACCGCCGCACTCGGTTTCGCGCGGTTGCAGGTCTCGCCGGTCTACGCGCAGCTCTCCCGCGGCAAGTTCGAACTCGCAGCGCTCGAAGCGCTGGGCAGTGCGACGCTGGATCTGCGTCGTCTGGCCTGGGATCTGTCGCAGTTCACCAGCGCCGAGTACGGCTTCGTCGCGCTGCCGGCGCAGTACACGACCGGCAGCTCGATCATGCCGAACAAGCGCAATCCCGACGTCGTCGAACTGATGCGCGCCACCCACGCCAGCGTCGCCGCGGCGCGGACCGAGATCGAGCATCTGCTGTCGCTGCCGTCGGGCTACCACCGGGACCTGCAGAGTTCGAAGGGCGCGATCTTCCACGGTTTCGGCCGCGGACTCGCCGCGCTGGAACTGCTGCCCGCGCTGCTGGCGAATCTGGAGTGGCGCGAAGACCGCCTGCGCGCCGCGGTCGATTCGGGCATGTACGCGACCGATGTCGCAGTCGAAGCCGCGATCGCCGGCGTGCCGTTCCGCGAGGCCTACCAGGCCGCCGCAGCCAGCGCCGACACGGCCGGGCAAGGGCGCACGCCGGAAGGCAGTCTCGCTGCGCGCACCTCGCCGGGCGGCGCCGCCGATCTGCGCCTGGACACACTGCGCGCGCGCTGGGATGCGCTGGCCTGAGTTCCTGATTCCTTGCAAGAGCTCCCGACATGAAACGCTTCCTCGTCATCGCGATGCGCCGCCCGGACTTCGATGCATCCGTCGTCGCACCGCATCAGGCCTTCCTAGATGACCTGCGTGCGCGCGGTCTGCTGGACATGACCGGTGGCTTCGCCGACGGCACTGGCGGCGCGTATCTGTTGAGTGGCATCGGAACATTGGAGGACGCGCAGGCGATCGTCGCGGCCGACCCGTTGGCACTGCAGAATGCGAGCGAGCTCGTGGTCCGCGAGTGGAACACCCGCTAAGCGCAGCCGACCGATGCACGTGCCCGACACCGATGCGTTTCCCGAGCAACCGCTGCCGCCCTGGCGGCGCGCGGTGCTCAAGGTCGGCAGCAGTCTGCTGGCGGCCGATGGCGGCGGCCTGTCGGCGCAATACGCCGAGGCGCTCGCCGGTTTCGTTCGTGCGAGCCACGCCGCGGGGCGCGAGGTCGTCGTGGTGTCGTCGGGCGCTGTCGCGGCGGGCCGCGCGATCCTGCATGCCAATCCCGCGCCCGGCGCGCCGATGGCCGAGCGCCAGGCGTTGGCCGCACTGGGCCAGGCGCGGCTGACCGGTTTCTGGCAGGGCTTCTTCGAACGTCCGGTCGCGCAGGTGCTCTTGACCCACGACGACCTGCGCAACCGCCGCCGCTATCTCAACGCACGCGCGACGCTGACCGCGCTGCTGCGCCACGGTGCGCTGCCGGTGGTCAACGAGAACGACACGGTCTCGGTCGACGAACTCAAGCTCGGCGACAACGACAACCTCGCGGCGATCGTCGCCGCGCTGGTCGATGCGGATGTGCTGTTCATCGCCACCGACATCGACGGGCTGTACGACGCGGACCCGCGCATCGAACCGCACGCGCGGCCGATGCCGGTCGTCGCGAAGATGAGTGCTTCGCTGCTTGCAGTCGCCGGTGGCGCCGGTAGCAGTGTCGGCACCGGCGGCATGCGGACCAAGCTCGAAGCCGCGCAGCGCGCCGCATCGGCCGGTGTCGCGACTGTGCTATTCAACGGCCGCCGCGCCGACGTGCTCGAAGGTCTCGCGCACGATCGCCTGCGCGGCACCCGCATCCATCCGCTGCGCACGCGCATGGCCGCGCGCAAGCACTGGCTGCAGAACGCGCCGGCGGAGCCCGGTGCGATCCTCGTCGACAGCGGCGCCGCGAACGCGATGGTCGAGAAGGGCGCTTCGCTGCTGCCTGGCGGGGTGCTCGCCGCGGAAGGGCAGTTCCGGCGTGGCGATCTGGTGTCGGTGGTGCTGATCGATGGCGAAGCGCGCGAGCCGATCGCGCGGGGCGTGACGCAGTACTCGGCCGACGACATCCGCCGGCTGGCGCGGCGGCATTCGCGGGACATCGAGGCGACGCTGGGCTACAGCTACGGCGAGACCATCGTGCATCGGGATGATCTGGTGCTGGTGTGATGCGTTGAGGCGCTTTTCCCTCAACACGCACAGACTCCCGTCATCCCGGCATGACAGAGCTCGACGGCGCTAGCACTGGTGCGTTGCACGTACCGGAAGTTGCGATCGCAAGCATCGCGCCCATCTCCGCATCGCGCTAAGTTGTCGCTCCCCACACCACGCCCACGTCCCATGAGCGAGATCCGAACCGCCGCCCTGGCCTGCCGCGATGCCGCCGCGCAGCTGGCGATGCTCGACAGCGCCGCGCGCGACGCGCTGCTGCACGCGATGGCTGATGCGCTCGATGCACATTCCGGTTCGATCCTCGCCGCAAACGCACGTGACATCGAAGCCGCGGAAGCACGCGGTACCGCCGGTGCGCTGCTCGATCGTCTGCGTCTCGACGCTGCGCGACTCGCCGGGGTGTCTACCGCGATTCGCGCAATCGCCGAACTGCCGGATCCCGTCGGCCAGATCACCCGCGACGACGTGCGTCCGAACGGCATCCGCGTGCGCAAGGTCCGGGTACCGCTGGGTGTGATCGCGATGATCTACGAAGCGCGGCCGAACGTGACCGCGGATGCCGCAGCGCTGTGCATCAAGGCGGGCAATGGTGTGATTCTGCGCGGCGGCAGCGAGGCAATCCATTCCAATACCGCGATCGCCGATGTGTTGCGTGCTGCGATCGAAGCGCAGGGCATCGGCGCCGATGTGCTGACCCTGGTCACCGATCTGCGCCGGGAGACGATGCTCGAACTGCTGCAGCTCAGCGACATCGTCGATCTCGCGATTCCGCGCGGCGGTGAAGGCCTGATCCGATTCGTCGCCGAGCACGCGCGCGTGCCGGTGATCAAGCACTACAAGGGCGTCTGCCATCTGTTCGTCGATGCCAGTGCCGATCCCGATCTCGCGCTGCGCCTGCTGCTCGATGGCAAGACCGGCCGCCCCAGCGCCTGCAATGCGCTGGAGACGCTGCTGGTGCATGCCGAAATCGCCGATGTGTTCGTGCCGCGCGCGATCGCAGCATTGCAGGCGCGCGGTGTGGAAGTGCGCGGCGATGCCGGCATCACCTCACGCGCCGATGGCGTGGTCCCGATCGGCGAGGGCGACGATGCGGCCGAGTTTCTCGATCTCGTCATTGCCGCGCGCGTCGTCGATTCGCTCGATGCCGCGCTCGCGCACATCCGGTGTTTCGGCTCCGACCACACCGAGGTCATCGCCACGCGCGACGACGCCAATGCACATCGCTTCGTCGCTTCGCTGCGCGCTGCGGTCGTCATGGTCAACGCCTCGTCGCGTTTCAGCGACGGCGGCGAACTCGGCCTGGGCGCGGAGATCGGCATCTCGACGACGCGCCTGCATGCCTACGGCCCGATGGGCCTCGAAGCGCTGACCGTCGAACGCTTCGTCGTCGACGGGGCAGGGCAGGTGCGGCATGCGGAGAACGCGCGTAGCGTCGAGGCGTGAGCGCGTGGTGCGCCGTACTGCGGGCGAGCTGGGCGGATCCGATCATGCCGGGCGGACCGCCGGCATTACCAGGTGTCTTCAAGCCAGCGCGGTTTGCACGCCAGCCAGCCGCCGAGCAGCAGCACTGCCACCGCAATCACGAGCATCGCGAAGGGCCAGCGCCAGCCACCAGTCGCGGCATGCAGTACGCCGAAGAGCAGCGGGCCGGCGCAACTGAGCGCGTAGCCCGTGCCCTGCATGAAGCCCGACAGCGCGGCCGAGCCGGCCGGGGTGCGTGTGCGCAGATTGATCAGGGTCAGGGCCAACGGGAAGGTGCTGGGACCAAGGCCCAGCAGGGTCACCCACAGCACCGGTGCGGCCATCGGCGCGAACAGCAGGCCGGCGTAAGCGGCCAGATGGCAGCCCGCGCACAACACCACGATCACGAACGGGTTGCGCATGCGCACCGCGATTGAAGGCATGCCCAGCGCGCCGATCAGGCCGAGCGTGGAGAACAGCGCGACCATCGTGCCGCCGAACGCGGGCAATGCGCCGGCCTCGGTCAGCAGCAGCGGCAACCAGGTGAACATCGCGTAGGTGATCAGCGAGGTCATGCCGAACATCAGCGCCATGCCCCAGGCGATCGGCGAACGCCAGATGCGGCCGGCCGCGGGGACGACAGCGTGCGCATCGACGATGGGTGCGGGCGGTGCGAGCGATTCGCGATGGCGCACCAGCAGCCACAGCCATGGCGCGGCGGCCGCGAACGCGGTCAACGACCAGATGCCCAGCGCCCAGCGCCAGCCCGCGGCATCAGCGATCGGCACCGCGAGCAAGGCGGGCAGCATCGTGCCCAGTTGCAGCACAGTGATGTAGAGGGTGCTGATCGCACCCACGCGCGTGGGGAACCAGCGCTTGACGAGCGGCGGCAGCACCACATTGCCGATGCCCATGCCGGCCAGCGCGATCGTCGCGCCGAGGCCGAGTACGCCGACGCTGTCGGCCAGCGAACGCAACACCAGGCCGCCACCCGCCAGCGACATCGCCAGCAGCGCGGTGCGCTCGAGACCGATGCGGCGCGTCAGCGCCGGCGTCGCGACGCCGAACACCGCGAACGCGGCGGTCGGCAGCATGCCGAGCAGACCGGCAGTGGTGGAGCCGAATCCGAAGACATCGCCGAGCACGTCCAGCAGCGGCGTGAGCGAGGTCACCGCGGTGCGCAGGTTGAACGCCGACAGGGCGATGCCGGCCAGCACGAGAGCGGGCAGCAGGCGGGACGCGGAATGCGCGGGAGAACGCGAAGTCATGGCGGCGGGGGACCATCCATCGCCGCGAACCGGGCACGGCCGGAAAAACGAAAAAAACCGGCGCAAGGGCCGGTTTTCGATATCACCTACCGCATTGCTGCGGATGGTCGGGGAGACAGGATTCGAACCTGCGACCTCTACGTCCCGAACGTAGCGCTCTACCAGACTGAGCTACACCCCGAAGGTGAGCCGCGCATTCTACCGATGCCCCCTCGGGGAGGGCAAGCACTTCGTGAAGGGAATTTTCAGTCGGGTGTTCGGGGGCCGAACGACGCGTGCGACAGGGCGGGCTGCGATAATGGCCGTTCGCGATGCCGGTGCGGCGTCCACGCTCCGGAACCCGTATGTCCGTTCTCGCATGACCACATCCGCATGAGTGCGCCTTCGCCGGAATCCATGGCCGATGCGCGGCGTCGGCGGAGCAGTTGGCTCGATGCGCAGCTCGCGCCTTGGCGGGCCCGTCATCGCCGCGCCTGCGCCTGTCAGGTGCTGGCCGGCTGGCTGTGGATTCCCCAGGCCGCGGCAATCGCATGGACACTCGATGCATTGCTGTTCGCGCGCGCCGGGCTGGACGCGCTCCATGCGCCGCTGATGCTGCTGGCCGTCACGCTGCTCGCGCGCACGCTGCTCGTGTGGGCGGGGCAGCGATTGCAGGCGGATGTTGTCGAATCGCTGCTCGCGCGGCTGCGTACCGGACTGGCGGCCGCCGCTGCCGCGCGCGGTCCGGTATGGCTGCGCGGGCGACGCAGCGGCGCGCTGGTCGCGCTGTCGACCGGGCATGTCGATGCGACCGCCGGCTACTACGGTGGCTATCTCGTCGCGCGCGCGGAGATCGCGATGGTGCCGATCGCAATCCTGATCGCGGTCTTCGCCGCCGACTGGATCGTCGGTCTGGTGCTGCTGCTGACCGCGCCACTGGCGCCGCTCTTCATGATGCTGATCGGCAAGGGCGCCGAGACGGCCGGCCGCCGCCAGCTCGCTGCGCTTGCACGCGCGGGCGCGCATTTCACCGATCGCCTGCGCGCACTCGATCTGATCCGCGTCTACGGCCGCGGCGACGCCGAACTCGACCAGGTGGCCGCGGCGACCGACACCATCCGCGTGCGCAGCATGCGCGTGCTGCGGATCGCGTTCCTGTCGTCGGCGGTGCTGGAGTTCTTCGCGTCGGTCAGCGTGGCGCTGGTCGCGGTGTACTTCGGATTCACCTATCTCGGCATGCTGGACCTGCGCGGCGAAACGCTGCCGTTGTCGACGGGCCTGTTCTGCCTGCTGCTCGCGCCGGAGTTCTACGCACCGATGCGAAGGTTGGCCGCGAACTATCACGACCGCGCGAACGCGCTGGCGGCGGTGGCGGAAATCGAAACGGCGTTCGATGCACTCCCCGAGCTCGCGACTGACGCCCGCCCTCCACCGCGCGCGGGGGAGGGTTGGGGTGGGGGCGAAGTTCGCGCGCCATCCAGAACGATCGGCCCATCGGAGCTGCCCCCACCCCGGTCTTCTACCCCGAGGGCACATAGCCCCCCAGGCGGGGGAAGCCAGAAAAGCAGCGCGCTGGATCCGGCATTGGTGAACATCTCCAACGCCACGCTCCGCCACCCTGGCGCCCGCACGCCTGCAATAAGAGACATCTCGTTGCAGATCCCTGCCGGCAGCCGCCTTGCCCTCGTCGGTCCCAGCGGCTCGGGAAAGAGCACATTGCTCGACGCGATCGCCGGTTGGCTGTGTCCCGATTCCGGCGAAGTCCAAGTTGCCCCCGATACCCGCATCGCGCTCGCGGGTCAGCGTCCGTGGCTGTTCCACGGCAGCATCGCCGACAACCTGCGCATCGGTGCGCCGGATGCCACCGATGTAGAACTCGCCGAGGCCGCACGCGTCGCGCAGGTCACGCGGTTCGCGTCGCAGTTGCCCGATGGCATGGACACCGTGATCGGCGAGCGCGGGTTCGGCCTGTCGGGCGGCGAAGCGCGTCGTGTGGCGCTGGCACGGGCGCTGCTGCTGCGGCCGCAGCTGTTGTTGCTCGACGAGCCCACCGCGTTTCTCGATCCCGAAACGGAAGCCGATCTGCTCGCCGCGCTGGACGCCCATCTCGAAGGCTGCACCGTCATCGTCGCCACCCACAGCGACGCGGTAATGGCCTGGGCCGGCGCGCAGTGGCAGGTGCCGGCGCCGGCGGAGGTCGCGCCGTGAGCGATCACGATCTGACCCGCATCCCGTCCACGCGCGCGCTGCTGCGTGGCCATCGCCGCGGCGTGCTGCTCGCGGGCGCGCTCATGTTGCTGACGCTGGTCGCCGGCGTCGGTCTGCTGGGGGTGTCCGGCGCTTTTCTGACCGGCGCGGCGCTGACCTATGGCGTGCTCGGCAGCTTCAATTTCTTCACCCCTTCGGCCGGCATCCGCGGCCTGACGCTGGCGCGCATCGCCTCGCGCTATCTCGAAAAGCTGGTCGGCCACGACACGATGCTGCGCATCGCACGTGATCTGCGCAGCTGGTTCTTTGCACGCGCGCTGCGCTTGAGCCCGGCGCAGCTCGGTCGCCTGCGCACCGGCGATCTGCTGGCGCGGTTGCTCGACGATATCGATGCCGTCGACGGCCTGTTGCTGCGTGCGACCGGGCCTTTGCTGGCCTTGCTCGGCATCGGCATGTTCGGCCTGGGCATCGTCGCCTGGCTGCATCCGCCCAGCGCAGTGTGGCTGGTGCTGATCGCCGTGCTGCTCGCCGTTGTCGTGCCGGCGCGCGTCGCCTGGCGCCGGGCGGCCGAGGAGACGCTGCGTGCGAAGCGCCGCGCAGCACTGCGTGCGCGCCTGCACGAACTGTATGAAGGTCGCGCCGATCTCGCCGCACTCGATGCGACCGCTGGCTGGCTCGCGCGCGCGGATGCCGATGCGGACGAGGTCGCCGATCTCGAACGCACGCGCCGTCGCCGGCTCGCCGATGCGCAGGCGCTGCACGGCGGGATTGCTGCAGTCGGCTTGCTCGGCGTGCTGTGGAGCGTTGCCAACGGCTTCACCGCTGGCGCGCTGCCGGCGGCGCATGCCGCGGCGATCCTGTTTCTCGCGATCGGTCTGTTCGAGGCCTGGGCGGGCGCCGGCCTCGCCTGGCAGGCGCTGTTGGCTGCGCGCGCCTCGATCGCACGACTCGATGCGGTGGCCGGCGCGTCGCCCGCGGTGGGCGATCCCGCGGAACCCGTCGCAGTGCCGGCGCATGGCGCATTGCGCTTCGAGAACGTCGGCTTCGCCTGGACCCCGGATGCGCGTCCGGTGCTGCAGGGGCTGGATCTGACCGTCGCGCCCGGTGAGCGCATTGCGATCAGCGGTGACAGCGGCGCCGGCAAATCCACGTTGACCGCGCTGCTGCTGCGCAGCGCCGAAGCCCAGACCGGGCAGGTCACCTGGGCGGGCATCGACCTGCGCGCAATGGCGCAGGCGCACTGGTATGCGCGCATCGCATGGCTGCCGCAGAACGCGCCGGTGTTCGCCGGTCGCGTGCGCGACAACCTGGTCTTCGGCGCGCCCGATGCCGATGACGCCACGCTGTGGGCGATGCTCGCGCAGGTACGGCTCCAGGGCTGGGCCGAGCGGATCGGCGGGCTCGATGCCTGGGTCGGCGAGGCAGGCGTCACGATGTCGGCGGGGCAGGCGCGCCGGCTGGCGCTGGCGCGCGCACTGCTGCGCGATGCGCCGCTGGTGGTGCTCGACGAGCCCACCGAAGGCCTCGACCATGACACCGCGGACGCGCTGCTGCGCGAACTGCCCGCGCTGCTGGCCGGTCGCAGCCTGCTGCTGATCACCCATGGCGCGCTGCCGCCCGGTCTCGTCGACCGGCATCTGTGGCTGCGCGAGGGACGCCTGTCGGGAACCGCGCCGGCTGCCGCCCGGTAGAATGTCCGCCTCCATCCGCTTTACCGAAGAGCCTGCCCGCATGATCAAGCCCCGGACCCCGCCCGGCGTCATGGAACTGTTGCCGCGCGACCAGATCGCCTTCCAGCGCATGCTGGACACGATCCGCCGCACGTTCGAGGGTTTCGGATTCCTGCCGATCGAAACGCCGGTGTTCGAACTGTCGGACACGCTGCTGACCAAGTCGGGCGGCGAGACCGAGCGGCAGGTGTACTTCGTGCAATCCACCGGCGCCCTCGAGAAAGCGGCCGACGGCCTGCCGGAGCTCGCGCTGCGCTTCGACCTCACCGTGCCGCTGGCGCGTTACGTTGCCGAGCACGAGCACGATCTCGCATTCCCGTTCCGCCGCTACCAGATGCAGCGCGTCTACCGCGGTGAGCGTGCCCAGCGCGGTCGCTTCCGCGAGTTCTACCAGTGCGACATCGACGTGATCGGCAAGGATTCGCTGTCGCCGCGCTACGACGCCGAAGTGCCGGCCGTGATCAGCGCGGTGTTCGCCGCGCTCGACATCGGCGAGTTCACGATCCAGCTCAATCATCGCAAGCTGCTGCGCGGCTATTTCGAAGGGCAGGGCATCGACGACACGCGGCAGATGACCGTGCTGCGCGAGATCGACAAGCTCGACAAGCGTGGCGAGGACGCGGTGCGCGCGACGCTGACCGGCGAGGATTTCGGTCTGTCCGACGACGTGGCGGAACGTCTGCTCGCGTTCTCGCGCGTGCGCTCGACCGGCCACGACGATGCGCTGTTGAAGCTCGATGCGCTCGGCGCCGGCACCGACCTGTTCGAAGAGGGCCGCTGTGAGCTGCGCGACCTGCTCAATCAGCTGCGCGCGCTCGGCGTGCCGGAATCGCGCTACGCACTGAATCTTTCGATCGCGCGTGGTCTCGACTACTACACCGGCATGGTTTACGAGACGATCCTCGATGCGCACCCGCAGATCGGTTCGATCTGTTCGGGCGGCCGCTACGACAACCTCGCCAGCCACTACACCAAGTCGAAGCTGCCGGGCGTCGGTATCTCGATCGGCCTGACGCGCCTGTTCTGGCAGCTGCGCGAGGCAGGCCTCATCGCAACGGCTGACAGTTCTGTCGACGTGCTGGTGACGCTGCTCGACGACGCCTCGCTGCCCGATGCGCTCGCGCTGTCGCAGCGCCTGCGCAGCAGCGGCCTCAACGTCGAAACCCAGCTGGAACCGCGCAAGCTCGCCAAGCAGATGCAGTACGCAGATCGCGCCGGTATCCGTTTCGTCGTGATCCGCGGCGAGGACGAAGCCGCCAAGGGCGTGGTCGCGGTCAAGGATCTGCGCCGCGGCGAGCAGTTCGAAGTCGCCGACGACGATCTGCCACGCACGTTGCTGGTCGAGCGTGAGCAGGCGAGGTCGATGCCGTAGGTTCCACCGCGGCGCGCCGCGCCGCGTTCGTGCTCCGGGAGGGAGACGCCCCATGAAATCCATCCGCCTCGACGGCCGCTCGCTCACCCGCGCGCAGCTGGTCATGGTCGCGCACGGTGCGCCGGTCGCGCTCGATGACGACGCGCTGACCGGTGTTGCCCGCGCCGCCGATTTCCTCGCCGAGCAGGTGCGCCGCGAGGAACCGATCTACGGTGTGTCGACCGGCTTCGGCAGCAATGCCGACCGCCTGCTCGGTGCGCGTCCGCTGCGCGACGACCTGCCGGGCGCACAGCCGTCGGGCCGCTCGCTGCACGAGGAACTGCAGGTCAATCTGATCGTGACCCACGCGGTCTGCGTCGGCGAGCCGTTGTCCGCGGACGTGGTGCGCGCGATGCTGTGCATCCGCATCAACACGCTGCTCAAGGGCCATTCGGGCATCCGCGTGCAGACGCTGCAGGCGCTTGCCGCGCTGCTCAATTCGGGCATCGTGCCGGTGGTGCCCGCGCTTGGATCAGTAGGCGCGTCCGGCGATCTCGCGCCGTTGTCGCATCTGGCGATCGTGTTGCTGGGCGGCGGCGAAGCCTTCGTCGACGGCGAACGGATGCCGGGTGCCGAGGCGCTGAAGCGCGCCGGTCTCGCGCCGGTCACGCTCTCGTACAAGGAAGGCCTGGCGCTCAACAACGGCACCGCGCAGATGCTCGCCACCGGTGTGCTCGCGCTGCAGAAGCTCGACGCGCTGCTCGACACCGCCGATCTCGCCGCGGCGATGACGATCGATGCCTTCGCCGGCCGTCTCGGCGCATTCGATCCGGACGTGCATGCGCTGCGCCCGCATCCGGGCCAGGTCGAGGTGGCCGCGCATCTACGCGAACTGCTCGCCGGCTCCACGCTCGCCGACATTCCGTATCACCTCGTGCCGCGCTTCCGCCCGTGGCTGCCGACCAGCTGGGACACCGCCGGGTCGCAGGCGCTGCGCTTCGATATCGGCTGGGACTGGGTGCCGAGCGACCAGCGCCACGGCCGTGAGAAGTTCTACACGCGCTTCCGCCCGTTCCGCGGCGGCAAGAAGCACCAGCCGCAGGACAGCTATTCGCTGCGCTGCATTCCGCAGGTGCACGGCGCGGTGCGCGACGCGATCGAGCAGGGCAAGCGCGTGTTCGAGATCGAACTCAACGCGGTCACCGACAATCCGCTGGTGTTCCCCGATCGCGAAGCCGAGCACGTCGAGGAGAAGGTCATCTCCGCCGGCCATTTCCACGGCATGCCGCTCGCGCTGGCGATGAGCTACGTCAAGGCCGCGATTCCGGTGCTGGCGTCGATCTCCGAACGTCGTCTCAACAAGCTGGTCGATCCGGCCACGAACGACGGCCTGCCGGGCTTCCTGATCGGCAACGAGGATGCGACCGAGTCGGGCTACATGATCGTGCAGTACACCGCGGCGGCGATCGTCAACGATCTCGCCACGCGTGCGCATCCGGCCAGCGTCTATTCGATCCCGACCAGCGCGAACGCCGAAGACCACGTGTCGATGGGCACCAACGAAGCGCGACACGTGCTGTCGATGGCCGAGGATCTGGGCAAGGTGCTGGCGCTGGAGATCTACACCGCCGCGCAGGCGCTTGATCTGCGCGTGGACATGATCAACGCGGCGCGCGATCTCGCGCGGCGCGGCGATGCGGAAAGCCTGGCGGCGAAGGTGCAGGGCGGTCCCGCCTCTGATCGGCCGACCCGCGGCGCCTTCGTCGACGAGGTCGAAGCGCTGCGGGCCGAACTCGCCGCCTGCGCGCCCTTCCATCCCGGCGAGATCGTGGCCGCAGCTCACGCCATCGTGCGCCAGGCGATCCCGTTCCTCGATCGCGACCGCGCGCTCGATGGCGAAGTTGCCGCTGCGGTGAAGCTGGTGTCCGAAGGCGCCTTGCTCGGCGTGCTGCCGCGCTGGCGCGTGCAGCCTTCCGGCCCGGCCGTTTGAACCTCGCGCTGCACTTCGGCTGGCTGGGCGTGCTGGAGGCGGCGCTGATCGCGCTCGTGGTCGGCGCGGTCTGTTATCTCGTGTTCCATTGGCTCGGCGCGCGCAGCCGCTGGGCGCACGGGCATGCGATCGGCTGGGGCAGCCTCGTCGCCCTGGGCATCGCGACCGGTATCGACGCTTGGCACCTGTTCTATATGGGCGTGGTGCGGCTCGAATCGCCGGTCTACGCGCGCATCGCGCTGGCGAAAATCCACGACCCGAACTTCCTCGCCGCCCGGGTGTTCATGTCGTCGATGGGTGCCCTGTGCGGCGTCGCGCTGGCCTGGATGGCGATGCACGCGTGCAAGCGAGTCGATTAAACCGGACGTAACCGTAGGATAGGTAGAGCGCAGCGAAACCCATCGCCGCAGCGCTGCAGGCGCATCGCAGAGCTACTTCTCCGTCTGCCGCCCACGCTCGATCCGCCGCAGGAACACCGTCATCTCTTTCGACGACTGCACGTCCCCGCGTCGCGCCCCCGCCTCCAGCCCCGCGCGCCACGCCGCTTCGGCTTCGCCTTCGCGACCCGACGCCAGCAGCGCCTTGCCGAGCAGCTTCCACGCTGCCGAGTAATCGGGATCGTGCTGCGTTGCCGCCGCCAGATGCGTGGCGGCAGCGTCCGAATCGCCTGTCTGCAGGCAGGCGTTACCCAGCCCGAAGCGCAGCAGCGCATCGTCGCGTCCCGCATCGAGCAGTGCCTGCAATCGTTCGCGCATGGATCACCTGAGTCCGGAAGTTGTGTCCGGGATGTTCGCCGGAGCAGGGCTGTCCGAGGTGGAACGCAGCAATCCAGCCCGTGCCAGCGCCGCGTGCAAGGTGTCGCGATCGCTGCCATCGCGTCGCCATCCGCTGATGTGTTCCACGAGTTGTCCGTCCCGGAAGACCAGGAACTGCGGCGTGGTGTCGAGTGCGACCGACCATTGCGCGGCATCGGCAGCGATCCTGATAACTGTGTCCGGATTGCGCAGGTTCCAGTCGCGTAACGCCACTGTGTCCGCGATCGCGTCGGGCGCGATAAGCCAGACGGCGTGCTGGGCGAAAAGCGGACCGAGTTCCGGGTCAGACGGGAGTGCAGCGGCGGCGGCGCGACTGAAGCCGCAACCGGGTGACGAGACGACAACGATGCGGATGCCGAGATTCAACGCGTCCAGCCGCAGGATGGGCTCGGCACTGTCGTCGTCTTCGATCTGCCAGATATGGACCGCATCGTGCGCGAGCGGCCGCGACGCATCGAAGCGAGGTACGGCAGGCAGGCTCGCAGCGGGCGCACCTGCAGTGAACGTCCGAGCGTCCTCGACACGACCACTGACGAGCAGTAGGCGCTGCAGCGCACGATGATCCTGCCGGGTCGCGAGTGCGCGCGAATGGAGACGCGCATGCAGGGCGCGGGCAGTGTCGATACGGGCGTCGTCGCGGAACTCGTCGGCGCGTTCCAGTGCCGCGCGGTGCAGCAGGCGCAGGTCCTCACTCACATCGCCGCCAGCTTGCGCATGCGCCTCGGCCAGTCTGTCGATGGCTGCGCCGGACATTTCCGTTGACTCCAACGCCCCGCGCCAGTTGCGATATGCGACCAGCACGGGCGCAGAAGGGGCCGCGAGCGTGCCTGAGGCGCGGGCTCCCCGCAGTTGTCGCGCTTCCTCGACCTCGAGCCCGCGCAGTGGCATCGCTTCGTCGAGCAGCAGGCGTTGCACCTCGGCCAGTTCCGAAGTGGTCAGTTCTGGCGCGAGCTCGGCATAGGGGAAACTGCGTACACCCCGGGGGTCGAAATCGAGCGCGTCTAGAAACAACGCGCGTAGGTGCGGAGGCGCCTGATCCAGCGGCGACGGGTGGTGGGCGAGCCAGTCCATCAGTGCCTGCCTGGTGACGAAGGGCGCGGCCGGCGCCCCCTCCGCGCCCAGAGCAGGCATCACCAGGAGTGCGAGGCAAAGGGCAACGAGGCTTCGGAACATCGCGATCCTTCGCGGCGTGGGTGAACGCATTCGAACACGTACGTGTCCCTGGGGCCATCTGGAGGTTGACTCGACGGCGAATCGGCGTAATGTACTAGCACGCTATTACATTGATACGTGTCGCCACGCCCGTGAAGCAACGCCCCGAACCCCTGCCGGATCATGAAGCCAGTGCCTCGCTGAAGGCGCTGGCAGGCGCGTTCGCGCAGCTGAAGACGGCCGCCGAAGTCGCGCGGTTTCTCGACGATCTGTGCACGCCGGCGGAGCTGGAAGCGCTGGTCGATCGCTGGCGCGTGGTGCCGCTGCTGCAGCAGGGCGTGCCGTATCGCGAAATCCACGATCGCACCGGCGTCAGCGTGACGACGGTCGGCCGCGTCGCCCGCACGCTCGATCGTGGCGCCGGCGGCTATGCGATCGCAGCGCGCCGCGTGGCGCGCACAAACGAATCCCACTGAGGTCATCCCCATGAGTCCTGTGAACGGCGGCGCCACGCGCGATCGCCTGCGCATCGCCATCCAGAAGTCCGGTCGCCTGAGCGAGCCGGCGCGCGCGCTGCTGGCGTCCTGCGGTCTGTCCTGGCGCGAGAGCCGCGACAAGCTGTTCTGCTACGGCGAAACGCTGCCGGTCGATCTGCTGCTGGTGCGCGACGACGACATCCCGGGCCTGCTCGCCGATGGTGTCTGCGATTACGGGATCGTCGGTCGCAACGTGCTCGACGAGGTCGGCGCCGATCGCGCATTGAAGGGTCTTCCGCAGGTGTCGAAGGCGGTGCGCGGGCTGGGTTTCGGCGGCTGCCGGCTCGACATCGCGATTCCAGAATCCACCGAATGGACCGGGCCGGCGCAGCTGCAGGACAGCCGCATCGCGACCAGCTATCCCGGTCTGCTGCAGCAGTGGCTCAACGCGCAGAGCGTGCAGGCGACGATCGTCAATCTCTCGGGTTCGGTCGAGATCGCGCCACGTCTCGGCCAGGCGGACTTCATCTGCGATCTGGTCTCCAGCGGTGCCACGCTGACCGCGAACCAGCTCAAGCCGGCGGTCACGCTGATGACCAGCGAGGCGGTGCTGGCCGGCCCGGTCACGCCGTTCGCCGATGTCCGGGGCGAACTCGCGTCGCTGCTGCTGCGTCGTCTCGACGGCGTGCTGCGTCTGCGCGACAGCCGGCTGGTGATGTTCCAGTCGCGCCGCGACGGCGTGGACGCGCTGCTCAAGCTGCTGCCCGATGCCGAGGCGCCGACGCTGCTGCAGGTCGACGGCAGCGACAAGGTCGCGCTGCAGGTGCTCTGCCACGGCGAGATGACCTGGCCGCGCCTCGAAGCGCTGAAACAGGCCGGCGCCGCCGGTCTGATGGTGCTGCCGGTGGAGCGGATGCTGGCATGAGCACGACTAGAATTTCGTCCATCGACAGCGCGATTCCCGCGATCGTCGACTGGGATGCCGCCGATGCCGACGCGCGCACCGAACTGCTGCGCCGGCCCACCCAGGCCGTGGCCACGCAGACGCGCAGCGCGGTCGCCGATGTGCTCGACGATGTGCGCACGCGCGGCGATGACGCCCTGCGCGAACTCACCGAACGTTTCGATCGAGTCTTGCTCGAAGACTTCGAAGTCGACGCCGAGGAATTCGCTGCCGCCGAAGCCGCGGTGCCCGCGGATTTGCGTCAGGCGATGGTCAATGCCGCCGCGCGCATCGAGCGCTTCCACGCGGCCGGCATGACCTCGGGCTACAACGTGGACACCGCCGAAGGCGTCAACTGCGCGCGCATCGTGCGGCCGATTCCGCGCGTCGGCCTGTACGTGCCCGCCGGCACCGCGCCGCTGCCGTCCACCGCACTGATGCTCGGCGTGCCCGCGCGCCTGGCCGGGTGCCGGGAAGCCGTTATGTGCACGCCGCCACGTCCCGATGGCAGCGCCGATCCGGTCGTCCTGGTCGCCGCGAAACTCACCGGCGTGCACCGCGTGTTCAAGCTGGGCGGCGCGCAAGCGATCGCCGCGATGGCCTTCGGCACTGCGCGCGTGCCGGCCTGCGACAAGCTGTTCGGGCCCGGCAACAGCTTCGTCACCGAAGCCAAGCAGCAGGTCGCGCAGTCGGGCACGGTCGCGATCGACATGCCGGCCGGTCCGTCGGAAGTGCTGGTCATCGCCGATGCCGGCGCAGATGCCGCGTTCGTCGCCGCCGATCTGCTGTCGCAGGCCGAACACGGCCCGGACTCGCAGGTCCTGCTGCTGTCGGACGACGACGCGTTGCTGGAGAAAGTGCGTGCGGAACTCTCCACGCAACTGGCGGCCTTGCCGCGCGCGGCGATCGCGCGCCAGGCGATGGCGCGCTCGCGTCTGCTGCTGGTGGAAACGCTCGACACCGCGTTCGAGATCAGCAACCGCTACGCGCCCGAACATCTGATCCTGGCGCTGCGCAGCCCGCGCAACTGGCTCGACAAGGTCGAGGTCGCCGGCTCGGTGTTTCTCGGCGACTGGACACCCGAAGCGCTCGGCGACTACTGCAGCGGCACCAACCACGTACTGCCCACCGGCGGCGCGGCGCGCGCGTGGAGCGGCGTCAGTGTGTCGAGCTTCCAGAACACGGTCAGCGTGCAGTCGGCGAATGCTGCCGGCATCCGTGCGATCGGCCCGGATGCGGTGACCATGGCGCGTGCCGAAGGTCTGGACGCACATGCGAACGCGGTCGCGCTGCGTATCGCGAAGGCGTCGGCATGAGCAACGTGCTCGATCTGGTGCGCGAAGATCTGCGCGATTTCGCCGGCTACGCGTCCGCGCGTACGCAGCGGCTTGAAGGCGACGTCTGGCTCAACGCTAACGAGGCGCCGCTGTCGAATCCGGGCGACGCCGACGGCTGCTGCCGGCGATATCCGTCGCCGCAGCCACCTGAACTGCAGGCGCGGCTTGCCGAGCTGTATGGCGTCGATGTCGGACAGCTGTTGATCGGCCGCGGCAGCGACGAGGCGATCGATCTGCTGGTGCGTGCACTGTGTGTGCCGGGCCGCGACGCGGTGCTGGCGACGCCGCCCGTGTTCGGCATGTATGCGGTCAGCGCGCGACTGCAGGGTGCCGACTTCGTCGAAGTGCCGTTGGTCGATGGCATCGATGGCTTCGCCGTCGAGGTCGAAGCGGTTCGCGCCGCGGCGCTCACGCGTTCGGCCCGGCTCGTCTTCCTGTGTTCGCCTTCGAATCCAACGGGCGGCCTGGTGCCATTGTTCGATGTCGCCAGCCTCGCCGAGGTGCTGGCAGGCAAGGCGATCGTCGTCGTCGACGAGGCCTATATCGAGTTCGCCGGCACGGATTCCGCCACGACCTTGCTCGCTGCGCACGACAACATCGTCGTGCTGCGCACGCTGTCGAAGGCGCATGCGCTGGCCGCCGCGCGCATCGGCGTGGCGATCGGCCATCCGGAGCTGATCGCAGTACTGCGCCGCTGCCAGGCGCCATATCCGGTGCCGACGCCGTGCGCGGATCTCGCGCTGGCGGGGTTGTCACCCGCGGCGCTGGACGTCACACAGGCGCGCGTGGCCGAAACCATCGGCGAGCGCGACACGCTGGCCGCCGCACTGGCCACCACGCCAGGCGTGCGCCAGGTATATCCATCGGCCGGCAACTATCTGCTGGTACGTTTCGTCGATGCCGATCGCGCGTTTGCCGCGCTGCTGTCGGCCGGCATCGTCGTGCGCGACCAGCGCGCCGCGCCGCAACTTGGCGACGCGCTGCGCATCAGTCTCGGCACGCCCGCGCAAAACGCGCGCGTGCTGTCCGCCCTGCAAGCGTTGGAGATCGCGGCATGAGTGCGCGTGGCCAGAAGATCCTGTTCGTCGACCGCGATGGCACCCTGATCGAGGAGCCGGCGGATTTCCAGATCGACGCATTCGAGAAGCTGCGCTTCGTGCCCGGCGTGATTCCGGCGATGCTGCGCCTGCGCGATGCCGGCTTCGAATTCGTCATCGTCACCAACCAGGATGGCCTCGGCACCGAGGGCTATCCGCAGGCGAGCTTCGACGGCCCGAATGATCTGATGCTGGGCATCTTCGAAAGCCAGGGCATCGTGTTCCGCGAAGTGCTGGTGGACCGCAGCTGGCCGGCCGACAACGCGCCGACCCGCAAGCCGGCGCTGGGCCTGGTGATGCACTACCTGCGCGATCGCGGCATCGATCTCGACGCCTCGGCGATGGTCGGCGACCGTGACACCGACATCCAGTTCGCCGCGAATCTGGGCATCCGCGGCTTCAAGCTGCGCACCGCGCAGTTCGGCGGCGAATGGGACTGGGCCGGCATCGCGCACGAACTGTGCGATGCGCCGCGTCGCGCGACCGTGGTCCGCAACACCAAGGAAACCCGCATCCGCGTCGAACTCGATCTGGATGCCGCGACCGATGCGCGCGTGTCGACCGGCCTGCCGTTCTTCGACCACATGCTCGACCAGATCGGCAAGCACGCCGGCATTTCGCTGGTGGTGCAGGCCGAGGGCGATCTGCAGATCGACGAACACCACACGATCGAGGACACCGGCATCGCGTTGGGCCAGGCGCTGCGCGAAGCGCTCGGCGACAAGCGCGGCATCGCGCGTTACGGATTTCTGTTGCCGATGGACGAGACGCTGGCGAGCGCCGCGCTCGACTTCGGCGGCCGGCCGTATCTCGTCTTCAACGGCAGCTTCGTGCGCGAACGCGTGGGCGACATGCCGACCGAGCTGGTCGAGCACTTCTTCCGATCGGTCTGCGACTCGGCGGCGCTGAACCTCAACATCAAGGTCGAAGGCGACAACGATCACCACAAGGTCGAAGCCTGCTTCAAGGCATTCGCCCGCGCGCTCGGTCAGGCCGTGCGCCGCAGTGGCGATGCGCTGCCGAGTACGAAGGGGACGTTGTGATGCGCGTCGTCATCGTCGATGCCGGCGGCGCCAACACCGGTTCGGTGCGCTACGCATTCGAGCGACTCGACATCGACGCGGCCCTGGTCACCGACGCCGCCAGCATCCTCGCTGCGGACCGGGTGATCCTGCCCGGTGTCGGCACGGCGGCGCAGGTTATGGCGCGGCTGCGGCAGCTCGATCTGGTCGACGTGCTGCGCACGCTGGAGCGTCCGCTGCTCGGCATCTGCGTCGGCATGCAGCTGCTGTTCGAATCCTCGGAAGAGGGCGAGGTCGCCGGTTTGGGTCTGTTGCCGGGCCGCGTTTCGCGCCTACGCGGCGGTCCGGGACTGCGCGTGCCGCACATGGGCTGGAGCACGCTGCGCGCAACGCGGCCCGATGCGCTGGTCGAAGGCGTCGACGGTGCGCAGGCCTACTTCGTCCACAGCTTCGCCGCGCCGGTCACCGACGACTGCGTGCTGGCCGGCGATCACGGCCAGGCGTTCGCCGCGGCCGTGCGCCGCGGTCCCATCGCCGGCACCCAGTTCCATCCCGAGCGCTCCGCCGCCGTCGGCGCGCGCGTATTGCGCAATTTCCTGTCCCCTGCGTTCGAGGCCTGAGTCATGGCGTTCACCGTCTATCCCGCGATCGACATCCGTCACGGCCGCGTCGTGCGCCTGGCGCAAGGCGATTACGCGCAGGAAACCCGCTACGGCGACGATCCGCTGGTGCAGATCGAGGCCTACGCCGACGCCGGTGCCGAGTGGTTGCATCTGGTGGATCTCGATGCCGCGCGCGAGGGCGGCTACACGCTGGCGCCCCTGTTGGCCCGCATCCGCGCCGATACCGGCCTGCGCGTGCAGACCGGCGGTGGCGTGCGCACGGAGGACGACGTGCGCCGCATCCTGGATGCCGGCGCCGAACGTGTCGTGGTCGGCTCGCTCGCGGTCCGCGAGCCGGCGCAGGTGCTGCAGTGGATCGAGACCTTCGGCGCCGAGCACATCACCGTCGCGCTCGATACCCGCCAAGGTCGCGACGGCGTCTGGCACCTGCCGGTGCACGGCTGGACCGAGACCGCCGACGCCACGCTCGACGTACTCGCGGTGCGCTACGCGCAGGGCGGCCTGCGCCATCTGCTGAGTACCGACATCGCCCGCGACGGCATGCTGTCGGGCCCCAATCTCGATCTCTACGCTCACCTCAAGGCACTGGTGCCGACGCTCGAGGTGCAGGCCTCGGGCGGCGTGCGCGAGCTCGCCGACGTGCGCGCGGCCAAGGCCCAGGGCTGCGGCGGCATCGTGCTCGGCCGTGCGCTGCTCGAAGGTCGACTGGGCGTCGCCGAGGCACTCGCATGCTGAGCCGCCGCATCATTCCCTGCCTCGACGTGCGCGAGGGCCGCGTGGTCAAAGGCGTGCGTTTCCGCGACCACGTCGACATGGGCGACATCGTCGACCTCGCGCTGCGCTATCGCGACGAAGGCGCCGACGAGCTGGTGTTCTACGACATCTCGGCCAGCCCGCAGGGCCGCTCCGTCGACCGGGGCTGGGTGGAACGCGTGTCGCGCCTGATCGACATCCCGTTCTGCGTCGCCGGCGGCATCCGCGACGTCGACACCGCACGCGCGGTGCTGCATGCCGGTGCCGACAAGATTTCGATCAATACGCCTGCGCTGGAACGTCCCGCGTTGATCTCCGAACTGGCCGAAGCCTTCGGCGTGCAGTGCGTGGTCGTCGGCATCGATTCGATCCGCGAAACCGATGGCGAGTGGCGCGTGCGCAGTTACACCGGCGATCCAGACCGCACCCGCGAACTGCCGATCCGCACGCTCGACTGGATCGCCGAGGCCGTGCGCCTGGGCGCAGGCGAGATCGTCCTCAACTGCATGGACAACGACGGCGTGCGCACCGGCTACGACATCGCCCAGCTGCAGGCCGCGCGCGCGGTGTGTCCGGTGCCGCTGATTGCATCCGGAGGGGCGGGTGCATCCGTACACTTCGCCGCTGCCTTCATCGAAGCCGATGTCGACGGCGCGCTCGCGGCCAGCGTGTTCCACAGCGGCCGCATCGCCATCCCCGCGCTCAAGCGCGAACTGGCCGATCAGGCCATCGACATCAGACTCCAATGACAGAACTGCAGGACGACACACCCGCCATTGCCATCGCCCCCGACGTCGATACGCTCGACTGGTCAAAGGGCGACGGTCTGCTTCCCGCCGTCGTGCAGGACGCCGCCACGCTGCGCGTGCTGATGCTCGGTTACATGGACCGCGCCGCCTTCGCCGAGACCCTGCGTCGCGGCGAGGTCACCTTCTTCAGCCGCAGCAAGAACCGCTTATGGACCAAGGGCGAACAGTCCGGGCACACGCTCGAACTCGTGTCGATGGAAGCCGACTGCGATGCCGACACGCTGCTGGTGCTGGCCACGCCGCGCGGTCCGACCTGCCATCTGCAGCGAGCGAGTTGTTTTCCGACTGCGCCGGCCGGCGTCCTCGCCGAACTCGACGCGCTGATCGAGACCCGCGAACGCGAACGCCCCGAAGGCAGCTACACGACCCGCCTGTTCGACGGCGGCGTGCGCCGCATCGCGCAGAAGGTCGGCGAGGAAGGTGTCGAAACCGCACTTGCCGCACTGGTGCAGACCGATGACGAGCTGCTGGGCGAGGGCGCGGACCTGCTGTATCACTTAATCGTGCTGCTGCGCGCGCGAGGCCTGTCGCTGGCCGATGTCGAGCGGGTGCTGACGGCGCGGGGCGGCTGAGGGGCGGGCGAGGCGCATCATCGCGGGATTCGTGTCTTCGATGACGGCGCCCGTGCCCACCGACCACCCCGTTGTCCTGACGCCCCATCGGAATGCACCGTGTGCCGCGATTGCCGGCGTTCGGTCGGCGTTACCCGTGATCCGGCCATGACCGCCGACACCGCAAGCGCGACTTCGCCACACGGCTGGCCCGCGGATTTCCACGCCACCGACGTACGCGCCACGTTGCTGTCCGACGGCGATGCGGATCTGTTCGTCGCCCTGTACGGCGATCCGGCGGCGATGCGACAGGTCGCGCCGACGCTGGATCGTCACGCAGCGACCCGGGCGTTCGCAGCGGCGCGCCGGCAGATGCAGGCTGCCCCGCCGGTCGCGCGTTACTGGCGCCTCGACACCGACTCACGCTCGAGAGGGCTGCTGTCGCTCGTCCCCGACGCCGATGGCCGCGCGGCCGAGACTGGCCTGCTGCTGCCATCGGCAATGCAGGGGCAGGGCGTGGCTACCACCGCATTCGGTCATCTGCGCGATGCCGTCCTCCGAAACGCCGCATTCGATGCGCTGTGGACCCGGCATCGCATCGGCCATGCGGCGGCCATGGGTCTGATGCAGCGCCTGGGCTTTGTGCCGGAAGCGCCCGCCGATGGCTGGCAGCGTTGGCGCCTCGATCGCCGGACCTGGCGCGCGCTTGAAGACGCACCGCCCGCCGACTAGATTCCGCGCTCGAACAGGGGAAATCGCGATGGAGAGCAAGGGCCGGCTGGCCTGTGTCGGGGTCGGGATGATGCTCGGCGCGCATCTGGGTCCGCGCGCACGGCGGCACATCGAAACGGCCGACGTCGTGTTCGTCGCCGTGTCCGATCCGCTGGTCGAACTGTGGGTGCAGCGCATGAACCCCGATGTCCGCAGCCTGCAGCCGTTCTACCGGCAAGGCCGCTCCCGGCACCGCAGCTATGCCGACATGGTCGCCGCGATGCTGGCCGAGGTGCGCGCCGGCCACGACGTCTGCGGCGCGTTCTACGGCCATCCGGGCGTCTTCGCCCGGGTGCCGCACCAGGCCGTTTCCGCTGCCCGGGCCGAAGGCTTCGAGGCCGTCATGGAGCCGGGCATTTCGGCCGAGGACTGTCTCTACGCGGATCTGGGCGTCGACCCCGGGCATGTCGGTTGCCAGCACTACGAGGCCAGCCAGTTCCTGTTCTATCGCCGGATCATCGATCCGTCCGCCTGGCTGGTGCTGTGGCAGGTCAGCGTGGCCGGAATCCGTGACACAGGCCGTTTCCAGAACACACGGGAGGAGCGGGCCATGCTCGTCGCCCGGCTCGGGCGGGATTACCCGCCTGAACACGTTGTGACGCTCTACGAAGCTGCTACGCTTCCCACCGTGCGGCCGCGTGTCGAGCGGCTGCCGCTCGGGGAACTCGTGGATGCCAGGCTGCACCAGCACACCACGCTGGTGATGCCGCCGGCTCGGGCGGTGGAGCGGGAAGTGGGGATGGAATGTGAGCCGGTGCGTCCGGCCCGTGTTCCGCAAGCGAACGACTGAAACAGAACGCAGGGGAACTGCATGCTGGACGTTGTGGCGTTGCTGGAATCGGCGGGCGCGGGCACGGCTTTCGATCGTGTGGACGCTGACGTGGCCAATGCGGTGCAGGCGTTTCTGGCCGAAGGAGCCGACGTGCCCACGGTCGTCGCCTGCATGATCATGACCCCCGACGACGGGCAGAGCGAGCCGGCGCAGGACGAACCCGATCAGGACGATGACGGTGGCGATCAGGATGGGCAGGACAGGGATGCGCCGGGCGAACGCACCGTCTGACCTGCGGCCTGGCGTCGCGCGATCCTGGCGATCGCGCGCGCGCTGGCTCAGCTGCGTGCTGTTGCTGGGGCTCGTAGTCCCGACGCATGTGCTCGCGAGCGAGGCGCTCGATGCATTGATCGACGAGGCGACGACCCTGCGGACGTCGGATCCGAAGCGGGTCGACGCCTTGCTCGATCAGATGTCCGGCATGCTGGCCGGCGCCACGACGATCCAGCGCGACCAGGTCCGCATCCTGCGCGCGCACCGGATGATGACGAGCGGACAGTCCGCGCGCGCGATCGAAGAGCTGACCGACCTGCTATCCTCGACGATCGATCCGGTCGCGCGTTTCGAGACCGCGTCGATGCTGGCGAACGTGTACGCGGTGCAGCGACGGTTTGAGGATTCGCTGCGCATGCTCGAGACGATGCTGCCGATCGCCGAGCAGGTCGGCGATACCCAGCTTCGCCACCGCGGACTCATGGTCGCGGCCATCGTCTACAACCAGGTCGGTGAATTCCGCCTCGCGCGCCAGTACGCCGAGCGGGTGCTGCGCGACGATCCCGCAGGCCGCAATGCCTGCGCGGCGGGCGGTGTGATCCTGGAGGCCATGAACGGGATCGGCCAGCATTTCACCGACGGGTTCGGCCAGGAATCGCTGGCGCGCTGCGAGTCGCAGGGCGAACCGATCTTCTCCGGCTTCGTCCGCTTGCACATTGCGCGTCAGTGGGAAACGCAGAACAGGCAGGCGGAAGCGTTGCCCATGCTCAGTGGCGGTCTCGCCGATGTCGAGCGCACCGGATATCCGTTCCTGATCGCGCAGACCCGCGCCGCGCTGGCGGCGCTCGCGCAACACGCGGGACGACGGACGGCCGCACGCATCCATGCCGAGGCCGCGCTCGCGAACAGCCACGACGCCAACGCCGCCGAGGCGCGCGTCACCGCGCACCGCGTCCAGTACGAACTCGCGATGGCGGATCACGATCCGGTGGCTGCGCTGGCCGCCTACCGGCTCTACACCGATGCCGAGCGCGCCCATTTCAACGACATCAAATCGCGCGAGATGGCCTACCAGGTCGTGCGCCACCAGTCGCTGCAGCAGGCGCAGCAGATCGAACTGCTGCACCAGAAGAACCAGCTGCTGGTGCTGCAGCAGAACGTCACCGAGCAGCGTGCGCGCAGCTGGCTGCTGCTTGCGCTGGTGCTGGTCGGACTGGTCGCGTCGGTGGGCTACTGGGCGTACAAGACCAAGCGCATGCAGCTCAAGCTCAAACGCATGACCGAGACCGATGCACTGACCGGCATCTTCAACCGGCAGTATTTCGCCGAGCGTGCCACCGCGGCGCTGCTGCAGTGCGAGCGCGACGGGCTGCCGGCGACGCTGGTGATGTTCGATCTCGACCACTTCAAACAGGTCAACGACCTTCACGGACATGCGGCTGGCGACTGGGCGCTGCGCCAGATCACTCAAGCTGTGCAGCCGCTGTGTCGCGGGATGGATGCGTTCGGACGGCTGGGCGGCGAAGAGTTCGCGATGCTGTTGCCGGGACTTGACGCGTCAGCGGCCATCCGCCTAGCGGGGGACGCACAGGTGCGCTTCGCTGCGATCGATACCGCCGCCGCCGGCTACGGATTCCGACTCGCCGCGAGTTTCGGCGTCGCGGAAACTCATCACGGTGGCTACGCGCTTGCGACGTTGCTCAGCCATGCCGACCAGGCGATGTACGCAGCCAAGCGCGGCGGGCGCCGCCAGGTGCGCGTGTATGCGCCCGGCATCGATGATGCGAACGCGGTGGCGGAGACCATCGAACTGCTACGCGAGATCGTGCGCGAGCCCATCACCGTGGGTGAAGTGCCCTCACGTCGCGCGATCGCCTGATCGCGCGACACAGTGCAGGCTTCAGGCCGGGTCGCGGATCACCAGCAGGCGTTCTTCCGTCATGTCGCGGATCGCGTACTTCACGCCTTCGCGGCCGCAGCCCGAATCCTTGATACCGCCGTAGGGCATGTTGTCGACGCGGAAGCTCGGCACGTCGCCGACCACTACGCCGCCGGCTTCGATGCGGTCCCAGGCGCGCATCGCGTGGGAAAGGTTGCCGGTGAACACGCCGGCCTGCAGACCGAAATCGCTGTCGTTCACCCGCGCGATGGCCTCGTCGAAACTGTCGACCGGTTCCAGCAACGCGACCGGGCCGAAGACTTCCTTGCGCTCCAGGTCCGCATCACGCGGCACCTTCTCCAGCAGCGTCGCGGGAATGATGTTGCCTGCGCGCTTGCCGCCGGCGATGACCTTGGCGCCACCCTTGCGCGCGGCATCGATCCAGGACTCGATGCGATCGGCAGCGTCGCTGTCGATGACCGGACCGACGAACGTGTTCTCGTCGCGCGGATCGCCGCTGCGCAGCGCGCCGATCGCCTTCTTCAACTTGCGGCGCAGCGCCTCGTGCACCGTGCGATGCGCGTAGATGCGCTGCACGCCGATGCAGCTCTGGCCGGACTGGTAGTAGGCGCCGAACACCAGACGCTCGACCACCTTGTCCAGCGGCAGGCCGGGATCTTCGTCGACGATGCACGCGGCATTGCCGCCGAGTTCCAGCACGACCTTCTTCTTGCCGGCGCGCGCCTTGAGGTCCCACCCGATCAGCCCGCCGGTGAAGCTCAGCAGCGCGACGCGCTCGTCTTCGGTCAGCGCCGCGGCATCATCATTGCTGCACGGGATCACCGAGAACGCGCCCTTGGGCAGGTCGGTCTCGGCGAGGATCTCGCCGATGATCAGCGCGCCGACCGGCGTCTTCGCCGCCGGCTTGAGTACGAACGGACAGCCTGCCGCGATCGCGGGGGCGACTTTGTGTGCCACCAGATTCAGAGGAAAGTTGAACGGCGTGATGAAGCTGCACACGCCGATGGGCACGCGCTTGACCATGCCGCGATAACCACGCGTGCGTTCCGAGATCTGCAGCTCGATGGTCTCGCCTTCGCTGCGCGTGGCTTCCCCCGCCGCGATGCGGAAGGTGTCGATCAGACGCGTGACTTCGCCGCGCGCATCCTTGATCGGTTTGCCGGCCTCGATGCACAGCGCGAGCGCGAGTTCGTCGAAGCGCTCCTCGAAGCGGCGCACGCAGTGTTCGAGTACGTCGCGGCGCTTGTCCGGCGGGAAGTCGGCCATCGGCCCGCGCGCCTTGTGTGCGGCGACGATTGCCTTGCGGATCGCCGCTGCGTCGCCCATCGCGACGCGCGTGGCGACCTTGCCGCTGTACTTGTCGCGCACCTCGAGATCGGTGTTCGCGGCAACTGCGGCGTTGGCGAGGTAGTAGGGGTAGCTGCGGGCAAGGCCGGTGGGCTTGCGGGCGGTCTTCTGCTTGGCCATGGGGCGCTCCGGAATCGGACGAGAGGGAGGCGCGCGCGGATCAGTCGATCGCCGCGCTGCGCTCGGGAATTTCGGTGTTGAGCAGGGCGTCGTCGTCGCCGTAGTCGATGGCGAGGTCGATCAGGTCGACGCCGGGCGTGTCGAGTGCGGTACGCAGGATGCCCGCGAACGCGGCGGCACTGTCCGGACGATGGCCGCGCGCGCCGTAGCTTTCGGCGTAGCGCACGAAATCCGGGTTGCCATAGTCCATGCCGTAGACCGGATAGTCCTCATGCTGCTGCTTCCACTTGATCATGCCGTAGGCATCGTCGCGCAGCACGATGACCACGAGATCGAGCTTCAGACGCACTGCGGTTTCGAGCTCCTGCGAATTCATCATGAAACCGCCATCGCCGCAGACCGCGACGATCTTCCGGTCTTCATGCACCAGCTTCGCGGCGATGGCCGACGGCAGGCCTGCGCCCATCGTCGCCAGCGCGTTGTCGAGCAGCAGCGTGTTCGGCGCACGGCAGCGGTCATTGCGCGCGAACCACAGCTTGTAGAGGCCGTTGTCGAGGCAGACGATGTCGTGCGGCTCGAGCGCGTCGCGCAGGGTCTTGACCAGATGCGGGCCGTGCACGGGAAAGCGGTCGTCGGCGGCAAGCGCGGCGATGTTCTCACACAGCGCCGTGCGCACCCGATCGAAGAACGCGAAGTCCCAATGCGCCTGCGGTGCATCCAGCGCTTCGGCAAGCTGCCAGACCGTGTTGGCGATGTCGCCAACGACCTCGATCTGCGGGAAATACACCTGGTCGACGACCGCGCTCTCGTAGTTCACGTGGATCACCGTGCGCCTGCCGCTGCGCATGAAGAACGGCGGCTTCTCGATGACGTCGTGACCGATGTTGACGATGCAGTCGGCCGCGTCGATCGCGCGATGCACGAAATCCTTGTCCGACAGTGCAGCAGTGCCGAGCCACAGCGGATGCGTTTCATCGAGCACGCCCTTGCCCATCTGTGTGCTGAAGAACGGAATGCCGAGCCTGTCGACGAAGGCGCGCAGCATCTTCGCCGTGGTCTTGCGGTTGGCGCCGGCGCCGATCATCAGCAGCGGATGCTTGGCATTACGGATGGCTTCCGCCGCGTGGGCGATCGCCTTGTGCTCGGCCAGCGGCCGGCGTGTGTAGGGCGCGGGCAACAGGCGCGCATCGGTGTCGTCGCCGGCGATGTCCTGTGGCAGTTCGAGATGGGTGGCGCCGGGTCGTTCTTCTTCCGCGCGCTGGAACGCATCACGCACCCGCGCCGGAATCGCATCGGCGGACACCAGCTGGTGCGTCGACTTGGTCAGCGGCCGCATCATGTCGACGACATCGACGATCTGGAAATGGCCCTGCTTGCTGGTGCGGATCGGTTTCTGCCCGGTGATCATCAGCATCGGCATCGCACCGAGCTGCGCATAGGCGGCTGGCGTGACGAGATTGGTCGCGCCCGGGCCGAGCGTCGACAGGCACACGCCGGCCTGACCGGTCAGGCGCCCGTAGGTCGCGGCCATGAAGCCGGCGGCCTGTTCGTGACGGGTCAGGACGAGCGCGATGTCGGACGCGCGCAGGGATTCGAGCAGGTCGAGGTTTTCCTCACCGGGAATACCGAAGACGTGGGTCACGCCCTCGGCTTCAAGCGCCTGGACGAACAGATCGGACGCCTTGGTCATCGTGCGGGAACTCCGTCGTGACGTGGCCGCCCAGCATGACAGCGGCGGCGTGAGCGGCGGGCGAGATGCGGCGGAACGCTGCGTTCGGTCCGCACGGAAGGCCAGCCGGGTCGCTGCGGCCGCGCAGGCACTTGATGCCCGGTCAGGACAGCGTCCGGATCAGGACTCCGACGACTCCACTCGCACGCGCAGGCTGCCATCTACCAGCCGCGCCTGCAGCGGCTCGCCTGGCGAGGCATCGAAGACGCTGCGAACGACGCCGCCATCTGCGCGCTGCAGGATGCTGTAGCCACGCGCGATCGTGGCCAATGGGCTCACCGCTTCGAGCGAGCGGGCGAGCCCGCGCAGACGCAGTTGATCGCGCTGGAGATGGCGGGCAAGTGCCGCGAGTGGACGCGGGCCGAGCGCAGCGAGGCGCTCGCGCAGGTGCTGCAGACGACGCTTGGGCGTGCCCGCGCGCAGCACCGCTTCCGCGTGGCGCAGCCGTGCGCTGCGCTGCTGCAGTTGCTGACGCATCGCCATCGACAGCCGCCGCAGCGCTTCGTCCTGACGCAGGCGCAGCGCATCCAGACGCGCCTGCGGGCGCTGGGCCTGCAGCCGGAGCGCTGCGCGGTCCAGACGCTGGAACCGCTGCTGCATCGCACGCAGATGCGTGTCGTCGACGTGACGTTGCAGGCGACGCACGCGCGTCGCGAGTTCGTTGCGATCCGGGACCAGCAACTCCGCGGCCACCGAGGGTGTCGGCGCGCGCAGATCGGCGGCGAAATCGGTCAGGCTGAAGTCGGTCTCATGGCCGATCGCCGAGACCACGGGTACCGGCGAGGCGGCGACGGCACGCGCAAGCGCCTCGTCGTTGAAGGCCCACAGGTCTTCCAGCGAACCACCACCACGCGCAAGCAGGATCACGTCGTAGCGGCCACTGGCACCGGCACGTTCGAGCATGGCGCGGATCTTCGGCGGCGCATCGCTGCCCTGGACGGGCACCGGCAGCACGTCGACCTCGACCAGCGGCAGGCGCCGTGCGAGCACGCTCAGCACGTCACGCACCGCTGCGCCCGATGGCGAGGTGATGACGCCGATCCGCCGCGGAAACGCGGGCAGGGCGCGTTTGCGCTCAGCGTCGAACAGGCCTTCGGCCTGCAGCCGCGCCTTCAGCACGTCGAATGCGCGACGCAGCGCGCCTTCGCCGGCTTCTTCCAGCGAATCGAGGATCAGCTGGTAGTCGCCGCGCGCCTCGTACAGCGTCACCCGACCGCGCGCGCGGACCAGCAGGCCTTCGCGGGGCACGAAGCGCAGGCCCTGGCTGCGCGAGCGGAACAGCGCGCAGCGCACCTGCGCGCGCGCATCCTTGAGCGTGAAATACAAATGCCCCGACGCCGGCCGCGACAGATTGCCGAGCTCGCCTTCGACGACGACGTTCGGAAATGTGTCCTCCAGCAGGCCGCGCGCCAGCGTGTTGAGCTGGGTGGGGGTGAGAACGTCGGACGAGGGGCTGTCTTGCATGGGGACAGGATACCGGTTGGCCCGGAAGCCGAAATGAGGCGTCAGCCGACGCCGGACACCCATCAGCGGCAGGAGTTCTGAGTCCTCCCCCGTTTTACGGGGGAGGGTTGGGTGGGGGCAATCGGTCCGGAAATGATGTATCGGATCGAGCGATTCAGAAGTGCGGGCTCCCGATGTTCCGACGGCTTGATCGCCCCCTCCCAACCCTCCCCCCGCAACGCGGGGGAGGGCTACAGCGGCGCGTGTTCGCGGCGAAGTGGGCTTCAATCGACGCGTGCTCGCAGTGCAGGGCGCCTCAATCGACTCCCGCCCTCAGGACAGGGGAGTGCATCGACCCTCACTGCGACACCCGGTCGCATTGGCATCGCTGCCTCCGCGCGGCCAGCATGGCGGTCGCCTGCGTCGCGCGACGGCCGGATATCGTGCGCTGCGATACTGCCGGCCATCGGGTGCGATTCCGGCGCCCATCTGTCGACTCAAGGAGCACCACGATGTCCGCACGCCGTCCGTTTTCCCTCGCCATCGGTCCCATCGCCGCCGGGCTGATCCTCGCGCTCGCCGGTTGCCAGCCCGCCGCGCCGGACGCGTCGTCGACGTCGCAGACGCCGGCTGCGAATGCCGCGGACGCCAGCGCCGGCATCGTCGTCAGCGACGCCTGGATCCGCGAGACGCCACCGAACGCCGCCGTCGCCGGTGGCTACCTCACCCTGCGCAGCGGGGCAGCCGATCGTCTGCTCTCGGTTGAAACGCCGGCAGCGGCCAGTGTCGAGATCCACGAGATGTCGCACGAGGGCGGCATGATGCGCATGCGCGAACTCGCTGATGGCGTCGAACTGCCGGCGGGCAGCGAGGTCACGCTGAAGCCCGGTGGCAACCATCTGATGTTCATCGATCCGGTCGCGCCGGTGCGCGCCGGCCAGTCGATCGAGGCCACGCTGCGGTTCGCCAACGCGCCGGAACAGGCCGTGACGTTCGAAGTGCATCCGCTCGCGGGCGATGCGCCTGCGGCCGAGGCGCATTCGGGACACTGATCGACTGGTCGCGCGCTCAGCCGTCCATCGGCGGACGGCGTTCCGGCCCGGGACGTTTCGCGAGCTTGCGCTGCAGCGAGCGGCGGTGCATGCCGAGCAACCGCGCGGTGGCGGAAATGTTGCCGCCGGTTTCAGCGAGCGCCTGCTGGATGTGCTCCCACTCGAGCCGGTGCAGCGGAATCATCGTCGGGCTTTCGAGCGTGTCGTCCTCGTCGCGTTCCGGCAACGGTGCGCCGGGCGCGGCTTCGGTATCGAGCAGGATGCGCTGCAGCGTGTCGGCCGAAACCGGCTTGGGCAGATAGTCGTCGGCGCCGCGTTTGATCGCTTCCACTGCGGTCGCGATGCTCGCGTAGCCGGTGACCAGCAGGATGCGCATGTCGGCGCGGATCGCACGCAGCGGCTCGATCAGCGACAGACCCGACGCATCCCCGAGCTTGAGATCGACCAGTGCGAAATCCGGCGCACTGCGCGTGGCGATGTCCAGTGCCGTGACCGGATCGGCGGCGATCTCGCACTCGATGCCACGCCGCGTCAGCGCGCGTCGCAGCGCGTCCAGGTACAGGGTGTCGTCGTCGACCAGCAGGCCTTTCATCGCATCGTCTCCGTGTCGCGGTGGCTGTCGCCGGCGCCGACCGGCACGCGGAAATGCACGCGTGCGCCGCCGCCGTCGGCTTCCTCCATGTCCAGTTCGCCGCCCAGTTGTTCGATGGCCGCATGCGACAGCGCCAGGCCCACGCCGAGGCCGTCGGGCTTTCCGCTGCGGAACAGCACCGGCAGGAACGGCGCCTGCGCATCGAAACCGGTGCCGTAATCGCGGATCGCGCCATCGAGCACGCCATCCTCGATCTGCAGGCGCAGATCGACTCGAGCGCTGCCGTTGCCTTCGCTGGCGTCGGCGGCGTTGTTGAGCAGGGCGAGCAGCAGGTGGCCGATCGTGCGGTCCACGCGTTCGTGCATGTCCACGTTGCCGCTGCGTTCGAGCACGATCGCCGGACGCACCAGTTGCCAGTGTTCGAGCACGCGGCCGATGTCGACCCGCGTGCTCGCCGCAGGATCGGCGGGATTGGCCAGCGAACGCACGCGATCGCGGCAGGTATCGACCAGCCGGCGCAGCGTGGCCACATCCTCGGCGCCGTCGGCGCCCATCGCGCTGGTGTCGAGATCGTCGAGCAGGAGGGTCATCGTGCCCAGCGGTGTATTGAGTTCATGCGCGACTGAGGCGGCGTGCGTGGCCAACGCGAGAATGCCCTCGTTGCGCACGAAGCGTTCGCGCAAGGCGGCCAGCTCCTGCTCGCGGCGGTCGCGCGCGGCAGCGAGCCGGAACAGGAAGTACGAGACCAGCGCCACTGAGAGAAAGAAGTTCACCGCCATGCCGGCCAGGTGCAGGTCGAAATGATCGTGCAGGTGCGGCAGCGGCTGGCCGAAATTGACCGCCAGCATGTAGCCGGTCACGCAGGCCAGCGCCGCGGCGATCGCCCAGGCCTGCGGCAGCGCCATCGCGGTCAGCGCGATCGGCAGCAGGAACAGCGACGCGAAGGGATTGGCGATGCCGCCTGTCCACGCCACCAGCCAGGCCAGCACGGCGGTATCCACCAGCACATGGGCGAAGGCTTCGGCCGGCGCGGCATCGCGGCTGTGCGCCAGACGCAGGTGGACCACCACGTTGAACGCCGCCAGCAGCAGCACCGGGCCCCACAGCGGCCAGCGCGGCAGCGCCATGTCGAAGCCGTGCGTCGCCCACAGGATCGTCAACGACTGCCCGCCGACTGCGAACCAGCGCAGGCTGTACAGGGTGCGGAGCAGGGCGGTGGCGGGCGGTTGCGGCTGCATCGCCGGCCATCGTAGTGCAGGGCGCCGCAGGCTGCCCTGCGGCTTTCGGTCGCACCGCGAACGGGCGCACGGGCGGTTAGGCCGGGCGTCACCGAAAAGACCGGCGCGAACCGCTAAAATGCGCGCATGTCCGCCCAGCCCGTTCCAACCAGCGCGTCCGCGCCGTCCGCCTGCCTCTCCGAACCCGTCGCGTTGCCGGCCTTCGGCGCCGCCGCGCGTCGCGGTACACGTCAGGTCCATGTCGGCGGCATCGCAGTTGGCGGCGATGCGCCGGTGGTCGTGCAGTCGATGACCAATACCGACACCGCCGACATCGCCTCGACCGCGAAGCAGATCGGCGAGCTGTGGCGCGCGGGCTCGGAACTTGTGCGCATCACGGTCAACAATCCCGAATCCGCCGCCGCGGTGCCGCGGATCGTCGAGCGGCTGGCGATGCAGGGCATCGAAGTGCCGATCATCGGTGACTTCCACTACAACGGGCACCAGCTGCTGGCCGGCGAACCGGCCTGCGCGGAAGCGCTGGCGAAGTACCGGATCAACCCCGGCAACGTGGGTTTCGGCAAGAAAAAGGATCTGCAGTTCGGTCAGCTGATCGAGTTCGCGATGCGCTACGACAAACCGGTGCGCATCGGCGCGAACTGGGGCTCGCTGGACCAGTCGCTCGCCGCCGCGCTGATGGACGAGAACGCCAAGCGCGCCGTGCCCTGGGATGCGGGTCGCGTGCTGCGCGAGGCGCTGATCCGCTCGGCCGTCGATTCCGCAGAACGCGCCGTCGAGTTCGGCCTCGGCCGCGACCGCATCGTGCTCAGCGCCAAGGTCAGCGGCGTGCAGGAACTGGTGGCCGTATATCGCGACCTGGCCGCGCGCAGTGATTTCGCGCTCCATCTGGGCCTCACCGAAGCCGGTATCGGCAGCAAGGGCATGGTCGCGTCCAGCGCTGCGTTGGCGATCCTGATGCAGGAAGGCATCGGCGACACCATCCGCATTTCGTTGACACCCGAGCCCGGCGCGTCGCGCACCAAGGAAGTCGTCGTCGCGCAGGAACTGCTGCAGACGATGGGCCTGCGCGCGTTCACGCCGATGGTCACCGCGTGTCCCGGCTGCGGCCGCACGACGTCGGAGTTCTTCCAGGAACTGGCCGGCGTGGTCCAGGACCACGTACGCGACAAGATGCCGGAGTGGAAGATCACCCACCCGGGCGCGGAGAACATGACGCTCGCGGTGATGGGCTGCGTGGTCAACGGTCCGGGCGAATCGCGCCACGCCAATATCGGCATCTCGCTGCCCGGCACAGGTGAAGCACCCTCGGCGCCTGTCTTCATCGACGGCGAAAAGGCATTGACCCTGCGCGGCGAGAACATCGCGCACGAGTTCGTCGCGCTGGTCGACGATTACGTGCACCGCAACTACGGCCGCCGCGTCGATGCCGTCTGACGGCGGGGACGTCGTCGCCGAGGGGTCACGCGAAACCGGCGGCCTGCTGCGCCGCCACGGCCTGAAATTCCTGCTGTTGTTCGCCGGCGTGCTGCTGCCGATGTGGGGCTTCATGGAGCTCGCCGACGAGGTCCACGAGGCCGAGGCGATCCCGTTCGACGAGCCGATCCTGCTGTTCGCACAGGACGCTGCGCGCGAGGGTTTCACCCGCGTGTTCCTGTTCTTTTCCGAGATCGGTTACGCCAAGGGCGTGGTGCCGGTCGACATCGCGCTGGTGCTGATCCTGCTGGCGATGAAGCGCTGGCGTGATGGCCTGTTCGTCGCGGTCGCGACCGGCGGTTCGGCATTGTTGAATCTCGCGACCAAGCGCCTGTTCGCGCGCGACCGCCCCAGCCTGTGGGACTCGATCGCGCCCGAGGCGACCTACAGTTTTCCCAGTGGCCACGCGATGGGATCGATGACGCTGGCCGCAGTGCTGATCCTGCTGGCCTGGCCGACGCGCGCGCGCTGGTGGGTGATCGCCGCGATGGCCGTGTTCGTGCCGATGGTGGGCCTGTCGCGGGTGTATCTGGGCGTGCATTATCCGTCGGACATCCTGGCCGGCTGGGCGGCGGCGTCGGCGTGGGTCGTCGGGGTGTATCTGGTGATGTATCACCGGCCGCGGTTCGGGCGGGGGGCGTTGGACGTCCGTTCGTAGAAGGGGGACTGCCGTTCCGATCTATGCGGCGTCTTCGTAGGACGGGTAGAGCGTAGCGAAACCCATCGTTGCGGGATGCTGCAGAGACGCAGACGCTCAAGCGCTACTTCGTCGGACTCCGCGCTGCCCTCACCCCACCAATTGCTTCGCAATCGGTCCCCCCCTCTCCCAAAGGGAGAGGGACGCATGTGTCTCCTGCCGCAGGCAGGAGAGGATCTTCAGAGGGGTAACCGGATGTCCGACAGCTTCCAGGTCAGACCTTTCCGCGTCAGCACGAATTCGATCGGGCGGCCACGGTCGTCGCGCACCGTGGCGGTGAAGCGCGAGGTCGAGTTGTAGCGGTAATGCGCGTCGGCAAGCGGCAGCTCGCGTCCGGTGTCGGGGCGGACCTGGGCCGGCGATGCGCCGCCGGCGAGGCTCCACAGCCGTTGGCCACGCATCAGTGCGCTCAGGCCGACCGGTGTCACCATCATGTCGACGCCCGTGCCAGCCGCGCTGCCGGCGAGTCGCAGACCGATCGCGCCGAGCAGATTCGACTGCAGATCCGGTCCGGCTTCGCGCACGATCGCGTCGGCCAGCTGCAGCCGCAGGCTCTCGCGCAGCGCGGGGAAATCGACCTGCTTCGACAGCGCCCGCGAATCCTCGTTGCGCACGGCCTCGCGAATCGCGTGGACGCTCAGATACGGGCCGGCGGCCACGTAGCCAAGCAGCAGGACGAGAACAGCGAGAGTGAGCCAGCCGAGTCGCTTCATCTGAATCGCATCGAAGGGGAGGCCGCGATTGTCAGAGACGGCGGCGCAGTCCCTGCTGAACGACGCGCGCGCGAGCGATCGCGGCGCGCGGGATCAGAACTCCAGATCCAGCGATGCGCAGAGATAGTCGACGAACGGCGCCAGCGTGACGAGGTCGGCGGCGATCGTCTGGCGCAGCTTCGGGCCGGTCATCGCGTCGTCGTCGAGCGCGCGCCAGAACACCCAGTTGCGGTGCTTGAGATCGTCGATGAATTCGAACTGTGGATCGAAGCCGCGCGGCGGGCGGACCAGCATCTCGCTGGTTTCGAACTCGAAGGTCTTGCGCAGCTTCTTCGCGTGCGCGGCGGCCTTCCAGCTTTCCGGGTTGTCGACGATGAACTGCCGGACTTTCCGCTGGGTGTCGGATTCGGGATGCCACAGGCCGGCGCCGACGAAACTGCCGCCGGGCTGCAGGTGCACGTAGAACGACGGCGCTGCGGTTTCGCGGCGGCGCTCGTGGAACAGCCGCGCGCCCTGCCAAGTCTTGTATGGCGACTTGTCGTTGGAGAAGCGTGCGTCGCGATGGATGCGGAACAGCGAGCCGCCGACGGTGCGCGTGTCTGCGCGGAAATGCGGGCTGACCGCGGTGACATCCGGCTGCAGATCGCCGATCAGACGCAGGAACGGCTGGCGCACATGCGCCTCGTAGTCCTTGCGGTGCTCTTCGAACCACGGCTTCTCGTTGTGGCGCGCGAGCGCGCGCAGAAACTTGAAGCTCTTGTCGCTGAAGTACGTGGTCATGCGGCAGTCGTGGGCAGAGTGGGGGCGGCGTGCAAGCGCGTGTGCAGGCTCTGGCCCCAGTCGTCGAGGGCATCGAGCAGCGACAGGCGCCGTGCGTCGTCGGGATTTTCGGCGCGCAAGGCGTCGATCTGCGTGAAGTAGCTGGCGAAATCCTGTTCGGCCTGCGTGGTGCCGGGTGCGAGCCGCGCACGGCGGTAGTCGTCCCACTGCAACTGCTCGGCGGGGTCGAGCGTGTCCGGCCAGTTGCGTGCGCGGTAGCGCAGCAGCAGGGCGTCAAGGCGCGGATCCTCGAATCCGAAGTCGCGTGCGCCCAGCAGCGTCGGCGGCGTCGCGCGGACCTGGGCCATGCGTCGCTTGTCGCCGTCGCCGGCGAAGCCGTCGTAGAGCGCGCCGTCGGGATCGGATGGTCCGAATTCACGCTCGACTGCAAACACCTGGCGGATCTTCTCGGCCAGTGCTGGGCCGGCGGCGCGCAGCCGGGCGGCGCGTCGTTCGATGTCTGCCGGATCGATCGACAGCCGCTCGAAATCCGCTTCGCGCAGATGACTCCAGGCCACCAGCGCCGGGCAGCGGTTGCTGTGGACTTCCTTGAGCGGAATGCGCGCGACGCCCTCGGGCAGATCCTCGCGGCGGACGAAGACGCGCGCGGCGATCGCCTCGGCATCGAGGTCGAGCAGCCAGTCGGGATCGCCATCGAGGTCGAACACCACGACGCGGCTGTCGATGCGTGGATGCCGCGCGATCGGCAGCACCGGCGCCGCGCACAGGCGTGCGGCCGGATAGCGCTGCGACACGTGCAGCACCGGCGTCATCGCGATGGTGTCGAGCATCGATGCCGCATGGCGCTTGTCGCGCAGCTTCGCTGCGTAGTCCCACAACCGCGGCTGCGCATTGCGGAACAGGCGCGCGAGACCGATCAACGCGCGCACGTCCGAGAGCGCTTCGTGGGCGTCGCCGGTGCGTACGTTATTGGCCGTCGCCAGATGCTCGAGCTTGAACGAGGTGGCGCCGTCCTCGCGCGTCGGCCACACCAGGCCTTCGGGGCGCAGCGCGTGCCACAGACGCATCACGTCGAGCAGATCCCAGCGCGAATTGCCGCTGCGCCACTCGCGCTCGTAGGGATCGTGGAAATTGCGGTACAGGCCGAAGCGCACGAACTCGTCGTCGAAGCGCAGCGAGTTGTAGCCCAGCGTGCAGGTCTTCGGGCGCGCCATCTCCTCGTGGATCCGCGCGAAGGCGTCGGCCTCGGGCATGCCTGCGGCGTGCGCATGCTGCGGGGTGATGCCGGTGATCAGCGTCGCGATGGGCGAGGGCAGCAAGTCGTCGGCAGGCTGGACGAAGAAGTCGATCGGCTCGTCGATTTCGTTGAGTTCGGCATCGGTGCGGATCGCGGCGAACTGGGCGATGCGCGTGCGGCGCGGATCGGAGCCGAAGGTCTCAAGATCGTAGAAGAGAAAACTGTCGTTCATAAGCAGCGCTGCTGGCGCATCGTTTCTGCAAGCCGTTGCGACGGCATCATTCCGGTCGGGCGCGGCGCTCGTGTCGAGGCGCAGTCATCGAAAAGAAAGCGGTCACTCACGCCGGCACATCCTCCAGCGGCGTCAGCAGCTCGCGCACGTCGGCATCGATCGCGTGCCAGTCCAGCGTCGACAGCGATGCATGGCCTGCGGTCGCGCGTTCGAGGATGCCGCGCTGGAGGTCGGTGCGCGTCATCGCCAGCGAGTAGGGGATGCGCATGAAGGTGACCATCGCGTAGTGCGGCACGAAGCGACCGGGATGGCGGTCCTGCAACGCGAGTTCCAGCTGGCGCTGGAGCAGGTAGTCGGCATCGTCGACGCGGTCGCGCATCTCCAGATAGTTGTCGAGTGCCATGCGCTGGATCGCGGCGGCGTCGGGCTTGCGTTCGAGTTCGAAAGCGGCGAACGCGGTCGCGAGATCGTCGTGCGCATCCAGCTGCCGGGCCAACGCCACGCAGTCCTCGAATGCGCAGTTCATGCCCTGGCCGTGGAACGGCACCATGGCGTGCGCCGCGTCCCCCAGCAGTACCGCGCGGCCGTCGAGATGCCAGCGGTCGAGATACAGCGTGGCCAGCTGGCCGACGGGATTCGCGGCCCAATCGCGGTCGAATTCCGGAATCAGTGCCAGGGCCGACGGGAAGTCACGCTCGAAGAACGCGCGCGCGCTGTCGATATCGCTGAGCTGGTCGAACGCGGGTCCCTCATCCGGGCCTGCGTGATGGGGCAGGAACAGGGTGACGGTGAAGGTCTTTTCGTCGTTGGGCAGCGCGATGCACATGTAATGCCCGCGCGGCCAGATGTGCAGCGCGTTGGGCTCGATGCGGAAGCCGCCATCGGCCCGCGGCGGAATCTCGAGTTCCTTGTAGCCGTGGTCGAGGAAATCGCTGCGCTGGCCCAGATCGTGCACGCGATGCATCGCCGCGCGCAGCGCGGAACCCGCGCCATCGGCGCCGACCAGCGCTTCGAACGTGACCTCGCGCGTGCTCTCATCGCGCGGATCGCGAAAGACAGCACGTCGCGATTCGAAATTCACCCCATCGAGGCCTGCATCGAAATGCAGGCGCGCGCCGGCAGCTTCCGCAAGATCGAGCAGCACGATGTTGAGATCGCCGCGATGCACCGACCAGATGACTTCATCGTCGTCGCGGCCGTAGCGCTGCAGCACCGGCTCGGTGTCGCCGACGTGGACCATGCGGCCGCGCATCATGATCGCGTGGTGCATCACCGCGTCATCGGCATCGGCGGCGCGCAGCGCATGCCGGCCCCGTTCGGCCAGGGCCAGATTGATCGAGCGGCCGCCACCGTAGCCCTGCAGGCGCGGATCACCGCGCTTCTCGTACAGATCCACGTCCCAGCCGCGACGCCGTAGCAGAATGCCGAGCAGGGCGCCGGCCAGGCCTGCGCCGATGATCGTCAGATGGCGTGCGGGTGCCGTCACGCGTCGCGCCAGCGCGCCACGGTGCGTACGAAGCGCAGCACGTCGGCGTGGGTGTTGTAGAGCGGCGCGGGCGAGATACGGATCACGTCGGGCTCGCGCCAGTCGCCGAGCACGCCGTGCTCGGAGAGGTCGTCGAACAACGCGCGGCCCTGTTCGCGTCCACCGCGCACGCGCAGCGACAGCTGCGCACCGCGACGCGCGACGTCACGCGGCGTGACGATGTCGAGCACGTCGTCGAGCTGGCTGCGGATCAGCGTCTCGAGATAGCCGGTCAAGATTTCCGACTTCGCGCGCAGCGCCGGCATGCCGGCTTCGGTGAACAGGTCCAGCGACGCGCGCAGTGGCGCGAGGCCAAGGATCGGCGGATTGCTGAGCTGCCAGCCTTCGGCGCCCGGCGTGGGCTGGAAATCCGGACCCATGCGGAAGCGCGTGGCTGCGTCGTGGCCCCACCAGCCGGCGAATCGCGGCCGATCGGTCGTCGCGTGGCGCGCATGCACGAACGCACCGGCGACTGCGCCCGGTCCGCTGTTGAGGTACTTGTAATGGCACCAGACGGCGAAGTCGGCATTGCTGTCATGCAGGTGCAGCGGCAGGTTGCCGGCCGCATGCGCAAGATCGAAACCGACGACGGCGCCTGCCGCGTGACCGAGCCGCACGATCTCCGCGAGATCGAAGGCTTCACCGGTGCGGTACTGCACGCCCGGCCACAGCACCAGCGCGACGCGATGGCCGTGCTCTGCGATCGCCGCGGCGATCGCGTCCATGCCGAACAGGCTATCGGCACCGGGCTGTACTTCGATCAGATCGGTGTCGGGGTCGAAGCCGTGGAAGCGCACCTGCGATTCGAGCGCGTAGCGATCCGATGGAAACGCACCGGCTTCCATCAGAATCGCGGGGCGCTCGGCGGTCGGTCGATAGAAGCCGACCATCAGGAAATGCAGGTTCGCGGTCAGCGAGTTCATCGCCACCACTTCCTCGGGCTGCGCGCCGACGATCTCCGCCAGCTGCGCACTGAGCAGGGTGTGATAGGTCATCCACTGCGAGTTGCCGCGGAAATGGCCTTCGACCGCTTCCATCGCCCACTTGTCGAGCACGTCCTCGACCTGCGCGCGCGCGGCGCGCGGCTGCAGCCCCAGCGAATTGCCGACGAAATAGGCCTGTTCCACGTTGCCGAAGCGCGGCAGATGGAACTGTGCGCGGAAATGCCGCAGTGGATCGGCGGCGTCGGCGGTGGTGGCGTAGTCGTCGGAGAACAGGGTGTGCGGATCGGTCATGACATGAATTCGGTCGGAGGTCGCGCTGATGCGCGACGCAGGAAAAGGAGAGAGTGCGTCGCGATCACGCAAAGCGGCTGGCCGACAGGCCCAGCCACTCGAGCGCGGTGCCGTGATACAGGCGCGCCCGTGAGGTGTCGTCGAGCGGGATTTCCTCGATGCCGGCGCCGGGCACCTGTTCGCCGAGCGGGAACGGGTAATCGGTGCCGAGCATCACGCGGTCCGCGCCGCAGGTATCGATCAGGTATTGCAGCGCACGCGGATCGGCCACCCAGGAATCGAAATACAACTGCCTGAGATAGCCGCGCGGATTGTGCGGATTGTCGGTCGCGACGAGGTCAGGCCGCATGTTGAAGCCGTGTTCGATACGGCCGATCGTGTACGGAAAACTGCCGCCGCCATGCGCCATGCAGATATTGAGTTTCGGCAGACGCTGCAGCACGCCGCCGAACACCAGGCAGCACGCCGCGCGCGACTGCTCGGCCGGCATACCGACCAGCCACGGCAGCCAGTATTTGGGCATCGACTCGCTGCCCATCATGTCCCAGGGGTGCACGAGGATCGCCGCGCCCAGATCGGCCGCGGCTTCGAAGAACGGGAACAGTTCCGGCGCGTCGAGATTCCAGTCACCGATGTGGCTGCCGATCTGCACGCCCTGCAGGCCGAGCTGGTCGACGCAGCGCTCGAGTTCCTGGATCGCCAGTCGCGGTGACTGCATCGGCACCGTGCCGATGCCGGCGTAATGGCGCGGATGCGCGGCGACGGTCGCGGCCATGTGGTCGTTGAGCGACTGGTGCAGTTCCAGCGCATGCGCCGGCTTCGCCCAGTAACTGAACATCACCGGCACCGTGCTGATCACCTGGACCTGCACGCCGAAGCGCGCGTAGTCGTCGATGCGTTCCTGCGCGTCCCAGGTCTTGGACCAGATCTCGCGGAAGAAGCGCCCGTCCTTGTAGATGCGGTGGCGGCCGTCATCGGTATGGTGGATGACCGGAAATCGCGCCTCGCCGTACTTCGATGCCAGATCCGGCCAGTCGCGCGGCAGGTAATGGGCGTGGATGTCGATCTTCAGCATGGCCGTCATCCTAGACGACCGGCCCGCGCCGATCACGCCGCAGGCGCACAGCGGGTTCAGGGCGCGTCGGTCTCGCCCACGCGGCGTTCCTGCCGAAGCTGTTCGATCGTCGGCAGCTGGGGGCGCGCCTGCTGGCCCATCGACGCCGCCATCTCGCCGACCCTGGCCTGCGATTGCGCCAGCGACGGCACGCCCATGCGCGCACGCTCGGTGTCGTCAACCGCATCTTCGGCCACCGGGTACAGAAACATGCCGGCGTCGCTGCCATGGAACTGTGTGCCGTACCACTGCGGCTGCAGCTGGGTGGTCATGATGCGATCCCAAGACGCGGCAGCCAGCCACCGGTAGCGCATGTCGTCGGGCGCCAGAGTGGACGCCAGCGTCGAAAGCGCGTGGGCGATGCGGATGTCGTCCAGACCGTTGCCGTGCTGGAAGACCATCGCCGCGTGGTAGTGGTCGGCTGCAGTGCGCATCGCCCCCTCACGCATCAGCGCGCGTACGCGAACGCGACGCGCGGCGTCCTCGCGGTACACCACCGACCAGTCGATGTTCGCGCCATCCGCGCGCGCTTTCTGGTCGTCGTTGTACAGCGCAGCCAGTTCTGCGTTGTCCGTGTTCTGCGCGTAGACTGGCGTTACTACCGCCAGCAGGCAGGACAGCAACAGAATCAGCAGAGGCGTTCGCATGGCGGTCTCCATTCCTTGGATGCGCGGAAATCAGGTGATGTCGGCCAGCGTGTCCGGATCTGGATCGTAGCGGGCAGGGCGCGGATTGAGATGGCCGCAGGCGTCGCAGGTGCGATGTTCGATGGACCCGTAGAAGCGGTCGAACACGGGCGGGAAATCCTGTTCGATGTCGTGCAGGTGGAAGTACTGCTCGAACAGCCTGTGGTTGCAGCGTTCGCAGAACCACAGCAGGCCGTCCTGTTCGTGCGGCAGGCGCTTGCGCTCGATGACAAGGCCGATCGAATCCGGCCCGCGCTGGGGCGAATGCGGCACCTTCGGCGGCAGCAGGAAGGTCTCTCCAGCGCGGATGGGAATGTCGCGGACCCGGCCGTCTTCCTGGATGCGCAGCACCATTTCGCCTTCGAGCTGGTGGAACCACTCCGGGCCTTCTTCCCAGTGGTAATCGGTGCGTGCATTCGGCCCGCCGACGACCATGACGATAAAATCGCCGTCGTAGATGCACTTGTTGCCGACCGGCGGCTTGAGCAGATGGCGGTGCTCGTCGATCCACTTCTGGAAGTTCAGCGGTCCGGGGATCATCGGTTCACTCCTTCGGCTCGGCGACGCACTTGAGTTCAATCGCGATGGGTGTCGGCAAGGCGTCGATGCCCAGCGTCGTCCGGCAGGGCGCTGTGGCGGGATCCGGAAAATACTCGCCCCAGACTGCGTTGTAGCCGGCGAAATCGCCGGCCATGTCGGTGAGGTACACCGTCACGTCGACAAGGTCTTCCCAGCGTGCGCCGCTGGCGTCGAGCACGGCGCGCACGTTGGCGAACACCGCGCGCGTCTGCGCGGCGATGTCGTGTTCCACCAGGCGTCCGTCGGCATCGACCACGTTGCCGGGGACCGAATCGGTGGCAGGGTCGCGAGGTCCGATGCCGGACAGGAACAGCAGCCCACCGGCGCGCCGCGCATGCGGATAGCGGCCGACCGGGCGCGGTGCGGCATTGGCCTGGATGGCCTCAGCCATCGCGCCGGCCCTGGGCCGCGACGCGTGCGATGTCGGCGACGGCGGCCTCGTAGGCCGGGCCGATGTCGTCGTGCGAGGTCACGTCCATGCCGAGCTCGCGCACGCGGCCATCGCCGAGCGCGTAGACCCAGCCGTGCACCGCGAGCTTTTGTCCGCGCGCCCAGGCATCGCGCACGACGGTGGTCTGGCAGATGTTGAGCGCCTGCTCGACTGCGTTGAGCTCGCACAGCCGCGCGTGGCGCAGGCTGGTGTCCTCGACCGTGGACAGCAGCGCGCCGTGCTTGTGGTTGACGTCGGCGACGTGGCGCAGCCAGTTGTCGGCCAGGCCGACGCGGGCGCCGGTCATCGCCGCATGCACGCCGCCGCAGCCGTAATGGCCGACCAGCAGGATGTGCTCGACCTTGAGCACGTCGACGGCGAACTGGATCACCGACAGCGCATTGAGATCGCCGTGCGACAGCACGTTGGCGATGTTGCGGTGGACGAAGACCTCGCCCGGGTCGAGCCCGAGGATCTGGTTCGCCGGCACGCGCGAGTCGGAGCAACCGATCCACAGATAGCGCGGGATCTGCTGGTTCTCCAGACGGTGGAAGAAATCCGGGTCCTCGCGCACGGCGCGTTCGGCCCAGTCACGGTTGTTCTGCAGAAGATTGTCGAGTTCGCCCATGTTGCGATTATCCCAGAGACAGGCCGACGTTCTTCGGCTCGGTGAAGAAACGCATCGCGTCCATGCCGCCCTCGCGGCCGAGACCGGACGCGCCGGTGCCGCCGAAGGGCGTGCGCAGATCGCGCATCAGCCAGGTGTTGATCCAGACCATGCCCACGTGCAGCGCCGCAGCGAGGCGGTGCGCGCGGGTCAGGTCGCGTGTCCAGATGACGGCCGACAGGCCGTAGTCGCCGGCGTTCGCCAGCGCGAGTGCGTGCGCGTCGTCATCGAAGGGTTGCAGCGTGACCACCGGCCCGAAGATCTCCTCGCGGTTGGTCGCGCAGTCCGGTCCAAGACCGTCGATGACGGTGGGCGCGATGAACCAGCCCGGCCGCTCCAGCGCATGGCCGCCGCAGAGCACGCGGCCGCCTTCGTCGCGGGCGCGCGTGATCGCGGCGAGCACCTTGTCGTGGTGCGCCTGCGAGACCAGCGGGCCCATGCGCGCGTCGGGATCCATCGGATCACCGACCTGCAGCGCGAGCACCTCTGCGACGAAGCGCTCGCGGAAGGATGCGTAGATGCCGCGTTCGACGAGGATCCGCGAGCCGCACAGGCAGATCTGCCCGGCGTTCTGGAACGCCGAGCGCACCAGCGTGGCGAGTTGTGATTCCCAGTCGCTGTCGGCGAACACCAGCGTCGCGTTCTTGCCGCCGAGTTCCAGCGAAGCTTTCTTCAGCTGCGCGCCGGTACGCGCCCCGATCCGACGACCCACTGCGGTACTGCCGGTGAACGACACCGCGCGCACGCGCGGATCGTCGATCAGTGCATCGCCGACATCGGCGCCCACGCCGTGCACGACGTTGAGCACGCCCGGCGGCAGCCCGATCTCGCCCGACAGCGTCGCCAGTAGCGACGCGCTCGCCGGGGTGATTTCCGAAGGTTTGGCGACCACCGTATTGCCGGCCGCGAGTGCGGGCGCGATCTTCCACGTGAACAGGTACAGCGGCAGGTTCCACGGCGAGATCGCCGCGACCACGCCCAGTGGCGCGCGCAGCGTGTAATTCAGGCCGGCCTCGCCGTGATGCGATTCGCTGGCGAACTGCGTGGCCGCGTGCGCGAAGAAGCGCAGGTTGGCGACGGCGCGCGGGATTTCGGCATCGCGGGCGAGGGCGAAGGGCTTGCCGCCATCGCGGGCCTCGGCATGGGCGAAGTCGTCGATCCGGGCTTCGAGCGCCGCAGCGAGCGTTTCGAGCCAGGCCGAGCGCGCGCTGTTCGGCAACGCGGCCCAGGCGGGCGCGGCGTGGGCGGCGGCGGTGATCGCGGCGTCGACATCGGCGGCATCACCAGCGGCGACTTCGGCGTAGATACGGCCGGTCGCCGGCTCGTGCACCGGCAGCCAGTGGTCCCGGCCGGGTGCGCGCGCAGCGCCATCGATCCAGTGCGTCAGCCGTTGCATGTCGCCAGCTTACCCGAGGCGTCAAGGCGGCTCAGGTCTGGCAGCCCTTGCACCAGTACAGGCGGCGTCCGGCCAGACGTTCCTCGACGATGCGGCCGTCTCCGCGCGGGCAAGGGTCGCCCTTGCGCTCGAAGACCTCGAAGCCGAATTGCGCGCGGGTTTTCGCGAGGTAGTCCTTGCCGGGCGGCAGCGCGTCGTTGTGCTTCGCGCGATACGCGCGCCGCGGGACGTCGAGCAGCGCATTGGCGAGGCGGCGCCGCTCGCCGGTCGCGAGGTCCTGCAGCAGCCGGTGCGGCGACAGCTTCGCTTTGAAGAGCACTTCCGAGCGCAGGTAGTTGCCCATGCCGGCCGCGAATGCCTGATCGAGCAGCAGCACGGCCAGCGTGCGGCGGGCGAAGCGTGGCGTGCGCATATGCGCGAGCAGCGCCTTGGCGTCGATCGCGGGATCGAGTACATCCGGGCCCAGCTTCGACAGATACGGCTGTGCGTCCAGTTCATCGGTGCGCCACAGCGAGATCGACGGCGCGGCGTACAGCGCGGCAACACCGCGTACGGTCGCCAGCACCAGCCGTGGCGGCGCGCTGTCGGGCAGGGCTTCAAGATCCTCGACGAAGCGCCAGAACCCGAACAGATGGCTGTGCGTATACAGCGTCCAGCCGTCTTCGACCGCGGTCAGCAGCGCCTTGCCGCGTGCCTCCACCGCGAGCACGCGCTGGCCTTCGAGCAGGCCACGTCGTCGCTGCAGCGCAGGATCGATGAAGCGCACATGGGTCAGCGTCTCGTCGACGAGCAGGGTCGACAGGCGATCGGCGAGTGCGTGGGTTTCGGGACCTTCAGGCATCGCGGCATCCAAGCAACGGGCGCGTCGCGGCGTCGTGACATTCGCGGAACGCGTGCGCCGATCAGATCGACGCCATCCGTCCGCCATCGACCGGCAGGCTCACGCCGGTAACGTAGGCCGCGGCAGGCGCGCACAGGAACGCGATGACGCCGGCGGTCTCCGAGGCTTCCGCGAAGCGGCCGGCGGGCACGCTGGCGCGCATAGACGCGAGCACCGCATCTTCGTCCTGACCGGTACGACGGACGCGATCCGCGACCACCTGGTCGATGCGACCGGTGCGGGTGTAGCCGGGCAGCACGTTGTTGACGGTGATGCCGTCGGGCGCGAGTTCGCGCGACAGCGTCTTGGCCCAGCTGGCGACCGCCCCGCGCACGGTGTTCGACACACCCAGCCCGGCAATAGGTTCTCGGACCGAGGTCGAGACCACGTTGACGATGCGGCCCCACTTCGCGGCACGCATCGCGGGCAGCACGGCCTGCACCAGCACCTGGCCGCCGATCAGATGGCGACGGAACGCGGCCTCGAATGCATCGAGGGGCGCTTCGTGCGCGGTGCCGCCGGCCGGGCCGCCGGTGTTGTTGACCAGGATCTGCACCGGATGCGCGGCGACGTGCGCGGCAATGGCGGCCTGCAGCGCTTCGGAATCGTCCATGTCGACGGCGAGCGCGTGATGCGTCTGGCCATGCGCGGTGGGCAGCGCATCGACAACGGCCTGCAGTGCGTCCGCGCGGCGCGCGAGCACGGTCACATGTGCGCCGAGCTGCGCGAGTTCGTGCGCGGTGGCGCGGCCGATGCCTTCGGAGGCGCCGCAGACGAGGGCGTGGCGGCCGGTGAGATCGAGGTCCATATCGGGGCTCCGGTGCGGAATCAGGATGCGATCGCGCGCATCATCGCGGCGATCTCGCGGGCATTAGTGTCACCGGCCGACAGCGCATCGGCGACCGCGCTGCGATTGGCGGCCGGATGGTTCTGGCTGAGCTTGTATTTGATCTCGACGGCTTCGACATGGAATCGGAAGCCGACGATGCCGCGCAGCTGCCGGCGTTGGCGGTCATCCTCGGGTTCGAAGTTCCAGTCACCACCGACGCGGGCCTCGAAGACATCGCTGGTGCGCGCGACCAGGTCGGCCAGTGCAGCCTCGTCGTCGAAGCGTTCGAGCCGGCCGCGCAGATGCGCGGTGGCGTAGTTCCAGGTCGGCACGCGCGCGGCTTCGATCTTGTCCGGGTACCAGCCCGGCGACACGTAGGCGTGCGGACCGTGGACGATCATCAGCGCCGGACCGTCGTGCGTGGCCTGCGGATTCGGTCGCGCCCAATGGCCTTCGACATGCAGCGTGCCGCCGTCGCGCCGGTAGAGCACCGGCAACTGGCTGGCGAGCGGCGCGCCATCGGCGCCGGTCGTTACCAGCGTGACGAAGGCGTCGCGCGAGAACAGCGCGTCCAGCGACTGCAGATCATCGACGGCGAACGCGCGGGACCTGTACATCGTCGGCTGCGTGTCAGGCGCGCTTGCCGAGCGACTGCACCATGCGGTCGCGCAGTTGCGCGTCGTCATCGGCCTGCGGCGGCGCGATCTCGTCGATCGCGAATCCGCGCTCGAGCGCGTCTTCGGGATCGAGGCCGTCCCATTCGACGAATTCGGCATCGAGCAGCATGCCGCGCGCGGTGTCCTCGCTGTCGTAGACGAGGGTGTTGCCGTCGCTGTCGAGCACTTCGGCGACGCCGGCATCGAGCACGCGCAGGCGCGCCCAGATCACGGTGCGGGCGATGGACGCGAGCCACCACTGGTCATGCGACGTGTGCGCGTGGGTCATGAAACGGAACTCCGGGTCAGGGGGCGATCGACCACAGCCACAACACGGCCGAAGCGGCCAGCGCGCCGAGGATCACCATCAGGGAAATGCGGGCCGGCGTCGCCAGGCCGGTGAACTGCCGGTCGTGCACTTCGTAGTAACCGCCGCCGAGCAACCAGCGCAACGCAGCCGGCTGCGCGAACGCGTTCTCGCCGAAGCGGCCGCGCACCTGCGGATGGCGGTCGCGCAGATGCACCAGCGACAGCGGCCAGAAGATCACGAAGGCGGTGAATCCGCCGATCGCGACGCCGAAAAAACACAGGGCGAGGAAGAGGGTCATTCGAACGACGGGATTCGATGTGAGCGGACATGCGTCCGTTGAGCACCGGGGTTCGCGATTCGCGAGCACGCGCGTCGACCGCGTACGCGGCACGTGCGCGGGCCATGCGACGAACTGCTTCTACGAATCGCCATTCCCGTCTCCTGAATCCTCAGTACTCCGCCTGGCCCGGCGCGCGCGGATACGGAATCGCGTCACGGATGTTCGACAGACCGCAGATGTAGACGATCAGGCGTTCGAAACCGAGACCGAAGCCGGCGTGCGGCACGGTGCCGTAACGACGGAAATCGCGGTACCAGCTGTAGTGCTCGCGATCGAGACCGAACTGGTCCATGCGCGCATCGAGCACGTCGAGACGTTCCTCGCGCTGCGCGCCGCCGATGATCTCGCCGATGCCCGGCGCCAGCACGTCCATCGCCGCGACGGTCTTGCCGTCGTCGTTGAGGCGCATGTAGAACGCCTTGATGTGCTCGGGATAGTTGGTCACCACGACCGGGCGACCGACGTGCTGCTCGGTCAGCCAGCGCTCGTGCTCGGTCTGCAGGTCCAGGCCCCATTCGACCGGGAACTCGAACTTGTGCCCGGACTTGCGCAGCAGCTCGACCGCGTCGGTGTACTCGATGCGCTCGAACGGCGCGTTGACGAACGCTTCCAGGCGCGTGATCGCGTCCTTCTGCACGCGCTCGGCAATGAAGGCCATATCGTCTGCGCGCTCGTCGAGCACCGCGCGGAACAGGTACTTGAGAAATTCTTCGGAGATGCGCGCGTTCTCGGCGAGATCGGCGAACGCGATCTCCGGCTCGATCATCCAGAACTCGGCCAGATGGCGCGTGGTGTGGCTGTTCTCGGCGCGGAAGGTCGGGCCGAAGGTGTAGACCTTGCTCATCGCTAGGCAGTAGGCCTCGACGTTGAGCTGGCCGGACACGGTCAGGAACGCTTCCTTGCCGAAGAAGTCGCGGCTGAAATCGACCTTGCCCTCGCGCATCGGCAGGTTCGCCAGATCCAGCGTGGAGATGCGGAACATCTGGCCCGCGCCTTCGGCGTCGGACGTGGTCACGATCGGCGTGTTGATCCAGTAGTAGCCGTTCTCGTGGAAATACCGGTGCGCCGCCTGCGCCAGGCAGTGGCGGATGCGCGTGACCGCGCCGAACAGGTTCGTGCGCGGGCGCAGGTGCGCGACCTCGCGCAGGAACTCTAGCGAATGCGCCTTGGGCTGGATCGGATAGGTTTCCGGATCCTCGACCCAGCCGACGACTTCCAGCGAATCGGCCTGGATCTCGAAGCTCTGGCCCTGGCCCTGCGACTTCACCAGCGTGCCGGCGGCGATGACCGAGCAGCCGGCGGTCAGGCGCTTGATCTCGGACTCGTAATTGCCCAGCGCGTCCGGCGCGACGACCTGGATCGGCGCAAAGCAGGAACCGTCGCTGACGTTGACGAAGCTCAGCCCCGCCTTCGAATCACGGCGGGTACGGACCCAGCCACGGACGGTGACTTCGCCGCCTTCTGGAATGTGCCCGGCAAGGGCCTGTTGGACGCTGATCGTGGTCATGCCTTGAATCCTGGTAATCCGGTCCGATAACACGCGGCAGCACAGTCTACCGGAGCCGGCCTGCGCGCCGGCGCCTCCGGGCGCCAGCGGGCGTTCGGGTCCACGGGAGTACAATCACGTCATGGCCATCGCACTCGCCCCCGCAGCGCTCGAACGCGCCCGCCGCTTCCTGGCGGCCAGCCCCGACGCACTTGGTCTGCGCTTCGGCGTCACCAAGACCGGTTGCTCGGGCTGGGGTTACGTCGTCGACATCGCGCGCGAGGAACAGCCGGGCGATGCGATCAGCGAACACGAAGGTGTGCGTATTTATGTCGATGCGAAAAGCCAGCCGATCGTCGACGGCACCGAGATCGACTTCGCGCAGAAGGGGTTGAACCAGGAGTTCGTATTCCGCAATCCGAACGCTGCTGCGGCGTGTGGGTGTGGCGAGAGTTTTACGACGGATCCCACGAAGTAGCTGTGTGCCGCTTAGGCGGACGCACGTCCGCTTTTTTACTCTGAAATCCTAGACGGTCTGCCAGTGAACCCGTGGCGGAGTAGGGCGATCTCGCGTTGACATCGGGCACGCATTTTTTGTGTCCGTTTTGAAGCGGTGGACGGATAGCGTGCGTCTACCGGCTGCCCTCACCCCAACCCCTCTCCCGGGGGAGAGGGGCTCGGATCTCTGCGGCGTTTCGACACGACGATTTCTGGCCGTGCGGAAGCGAAGTACGGCATCTGTATGCGCACTCCTACGAGTGGCGAGAAACTTGCGCAGGTGCGCTCGTCCAGCAGGCGAACCGTCTCGAGCCCTTCTGCCTCCAAGAGAGGGGTTGGGGTGAGGGCCGACGATTGCACCGATATTGAATCGCGCACAACTCGAATCTCTAGAAAACCCGAAACCCTACCGCTTCCGCCGGAACTCGCTCCGCAGCACGAAGCCCGTCGCCAGCAGCCCCAGCAGCGCCATGCCGAACCAGGTCAGCGCATAGCTCAGGTGGTTGTCGCGGAACTGCACCATCGTCAGGCCTGGCACCGGCCAGTTGCCGGTGTCGATGCGGTCCTGGGCGTCGATGAAGAACGGGGCGACCACGCCGTCGATATTGCGCGCGGCCGAGAACTCCGCCGGCGCGCGGGTGTACCAGCGCTCTTCGTCCGGCACATTCGCGCGCAGGAACACGCCGTGCTGCTCGGGAACACGCAGCAGGCCGGTGACGCTGACCGTCTCCGATTCGTCATGCCGTGCGCGGGTCTCACGCGCGCGATGCGCGTTGTCGACGTAGCCGCGGTTGATCCAGACGGTGCCGTCAGCGGTCACCAGCGGGGTCATGATCCAGTAGCCCGGACCGCGTTCGGTCGTCGCGTACACCGCGACTTCCTGCGTGTGCAGCAGACGACCGGTGGCGGTGACGCGGCGGTACTCGTCCACGGCGGAATCGAACGCCGACCGGAACGACGACGCCGGCAACTGCGACGGCATCGCGTGCACGCGTGCATCGACGCGTGCAATCAGATCGCGCTTCCACTGCAGGCGCTCCACCTGCCATCCACCGAGGGCGATGAAGCCCACGGTGGCGGCGATCAGGAAGACCAGCAGCGCCCAGCGGATGACCGGGCGTACGGCGGCGCGGGGTGCCTCGCTCACGACAGGGCGCGCGTCAGGGCGCGACGCGCATCTGCTCGGGCGACATCGGCATCATGTTGGCGTCGAGGTGGTGCATGACCCACAGCGAACCCACCAGCGCAATGACGATGATGATGCCGGTGAACAGCAGCGACATCAGGATCCAGCCACCTTCCGATTTCCGGTTCATGTGCAGAAAGTAGACCATGTGCACGACGATCTGGATGGCGCCGAACAGCATGATCAGCGCAACGGTCCAGACGCGGCTTTCCAGCACCTCGCCCATGACCAGCCAGAACGGGATCACGGTGAGGATGACCGACAGAACGAAGCCGATCACGTAGTCGCGCATGCTGCCGTGGCCGTGCGCGTCGTGCGCCGACTCGTGGGCCGCGTGGTGCTGCGCCGGGGTATTGGTCTCGATGCTCATCCCACGACTCCCATCAGGTACACATACGAGAACACGCCGATCCAGATCACGTCGAGGAAGTGCCAGAACATCGACAGACACATCAGACGGCGGTTATTGGCGGCGTTCAGGCCGTGCTTCTTCAGCTGGAACACCAGCGTCACCAGCCAGATCAGGCCGAAGGTCACGTGCAGGCCGTGCGTGCCGACCAGAGTGAAGAACGACGACAGGAACGCGCTACGCTGCGGGGTCGCGCCCAGGTGCGCCAGGTGATGGAACTCGTAGAGTTCGATGCACAGGAACGCCAGGCCGAACAGGCCCGTGACCAGCAGCCATATGATCGTGCCGCGCACGTTCTGCTTGTACGAGTTCAGCATCGCGAACCCGTAGGTGATCGACGAGAACAACAGCATGAACGTCGCGACCAGGATCAGCTTCAGGTCGAACAGGTCGGCCGGCGACGGGCCGGCCGCGTAGTTTCGGCCGAGCACGGCGTGGACGGCGAACAGGATCGCGAAGATGAGGCAGTCGCTCATCAGGTACATCCAAAAACCGAGGTTGGTGCCGGTTTCCGGATGGTGCGCGTGCCCGTCGTCGTGGGCGTGCGGATCCTCGATCACGTGGTAGACGCGTTCGGTGGTGCCGCTCTCGGTTTGAATCGTGTGTGCCATGTTCAAAGCGCCTGCTGTGCGAGCGCGCGGGTGCGCGCATCCTCGGTGTCCGTCACTTCCTGGGCCGGGATGTAGAACTCGCGGTCGTAGTTGAAGGTGTGCCAGATCGCCGCGACGATCAGACCCACGAACGACACGCCGGCCAACCACCAGATGTGCCACACCAGGCCGAAGGCCAGGACCACACTGATCGCCGACAACACCACGCCCGCGCCCGTGTTCCTGGGCATGTGGATCGGCACGAAGCCGGTCGTCGGACGCTGGTAACCGTGCTTCTTCATGTCCGTCCATGCGTCGATCTCATGGACGACAGGGGTGAAGGCGAAGTTGTAGCTGGGCGGCGGCGACGAGGTCGCCCACTCCAGGGTACGGCCGTTCCACGGATCGCCCGTGGTATCGGCCAGCTTCTTGCGGTTCTTCACCGCGACCGCGATCGACATCAGGAAGGCCAGGATGCCGATGCCCACCAGCGCCGCGCCGACCGCCGCGATGATGAAGAACAGCGACAGCGAGGTGTCCTCGAACTGGCTCAGACGGCGGGTGATGCCCATCAGACCCATGATGTACAGCGGGGTGAACGCGAGCCAGAAACCGACCAGCCAGCACCAGAACGAGACCTTGCCCCAGAACTCATCGAGCTTGAAACCGAAGGCCTTCGGGAACCAGTACACCATGCCGGCGAAGAGGCCGAAGACCACACCGCCGATGATGACGTTATGGAAGTGCGCAACCAGGAACAGGCTGTTGTGCAGCACGAAGTCCGCCGGCGGCACCGCCAGCAGCACGCCGGTCATGCCACCGATGACGAAGGTGAACATGAAGCCGACCGTCCAGAGCATCGGCACGTCGAAGCGGATGCGGCCCTTGTACATCGTGAAGAGCCAATTGAAGATCTTCGCGCCCGTCGGGATCGAGATGATCATCGTCGTGATGCCGAAGAACGCGTTGACGCTCGCGCCCGAGCCCATGGTGAAGAAGTGGTGCAGCCACACTAGGTACGACAGGATCGTGATCACCGCGGTCGCGTAGACCATCGACGTGTAGCCGAACAGACGCTTGCCGCAGTACGTCGCGACGACCTCGGAGAAGATGCCGAAGGCCGGCAGGATCAGGATATAGACTTCCGGGTGACCCCAGATCCAGATCAGGTTCACGTACATCATCGGATTGCCGCCGAGATCGTTCGTGAAGAAGTTCGTGCCCACGTAACGGTCCATCGTCAGCAGCGCGAGCGTCGCCGTCAGGATCGGGAACGAAGCGACGATCAGGATGTTGGTGCAGAGCGAGGTCCAGGTGAAGATCGGCATGCGCATGAGCTTCATGCCCGGCGCGCGCATCTTGACGATGGTCACGATCAGGTTGATGCCCGACAGCGTGGTACCGACACCTGCCACCTGTAGACCCCACAGGTAGTAGTCCATGCCGGTGCCCGGACTGTAATCGGCGCCCGACAGCGGCGGGTAGGCCAGCCAGCCGGTGCGCGCGAACTCGCCGACGAACAGCGAGATCATGATCAGCACCGCGCCCGCGGTGGTCATCCAGAAGCTGAAGTTGTTGAGGAACGGGAACGAGACGTCACGCGCGCCGATCTGCAGCGGCACCACGTAGTTCATCAGGCCCGTCACCAGCGGCATGGCCACGAAGAAGATCATGATCACGCCGTGCGCGGTGAAGATCTGATCGTAGTGGTGCGGTGGCAGGAAGCCCTCGCTGCCGCTCGCCGCCATCGCCTGGTGGGCGCGCATCAACACCGCATCGGAGAAGCCGCGCAGCAGCATCACGATTGCGAGGATGCAATACATGATGCCGATCTTCTTGTGGTCGATGCTGGTGAACCATTCCTTCCACAGATACCCCCACAGGCGGTACTTGGTCAGCAGGAAGAGCAGGGCGATACCGCCCAGCACGACGCCGACGAAAGTGACGCCCACGACGGGGTCATGGAGGAACGGCAGTGCATCGAGCGAGAGTCGCCCGATCCACGGTGAGTTGATCTGGTCCTGGGGTGCGGACATGGGGTTCCTGCCTGGTACTTGATTGCGTTGGTGCGGTGCGGACGATCAGCGGCCGGTCTGGCCGCCGTCGTTGTCCGGCTTGCCGGGTGCGCCTTCCTGCTGCGGCGCCTGGCCCGGCGGGATCGGCTTCACGCCTTCGTCGTCGTCCTCGTTGGTCGGCGTCGGGGCCGGCGTCTCTTCTTCCGGCGACACGGCGCGCGGCTGGTGGCCCTGCGGCTCGTCGCCACGCGCCTCGCGACCCGCTTCGGGGAACGTCGCTGCAGGCGCAGCGGACGGTTCGTCGGCATGCCGATTGTCGTAGCGCAGGCGATCGTAGTTCGCCTGGCTGTCGACGCCGCCACCGCCGCTGCGGTCGATATGCGCCATCTCGTGCACGCACATCGAACCCGGCGCGACGCACATGTTGAGGATCGCCTCGTACAGCGCCGGATCGACATCGTTGAAGTAGCGCACCGGCTCGCGTTCGGACGGACGCTCGAGCACCAGGTATTCCTCGCGACCCAGCGTCACGCCTTCGGCGCGCACCTTCTCCACCCACGCATCGAAATCGTCCTGAGGCATGCCGTGGAAGTTGAAGTGCATGTGCGAGAAGCCGTCGCCGCTGAAGTTGCCGGAGAAGCCCTTGTAGACACCTGCCTGGTTGATGACGGCGTTGAGATTGGTCTCCATGCCGGCCATCGCATAGATCTGTCCCGCGAGCGCCGGCACGAAGAACGAATTCATGATCGACGACGAGGTGATCTTGAACTGGATCGGCGTATCGACCGGCGCGGCGAGCTCGTTGACCGTTGCAATGCCCTGCTCGGGATAGAAGAACAGCCACTTCCAGTCGATCGCGACGACCTCGACGACCAGCGGCTCGATGCCTTCGGGCATCGGCGTATTGGCATCGATGCGGTCGAGCGGGCGATACGGATCGAGCTTGTGTGTCGCGATCCAGGTCACCGTACCGAGCACGAGGATGATCGCCAGCGGCGCCGACCAGATCACCAGCTCCAGACGGGTGGAGTGGTGCCACTCGGGTGCGTACTCCGCATCCTTGTTCGACGCCCGGTATTTCCAGGCGAAGAAGAACGTCAGAAAGATCACCGGCACGATGATCAACAGCATCAGCACCGTGGACAGCACGATCAGGTCGCGCTGCTGCACGGCGATATCGCCGGCCGGTGACATCACGACCCAGTCGCAGCTCGACAGCAGCATGGCTGCCAGGAGCAGCGTGGAGACTCGAAGAATGGATTTCATGGGGGATCGACGACAACGGGAGAAGGAAAAACGACTTGACGGAGACGCTACGGCGCAGCCATTAGCGTTGAGATATAGCGGGCAGCGGCGCTTGCTGCTACGCACCTTGCCCGGCGAACCCGTTTCGGGTTCACAATGCGGTGCATTATCCCCCATAACGACCGGAGAGAGCGCGCAAATGAGCGAACACGCACAGCCAGCCACCACCGGCCTCGACGACGCACCGGAATCGGAAGACCTGGAGATTTCGCCGGGGAAGATCGCGTTTCCCGTTGTCATGGGGCGGACGTCGGAGTTCTTCGACTTCTTCGTCTACGGCATCGCCGCAGTGCTGGTGTTTCCGTACCTGTTCTTTCCCGACAGTGATCCGGTGCAGGCGACGCTCAAATCGTTCGCGGTGTTCTCGCTGGCCTTCATCGCACGCCCGATCGGTTCGGTCATCTTCATGGCGATCGACCGCAACTTCAGTCGCGCGGCCAAGCTGATCGGCGCGCTGTTCCTGTTGTGCGGTTCGACGATGGCAATCGCCTTCCTGCCCAGCTACGCGCAGGCCGGCATGCTCGCGCCGATCCTGCTGGCGGTGTTCCGTTTCGGTCAGGGTCTGGGCTGGGGCGGCGCCTGGGACGGCCTGCCATCGCTGCTGTCGCTGAGCGCGCCGGCCAACCGTCGTGGTTGGTACGCGATGGTGCCGCAGCTCGGTGCCGCACTCGGTTTCATGCTCGCCTGCGGCATGTTCTATGTATTCACGCGTGTGCTCAGCCAGGAAGACTTCATGTCCTGGGGCTGGCGCTTCCCGTTCTTCGTCGCGCTGGCGCTCAACGTGGTCGCACTGTTCGCGCGTCTGCGTCTGGTGGTCACGCCGGAGTTCAAGCGTCTGTTCGACGAGAAGGAACTGCAGCCGCGGCGCGTGATCGAGACCATCCGCACGCACCCCCGCCAGGTGTTCGTCGGTGCGCTGATTCCGCTGGCCACCTACGCCATGTTCCACCTGGTGACGATCTTCCCGCTGAGCTGGACCACGCTCTACACCGATCACAACGCGGCCGATTTCCTCGGCAGCCTGTTCCTGGGTTCGGTCGTCGGTGGGCTGGGCATCATGCTGTCGGGCATCCTCGCCGACCGGGTCGGCCGTCGCGGACAACTGGCGATCGCCGCTGTGCTGATCGCGATCTTCAGTTTCTTCGCCGCGCCGCTGCTGGGCAGCGACACCACCGGCGGCCGCACCACCTACGTGATCGTCGGCTTCGCGCTGCTGGGTCTGTCGCTGGGCCAGGCGAGCAACGCCATCGCTTCGCGGTTCGAGAGCATCTATCGCTACACCGGCGCAGCAGTGACGTCCGATATCGCGTGGCTGGTCGGCGCCGGTTTCGCGCCGCTGGTGGCCCTGGGCCTGTGCAGCAAGTTCGGCCTCGAGTACGTCGGCTACTACCTGCTGTCGGGCGCGGTGGTGACGCTGGCCGCGCTGGCCTTCAGTCGCACGCTCGAAACGGTGCGCTGAGCGCCGCCGCTTCGCGCACACGCACGTCGCCCCACGGGGGGCGTGCGCGATGCGAAGGCGGGACACTTGCATAGGGAACGGTCCTCGGCGTCGCGTGGGCGGCGCGCGTCTTGATTAAGGTGTGAATCCGGCCGGCTGACGCGATCAAAGCTCTGCGCCCCGGCACGTGCATTTCATCACGTCGCGCGGGTCCGTGAGACTGCGACCGAATGTCGCAGCGCCTGCGCACCTGGTTTCCGCGCTACGAAATGGGCCTGCTTGCCCGGACGGGCCGCTTCTGTGAGAATGCCCGGCTCCCTGCGGCGTCCGTCGTCGGGAGACCCTTGCCCCACCATGCGGCGTCGCCGCGCCGGGGGGCTATCCAGGCCGCTGCGAACGCGCGGTCGATATCCGAAAGGAAACCAACATGCGTCATTATGAAGTCGTGTTCCTGGTCCATCCGGACCAGAGCGAGCAGGTGCCCGCGATGATCGAGCGCTACAAGTCGCTGATCGAAGGTGCCGAAGGCAAGATCCACCGCCTTGAAGACTGGGGTCGCCGTCAGCTGGCCTACCCGATCAACAACCTGGTCAAGGCCCACTACGTGATGTTCAACATCGAAGTCGGCCAGGCCGGTCTCGATGAGCTCGTCGAAGCGTTCCGCTTCAACGACGCCGTCCTGCGTCACCTGGTGGTGCGCCGCGACGAGGCGGACACCGAGCAGTCCCTGATCATGAAGAACAAGGACGAGAAGGGTGACAAGCCCGAGCGTGGCGAGCGTCGTCGCCGTGACGACGACGGTGATTCGGTTGGCGGCAACGACGCCGACGCCGACAAGTCCGACAACTCCGCCGAAGCCGCCTGAGGATCACGCACATGTCCAAGTTCTTCCGCCGCCGTAAGTTCTGCAAGTTCACCGCTGAAGGTGTCAAGGAAATCGATTACAAGGATCTCAACACCCTGCGTCAGAACCTCACCGAGAACGGCAAGATCGTCCCGAGCCGCATCACCGGTACGAAGTCGCGCTACCAGCGCCAGCTGGCCACGGCCGTCAAGCGCGCACGTTTCCTCGCGCTGATCCCGTACACCGACAACCACAACATCTGATCCCGTTTGGGTTCACGCGTTTTCGTCCGATTCGGACAGCAACCGTTGCGGCGCTCCGGCGCCGCTAACGAATACGGAGCAACACCATGCAACTGATTCTTCTGCAGAAGGTCACCAACCTCGGCAACCTTGGCGACAAGGTCAACGTGAAGCCGGGCTACGGCCGCAACTTCCTGGTGCCGCAGGGCAAGGCCGTGCCGGCCACCACGAAGAGCATCGCCGAGTTCGAAACGCGACGTGCCGAGTACGAAGCCAAGGCCCAGTCGCAGCTCGACGAGGCGCATCAGCGCCTGGCCAAGCTGGAAGGCGCCAGCGTCACGATCTACGCGAACGCTTCGACCGAGGGCAAGCTGTACGGCTCGGTCGGCCCGCGCGAAATTGCCAATGCGCTGACCAAGGCGGTCACGCCAGTCAACAAGTCGGAAGTCGTGCTGGGTGAAGGCGCGTTCCGCAACACCGGCGAGTTCGAGGTCGTGGTGCATCTGCACGCCGACGCCGAGACCACCGTCAAGGTCGTCATCGAAGGTGAGGTCGCCTGATCCATCGGATCGGGTTGACCTAGAACGGGCGCCGCGAGGCGCCCGTTTTCGTTTGGGCTTCAGAGCTTCCGCTGACGCCGGAAGCGTGCAGCGGCTTCCCGCGCTGCAGTCGCCTCTCCCTCGGTAGGGTGCCTGCCCTGACCCGGGCGCGCGCCATCCTTGGCGCGCTTGGCGAGGTGATCGCCCTGCAGTCCGCTGCTTGCGAACGTCGCGATCGGGAATTCAGCCCGGAGCCAGAGGTGTATGCGTAACGAAGTGCGGGTCTAGCCGCACCGAAGCCCGCTTCCTGCCGGGGATTGCGTAGAGCGGGCCACGGATGGCCCGCGGCGGCGAGTCATCCAGGGATGGATGACCGAGCCGAGGAGCGATCCCTGGCAGGGAGCGCGCTGTCTCCGAGGTGCTGCGTCGCACGATTCGCAGACAGCGAGATCGTTCTGAATGGAGGTGTCCTCTGGCACCTGCAGAAATCTTATCCACAGGTTGTGGGGTCGCGTGTCCACAGGCGCACGGCCTAGCATCCAGTTGCAGCATCCCGTTCCTCCGAAACCGATACCCATGGCCGCACGCAACGACTTCCGCAACAACGATCGCGATCGCGATCGCGACCGCCACGAGCGCAGCGATCCGCGCGTCGAACAGCTGCGCGTGCCGCCGCAGTCGATCGAGGCCGAGCAGGCGGTCCTCGGTGGCCTGATGCTGGTGCCCGATGCGTTCGACCGCATCGCCGATCTGCTGGTGCCGGACGATTTCTATCGCCGTGACCACCAGAAGATCTACGCCGCGATCCAGGAACTGGCGGAGAAGAGCAAGCCCTACGACGCGGTCACGCTCGGCGAGTGGTTCGAATCCAACGGCCTGTCGGAACTCGTCGCCGGCGGCGCGTATCTCGGTGAACTCGCCAGCACCACGCCGTCGGCGGCCAACATCCGCGCGTACGCGGAAATCGTTCGCGACAAGGCGATCCTCCGGCAGCTGATCGAAGTGGGCACCGAGATCGTCAACGACGGTTTCCAGCCCGAAGGCCGCGACAGCAGCGAGATCCTCGCCAAGGCCGAGCAGCAGGTATTCAAGATCGCCGAGGCCGGCGCGCAGGGGCGCACCGACTTCACCGCGATCAACAAGGCGATGGCTGACGCCTTCGACGTGCTGCAGACCCGTTACGCCAATGGCGGCGGCGTCACTGGCCTGCCGACCGGCTACACCGAGTTCGACGAGATGACCGCCGGCCTGCAGCCGACCGATCTGATCATCCTCGCGGCGCGTCCAGCGATGGGCAAGACGACGTTCGCGCTGAACATCGCCGAATACGCCGCGATCAAGACCAAGAAGGCGGTCGGGGTGTTCTCGATGGAAATGTCGGCCAGCCAGCTCGCACTGCGCCTGATTTCCTCCAACGGCCGCATCAACGCCACGCGACTGCGCACCGGTCAGCTCGAGGACGAGGACTGGAGCCGCGTCAGCAGCGCGATCCGCATGCTCAAGGAGACCAAGATCTTCATCGACGACACGCCCGGCCTCGGCCCCGATGTGTTGCGCGCGAAGTGCCGCCGCCTCAAGCGCGAGCACGACCTCGGCCTGATCGTCATCGACTATCTGCAGCTGATGTCGGTGCCTGGCAACAGCGAGAACCGCGCGACCGAAATCTCGGAAATCTCGCGTTCGCTCAAGGGTCTGGCCAAGGAACTCAACGTGCCGGTGATGGCGCTGTCGCAGCTCAACCGCTCGCTGGAAACACGCGCCGACAAGCGCCCGGTGATGGCCGATCTGCGCGAATCGGGCGCGATCGAGCAGGACGCCGACATCATCATCTTCATCTACCGCGACGACTACTACAACAAGGAAACGTCGCCAGACAAAGGCCTCGCGGAAATCATCATCGGCAAGCAGCGTAGCGGGCCGACCGGTTCGGTGAAGCTCAAGTTCTTCGGCGAATACACGCGCTTCGACAACCTGTCGCACGATTCGATCGGCAGCTTCGAGTAACGCCGCGGTTCACCTGCGCGTCCAGCGGACGCGCCGCGGCGAGGGCACAATAGACGATCCCACAGTCGCTGCGCTTCGCATGGCCCGCCCGATCACCGCCACCATCCACACCGACGCATTGCGCCACAACCTGGGCGCGATGCGCGTGCGGGCGCCGGGACGTCGGCTGATGGCGATGGTCAAGGCCGATGGCTACGGACACGGGCTGGAAACTGCGGCGCGCGCCCTGCGCGAGGCCGATGCATTCGGCGTCGCCGCGATCGAGGACGCCGCGCGCATCCGCGCCGCCGGACTCGAACAGCCGATCCTGGTGCTGTCGGGTTTCGACAATCCCGACGATCTCGACCAGCTGCGCGCCCTGGGCGCCGAGGCGATCGTGCATCACGCGGCGCAGCTCGATCTGCTCGAGCAGGCCGACGGCGCGCCGATCCGTGTCTGGCTCAAGGTCGACACCGGCATGCACCGGCTAGGCTTCGCGCCCGATCAGGTGCGCGAAGCGCACGCGCGCTTGCGCGCGGCACGCGGCGTCGCCGGCGACATCGTGCTGATGACGCATTTCGCCAGTTCCGACGAATTCGACACACACGCGCCGAACGGCCTGCAGACGCCAGCGCAGATGCGCGCCTTCGTCGCGGCGACCGAAGGTCTCGAGGGGTCGCGCTCGCTGGCCAACTCCGCTGCCGTGCTCGGATGGCCCGATGCCTATGGCGACTGGATCCGTCCGGGCGGCGCGCTCTACGGCATGTCGGTCGTCGCCGGTCGCAGCGGCGCCTCGTTCGGACTGCGCCCTGCGATGACGTTCGAGACCCGCTTGCTCGCGGTCAACCGCGTGGCGAAAGGCGAGCGCATCGGCTATTCGGCGACGTGGGAAGCGCCCGAGGACATGCCGATCGGCGTGGCCGCGGTCGGCTACGGCGACGGCTATCCGCGGCTTGCGCCCGCCGGCACGCCGGTGCTGGTCAACGGCCGCATGGCCAGTGTGGCCGGCCGCGTGTCGATGGATCTGATGACGATCGACCTGCGCGGCCAGCCCGAGGCACGCGCCGGCGATCCGGTCGTGCTCTGGGGCGATGCGCTACCGGTAGAGACCGTGGCCGAAGCCGCGGGCACGATCTCCTATGCGCTGACCTGCGGCATCACCCGCCGCGTGCGCTTCGTCAACGACTGACGCACCTGGCTGGAGGGCTGTTCAAACCCGCCGCACGCGCAGCGCGATGGCGCATGGCTTCAGGGCTGTACGTGGGTCAGGCGAATACGACCGACATGCACATCCACTGTATCGGCGGCGATGGCCACCGGCACGCGCGTGTCGGTCACGAAACGCAGGCTGCCGTCGGGCATCGAGACCGAGGCGTGCAGGCCGTACTGGCCATTGGCGCGCAACTTCGCCCGCGGGACGTCGATCGCGAATTCGTAGGGCCCCGGGCCGACGGTCGTCACCTGTTCGACGAGGACGGCCTGCGGTGTGTCGGCAAGCTGGTTGTCGAGTACCTGCACACGCAGCTGAGCGTCCGCGGGCAGCAGGATCTTCTCGAAATACATCGCCTCGCCCTGGATGCGCACGCGCTCGGTGGATTCGGTCATCGGTGCGGTTCCGGAAGCGGGCGGGACGGGTGCGGTCTGGCAGGCGGCGAGCAACGTGGCTGCGCATAGCGGCAGCGCGGCAAGGCGGAGCAGGGCACGGGACATGGGCGGGCTTCCTGGGAGATGACGCGGCCGAGCATGCGCCGGCGCAGTGGAACGTCGGGTCAACGTCCGGTCGGGCGCAGCACGACGAAGGTGCCGAAGTGATCCGACGGCCAGGTGCCATCCGCGCCGGGCGTGTCGAGCACGACGCGCGCCTCGATGAGATCGAAGCGGCCGGCCTCGGCGAACACGTGATCGATGCGGCGGCGTACGTCGAAGAAGTGGGGGTTGAGCGTGGTCACGCCGCGTAAGTCGGCGTCAGGGTGCAGCGCCGCGTAGACGTCGACGAAGCCATCCAGCGCGTCGAGTTCCGGCGCACTCGCGGCCGCGTTGAAATCACCCAGCACCAGCGCGGGCGCGCCTTCGTCGTGACGGCCCATGAACGTGCGACCGTCCTGCAGCTGGCGACGGCGGAGTGCCTCGCCTTCGGGCGTGTGATGCAGATGGGTGAAATAGACGTCGATCGGACGACCGGCGAACTGCAGCCGCGCATGTCCCATCGTGCGCGAGTCCGCGCGGGGCTCCAGCGCCGTCCAGTCGCGCGACTGCACGGGCAACCGAGTGAGCAGCGCGTTGCCGTAGCGATGCGGCTGGCCTTCGGGATCGGTTGAGACGAACTGCACCGCGTAGCCCAGCGCGTCGCCGAGCGTCTGCGCCTGGTTCGGCAGGTCCGCGGTCTGCAGCACTTCCTGCAGCGCGATGAAGTCCGCATCGAGCGCGCGCAGCTGTTCGACGATCAAGGGCAGGCGCTTCGGCCACTCGGCTTTGTCGTGGTAGATGTTTAAGGTGGCGACGCGCAGCGCGGGCGCTGCGGTGTCGCGCGGCGACGTGGACGCGCAGGCGGCGAGCGAGAGGGCGAGCAGGGCGGCGAGCAGGCGCTTCATGGCGTGGTGTCTCCGGTGGCCGGCACGGTGCCGGTGCGCAGCACGGGATAGAGGTTGTAACGGTCGTCCCAGGCGCTGTGGCGGCGATAGAAGAAATCGAGGCGTGCCTCGGGGCTCGCCGCGAACGCGGCATCATCGTGCAGCTTCGCCTCGAACTCGGTCTGCAGTGCCGGATCGCGCGCCAGCATCTCGCGCGCCACCTGTTCGGCGACGTAGTCCTCCATGTATTCCTTGCGCTCGAAGTGCGTATTGAACCGGCCCCACGCCGCGAGCGAATCGGGCGCCTGGGGCTCAAGCAGCGCGGCGACCAGGCGCGCTTTGGGCTGGGCGATCGGCACGAACAGTGCGCCGGTGCCGATGCCGTGCTGTTCGACCGTCCACGCGCCCTGCAGATCGAGGCGCTGGTGGCCCTCGACCGACGCGGCCGCGGGCGATGCGGTCGTCGCGCGGAATACCTCGACCGCGCCTTCGGGCTGCGCCGCGGCGAGCGGGTGGAAGACGATGCCGTGCTGGCGGAGTTTCTCGCCGACCCACGCGGCATGCGCTGCCGGCACCAGATAGCCGCCGCGCGGCAGTGCGACCTCGACCGACGGCAGCAGCGTGTCGCGCATCGGCACGCGCCACAGTTGCGGCGTGGTCTCGTCGTAGCGGGTCATCAGCGCGCCCGAGACTTCGGACGGCGTGCGCGTATAGGCGTAGCCGCGGAAGTCGACGATGTGACTGTCGTCAGTGGCCTTCCACGCCAGCGGCGCGCGCGTGCCGCCAAGCGCTGATGCGCGCGCATCGGCTTCGCGCGCAACGCGCATCCAGGCGCGACCGTGGCGCGCGACCTGCTCGACCACGGAGACCACCGTGTTGCGGGTGATGCGTACGCGTACGGGATACTCCTTCCACGAATGCGTTTCGACCAGCATGCCGAGCCGATTGCGCAACAGGAAATAGCCGGTCGAGAACCGCGGCGGCGACACGCCGTCTTCGAAACCGGATGCCGGATTGTCGTGTTCGACGAACGACGGGTAGTAGGGCAGCGGCAGCGAACCCTGCTCGGCGAGGTCCTCCATCACGGCATCGCGGAACGTGCGACCGACCTCGCGCAGCGCGGCATCGCCCGCGTGCACCGGTTCCACCTGGATCGAGATGTCGTGTTCGAACTGCGCGCCGTTGGTGGCGTGAAGATCGACGTAGGCGATCGGATCCCAGGCGTCGACCAAGGCCAGCATCGCCTGCATCTCGGGCGCATCGGCCTTGGCGTAGTCGCGGTTGAGGTTGAGGTTCTGCGCGGTCGTGCGCCAGCCCATCTCGCGCGGACCGCGCTGGTTGGGCCGGTTCCACGCGCCGAAGCGCTCGTGGCCGTCGACGCTGAACACCGGCACGAACACCAGGACCGCGTCGTCGAGCGCGCCGGGCGCGGCGCTGCCGTCGAGGAGTTCGCGCAACGCGAGAAAGCCCGCATCCTTGCCATCGATCTCGCCGGCGTGGATGCCACCCTGCACCAGCACGACCGGTACGCCCGCCATGCGTGCGGCTTCGGGATCGAGTGCACCGCTGCGGCTGGCGACCAGCGCCTGCATCGGCCGGCCCTCGGGTGAGGTGCCGAAGCGGACGCAGCGCACGACGTCGGAATGCAGGCGCGCGAAGGTGTCGCACAGCGCGATCACCTCGGCGTAGCGACCGGTTTCGACAAAGCCGCTGCGCTCGGCGACGGTAATGCGCGGATCATTGGCCGCCGCGACATGCAGTGCGGGCAACAGCAGTGCGAGGGCAAGCGGGAGGCGGGGCAGCGACATGGCGAAGTCCGGTCAGGCGATCCGCCATGATGCCGTCCGCCGCGCGCAGGCCCAAGCGCGGGGGTCCGGCAGCCACACGCTTGCCCGTTGCGGACGCATGTGCAAGCGGCTGGCCGCGTGCCGCGATCGGGTAGTCTGTGCGGCTTCCAGACACCCGTGACATGCCAATGACGACACCGCAGACCACCAGTGGACCGATGCCCCGCCAGATCGGCTACATCATCGGCAACGAAGCCTGCGAGCGCTTCAGCTTCTACGGCATGCGCAACATCCTGGTGCCGTTCCTGATCAGTTCGGTGCTGCTCGGCTATCTGCCGCAGGGCGCGGATCGGGACGCGGCCGCGAAGGACATCTTCCATACCTTCGTCATCGGCGTGTACTTCTTCCCGCTGCTCGGCGGCTGGCTGGCCGACCGCTTCTTCGGCAAGTACCACACCATCCTCTGGTTCTCGTTGATCTACTGCGCCGGCCACGCGTGCCTCGCCGCATTCGAGAACAATGCGACCGGCTTCTACACCGGTCTTTTCCTGATCGCGCTCGGCTCGGGCGGCATCAAACCGCTGGTGGTCTCGTTCTGCGGCGACCAGTTCGACCAGACCAACAAGAGCAAGGCGAAGGTGGTCTTCGACGCCTTCTACTGGATCATCAACTTCGGTTCGTTCTTCGCCTCGCTGCTGGCGCCGTTGTTTCTGCGCCATTACGGACCGGCTGTGGCGTTCGGCATCCCGGGCATCCTGATGTTCATCGCAACGTTCGTGTTCTGGCTGGGCCGCAGGGAATACATCAACGTCCCGCCGACGCGCCGCGATCCGCACGCATTCTTTGAAGTGGTCAAGACCGCGCTGCGTGCGCGCCTTGCAGGCGAAGGTCGGCCGGGCCTGGCGGTGGCAATGGTCGGCGTGGTGTCGGCCGTGACGATGCTGCTGCTTTGGTTGCTGTCGGCGACGGTATCGCTGTCTTGGTGGCCGACCGACTTCGGTTTCGTCATCACTGCGTGTCTGGCGCTCGGCGTCATCATCGCGCTCGGCGGCTGGGGCGCATCGCTGCAGCTCGAGCGCGCGCGCGGCCTGCATCCCGATGCGGCTGTCGACGGCGTGCGCGCGGTGCTGCGCATCCTGATCGTGTTCGCGCTGGTCACGCCGTTCTGGTCGCTGTTCGATCAAAAGGCCTCGACCTGGATCATCCAGGGCCGCGAAATGGTGATCCCGCACGCATCGGCGTGGTGGCCGAGCTGGCTGATCCAGGACGCAGCGCAGATGCAGGCGCTCAATCCGTTGCTGGTGATGCTGCTGATCCCGTTCAACAACCTCGTGCTGTATCCCGCGCTACGCAAGCTCGGGTTCGAGCCGACCGCGCTGCGTCGGATGGGGTGGGGCATCGCGATCTCCGGAACCTCGTGGATCGTGGCCGGTGGGCTGCAGCTGTGGATCGACGGCGGCCAGGAAGTATCGTTGGCCTGGCAATCGGTACCGTATCTGTTGCTGACGTTCGGCGAAGTGCTGGTGTCGGCGACCGCGCTTGAGTTCGCCTACAGCCAGGCGCCGCACGCGATGAAAGGCGTGATCATGGCGCTCTGGTATCTCACCAGCACCTTCGGCAGCCTGTGGGTGCTGCTGACCAACGCGGGCGTGCGCAACGACGCGGTGACGGCGTACATCGCGTCGACCGGGATGAGCGAGAACGCCTTCCTGATGTTCTTCTTCGCCGCGTTCGCATTCGTCGCGGCATTGGCGTTCGGACTCTACGCGCGCCGCTATCCCATGCAGGACAACTACCGCGTCGCCTGACGCGGAGGACTCTCGATGAACCTCGGACCCGTCACACTCTTCCTGATCGCCGTGACCGTGCTGGTCTCGTGGCAGGCCTTCGAGAAGCCGAAGCTGCTGGGCCGCCTGATCCTGTGGCCGCCGGCGATCGATCGGCACAAGCAGTACGACCGACTGATCGGACACGGCTTCATCCATGCCGACTGGCAGCACCTGATCTTCAACATGATCACGCTGTTCTTCTTCGGCGCAGGCATCGAGCGCGCGTTCGCGCCGTACATCGGTCCGGTGGGTTTTCTGCTGTTCTATGTGTCGGCGATTCTGGTCGCGATCCTGCCGACATATCTGCGCCACAGGCATGATCCGAACTACCGCAGTCTCGGCGCGTCCGGCGCCGTGTCCGCGGTGCTGTTCGCATCGATCCTGATCAATCCCTGGCAGCTGCTGCTGGTGCTTTTCATTCCGATGCCGGCCATCGTGTTCGGCGTCTGTTACGTGGGCTACAGCATCTGGATGGACAAACGCGGCGGCGACAACATCAACCACAGCGCGCATCTGTGGGGCGCCGGTTACGGCATGTTGTTCATCGTGATCATGGAGCCGCGGATCATCGGCGTGTTCCTCGATCGTTTGATGTCGCCGTCGTTCTGACGCTGCTTTTTTCTGGTAACTGCTCACCGCACCTGCATGTGACGCGTGATAATTCTGGCTGCACGTCCAACCACGGAGTGCGCCTCATGGCAATGACGCGAGCGAAAGCCACCGCCCTGCTCAACAAGACGGAGATGGGCCTTTACGACGACAGTCGCGCGAACGCCCTGCGCGATCACAGCGATGCGCGTCTGACGCAGCTGGTTTCACGTGCACGCACGGCGCGCGATCGCGCACGTGATCTGGAAAAGCGTCAGCGCCTGGCATCGCGCAAGACCAGCGGCAGCAAGTCGGGCCGCACCGGTCTGGCCAACGCACGCACGGGTGAAAAGGCCGAATTGCTGGCCGACATCCTGTCGCGTCTCGAAACCCGCCAGCGCGACGCCGCCAAGGCTGCGAAGGCCGCCGCGAAGACCAAGACTGCGCAGGCCAAGCTCGCGAAGGCTGCTGCGCTCAAGCGCGCGCCTGCAAGGGCGGCCGAGGCCACGGCTAAGACCACCAGCAAGGCCGCGACTGCGAAGACCTCGAAGCCCGTGAGGAAGGCGGCGACTGCAAAGAAGGCCGCAGCGTCGGCATCCGCGGCCAAAGCCACGAAGAAGACCGCAACGAAGGCAACCAGGAAGGTGTCGACCAAGGCAGCGACGACCGCGCAGAAGACTGCCGGCAAGCCCGCTGCGAAGACGGTGACTGGCAGGACGGGCGCGACGGCGAAGTCAGTGATGCCGGCGACAACGGCCAAGCCCGCGGGACGCACTGCGGCGAAGGCCGTCAAAGCGCCCGCAGAGAAGACCAGCAAGACGAGCGGTCGCGGCAGGCGCGGCATCACCCCGGCCCAGGCGCTCGAGAACACCCGCAGGCTGCTCGAACAGCACGAGGCGGATGCCAAGGCCAGCAAGCCCTGGGAGACCATCGGCAACGAAGGCGCGGCCGTCGACGCGCCCGGCTATCAGTCACCGCAGGCGCGTTCGAAGGCGTTGGCGCTGCACGAAGCCGAGACCCGTCAGGCGTCGATCAACGGCAGCGTCAGCACGCGTGACCGCCGCAACCAGGGCAAGCGCGATCACCGCAACGATTGATCGGGGAGGGCGCGCGCTCCCAAGCGCGCGCGTCCGGATTGCGTGTGGCAGGCTACGACGCGCAATGCGACGTCAGGTACGTCGGCGTACGTGTCCAGCAGGCGCTGCTGGATGAAATGGTCCAGCTGCTCGAACTCGCTGGAGTCGGTCTGCGCGAGCGTGGTCATTTCGTACAGCCGTTCGATGGCTTCCCGCAAATCGGTACGTCGTGTGTCCATGACTGCGCGTTCCCCTGTTTGCATGCGAAACAGCACGTCCCGTGCCAACTCCACCGACACCACGCGTCCGCCGGTCTGACCGCAGGCGTCACCCGGACTGACGTGTTCGGCGCAAAGCCGTGACGCGCCGCGTCATGCCCGGCGCGCAGGTCTGCGCGTTTGGCCTGCGCCCAACGTGTCAGCATGGGGTCGGAAATTTCCGATCCTGAAGTAGGAATATCGACCCATGTCGAATTCACCGATCCGTCTGGACGCGGTCCGTCACCTGTTCGAGATCACCGTCGACGGCCATGTCGCGCATCTCGAATATCGCGAAAAACAGGGCGTGCTGACCATTCTCCACACCTTCGTGCCGAGCGCGCTGGGTGGACGCGGCTATGGCGCCGCGCTGGTCCATGCCGCCGTCAAACATGCGGCCCACGCCGGACTGAAAGTTGCCTCGGAATGCTGGTATGCGACCCGCCATCTGGCCGCCCAAGAGGACGCCGGGACAGGCGGAAAAGGGGGCCACTAAAGGCCATTCCCGCATTCACCTTTTCTTTTTCAATTGCGGTATCGTGCGCGAACTGTTCAAGGCGGGATCACGGAACATCGTGACTCCGATGCGGTAGATCCATGTTGACGCCCGGTTCGCCGGTCGGGACGACCCGCTCCATCGCTTCGCGTTACCCCTTGCTCGACAGTCGCGGCATCCGGACCACAGCGTCGGCGGGTGTCGTGTTCCCAATAAAAACTGATTCAAGGAGTAACACAATGAGCGAGCGTCAGAGCGGTATCGTCAAGTGGTTCAACGATGCCAAGGGCTTCGGCTTCATCACCCCGGAAAGCGGCCAGGACCTGTTCGTCCACTTCCGTTCGATCCAGGGCACCGGCTTCAAGTCGCTGCAGGAAGGCCAGAAGGTGACCTTCAAGGTCGTCCAGGGCCAGAAGGGCCTGCAGGCTGACGAAGTGCAGCCCGAGTAAGTCTCAGCGCTTGCGCGAGACCGGGCCCCGGACGGAAACGTCCGGGGCTTTTCGTATGTGCGATCCGCGGCCGCATGCCGTCACGACAATCCCACAGTGCACCCGTTAGTTTTCCGTTTCGCCACGTCCTCTGGAGCGACGATGTCTGCACCGATCCGGTCCCTGTGTTGCCTGTCGCTGCTCGCCTTGGCCCTGTCCGCGTGCCAACGTGACGTGCCGGCGCCTGCGCAGTCGACAGTCGGGGACACGCCGACGCCTGCCGAGACCGTGCAGCCGCTGCAAGAGACGCCGTCCGAGTTGAAGGACGTCGTCGAGATGGACCCGAAGTTCATCATCGGCATCAGCTATTCGCCCGAGGCCAACAAGTACCCCGGACTCGCGGCGGAACTGCACCGTTACGCGCAGGCCGCGCGCGACGAATTGATGGAGGCGGTCGGCGGCGCCGAACTGCAACCGGGCACGATGTACGATCTGTCGCTCAACTTCAGCACCCTGGTCGACTCTCCGGACATGCTCGCGATAGCGGCCGACGGCAGCAGTTACACCGGCGGCGCGCACGATACTCCGCTGATCGAACGCTTCATCTGGCTGGTGCGCGAGCAGAAGCTGCTGACCGCCGAGGCGCTGTTGGCTGGTGAAGGTGACTGGAAGGCGATCTCCGGCTACGTGCGCGAGCAGTTGCATGCCGCGCTGTCGCAGCGGATCGATGCCGACGAACTCGAACCGGAAGAGCGCAGTCGCCAGATGCGCTCGGCCGGCAAGATGATCGACGAGGGCTCTGGCCCGGACGTCGCCAATTACCAGCAGTTCGAGCCGATTCCCGGTCCCGGCGGCAAGCTGTCGGGTCTGCGTTTCGTGTTTCCGCCCTACCAGGTAGGGCCGTACTCGGACGGTGTGCAGACGGTCGATGTGCCAGCTGCTGTGCTGCTGCCGCATGTGGCGCCGGCCTACCGCGACCTGTTCGTCCAGGTGTGAGGTTCAGGTCGCGAGCGAGCCCAGGGTCGCGCCGATCTCTGCGTCCAGACGCAGCGACGCGAGGGCGTCGGCGCGCGTCGTGCCACCGTTGAGGATCGCCAGTGGCAGGCCGGCATCGGCCGCCATCTTCGCAAAGCGGAATCCCGAATAGACCATCAGCGATGAGCCGACGACGAGCATCGCGTCGCTCGCACCCAGCGCCGCCTGTGCATCCTGCACGCGGGCGCGCGGCACGTTCTCGCCGAAGAACACCACATCCGGTTTCAGCATGCCGCCACACAGCGGGCAATGCGGCGGCACGAAAATATTTTCGGCCTCGGCCGCGATGTCGGCATCGCCGTCAGGCGCCATTGCCGCGTCGCCGGGATGCCAGTGCGGATTGTCGGCGACCAGCCGTGGCTGCAGCGCATTGCGCGGCGTGAGGTGGCCGCAGGACAGGCAGGTCACCTGGTCGAGCCGACCGTGCAGATCGATGACGCGTTGGCTGCCGGCACGCTGGTGCAGGCCGTCGACGTTCTGGGTCAGGAGTGTGGTGACCGGCCCCTGGTGTTCGAGCATCGCCAGGGCGTGGTGCGCGGCATTCGGCTGCGCGACCGAGAACTTCGGCCAGCCGACGAAACTGCGGGCCCAGTAGCGGCGGTATACGGTTGTATCGCCGGTGAAGGCCTGCCACGTCACCGGCGCGGCCCGTTTCCAGTCACCGTTGGCGTCGCGGTAATCGGGAATGCCCGAGCCGGTACTGATGCCCGCGCCGGTGAGCACGAACACACGCTGGAAGCTGGCCAGCCAATCGCGCAATCGCGTGGTGGCATCGGGTGTATCGAGGACGATCGCGGACATGCGGCCATGCTACAGGCCAGGTGTGCGGCGGACGTGTGTACCGTGGAATGTGCGCGTTCGAAAGTGCCAAGCGAAACGCCCGGCGCGAGGCCGGGCGTTTCGGGTCAAGCGGTATGCAGCTCGATCAGTTCGCGGCGTCCTTCGGATCCGGCGCGAGACCCCGCTTGATCAGCAGCGGCTCGATCTGCGGCTCGTGCCCGGTGAAGTCGAGGAACAGCTGCTTGGCGTCCTTGCTGCCGCCCCGCGACAGCAGTGTGCTGCGGAAGCGGTCGCCGTTCTCGCGGGTCAGGCCGCCGTTCTGCTCGATCCACTGGACGGTATTCGCGTCCAGCACTTCCGACCAGATGTAGGCGTAGTAGCCAGCTGCATAGCCGCCGTTGATGTGGCTGAAGTACGGCGTGCGGTAGCGCGGTGGCACCGGCGCGTAATCGAGACCGGCGGCCTTGAGCGCCGCAGCCTCAGTGGCAATGACCTCATCGCCCGACGGCAGTTGGTCGGCGGGCAGCTGATGCAGATACTGGTCGAGCATGGCCGAGCCGAGATACGCAGTCGTCTCGAAGCCCTGGTTGAACTTCGCCGCAGCCTGCACCTTGGCCAGCAGTTCGGCCGGCATCGGCGCGCCGGTGCGGTAGTCCTTGGCGTAGTTGGCCAGCACTTCCGGCCAGTCGGCCCACATCTCGTTCACCTGCGACGGGAATTCGACGAAGTCACGCGGCACGCTGGTACCGCTGAAGAACGGGTACTTCACGTCCGAGAACATGCCGTGCAGCGAATGGCCGAACTCATGGAACGTCGTCGTCACTTCGTCCCAGGTCAGCAGCGTCGGCTGGCCGGCCTGCGGCTTCGGAATGTTGAGGTGGTTCGCGGTGACCGTCAGCGTGCCATCGAGTTCCGACTGCGACACGTACGAGTTCATCCATGCACCGCCACGCTTCGAGGGGCGTGCGTAAGGGTCGAAGATGAAGATCGCGAGCTGGCTGCCGTCCTCGTTGAAGACGTCGTAGGTCCAGGTGTCCGGATGGTACTTCGGTAGATCGGTGCGTTCCTTGAACGTGATGCCGTAGAGCCTGGTCGCGGCGAAGAACACGCCGTTTTCCAGAACGTTCTTCATCTCGAAATACGGCTTGAGCTGCGCGTCGTCGAAGCTGTACTTGTCCTGGCGGACCTTCTCCGAGTAATAGGCCCAGTCCCACGGTTCGAGCTGGAACGTCGGTTCGCCCTTGGCGGCCTGTTCGCGGTCGATCATGGCCTGCAGTTCGGCGGCTTCAAGCTTGGCGTTGGCGACGGCAGGCGGCGCCAGCTGGCCCAGCATGTCGTTGACCGCCTCGACGGTGCCGGCGGTCGAGTCCTCGAGGATGAAGGCAGCCTGGTTCGGATAGCCCATCAGGTTCGCGCGTTCCGCGCGCAGCTTCAGGATTTCCGCGATGACCCCGGTGTTGTCGTACTGGTTGCCACGGCTGCCGCGGGCGACGGAGGCCTTGTGCAGACGTTCGCGCAGCTCACGGTTGTTGAGCTGCGGCAGCGGAGGCTGGATGGTCGTATTGAGCAGAGTGATGACGTACTTGCCGTCGAGACCGCGCGACTTCGCCGCATCGGCAGCGGCGGCGATCTGCGCCTCGCTCATGCCGTCGAGTTCCTCGACGGTGTCGACGACGACGGCCGAATCGTTGACCTCGTTGAGCACGTTCTGGCTGAAGGTCGTGCTGAGCTTCGCCGACTCGGCGTTGATGCGGCGCATTTCCTGCTTCTGCGCTTCGGTCAGGTTGGCACCGGCGCGAACGAACATCGTGTGGTACCGCTCGACGAGGCGCTTGCCTTCGGCGTCAAGACCCAGCGAGTCGACGTTCTTGAACAGCGTGTCGACGCGTGCGAACAGCTTCGGGTTGAGCATCACCGCATCGCGGTGCGCGGCGAATTTCGGCGCGTAGTCGGCGTCGATCTTCTTGCGCGCGTCGTTGGTGTCGGTGCCGTTGAGGCTGCCGAAGATGCCGCGGGCGCGCGACAGCACTTCACCGGACTTCTCCAGCGCGATGATCGTGTTGTCGAACGTCGGCGCTTCCGGATTGTCGGCGATCGCTTCGATCTCGCGCAGGTTTTCGGCCATGCCGGCGTCGAACGCGGGACCGAAGTGCTCGTCCTGGATCTGGTCGAAGTGCGGGTAGCGCAGATCGAGCGTGCTCTCGACGAACAGCGGATTGTCGGCGGTGCGCTGGGCGCTCGCGGCGGACGTGGCAGGCGTGGCAGGCGTGGCGGTGCCGGTGGACTGCGCGAAGACGGGCAGGGCGGACACGGCGAGGGCCGCGCAGAGTGCGACGGCGAGCGGGTGCTTCAGCAAGGGGATTCTCCCGGTGACATGACCCACTAGGCTAGCCGATCGGGTGTGCAGGCGGACCATGCCGGAAGTCGGGACGCGGGATTCGACCGCATGACATAGGCTTGGGCGCGGACCCTGCACCGCGCTGCGCAGGATAGGTCGCGCGAGGGGGAGCGGTCGGTCAAACTGTCACTCCGTTTTCAATGCCGGAGCCGCGATGACCAGCGCATTCGATTTCCAGGCCACCAGCCTCGACGGTTCGCCGCAACCGCTGTCCGATTACGCCGACCGCGTCCTGCTGATCGTCAACGTCGCATCGAAGTGCGGCTTCACCCCGCAGTACACCGGCCTGCAGCAGCTGTGGCGCGATTACCGCGACCAGGGCCTGGTGGTGCTGGGCTTTCCCTGCGACCAGTTCGGGCATCAGGAACCGGGCGCGGCGGCGGACATCCGCGATTTCTGCGCGCTCAACTACGCAGTCGATTTTCCGATGTCCGCCAAGATCGACGTCAACGGCGCGGACGCGCATCCGCTCTGGACCTGGTTGCAGGCGCAGAAGCGGGGCGTGCTGGGCACGCGTGCGATCAAGTGGAACTTCACGAAGTTCCTGGTGGGCCGCGACGGGCAGGTCATCGACCGGTTCGCGCCGTCCGCCAAGCCCGAAAGCCTGCGCAAGCCGATCGAGGCGGCACTGGGGTGAGCGGTTCGTCGGATGGAAGAGCGTCAGTGAATCCCATCGCTGACCTGTGAGCTCACTGCGGGCGTCCGCCCTCACCCCAATCCCTCTCCCGGGGGGAGAGGGGCTCGAATCGGGTAGTCAGCACCCGGCGTGCGCGCCGCTCGCATCACTTCTCGACGAACGCGCGCTCGAAGACGTACTGGCCAGGCGTGCCGATGCGCGGGGCGGCTTCGAAGCCGCGGGCGTCGAGCAACTGGCGGAAGTCGGCCAGCATCTGCGGGCTGCCGCAGATCATCGCGCGGTCGTGTTCGGGGTCGAGCGGCGGCAGGCCGAGATCGGACGCCATGCGGCCACTGTCGAGCAGCTCGGTCAGGCGGCCGCGGTGGCTGCGGCCGTTGAAGTCGAAGTCCTCGCGGGTCACCGCCGGGTAGTACAGCAGCTGCTTCGACATCTGTTCGCCGAGGAACTCGTGGTGCGGCAGCTCGTTGACGATGTAGTCGCGATAGGCCAGATCCTGCGGCGTCCGCACGCCGTGGGTCACGATGACCTTGTCGAAGCGCTCGTAGGTCTCGGGATCCTTGATCACCGACAGCCACGGCGCGAAGCCGGTGCCGGTGCCCAGCAGATACAGATTCCGGCCCGGGTGCAGATCGTGGATCAGCAGGGTGCCGGTCGGCTTGCGGCCGATCAGCACCTGGTCGCCCGGCTGGATGTGCTGCAGGCGCGACGTCAGCGGGCCGTTGTCGACCTTGATGCTGAAGAATTCCAGCTGCTCTTCCCAGTTCGCACTGGCGATCGAATAGGCACGCAGGATCGGCTTGCCTTCGGTTTCCAGCCCGATCATCACGAACTGGCCGTTCTCGAATCGGAAGCCGTCGTCGCGGGTGGTAGTGAAGCTGAAATAGGCGTCCGTCCAGTGACGGACATCCAGCACCGTTTCGGTGCCAAAGGCGGCTGACATAAGCAGAAGAAGCGGCGCGGGGAAGCCGGGCATGATACCAGCGATGAGACCGGTTCTCATTTTGCCGGCGACGATCGCGCCGGACACGTCGTTCCACCTGCGCCGCGCGCGCAGGTGCTATCCGCGGTGCGGGCCTAGTTCGGCCCGCGTTCCTCGTTGGGTTTGGCCCGCTTGTCGCCGAGCAGTGCGCTGAGCACGATCGCGATGCCCAGCCCGGCGCCTGTCAGAAACAGCAGCAGCGCGATCGCCGGATAGCCGAACAGGCGCGGACCGCCGGGGTTGTCCATCATCATCGCCGAGGCCAGGATCAGCGCCGCGGTGACGATACCGGCCGCGATGCGGTTGGCGATCTTGTGCAGGCTCTCGAGCAGATGCGATTCCTCAAGGCCCGTCAGCCGCACGCGCAGGCGGTTTTCCGACAGCAGCGACAGCACGTTCGACACCTTGCGCGGGGCATCGCGTACCAGCTCCTGCATGTCCATCAGTTCGCTGGCGAGGTTGGCCGGCGACAGCGACTTGCGCAGGCGCTGTCGCATCATGTTGTTGAGGTGCTCCTCGACCACGCGCTTCATGTCGAGCTCGGGATCGAGCGCCTGCACCACCGATTCGAGATGCAGCAGCGTCTTGCCGAGCAGACTCATTTCCGGCGCCGTGCGCAGGCCACATGCCGTCGCCAGGCGCACGAGGTCGAGCATCAGGCGGCCTTCGGTCTGGCCGGTCGCGCCGGACTGCGCGGCGTAGCGCGCGACCAGTTGGCCGACATCGCGGTAGTAGCGCGCCTCGTCGAAATCTTCCAGCCGCGTGCCCATGGCGATGCCTTCGGCCGCCACCTGTTCGCCGCGGCCGTCGACCGCCGCGAACAGCAGTTTCAGCAGGCGCTCGCGCGTACGCGGCGGGACGTGCGCGACCATGCCGAGATCCAGCAGCGCGAGACGCCCGTCGCGGGTGAACAGCAGATTGCCCGGGTGCGGATCGGCGTGGATCTCGCCGTGCACGAACACCTGGTCGAGATAGCCGTGCAGCAGCTCGGTCGCCAGTGGCGCCATGTCGCGCTCGGTGCGCTGCAGGCCGGTGATGTCGGTGACCTTGGTGCCTTCGACCAGTTCCATCGTCAGCACGCGGGCGCGGGTGAGATCCCAGACCGGCTTCGGTACGAACAGCGCAGGATAGGCCACGAAATGCGCGTCAAAGCGGTCGAGGTTCTCGGCCTCGATGCGATAGTCGAGTTCGGCCAGCAGCGTGCGCCGGAACTCGTGTACCCAGTCGGCGAACCGGATGCGGCGCCCGACTTCGGTGACGCGATCCACGCCCCCGGCGAGGCGGGCGAGGGTGTCGAGGTCGTCGCGGATCTGTTCGGTGATGCCCGGGCGCTGCACCTTCACCGCGACCTTGCGGCCGTCGCGCAGGGTCGCGCGATGCACCTGGGCCAGCGATGCGCTGCCGAGGGGCTTCTCGTCGAAGCTTTCGAAGACCTTGCTGATGCGCACGCCCAGCGCATCTTCGACCGCGTCGTGGATCACCTCGAAGGGCAGCGGCGAGACGTTGTCCTGCATGCGCTCCAGTGCGACCAGGTAGGCAGGCGGCACCATGTCCGGACGCGTCGACAGCGCCTGGCCGATCTTGATGAAGGTCGGTCCCAGCGCTTCGAGATCATCGACGAAGGCGTCCGGCTTCCCGGGTTCGCCTTCGACTGCTGCGTCTGCGGTGGCGGGATCGAATTCGAAACCCGACAACACCCCGGCGCTGCGATATTTCATCAGGAACCGCAGGATCTGCGCGTGTCGCGCAAGCGCGCGGCTGGTGTCGGTCATTCGGTCTGCTCCGTTGGTGACCGGCAGCGTACGCAGCGTGGCGTCAACGCTGACTCACGGCCACAGGTTCTGCAGGAGCGCGATTGCGCGAGGGCATTCCCGGCAACGCCCCATCGCGCGCGAGCGCGCTCCCACGGATCACGGGCGGGCGTGCTCCCACGGATCACGGGCGAGCGCGCTCGCGCGGACGACATGCCGTCAGCGATAGCCGGCTGCCTGCAGTTCGAACAGCTCCGAATAGCGTCCGCCCTGCGTCATCAGTTCGGCATGCGTACCGCTGGCTTCGATGCGGCCCTGCTCGAGCACGAGGATGCGGTCGGCCATGCGCACGCTGGAGAAACGATGCGAGATCAGCACGGCGGTGCGGTCTTCGGAGAGTTCCTTGAAGCGTCGGAACACTTCGAACTCGCTGCGTGCGTCGAGCGCCGCGGTCGGCTCGTCGAGGATCATGACCTGCGCCTCGCGCATGTAGGCGCGGGCGATCGCGATCTTCTGCCACTGGCCGCCCGACAGATCGACGCCGGTCTTGAAACGACGGCCGATCAGCTGGTCATAGCCACCGGGCAGGCCGGCGATGAGTTCGTCGGCCATCGAGCGGCGCGCGGCGTCCTGGATACGCGCGTCGTCGCCCATCGCCTCGATGCGGCCGACGCCGATGTTCTCGCCGGCGGTCAGGTGGTAGCGCACGAAATCCTGGAAGATGACGCCGGTGTTCGCGCGCAGCGCGTCGAGGTCGTAGGCGCGAAGGTCACGGCCGTCGAGCAGGATCCGGCCTTCGTCGGGGTCGTACAGCCGCGCCAGCAGCTTCACTAGCGTGGTCTTGCCCGCGCCGTTCTCGCCGACCAGGGCCAGCACCTCGCCCGCGTGCAGGGTGAAATCGAGATGCCGCACCGCCCAACGCTCGGCGCCGGGATAGCGGAAGCCCACGTTCTCGAACACGAACCCTGCGCGTATCGGCTGCGGGAACGGCACCGGATCGGCGGGCGAGGTGATTTCAGGTTCGATCGCGAAGAACGAGAACAGATCGTCGAGATACAGCGCCTGGCCCGCGACCTGCGAGAACCCGACCAGCAGGCTTTCCAGCAGCTGGCGCAGGCGGCGGAAGCTGCCGGCGAGGAAGGTCAGATCGCCGATCGTGAAATCGCCGCGCACCGTGCGCCAGGCGATGTAGGCGTAGGCGACGTAGTAACCCAGCGTGCCGAGCGCGGCCAGCAGCGTGCCCCAGATCGCGCGGCGTCTCGCCAGCGAGCGGTTGGCCAGGAAAAACCCATCGGCGAGCGTGCGGTAGCGGTCGATCAGGAACCGGTGCAGGCCGAAGATCTTGACCTCTTTCGCGGTCTCCAGACTGGCGCCGGTCTGGCGCACGTATTCCAGCTGGCGGCGCTCGGGCGTCCACTGGAAGTTGAGCGTGTAGCCGAGCGCGTTGAAATGCGATTCGCCAATGAAGGCCGGGATCAGCGCGATCGCCAGCAGCAGGATCAGCCACGGCGCGTAGACCATCAGGCCGATCGCGAAACTCACCACGGTGATCGCGTCCTGCACCTGGCCGAACAGCTGGCCCATCAGGTTCATGCGCCCCATCGTCTGCCGGCGCGCACGGTCGAGCTTGTCCTGCAGCTCGGGATCTTCGAAATCCTCGAGATCGAGCGTCGCCGCGTGTTCCATCAGGCGCACGCTGGTTGCGTTGGTGAACAGCTCCGACAGCAGATTGTCGGCGTAGCTGACCATGCGGCCGAGCAGGTCGGAGCCGATCGCCAGGCCGAACTCCAGCGCGAGCAGCCAGGCCAGATGATCCAGCGCGCCGCCGCGCCAGGCGGTGGCGAGATCGTCGAAGGCGACGCCCGCGCCGACCAGGCGGATCGCCTCGTCGATGATCAGCTTGCCGATGTAGAGCATCACCACCGGCAGGAACGCGCGGATCAGGCGCAGGCCCAGGCTGGTCAGCGTCAGGCCGGGGCTGGTCTGCCAGATCAGCTTCAGGAACGGGCGCAGATTGCGCATCGCATTGAAGCGTTCGCGCAGGCTCGGGCGTTGCGCGCTCGCGGCAGCGCGCTTGGGCGTAGGTGTCGACATGGGCGATATCGTATGCGCGCGCGGGGCAGGCCGCTGCGACGGTCAGCGCATCGCGTCGGGCGGTTCGCCGTCGCCCCCGGACTGCAGCGCCACCGGCAGTTGCCAGCCGAAGCGCAGCGCCATCATGCGCAGGCCGAAACACAGCAGCGCGCCTGCGATCGCGCAGGGCACGGGCGGCCAGTGCAGCCAGTGCCCGAGGGCGACCACGGCCGCGCCGGCCAGCGCCGCAACCGCATAGAGTTCGGCGCGCAATACCAGCGGCACCTGCGCCATCAACACGTCGCGGGCGATGCCGCCGCCGATGCCGGTCAACATGCCCAGGGCAGCGGCCATCGGCGGGGCGATCCCGAAATCGAGCGCCTTCTGCGCGCCGACGACAGCGAACAGCGCCAGCCCCATCGCGTCGAACATGCGCACCGGTTGCTGCAGCCGCTCGATCAGGGGTGCCCAGACGAAGGTAATCAGGCCGGCGGCCAGCGTGATCCCGGGATAGCGCCAGTCGCTGAGCGCGGCGACCGGCGTCGCGCCGATCAACACGTCGCGGGTCATGCCGCCGGCGGTCGCGGCGGCGAATGCCAGCACGAGCACGCCGAACAGATCCAGCCGGCGGCGCACGCCGAGCATCGCGCCGCTGAGCGCGAAGACGAAGGTGCCGACCAGATCCAGCACGAGTACGAGAATGTCCATGCGCGCAGTGTGCGCGGCGCGCGCCGGCCTTGCAGCCCCCGCCGGGCCGTGTCCGCGAGCCGATAGCCTAGAATGGGCGGGTTTTCCGCCAGCCTTCGAGCCAGCCGTGACCGCCAGCCATTCCGCATCCCAGGTGTCGTCGACACCCGTGTCGATCCGCCAGGACGATTTCATCCAGTCCGTCGCCGACGCCCTGCAGTACATCAGCTATTACCACCCGGTCGACTACATCAAGAACCTTGCCGCCGCCTACGAGCGCGAGGCGTCGCCGGCCGCGAAGGATGCGATCGCGCAGATCCTGATCAATTCGCGCATGTGCGCCGAGGGCCACCGGCCGATCTGCCAGGACACCGGCATCGTCACCGTATTCCTCGAAGTCGGCATGTCGGTGCGCTGGGACGACGCGACGATGGGCGTCGAGGACATGGTCCACGAAGGCGTGCGCCGCGCGTACAACCATCCGGACAACAAACTGCGCGCCTCGGTGCTGGCCGATCCCGCCGGCAAGCGCATCAATACGAAGGACAACACGCCGGGCGTGGTCAACGTCAAGATCGTGCCGGGCAACACCGTCGACGTGATCGTCGCGGCCAAGGGCGGCGGTTCGGAAGCGAAGTCGAAGTTCGCGATGCTCAACCCCTCCGATTCCATCGTCGACTGGGTGCTCAAGACCGTGCCGACGATGGGCGCCGGCTGGTGTCCGCCGGGCATGCTCGGCATCGGCATCGGCGGCACCGCCGAGAAGGCGATGCTGCTGGCCAAGGAAGCGCTGATGGAGCCGATCGACATCGTCGAACTGCAGGCCCGTGGCGCGTCGAACCGCGCCGAAGAGCTGCGCCTCGAGCTCTACGACAAGGTCAACGCGCTCGGCATCGGCGCGCAGGGCCTGGGCGGCCTGACCACGGTGCTCGACATCAAGGTCAAGGATTTCCCGACCCACGCGGCGAATCTGCCGGTCGCGCTGATCCCGAACTGCGCAGCCACGCGCCACGCACATTTCACGCTCGATGGCAGCGGCCCGGTGATGCTCGATCCGCCATCGCTGGCCGACTGGCCGGAGCTGACCTACAACCCGACCGGCGCGCGCCGCGTTGACCTCGACACGATCACCCCGGAAGAGGTCACGACCTTCAAGCCGGGCGAGGTGCTGCTGCTCAACGGCAAGCTGCTGACCGGTCGCGACGCCGCGCACAAGCGCATGGTCGAGATGCTCAACCGCGGCGAGACGCTGCCGGTCGACCTCAAGGGCCGCTTCATCTATTACGTCGGCCCGGTCGATCCGGTACGCGACGAAGTCGTCGGCCCTGCGGGTCCGACCACTGCGACGCGCATGGACAAGTTCACCGACCAGATCCTCGAACGGACCGGTCTGCTGGGCATGGTCGGCAAGGCCGAGCGTGGCCCGACCGCGATCGAGGCGATCAAGAAGCACCAGTCGGTCTACCTGATGGCAGTCGGCGGCTCGGCGTATCTGGTGTCGAAGGCGATCAAGGCGGCGAAGGTGCTCGCGTTCGAAGATCTCGGCATGGAAGCGATCTACGAGTTCGAAGTGCAGGACATGCCGGTGACCGTCGCCGTGGATTCGGCCGGCACCTCCGTGCACGAGACCGGTCCGCGCGAGTGGAAGGCGCGCATCGGCGGCATTCCGGTGGTCGAGATCGCCTGATCCGCTAGACCGTTCGAAACGCGACGGCGCCTCCGGGCGCCGTCGTCGTATCCGCTCAGGGGTCGAGCATCTTCGCGCCGCATTGCAGCGCGCACATCAGGCGGTCTTCGTTACAGGGTCCTAACGACGGTGCCGTGTCTGGGCAGTGTCCGGTACTCAGTTTCGCCTCGCACGCCAGGACGGTACGGTCGTCGACGGCGCGATCGACGCAGGTCTGGACCTGCTGGCTGTTGTCGCAAGCGCTTGCTGCAAGCTCCGCGCTCGCCGTCTCGAAGGACACGCATCGGGATCGCGCCGTATCGCACACCGCGATGCACGCGAGACCTTCGGGCGACGTCGGCAGCAGCAAGCGCGGTTCGGTCGCGCAGCCTGCGAGCAGCCACATTGCGAGCGTGCAGACGCTGGCACGCTTGGCGGTACGGAACGTGCGCGTCATGTCCGTCTCCTCAGTCTACGAACTCATCGAAGGTCTTTTTCCGCCGGAACGGCATCAGATGCTGTTCGACAATGCCCTGCGGCACGGTCTCGAGCTTCATGACGCCGTATTCCTCCGGCCACTGCGCCTGGTCGCGCGGCAGCTTGAACGTGCCCATCAGCATGTCGATCAGCGGCAGGTGGATCGCGTAGTTGGCGTCGATGTAGTCCTGCTGCCGGGCGTGGTGCCAGTGGTGATACCGCGGCAGCACCAGCAGGTATTCGAGCCAGCCGAAACGCACGCCGATGTTGGCGTGGGCGATCACCGCCTGCAGACCGACCAGAATCACGTAGGCATTGACCGCCGGCGTCGAGAACCCCAGCACCAGCAACGGCAGCAGCACGAAACTGCGCGTCAGCACGATCTCGACGAAATGGATGCGCGAGCCGGCCAGCCAGTCCATCTCCCGGCTGGAGTGGTGCACGGCGTGGAAGCGCCAGAGCCACGGCACGTTGTGGTATGCGCGGTGCAGCAGCGCCTGGGCGAGATCGGCGACGAACACCGCGATCAGGAACTGCGCCCAGACCGGCAGCGACTGGATCGCATCCTTGAGCGCCGGGAACACTGCGAGCCCGGCGATCGTCGAGGTCGACGCGGTCACCAGAATCAGAATGAACTGCACGAGCACGTGGCTCATGAAGAAGTAGGCGATGTCGGTGCGCCAGCCGCGGCGCAGCGGCGACATGCGGCGCTTGCCGAGGTAGCGCTCCAGCGGCACGAACACCAGCGCCGAGAAGAACAGCGAGATCACGAACCAGTCGAGCCCCAGCGAGTAGGGCGTCGCGCCGATGCTGTCGAATTGCACGTTAATGCCGCCGAGCAGCACCGCGAGCGTCGCGCTGCCGACACCGACCGTCGCGATGCGGCGGTTGCGGTCGCGCAGGATCGCAAGCGTGCCGAGAATGAAGGCCGCGACCAGGCCGACCAGCAGCAAGTGCCGGGCGAAGCCTTCGTTGTAGACCGCGCGGAACTCGCGGCTGGTCAGCAGTTCCGGGAAATGGAAGCACACCACGCCAAACACGCTGAGCAGGCCCAGCAGAGCCGATGCATAGGCGAAGAACGAGCGTCGGGGTCGTGCAGGCGCTGTGTCCATGGGAAACCTGTCTGCGGGCAACGCTGTCGAGCATAAGCCGGAATGCGCAGACGCCGCCTCTCGGGCGGCGTCTAGGTGCGAGATCAGAGGGGGTGTGCGCCCTTTAGAACCAGTCGAGCAGTGAGATGCCCAGGCCCACATAGGTGGCCTTGTGATTGTAGTCGATCAGGCTTTCGCCATATCCGTTGAAGACCTGCAGGTGACCGCGAAAATTCTTGTGGATCGGGAAGCCCCAGTCGAACTGCAGGGCGCCGCGCGAACGTTCGCCGCCGCGCAGCGTGTGGCGTCCCATCAGGGTATAGATGTGGCCGCCGCGCACGTGGGTCAGGGTCATGTCGCCCCGGCCCATGTAATCCTCGATGTCCGGATTGTCGTCCTCGCTGCCATCGGAAATGCGTACCCAAGGGCGCACGACAAGCGCCCAGTCCTCGCGGTCGAATCCGAAGTTGAACATCACCCGGTTCCAGCTGCGCGACAGCGGATCACCGCGGCCGTTGGACTGGTGGTTGACGCCGATCGCGGCCATGCGGCCATGCCAGCCGCCAGGCAGGCTGTAGCCGTTGCGGAACACCATCAGCACTTCGGGCTCGTAGTTGGTCTCGCGGAACGGGCGCGATTCCTCGGTGTTGTAGACCTGCCAGCGCGAGCTCTGGGTGTAGCCCATCCAGATGTCGCCATTGGTGCCGAACAGGTTCTCCACCGCCTTGGTCTTGAAGCTCAGCTGGAACTTCGCTTCCAGGCTGTCGAGACCCTGCGATGTGGTGACCGTGTTCTCGGGGTTGGGCGAGGACGGCGTCTGGTTGACGTCCGACGTCCAGAACGCCGGCAACAGATAGACCGGCTTGTAGGCCCGCATATTGAAGATGCCGAGCTTGGAATCCTTGGCGAGTTCCCAGCGGCTGTCGAGCAGCGAACCCTGGCCGGCGTTGGCGATCGCATCGGTCAACCGGTCGCCGCCATCGTGGGCATACAGGCTGCGCGAGGCGGTGCCCTCGGCCAGCGCGTCGGCGCGCACCGCGGGATTGCTGCGCAGCTCGCGTGCCACCGCGGCCTCGGTATCGGCCTGCTGCGGCGTGCGTGCGGCGCGGCCGGTCATCGAGTCGAAGCAGGCCAGGCGCTGGGCGTCCTGCTCGAGCGCGACACAGGCGTCCATGGTCGCCGGCGCGGTCGGCGCAGCAGTTGGCACATCGGGCGTCTGCGCATGGGCAAGGCCGGAGACTGCGGCCAAGGCGGCAGGAAAGAGATAAGCGGGTCGCATGATCAGGTCGCGTCCTTGAGCGTGAGGAGGTTGCTTTCGTCGGTACTCTGCACTTCGGCGACCTGGCGGTCGATATCCCGGTTCACCGAGGTGTCGACGCCGGCGCTGGTGGCAGGCTCGTGGTCGACGGCCGCCGGCGTGGCGGTGTCCTCTTCCCTGGCCAGCACCACGTGTGTCGTGGTCCTCGGTCCTTGTATCCCTTCTCGCCAGAACGCGCCCTTCACAAGGCGGATTGCTTCGCTGCGGGTCTTGCCCAGGTCGCTGCGGCGTTGGTCCACCCAACCGAAGAAACGCAGGACCACGCCGTTCGCGCCGAACTCGACCACCGTCCACGAGGGGGCGGGATCAGTCAGTACGTCTTCGATGCTGGCGACCTCCGCCATCGCCACGGCGTGCGCCTTGCGGATGGACTGGCTGGCGTCGATGTTGAACGCGAAATCGAAACGGCGTGTCGGATTGCTGGTGTAGTTGAGCACCACCGCCTTGAAGACCAGCGCGTTGGGCAGCCGCAACTCGTTGCCGTCGAGCGTGATCAGCGTCATGGTGCGCGCGCTGAGCGCGGCGACCTTGCCCTCGTAGCTGTCGATCTTGACCATCTCGCCGGGTTCGAAGGGGCGGCGCAGGCTCAGCAGGATGCCGGCGATATAGTTTTCGGCGATGTCCTTGAACGCGAAGCCGAGTGCAAGGCCCAGCACGCCGGCCGAACCGAGCATCGCGCCGACCAGTGCCGTGGCATTGAGCAGATCCAGCGCGATCAGGATGCCGATCAGCAGGATCACCGTCCGCATTGCGCGCCGGATCAGTTCGTCAAGATAGGGATTGCGCGTACGCAGACGCAGCCAGTGCAGACGCTGCGAAACGAAGCCGCCGATCCATGATGCGATGAAGACGATCACTGCGGCCGCAAGCAGCAACGGCAGGTTCGCGATCAGCCGCAGCACCCGCGCCTCGGCTTCGTCGTACACCTGATCGAGTCGCGAGCGTACGTCGACGTTCTCGACGACTGTCGCGGGCGTCGCGGCAGGTGCGGCCGCCGCGCCGGAAGCCGGCGTTGCAGCGGCGGTCGCGGCCGGAGCAGCGGGAGCCACCGCCTCGACGGGTGCGGCGAAAACGCAGGCCAGTACGGCGAGCAGGGCGCCGGCGAATACGAATGACAGGCGCTGCGGTGCGGGGTGTTGCGAAGCGGTATCCGGCATTTGGCGTGCGGTCGTCGTGGGCTCAAGCGCGACGATAGTGCACTCACCACCACCAGGCGAATGCGAAGACCGCGAGCATCAGCACCGCGAGCGCGAGCTTGAGCGCCACGCCGATCGCGATGCCGATCCATGTGCCGATCCCGACGCGCGTCGCCTGGCCCAGACCACCCGGCCGCAGATCGCGGCGGCTGATCAGTTCACCGATGACAGCGCCGACGAAGGGGCCGGCGAACAGGCCCGGCAATCCGAAGAACAGACCGACGAATGTGCCGACAATCGTGCCGACCAGTGCGAGTCTGCTGGCACCGACACGTTTCGCGCCGACCGCCGTCGCCCAGAAGTCCACCACGAACGACACCGCCGTCAACATGCCCAGCGTGACCAGCGACCAGACGCCGACGCGCTCGAAACCATCCGCCCACGCGGCGAGCAGCATGCCGGCAAAAATAAGGGGGACGCCCGGCAATGCAGGCAGTACGACACCGGCCATACCGACCAGGACGAGCAGTGCCGCGAGCACATAGAACAGGGCACTCAGGTCCACGTGGCAGCTCCTGTAAACGGCGTCGCAACCCGGTTCCGGCGGTCGCTAAAAGATGGGGTGAACCCGGATTGCATTTTCATAAACAGCGGGGTACTTTGCGATCGCTGTGTTTGTCAAGGTCACCGTGAACCGTGACCCTGCGTGAAGTAGATTCGTGTTGGCTCGTCCCACCCGGTCCGCTGCATCGTCGCACCCGTGTTCTCCTTGCAACCAGCCGCCGCATCAGGCGTTCCATCGATCCACTATCGAAACGTTCCAGGGAGAGAGAGCAACATGGCAGATCGCGAAGAAGGCACCGTCAAGTGGTTCAACGACGCCAAGGGCTTCGGCTTCATCAGCCGCGAAAGTGGTGAAGACGTATTCGTGCATTTCCGCGCCATCCAGGGCACCGGCTTCAAGTCGCTGCAGGAAGGCCAGAAGGTTTCGTTCGAGGTGGTGCAGGGCCAGAAGGGTCTGCAGGCGGACGCTGTCAATCCGCTCTGATTCCGACGGATTCGAGCCAGAAAAAACCCGGCCTGTGCCGGGTTTTTTCTTGTCCGTGTGTAGCGCCGCTCAGTAAGCGTAGGCCTGACCGTTCTGCACGCGCACGTTCGAACCTTCGCGCAGGCCACCGACATCGCTCTGCGACAGCACCGTCGTGCGGCCGTCCTGCATCCGGACGTGAACGTTGTAGTGGGCGCCGCCGCCCTCGGTGCGGTTCTGGATCGCGTTGCCGGCCAGCGCGCCCCCGACCGCACCCGCGCCGATCGCGACATTGCGACGGCCTTCGCTGTCAGTGTTGCGGCGTGCGAGTTCCTTCGCAGCGACCGCGCCGACGACGCCACCGATCAGTGGACCGGCGATATTGGGATTGCTGTTGCCGCGAACGGTTTCGATCCGCGTGACGGTACCGCAGTCGTAGCAGTTCGCGGGACGGCCGTATCCGCTGTTGCCATACCCACTGTTGCCGTAGCCGGATCCGTATCCGGGCGAGGTCGCACAGCCGGCGAGGGCGACGGATGCGGCCAGTACGGCAGTTCCGATCAGACCAGTCTTCATGGGGCTAACCTCCGGTTGCTTTCGCAGCATTGTTCTGGGGAGCGCGGGCGGGATCGACCCGACGGGGCAACGCTAGGCAGGTCCGCGTGAATGCCGCAGAAATTCCGCCGCTCCCGACGGACGCATGCAGCGCCCGTTCAGTCCAATCGCCTTGCGGGCGTCAGCCGCGCATGTCCTGATGACAGGCGCTGCACGTCTCGCCGATCGAGTTGATCGTTGCGCGGAGACCGGCGCAGTCCGCTGGCGGTGCCGCCAGGGCTGTATCGAACGTGCGACGCGCATCGGCCGCATGTGCGACGAATCCGCGGTGGTCACGCAGATCGGGGAACGCGGCTTCCAGATCGTTCGACAGCGCCCGCATCGTCTGCAGATGCGCGAGGGTGTCGGTCGGTGCGCAACGGTTGGCGTCCAGATTGCCCGACAGCTGCGCGACCTGCGCCTGGTAGAGCTGCATCAGCGCGGCGGGATACCGGTCCTGCCAGGTCCTGCGGGCATCGAGCGTGCGCAGCATCACTACGACCAGGAAGACGCCGACGATCAGGCCGATCGCGAATACCACCAGATAGCCCGCTGCTGACGCAGGTCCACGAGGCGGTGTGGCAGACGGAGGTGTCGTGGACATCGCGGATTCCTGGCGGGCTGCTCGGCGGCGCGACCTTAGCACGCGCTAGCGCGGGGGCCGCCGCCGTTAAACTGCGCACATGGACGAAGACGCACGCGCACGCTTTTCCGGTATCGAACGCCTGTACGGGCAGGGCAGCGTCACGCGCCTGCTGCAGCGGCATGTCGCGATCGTGGGGCTGGGCGGAGTCGGCTCGTGGGTGGCCGAGGCGCTTGCGCGGACCGGTGTGGGCGCGCTGACCCTGATCGATGCCGACGACATCTGCGTGTCCAACACCAATCGCCAGTTGCCTGCACTCGCGGGGCAATACGGTCGCAACAAAGCCGAGGCGATGGCCGAGCGCTGTCGCGCGATCAATCCGTCGATGGAACTGCACGCCGTGCAGGCCTTCGTGACGCCGACCAATCTCGAAGAGATGCTGGGCGGCGGGTTCGATCTCGTCATCGATGCCTGCGACAGCTTCCGCAGCAAGGTCGAACTGATCGCCTGGTGCCGTCGCCGCAAGTTGCCGGTGATCACGGTCGGCGCCGCAGGCGGCCGCATCGACCCGACCCTGGTGCGCGTACGCGATCTGTCGCGCACCGAGCATGATGCGATGCTGGCGCTGATCCGCAAGAAACTACGCGCCGAGTTCAATTTTCCGAAGACGGCCAAACGCTATTTCGGCGTGTCGGCGATTTATTCGTTGGAGAATGTGCGTTACCCGCAGGCCGACGGCACGGTCTGTGGCATCCGCCCGCGGCTCGGCCCGGACGCGGCACTGAACCTCGATTGCGGCAGCGGGCTGGGCGCGGCGACGCACATCACGGGCGCCTTCGCTTTCGCGGCCGTGGGTCGCGCGATCGAATTGCTGCTCAAGCCTTCGGCTGATGCCGCTGCCTGAGCGAGCGTTTCATTTCGCTTCGATCCGGAACAGCGCCAGCGCATTGCGCGAGGTCTGCGCGGCGACTTCATCGGGCGTGATGCCCCGCAGTTGCGCGACGACGTCGCGGATGCGCGTCAGTCGTGACGGCTCGTTGCGCTGGCCACGGTGATCGGCGTCGGGCTGGTCAGGCGCGTCGGTCTCGAGCAGCAACTGTTCGAGCGGCATCTCCGCGACCACGCGATGCAGACGTTTCGCGCGGTCATAGGTCAGCGGCCCGCCGAGACCGATCATGAATCCGATCTTCCACAGTTGCGTCGCCTGTTCGGGGCTGCCGCTGAAGCTGTGGACCACGCCACGCAATCCGTCGAAGCGGCGCAGCAGGCCGATGGTGTCTTCCACCGCTCGCCGCGCATGCACGATCACCGGCAGATCGTGCGCATGCGCGAGCCGCAACTGGCCTTCGAAATAGTGCAGCTGCGCATCGGCGTCGAGACCTTCGACGAAATGATCCAACCCGCATTCGCCGATCGCGACCGGCCGCTCGCGTTCGACCCATTGCGCGAGCGCGTCCAGGTGCGCGGGCTGGTGGTGCGCGAGAAATGTCGGATGCAGGCCGTAGGTCGCGTGCAGGCCAGGCGTCGCGGCGCAGATATCGCGAAGCTTCGGCCAGGCCTCGGCGTGGGTCGCCGGGATGACCTGGTGCGCAATGCCGGCCTGCCGCGCACGCGCAAGCACTGCGTCTCGATCGGGATCGAACTCCGGCGCGTCGAGATGACAGTGACTGTCGACCAGCATGGTAGTGCTCAGGAGCGACGTGCCTCGCCGTCGAGCGCAGGCCGCGGCGCCTCGTCCCCGGGCTTGGGCGTACGTTTGCGCTTGGCCAGCACCACGGTCGCCAGACCGAGCAGCACTTCGTCGATGAGGATGATCGGATCGGGAATCAGCAGGTTCACGCCGAACAGCACGGCGGTCACCATGAAGATGCGCGGGTAGCTCAGCCGCGACAGCCAGGCGATGAGCGGGGCAGACATGAGATGGCGCACGGCGGGCTCCAACAACGGAATTCAGTAGGCAAATGGACGCTAGCACGCCATTTCGCAACCCCGGTTTAGCGGGTCGTCAGTCTGGAGAGCAAAATTCCGGTGGCTGTTCAGCATGCGAATGCTGCAATCGGCACCTAGAACGAAACAGGCCGTCCAGGTCGAAAGGAGAGAGCGATGAAGAGCAATACGATCGCGATTGCATTGGCATCCCTGCTCGTGGGTGGCGTGGCCGTCGGTGCGTATCACAATAGCCGCGACGCGGTTGACCCGGTTGCAGGTGCGGATGTGCCGGGCGCCATCGACGCGAAGACCGGTGAGCCGGTCGGCACCGCGCGCGATGCGCTCGACTATGCCGACGTCGTCGATGTCCGCCCGGTGACCGAGACGGGGCAGCTCTATGCCACCGTCCTGGGCAGTGAACCGATTCGCGAAACCATGACCAGCAGCTCACCGCGTGAAGTCTGCGAAGACGTCGTGGTGCAGGAGCGCCTGCCGGAGCGCGATGGCAATGTCGGTGGCACCGTCGTCGGTGCGCTGGTCGGCGGCTTGGTCGGCAACCAGATCGGAAGCGGCAACGGCCGCAAGTTGGCGACTGCAGCCGGTGCGACCGCCGGTGGCTTCGTCGGCAACCGCGTCGACCGGAACCATGTCGGCGGCCGCGTCAGCGAGCGCGTCGACCGCCAGTGCCGCACCGTGCAGGATTCGTCGCAGTCCTCGCGCGTCGTGGCCTACAACGTCAGCTATCGCAATCCGGACGGCACCACCGGTTCGATGCGCACCGACGCCAAGCCCGGCAACCGCATCCTGCTGGGCGACGAAGAGCGCACGGTCGGTTATGACGTGACCTACGTCTACGACGGCACCGAGCGCACGATCCGCATGGACGAACGTCCGGAAGAGCGTCTGCCGGTCATCAACGGCCGGATCATGACGGCTGCGCTCGAGACACCGGCGGATACGTCGTCGCCGGCGCGCCAGTAACGCGCGCCAGCGTCTGAGCAAATCACCCGAGGGGCCGGCCAACGCCGGCCCTTCGCATGTGCGGGGTCCGCTCAGCACGCAGTCGTTACCGCCGATACAATCGGCCGATCACCCTCCGGGACGATCCGCCATGGCCCTGCATCCCTACGACCTGTACGACGTGCGTTCGCTGTTGTCCGACGAGGAGCGGGCAGTGCAGGACGCGGTGGCGCGTTTCACCGACGAACGGGTGCTGCCGATCATCGGCGACTGTTTCGACCAGGCGCGATTCCCGAGCGAACTGATCCCCGAGATGGCCAGTCTCGGCCTGCTCGGCGCGACGCTGCCGGAGGCATACGGCTGCGCCGGCCTCAATTCGGTCAGCTATGGATTGATCTGCCAGGAACTTGAACGTGGCGATTCCGGCTTGCGCAGCTTTGCCAGCGTGCAGTCCTCGCTGTGCATGTATCCGATCTTTGCCTACGGCAGCGAGGAACAGCGCCAACGCTGGCTGCCGGACATGGCCGCAGGCAAAGTCATCGGCTGCTTCGGTTTGACCGAAGCGCACGGCGGCTCCGATCCGGCGAACATGAAGACCCACGCGAAACGCGACGGCGACGACTGGGTGATCAACGGTTCGAAGATGTGGATCACCAACGGCAATCTGGCGCACGTGGCGATCGTCTGGGCACAGACCGATGACGGCATCCAGGGCTTCCTGGTGGAGAAGGATTTCGCGGGCTTCACCGCGCAGGAGATCAAGCACAAGATGAGCCTGCGTGCGTCGGTGACCAGCGCGTTGTACTTCGATGGCGTGCGCGTTCCGGAGGCGAACCGCCTGCCGAACGTCAAGGGATTGAAGGGCCCGCTGGGCTGTCTGACGCAGGCGCGTTATGGCATCACCTGGGGGCCGATCGGCGCAGCCATCGCCTGTCTCGACGAGGCGCTCAACTACTCCAAGGAACGCATCCTGTTCGAGCGCCCGGTCGCGGCGACGCAGAGCGCGCAGATCAAGATGGCCGACTGGGCGCGCCGCATCACCAGCGCGCAGCTGCTGTCGCTGCAGCTCGGACGCCTGAAGGACGCCGGCAACATGCAACCCACGCAGGTGTCGTTGGCGAAGTGGAACAACTGCCGCATGGCGATCGACATCGCGCGCGAGGCGCGTGACCTGCTCGGCGGCGCCGGCATCACCACCGAACACAGTCCGATCCGCCACGCGCTCAATCTCGAATCGGTGATCACCTATGAGGGCACCGAGACCGTGCACCAGCTCGTGGTCGGACGCGAGCTGACCGGCATCAACGCGTTCTGAGAGCCGTGCCGCTGCCACGACGTTCCAGGAGTTCCGACGTGTCGTATCCGGATGTCCAGCTCGAAACCGAACGCCTGATCCTGCGCCTGCCGCGGCGCGAGGATTTCGACGCCTATGCCGCCTTTACCGGCGACGAGGAGACCATGCGTCACCTCGGTGGCGTGCAGCGGCCACCGGTCGCCTGGCGCAGCTTTGCCGGACTGGTGGGCAGCTGGCATCTGCTGGGATTCGGCATGTTCTCGGTGATCGAGAAGGCCAGCGGCGAGTGGATCGGACGGGTCGGGCCGTGGCAGCCGTTCGGCTGGCCGGGTACCGAGGTGGGCTGGAGTCTTATCCGCGCATCGTGGGGGCGGGGATACGGGCCTGAGGCGGCCGCCGCCACCATCGACTGGGCCTTCGACACGCTGGGCTGGGACGAGGTGATCCACACCATCGCGCAGGCCAATGCAGGCTCCAAGCGTGTTGCGGAAAAACTGGGCTCGCGCTTCCTGCGCATGGGGCTGCTGCCTGCGCCCTACGACACCGAGCAGGTGGAGATCTGGGGTCAGGGCCGCGACCAGTGGCGGGCGCGGCGATAAGTGTGGCGCTGTCCAGCGTGACGACCGATCCGACTGTTCCGGCCGTGTACGGCATGTCGACCTCGGGCAACTGCCACAAGGTGCGACTGCTGCTCGAACAGCTGGGGCGGCCGTATACGTGGATCGAGATCGACAGCAGTCGCGGCGAGTCGCGCACGCCTGCGTACCTCGCGAAGAATCCGAACGGCCAGGTGCCGATGCTGGAGCTCGATGGCGGCCGCGTTCTGGTCGAGTCGAACGCGATCCTGTGTTTTCTCGCCGACGGCACCTCGCTGCTGCCGGCCGATCCCTGGCAACACGCGCAGGCGCTGCGCTGGATGTTCTTCGAGCAGTACAGCCATGAGCCGGCGATTGCAGTCGCGCGTTTCATCCGCGGCTGGACGGAGGCCGATTCCCCGCGCCGCGCGGACCTGCCGGCGCTGCAGGCGCGTGGCCATCGCGCGCTGGCGGTGATGGACGGCCATCTCGCTGGTGGCGCTGCATGGTTTTCCGGCGACGCGTACGGCGTCGCCGATATCGCGCTGTTCGCCTACACGTCCGTCGCGCCCGACGGCGGGTTCGATCTCGCGCCGTATCCGGCGCTGCGTGACTGGCTTGCGCGCGTGCGCGGCACGCCGGGTTTCATCGACATGCCGGCGCCTGCGCCGGTGAACGCCGCGAGGCTCGCGGCCACGGACTGAAGGTGCTTCGATGTTCGCAGTCGTTCCAGATCCGATTCCGGCCCGCATGAAGGGCCTCAACCGCGCCGAAATCTGCGACGCGAATTTCCAGCAGTTCGTCCGCGAGTGGGACGGCCTGCGCGACGCCACACCCGCCGATCACGAGAGGATCCTCGACGGCAGCGCGCTCGATGCACGCGGCTTCCGTGAGCTGTTCGAATCCCAGCTGATCAGCCGTCATCTCGATCTGATGGCGCGCGTGCTGCGCGTGCAGAACAAGGTCTTCTACACCATCGGTTCCAGCGGCCACGAAGGCAACGCGATGGTCGCGCGCGCCACGCGCCACACCGATCCGGCGTTCCTGCATTACCGCAGCGGCGGTTTCATGGCCGAGCGTTTCCGGAAAGTGCCGGGCATGGATCCGGTGATGGATTCGGCGCTGTCGTTCGCGGCCAGCGCGGATGACCCGGCCAGCGGCGGCCGGCACAAGGTCTGGGGCAGCAAACCGCTCTGGGTGCTGCCGCAGACGTCCACGATCGCCTCGCACCTGCCCAAGGCCCTCGGCACCGCAATCGCGATCGAGCACGCGCGCCGCATCGGCCATGCGCTGCCGGTGCCGGCCGACAGCATCGTCGTGTGCTCGTTCGGCGATGCGTCGAGCAACCACGCGACCGCGCAGACCGCGTTCAACGCGGCGGCCTACACCGCGTACCAGAAGCTGCCGGCGCCGGTGCTGTTCGTCTGCGAGGACAACGGCATCGGCATTTCGGTGAGAACGCCTGATGGCTGGATCGCGCGCAACTTCGCAAACCGGCCGGATCTCGATTACTTCGCCGCCGACGGGCTGGATCTGGCCGCGGGCTACGGCGATGTCGAGCGCGCGGTCGCGCACTGCCGACGCACACGCCGGCCGACCTTCCTGCACCTGCGTACGACTCGGCTCATGGGCCACGCCGGCACCGACTTCGAGATCGAATGGCGCGCGATGGCGGAACTGTGCGCGGTCGAGGCCAGCGATCCCCTGCTGCGCAGTGCGGCAATCGCGCTCGAGTCCGGCGTGCTGTCCAGGAGCGCGTTGCTGGAACTCTACGAATCCATGCGCGTGCGTTGCTTCGCCGCTGCGGAAGATGCCGACAGCCGTCCGCGCCTGACCCGGCTCGACGATGTCGTGGCGCCACTCGCGCCGTACTCGCCCAAGCAGGTACACGCCGAGGCGACGCGTCCTGCCAGCGCAGAAGCGCGTATCGCGGCCTTCGGCAGCGAAGCTGCGCTGCCGGAACGCCAGCCGCCGAAACATCTGGCGGTGCAGATCAACCAGGCGCTGCACGACCTGTTCGCGAAATATCCCGAGGCGTTGCTGTTCGGCGAGGACGTCGCGCAGAAGGGCGGCGTCTACACCGTCACCAAGGGCCTGCAGAAAGCTTTCGGTGGGCGGCGCGTGTTCAATACGCTGCTCGACGAAACCACGATCCTCGGCCTCGCGCAGGGCTTCGCGAACATGGGCATGCTCGCGCTGCCCGAGATCCAGTACCTCGCGTATTTCCATAACGCCGGCGACCAGATCCGCGGCGAGGCGGCGAGCCTGCAGTTCTTCAGCAACGGGCAGTACCGCAATCCGATGGTGGTGCGCATCGCATCGCTGGGCTATCAGCGTGGATTCGGCGGACATTTCCACAACGACAACTCGATTGCCGCACTGCGCGACATTCCCGGCATCGTTATCGGCTGTCCCTCGCGCGGCGACGACGCGGCGACGATGCTCCGCACGCTCACCGCGATGGCACAGGTCGATGGGCGCGTGTGCCTGTTTCTCGAACCGATCGCGCTTTACATGACCAAGGATCTGTACGCCGCCGGCGACGCCGCATGGTCGACGGCCTATCCGCCGCCGGACGAGGCGATGAACTTCGGCGAGGCGCGTGTATACAGCGCGAAAGCGACGGATCTGGTCATCCTGACGTTCGGCAACGGCGTGCCGATGAGCCTGCGCGCGGCGCGGATGATCGAGGCCGAGCGCGGCTGGCAGGTGCGCGTGGTCGATCTGCGCTGGCTGCTGCCGCTCAACGAGGGCGAAATCGCCCGCCATGTCGGCGAATGCGCGCGCGTGCTGGTTGTCGACGAAGGCCGTCGCAGCGCGGGTGTGGGCGAGGGCATCGTCACCGCGATCACGGAAGCCGGCTTCGGCGACACGCCCTTGCGGCGCGTGGTGGGCGCCGATACGTTCACGCCGCTGGCGGGCGCGGCGTTCCTGGTGATTCCGTCAGAGGCGGACATCGTGGCGGCGGCGCTGACGATGGCGTGAGGCGCTGGCATCGCGACGTGCATCCCCGAGCTGCTCGATTTGGCATGCCGCGTGCGTCAGCCTTCACCCCAACCCTCTCCCTTGGGGAGAGGGTCTCGACAACGCCTGGTAGCTCGCAGGATGGGTAGCGATCGCGAAACCCATCGTCCGGACGTCAATCTGCCAAGCGCACCCGCACTTCCACGCGCCGGTTCGGCGCCAGGCACGTGATCAGCGCCTGACCACGCTCGGATTTGCACTCGGTCACCGGCTCGACATCGCCGCGACCCACGGCGGTGATGCGGTCCGACGGCACGCCGTGTTCGACCAGGTAACCACGCACGGCTTCGGCGCGGCGGTTCGACAGATGCAGGTTGCCCTGCTTATTGCCGATGCGGTCGCTGTGGCCGATCACGTGGACGACATCGAGCGTGCGGCCGGACAAGCGGCCGGCGAGGGCATCGAGTGCCGCGCGTCCCGCGGGGCTGATGTCATGGATGTCGGCCTTGCCGAACGCGAACAGGCCATCGGCGTCGAGCTGTTCGACGAACGCGCTGGGTTCAGCCAGCGGCGGTGGCGGCGCGGGCGATTGTGGCGGCTTGGAGCTGGCGCACGCGGCGAGTACACACGCGACAACGGACGCGGCGAATGCCGCGGACAGCGAACTGTGCTTCATGACGACCCCTTGGATGATTCCCCTGATCCATATCGCCACACCGGCCTCGGCCCGTACGGCGACGGCTTCGACATTCCCCCGGGCGCGTGCGCCCCCTGTCGCGGCCGAGCATAGCAGCCGGATCACGACAGTCGAAAGGCGATCAGCGCGGGCCCGAGACGCCCGTGGGATCAGCGGGCGAGGCCGTCCCGCAGCGGTGTGTCGACGACATCGACCCCGCCGATCTGCAAGGGCACCTCAGGCCGTTCGAGCGGCAGCACGGCCAGCGCGAGATCGCCAGCCACGGACACGACCTTGCCCAGCGCCTGTTCGCCGGACCGCACGTCGTCTCCAGGCGCGGCATCGGCTGCGCCGCGGAGAACAGCCAGGCCGCGCTTCGCTTGCCCGAGAAAATGGGTGCGCGCGACGATCTCCTGTCCCGGATAGCAGCCCTTGGCGACGCTGAAAGCGCGCAGACGTTCCAGCGACAGCTGCTGCGGCGTCCACTGCTCGCGCTGGTCGTTGTCGAGGCGTGGCAGGCCGTGGACGATGTCGAATGCGCGCCAGCGCAACTGCGCCTCGGCGTCGTGTGCGAGGTCTGGAGCGGCCTCACCCAGCACCAGCGTGCGCGGCGCGTCCGGCGAGCCGAGGTCCAGCTCGATGCCGGCCGCATCGATCGCCGCGGTCGCGCCCCGCGCAATCGAAGGCGATGCGAACCTTCCGGACGCGAAAACGTCGCTGCGCACCTCGATCGAGACCTTGCTGCGGAAGACGTAGCGTTTCAGCGATGTCGCCAATGCGTCCACATCGGCATCGAGCACGATCAGATCGAGATGTTCGGCGGTGCGGCGAAGTACGGCGAACAGGGCGATCACGCGTCCCTTCGGGGTCAACCAACCGCTCCACTGCCACTGTCCGTCGCCGAGCGTCGCGATGTCGCTCATGAATTGTGCTTGCGCGAATGCGATGCAGTCGCGTCCGCGAAGCGTCAACGACGCGATGTCCGGAAGCGCGGATGCAGCATCGGAAGTGGATTGCAGCTTGTCGGACATGCCTGTGGGAACTAAAATTGAATGAATGACCAATCCGGACATCATAGGCGAGGAGACGGACACACCGTCGTCGACGCCTGCGGAAATGCCTGTTCCGGCATCGCCGCCCGCCGAAGAGATCGGAGGCCGCAACGGCCTCGATCCCACGCGGTATGGCGACTGGGAAAAGAACGGTCGTTGCATCGATTTCTGATCCGTCACGTCGTGTCTGGCGGGCAGATCCGCAGGACCAGCCACGCGGCGAGACGCCGCCAGCGAGGAGAGCACTACAACGATGGCACACCGTAACCGTCCTCTGTCACCGTTCATGCTCGGCACGTTGTATCGCCTGCAGATCACATCGGTGATGTCCCTGATGCACCGGGTGACCGGCATCGTCGCCTCGGTCGGCGCATTCGGTCTTGCGTGGTGGTTGCTCGCGGTCGCCGAGGGTGGCGATGCTTATGCGACTGCATCGGCCTGTCTGTCATCGCCGCTGGGCATGTTCGCGCTCGCTGCGTTCACTTTTGCACTCGTCTATCACCTGCTCAATGGCATCCGCCATCTGATGTGGGACGTGGGCATGGGCTTCGAACTGCCGGAGGTGTATCGCTCCGGCTACGTCGTGATCGGACTGTCGGTCGTACTGACCGCCGCGATCTGGATCATTGCATTGCGGGGTGGCGCATGAGCGAGACCAAGACTCCCGAAGCCGTGCGTCCGCGCGACTTCCGTACCCCTGTCGGCCGCGCCCGCGGTCTCGGCTCCGGCAAGACCGGCACCGACCATTTCTGGTGGCTGCGCGTGACCTCGGTTGCGTTGATTCCGCTGTTCGCCTGGTTCGTCGGCACGCTCGTTTCGCTCGCCGGCGCGGACCTGGCGACGGTCCAGACCGTGCTCGCGCGCCCGTTCAACGCCGTGGCGTTCGCGCTGTTCGTCGTGTCCACCTTCTGGCACGCCAAGCTCGGCCTACAGGTGGTGATCGAAGACTACATCCATCAGCGCGGGTTGGAGATCGGTCTCCAGATCCTCGTCACATTCGCCTGCGCCGCCGGCGCGCTCGCATCGCTGTACGCGATTGCGCGCATCGCACTGCTGGGCTGAGAACCACATGACCAACGCTTACAAGATCACCGAACACACCTACGACATGATCGTCGTCGGCGCCGGCGGCGCCGGGCTCCGCGCGACCTTCGGCCTGGCCCACAAGGGCCTGCAGACGGCGTGCCTGACCAAGGTGTTCCCGACGCGTTCGCACACCGTGGCGGCGCAGGGTGGCATTTCCGCCGCGCTCGGCAACATGGGCGACGACGACTGGCGCTACCACTTCTACGACACGATCAAGGGCTCCGACTGGCTGGGCGACCAGGACGCCATCCAGTACATGTGTCGCGAGGCCATCCCCGCGATCATCGAGCTCGAGCACCAGGGTGTGCCGTTCTCGCGCACCGAGGAGGGCAAGATCTACCAGCGTCCGTTCGGCGGCATGACCACCGAATACGGCAAGGGTATCGCCCAGCGCACCTGCGCCGCGGCCGACCGTACCGGTCACGCGATCCTGCACACGCTCTACCAGCAGTCGCTGGCGCATGACGCGCGCTTCTTCATCGAGTACTTCGCGCTCGACTTGATCATGGACGAGGACGGCGCCTGTCGCGGCGTGCTCGCGCTCGACATGGCCGAGGGCACGTTGCACCTGTTCCGCGCCCAGGGCGTGGTGCTGGCGACCGGCGGCTATGGCCGCGCGTACTTCTCCGCGACCTCCGCGCACACCTGCACCGGCGACGGTGGCGGCATGGCGCTGCGCGCCGGTCTGGGTCTGCAGGACATGGAGTTCGTGCAGTTCCACCCGACCGGTATCTACGGCGCGGGTTGTCTGATCACCGAAGGTGTGCGCGGCGAAGGCGGTATCCTGCGCAACGCCAGCGGCGAGCGCTTCATGGAGCGCTACGCACCCAACGCGAAGGATCTCGCCTCGCGCGACGTCGTCTCGCGTTCGATGACGATGGAAATCCGCGAAGGCCGCGGCGTCGGCGAGCACAAGGATCACATCCATCTGGATCTGACCCATCTCGACCCCAAGGAAATCCACGAGAAGCTGCCCGGCATCGCCGAGAGCGCGAAGATCTTCGCCGGCGTCGACGTCGAGAAACAGCCGATCCCGGTGCTCCCCACTGTGCACTACAACATGGGTGGCATTCCGACCAACTACCACGGTGAAGTGGTGCAACTGAAGAATGGGAATCCGGATACCGTTGTGCCCGGTCTGTACGCAATCGGCGAAGCCGCCTGCGTGTCGGTCCACGGCGCCAACCGTCTGGGTTCGAACTCGCTGCTCGACCTGGTGGTCTTCGGTCGCGCGGTAGCGAACCGCTGCGCCGAAACGATCAAGCCGAGCGCGCGTCACAAGCCGCTCGCCAAGGACGCTTGTGACAAGTCGCTGGCGAACCTCGACGCGCTGCGCCACGCCAGCGGCGGCACGCCGACCTCGGTGATCCGCGACAACATGCAGCGCACGATGCAGAACGACGCAGCCGTGTTCCGCACCAGCAAGACCCTCGCCGAGGGTGTCCAGAAGATCCGGGAGATCCACGCCTCGTTCGCCGACGTCAAGGTCAGCGACCGGTCCATGGTGTGGAACTCGGATCTGATCGAAACCATGGAACTGCAGAATCTGCTGGGCCAGGCGCTGGTCACCATCGTGTCGGCCGAGAACCGCAAGGAATCCCGTGGCGCGCACGCGCACGAAGATTTCCCGGATCGCGACGACGAGAACTGGCACAAGCACACCCTGTGCTGGGCCGACAACGCCGGCAACACGACGATCGATTACCGCCCGGTGCACATGTACACGCTCGACGACGAAGTCGAAGTCGTGCCGCCGAAAGCACGCGTTTACTGAGCCGGGGAACCCAGATGGCAGAATTTTCGCTTCCGAAGAATTCGAAGGTGCAGCAGGGCCGGCATTTCCCGGCGACCGGCGCGACGCGCGTACGCACCTTCAAGGTCTATCGCTGGAATCCCGACGACGGTCGCAATCCGTCGACGGATACCTACGAGGTCGATCTCGACAAGTGCGGCCCGATGGTTCTCGACGCGCTGATCAAGATCAAGAATGAGATCGATCCGACGCTGGCCTTCCGCCGCTCGTGTCGCGAGGGCATCTGCGGTTCGTGCGCGATGAACATCGACGGCACCAACACGCTGGCCTGCACCCGCGCGATCGAAGACTGCAAGAAGGCCGAGGTGCCGATCTATCCCCTGCCGCACATGGAAGTGGTCAAGGATCTCGTCCCCGATCTGACCCACTTCTACGCGCAGTACGCCTCGATCCAGCCGTGGATCCGCACGCAGAGCGCTGCGCCGCCGGACCGCGAGCGTCTGCAGTCCAAGGAAGATCGCGCCAAGCTCGACGGTCTGTACGAGTGCATCCTGTGTGCCTGCTGCTCGACCAGCTGCCCGAGCTACTGGTGGAATGGCGAGCGGTATCTCGGCCCGGCCGTGCTGCTGCAGGCCTACCGCTGGATCATCGACAGCCGCGACGAAGACACCGGTGCGCGTCTGGACGATCTGGAAGATCCGTTCAAGCTCTACCGCTGCCACACGATCATGAACTGCGCACGGACCTGTCCGAAGGGCCTGAATCCGGCGAAGGCGATCGGCGAGATCAAGCAGCTGATGCTGGCGCGTCGCGGCTGATCGGCAGGCGCCTGGTCGATGCGATGCATCGATCGTGAGTAAGGCGCCGCCAGTTCGGAATACCTGTCCGTTATTCCGGCGAACGCCGGAATCCAGCGTCTTGGGCGTTCCCGGGTACCGTTATCGCGAAGCAGAGACACCGGATTCCGGCTTTCGCCGGAATGACGGGCTCGAGCGTCGCCTGTCAGGGATCAGAAAACGCATGACCTATGACGACGCCACCGAACTCCGTCGCCTGCGCTGGCGCAGCCGGCGTGGCATGCGCGAGCTCGACCGGCTGTTCGAACGCTGGCTCGACCGCTGCTGGGCGGCATCCACCGAAGCCGAGCGCGAGGTTTTCCGACGGCTGCTGGACTGCGAGGACGATAGGCTCTGGAAATGGTTCCTCGGCCATGAGCGTTCCGACGATGCGCAGCTCGACACCCTCGTCCAGTCGATCCGGCAGCTCCCGCCCGGCTGATCCACTGCCGCTGCGGCTGGCGTGGCGACCTTCGATCCTGCTGCAGACCGCGCTCACGGTGATCGGCGTCTTTGCCTGCATCGCGCTGTGGCTGTCCGAACTCCCATTGATCGCGACCGTCTGCGCGGTGCCGCTGATCATCGCCGCGACCCTGCATCGCATCGCCGTCGAGCGACGCGCACCGGTACGCGCACTCGTGATCGATGCCGCAGGTGCCGCCCACCTCGATGGCGTCGTCCTCGACACGCCGCAACTCGAATGGCGCGGCCCGCTGGCGATCCTGCGCTGGCGCGACGGTCGCCGCGTGCATCGGCTGCTGTGGTGGCCCGACACGCTCCCGCCGCCCGCGCGACGTGAACTCCGTCTGGCCGCTTCCGCGCTCGTGACGCGACCGATACCGGATTCGATGGCACCATAGCGGCGCCCCGGGCGGGCGGCGTACCGGCCCGGCGGCCGACGACGCCGCGGCCCCAATGACCGGACGTCCATGCTCAGACCCATTCCTGCCGCCATTGGCCTGCGTTATCTCAGGGCCAAGCGGCGCAACGGCTTCATCTCCTTCATCTCGCTGGCCTCGATCCTCGGCATTGCCATCGGCGTGACCGTGCTGATCACCACGCTCGCGGTGATGAGCGGCTTCCAGAAGGAAATCCGCGACCGCATGCTCGGCATGGTCGCGCACGCGACGATCAGCGCCGACGGCGACACCCTGTCGAACTGGCAGCGCGCGGTCGATGTCGCGCGCGAGGATCCCCGCGTCGCCGGCGCTGCACCGTACGTCGACACGCAGGCATTGTTGCGCGGCCGTCGCAACGAACCGGCCGCGGTGCGCGCGATCGTGCCCGAGGACGAAGCGCAGGTCTCCGACCTCACCACGTCGATGGTCATCGGCAAGCTCGAGGATCTGCAACCCGGCACGTTCAACATCGTGCTCGGGCGCGAACTGGCGCTTTGGCTCGGCGTGGGCGTGGGCGACAGCGTCATCGTCACCACCGATTTCCAGGTCACGCCGATGGGCGCGGTGCCGCAGCTCAAACGCTTCACCGTCAGCGGCATCTTCGAGGCCGGCTACCAGGATTTCGACCGGCGCCTGGCGGTGGTCAATCTCAGCGATGCGCAGCGTTTGCTGCGGATCGGCGATGGCGTCACCGGCGTGCGTCTGAAACTCCACGACATGGACCGCGCGCAGCAGGTCACGCGCGATCTGGTGCACAAGCTCGGCGGGGTGTACCGGGTGAGCGACTGGAGCATCGAGAACGCGAACATGTTCCGCGCGTTGAAACTCGAGAAGACGATGATCGGCATCCTGCTGTCGCTGATCATCGTCATGGGCTCGTTCAATCTCGTTGCTTCCCAGGTGAGCCTGGTGACCGACAAGCAGGCCGACATCGCGATCCTGCGCACGCTCGGGCTCACGCCTGGCGGGGTCATGCAGGTGTTCATGGTGCAAGGGACGATGATCGGCGTGATCGGCACGATCCTCGGCATCACCGGCGGCCTGCTGTTGACCTTCAATCTCGAACACATTCTCGGTGCGATCGAGCGCCTGTTTGGCGTCGTGCTGATGCCCGAGGACGTCTATTACGTGACTGGCCTGCCGATCGATCTGCAGGTCAGCGACGTGGTGATGATCGCCAGCGTCGCGCTGGTGATGGCCTTCGTCGCGACGATCTATCCGGCACTGCGCGCGGCGCGCACGGCGCCGGCGGAGGCGCTGCGTTATGAGTGACACCACGACGACCACGACCGCACCCACGACCGCGCCCGACACCGTGGTGCTCGCGGCCGAAGGCCTGGGCAAGACCTACGCCGAAGGCACCTTGAACACGCCGGTGTTCGACGGCCTGGACTTCGCGGTGCGCGCCGGCGAAACCGTCGCGATCCTCGGCGCGTCCGGCGCCGGCAAGAGCACGCTGCTGCATCTGCTCGGCGGGCTGGATACGCCGACGGCAGGCGAGGTGTACGTGTCCGGGCAGAAGATGAGCGCGCTGTCGAACGCGGCGCGCGGCACGTTGCGTAATCGCTCGCTGGGCTTCGTCTACCAGTTCCATCATCTGCTGCCCGAGTTCACGGCGCTGGAGAACGTCATGCTGCCGGCGTTGCTCAACGGTGCCAGCGATGCCGACGCAACGAAGCGGTCGCGCGACCTGCTGGAGACCGTGGGTCTCGGCCATCGGCTCGCCCACAAGCCGGGCGAACTGTCGGGCGGCGAGCGCCAGCGCGCCGCCGTCGCGCGTGCGCTGGTCAACAAGCCGGCCTGCGTGCTCGGCGACGAGCCGACCGGCAATCTCGACGAACGCACCGCGGCCACGGTGTTCGAGCTGATGCTCGAACTCAACCGCGCGCAGCACACCAGTCTGGTGCTGGTGACGCACGACCGCCGGCTCGCGCGCAAGCTCGACCGGGTCATGGAACTGCATCAGGGCAAGCTGCGCGAGGTCGCCAAGGACGACGTCTGAGGGCGTTGCGCGCGGCAGTTGCCGCGCCTGGCAGGCTCTATTCGTTTGGTTTGGCTGCTTCGGCCGGCCGCTGCGTCGCGGCTCGGCGCGACAGCACCGCTTCACGATGCGCGATGTAGCCGTTGGCGCCGAACACGATGCCGGCGCCGATCGCGGTCCACATGTCGATGACTTCGCCGAACAGCAGCCAGCCGAACAGCACGACGATCGGCAGCTGCACGAAGCTGATCGGCTGCAGCGCGGACACTTCGCCGAGGCGTAGCGCCCGCGTCCACAGCCACTGACCCAGTGTGCCGAGTACGCCGGTTGCGATCAGCCACAGCCACACCGTGGGGCCCGGCCAGACCCACTGGAACAACGCAGGCACCAGCGACATCGGCACCCACAGCAGGTAGGTGTAGAACACGATCGTGTCGGGCGGATCCAGGGTCGAGAGCTGCTTCATCTGGATGGCGACCAGCGCCGCAAGCAACGCGCCGACCACGGGCACCAGCATCGCGGCCGAGAACGCCACGCCCGGGCGCAGGATTACCAGCACGCCGAGAAAACCTGCGGACACCGCCATCCAGCGCCGGATCCGCACGATCTCGCCGAGCCAGATCACTGCGGCGATCGTCGCGAACAGCGGCGCCGCATACGAGAGCGAGATCGCCTGCGACAGCGGCAGGTGGCCGATCGCCCAGAACGCGCACAGCATCGAGCCGAGCCCGACCACGGTGCGGATCACGTAGCGGCCCAGATTGCGCGTGCGCGGCAGGCCGACGCCGGTGCGCAGCAGGATCGGCAGCAACGCGAGCAGGCCGAAGAAGTTGCGGAAGAACGCGACTTCCGTCGTCGGCACCGTCGCCGATGCGTAGCGGATCGCGATCGCCATCAGCGCGAACGCCGACGTGCTGCCGAGCATCAGCAGCGCGGCCTGTCCCTGTACGGTCGCGGGTCGCCAGCGGAGCAAGGCACGTGCGTTCACCACGCCGCGCCGACGATCTTGGGTTCGGGTTCCAGCGCGACGCCGAAGCGCATCTGTACCGAGGCCGCGATGCGTCGCGCCAGGCCCAGCAGTTCGGTGCCCTGCGCGTGGCCGTGATTGACCAGCACCAGCGCGTGGCCGGGTGCGACGCCGGCATCGCCATCGCGATGGCCCTTCCAGCCGCAGCGATCGATCAGCCAGGCCGCTGACAGCTTGCGCAGGCCGTCATCGACCGCGAACACCGGGATGCCCGCATGCGCGGCGACCAGGGCGGCGGCCTGCGCGGCCGGCACAATCGGATTCTTGAAGAAGCTGCCGGCGTTGCCGATCACCGCAGGGTCCGGCAGCTTGCTGCGGCGGATGTCGATGACGGCTTCGGCGACGTCGAGCGGGCGAGGCGAGGTGATGCCGCGCGCGGCCAGTACGTCGCGGAGCCCCGCGTAATCGAGCACCGGCTCGGCGAAGCGGTGCAGGGCGAACTCGACGGCGGTGACGATCCAGCGATCCGGCACCTGCTTGAAGACGCTGTCGCGATAGCCGAACCGGCAGGCCTCGGCGTCGAGCCGCACGAATTTGCGCGTGTGTTGATCGAAAGCCTCGACGGCGACGACGTGCTCCCCGACCTCGACGCCGTAGGCGCCGATGTTCTGGATCGGCGCCGCGCCGACGGTGCCCGGAATCAGCGCGAGGTTCTCCAACCCGCCGAGTTCCTGCGCCAGCGTCCACAGCACGAAGCCGTGCCAGTCGGCGCCGGCGGCGGCGCGCACCACGACGCGCTCGCCGTCGTCGGAGACCACGCTGCGGCGCGCATCGACGATCGCGAGCGCATCGACCGCGTCGCCGGCGAACAGCAGATTGCTGCCACCGCCGATGACCAGCGGGCGCGTGTCGGCATCGAGCGCGGCGAGCGCCTGCGGCAGGGCCGCGGCATCGAGCACCTCGATCAGCTGGCGCGCACGTGCGGCCACGCCGAAGGTGTTGCGCGGGCGCAGATCGGCCGGCTGCAGCAGACGGAAGGAATCGGACATCACTGCGATCAGAGGCTGGGCAGGTTGCCGCGGCTCGGGGCTTCGCGCCGGCGGCGGATCGCCTCGACGCAGTCGCCGATCAGCGCCGGCCCGCGATAGACCAGGCCCGAATACACCTGCACCAGCGATGCGCCGGCGGCCATCTTCTTCACCGCGTCGGCGCCCGACAGGATGCCGCCCACGCCGACCAGCGGAATCTCGCTGGCGAGGCGGGTGCGCATCATCCGCAGCACGGTGGTCGACTTGTTCATCAGCGGCTCGCCGGACAGTCCGCCGGCCTCGTCGGCGCGGCGGTCGTCCTGCACGCTGATGCGCGAGATCGTGGTGTTGGTGGCGATGACGCCGTCGACGTGCAGGTCCGACAGCACACGGGCCGCGGCCTCGATATCGTCGTCGCTCAGATCGGGCGCCACCTTCACCAGCAGCGGCACGCGCTTGCCGTGCTGCGCGGCGAGTCGCTCCTGCGCATCGCGCAACGTGCCGATCAGCCGGCGCAGCGCCTGCTCTTCCTGCAGTTCGCGCAGGCCGGCGGTGTTGGGCGAGGAGATGTTGACGGTGATGTAGTCCGCCAGCGGATACACGCGCTCCATGCAGAACAGGTAATCGTCGGCCGCCGATTCGTTCGGCGTGTCCTTGTTCTTGCCGATGTTGATGCCGAGGATGCCGGCGCGCTTCGCGCGGCTCACGTTGGCGACCAGCGCATCGACGCCCTGGTTGTTGAAGCCCAAGCGGTTGATCAGCGCGCGGTGGCGCGGCAACCGGAACATGCGCGGCTTCGGATTGCCGTCCTGCGGCTTCGGCGTGATCGTGCCGATTTCGACGAAACCGAAACCCAGCGCGAACAGCGCATCGATGTGGTCGCCGTTCTTGTCGAGCCCGGCGGCGAGGCCGACCGGATTCGGAAACTGCAGGCCGAAGGCTTCGGTGGGCAGCGGCTGCGGCGGTGTCGCGATCAGCGACGACAGGCCCACGCGGTGCAGCGCGTCCATCGCCGTCAGGGTGAGCCCGTGCGCGCGCTCGGGATCGAGCCGGAACAGCAGCGGACGGGCGCTCGCGTACATCAGGACGCCGCCGCGATGAAGGCCAGCAGGCCGCCGAAGAACAGGAAGATGAAAAGGAACCCGACGACCGCCATCGCGACCATCAGATAGCCGAGCACCAGACCCGCGACCGCGAGGCCATCGCCTTCGAGCGCTTCCGGGCGACGGCGGATTTCGCCGCGGGCCAGATGCCCGGTGACGATCGCGACGACGCTGCCGATGACCGGCAGCAGCGACCAGCCGAGCAGGCCAGCGACGAGACTGACGATCGCCATCGCACTGGTCTGGCGGAAGGCGACGGGAGCATTCATGCGTGTGGACCTCGTACCGGACCGGACACAGGCGAAGCCGACGCGCGGTTGCGCGTCGCGGCGGACATGCAGGCCGGATTTCGCGGCGCCATCGGCGGCGGTCCAGGGAAAGCGGGGGAAGACACGATTATTCAGACACCAGGGCGTCGCGTGCAAGCACGCGGGCGCCGCGGATCGAATCCGCGACGCCCGTGGTCGACCTCAGAGGTCGAACTTGATGCCTTGGGCGAGCGGCATGGAGTCGGAGTAGTTGATCGTGTTGGTCTGGCGGCGCATGTAGGCGCGCCACGCGTCCGAACCCGATTCGCGACCACCGCCGGTTTCCTTCTCGCCACCGAAGGCGCCGCCGATCTCCGCGCCGCTGGTGCCGATGTTGACGTTGGCGATGCCGCAATCCGAGCCCCAGGCGGCGAGGAACTGCTCGGACGCGCGCAGGTCGGTGGTGAACAGCGACGACGACAGGCCCTGCGGCACGTCGTTCTGCAGGTCGATCGCTTCTTCCAGATCGCTGTACTTCATGACATAGAGGATCGGGGCGAAGGTCTCGGTCTGCACGACCTCGGCATCATTGGTCAGACCGCTGATCAGCGCGGGCAGCACGAAGTTGCCCTTGCGGTCATCCAGTGCGCGGCCGCCGCTCTCGATCGTGCCGCCGCTGGCCTTGGCCTTGGCGACCGCATCGAGATACGCCTGCACGCCGTCACGGCTGTTGAGCGGGCCCATCAGGTTGGCGGCATCGGTCGGATCGCCGATCTTCTTCTCGACCTGGCTGTACGCGGTCTTCAGCTTGGCCAGCACGTCATCAAAGATCGACTCGTGCACGAACAGGCGGCGCGTCGTCGTGCAGCGCTGGCCGGCCGTGCCGACGGCGCCGAACACGATCGCTGGGATCGCCAGCTTCAGGTCGGCGGTGGGATCGACGATGATCGCGTTGTTGCCGCCCAGCTCCAGCAATGAGCGCCCCATGCGCTTGGCGACGCGCTCGCCGACCTGGCGGCCGATCTTGGTCGAGCCGGTGAAGCTGACCAGCGCGATGCGCTTGTCGTCGACGAAGGCCTGCGCGAGATCGCTGCCGGCATCGTTGAACAGGAAGAAGATGTCGGGGAAGCCGGCCTTGTTCAGCGCCTCGTTGCAGATCTTCATCGACGCGATGGCGGAGAGCGGCGTCTTCGGCGACGGCTTCCAGATCGAGATGTTGCCGCAGACCGCGGCGACCAGCGCATTCCAGGCCCACACCGCAACCGGGAAGTTGAACGCGCTGATGATGCCGACCACGCCCATCGGATGCCACTGCTCGTACATGCGGTGGCCCGGACGCTCGGAGTGCATCGTCAGGCCGTAGAGCTGGCGCGACAGGCCGACGGCGAATTCACCGATGTCGATCATTTCCTGCACTTCGCCGTCGCCTTCCGGCTTCGACTTGCCCATTTCCAGCGCGACCAGCGAACCCAGCGCGTCCTTGTGCGTGCGCAGCGCGTCGGCGCACAGGCGCACGGCTTCGCCGCGGCGCGGGGCGGGGGTCTTGCGCCAGATCTTGAACGCCGCCTGGGCGCGCTCGACGATCAGGTCGTAGTCGGCCTGCGAGCTGGCCTGCACGCGGGCGAGGACTTCGCCATCGGTCGGGTTGACGGGTTCGATGACGCCGGCGTCGCGGGTCTTCGACCACTCGCCGTTGCCCAGGTAGGTGCCCGATTCGGTGCCGGACAGCCCGAGCGCGGTAAGAACGGAATGGGTCATGGACAGAACTCCTTGTGAGCGGACGCCGCCGATGTGGCCATCGACGGACGTACGGTGGGAAGCGGCGCGACGCGGCGCAAGGCCGGCGGGAGAAGTCGCGGTTGGTGACCCCGGCCCGATTCGAACGGGCGACCTTCCCCTTAGGAGGGGGACGCTCTATCCAGCTGAGCTACGGGGCCGTGAAGCCGTACAGGATACCGGACTGCCGCAGCGCCACGAAACCGCCGCGCCGGTCGGAACGGCGATGGCGGGCCTCAGCAGGGGCCGGTGGCCAGTTCCACGCAGTCGCGGCCGTTGGCCTTGGCGGCGTACAGCGCGCGGTCCGCGCTGCCGAGGGCGTCGTCGACGCCGTTCGCCGATGCCGGATCGACAACGTGCACGCCGAGGCTCGCAGTGACCCGGATGCGCGTATCGCCACTGGTGAACGGTTCGTCGCCGAGCGCATGACGGATCGCTTCGGCGATGGCGCCGGCGGCGTCCAGATCGCAGCGGGGAATCGCGGCCACGAATTCCTCGCCGCCGAAGCGGGCGAGCAGGGCATCGTGCGGGCGCAGGATGCGGCCGATGCGACGCGCGGACCAGCGCAGGCAGTCGTCGCCGGCGAGATGGCCATGGTGGTCGTTGATCGACTTGAAGTGGTCGAGGTCGATCATCAGCACCGCAAGCGGCGTGCCGGTCTGCTTCGCCTGCTGGGCGAGATCGCGGAAGGCTTCGTGGAACCAGGTGCGGCTGTAGAGCCCGGTCAGGCCGTCGCGCCGGCTCGAATCGCGCAGGCGTGCATGCGCCTCTTCGAGTTGCAGCAGGGTGCTGCGCACTTCCTGGGTGCGCTGGGCCACCTTGCGTTCGAGTTTCTGGTTGGCCTCGGCGCTGATGCGCTGGTTCTCGTGGCGCAGTGCCGCGTAGCGATGGCCCAGCGCGATCGACAGCAGCAACATCTCCAGCGCCGAACCGATCTGCACGCCGTACTCGGTGGCGAAGTTCTTCGGCAGCAGGCCGAACGCCAGCAGGGTGAACACCGCGGTGCCGAGCAGGAACATCGACCACGCGAGCAGCAGCAACCACGCGGGCGCATAGCCGCGACGCAGCACGACGATCGTTGCGATGACGATGCCGACCACGCCCAACAGCACCGCGCGTGAGGCGACGGGCGTCGAGATACGCAGCGGCAGCCAGATCGAGGCGATGCCGAACAGCACGAAGAACGCCATCAGCGCGAGCAGCAGCACGTTGCCACGTGGCCAGCGCCGCGGCAGTTCGAGGAAGGTGCGTGAGAACTGCAGCATCGCGATCAGGGCCAGGCAGATCGAGATCGGCACCATGTGGTCCGCCATCCACGACGAGCCTGGCCACAGGTATTCGAAGCCCAGGCCGTTTAGCGTGAACAGCACCAGGCCGAATGCGGTGACGTGGCACAGATACCAGAAGTAACTTGCGTCGCGCAGCGACAGCCACAGCACCAGGTTGTAGAAGAACAGCGCCAGCATGATCCCGTAGTACAGGCCGATCGCCAGTTGCGCGTCGCGCGAGACTTCGGTGAACGCCTTCGGCGTGTAGAGCTGCAACGGCACCTGCATCGAACTCTGGCTGCGCACGCGCACCAGCAGATCGACCGGCTCGCCCAGCGGCAGTTCGAAGCTGAAATTCGGGTGCCGGTAACGCACGCTGCGCGAGGCGAACGGGCGGTGGTCGCCGCCGGCGAAGTGCAGCACGCGACCGTCGGCATACCGCACATGCAGATCGACTTCGTCGCTGAGCGGATATTCCTGCACCAGCATCCAGCGCGGTTCGTGCGCCTCGTGGTTCACCACGCGCGCGTGGAACCAGAACGTGCCGCGGTGGAACCCGAATGCATCGGCGCCATCCGGCAGCGGCGCCATGCCGTCCGCATCGACGCGGCGCCAGGCGGCGGCGAGATCGTCGACGTCTTCGCGGTCGTGGTAATGGCCGAGCTGCGGCGCGAGCACGAAACGCTCGGTGCCGGGTGCGAGTACGACGTCTGCGCGTTCCAGCGCCGATGCCAGCAGCGGACAGCACAGACACGCCAGCAGCAGCCAGCATCGCCACGCCCGCACCGTCCTGCCGATCAGCGTCATCCCTTCGCCCCTGTGTTCCATGCCTCTCCGCATCGGCCGCATCCATGGCCTCCGAACGCGGGAAGCGTAGACCAGCGGCCGGCCGAAAGCATCCGGCGGCATAATCCAGCGATTCCCTGCAACACAGATGCTGCCGATGTCGCCCATTCACCGTCGCCCTTTGCTGCCGGTCGCACTCGTATCGCTGCTTCTGTCGACGGGCGTCGCGTCTGCCTGCGACGCGGGGCGCGTGGTCGGCGTGCAGGCCAATGGCGCCAGCGCAGGCATTGCTGGCGTGCGCGTGTCGGATGGTCGCCGCATCGTCGAGACCGGTGCAGACGGACGGTTCGACGGCCTTTCCGGTCGCGACGCGCCGGTGTTCGTGATCAAGCCTGCTGGCTGGACGCTGCCGCGCGAGGGCGCGAATCCAGCGTTCTGGCGCGTGGCCGGCAGCCATGGTGACGCCTGCACGTTCACGCTGCAGGCAGGTGAAGCGGCAGGCACGCTCGAGGTCGCGGTGTTCGCCGACCCACAGACCGGCACCGCAGACGAGGTGGGCTACTACGACCGCGCCGTGGTCGAGGCCGCGCGCGCCGTCGGCCCGTTCGGGCTCGGCCTGATGCTCGGCGATGTCACCAATGACGATCCCGCGCTGTATCCGCTGATCGATCGCGCGACCGCGCGTCTCGACACGCCGTGGCTGCACGCGCCGGGAAATCACGATCTGGATTTCGATGCAACGGACGATGCGGGTTCGACAGCCTCGTTTCGCGCCGCCTACGGCCCGGAGACCTACGCCTGGGAAACGCCGCAGGCGAACGTGCTCGTGCTCGACAACGTGATCTACCAGCCGGGCGCGCGTCCGGCCTACGTCGGCGGTCTGCGCGCAGACCAGTTCGCATTCGTCGAGGCGTATCTCGCCGCGGCGCCGGTCGATCGCCTGCTGGTGGTCGCCGCGCACGTGCCCTGGTTCGACACCGCATCCGCCGGCGCGCCCGAGACGATGCGCAGCGCGGATCGCGCGCGGCTGTTCGCGGCGCTGCAACGGCATCCGCGCGTACTGCTGCTCACCGGTCATCGTCACACCCAGCAGCATGTGTGGCACGACGCGACAACCGGCTGGCACGGCGAGATGCCGCTGCACGAATACAACGTCGGCGCGGTCAGCGGCGCGTTCTGGAGCGGCGCGCCCGATGCCGATGGAATTCCCGACGCAACGATGGCCGACGGCACGCCGAACGGTTTCGCGACGTTGCACATCGAAGCCGATGGCGCCTATCGCCTCGCCTGGCATCCGGCGCGCACGTCCGACGATCCGGCGACTACGCAGGCCATGGCGCTGCATGCGCCGCGTGTGCTGCGGCAGGGCGCGTATCCGGCCTGGGGCGTCTACGCCAACGTCTACATGGGCCAAGCCGACACGCGCGTCGAGTTCCGCGTCGGCGATGGCGCGTGGGCACCGATGCGTCGCGTCGAACGCGCCGATCCGCGTCTGCTGCTGGAGAACGCACGCGACGATCTCGCCGATGCGCTGCGTGGCCTCGACCGTTCGCCCGAAGCGACGACCTCGATGCATCTGTGGCGTGGCGCGCTGCCGACCGATCGCGAGGTCGGCGAACACACTGTCGAAGTGCGCGTGTTCGACGCCTGGCAGGGCGAACAGCGTGCGCGCACCACGTATCGCCTCGATCGCTTCGACGGCGCCGGTTCCGGATCATGAGCGCGGCACCGCCCGACGGTCTGCCGGTGCAGGCATTTGCCGACGAGGCGGCTTGGGAAGCGTGGCTGCTCGCGCATGCGGAGGCCGCCGGGCTGTGGTTGAAGATTGCCAAGCAAGGCAACGCCACGCCGTCTGTGACCTATGCGCAGGCGCTCGATGTAGCGCTGTGCCATGGCTGGATCGACGGTCAGAAGCGCGGCTTCGATGATGCGTGGTTCCTGCAGCGCTTCACGCCGCGACGCGCGCGCAGTCTCTGGTCTGAGCGCAATGTCGCGCATGTCGGACGTCTGCACGCGGCCGGGCGCATCGGCCCGGCGGGTCAACGCGAAATCGACGCGGCGAAGGCGGATGGTCGCTGGGATGCCGCCTATGCCGGCGCCGCCTCGATGGCAGCACCGGACGAACTGCAGGCAGCGCTCGCGGCGACGCCTGGCGCGCAGGCCGCATTCGACGCGCTCGACCGGACCAACCGCTATGCGGTGTGCTTCCGGGTCGCGACATTGAAGACCGCTGCCGGACGCGTGCGCCGCGCGCAGGCACTGGCGGACATGCTCGCGCGGGGCGAGCGTCTGCACGGCTGATCCGCTGGATCGCAGGCAAAAAAAGTCGCCTTGAGCGGTTTTTCACGTCGCAACGCGGCGGCCCAGTGAGTGGCTGCCATGGAGGCGGCCACAAAAAAACCCGCACTTGGCGGGTTCTTCGAAGATGACCGGCTGGCGCGCGAAGGCTGGCGGGCGGGTCGTGCGCGTCGCTTGCTGGCGATGGCTGGCGTGCGGCGCGGTGCGATTCTATCGAGGCACTGCAGGACCATGAAGAAACGAGAATCACTCTCGGCCGAGCGTTTTTCGCGGATCGATTCGGACGTCGGACCGCGCTTGCCCGTGGTGGCGCGTTGAAGGGACAGCCCCATCGCGCGCAAGCGCATTCCTATCGGCAAAAACTGCGCTTGAGGCCTGCTCTGCAGGCTCCGCGACTTTCGCTCAGGGCTCGATCGGGTATGGATACACCGCAGGTGGCGGGTCTGCCGGCAGCGTGGCCTGCCAGCGCGACAACGTTTCGCCGATGCGCGCGCCGGCGGCGACCTGCGGCCCGGAGCGTTCGTAGCCGAGCTTGCGTTCGCGCTGCTTGATGGCGCGTGCCGCCGAGCGGTAGGCGTTCGCGAAATCGCGATCGGCATTGAGGCCGTCGAGCAGCCAGGCGTGACCGAAGAATGTGATCGTCGATTCGCTGCCGCAACCGAACGAGGGCCTATCGGGACGCGCCGCGGTCAGCACCAGCGTGTCGGGATCCTTGAGCGCGGGCACGAAGCCGCCCGAGTAACAGGCCGAGATCACGACCACGCGATTCACGATACCGGAAGCGTCGAGCGCCGCGCGCAATGCGTCGGGGGTGATCGTGTCTTCGCTGCCATCGGGCAAGGCCAGTCCGAGTGCGTGGTCGGGCGAGCCGTGCATCGTCAGGTAGAGCAGCAGTACGTCGTGCTCAGGGTCCATGTGCGCACCGACCGCGGCTAGCGCATGACTCAGATTTGGCGCAGTGGCGAGCGGGGTGCCTGCGCCTTTGAGACTGTCGACGTTGTTGACCAGCGCGAGCGCACGCGCTCCCGCGCCGAGGCGCGGCGCAACGCGCTCGGTGAGGAAACGCACCTCGTTGCGGAACACGTCCTCGCTGGCATCGCCGGCCACGCCGACGACGTACAGCGCCGGCGCATCGCCCGTGCCGGCCGGCATCGCGGCGACCGCGGCATCGATCAGCGCGTGATCGCGCGCCGCCAGCGGTTCGGACGCCTGCAGCGGCGCGCAGACGAGCAGGGACAGCAGCGCCGTCACCTGCATCCAGTGTTGAAAGATCAGCCGACCACGCGCCGGCCACATGTCAGCGGATCGCGTCGATCTGGTCGAACGCGGTGACGCGCGTATGACCATTCGCGGCCGTGACATCGCGCGGCTGCGGATAATCGTCGAGACGGTCGATCAGCACGGTGCGCATGCCGGCATCGCGCGCGGCGTCGAGTTCCTCGACGACGTCCGACAGGAACAGGATTTCCGCCGGCGCGGCGTCGAGCGCATCGGCGATGCGCGCATAACTCTCCGCCTCGCGCTTGCCGCCGACCTCGGTGTCGAACCAGTCCGACACCAGCGCGGTGAGATCGCCCGCATCGCTGTGGCCGAAGAACAGTTTCTGTGCCGGTACAGAGCCGGACGAATACACCGCCAGCGTTTCGCCAGCAGCATGCCAGCGCCGCAGCGCGTCGGCGGCGTCGGGATAGATGTGCGCGGTGAAGTCGGCGTCCTTGTAACCGGCCGACCAGATCATGCCCTGCAGCGCCTTGAGCGCGGTGTGCTTGCGGTCGGCGTCGATCCAGCCCTGCAGCGTCTCGACGATCACCGTGTCGTCGCAGATCGCACCGTGTTCGGTCGCGACCACGTCGAGCCAGCGGCGGACTTCCGGATCGTCGCGATGCGCGGCGACGAAGCCGGGCAGGGCGCGGCGCGCATAGGGGAACAGCACGTCCTTGACGAACGAAATGCTGCTGGTGGTGCCTTCGATGTCGGTCAGGATCATCCGCGCGTCAGCCGGTGGTCGTGGGGCGTCAGAGTGTAAGGGCGAACCTGCGTCCCGGCGACGCCCGGGTCACACGCGCAGACACACGCGTCAGCGCGAACCGGGCTCGTAGCGCGGAAACTTCTGCGCGATATCCGAGCCGGTGAAGTGGCCGATCCAGCCGTCCGGCTGCTCGAAGAAGCGGATCGCGACGAACCGCGGTTCGCTGCCCATGTCGAACCAGTGGGTCACGCCGTCGGGCACGCCGATCAGATCGTCCTTGACGCATTCGATCTCGTAGACCTTGCCGTCGACGTGCAGCGTGAACAGGCCCGAGCCGTCGACGAAGAAGCGCACTTCGTCTTCCTTGTGGAAGTGTTCGTCAAGGAACTTGGCGCGCAGCTCTTCGCGCTTCGGGTTGTCGGGCGCGATGCTGATCACGTCGACGGACTTGAAGCCGCGCGCGGCGCTGATGCGGTCGATGTCGGCCTTGTAGGCGGCGATCACCTCGTCCTGCGAGGCGCCGGCACCCACCGGCTGCGCGGCCTGCCAGCGTTCGAAGGTGACGCCGATCGTCTGCAGTTCGCGGGCGATCGCGTCGCCGTCGCGGCTGTCGAACAGCGGCGCATCGGGGGCGGTTGCATCGAAAATGCGGAGGCGGCTCATGGCGGTCTGGCTCGGCGCGTGACGGGGTCGTCCAGCCTAGCAAAGCCGCACTGCTGCAACGTTGACCGCGGCGGAACGCCGTCGTTCCACCGCTGATGACGCCGGCGGCGTCAGTGCGGCGCGCGCAGGCGACGCAGTTCGAGTTCGCAGTGCAGCAGGAACTCGAAGGCTTCCAGATGGCGGCGCGCTTCGGCCATGTCGCGGCCCCAGGCGTAGAGGCCGTGACCGTCGATCAGATAGCCCCACATCGGGCCGGCGTCGAGCAGCGATTCGACCTGCGCCGACAGCACCGTCATGTCCTGGCTGTTGGGCAGCACGGGCACGTCGACCGCCATCTCGTGCGTGCTGTTGCCGGCGAAGGCCTTCAGCAGTTCGTAGCCTTCCAAGCGCACGTGGCCCGCGTCGGCGAACAGGCGCGAGGCGATGGTCTGGATCGGCGAGTGCGTGTGCAGGATGCAGCCGATCTCCGGGAACCGGCGATACAGCTGGGTATGCAGCAGGGTCTCGGCCGACGGCCGGTGGTCGCTGCCGACGGCGCGACCGTCGAAGTCGACGACCATGATGTCGTCTTCCTTCAGCTTGCCCTTGTCGCGACCCGAAACCGTGATCGCGGCGTGGCGGTCATCGAGGCGGCGCGAGAAGTTGCTGCTGGTGGCGGGCGTCCAGCCGGACTGGGCGAGTTCGCGGATGTTGACGATCAGCTCGCCGGCGAGCTCGCGCAGGCGGTGGATGTCGTAGGGCGTGGACGTATCGGACATGGCGCGGATTCTAACGCGCCGCCGTTGCGTCAGCGTGTCCAGCCCCAGCGTGGCGGCTCGCCTTTCAGCGCGCAGACCGCGATCAGCAACGCTGTCGCCACCAGCACGCAGATGCCGAACGCGACCGGCTGCGTGGACGGCGGCAGGCGCCATGCGATGACCGCGAGTGCGCCCAGATACACCGCCAGCACCGCCCAGCCTTGCCAGCGTCGCGGCAGACCCCAGCCGTAGCCGAGCGTCTTGGCCGGAAACCAGTCGTCGTCGCGCCGGTCATTCATGGCGCGGGCGGTGCGTCGCGACGACGCGAGGAGAAGCCGCGATACGCGGCCCAGGCGAGCAGCGCGATGATCGCCGCACCCATCAGCGTGTCGAGCGGTGTCGACCAGACCAGCAGGCCGCAGGCGATCAACGCGCCCATGCCGAGCAGGCGCTCGCGTCGCCCGGCCGGATGCTGGGGGTTGCCGAGCAGGAGACTCAGGCCTGCGGCGGCGTATGCCATGACGACCAGCGTCACCGCCATGTTGATGATCGTCTCGAACTGGTTGCCCACCGTGTCCGAGACCGTGGTGAACGCGATCAGGGTCATCGAAATCACGACGATCAGCAGGCCGGGACCGGCGGCGCCATTCTTGAGCAGTCGTCCGAAAACGCCTGGCAGGAAGCCCCGCTGCGCGGCGCGTGCGCCCGACTCACCGGTCACAAGCATCCAGCCACCCAGCGTGCCGGTGGCCTTGAGCGCGGCGGCCGCGGCGATCACCGGAATCGCCCAGGCGCCGAACATCTGCCCGGCGACGAGTGCGAACGGCGCGCTGGAAGCGGCGAGGTTCTCGACCGGCACGATGCCCATCATCAGTACGGAGGAGACCATGTAGACCACGCCCGCCAGCAGGATGCCGCCCAGGGTTGCGATCGGCACATTGCGTTCAGGATTGCGTACCACGCCCGCGACCATCGCGCCCGTCTCCAGACCGATGAAGGCCCAGAACACGGTCGCCAGCGAGCCGATCGCAACGGCCGCATCCGACTGGCCGCTGACGTTCCAGGCCGCCCGGTAGAGCGTGGGATCGAAATAGGTCCAGCCGGCGATCAGGATGGCCGCGACCGGCAGCAGCCCGAACACCACGCAGAACGACTGGAAGCGCGCGATGTTGCGCGGCCCCAGCATGTTGAGCGCGAACATCGACCAGATCAGCAGCACCTGCCCGGTGAGCTGCACGCCGGGCGTGTCGTCGACTGGCAGCAGGATCACCAGATAGCCGACCGCGGCGACCGCGATCGCGTTGTTGCCCACCCAGGACGACAGCCAGTACGCCGTGGTCGCCAGAAAGCCCATGTCGCGGCCGAGGCTCGGGCGGATGTAGTCGTCCGGCGAGTTGAGATCCGGGTACTGGCGCGCGAGCCGTGCGAACGCCGCGCCCAGCGCGACTGCGAGCAGCGTGCCGATCAACCACGAGAACACCGTCACCGCACCCGAGCGCGCGAGCGTGGCCGGCAGCAGGAAGAAGCCGGAACCGATCATGTTGTTGGCGACCATGAAGGTCGCCAGCACCGGGCCGATCTTCTTGGCCGTGGAAGTCGTGGACATCGTGCGATCCGCGTGGAGGGCGGCGCGAGCGGCCGCAGGTCGGGAGGCTCTATGGACACACGGCCCGCGTTAGGCGGGCCGTGCGTTGGGGCGGATCAGCGCGGCGGCAGTTGCTGCCGGAGCTTGCTGTGCTTGTAGCCGTAGAAGAAGTAGATGGAGAAGCCGATGATCGTCCACACCAGCAGCACCATCCAGTTCAGCAGCGGCATCGTCGCGATCAGCCCCAGACACGCTGCCATGCCGAGACTGCCGACGATGAACACCGCCGGCACGCGGAACGGGCGATGCAGGTTCGGCTGGGTGCGACGCAGCACCATCACGCCCAGACACACGGTGGCGAACGCGACCAGAGTGCCCATCGACACCACGTCGCCAAGCAGCTGGATCGGCAGGAACGCCGCCATCACCGCCGCGACCAGTGCGACCAGCACGGTGCCCTTGTGTGGCGTGCGGTAGCGCTTGTGGATCGCGCCGAAGAAGCGCGGGAGCAGACCGTCCTGCGCCATCGAAAAAAAGATGCGCGGCTGGCCCATCAGCATCACCAGGATCACCGTGGTCAGGCCGGCGATCGCGCCGATCTCGACGAGGGTCTTCAGCCAGGCCAACGCTGGATACGCCTCGAGCGCAGTCGCGACCGGCTTGGCCGTGCCGAGCGTGGTGTAGGGAACCATGCCGGTCAGCACCGCGGACACCGCGATGTAGATCAGCGTGCACAGGAACAGCGAACCGAGGATGCCGATCGGCATGTCGCGCTGCGGGTTCTTGACCTCCTGCGCCGCAGTGGAGACCGCATCGAACCCGATGTAGGCGAAGAACACGATCGACGCGCCACGCAGCACGCCTTCCCAGCCGAAGCGGTCGCCGCCCTGGTTCTCCGGCACGAAAGGCAGCCAGTTCTGGGTGTCGACGTACTGCGCACCGAAGCCCAGCAGCAACAGGATCACCAACACCTTGATCGACACGATGATCGCATTGGCGGTCGCCGACTGGGTGATGCCGACGTAGCACAGCACGCCGACCGCGCCGATGATCAGCACCGCCGGAAGATTGAACAGCGCGCCGGTCGTGACGAACTTGCCGAACTCGCACGCGCCGGCCACGGCCGCTTCATGCGTGCAGAAATTGATCGGCGCCTGTGTCAGTGCCGCGGGCAGATGCACGCCGAGACTGTCGAGGAAACTGACCGTGTAGCCCGACCAGCCCACCGCGACGGTCGACGCCGCGAACAGGTATTCGAGCACCAGGCTCCAGCCGACGAACCAGGCCAGCGCCTCGCCGAGCGTCGCGTAGGTATAGCTGTAGGCGCTGCCCGAGGCCGGGATCATCGCCGCGAATTCCGCGTAGCACAGGCCGGCCATCGCACAGGCGAAGCCGGCGATGACGAAGCTCAGCATGATCGCCGGGCCGGCGTGGTTGGCCGCGGCCGTACCGGTGATGACGAAGATGCCGGCGCCGATGACCGCACCCAGGCCCAGCATCACCAGATGCTTTGCGGTCAGCGTGCGCTTGAAGCCGACTTCGCCGCCGAGGCTGCCCTCGACCGGCTCGCCCGCATCGACATGCGGTTGCGCCGCGATCGGCTTTGTAATCATCAGATTCTTGAACATCGGTGTCCCCGGTTGGTCGTTCGGTGCAGTCCGCGCGGCTGACGGACGTGCCGTCGAATCCCCCGCGGCCACGCGGCAATCGCCGTACCATGCCAAACGCCGCGGTCCGGCACAAGCAACACAGCCGCCGCTTGTGCGCACGCATGGGAACGCCGATGCTGCTGCTCCAGTCACGCCGCGCTGCAGCAAATCTGCCGATGTCGAACCCGTCTTCCCCCGATTTCGAACGCCTGCCCGTCCTGCCCACCGCGGTGCAGACACTGGCCCGCGCCTTCGCGGATTTTGGCGTGTTGCAGCCTGCGCAGCAGGCCCTGGCCGGCGAATTCGTCGATCTGCTCGGCGATACCGAAGACCCGTTCGAACGCGCGCGACTGGCCGGTCATTTCACCGCCTCGGCGCTGGTGGTCAGCGGCGATGGCACGCACACGCTGCTGACCCATCACCGCAAGCTCGGCATGTGGCTGCAGCCCGGCGGGCACGCCGATGGCGACCGCGATCTGGCGCGTGTGGCCTTGCGCGAGACCGAAGAGGAAACCGGACTGGTCGGCGTGACCGTGCAGCCGGGCATCTTCGATCTCGACCGGCACTGGATTCCGGAGCACAAGAGCGTGCCCGGGCATTGGCACTACGACGTGCGTTACATCGTGCGCGCGGGCAGCGATGAGACCTTCGCCGTCAGCGAGGAATCGCACGCGCTGGCCTGGGTGCCGCTGCGCGACGTCGCCGAAGGCGATGCCTACGATGCCTCGCTGCGCCGCATGGCACGCCGCTGGCTGGACGAGCCGAAGCGCTGAGCGTCGCCCCGCAGGATGGATAGAGCGCAGCGAAACCCGTCGCCACGTTCGCCTGACGACTCAATACAGCACGCGCGTCCGCATCGTTCCGTCGATCTTCTGCAGCTCGCTGCGCAGATGCGCAGCCTGTTCCCCGGTCGCGGCAACGTCGATGACCACGTAGCCGATGTTCGCGTTCGTGCGCAGGTACTGGCCGTCGATATTGATCGCCTCGCGCGAGAACACCTCGTTGATCTTCGACAGCACGCCGGGCACGTTGCGATGCAGGTGCAGCAGGCGGTGGCTGCCGATGTGCTCGGGCAGGGTGACTTCGGGGAAGTTCACCGCCGACAGCGTGCTGCCGTTGTCGCTGTAACGCACGAGTTTCGCCGCGACTTCGATGCCGATGTTGTCCTGCGCTTCCAGCGTGCTGCCGCCGACGTGCGGGGTCAGCAGCACGTTGTCGTGGCCGAGCAGCGGCGACTCGAACGCGTCGTCGTTGCCCTTGGGCTCGATCGGGAACACGTCGATCGCCGCGCCGCCGACCTGACCGCTGCGCAGCGCGGCATCGAGCGCCTCGATGTCGACAACGGTGCCGCGCGACGCGTTGATCAGATGCGCGCCAGGCTTCATCACGTTGATCTCGGCCGCGCCGAACATCAGCTTCGTCGACGGCGTTTCCGGCACGTGCAGGGTGACCACGTCGCTGCGCGCGAGCAGGTCCTCCAGGCTCGTCGCGCTGCGCGCGTTGCCCAGCGAGAGCTTGGTTTCGATGTCGTGGAAGAGCACCTGCATGCCCAGCGACTCGGCCAGCACGCCGACCTGGGTGCCGATGTGGCCGTAGCCGACGATACCCAGCGTCTTGCCGCGCGCTTCGTGGCTGCCGAGCGCGGACTTGCTCCAGCCGCCACGGTGACACTCCGCGTTCTTCTGCGGAATCCCGCGCAGCAACATGATCGCTTCGGCGACGACGAGTTCGGCCACCGAGCGCGTATTGGAGTAGGGCGCGTTGAACACCGGAATGCCGGCCAGTTCCGCCGCTTCCACGTCGACCTGGTTGGTGCCGATGCAGAAGCAGCCGATCGCCATCAGCCGGCGCGCGTCGGCCAGCACTTCGGCGCTCAGATGGGTACGCGAACGGATGCCCACGATGTGCGCATCGGCGATCTTCGCCCGCAGCTCGTCTTCGGGCAGCGATTTGGGATAGATCTCGACCTGCGAATAGCCGGCGGCGTGGAAGGTGTCGACAGCACTCTGGCTGACGCCTTCGAGCAGCAGGACGCGGATGTCCTGCCGGGGGAACGAGGTCTTCATCGGGTTGGATTCGCGCGTGGGGGACAGCGCGGGCCATGGTGCCAGAATCGCGCCGGGCGTGTTGCGCCGCAGCGCTGGACGCGTTCCGGGTGCGCTGGCACGCTGGCGTCCCGTTCGACCGGCGCCCGACGATGTCCGATTCCCGCGTTTCCAGTCTCCAGGCCGCTGTGCCGACCCTGCGGCTGCTGACCGAGCCTGCGGATCTCGCGCATTACGGCGTCGACTGGACCCGCCGCTGGACGCCGGCGCCGCTGGCGATCGCGCTGCCGGCCAATGTGGAAGAGGTGCAGGCAACGATGCGCTGGGCGCACGCGCAAGGCGTGGCCGTGGTGCCGTCGGGCGGTCGCACCGGGCTGTCGGGCGGCGCGGTCGCGGCGAACGGCGAACTCGTGCTGAGCCTGCAGCGCATGAACAAGGTGATCGGGTTCGAGCCGGCCGATCGTCTGCTGACCGTCGAGGCCGGCATCGCGCTGGAAGCGGTACACGAAGCGGCCCGTTCGCATGATCTCCAATACCCGGTGGATTTTGCTGCACGCGGCTCGTGCTCGATCGGCGGCAACATCGCAACCAACGCCGGCGGCATCCGCGTGGTGCGCTACGGCAACACGCGCGAGTGGGTGGCCGGCGTCAAGCTGGTGACCGCCACCGGCGAGCTGCTCGATCTCAATCGCGGCCTGGTCAAGAACTCGAGCGGCTACGACCTGCGGCATCTGGTCGTCGCATCGGAAGGCACGCTCGGCATCATCGTCGAAGCAACGCTGCGGTTGGCCGCGCCACCGCCGGAGACACGGGTGATGCTGCTTGCGCTGCCGTCGTTCGAAGTGCTGATGGAAGTCTTCCAGGCGCTGCGTGCACGCCTGCCGCTGGGAGCGTTCGAATTCTTTACCGATCGCGCCTTGCACCACGTCGTCGCGCATGGCGCGCAGCCGCCATTCGAGGCCGTGTATCCGTACTACGTCGTCGCCGAGTTCGCCTGCGAGGGCGAGGCCGGCGAAGTGCAGGTGTTGTCGGCGTTCGAGTACTGTATGGAGCAGGGCTGGGTCGAGGACGGCGTGATCAGCCACGGCGATACCCAGGCCGCGGCGCTGTGGCGCCTGCGCGAGGGCATCACCGAAAGTCTCGCGCCGCACGTGCCCTACAAGAACGACGTGTCGGTGCGCATCTCGGCGATGCCGGCCTTCCTCGCCCGCACGCAGGCCCTGCTCACCGCCGAATACCCGCAGTTCGACGTGGTCTGGTTCGGCCACATCGGCGACGGCAATCTGCACATCAACGTGCTCAAGCCGGCCGACATGGCGAATGCGGATTTCGTCGTCGAATGCGAGCGCGTGACCAAGCTGCTCGCCGCGACGCTGGCCGAACACGGCGGCAGCATCTCCGCCGAGCACGGCATCGGTCTGGTCAAGAAGCCGTATCTGGGTTCGACGCGCAGTCCGGCGGAGATCGCGGTGATGCGCGGCATCCGCCGCGCGCTGGATCCGGCCGGCATCCTCAATCCCGGCAAGCTGTTCGATTGAGTCCGGTTCAGCCCGCTGCAACACGCCGACGCTAGAGTGTCGGCTGCCGTTCCCGTTCGGAGATGCCCTGCATGATGGTCCGTACCGCACTCGTTCTTCTGCTGAGCGGCCTGTCCGCGTCGGCGTTCGCCGGCAGTTTCGCCGGCACCAGCGCGGGCGCCTCGTCCGGCGGGTCGTCGGCGTCGTCGGGCAGCACGTCCGGCGATGACAAGGTGGTGCTGCAGGCGCGCGAAGACGCCGCCGGCTTCGTTGCCAGTGACGGCCGCATCCGCGGCGCACGCTTGGAAGCGGCATTGCGTCATCTGCGCGAGACGCAGAGCGCCGCGCGCGACGCGTCCGATCTCGCACTCGCCCAGGCGATCCTGGCGCGTTGATACGGCAGGCGCGTGTGCAACTGCGCGCCGCCCTGTCCGTTGTCGCCTTGCTGCTGGCGCCGATCGCGTCGGCGGCGGGCTGGTCGGTTGCACAACAGGCAGGCGGTGCGCCGCTGACGGCCACCGAGTCGGCGCGTGCCGATGCCGCGATCACCGACGCACAGGCGCGATTGCCACCGAACTGGCGTGATGCGCCGGAACTCGATGTGGTCGTCGAATGGCGCGACGATTTGCCCGATGCCGTGCACGGCCGCATGTTCGGCACCCATCTGCGCCTGCGGCGCGCGCTGTTGATCGACGAGACGGCAGCCCAGCCTCTGCAGTCCGCGCTGCTGCACGAATTCGCCCATCGCTACGACCGCTCGAGCCGTGGCGGTCTGTCGCGCGATCCACGGTTGCTGGATCTCGCAGGCTGGCCGCAGCGGCCGCTGCGCTTCGGAATGCGCGTGCGCGACAACGCGATGCGCGATCGCAGTCCGGATGCCTACGAGCGCACGTCGCCGGCCGAGTTCGTCGCGGTCAATCTCGAACACTTTTTGCTGGACGCCGAGTACGCCTGCCGGCGTCCCGCGTTGCATGCCTACTTCGCAACGCACTTCGACTGGGCGCCGCCGCAGGCGGATTGCGCGCCGGATCTGCCGTTCGTCGAGGCCGAGCCGGGTGCCGATGTCACGCCTCTGCTCGCGCTGGATCCGGCGCGTGTCTACGCCGTCGACTACCTGCTCGCTGAGGGCAACGCGCGACCGATGAGCCGCTGGGGCCACAGCATGCTGCGGCTGCTGATCTGCGCCCCCGGCCGCGCGCCCGGGCCGGATTGCCGCCTCGATCTCGCGCACCATCGCGTGCTCTCGTTCCGCGCGTTCGTCGACGACGTGCAGATCTCCAGCCTGAGCGGATTGACCGGTCGCTATCCCTCACGCCTGTTCGTGTTGCCGCTCGACCAGGTGATCGACGAGTACACGCGGATCGAACTGCGCGGCTTGCAGTCGATCCCGCTGCAGTTGTCGCCGGACGAAGTCGCCTCGTTGCTGACGCAAGCCGCGAACCTGCACTGGAGCTACGACGGCCGTTACTACTTCGTCGGCAACAACTGCGCGGTCGAGACCTGGAAACTGCTGCAGACCGGCGTGCCGCGGCTCGCCGACGCGCGACTGCGCAGCATCACGCCGACCGGCTTGCTGCGGAAACTCGTGCGCAGTGGCGATGCGGATCAGAGCGTGCTCGAGCGCGAGGATGCGGTGCGTGCCGGTTACTACTTTCCGTCTGCGGATGCGGAGTACCAGGCGCTGCTGGACATCGCACGCGCGGTGCGGTCATTGCCAGTCTCGCGTGTCGATGACTGGCTGGATCTACCGCCGGATGCGCGCGCGCCATGGCTCGCGGACGCGCAGGTGCGCGATGGCGCAGCGCTGCTGGTGCTCGAACATGCCGCGCGGCGACGGGAAGAACTGCGGTTGCGCGACATGCTCAAGCGTCAGTTGCTCGATCTGCGGCACGCGGCGGATGCGGCGCCGGCCATCGCGACCCTGCGCGCATTGCTGGCGGCTGGCAACAGCCTCAGTCGGCCGGCGCAGTTGCTGGGGACTGGCTACGGCTTGCCGCAGCCGGCCGAACGCGCGGTGCTACAGGACGATGTGGAAACGCGTGCGCAAGGGCTGCGCGGACTGCGTGGACAGCTGGAGAATGAAGCGCGCGCGGCGTTGGCGCCCGAGGCACAGGCGCGAATCGCGGCGCTGGACCGGAATGTGGATGCGCTGGGTGCGCGGCTGCGCACGCTGCATCGAGAGGCGGGTGGCCTGCAGCTGGACTAGCGATCGGCGATGGGTTTCGCTGCGCTCTCGCCATCCTGCGAAGGTGCGTCCTGCCGTTTGCAGACCTGGGGCACGGTCGCGAGCAACCACGTGCACGCGTGGTCGTCTGCAGAATCACGGCGCGCTGTCTCTGCAGCGCGCCGCCATGGCACGCTCAGTCCGCGCGACCGCCAAATTCGCCGGTACTGGTGCTGACCAGGATCCTCTCACCGTTGGTGATGTATTCCGGGACCTGGATTTCGATGCCGGTGTTGAGCTTTGCCGGCTTCGGGCGCTTGGTCGCTGTGCCGCCCTTCAGTTCGGGCGGCGTCTCGATCACTTCTAGCACCACGTTTGGCGGCAGCTGCAATCCGACCGGTTGTTCGTCGATGATCTGCACGTAGCAGCCCGACAACGCATCGGTGATGTAGCCGCTGGCGTCGCCCACGACATCAGCGTCGATCGTGTAGGGCGTGTAATCCTCGTCATCCATGAACACGAATGCGTCGCCATCCTTGTAAGAAAACGTCGCTTGCCGGCGCTGCAGTTCGACTTCCTTCAGATCGTCGTCGCCGCCGATGTTGAGGTCGAACTTGTTGCCGCCCGGCACGCTGTACAGCGTGAAACGCATCTTGAGTCCGCCGCCGCGACCCTGCGGCGCGCTGCGCTCGATATCACGCACCTGATAGACGGTGCCGTTGTGTTCGATCACGTTCCCTTTCTTGACGTCGTAGGCTTTCATCGTTGTTCGCTGCTGGATGGAGAGGACGCCGCCGCGTCCGCGGCAGCCGGATTGCGGAGGTAGAGCCGCAGGTTGGGATAGTCGATCACGGCGCCGCCGCGTTCGAGGATGTCGGCACCGATCACACCGTCGACCGGCGCCTCGCCACGCTGCGAGAACGCCGCGTTGACGTGGTCGAGCGCGAGAAAGTGCACGGTGAATGCATCGTCGCGGTAGTCACCGATGCGCAGGCGGTTGCCGGGCAGGGCGCTGATCGCCATGCCCGTACCGCCGGCGCCGGTCGCCTCGCCGCCGCCCACCACGTCTCGACCCTCATCGAAGCGCGACTGCGCCGCGCGGTCGATGACGGTGCGGCCTGCGCCGGTGTCGAGGATGAAGGTGCCGGCCACATCGTTGACGCGCACGTCGACGGTCAGATGCGAATCGCCGTGGCGGGTCATGGGCACCGCGGTGTAGCCCGCCGGCGTCAGCGCAGCGGCGAGCGCCGTCGGCGCCGGCTCGCGTGCGGCCAACGGCAGGCTGCACAGCAGCGCAGCCAGTCCGCATACGATCCACGATGTCGGGACGGCGCGGCGCATTACTTCGGCGCGAGACGCACGGCACCGTCGAGGCGGATGGTTTCGCCGTTGATGTAGCGGCTGCCGATGATGTAGGCGACGAGTTCGGCGAATTCTTCCGGGCGGCCCAGGCGCGACGGGAACGGGATCGAGGCCGACAGCGACTGCTGCACCTCGTCCGGCATGCCGTCGACCATCGGGGTCCAGAAAATGCCCGGCGCGATCGTGTTGACACGGATGCCGAAGCGCGAAAGTTCGCGGGCCATTGGCAGGGTCATCGCGACCACGCCGCCTTTCGACGCCGAATACGCGGCCTGGCCGATCTGGCCTTCGTACGCCGCCACCGATGCGGGGTTGACGATCACGCCGCGCTCGCCGTCCACCGGCTCGAGCCGCTGCATCGCCGCCGCGGCGAGCCGCGCGACGTTGAAGGTACCGATGAGGTTCACGTCGATCACTTGCTTGAACTGGTCGAGCTCCATCGGCACGCCCTTGCGGGCGATCCGCCCGGGCGCGCCGATGCCCGCGCAGTTCACGCACAGGCGCAGTTCGCCGAGCCCTGCGGCGAAGGCCACCGCCTGTTCCACCTCGCCCGGGTCGCGAACGTCGGCGGCCACGAAGCGCAGCCCGCTGTCCTCGGGCACCTTGTCCGCTGAGGCGGGCAGGTCGAGCACCACCACGGTGGCCCCACGGTCGGCGGCCGCCTCGGCCGTCGCGCGCCCGAGCCCCGATGCCCCGCCGGCGATCAGGGCCACGATCCCGTCGAGCATCATCGTGCCGTCCAACCGCCGTCCACAGCGAGGGTCTGGCCCGTCATGTACGAGCTGGCGTCGCTGGCCAGGAAGAGCAGCGGGCCGTCGAGCTCGTGCGGCTGTCCCGGCCGGCCGATCGGCGTGTTGCGCCGCAGGAACTTCGCCGATCTCTCGTCGTCGATCATCACGGAGGCCATCTCGCTTGGGAAGAAGCCGGGCGCGAGCGCGTTGA
>JBJMWR010000011.1:0-235632 GCA_045810015.1 Luteimonas sp.
GCGACCCTCCACCCTCTCCCTGGTGACTATAGCTGTATGGAACCACCCGATCCCATTCCGAACTCGGAAGTGAAACGTACATGCGCCGATGGTAGTGTGCATCTAGCATGCGAGAGTAGGTCATCGCCAGGGTTTTTACCCCAAACCCCCGCCGGTATTCCGGCGGGGGTTTTTCTTTGCGCGCAGCTCGGAGGTAGGGCGGGAGAAAGTGAGAAAGTCAGGCGTTGAAGCGTGATCGCAGGGGATCTAGTCGCCGGGTGCCGGAGAGACTCTCCACGCGGCAAAACGCTGGTGGACCAGCAGAGATACGAGTCGTCGGCCGGCTGTTCATGACGGGCTGGCTCGGACAGCCCGGGATTCGCTTGAGAGGGCGCGACAGCACGCCAGGATTTGGACGCGGACGCGCTCTCGGACGCGAATCGGGCCGCTGAATGATGGGTTTCGCTTTGCGATTCCCATCCTGGGAAAGGAGGTATTCGGCGCTATGAATCGCGGCCTGCTGGAGCTATGCAACCTTCTGGGCGAGCCAGTCGATCAGTCTTCGACATCGGACCATCTTCGTCTTATTGACTGCTCTAGGTATTGCGCCGTTCCAATCCCGCTGCGTCTGGTCGCGGCATTCCGCTTCTGACGGGCGAATTGTTACGATTGCCGGCCGCGGGCCTATAGCTCAATGGTTAGAGCAGAGGACTCATAATCCTTTGGTTCCAGGTTCGAGTCCTGGTGGGCCCACCATCCGCAGTGCGTTGAAGCGACTGTCCGTGCATGGCAGCCATGCGCTTTCTCGCTGCCCTTGATGCCCGCGCTCCACTGGACGCGCCTGCCGAGGCAAGCCAACGCGTCCGACCTTCCATCTTGGTCGGTGTGCCACTTCAGACATTCGAAACCTGACTGTGCGCTCTTGATGTCGCAAATACGTTTCATGTGTTTCGCAATATCCTTACACCTGCGCCGCTACATTGCGCTGGACCTGAATACGATCCGGTGGGCCTTCGGTGCGACGACGTGATGTTCTGAAGACGGCTATGGCCGCCCCGCTTTTGGGTGGCTGGTGGCCGGCGCTGGCTGCAGCGGCAGGAGGTGTGACGCCTGCCCGCTTCGATGCCGAAACCGTCGTGCACTTGGCGCGTAAGCTCGCGGCCGGTGCTTACGCGCCGCCGGATACCGCGTTGCCCGCGGCCCTCGCTGGTGCGAACTACGACCAGTACCGGGACTTCCGCTATCGCCCGGACAAGGCGCTGTGGCGCGACCTGCCGGGCGTGGATTTCCAGGCGCAGTTCTTCCATCGCGGATTCCTGTTCAAACCGCGCATCGAAATGCATGTCGTCGAGGGCGATCAGCCCCGCGAGCTGCCGTTCTCGACGTCGCTGTTCGACTACAGCCCGAATCCAACACCTGCATTGGACGACAGCACCGGTTTTGCAGGTCTCCGTCTGCATGCGCCGGTGAACGGTCGCGCGTACTTCGACGAGCTGTGCGTGTTTCTCGGCGCCAGCTACTTCCGCGCGGTTGGAAAAGGGCTTGCCTATGGGTTGTCGGCGCGTGGACTCGCGTTGGGCAGCGGCGACCCGGGGCCGGAAGAATTTCCGCTGTTCCGCGCATTCTGGTTGCACCGCCCGGAGGCAGGCAGCACGACGATCACCGTCGACGCCTTGCTGGATGGCCCGAGCGTAGCGGGTGCCTACCGTTTCCGGATCCAGCCGGGCGAAGACACCGTGTTCGAGATCGATGCGCGGCTTTTCCCGAGGGTGGATCTGGCCCACGCCGGTATCGCGCCGCTGACGAGCATGTACCAGTTCGATGCATCCGATCGCACCGGTATCGATGACTACCGCCCCTCCGTGCATGACTCCGACGGTCTCGGCCTGCTGACCGGTACCGACGAGCAGGTCTGGCGACCGCTGCATAATCCGTCTTCGATCCAGCACAGCGGTTTCCAGGATCGGACGCCGCGTGGCTTCGGCCTGATGCAGCGCAAGCGTGGGTTCGATGACTTCGAGGATGCGGAAGCCGGCTACGAGAAGCGGCCATCTGCATGGATCGAGCCGCTCGACGACTGGGGCGCCGGCGAGGTGCATCTGGTGGAAATTCCGACGGCCGACGAGTACCAGGACAACATCGTCGCGTTCTGGCGGCCGGCCGAGGCGTTGAAAGCCGGTAGCGAAAGCCGGTGGCGCTATCGATTGCACTGGACGGCGACCAAGTTGTGGAAGCCGGCGCTTGCGCATGTCGCAGCGACGCGGATCGGCGCACGCCCCGGCGAAGACCGTTCGATACGGCTCGTCGTCATCGATTTCGAGGGCGGCGACAGCGGCAGTGACGCGCCACAGATCGAAGTGGCGGCGAACACCGGGCGTATCGCCAATCCGGTCGTGCATGCGCGGCCGGGCGGTGGATGGCGTGTCGGTTTCGAGTTCGCGCCAGACGGGCGCACGAGCAGCGAACTGCGCGCGCGATTGCATCGCGGCGGCGCTGCCGTCTCCGAGACGTGGGTCTACCGGTGGAGCGCATGAGCGTCGTCGACCTGCCGGCGATGCCGGAAACATCGCCGGTGCAAATGCCGATCCAGTCGCTGCGCGAAGGGCAACTGACCACGCGTCCATTGCCCAGCGCACCGACCGGGATGGCCTGGCGTCGCGCCTTCATCGTGACGACCGCGGCGGTGCTGACGATCTTCGCGACCTATCAGATCTGGTGGTTGCTGCGCATCGGCGGGATCGATCTGCTCGAGGGCCTGTTGCTGCTGGTCTTCGTGCCGCTGTTCGCGTGGATCGTGCAGTCGTTCGCGAGTTCGCTCGCGGGCTTCGTGCTCGTCCTGATGAAGCGCCCGGCGCGACTCGGCATCGATCCGCAGGCGCCGTTGCCCACGCTCAATGTGCGCACCGCGCTGTTGATGCCGACCTACAACGAGGATCCCGAGCGTCTGCTCGCTGGCCTGCAGGCGATCATCGAATCGTTGCAGGCGACCGGACGCGGCGATCATTTCGATCTGTTCGTGCTCAGCGACACGCGCGATGCGGACATCCAGCGGCGCGAAGTGATCGCTTTCGAACGGTTGCGCCATGCGATGCCACAGGCGCGGCTTTATTACCGCCTGCGCGAAGACAATCACGAGCGCAAGGCCGGCAACATCGCGGACTGGGTGCGACGTTGGGGTGGCGCCTATCCGCAGTTCCTGATCCTCGATGCCGACAGCCTGATGACCGGCGACACGCTGGTGCGACTGGCAGCGGCGATGGAAGCGAACGACGATGTCGCGCTCGTGCAGACGCTACCGGTCATCGTCAACGGCGCGACGGTATTCGCGCGCATGCAGGAGTTTTCCGGGCGCATGTACGGTCCGGTGATCGCGCACGGCGTTGCCTGGTGGCACGGCGCGGAGAGCAACTACTGGGGTCACAACGCACTGATCCGCACCGCCGCATTCGCCGCGCATGGCGGGTTGCCGGAGCTGCAGGGCCGCACGCCGTTCCGCGGCGCGGTGTTGAGTCACGATTTCGTCGAAGCCGCGCTGATCCGGCGTGGCGGCTGGGCACTGCACATGGTGCCGACGCTTGAAGGCAGCTATGAGGAAGGACCGCCGACGCTGACCGACATGCTGGTGCGCGATCGCCGCTGGTGCCAGGGCAATCTGCAGCACGGCGGTGTGCTGCCCGCGCGTGGCCTGCACTGGGTCAGCCGCTGGCATCTGCTGATCGGCATCGGTCATTACCTCACCGCGCCGCTGTGGGCGATGCTGGTGCTGATCGGTCTTGCCGTGCCGCTGCAGCATGGCGCGTTCACTGACGGCCTGTCGCCGGCCGAATACTGGATGGCGATCGACGACGGTCGCTTTCTCGGTGTGTTCGTACTGACGATGGTGATGCTGTTCGCGCCGAAGATCCTGGGCTACATCGCCACGCTCGCCGATGCACGCATGCGGCGTGGCGCCGGCGGTGCATTGCGCGGCTTCATCAGTCTGTTGATCGAGAACGTGCTCGCCGCGTTGATGGCGCCCATCACGATGTATGTGCAGTCGCGCGGCGTGGCCGAAGTGCTGGCGGGTCGCGATTCGGGCTGGGATGCACAGCGTCGCGACGATGGCCGCCAGACCTGGGGCGACCTGTGGCGCAATTATCGCGGCACCACCCTGCTCGGCGTGGTCATGGGCGTGGGTGCGTGGATGATGTCGCCAGGCCTGGCCTTGTGGATGTCGCCGATGATCGTCGGGCTCGTCGGCTCGATTCCGATCGTGCGACTCACATCGTCGCGTCGCGTCGGCCTGGCGTTGCGCAGTGCCGGCCTGTTCTCGACACCAGAGGAGCATTCGCCGCCCGACGTGCTGGTGCGCGCTGCAGCTTTGCGTGCCGAAGCACATCCGCCGGAAGTTGCGACGACCTCGCCGGTGGCCCGCAACTAGGCGCACGCGACGGAGCGCTTACACTGGCGCTTCCGACCGTTTCCCGATTGCGCATGGATTCCCAGACCTCCGTACTGCTCGACTGCATCGAACGCGAGACCGGCCCCGCACCGGCGTGGAGCGTGATCTGGCTGCACGGCCTCGGCGCTGACGCCAATGATTTCGTCCCGCTGGTCCCCGAGCTCCTGCGCAAGGACTGGCCGGCGATCCGCTTCGTGTTTCCGAATGCGCCGGTGCGCGCGGTGACGATCAACAACGGCGTGCGCATGCGCGCCTGGTACGACATCGTCGACTTCGATCTCGCCAACCGCGCCGACGAAGCCGGGGTGCTCGAATCGGTAGCGCAGATCGACGCGCTGATCAAGCGCGAAGCGACACGGGGCATTCCCGCATCGCGTGTGATTCTTGCGGGCTTCTCGCAGGGCGGCGCGGTCGCGCTCGCAACAGGCCTGCGTCGGCGGGTGCCGCTGGCCGGCCTGGTCGCGTTGTCCACGTATCTGCCTGCGGCGCGCAACGCCGGCGCCGCGCTGGTCGACGGTGCGGCGCGCCAGCCGGTGTTCATGGCACACGGCACGCAGGATCCGGTGGTGCCGCTGGGCGCCGGCGAGCAGAGCGCCGAGTGGCTACGCCAGGCCGGGTTCGACATCGCCTGGCATCAGTACTCGATGCCGCATTCGGTCTGCGCCGAAGAGATCGCCGCCCTCGGCGACTGGTTCGACGCGCGGTTCGCGGCCGGCTGAGCATGGCCGCGCCGGCAGTCGACGGTCTCTGGTTGCCGGACCTGTGCCGGCTGCCGCGTCTGCTGACGATGCTGGGCCTTGCCCAACTCACCGTACTCGTGGTGCTGCTGGTGCCGAATCCGGCGGCGCCCTGGGATCTGTCCGCGTTCGTCTCGGCGAGCGGTTACGCGTTGTGGCTCGCGCTGTCGGTCTCGGTTTTGCTGTGCGCATGCCGGGGTCCGCTGTCGCGGTTTCCCGTGCGTCTCGGCGCGCTGATCGCGGTTGCACTGTCGATGGCGGTCGCGGTGGTCGCCTCGGCGATCGTGCACGGTCTTTTCGCGAGCGTCGGCGGCACGGCGGCGTTGCCTGGCTTCGGTCGATTCGTCGGCGGCAGTGGCGCGGTCGTCGCGCTGCTCACCGGCATTGCGCTGCGCTATTTCTACGTCATCGATCGCTGGCAGGGCCAGGTGGCTGCGCACGCGCGCGCCGAAGCCGACGCGCTGCAGGCGCGCATTCGCCCGCATTTCCTGTTCAACAGCATGAACATGATCGCCACGTTGTTGCGTCGCGATCCGGTGGTCGCCGAACGCGCAGTGCTCGATCTGTCGGATCTGTTCCGTGCTGCGCTCGGTGCAGGCGAAGGCACATCGACGCTATCGGAAGAAGTTTCACTGGCCGAACGCTATCTCTCGATCGAGCAGCTGCGCCTTGGGGATCGTCTGCGCGTGGACTGGGACAAGCAGGGTGACTTGCCATGGACCTTGCCGATGCCGCGCCTCGTGTTGCAGCCGGTGCTGGAGAACGCGGTGCTGCATGGCATCTCGCGATTGCCCGAGGGCGGGACCATCGATGTGCGTCTGACGTTTGACGCAGGCGTGCTCGAAATCGAGGTCGCCAATCCTTCGCTGCCGCCCGACAACGCGCCCGCGCAGGGCGCAGGACACGCCCAGCGCAGCATTGCCCAACGTCTCGGTTACGCATTCGGGCCGCGTGCGCGCATGCGGTACGGGTGGAACGACGGGCGCTATGCGTGCACCATCCAGGTGCCGGTACCGACGGACGGTGCCGCGCCGGTCCCGGGAGGACGCAGGCCATGAAGGTCGTGATCGCCGACGACGAACCGCTCGCACGCGAGCGTTTGCGGGTGCTGCTGGCGCAGCTCGCCGGCATCGAGATCGTGGCCGAGGTCGGCGATGGTCGCAGCGCGCTCGAAGCCTGCGCCGCACACGATCCGGCGCTGGTGCTGCTGGACATCGCAATGCCGGGCATCGACGGACTCGAGGTCGCGCGACATCTCAGTGCATTCGAACCGAGGCCTGCGATCGTGTTCTGCACCGCCTACGATGCGCATGCGTTGAAGGCATTCGAAGCCGCCGCGGTCGACTATCTGGTCAAACCGGTGCGGCCCGAACGCCTGCAGGTCGCGGTCGAGCGCGCACGGACGTTCACTGCCGGACGCGAGGTGGCGGTCGATGGCGAGACGCATGGCGACAAGCGGCGCACGCATCTGTGCGCGCGTCTGCGCGGCAGCCTGCGACTGATTCCGGTCGAGGACATCCGCTATCTGCAGGCCGAGGAGAAGTACGTCGTCGTGCATCACGCACGCGGTGAGGATCTGGTCGAGGAATCGCTGAAGTCGCTCGAGGACGAATTCGGCGACCGCTTTGTGCGCATCCACCGCAACTGTCTGGTGGCCCGGCACGAGCTGGTCGAACTGCGTCGCGATCTCGAAGGCCATGTGCACGCGGTGCTGCGTCACGGCGACCGGCCGCTGGAAGTCAGCCGGCGCTGCGTGTCGCAGTTGCGCGACACCGTGCGTCAGCTCTGATCCCGCGGCAAGCGGGCCCGGCAACGATCGCCGATAATGTGCGGATGGATCGACTGCGCATCGCCACCCGCAAGAGTCCGCTCGCCCTGTGGCAGAGCGAGCACGTGGCCGCCGCCTTGCGCGCGCGCCATCCCGGCCTCGATGTCGAGCTGGTACCGCTGAGCACGCGCGGCGACGAGGTGCTCGACCGTTCGCTGGCGGCGATCGGCGGCAAGGGCCTGTTCCTCAAGGAACTCGAAATCGCAATGCAGGCTGGCGAGGCCGACTGCGCCGTGCATTCGCTCAAGGACGTGCCGATGGCGCTTGAGCCAGGCTTCGCGTTGCCTGCGATCCTTGCCCGCGCAGATCACGCCGACGGCTTCGTCAGCAACGATTTCGATGGCATCGACGCGCTGCCGATGGGCGCACGCGTCGGGACGTCGTCGTTGCGTCGTCAGGCGCAACTGCGTGCGCGTCGTCCGGATCTGCAACTCGTGGATCTGCGCGGCAACGTCAACACGCGGCTAGCCAAGCTCGACGCCGGCGACTACGACGCGATCGTGCTCGCGTGTGCGGGTTTGCAGCGACTGGGGCTGGAGACGCGCATTCGCGCGCGGCTCGATGCGCCCGATTGGTTGCCGGCGCCCGCGCAGGGCGCGATCGCGATCGAATGTCGCGATGACGCGCCGCTGTTGCACACCTTGCTTGCGACGCTCGACGATGCGCAGACGCGCCGCTGCGTCGAGGCCGAGCGTGCGATGAACCGGGCGCTGCATGGCAGCTGTCACGTACCGGTAGCGGCCTATGCCTGGCTCGACGGCGACCGGTTGCGGCTCGAAGGGCTGGTCGGTTCGGCGCAGGACGGCCGCGCCGTGCGCGCGGGTGGCGAGTCGTCGCATGCCGAGGGCGATGCGCTCGGTGCACGGGTGGCGTCGCTGTTGCTGGAAGCGGGGGCGGGGGCGTTTCTGCCGGGCTAGGAAATCCAGCCGGCCGGGTGATGGATTCGCTGACGCGCTCCCCATCCTGCGAAGCGAAACGCTGTCAGAACGTGCGGCGGAGTTTGAGCGAGCCTTCGGTGTCTGTACTGCCGCGACCGCCGTTGCCCAGCGTGTCGTGGCGCAGTTCGAAGTCCGAGCGCAGCGTCCATTGCGGAAACAATTCATAATCGAACGCCAGCGTCTGCCGCAGGAAGGTGTTCTCGCGACCGGTTTCCACCTGCACTTCCTGGGTGAAGGACGCGCGCTTGCCGAGTTCCTGTGACAGTTGCACCTGGCCGGTCGCAATCGGCCCCATCGCGGCGGTGCCGAAGTCGGTATAGGGCTCGATCCGCACGCCGGTGCCGAACTCGATGCGCAGCGAGGTCTCGGGGCTGCGGATCGCTTCGAGGCCGTAGCGGGTGTCCCACTTCACGTGATTGCCGCCGGATCGGATGAATTCCCGGCTGGAGAACGGCGAATGCAGCGGCGCCAGGCGCCGGTCCGGCAGTTTGACCAGCGGATGGGCGACGGTACGCGGACGCACGCCGGGTGCTTTCGGCGACCAGATCCGCTGACGCGCGACACCGGCCGTCCATTCCGCATCCCGGCAGGACAGCCGGTAGCAGGGACGGCGCAGCGGCACCTGCCGCGCAGCCACAGCGGCGATGGCAGGCAGTTCCGGTGCGGCAGGGAGCGGTTGTGTGTAGATCGGCAGGCCCGCGATGGCCAGCCACCAGCCAGCAAGCATTTCAGCCATTCATGTAAGCGGTTACAGGTTGATTATGCCGAAGCCGACGTGGCAGTTGCCATCACCGGCGGATCGCCGTCGAAGCAGGCTTCAGGAATCGTGACCGGCATCGCGCTGCAGCCCGGCGCCTTCGTCGAGAAACAGGCGGTGCTCTAGCGCCGCGGCACTCAGCAGGGCGAGAGCCGCCAGCAGCAACGGCACGAGCGGCGGCACGCTGCCGGTCAGCGCCAGCAGCCAGCACAGCAGCGGCGCGCCTGCGGCAAGGCCCAGGACTGCGATGCGCGCACCGCGGAACGGCGGCGGCGCGATGCCGGACGCCGGCAACTGGTCCACGGCGCGCCAGTAGAGGCCCTTGCACAGGGCGAGGCAGGCGCCGAGCCCGGTCAATGTCGCCAGCATCGTGCGGCCGTCGTTGCCGGACACGAACAGCCGGTCCATCAGCACATACAGCACGGCGAGTCCGGTGCTCATCGCGAGCAGCAGATGGACCGGCAGCACCAGCGGCTGCTGCCAGGGCGCAGGCGCTGTCGGCCCGGCGTAGCCACTGGCGGTCGCGGCCACGGTGCCGAATGCGGCGAGCAACAGCAGCAGTCCCAGCGCGACCAGCAGCGGGCCGAGTGTGGTCCATGCGCCGGCCACCAGCAGCACCAGCAGCAGTGCGGCCATCGCAAGCGTGATCACAACCAGTACGCGCGCGCGACGCGGCGCGGTTGGGGCGACGGGAAGTGCGAGACGCCGCGCGAGCAGGCCGGCAGCGACGAACACCACTCCCAGCAGCAGGCCGAGCAGCTGCAACTGGTGCAGCGTCGATGTCGCTTCGGGCCGCAACTGCAACAGCGCGGTCGTCATGCCGCTCCACATCAACAGGCCCAGACCGGCACCCGTCAGCGGCATCGCGGCGATCCTCAGCATCTGGCGCATCCTGCATCCCGTCGGGCGTTCGCCCGGCAGCGTGCCATGCGGCCAGGCCGCTGCACAGTCAGAACGGAAAGAAGCGCGGGATCAACAGCGTCGCGGTCACCAGGAAGATGATGTTGAGCGGCATGCCGATCTTCACGAAATCGCTGAACCGGTAATTGCCGGCGGTGTAGACCATCGTGTTGGTCTGGTAGCTGATCGGCGTGGCGAAACTGGTCGACGCGGCGAAGGCGACCGCGATGAGGAACGGTTTGGGATCGACGCCCAGCGAGTCCGCCGTGGCAATGGCGATCGGCACCACCAGCACTGCAGAGGCGTTGTTGCTCATGAACTCGGTCAGGGTCGAGGTCATCAAATAGACCGCTGCCAGGGTTGCCGTCGGGCCGTAATGCCCGACGAGGTTGATCAGGTGGTTCGCCGCGAGCGCCGCGCCGCCGGTCTTCTGCAACGCGATGCCGAGCGGAATGATGCCGGCGAGCAGCAGGATCACCCGCCAGTCGATCGCCTCGTAGGCTTCGTCCGGATCGAGCAGGCGCAGCACCACCAGTGCGACGCAACCGAGCAGGGCGGAAGCCACGATCGAGGTCCAGCCGAGTGCGGCGGCGGCAATCGCGGCCGCCATGACGATCGCCGACAGCGTTGCCTTGGTCGTATCGACCTTGCGCTGCGCACGCGCGCCCAACACGATCAGGCCACGGTCCACCCGCAGGTCGTCGATCGACTTCGCCGGTGCATCGAGCAGCAGCACGTCGCCGACGTGCAGCGGCACCTGGTCGAGCGGTTTGTGGATGCCGAGCTGGCGTCGATGCAGGCCGTGCACGCGTGCGCGGTAGGTATGGCCGAAGCGCATGCCCGACAGCGTGTGGCCAATCAGGTGCGAGCCCGGTGCAACCATCGCCTCGACGTGGAGGCGTTCCGCGTTGACGTCGCCATCGAGATCGCGGGCCACGTGGTCGAACTTCAGCTTCAGGGATTTGCGCGCCGCGTCGATGTCCTGCCACAGGCCGCGCAGCAAGAGGCGATCGCCGGCCTCGACGCGCACATCCGATCCGCGCATCGCAGCCCCATTGCGCAGCACCGCGAGCACGGTCACATCGGCGTTGTGTTCGGACAGCACCTCATCGCGCCGTCGACCGATCACCGCGGCGCCGTCGGCCACCAGCAGTTCGGCGACGTAGCGGCCGATGTGGTCGGCCGTATCGCTGCCGGGCACGCCGCGATCGGGCAGCAGCAGGCGGCCCACCGTCATCAGGTACAACACGCAGATGCCGACGAACACGATGCCCAGCGGCGCGAACTCGAACAGGGTGAAGCCGACCCCGGCCGCCTCGCGCGCCATGGAGTCGACGAGCAGGTTGGTCGAGGTGCCGATCAGGGTGCACACGCCGGCGGTCTGCGACATGTAGGACAGCGGGATCAGGAATTTGGAAGGCGCCCAGCGATTGGCCGTCGTCGCCGCGAGCACCAGCGGGAGGAACACGGCCACCGTCGCGGTGTTGTTGACGAATGCGGCCACGCAGGTCACCAGCGCCATCATCACCAGCAGGAACAGCCACGGCCAGCGGATGCGCGCGAGCAGGTCGCCCACCGCGATCAGCGCGCCGTTGCGCTGCAGGGCACCGCTGAGCACGAACATCGCCGCGACCATCACCGTCGCCTGGTTGCTGAAACCCGACAGCGCCTCGGGCAGGGTGACCACGCCCAGCACCAGCAGCGACGCGGCCACCAGCAGTGCGACCACGTCGACGCGCAGCTTCTCGGTCACGAACAGGAACACCGCGCCGGCCATCACCGCCAGCGTCAACCACAGATCCACGCTGCCTCCTTCGTCATCGAGTGTCCCGGCTGCCGCGCGCCGGGTAGTCCGGCCAGGCTGCCTGCGCCGCTGCGGAGGTCGGGTAAGTCGCCTTGCGGCCACCCGCAGCGCGTCATGGTACGGAAGCGGATGGGATACTGCGCATCCCGATGTGCCAGGACCGTCCATGACCGCAGCCGTACCCGCACCCGACACGCCCGGATCCGTCGACGTGCTCGTGATCGGCGGTGGCGCCTGCGGTGCGCTGGTGGCGCTGCATCTGCTGGATCAGGACGGCGTGCGTGTCGCGCTGGCCGAACCGCGGCACGCACCCGCGCGCGGCGCGGCGTATTCGACACCGCGCGCCGAGCACGTACTCAATGTCAATGCCGCGCGCATGAGCGCCTTCGATGCCGTGCCGGACGATTTCGTCGCCTGGTTGCGAATGCAGCCCGAGTCGGTCGGCCTCGACGACGCGACGCTGGCCGCGCAGTTCGCGCCGCGGCGCGTGTACGGGCGCTACCTGCAGGCGCGCCTCGACGCGCATCCCGCGCGCGCGTCGCTTGTCCTGCACGCAGAAGCGGTCGTGGACCTCGAGCGTCAGGGCACCGGCTTCATCGCGACGTTCGCGTCTGGCGCGCAGTTGCATGCGCGCGCCGTGGTACTCGCCACCGGCAACCTGCCGGCGGCGCTGCCCGGCGGTGCGCCGGTCGGCGGGGCGGTCGACGCCTGGGATTACGGGGCGGTCGCCGCGATCGCGCCTGATGCCGACGTCGGCATCGTCGGCGCGGGCCTTAGCATGGTCGACGTGCTCCTGACCCTGCAGGCGAACGGCCATCGCGGGCGCGTGCTTGCGATCTCGCGCAATGGCCTGATGCCGCTGGCGCATGCACCGGGCACCGTGCCGCAGGCCGGCGGCGTCGATGCGCTGATGCCGCTCGGTGTGCACGCCCGCATGCGGATGCTGCGGCAGTGGGCGGCCGATGCAGTGGCGCAAGGACGTCCGTGGCAGGACGCGGTCGAGCGCCTGCGGCCGCACGTGCGCGCGCTGTGGCAGGCGTGGCCCGAGACCGAACGCCGCCGCTTCCTGCGGCATGCGGTGCGGCAGTGGGACATCCATCGTCATCGCATCGCACCCGGCGTCGCGGCGATCGTCGACGACATGGCGGCGACGGGCCGGTTCTCGCTGCAGGCCGGCCGGCTGTCGCGGATCGAAACGCGCGACGGTCGGGTCGCCATCGACTGGACGCCACGTGTCGGCGTGCCGACCACCACGGTCGTCGACGTCGTGGTCAATGCGACCGGCATGGAAAAGCGACTTGCGCGCGCCCCGGGTCGGCTTCTGCCTGCCTTGCACGCGCGTGGGCTGGTTGCGCCCGGGCCGCTCCATCTGGGGCTGGCGACATGCGGCGACGGGGAAGTGCTCGACGCGAACGGCGATGTCGTGCCGGGCCTGTGGACGCTCGGCGCGACGCGCATCGGCGATCTGTGGGAAACCGTCGCGATGCCCGAACTGCGCGGACAGGCGGCGTGCGTCGCGGCCGGTGTGCGGCAGGCATTCGCCGACCGCTGAGCGCTACAGGCAGTACTGCTGCAGGCGCCGGAGTTCCTCGCTGGTCAGCTCGGCGTCGCCGCCGGTGCCGAGGTTTGCGATGTTGCGGCGGATCTGCGGGCAGGGATCCTGGGTGTAGCCGGCGCCGCCGAACAACCGGCCGATTCCCTTGGCGATGGCCTCGGGCGTGATCGAGCGCCGCATCGCAAAGCGCCCATCGGCGCTGGGCGGCGGGCGACGCCGCAGCGGATCGTGCGCGAAGTCCGCCGCCGGCGCCTGCTGGCGCGCCCAGTCGCCGGCCTGTTCGAGCAGCGCGCTGGCGGTCGGCAATGGCGCGGCGTCTTCTATTAACGGGCGCTCTACTTCGACTGCCTTCAATGCGCTGCTGCGTGGCGCACGCGCCGGCAGCGGAGTCGCGGTATTAGACGTGGCGGGGACGGGCGAGGGCGGCGGAATGGGCGGCGGAAGGACCGGCACCGGTCGTTCGATCCAGGTCACCGTCAGCGCGTCCGTTTCGCGAGCGGGCGACGTCTGCCGCAGGGTCAGCAGCCACCACGCGATGCCCACATGCACCAGCACCGTCGCGGCCAGCGCGATGCTGACAGTCCCATTCCGCATTCCCTGCGCCATGTCGATCCGGTCGAACTCCGATGGCGGAGTCTAGGGTTGCGGCCCGGCGGCCTGCGTTAACCACCGGTTATCCGCACGCGGTCACGCCGTCGCCGCCGACTGGCGCCATAATCGGCTGCATGGACCGATACGAACGCATTCTCTCGCTGCATCGCATCCTCAAGACCTCGCGCTATCCGGTGACGGTGGCCAAGTTGCAGGACGAGCTGGAATGCTCGCGCGCGACGGTCTATCGCGATCTGGCCTTCCTGCGCGACGCGTTGATGGCACCGATCATCGGTGACGGCGACGCGGGCTTCCGCTACGACAACGACGAGGGCGGTCGCTTCGAACTGCCGGGCCTGTGGCTGAGTTCCGAAGAACTGCACGCGCTGCTCGCGGCGCAGCAGCTGATGTCGCGCAGCAGTGGTGGGGTGCTGTCGAGCGCGCTGGCGCCGTTGCAGTCGCGCATCGAGAAGCTGCTCGACGAACATTCCGCCGGCAAGCAGTGGCCGGTGCAGCGCGTGCGGGTGATTCCGCATCGCGGCCGGCGCATGGACGAACACGCGTTCCGCAACGTCTGTTCGGCGGTGCTGCAGCGCAAGCAGCTCTCGTTCGAGTACCGCGCACGCTCGACCGACGAGCGCACCAAGCGCACCGTGTCGCCACAGCGCATCACTCACTACCGCGACAACTGGTATCTCGATGCCTGGGATCAGGATCGCGATGCGCTGCGCAGCTTCTCGGTCGATCGCATCACCAACGCGCGCGTGCTCGCCGCCGATGCGCGCGACATCGATGACGCCGAACTCGACACGCATCTGGCCGGCAGTTACGGCATCTTTTCCGGTCCGCCCAAGGGCATCGCGACGATCCTCTTCAGCGCCAAGGCCGCGCGCTGGGTCGCCGACGAACACTGGCATTCGCAGCAGCAGGGCCGGTTTCTGCCCGACGGCCGTTTCGAACTGAAGGTGCCCTACAGCGGCGCGCGCGAACTGTTGATGGACGTGCTGCACTACGGCGCCGATGCCGAGGTGATCGAGCCGGTCGCACTGCGCGAACAGGCGCGTTCGTTGTTGATGATGGCGCTGCAGAAGTACGAAGGCTGAGCACCTGCTCAATGTCCTACTGCGCTTGCCAGCTGGCGCGCGTGCGGTGCTCGGACTGCTCACGTACCACGCGTACGCTGCGCTTCCTGCGCGCCGCCACACGCCACCTGGCGGCGCTGGCAACGGACCTTGAACAGGTTCTGGAGCCGTCGCATGACTGCGCGTGAGCCCGTCGCGCTGGCGCTGGGCGCCGGTGGTGCGCGCGGTCTGGCACAGATCGGCGTCATCGAAGTCCTGGAGGAGCGCGGCTTTCCGATCGTCACGATCTCGGGCGCGTCCAGCGGTGCGCTGGTCGGCGGCGTCTATGCGGCCGGGCGCCTGCGCGAGTTCGATGCACGCATCCGCGCGATGTCGCGGCGGGATTTCATCCGTCTGCTCGATCCCGGCTTCCGTCGCGCGGGCGTGCTCGCCGGCAAGCGGCTGGTCGAAACGATGCGGGAAGTGGTCGGCGATCCGCTGATCGAAACACTGCCGATCGAGTTCACCGCGGTCGCGGTCGATCTGCAGCGCCAGCGCGAAGTCTGGATCCAGGATGGACCGCTGTGGGATGCGTTGCGGGCGTCCTTCGCGATCCCCGGCGTGTTCACCCCGCATGTCGTCAACGGACGGCCGCTGGTCGATGGCGGTCTGCTGGCGCCGTTGCCGATCGCCGCGACCCGGCTGTCGGACGCGACACGTCTGATCGCGGTCGACATGCACGGTTGGCCGTCGCAGCCACCCGGCACACCGGCACGGCAGGGCGAAGCGCAGGTCGACACCGACGCCGCGCCGCGTGGCCTGATCGAAGTCATGTCGCGCTCGCTCGACACCATGCAGGCGCAGATCTCGCGCGTGCAGCTGGCGCTGGATCCGCCGGAGCTGGTCATCCGCATTCCGCGCGACGTCTGCCAGTTCTACGAATTCTGGCGCGCCGCCGAACTGATCGATATCGGCCGCCATCAGGCGACGCGCGCGCTGGACGAAGCCGGTTACTGAGAGCCGCGCGGTCGGCTTTGTTGTGAACAGGTCCCTCGGGCGAGTGCCCGCCTCGGACTCGAACAAGGGTCGACGGGCACGCGCTTCGGGTGAGGGCCCGGCTATCAGGCCCTGAGCGGGTAACTCCCTTTTTCCTAGACAGCTTCAAGGGTCGCAGCCCATGAGATGCGCGCTGCACAGACTGCGGCCATGCCCAGCCGGGCCATCGATCACCGCGTCCACAGGAGCTGCGCAGATGTCCCGTATCGCCCAGGCCTCACCCGATGCCGACGTCCCCGCCGACGCCGCCCTGCGCACGCTGCTGGTCGGCGCGCTGTTCCTCGGAGCAGTCGCGCTGCTGTCGTTTCCCGGTCTGCGGACCGGGGTCACCGCGGTCGGCTGGCCGCCGCTGTGGCTGATCGGCACGCCGGCGATTGCCTGGCTCACCCTGTTCCTGCGTCGCCTGCCGCGCCGCCGCAAGCTGGCCTCGTCAGCGGTCTTGCGGCGGCGTCGGCCAGGCCTTGCCCAGGCCCGACGCCGGCCGGTGCCGCGTCGTCGCGGGCGGATTTCGGTTCGCGCGGCCCTGGTCGCGGCCGGGCTGTTGCCGCTGCTGCGCTGATCCACACGGGTGGCGTGCGGCGCCGCCGGATCGTGACTTTGGTCATGCGGCCCGCGGCCATGCTGCGTGCTAGCGTTGGCGGTTATCCGTCCATGCGCCACCGGAGTCGCCATGTCCCAACTGTCCAAGCTCTGCCTCGCCGCCGGTATCGCCGCCGGCCTGTCGATGGGCGCCGCATCTGCCCAGGAGGCCACCGTGTCCGATCCCCACCAGTGGCTCGAAGCCGTCACCGACGAGAAGGCGCTGGACTGGGTCCGTGCGCAGAACGCCAAGTCCGAAGCCGAACTGGCCGCGACGCCCGAATTCAAACAGCTCGAGTCCGACCTGCTGGGCATCTACGACTCCGACGACAAGATTCCCGCCGTCTACAAGCAGGGCGAGTGGTACTACAACTTCTGGCGCGACCGGAACCACGAGCGCGGCATCTGGCGCCGCACCACGCTCGAGGAATACCGCAAGCCGCAGCCGCAGTGGGAGACCGTGCTCGACCTCGACGCGCTCAACACCGCCGAAGGCGAGAACTGGGTGTGGCATGGCGCGAGCTGTCTGCGTCCGGCTTACACGCGCTGCCTGATCGCGCTCTCGCGCGGCGGCGCCGATGCCGATGTCACCCGCGAGTTCGACGTCGCATCCAAGTCCTGGGTCGATGGCGGTTTCTTCCGCGAAGAAGCCAAGGGCGCGCTGGGCTGGATCGACCAGGACAACGTCTACGTCTACACCGATTTCGGCGACGGTTCGCTGACCTCTTCGGGCTACCCGCGCATCGTCAAGCAGCTCGCGCGCGGCCAGTCGGTGGACCAGGCCACGCTGGTCTACGAAGGCAAGCCGGACGACATGTACATCGCCGCGATGCACGACGACACGCCGGGTTTCGAGCGCGACTACGTCAGCCGCACGCTGGCCTTCTACAACGACGAGCTCTACCTGCGCGGCGCCGATGGCCAGTTGACCAAGATCGACGCGCCGAACTCGGCCAACAAGTCTGTCCACCACGACTGGTTGATGCTGGAACTGCGCGAAGCCTGGGAAGTGGGCGGCCGCACGTATCCGGCCGGCTCGCTGCTCGCGACGAATTTCGATGCCTTCATGGGCGGCAAGCGCGAGTTCGACGTGCTGTTCGAGCCGAGCGAGACCACCTCGCTTGCCGGCGCCACTTGGACCAAGAACCACCTTGTCATCAACGTGCTCGAGGACGTCAAGAACAAGCTCACCGTGCTGACGCCGGGCGCCGACGGCTGGGCGCGCAGCGCCCTGGCCGGCGTGCCGGAGCTCGGCACCGTCGCGGTCAGCGCCGTCGACAGCGACGAGTCCGACGCGGTGTGGATGACGGTCACCGACTACCTGACGCCGAGCACGCTGATGCTGGGCGAGGTGGGCGGCGACGCCGCGCCGGAAACGCTGAAGACCATGCCTGCGTTCTTCGACGCCAGCACGCACGAAGTCGAGCAGCATTTCGCCACGTCCAAGGACGGCACGCGCGTGCCGTACTTCCTCGTGCGTCCGAAGGACATGCAGCTCGACGGCAGCAATCCGACGCTGCTCTATGGCTACGGCGGCTTCGAGATCTCGCTGACCCCCGGTTACTCCGGCGGCGTCGGCAAGGGCTGGCTGGAGAAGGGCGGCGTGTACGCGGTCGCCAACATCCGCGGCGGTGGCGAGTACGGCCCGCGCTGGCACCAGGCTGCGCTGAAGGCAAATCGTCACAAGGCCTATGAGGACTTCGCCGCGGTCGCGCAAGACATGATCCAGCGCAAGATCACCTCGCCCGCGCATCTGGGTATCCGCGGTGGCAGCAACGGCGGTCTGCTGACCGGCAACATGCTCACGCAGTATCCGGAGCTGTTCGGCGCGGTCGTGATCCAGGTGCCGCTGCTCGATATGCAGCGTTATCACAAGCTGCTGGCGGGTGCGTCGTGGATGGCCGAGTACGGCAATCCGGACAAGCCGGAAGAGTGGGACTTCATCCGCACCTTCTCGCCGTACCACCTGTTCGACGCCGCGAAGGATTATCCGCCGACGCTGATCCTGACCTCGACCCGCGACGACCGCGTCCATCCCGGCCACGCCCGCAAGATGATGGCGAAGATGTCCGAAGCCGGTAAGGACGTGCGGTATTACGAGAACATCGAGGGTGGCCACGGCGGCGCTGCGAACAATCGGCAGCAGGCGCACATGGACGCGCTCTACCTGACGTTCCTGTGGCAGCAACTGGGCAAGTGATTCGATCCTGCACCGGCCGCTGCGGGGCGTGTCACCGCTTGCCGGACAGGCCGCGCCACGCCCGTGCGGGTCCAGGACGAGGAAGAGTGAGGAAGTGGACGTCCGTCCACGCCCGAGTGATGACGCTGCACTGGGCCTGCACGGGCGTGGCCCTCCGGGTCGGGCCTTGCAGGCCGCCATCCGGCGTCGCGCGGCTTGACCTGACGGCCAGTCAGGCGCTGCGCCACGCAACACCAGCTGACGGTCTGCAAGACCCGACGCGACCTGTCCGGCAAGCGGCGACACGCCCTTGCCGGTGTTCTTTCTGGCGTTGCATCGGCAGCGAGTGGACCCACCTATGAAGACATCTTTCCCCCGCGCGGCCCTGTTTCTGGCCGCGCCGTTCCTGACGAGCCTGAGCCTGATGAGTGTTTCTCCTGCTGCACACGCCGCCGCACCGGCGCCGCCCGACGCCGAACAGCGTCCGCATACCGTCACAGCCCCGCATGGCGCGACGCGCGAGGACGTCTACTACTGGCTGCGCGACGACAAGCGCGAAGACCCGGCGATGCTGGCCTATCTCAATGCCGAGAACGCCTATGCCGACGCGATGCTCGCGTCGCTGAAGCCGGTCGAGAACACGCTCTACGACGAGATCGTCGGCCGCATCCAGCAGGACGACAGCTCGGTGCCGTACCGCGATCGCGGCTTCTGGTACTACTCGCGCTACGAAACCGGCAAAGACTATCCGGTGCACGCGCGCCGCGCCGACGGCGCCGGCGTCGATGCGCTCTCGATCCAGGCCGCGAACGCCAAGGGCGATTTCAGCGGTGAGCAGGTGATGCTCGACGTCAACCAGCTTGCCGACGGCAAGGATTACTACGCGGTCGGCGACTGGGACATCACCCGCGACAACCGCATCCTCGCTTACGCCGACGACACCAACGGGCGTCGCCAGTACACGATCCGCTTCAAGAATCTGGAGACCGGCGCGCTCTATCCCGAGTCGATTCCGGGCGTCTCTGCCAACCTGGTCTGGGCCGACGACAACAGGACCCTGTTCTACGTCGAGAACGATCCGGACACCCTGCTGACCGTGCGCGTCAAGAAGCACGTACTCGGCACGCCGGTCGCCGACGACGTGCTGGTGTACGAGGAAAAAGACGACAGCTTCTACATGGGCATCGACCGCACGCGCGACGACAGGTACATCGTCATCGGCGTCGGCAGCACGGTGTCGAGCGAGACGCGCTACGCGCCGGCTGACAATCCCGAGACCTTCGCCGTGCTCGCGCCGCGCGCGCGCGATGTCGAATACGACGCCGATCATTACGGCGGCCGCTGGGTGATCCGCACCAACGCCGACAAGGCGACGAACTTCAAGCTCGTCACCGCGCCCAGTGATGCGACCTCGCGCCGTCAGTGGACCGACTTCGTGCCGCATCGCGACGACGTCTACATCGAAGGCTACGAACTGTTCGACGGCTTCACCGCGATCGAGGAACGCGCCGAAGCGCTGACCCGCGTGCGTGTGCTGAAGACCGACGGCAGCAATGAGTTCGTGCAGGCCGACGAGCCGGCGTATGCGATGGGTCTGGCCGTGAACTCCGAGCCCGATACCGACTGGCTGCGCTACGGCTACACCTCGCTGACCACGCCGGCGACGACCTTCGAGGTCAACACGCAGACCGGCGAGCGTCGCCAGCTCAAGCAGCAGGCGGTGATCGGCTATGAGCCGTCGAACTACGTCACCGAGCGCGTGTGGACGACGGCGCGCGACGGCAAGCGCATTCCGGTGTCGCTGGTCTATCGGAAGGGTTTCGAGAAGAACGGCACCGCGGCGCTGCTGCAGTACGGCTACGGCAGCTATGGCGCGTCGATGGATCCGGGCTTCTCGGTCACCAACGTCAGCCTGCTCGACCGCGGCATGGTCTACGCCATCGCGCACATCCGCGGTGGCGAAGAGATGGGCCGTGCCTGGTACGACGACGGCAAGCTGCTCAACAAGGTCAACACCTTCACCGACTTCATCGACGTCACCGACGATCTGGTGAAGCAGGGTTATGCGGCACCCGATCGTGTCGCGGCCTACGGCGGCAGCGCCGGCGGTCTGCTGATGGGTGCGATCTCGAACATGGCACCGGAGAAGTACCGCGTGATCCTGTCGCAGGTGCCGTTCGTCGACGTGGTCACGACGATGCTCGATCCGAGCATTCCGCTGACCACCAACGAGTACGACGAGTGGGGCAACCCGGAAGAGAAGCGCTACTACGACTACATCCTCGGCTACTCGCCGTACGACAACCTCGAAGCCAAGGCCTATCCGGCGATGTTCGTCGGCACCGGCCTGTGGGATTCGCAGGTCCAGTACTGGGAGCCGGCGAAGTACGTCGCCAAGCTGCGCGACCTCAACACCGGCGCGCATCCGGTGGTGTTCCGCACCAACATGGAAGCCGGACACGGCGGCAAGTCGGGTCGCTTCCGTCGCTACCGCGAGTCGGCGGAAATGTACGCCTTCATGCTCGACCAGCTGAGGCTCGACGCGGCGACGCGCTGATCCCAGCACCGCGCAGAAAAAACGCCCGCAGAGATGCGGGCGTTTTGCGTTGGGCAGTCGCCGGATGCATCACGCGCGTGACGCGAATACCCGTAGCGTCAGCGATCGAATGCCAGCAGATCATGTCCGGTGGCAGCGCGCACGATGCGCCGATAGATGTACTGGCCGCTGCCGCCATTGGTCATCACGACGATGCCGCGTCGCCGCGTCGCATCGCCCATCGCGAAGGTCTTGAAGATGCCGCCGTTGCTGCCGGAATGGTGGAACACCGGACCGTCCGGCGTCGGCTCCACATTCCAGCCCAGACCTTTCGCGCTCCACGGCGTCGCGCCGATCGTTTGCGGCGTCAGCATCGCCTCGCGCGTGGAGATTGTGAGTTCCCACGACGCGCGCTGTGCGCCGCGCGCCATCACCAGCGACACGAACGTCGCGTAATCGCGGACCGTCGTGCGCAGGCTGGCGGCAGCGTTGGCGAGGATGTCGCCCGCCCAGTTGACCAGCCCCGGCGGTGTGTGGGCCTGGACCTCGGGCAACGCACGCGCGGCATCGTCCCAGGTCCATGCCGACAGCGGTGTGCCGTCGCGTCTGGCGATGCGTTGGGCCGCACTCCACTGTTCGAGCAGCATCTGCGTGGGCATGCCTTCGCCATCGGCGTCGTGGGCACGGTGACCATGGACCGATCGCGCGGCCATTGCGTCGTCCCACGCGTAGCTGCTGTCGCGCATGCCGGCGGGGCCGAACAGGCGCGCCTGCATCGTCTGGTCCAGGCTCTGGCCGGTCAGCGTTTCGATCACCAGCTGCAACCAGACGAAGGCTTCGCCCGAATAGTCGATCCGCGTGCCGGGTTCGACTTGCGGCACCAGCAGTTCGGTCGCGGGATGCGGTCGCCAGTTCGGCAGGCCGGTCGTATGGCGCAGCACATCGCGGGCGGTGATCCGGTCCAGCCAGGGATGCCGGCCCAGATAGTCCGGCCGTCGGTAGGCGACGAGCGGCCGGTCGAGATCGATGACGCCCGCATCGGCCAGCTGCAGCACCAGGTAGGCGAACACCGGCTTGCTCAGCGATGCCGCCTCGAACAGGGTGGCGGCCTGCACCGGCGTGCCGCGTTCGACGTGTGTCGCGCCGAAGCCCTGTTGCCAGGTCACCTTGCCGTCCTCGACGACCGCGATGGCAAGGCCGGGCACCGCGAAGGCCGCCATGACCCGTGGCAGGTCGGCCAGCAGGTCCGGGTCGGGAATCCAGCTCTGCGCGCTGTCGCTGGACATCGAGGCCGATGCCAGATGCCACGGCAGCAGGCCGGCAGCGCCCGCGACCCCGAGGAAACGACGACGACCGGCATGGACGATGGATGGCATCGCCGCATTGGACTGCGTCCGCGACCGGGCGACAAGAGGGTGGGTGATGGCGTCAGCAGACCGCGTGCGCGGATTGACGCAGGCTCGGGGCTTGGGCAGAATGCGCGGCTCGTCGCGGGAACTTCCGCACGACCGTTGGCTATGTAGCTCAGCCGGTTAGAGCACGTCACTCATAATGACGGGGTCGGTGGTTCGAGTCCACCCATAGCCACCAACGCGAAAGCGTCGCCGAAAACCCGCCAGATGGCGGGTTTTTTGTGGCCGCGCTTCGGCGTTCAGTTCCGGCTTGTTCCCCGGGGCGGCGCGTGGCAGAGTCGATGCCAGTGACGCAAGTCAATCGCATTAGGAGTCCGCATCGTGATCGATCCGGACGGGTTCAGGCCCAATGTCGGCATCGTGCTGATGCACCCGGATGGCCGTGTCTTCTGGGCGCGTCGGGTCCGGCGTGATGGCTGGCAGTTCCCGCAGGGCGGGATGAACACCGACGAGACGCCGCTCGAGGCGATGTATCGCGAGCTGCGCGAGGAAACCGGGCTGCTGCCCGAACACGTCGCCGTGCTCGGCGCCACGCCCGGCTGGCTGCGCTACCGCCTGCCGCAACGCGCAATCCGCCGCAACGACCGCATCGTCTGCGTGGGCCAGAAGCAGGTCTGGTTCCTGCTGCAGTTCGTCGGCGAGGAAGCGCATCTGCAACTCGATCTCACCGAGACGCCGGAGTTCGACCACTGGCGCTGGGTCGATTTCTGGTATCCGCTCGAGCACGTGGTGATGTTCAAGCGCGGGGTCTACACCAGCGCGCTGAGCCATCTGGCCAAGTACGCCCGCCAGGTCGCCGGCGCGCAGGCGATTCCACAGCCCGCGATCGAAACCCGGCCGCGCAGCCGTCGTCCCCAGCGTCGTGGCGCCCGTCGCGCGCCGGACGTCGTGGTGCGCGGCCGCGATGATGGCGCGGGCTGAACAGTTCTTATTTGACACTGATTCTCGTTTATGGCGGAATGGCCACTCCAGCCATCCGCCAGGACCACAGCCTTGTACGTGTGCATCTGCAACGGCGTCACCGACTCCCAGATCCGTCAGGCTGCAGCCAATGGCTGCCGGGAAGTCAGTGAACTGACGATGCGCACCGGCTGCGGTGCGACCTGCGGCAGCTGCCTGGACATGGCCTCGGGCCTGCTCGACGACTTCCACGCCGCGCGTCGAGCGCCGGTCATCGATCTGCCGCTGATCGCGTCGGCCGCCTGAGGCGGCATCCGCGCGGCGCCGGTGCGCGCCGACTAATGATCACGATTCGCGTTCCGTCATCGCCATCGACGGATCGCTAGAGTGTGCGCATTCCGCGATATCAGGAGCACCCCCTCGATGAAGGGCGACGCGCAGGTCATCCGCTTTCTCAACCAAGCGCTCTACAACGAGCTGACGGCGATCAACCAGTACTTTTTGCACGCCAAGATGCTGAAGAATTGGGGCCTCAACGAGCTCGGCAAGCGCGCCTACAAGGCGTCGATCGACGAGATGAAGCACGCCGACAAACTGTCGGAGCGGATCCTGTTTCTCGAAGGGCTGCCGAACTTCCAGGCGCTGGGCAAGCTGCGCATCGGTGAGGCGCCGGTCGAGACGCTCGAATGCGATCTCGCACTCGAAATGGACGGTCTGCCGACGCTGCGCGAGGGCATCGTCCACTGCGAGAACGCCGGCGATTTCGTCAGCCGCAAGCTGCTGGTCGATATCCTCGAATCGGAAGAGGAGCACGTCGACTGGCTGGAAACCCAGCTCGACCTCGTCTCGCGCATCGGCGTCGAGAACTATCTGCAGAGCCAGCTCGAAGAAGACTGAGCACGGCCCGGTTCGCACGCCCGCGCGCAGCGAGCGGCGACCTCAGGTGATCCCCGAGACCCGGCCTTCGCGCAGCATCCGCCGCGCACGCGCGAATTCGTTCGACACCAGCGCCACGGCCACCGCCGGGCGTTCGAGATTGCGCTCGCGGGCGCCGGCTTCGATGCGGCGCGCCGCCGCCGACAACGACATCGCGCCGAGATTCGCGCTCGACGACTTCAGCGAGTGCGCGGCGTCGCGCAGGCCGTCGTAATCCGGACCATCGACCGCGTTCTCCAGCGCCGACAGCAGGCGCGGCGTGTCGTCGAGGAACACATCGATCAAGCGGTCGACTTCGTCGCCGAGCACGGTACGCAGATCATCGAGCACTTCGTGATCGATGACCGGCGGCAGCGGGCCGCGGTCCACGGCCGGTGACGGCGCCGGAATCGCGATGGCCATCCGTTCGGCTTCGGCCTGGGCCTCATCCGGAGAATGCGGACGCGGCTGCGTCGGGGCGGTCCACTCCGCGGCCGACATCGGCTCGCTGACCAAGGCAAGCGCCGGCGTCGCGGGGTCGACGACCGCGGGAGCGGTGTCAGGATCCCACCAGCGATAGATGCAGCGCTCGAGTTCGCTGCGCGTGACCGGCTTGGCGAGGTAATCGTCCATGCCCGCATCGAGACATTTCTGGCGGTCGCCGGCCATCGCGTTGGCGGTCATCGCGATGATCGGCAGGCGGCGCGTGATGCGCTCGGCGGCTTCGTGCTCGCGCCAGCGACGCGTCGCGGTGTAGCCGTCCATGACCGGCATCTGGCAGTCCATCAGCACGATGTCGTAGCGCGACGCGGCGATCCGCAGCAGCGCGGCTTCACCATTGCTGGCGGTGTCGCAGGTGATACCCAGCACCGACAGCAGGCGCTGGCCGACCATCAGGTTGACCGGGTTGTCTTCGACCAGCAGCACGCGCGGCTTGCGCGGACCACTGCCGCGCGCGGCATCGGTGGCGGCTTCGGCACCCGGTGCCGTCACGGGCGCTGGTGCGGCCGAGAATGCGGATGGCGGCGTTTCGTAGACAGGTTCAGGCGCGGCCTCGTATGCGGACGGCGCCGCAGGCGTCGATGTGTAGACGTCGAGCGGCGCGTTCGGCGGTTCGACTGGACTCTGCGGCGCACTGTCCGTACCAAGCACGGCCTCGCGCAGATCGGCGTCGGGCGACTGCCGGCTCAGCAGCGTTGCGCCCTGGCGCAGTTCTTCGGATACCGGCTCGTCCCCGTACAGGCATACCAGACGCAGATCGCCATAGGCCGCCTGCCGGGTCACGTTGCGATACAGCGCGACCGCGGTGTTGCGCATGCCGGCGAGGTCCGCGACGACGACCGAATAGGCCCACGGCGGTCCCTGGCTGGCGGCGGTGCGCAAACGGTCCAGCGCCTCCTGCGTGGTCTCCACCGAACTCACGCGCAGGCCCCAGTTGGGCAGCAGCATGCTCAGGCGCAGGCGCAGACGCGGATCGGCGCTGAGCAGCAACGCGCGGCCGTCGCGCGGACTCGCGTCTTCGACCGGCATGTCGCCCTGCGCCTTGCGCAGCGGAATCTCGAACCAGAACGTCGAGCCGGCACCGGGCTCGGAGTCCACACCGATGCGCCCATCCATCAATTCGACGATACGGCGCGAGATCGCCAGGCCCAGGCCGGTGCCGCCGTAGAGGCGCGTCGTCGATGCGTCGGCCTGGCTGAACGCCTGGAACAGACGCGAGCGACCTTCGGTGCTGATGCCGATGCCGGTGTCTCGGACTTCGAAGCGCAGCAGGTGCTGGGCCGCGGTTTCGCCCAGTCGGCGCACCTGGACCGACACGCTGCCACGCTCGGTGAACTTCACCGCATTGCTGATCAGATTGCCCAGCACCTGCCGCAGACGGACCGGATCACCGCGGACCGGCAGACGCACGACCGGATCGATCTGCAGGCCCAGCCGCAGGCCCTTGGTCTGCGCGGCGCGCTCCATCACCTGGATCACGCCGTCCATCAGTTCGCGCAGGTTGAAGCCGGTGACTTCGAGATCGAGCTTGTTCGATTCGAGCTTCGAGTAGTCGAGGATGTCGTCGACGATGCGCTGCATCTGCTGCGCCGACATGTAGGCGGTGCGCACGAGTTCGGCATGGTCGGGCGCGAGTCTGGCGTGCATCAGCAGGTCGAGCATCGGCGTGATGCCGTTGAGCGGCGTGCGGATCTCGTGGCTCATCGTGGCAAGGAATTCACCCTTGGCCATGACCGCCGATTCGGCCTCGTTCTTGGCCTGACGGAGTTCCTTCTCCAATTCGGTGCGTTCTTCGAGTTCGCGCTGCAATTCGTTGAGTGCGAGTTCGTCCTGGCGCAGGCGTTCGTCCGCTGCTTCGAGTTCGCGCACGCTCTGGTGCATGTGCACGCTGACGCAGATCGATGCCACCACTGCGACCAGTGCCAGCACCAGCGCGATCACCTGCCACGGACCGGGCACCTTGAGCGCCGCCAGCCCCATTGTCAGCGCGGCACCGCCGGCTGCGCCGAGCGCGAGCCAACGCAACACGAGAGCGGACGGGCGACGGCGCGCGATCATGCGTCAGCGGGCCTAGAGCACGGAGTGGTGGAAGTCGAAATCCAGCACGTTCGCTACGCGCTGGACCAGGTTGCCCTGGATGAAATCAATGCCGCTCATCCAGAGCGTCGCGGCCGCCTGCGGGTCTTCGACCTGTTGGCCGATCACCTGAAGTCCGAGCCGGTGCGCGCGCTCGACGGCGACCCGCATCTCGTCGCGGACGCGCGGTTCGTCGAGCTGGCGCGAGTAGCGCGCAGCCAGGCGCACGAAACCGAGCGGCAGCTGTGCGAGCAATGCATCGGCCTCGTCGCTGGCGCTGTACTGGCCGAGGCACAGCTGCACGCCGGCCGGCACCATGCGCGCGCAGAAATCCTGCAGCGACAGCGCGTGGATCAGCGCATCGTCCTGACGCACGTCGATGACCAGCGAGGCGCCCGGCACCCCGGACAGTTCGATCTGCTGCAGCAACCAGTCGGCATACCCGCCCTGGATCAGGCTGCGCGAGGATTGCGACACGAACAGTCGCATCGGGCTGGCGACGCGCTGACGCTCGATCAAGGTCGCGATCGCGAGTTCGATCACGCGGCGGTCGATTTCCAGCAACAGTCCGGCGAGTTCGGCGGCCGGCAATACGCGCGCGGCGGAATGCAGTTCGCCGTCGCGACCGCGCAGGCGCAGCAGGGTCTGGTATTGGGCGTCGTCGCCACCGGCAACGGCGACGATCGGCTGGAACGCGAGTTCGATGCGCTGCTCAGCGAGCGCGTCGCGCAGATCATCGGCGAGCCCGCCTTGGGCCTCGCCGGGCGCGACGGCCGGCGCGGGCATGTGCACGGCAATGCCGACCGGCGTGCCGCGCGATTCACGCAACGCCTGTTCGGCGGCGGCGAGCGCGCTGCCGGGATCGTCGTAGCCGTGCGCGAGATCGGCATACCCGACCAGGGCGCGCAGGCGGATGGTCTGGTCGGCGAGCGGGAACGGATGGCTGCCGATGCCGTCGCGCAGGCTGCGCGCCCAGGCGTCGAGATTGACGCGCGCCACATCCGGCGCGAATACCAGGAAGGTGTTGTCGTTGAGACGCGTTGCCGACGCATCCGCTACCAGCGTGCGCAGGTGGCGCCCGGCATCGGTGAGGACGGTCTCCAGACCCGCATAGCCGTAGCGGTCGCGCAGCGCGGTGATGCCTTCGACTTCGACGAAGCCGAGCGCACCGCGTGCCGTCGACGGAATCGCTTCGGCCAGATGCTGCAACAGCTGCAGGCGGCTGTTGAGGCCGGTCAGCGGATTGCGGCCAGGATCGGGCATCTGCTGCAGCGCACGGGCGCGGCGGATGCGGTTCTGCACCGCGGCAATCAGATGGCGCGGACGCACCGGCTTGGTCAGGAAATCGTCGGCGCCGACTTCGAGCGCTTCGAACTGGCGCTCGGGATCCGCATCGCCGGTCAGGAATACGACCGGGATATGCGAGAACGTCGGCTGGCCACGCAACTGCGCGGTCAGTTCGGAACCGTCCATGCCGGGCATGTGCAGATCCATCAACACGAGGTCGGGCTGGAACTCGCCCAGCGTCGCCATGAACTCGTTGGCCACGGCGACCACGCGCGCCTGGAGACCGGCGCCGTTGAGCACGCTCTCGGCGAACAGGGCCTGGCTGGGATCGTCTTCGACGATGAGCACGCGATACGGCGCTTCGACCGATTCGCGCGTCTGCACATTCGAAGGTTGCGATTCTTCACCCGCCGCTTCGGCGGGATCGCCGGGCAGCGTGGGTTGACCGGCGTCGGCTGCCCAACGCCGCCAATAGGCGGCGGGCGGAAACTCGGCGCGGTGCTTGCTGTCGGCTTCTGACATAGGTGCGGCACTGTGACGCGATGTGGGGGATCAGGCAACTTTAACCGCTACCCCTTGAATCGCGTCGCTGGAAGCGGCCTTTCACGCCTGCCGCGCCCCTCCGATCAGCTGCGCGCAGCCTTCGGTGCGCGACGCGACAGACGCCGCCACAACCACCACACCGCGACCGCGCAGGGCAGCACGAACGCAGCCACCAGCGCGAGTGCGAGCCATGGCGAAATCAGCGCCAGCGACAGTGCACCAACGGTGACGACATCTTCCGTGGTCGATGCGGTGAGGTTGCTGATCGGCTCGGGCGAGGCATTGAGCAGCAAGCGGCTGCCGGCCTTGAGGGCGTGACTGGTCAGCGCGACACCCGCGCCGGTCGCAAGCATGCCGGCGCCCAGATCGCCATCGGGCGACAGCGTGGCCGCGGCGAGAAACGCGCCGGCCGGGACGCGCGCCAGGGTCTGCAGCAGATCCCAGCCAGAGTCGACGCCGGGAATCTTGTCAGCGAAGAATTCAACCAGCGCCAGCACACCCGACACGCCCAGCACCCACGGCGATGCGGCGGCTTCGAGCGCCGGTGGCAGGTCCAGCCAGCCGAACACACCGGCCAGTCCGACACCGAACACCGTCAGATAGGCGCGCACGCCGGCCAGCCAGGCGAGCAGTACACCGGCGGCGAACAGATGGGCTTCGGACATCGTGACGCTCCGTGGCGAACGACAACGTGTGCACAACGCCGACGAGTATAGGACCGGCTTTGCCTTGACGCGGCGCGACGGCGCTGGCTATACCGTGAGGATGAACGACACTCCGCCTCCTGTGGCCAAGCCGCCATCGGCCACCCGCCGCGCGCGTGGTCCGCGCATCGTCATTGCACTCGCGGTGGTCGTTGCACTCGCGCTGTTGTTCGGGCTCTGGGGCGCCTGGCAGGCGTTCTCGCCGACCTCGGGCAATCCGCAGCGCCAGCTGGCGACGCAGCAGACCGAACTCGACAGCCTGCAGCAGCAGGTGTCCACGCTCACCCGGTCCGACCAGATCAGCCGCGATGCGAACCGCGAACTGCAGGGCACCCTGGCCGAGCGCGACGAGGAGATCGCCGCCTTGCGCGCCGATGTCGCGTTCTACGAGCGTTTCGTCGGCGCGACCGAGCAACGCAAGGGCCTGACCGTGCACGAACTGCGGATGCAGCCGCGTACCGATCAGGGTTGGCACTACACCGCGACCCTGACCCAGAGCCTCAGCCGCGAAGCCGCGAGTGTCGGCACGATGCGGCTGTCGGTGGAAGGCACACGCGACGGGCGGCTGGAGACGCTGGAGTGGGATCAGCTCCGCCAGCGCGACGATGCTGCCCGCGTGGCGTATTCGTTCAAGTACTTCCAGCAGGTCGAGGGCGACATCGTGCTGCCGCCGGGCTTCCAGCCGCTGCGCGTGGTCGTGCGGCTCGAGCCGGAACGCGGCAGCGCGGTCGAGCGGCCGTTCAGTTGGGCGGATGTGACGCCGCGTTCCGCACCTGGCGCTTGAAGCGGCGAGCACGCAGCCCCATCCTGTGCGCCATGAATGACGTGCTCACCATCGAAGGTCCCGGTTACCAGTCGCTGGAGCGCCCGTTGGATTTCACCCCCGCGGCCGCGGCCAAGGTGCGCGAACTGATCGAGGGCGAAGGCAATGCCGCGCTCAATCTGCGGGTCTACATCCAGGGTGGCGGTTGCTCTGGCTTCCAGTACGGTTTCGAGTTCGACGAGCAGCGCACGGACGACGATCTGGCCGTGGTGACCGACGACGTGACCCTGGTCGTCGATCCGCTGAGCCTGCAGTACCTGATGGGCGCCTCGGTCGACTACGTCGAGAGCCTGCACGGCGCGCAGTTCACGATCCGCAATCCGAACGCCAAGTCGACCTGCGGGTGCGGGAGCAGCTTCAACGTCTGAGTCGCGTCGCCCGCGTGTCGCCATCGCGACACCGGACGGGGCGATAATCGACGCATGGACTTCAGCTTCGTCGACGCGCCGCTCGATCGCGCAGAACATCTCCGGACCGATTCCGACGCGCTGTCCCGCCTGTGGCCGGAAGCGCGCGTGCTGGTGCTCGATGCAAAGGGGGATGCCCGCGTCGATGCACACGGCATGCCGCCGGCGCTCGACGGCACGGTGGTCGGCAAGCGCCCCGAATCCGCGGTCTTCCTCGGCTTGCACGATGCGCAGGGCTGGTTCGCTTTGCCGGCCGTCGATGTGCCCGGCATGCTGGATGTGCCGGCGACGATCGATCTGCGCACCGCGGCCGCGCAATGGCCGGTCCGCGAGGCGACCGCGTTCGCGCAGGCGCGCGCGGTGTTGCACTGGCGCGATCGGCATCGCTTCTGTGGCGCCTGCGGCGCCCCGCTCGAATACGCACGTGCCGGCTGGTTGGGGCGCTGTACCGGGTGCGGCATCGAGCATTACCCGCGCACCGATCCCGCCGTGATCGTCGCGGTCACCGACGGGTCGCGTCTGCTGCTGGGGCGTCAGGCCGCATGGCCGCCCGGGCGCTATTCGACGCTGGCCGGGTTCGTCGAGCCCGGCGAGACGCTCGAGCAGACCGTCGTGCGCGAAGTGTTCGAGGAAAGCGCGGTGCGCGTGACCGGTTGCCGCTATCTCGCCTCGCAGCCGTGGCCGTTCCCGGCCTCATTGATGCTGGGCTTCATCGCCGACGCGGGCCCGGATGCGCCGCAGGTCACCGATGAGCTGGAAGACGCGCGCTGGTTCGATGTCGACACCATCGGCGCTGCGCTGCGCGATGCGCATCCGGAGTTGAAACTGTCGCCGAAGTCGTCGATCTCGCGCTGGCTAATCGCGCACTGGCATGCGCGGCAGACGGGCGATACGACTGGCTGAGTGTTTCGATCAGCCCGGCGCGAGCAGGGTGAACGGAAACCACGGCAGGTTGCGCGCGATCCAGTAGACCAGCAGCAGCGCGACCCAGGGCTTCCAGTCCGCGGCCACGCGGGCGAGCCGCTGCAACCAGGGCGGCCGCCAGCCCAGATGCCAGACCGCGAACAGCGGTGCCAGCGTGAGCAGCACGAACAGCAAGGGGTTCATCGAGAACGCACGCGGCAGGTCGCCGTGGGCGAGCGCATGCAGGCAGCGGGTCAGGCCACAGGCCGGGCAATGCCAGCCTGTGGCGCTGTAGAACATGCACGGCGGAAACGGATTGCCTGGCGCGTTCGGATCGAACGTGCGCAGCAACCACGCGCCACCCGCTGCCAGTGCCACGCCACCGCCCGCGAGGGCGAAGGTCGAAGCACGGATGCGGCGCGGCGCGTGGCTGCCGGCCAGTGACATCAGCTGCCGGCCTGCATCTGATCGAGGATCATCTGGTACTGCGCCATACCGCCGCCGAGGGTCAGCGAGTAGATCGTCCACAGCAGACCGATGATGCACAGGCCGGTGGTGACCCAGCACCAGGTCTTGGCGGTGTTCGACGCGCGCTGGGCGCCGGCGAGATCGCCCTGGCCGAGCAGCGTGTTGACCTTCGCCGAGAACACGATGGCGACGATGCCGGGAATCGTGCCGATGATGCAGCACAGGCACAGCGACAGCACGGTGACCACGATGGACCACGCGAGATAGTTGGGCACGGTGCCCGGGGCGATCGGTGTGCCGGGCGGCGGTGCGCCGTAGGGCGACGGTTCCGGGGTGCCGTACGAGCCGGGTGGCGGCGGCGGAATCGAACTCATCGAGAATGCTCCTGGATGCTGCAGCGGTTGGGAAAGGTCGATGACCGCCGTCGGTGGACGGGGACGCCGTACTGTAGCGCCAGAGCTGCACAAAGCGGTGTCACGGCGGGGCTCAGGCGGCGTCGCCGCGCAGCATCCGCACCTGTGCTTCGAGCGTGCCGGCGTCGATCGACGCGCCGTCCTCGATCCGCGGCCCGGCGACGACGTCGATCTGAGCGCGCGCGCGGCGTGGCACGCGCATGCGACCCATGCGTGAATCGCGATGGCTCCACATGCTCGACCACATGCCGCGCAGCGCCATCGGTACCACCGGCACGCGCTGACCGCGTTCCGCGGCGCGCTCGAGGATGCGTTCGACACCCGACTTGAACGCGGCGATCTCGCCGTCGCGGGTCAACTTGCCTTCGGGGAAGATGCCGACCAGTTCGCCTTCGGCCAGCGCCGCATCCACTGCGTCGAACGCGCGCTGCATCAGCTCGGGATCTTCCTTTGCACCGGCGATCGGAATCGCCTTCGCGTGGCGGAAGATCCAGTGCATGCCCGGCACGTTGTAGATGCGGTGATACATCACGAAGCGCACCGGCCGCGGAATCGCCGCCGACAGGATCAGCGCATCCATGTAGCTGACGTGGTTGCAGACGATCAGCGCAGCGCCATCGGCCGGCACCGCGGATTCGATGTCGCGCAGGCGCAGCCGGTAGAGCACGCGCACCAGCAGCATGCTGGCGAAGCGCATCAGGAACTCGGGCACGATGGTGAAGATCCACAGCGCGACCAGACCGTTGGCGATCGCCAATGCCAGGAACACCTGCGGAATGCTCAGCCCCGGCAGCGGAATGCGCACGCCACCGAACGCGAGCTCGTCCATCTGCAGCAGCACGCCGAGGATCGCGGCGGTGACGATGAAGAGCGAGTTCTGGATGTTGAGCCCGGCGATCACGCGCGACAGCTCGGACCTCGGCGTGCGGCTCTGGATCAGCGCGAACAGCGGCACGACGAAGAAGCCGGTGAACATGCCGATGCCGGTCAGATCGATGACGATGCGCCAGCCGGCCCAGTTGCCGAGGAACTGCGCGATCGTCAGGCCGGTGTTCGGCGGCGCGCCGGGACGCGCGAAATACAGATCCAGCAGGAACGCGGTGATGCCGAACGCGCCGATCGGCACCAGGCCGATTTCGACCGAGCGGCCCGAGAGCTTCTCGCACAGCAGCGAACCGACGCCGACGCCGATCGAGAACAGCGCGAGCGCGAAGATGTAGAGCGAGGTGTCGTTGGCGACGCCGCCCAGATGCAGTTCGGCGTAGGTCGGCAGCTGCGCGGTCAGCACCGTGCCGACGAACCAGAACCATGACACGCCGAGGATCGCATTGCGCACCGCGAGCTGGCGCTTGGCCAGACACATGATCGCGCGCGATTCTGGAATTGGGTTCCAGTTGACCTTGAGCTCGGGTGCACCGGCGTCGACCTTGGGAATCATGCGCGCGACGATGTTGCCCGCCACCGCCAGCACGATCACCGAGACTGCAGCGGCTTCCGGCCCGTAGCTGCCGGCGAGCTTGAACACCAGGCCGCCGTAGATCATGCCGACGAGGATCGAGATCGACGTGCCCATCTCGACCAGACCGTTGCCGCCGGTGAGTTCTTCCGGCCGCAGCACCGACGGCAGGATCGAATATTTCACCGGGCCGAACAGCGTGGACTGCGTGCCGGTCAGGAACAGCGCGACCAGCAGCACCGGCATGTTCTCGAGCAGGAAGCCCGCGGCCGCGACCGACATGATCACGATCTCCATCGTCGTCGTGATGACGATGAGCTTCTGCTTCTCGACCTTCTCCGCGATCTGCCCGGCGATCGCCGAGAACAGGAAGTACGGCAGGATGAAGAGCGCCGGCGCGAGGTTGGTGTAGAGCGTGCGCTCTGCGGTGCTGACGCCTAGGAAGAACAGCAGCGCAATGATCGACTGCCGGTAGACGTTGTCGTTGAACGCGCCCAGCGCCTGGACCGTGAAGTAGGGCAGGAAGCGGCGCTGCTTGAGCAGCGCGAACTGGGACTGGCCGGACATGCAGGCTCCTCGACGATTGCGCGGAGCCTAGCAAAGCCGCATGGCGGCAGGTGGCGGAATCAGTCGATCGTGTCGGGGAAGGTCTCGCGCACCGCCCGGTAGCGTTGCTCGAGTTCCTGGCGGATCTCGCGTCGCTGGCGTCCCTGCTCGAACCGGCGCCGCTCCTCGGATGTCTGGGGCTCGCGCGGCGGTACCGGCGTCGAGCGACCGTCCTCGTCCATCGCCACCATCGTGAAGAAGCAGCTGTTGGTGTGGCGCACCGCGCGGTTGCGGATGTCCTCGGTGATGACCTTGATGCCGACTTCCATCGATGTGCGGCCGGTGTAGTTCACCGAGGCGAGGAAGGTCACCAGTTCGCCGACGTGGATCGGTTCGCGGAACGTCACCTGGTCGACCGACAGCGTCACCACGTAGCGGCCGGCGTAGCGGCTGGCGCAGGCGTAGGCCACTTCGTCGAGATACTTCAGCAGCGTGCCGCCGTGCACATTGCCTGAGAAGTTCGCCATGTCCGGCGTCATCAGCACGGTCATGCTGAGCTGGGCGTTGCCTGGGATCACGAGTATGGCCTCGGCGGGAGGGAAGGGATCAGGCGTCGCCGCGTTCGCGTGCGATCGCGCGCCAGCCGATGTCGTGGCGGTGGAATTCGCCGGGCCATGAAATGCCGGCAAGCTCGCCATAGGCGCGCGTCTGCGCATCGGCAACAGTCTCGCCGAGCGCGGCCACGCACAGCACGCGGCCGCCTGCGGTCACGGCCTGGCCGTGCGCGTCGAGTTTCGTGCCTGCATGGAAGACCTTGGTGTCGGCCAGCGGCGGCGTGTCCCAGGTGTTAATGACGTCGCCGGTGCGCGGCGCGTCAGGATAGTGTTCGGCGGCCATCACCACGCCGAGCGACGGACGCGGGTCCCACTGCGCTTCGATGCCGGCAAGCTGGCCGTCGATCGCGGCTTCGACCAGATCCAGCAGGTCAGACTGCAGACGCAGCATCACCGGCTGGGTTTCCGGATCGCCGAAACGCACGTTGAACTCGATGACCTTCGGCGCGCCCTGCGGGTCGATCATCAGACCGGCATAGAGAAAACCGGTGAACGGCACGCCGTCTTCGATCATGCCGCGCACGGTCGGTTCGACGACCTCGCGCATCACGCGCGCATGCACCTCGGGCGTGACCACCGGCGCGGGCGAATACGCGCCCATGCCACCGGTGTTGGGGCCGGTGTCGCCATCGCCGACGCGCTTGTGGTCCTGGCTGGTCGCCATCGGCAGCGCGGTCTTGCCATCGACGATCGAGATGAAGCTGGCTTCCTCGCCATCGAGAAATTCCTCGATCACCACGCGCGCACCGGCCGCGCCGAACGCGTTGCCCGACAGCATGTCGGTGATCGCGGCCTCGGCTTCGTCCAGCGACATCGCGACGATCACGCCCTTGCCCGCAGCGAGGCCGTCCGCCTTGATCACGATCGGCGCGCCGTGCTGGCGCACGTATTCGATTGCGGTGTCGGCATCGGTGAATACCGAATAGCCCGCGGTCGGAATCGCGTGGCGCGCGAGGAAATCCTTGGCGAAGGCCTTGCTGCCTTCGAGCTGCGCAGCGGCCGCGGTGGGACCGAAGATGCGCAGGCCGGCTTCGCGGAAGCGGTCGACGACACCGGCGACCAGCGGCGCCTCGGGACCGACGACGGTCACGTCGATGTGTTCCGACTTCGCCAATGCCAGCAGTGCATCGAGATCGGTCGCGGCCACGTCGACGTTGCGGCATCCGGCTTCTGTCGCGGTGCCGGCATTGCCCGGTGCGACCAGCACCTCGCCGACCTGCGGCGACTGCGCCAGCTTCCACGCCAGCGCGTGTTCGCGACCGCCGGAACCAATGACGAGAACCTTCTTCATGCGCAGCAGACCGGATGCAAAGGGGACGCCAGTTTACGGCCTCGCAGCGCCCCTCGCTGCGCGCGGGCCGAGGTGGCGCCGGATGTCGACCGGACGTCGCGGACCCGGATGCTAGGCTCGATCGCTTCGCCCGCAACGGAACCCCGACCGCCGATGGATCTGGTCCAGCTGATCGAGAACGTCCTCTCACCCATCGTCGGCGGCATCAACGGCGTGCTGTGGAACTACCTGCTGGTCGGTGTGCTGCCGCTGGTCGGCATCTGGTTCAGCGTGCGCCTGGGCTTCATCCAGTTCCGCCGGTTCCCGAAAATGATCTCGGGGCTCGTGCGCGGCACCGGCGACGACAACGCCGGCATCTCGCCGCTGCAGTCGCTGTGCACCAGCCTCGCGTCGCGCGTAGGCACCGGCAATCTGGTCGGTGTGGCGATCGCGCTGACGGTCGGCGGCCCCGGTGCAATCTTCTGGATGTGGCTGGTCGCCTGTTTCGGCATGGCGACGGCGTACGTCGAAAGCGCGCTGGCCCAGTTGTACAAACGTCGCGATGTCGACGGTCAGTATCGCGGCGGGCCCGCGCTGTACATGGCCTATGGGCTCGGCAAGCCTTGGCTCGGCGCGATCTTCTCGGTGTGTCTGATCGTGGCGTTCGGCTTCGTGTTCAGCGCGGTGCAGTCGAACTCGATCTCGGAGGCCGTGAATGGCGCCTGGGGTATCCCGCCGGTCTGGACCGCCGTCGTACTAGTCGCGGTGGCGGCGCCCGTGATCTTCGGTGGCCTGCGTCGCGTGGCGAAGATGTCGGAGCTGATCGTTCCGGTGATGGCGCTGGCCTATCTCGCCCTCGCGGCGTGGGTCGTCATCAGCAATATCACGGAGGTGCCGGCGATGCTGTCGCTGATCGTGCGCAGCGCGTTCGGTCTCGATCAGGCAGCCGGCGGCATGCTCGGCGGCTTCGCGGTCGCATTGCTCAACGGCGTGAAGCGCGGCTTGTTCTCGAACGAGGCCGGCATGGGCAGCGCGCCGAATATCGCCGCATCCGCGACGCCGGTGCCGCATCATCCGGCCAGCCAGGGGCTGGTGCAGTCCTTCGGCGTGTTCGTCGACACGCTCGTGATCTGCACCGCGACCGCGCTGATGATTCTGCTGTCGGGCGCGCTCGACACGGCCGGCGGCGACGGCGCGGTGCTGACCCAGCAGGCGATGGCCGTGCATTTCGGCGGATGGGGTCCCGTATTCGTCGCGGTGGCGCTGTCGTTTTTCGCATTGACGTCCATCCTGGGCAACTACGCGTACGCCGAGAGCGCCGTGTTCTTCCTGCGCGGCGGCCGGATCGGCATCCTGCTGCTGCGGTTGGGGTGCCTGTCGATGGTCGCCTGGGGCGCATTCGCCAAGCTCGACATCGTCTGGGATACCGCCGATGCGGCGATGGGGCTGATGGCGACGGTGAACCTGATCGCGGTCGTGCTGCTGTCGGGTGTGGCGATCAAGCTGACCCGCGACTACGACCGCAAGATCCGCGCCGGTGATGCGTCACCGCGGCTGGATGCGGCGGATTTCCCGGAGCTGGGCGATGCGATCGATCGCAGCATCTGGACGGCCGCGAAAACCGTGGCGCCGGTGCCGAAACACGCATGACGCGGCCCCGTGGGCGCGCTTGCGCGCGAGAGGCGGTCTCATTGAAAGCGCGCGCACGACGCGCTCTCAGCGAAAACGCCCGCTCAGTCGCAGCCTTCGCGCTGCAGCGAGGCGGGCACGGTCCACGTGCCGCTCGCCACGTCGAACGGCACCTGGTGCGTGCGCTCGACGCGACGTCCGCAGGCTTCACCCTGCTCACGCACGCGCAGCGGCCATGCAACCGCGGATGCATCGCGATCGTCGATCGCGAGTTCGAACGACAGATCAAAGGCCGCGTCCGCCAGGCAATCGCCGCGCTCTTCGCAGCCGGCCATCGCAGCCAGATTGTCCAGGCTGCTCCGCAGCGTGGCGGCCACCTCGAAACCATCGCCATCGGGCAGCACGAGACTGCTGTTGCCTATCGTGATGCCCTGGCCGGTGAATCCGTCTTCGACGACGAAGCCGTACAGGCGCGGGCCGAAGCGACGCACATCGACATCGGCGACATCGCCGGTGCTGCCGAAGCTGTCCATGTGCGCGCGCGCCGTGGCAATGACGCTGTCCGCATCCGCCTGCAGCAGGAAGAAGTCGATGCGCGCGGTGGTCGCGTGTCCGGCGTCGTCGGGCACGCCGCAGACGGCGACGAGTTCGGCCGGTGCATCCGGCGTGCCGATCGCCTCGCGCGCGCAGACCTCGCGCGACGCGGCATCGCTGCCGAGTCCGTCTGCGACCGGCATGCCGGGCCAGTCGCCCTGCAACTGCGCGAGTTCGCCGTACTGGGTGACGAGAAACGAGCGGACTGCGCCGCCATCCAGACCGGTGACGGGCGTCGCCTCATCGCGAGACATTCCGGTGGGGTGGGTGGCGATTGCCTCGGGCGTCGAGGTCGGTACCGCGGCGGCGTCCGCCGGCGCGGGCACCTGACCGCAGGCGCCGAGCGCGAGCAGCAGACAGGCGGGGCGGGCGGCACGCGACAGCGTCGAGCGGGACCACAACATCGGCGCATCCTGCGGAGAAGATGCGCCGGACTCTAGCAGCGGCGTGGACGCGCGCCATTCACGCCGACGTGCATGCGCGACGCGTGGCGATCAGTGGCGGAAGTGACGCACGCCGGTGAACACCATCGCGATGCCGTGTTCGTCCGCAGCGGCGATCACCTCGCCGTCGCGCATCGAACCGCCCGGCTGGATCACCGCCTGGATGCCGGCTTCCGCCGCAGCGTCGATGCCGTCGCGGAACGGGAAGAACGCATCGGAGGCCATCACCGAACCCGGCACGACGAGGCCTGCATCGCCCGCCTTGATGCCGGCGATGCGCGCCGAATACACGCGGCTCATCTGGCCGGCGCCGACGCCGACCGTGCGGTGATCCTTCGCGTAGACGATTGCGTTCGACTTCACGAACTTCGCCACCTGCCAGGCGAACAACAGGTCGCGCAGCTGCGAGTCGGTCGGCGCGATCTTGGTCACGACCTTGAGCTCGTCCGCGGTGACTGCACGGATGTCCGCGGTCTGCATCAACAGGCCGGAGCCCACGCGCTTGACGTCGATACTGTTTCCCGCCGCCTGCCCCGGACTTGATCCGGGGTCGCCATGCGGAATGCGCAGCACGCGCACATTGGCCTTCTTCGTCGCGTAATCCAGTGCGCCCGGCTCGTAGTCGGGCGCGATCAGCACCTCGACGAACTGACGGTCGAGGATCGCCTTCGCCGTCGCCGCATCGAGCGTGCGGTTGAACGCGATGATCCCGCCGAACGCCGACGTCGGATCGGTCGCGTAGGCGAGCTCGTAGGCATCGCCGCAGGCCGCGCCGACAGCCACGCCGCAGGGATTGGCATGTTTGACGATCACGCAGGCCGGCGCATCGAACTGGCGCACGCATTCCCACGCGGAATCCGCATCGGCAATGTTGTTGTACGAAAGTTCTTTGCCCTGCAACTGCTCGAACGTCGCCAGCGTGCCGGGTGCCGGATTCAGGTCGCGATAGAACGCCGCCTGCTGATGCGGATTCTCGCCGTAACGCAGATCCATGACCTTGACGAAATTCCCGTTGCTCTGGCCGCCGAACGGGGCGCGCTGCGCGGCACCTGCATCGGAGGGTTCGGCGATCGACGACAGCACGTCGCTGATGCGCGCGTCGTACTGCGCGACGCGGTTGAATGCGGCGACCGACAGCGCGAAGCGCGTCTGCGCCGACAGCGCGCCGTCATTGGCATCGAGTTCGGCCAGCAGCGCGTCGTACTGCGACGGATCGGTGGCCACCGCGACATGCGCGAAGTTCTTCGCCGCCGCGCGCAGCATCGCCGGGCCGCCGATGTCGATGTTCTCGACGATGTCGTCGAATTTCGCATCCGGCGCGTAGGCCACGCGCTCGAACGGGTAGAGATTGAGCACCAGCAGATCGATCGCATCGATGCCGTGTTCGGCCATCACCGTGTCATCGGTACCGCGGCGCCCGAGCAGACCGCCGTGCACCTTCGGGTGCAGGGTCTTGACCCGGCCGTCCATGATCTCCGGGAAGCCGGTCACGTCGCTGACGTCGCGCACCGGCAGGCCGGCCTCGCGCAGCGCCTTCGCGGTGCCGCCCGTCGACAGAAGTTCGACGTCGCGCGCGGCGAGCGTGCGGGCCAGATCGAGCAGGCCGGTCTTGTCGGATACGGACAGCAGGGCGCGGCGAATCGCGGTGGGCGCGCCGGACGGAACGGAGACGGTCATGGAAGTCGACTGCGGGCGAGGGAGCGGGGAATTATAACGGCGGTGCGCCAGCGGCTCCGAACCGGTTCGAGGCCCTCCTGCGCTTGCCGGCTGGCGCGCGTGCGGTGCTCGGAAGGAATCGCAGGATGGCGATTCCTGACAGCGCTTGCCGCTGGCCCGACGGGTGGACGCCATGGATGGCGGACACAACGCGCACGTGTCGCGCAGACGCTGCGCTTGCTGCGCGCCTGCACGCGCCATCCGACTGCGCTCGCGACGCGCCTTGAGCCGGTTCTCAGACCAGCGCGTATTCGCGCAGTTTCTTGCGCAGCGTGGCGCGGTGGATGCCGAGCATCGCCGCGGCGCGGCTCTGGTTGCCGTCGCAGAAATTCAGCACTTCGACGAACAGGGGAATCTCGAGTTCGCGTAGCGCGACCTCGTAGAGGTTGTCGGTGTCGTTGCCATTGAGATCGCCGAGGTAGCGCTGGATCGAGGTCGCGACGTGTTCGCGCAGGGGCGTGCGCGGTGCTTCGCGCGTGCTGCTGTCGGTGCGGTCTGCGTTCAAGTCGAGTCTCGGAATGGCGGCGTCGCTGTCGCGGCCGGACGTCGAGGACGACGGCTGTGCGACTGCGGAGCGGCAGACCAGTCTAGCGCGGCCCCAGGGCGGCTACCAGCGCGGTTTCAGAGAAAATCGAAGGCGAACGAGACCGCCCGCGCGTCCGGTTCGACGAGCTGCAGACGGGCTTCGGCGCTGTCGCCCGCGGCGAGTGTCGGCTGCGCCGGCGCGCCTTGCAGATACTCCTGCGCGGTGAACACGCGGGTGCCGACCGCGCGTCCATCGATGTTCGACAGCGTCAGCCGCAAGCGCGGCCAGGCCTGCGCCCAGCGCGCATCGTTGCGGAAGGTCGCGGTGGCGAGCAGTTGCCCTGCGCGCGCGCCATCGGGCCGCACATCACGCGCGAGCACGGTCAGCGCCGTGGGCTCGTGCCACGGCGGCAGATCGCAACGCATCACGACGCACAGACGTGCGAGCGTCGGACGCCAGTCGGGATCGGACGCGAGCCGTGCGCGATCGGCGAGCAGCACCTGCAGGCCGAGCAGCAGGGTCAGCGCGACGACGGCGCCGTAGAGGATGCGATGTTGCCGACGCATGCGCGCATCGAGCGGACCCGTTGCGCCGCGCCGCGCGAAGCTCGGCGATGTGCGCGTGGCGGCAGCTCTGGCTGCAGGTGCGGGCGGCGACGCTTCGGCCACCTCGGTTTGATCGACGGGCGCGGTCCCGGCGACGCCCGCAACGGTGTCGTCGACGGTCCCAGGTACATCCGCCGGCGCGGGTGTTGCGATGCTGCCGTCCCGCACCACGCGTTGCGATGCGGGCATCTGGGACGGGAGCGCCGGCTGTCCTGCCGACGTCCCGGTCCCTGGGGTGTCCGGCGCAGCGGACGTGGATGCGTCCCGTCTCTCGCGCCACGTGGTCGCCACATCCGCAACCGGCGTCGGGGGCGCCTTCAGTAGCGAAGCCACCGACATCGGCGGCGAGGCGCCGCGCAGCACACCGCGGCAACGCGGGCAGCGTTCCGGCGGCTGGTCGGTCGCAGGGTCGGTGGCGACCAGCGAACCGCAGTGCTTGCAGTTGATGAACATGCGGCTATTGAATCACGCCGCCGCGCTGCCGGTTGCGGCGCGTCAGGCCTGCTTGCGGACGCCGTCGATACGGACCCAGTCGCCTTCGCGGGTGACCGCCAGTTGCTCGAACCACGGCCGGTAGCGACGCAGCAGCTCCTCTTCCTGACCATCGAGAATGCCCGATAGCGCGATGCGGCCGCCGATGTCGACGCGTTCGGCCAGCGTTTCGGCCAGCGCGTCGAGCGCGGTCGCGAGGATATTGGCGACGACGACCGGATACGTGCCCGGCGGCGCTTCGGCCGGCAGGAAGACATCGAGTGCGGCGCCGACGTCGTTTCGGTCCGCGTTGTCGCGCGAGGCGATCAGCGCCTGCGGATCGTTGTCGATACCCACCGCATGCGCGGCGCCGAGCTTGAGCGCGGCCAGCGCGAGGATGCCGCTGCCGCAGCCGTAATCGAGCACCTCGGCGTCGCTGAGCACGCCCTCGGCCGACAGCGCGTCCAGCCACTGCAGACACAGCGATGTGGTCGGGTGCGTGCCGGAACCGAACGCGAGGCCCGGATCGAGCCGGATCACCACGGCATTTTCGCCGGCTGCCTCGGGCAGCTCCGCGTTCCACGGCACGATCCAGGTGCGCGCGCCGAACTGCAGCGGCGCGTACTGGTCCATCCACGCGCGTTCCCAGTCCTGGTCCTCGACCCTTCGGAAGCTCGCGCGTCTCCAGTCGAGACCGGCGTCGAAGGCTTCCAGCGCCGACAGCACCAGCAGCGCGTCGGTGTCGTCCTCGAACAGCGCGGTCAGCACGATCGCGTGCCACAGCGGGGTCTCGCCGACGCCGGGTTCGAGGATCGCCTGCTCGTCCGTGGTGTCGGCATCGGCGTCGATCATCGTCACCGCCAGCGCGCCGATGTCCTCGAGGGCGTGGGCGTAGCGCGGCTGCTCGGCTTCGGTGCAGCGCAGGCTCAGTTCGAGGAAAGGCATCGGGTGGTCCGGGTGGGGCAGTGGGGTCGGGCATCTTGGTGCCCGGGCGGGGGCGCGTAAAGGGCGGGCGACCATGATCGCCAGTACGTGGTGTGCCGGGTGAGCTCGGACGCCCACGCAGATTGCCCGGTCATGGCTTGACCAAATCCTTCTGGCGGGCCACCACGTCGCGCGCGAGCGCTTCCCGCGTGCCGACGATCACATCCGTCAGCCAGTCCATCAGATGACCCGTGTACTGCAGCTGGTGCCGTTTCTCGGTCAGCGCATGATCGGCGCCGCGGATGACGCGCGTCGTCACCGAGCGCGCAGTGGCGAATGCGCCCTCGAAGTTGCGGTGCACCTGTAAAGGCACGATCACATCACGTTCGGCTGCGACCAGCAGCACATCGCCGTCGAACGCACTGGCGCTCGACAGCGCCCGGTTGTCGGCAGGCCTAAGCGGTGTCTGGCGGTAGTCCCACAGGCCGGGATCGGCATTGAGCGAAGTCTTGGGCGCGTCCCAACCCACGTCTGGATACAGCGCAGGTGAGCGCAGCGCGAGCCAGCGCACGTGCCGCAGCGACGTCGTCACGGCCGCGAGATAGCCGCCATAGCTGATACCCACGATCGCAATCGCCTCGGGATCGACGCCCGGCGTGGCCGCGAGCGTGTCGTACGCGGCCAGCAGATCCTCGAGGTTCTGCGCGCGCGACACCGTCTCCCGCTGTGCGGCGTCACGTGCGTGGCCTCGCAGGTCGAATGTCATGCAGATACAGCCCAGGCCGACGGCTTCGCGCGCACGCACCAGATTGTGCTGCTGGTGGCCGCCCCAGCCGTGCACGAACAGCACGCCGGGTTGCAGGGTCGCCGGCGCAAGCAGGGTGGCACTGAGCCGTTCGCCGTCGACTGGAATCTCAAGCGTCGAGAGGCGCGCTTCCATAGACATCTCCAAAGTGGAGGAGCGCGTCGGTATCGGGGCCGACGCGACGGAATTTGGTGATCAGGCCGCAGCGTGGATCGTCGAGGACGCAGTACACATCAGCCTGCGGCGGCACGCGCACGGGGCCGTGGTGTTCGACGGTCGATGCGATCACCCGCGACAGCCTGGGTTCGCGATCGAGCAGATCGAATGCCGCGAGCTCCGCGGGCGTTGCGCCACCGATACGCCAGGACTGCTCGAGCACCCCACCATGGGGGTTACCGTGATGATCGCTGCCCCACAGGACGTCGTAGTTCCGCCGCGAGCACAGCAATGCTGGATAGGTGGATTGCGCGGCGCGGTCGTAGGCGATCGCCATTTCGATCGTCCGGCGCAGACGCGGCTGACGGCACACCGTCAGCAGATCGGGCATGCGCCCGCGCACCACGGAGAGGGTCGAGCCGCCATACACCGGGCGACCGTCGCGGCCGGCCGACAGCCCCTGGGTGCCGACGTAGGCAATGGCGCGTCCGCCGAGTCGCATCTCCCCGACGCTGTAGGTCGCTGCGTCCGAGACTTCGGCCTCGACCACGATACCGGCCTCGATCTGGGCAGGTGTCAGAGTCCGGAGCACGGCGGCGCACGCAGCGAGATCGCGGACCACGTGCTGTCCACCACCCCCGAGGCCGTCGGCGAGTTTCAGGCGGGCGGCGCCGTGCGATGCGAGCAGGCGCCTGCAGGCCTCGAGCAGATCGTCGGTCGCGAACGCGCTGAAGCCGGCAAAGGTCACCGGGCCCAACGTCGCGCCAAGGTCGGGTTGCCAGCCCGAGGGTGCTGCTGCGCCGCTCGAAATCAGTCCGTGGGTGATCAGTTTGGTGGCCACGAAGGCGTAGGGCACCGCGCCGCCGAGCAAGGCGTCCTCATCCTCGATGCCGAGGCGTGCGGCGTCGTCGCTGAGCAATGTGGCCTGGGGCACGAGGTAGGGTCGGCCAGGGAAATCCGGCGCGGCGTCTACGAATCCGGCGAAGGGCAATGCCAGCGTCTTCGCGACCTGCGCAGCGATCCAGCCGAGCGTGGCGCGCTCGTGGCCGGAGCGCGATGCCGACGGGCCCGCAAGCGCGAGGACGTGGGTATAACGATCGGAAACATCGCTCGCTGCCATCGGCGCGCCTGTGGAAATCGACGCGGGAGCGCGTCTGCATGCAGCCCATGTCCGGGTGCACCTTCCCCCTCGATGCGGTTCGTGAGAGAGGGTCAAGGGTGGCCGGGGCGCAGCGTGCGCCACGTGAATCGGACCACGCCGTCTTCGGAGTATGGAACCAGGGCACCGTCTGACCGTCTGTCACGGAGATCCGCGCCTGTGTGGTCGGTATGGGTGGGCGAGATCAGGCTCGGCTAGAATCCCGGCGCTGGTCTGCTTCCGAGATGGGGCCCAGTCCACCTGCCGCCCTCGCACCAAGTTTTTTGTGTTCGTCCTGCGCCGTCCTGGCCGGGTCAGACAGGATCCGACGTGACCGTCCGAGTGTTTGCCGCCATCGCGCTGTTGGGAGTTCTCGTCGCCGCCGTGGCGATGTGGCGCCCGGCTATGCCCGGCGTGGCCGTCGGCGACGCCGATGCGGTGTGGACTGCCGACGTGGATACGCACAGTTTCGTCGATGCATCCGCGCCAGACGCGGCGATGGTGCCCGATGCCGACCGTGTCACCGCATGGTCGACCGCCGCGATGCGCCCGCTGCCGCGCGCTTTCGAGCAGACGGACGATCTCTTTGCGTTCCGCCAGAATCTGCAGCCGCTGGCCGATGCCGGCGACGCCGACGCGCGCTGGGTTCTGAGCCGTGTCGATGAGTACTGCGCGAGTTATGCGCGCGATCCGGCCGGTTTCGCCCGCGACAGTGCCCTGATCGAAGGCCTGCAGTTCGACGCGGCGCGCGCGCTGGGCGCGGCCCGCGGTCGCGTCGGCACGCGCTGCGGACGTTTCCGCCCCGATGATGCGCCGACGTTCGTGCAGCTGGTCGAGCGCCGCCAGGACGCGGCCGAGGCCGGCAGTCTTGCCGCCGAAGCCGCGCTGCTGGCGATGGGCGCGCCGTTGCAGGACGACATGGATTACCGGCGCGGACTCGTCGAGCGCGTGCAGGCGTCGCGCGATCCGGACGCCTTCGTCGCGCTGTCGCCGGCGATGGGTGTCGCGGCGAGCGGTGATGTGGCGCTCGCCGATACGGTCGCCGGCACGCAGACCCACGCGCTGGCCTGGCAACTGGCCGCGTGCGATCTCGGTCTGGACTGCAGCGCCAATGGCGCGCTGATGACCGAGTACTGCGTCAACGGCGGCGTCTGCGCCCGAGATGCGCGACAGGATTTTTCCGCTTTCGTGCGTGACGCGGCGGTGCCGCGCCAGGGCGCGGAAGAACTCGATCGAATGAAGAAGACCCTGGTCGAGGACGCCCCCGCGTCCCGCCAACTGCTCGGAATGGTGACACGATGAAACGCATGCTCCCCCGCAAGCTCCGCTTCTGGCTCTGGGCGACGCTGTTCGTCGGCTACTCGGTGGCCGTCGCCGGTGTCGTCGTCGACGCGGTCGGCGAGAACTACCGACGCCTGGCCCAGGTCGCGCAGACCAAGACCGCCGCGCCGCTCGAACAGCGCCAGCTCGGCGCCGCGCAGATCGCCGCGCTGTATCGCGCGCAGAGCGCCACGCCGTTCCTCGCGCTGCCGCCCGGCAACACCTTCCGCGTCGTGTGGCCGGACGGCTCGACCGAACTGGTGCGCATCGTCAGCCAGTCGAGTCCGCATGGCGCAGTGCCGGTCGACGGCAGCCAGATCGAAGCCGCGCCGCTGCTCGATGGCGCGCAGGCCGAACTGCAGGTGGTGCCGGTCTCGGTCGCACCGCGCCAGGCGGCCAGCGTCGCGGAGTAATGACGACTCAGCCCGCGCGCTGTCGCAACGCCCGCGCATGGCGCCGCCGCTCGGCGACGCTGGCCCAGAACATCGCCGAGTGGAACTGCGCGACGCACAGCGCGAGCAGGGTCCAGACCACATCGAGATTGAGGTACACGCCTGCCGCGCGGTTCAGCGCCGCCCATTCCGAGCGGCGCATCGCCAGATTGCCCTCGCCGAACACCAGGTGCAGCGCCTGGCCGGTCGACAGCGACTGCCAGTCGCCATAACGCAACAGACCTGCCGCGCCAAGGCCGATGCAGGCCACGATGCCCAGTGCCCAGACGACCGCCAGCCACATCGGCGCGGCGTGCAGCACGCGGGCGCGTTGCGACAGCTGGACCGCACCGAAGCACCACGCCAGCAACAGCAACACGGAGACCTGGAGAAACACCATCGACGGGTTCCTGCGCGCAGCGGTAGGGCGCCACAGGATGACCGGCACGCGGCGGCTGCGGCATGAAGCCGCGGGGCGGCGTGTATCCTGACGCCCCGTCGTGGCGGGCGGCCACGCGCCACCGGCCTCGACGCGCCCCGCGCCCCTTCCAGCCCCGCAGACACATGACCGGATCCACGCTCCCGTCCTACGACGCGCACGCCGATGCCTACGGGGCATCACTGCGTCTGTCCGTCGCGCCGATGATGGACTGGACCGATGCGCACTGCCGCGAGTTCCACCGGCTGCTGGCGCCGAGCGTGCGGCTGTATACGGAAATGGTGCATGCGAAAGCGGTGATCCATGGCGATCGCACGCGTCTGCTGGCGAAGACGCCGCTGCAGTCGCCGCTCGCGCTGCAGCTTGGCGGCAGCGAGCCCGACGCGCTCGCCCAGGCCGCGCGCATCGCCGCCGATCACGGCTTCGACGAGATCAATCTCAACTGCGGCTGTCCGTCCGATCGTGTACAGGCCGGGCGCTTCGGCGCCTGCCTGATGCGCGAGCCGGCGTTGGTCGCCGATTGCATCGCCGCAATGGCGCAGGCCAGCGACGTCCCGGTGACGGTGAAGTGCCGGCTCGGCGTGGACGACGACGACGATTACGACGCGTTCGCGCGTTTCGTCGACGGCGCGGTGGCCGCGGGCGCGTCGATGATCGTCGTGCATGCGCGCAACGCCTGGCTCAACGGCCTGTCGCCGAAAGAGAACCGCGACATCCCGCCACTGCGCTACGACTGGGCGCACCGGCTCAAGCGCGAGCGGCCGGCGTTGCCGGTCGTGCTCAACGGCGGCATCGCCACGCAGGCGCTCGCGCTGGAACAGCTGGCGCACGTCGACGGCGTGATGCTGGGGCGCGCCGCGTATCACGATCCTTATCTGCTGCATGCGCTGGACGCGGCGCTGTCCGGCGCGTCGCTGCGGCCGCGCGCCGATCTGCTGCGTGCGCTGCGGCCTTACGTCGAAGCCCAGATGGGCGAGGGCGTTTCGCTCAAGCACATCGTCCGGCATGTGCTCGGCCTGTTCCACGGCCAGCCCGGCGGTCGCCTGTACCGGCAGGTGCTCAGCGAAGGCGCGCATCTGCCCGGCGCCGACTGGTCGTTGGTCGAGCAGGCGCTCGCGGCGACCGAAGCCTCCGCGGCACGCCACGCGGCCTGACATGATTTGCAGCAGCGTGCCGCGAGAATGGCGGCGTGATGCGGTTGAAGCTGAACGTATGCAGCCTTGTCAACGAAAAGTTAAGGACGGATTCACCGCCTCGGCCCGACCATCCAACGTCTACCCGATCGCCCCGTCCCCGTCAGGAGTGGCTGTGCCCGTCCCGTCGTCCCGCCGTCTGATCTGCGCCCCGATCGCCCTGCTGCTGTGTGTGGCGACATCGGTCGTGGCCGCACAGGATCCGCCGCCGCGGGGGCCTGCGGCGCGCGGGCCAGATATGCGGGCGTCGGTGCAGCGGCCGGAGAACGGCCGACAGCGCGCGCAGGACTCGATGACGGAATCGGTGCGCCGGATCGAACGCAATACCCGTGGCCGCGTGCTCAGCATCGAGCAGATGCATTCCGACGGTCGCGACCTCAATCGCGTCAAGGTGATGGACGACAGCGGCCGCGTGCGCATCTTCGTCGACGACCCCGGCCAGCGCGCCCGTGCGCCCCGTGCACGCGGCGACGACGATTGATCCTGCATCCTCGCCCCCATTCACGGCCGGGCCGGCCGTCAGACCGGAGTTGACCCATGCGAATCCTGCTCGTCGAAGACGAAGCTCCCCTGCGTGAGACCCTCGCCGCGCGCCTGAAGCGCGAAGGCTTCGCCGTCGATGCTGCACAGGATGGAGAGGAAGGCCTGTACATGGGACGCGAAGTGCCTTTCGACGTCGGCATCATCGATCTGGGCCTGCCGAAGATGTCGGGCATGGAGCTGATCAAAGCCCTGCGCGAAGAAGGCAAGCAGTTCCCGGTGCTGATCCTCACCGCTCGATCGAGCTGGCAGGACAAGGTCGACGGCCTCAAGCAGGGCGCCGACGACTATCTGGTCAAGCCCTTCCACGTCGAAGAGCTGCTCGCGCGCATCAATGCGCTGGTCCGCCGCGCTGCGGGCTGGAGCAAGCCGACGCTCGAGTGCGGCACGGTCACTCTCGATCTCGCCGCGCAGACCGTCAGCGTCGACGGCAAGAACGTCGATCTGACCAGCTACGAGTACAAAGTCCTCGAGTACCTGATGATGCACGCCGGTGAACTGGTCTCGAAGGCCGACCTGACCGAGCACATCTACCAGCAGGACTTCGACCGAGATTCGAACGTGCTGGAGGTCTTCATCGGCCGTCTGCGCAAGAAGCTCGATCCGGAAGGTGCGCTCAAGCCGATCGAGACCGTTCGCGGCCGTGGTTACCGTTTCGCGATCCCCCGCAACGGCGAGGGATGAGTTGGCGACGCCGGCCGCGGATTTCCGCGCTGGCGTCGCGCCTGTCCGTCGCGCCGCAGCGCCGGCGGACTGCGCGTCCGGTTTGATCGATGGCTGATACCCGACTCACTGCCCGTCTGCGTCCGCGTTCCCTGCGGGCGCGCCAGCTGCTGGCCGCGAGTATCGGCCTGCTCGCGTTTCTGGCGCTCGCCGGTTACGCGCTCGACCGCGCCTTCATTGACGTGGCCAGCGAGGGTCAGCGCGAACGCCTGCGCAACTATGTCTACGCGTATGCCGGCGACATCGAGTTCCTGCGCAGCGGTGACATCTATCCGTCCGAATCGCAGCCCGACGATCGCTTCATTCGCCCCGGCAGCGGCCTGTACGCCGAAGTCGTGTTGCCGTCCGGAGATTCCTGGACTTCACCTTCCGCCTCGGGCCCGCAGTTGCCTGAAGCGACGATGCTATCGGCGGGCGAGGAAAAATTCGAAGGTCCTCTGTCGATGGTCCGCAGCGACGGCACGCCCGGCGAGGCCTACCGATATGGCCTCGGCCTGGTGTGGTCACCCGATGGCCGCAGCGACACCGAGTTTGCCTACACGATCTATGTCATCGAGGACGCCGGCATCGTGCCGCGCCAGGTGCGTGTGTTCCGTGCGGCGCTGTGGGTGAATCTGGGCGTGGCCGGTGTGATCCTGCTGCTCCTGCAGGGGTTGATCGTGCGCTGGAGCCTGTGGCCGCTGCGGCGCGTGGAGCACGAGCTCGTCCGCGTGCAGCGGGGGCAGTCCGAGCGCATGGGCGTACAGCATCCGCACGAGCTGCAGCCGCTGACCGAAAGCATTAACGCGCTGATCGAGAGCGAGCGCGAACATCTCGCGCGCCAGCGCAACACGATGTCTGATCTTGCGCACAGCCTGAAGACGCCGCTCGCGGTGCTGCGTTCGCGTCTGGATGCGGGCAGTGGCGATGCCGAACTGCGCGAGGAGGTGGAGACCCAGTTGCAGCGTATGAATGACCTGGTGACCTACCAGCTCGCACGGGCGGCCTCGAGTGGCCATCAGCTGTTCTCCGCCGCGATCGAAATCGAACCCAGCGCCGAGCAGATCGTGCGCGGACTCGAGAAGATCTACGCCGCCAAGGGCGCGGTCTGCGAGTTCGAGATCGATCCCAGTGCGCGCTTTCACGGCGAGCAGGGTGACCTGCAGGAACTGCTCGGCAACCTGCTCGAGAACGCGTTCAAGTGGGCGAGATCGCGCGTGCTGCTGACCGTGCGTCCAGGCGAGACGGCCCCCAATCGCCGTCCGGGTCTGGTGCTGATCGTCGAGGACGATGGTCCCGGGATTCCGGCCGATCGCGTCGCATCGATCCTGCAGCGCGGCGTGCGCGGCGACGAGCGCGTGCAGGGCCACGGCATCGGCCTGTCGATCGTGCAGGACATCGTGCACAGCTACCGCGGCGAACTGCATGTGGGGCGATCCGAGGAACTCGGCGGTGCCTGCTTCTCGGTGCGCCTGCCGCCTGGCTTCTAGGTCTTCGCGTCGAACGGCGAGGGGCCGTAGAACCGGGTCAGGTGCGCGGCAACATCCGGCAGGACTTCGCGCAGCAGCGCCGGCGCGCTGAAGTGATACTCGCTGCAGACGCCGAAGAATTCTTCCGGTGCCTCGGCGGCATACGGATCGATCGGCATCTCTTCGCCGGCATCCACGCGTTCGACGAAGGCGTCGAAGCTGCGCTGAAAATCCGAGGCCCACGCACGCTGCCATTCGCGCGGCAATGGCGGCGTGCCATCGAGCAGGCCGTCGAGCGCATCGATCTTGTGCGCCATCTCGTGCACCGCGACACAGAAGCCGGCATCGGGCTCGGCGATGTCGGATTCCACATCCGCCCACGACAGCACCAGCGGGCCGCTGTCCCAGGATTCGCCGATCAGTTCGTCGTCCCATTCGTGCATCACGCCCGCCGCATCGACGTGGCTGCGGTTCACCCGGAACGCCTCGGGATAGACGATCAGCTGCGACCAGCCGTGCAGGCCTTCTTCGCCGAATGCGAGCAGCGGCAGACAGCACAGCGCGGCCAGCGCGAGGCGGGCGCGGTCGTCGAGTTCCAGACCCGCGACCGGCGTGATCGTCTTGCGATGCAGGAACAACGCCGCGAGCGCACGCAGCTTCGACTGCGCCGGGACATCGAGCGCGCGCACCCATGGCAGCCGTTCGACGGTCGCCGACCAGTCGGCATCGGGAATCTGTCGAGGCGCGCCTGCGAACAGGCGACGGATCAGCGAACGCACGTGCCTGGCGAATCCGTCAGCGGAACATGCCCGGCAGGAAGCTGTGCCAGCGTGGCCCGCGGGCCGGGCCCTCGGTCTCGCCGCCGCCGCTGACGGCCGGGCGGACCTTGGACGCGCTGCCTGCCGCAGGCGCACGGCGCACGTTGGCGGCGTCCAGCGACGGCTCGCTATGGGGCGCATTGGCCGCAGGCGGGCAGGGCGTGTCGGCGGCCGTGTCCGTGAGCGCGTCGCGCGCGAAGACGGGCAGGCTCGCGCCCAGCAACAGCAAGCAGACCATCAGACGTGCGGACATCGGATCACCCTGGAAGGAAGCAGGACGCACAGCCTGCGGATCATAGCGCACGTTCCACTGCGGCGACGCTGCATCGCGGCAACGGGCGACACCCGGCGCCGGCCTCGCTGATAATCGCGCAATGTCTTCGTCCCCAGCTTCCCCGCGCGCCGCGGCGCAGTCGCCCGAACGTGTCCTGTTGCAACGCCTGATCGAAGGGCCGGTGTCGGGCGATGCGCTGGCCCAGGCGTCGGGACAGACCCGGGCCGCGGTGTGGAAGCGCATCGAGCTGCTGCGCGAGGCCGGCGTGCCGATCGTCGCCCGCGCGGGTGTGGGTTACACGCTCGCGCAGCCGCTGGCGCTGCTCGATGCCGACGCGATCCTCGATGCGCTCGGCCCAGCGGACCGCGCACGCATGGCGTCGCTGGAGATCGCGTGGAGCATCGATTCGACGAATGCCGAACTGCTGCGTCGGCCGATGCCCGGCGCGAACGCCGAAGTGCTGCTGGCGGAGCGCCAGACCGGCGGCCGCGGCCGTCGTGGGCGCAGTTGGCAGTCGCCGCTGGCAGCGCATCTGTACCTGTCGCTGCAGCGCGGTTTCGACGGCGGTCTCGCGCGTCTCGGTGGTCTGAGTCTGGTGGCGGGCGTCGCCGCGGTCGAGGCCTTGCGCGCGCTCGGCATCGAGGCCGTGCGGCTGAAATGGCCGAACGATCTGGTCGTCGTCGATGCGGAGGGGCTGCGCAAGCTCGGCGGCATTCTGGTCGAGGGCGGCGGCGAACATGGCGGGCCTGTGCGCGCGGTGCTCGGTATCGGCGTCAACGTGCGCATGCCCGAGGCGCAGGCTGCGGCGATCGACCAGCCCTGGACCGATCTCGCGACCTGCTGCGCGGATGCGCCGCCGACGCGCGACGCACTGGCTGCTGCGCTGCTCGGCGCCTGGTTGCAGGCGCTGGATCTGTTCGATCGCGAAGGCCTGGCACCGTTCCGCGATCGCTACGCACGCATCGATGCGCTCGATGGCGCGGCGGTGGACATCCAGACCGGCAACGGCACGCTGCGCGGCATTGCCGCCGGCATCGAGGACGACGGCGCGCTGCGCGTCCACGTGGACGGCGCGCTGCGCGTCTTCCATGCGGGCGAAGTCAGCGTGCGCAGGGAAGGCATCGCATGAATACCTGGCTGTTCGATCTGGGCAATACCCGTCTGAAATTCGCACCGCTCGACGGCGATGGACGCATCGGCGCGGTGCAGGGCACCGCGCATGTGGAGGGCGGGTTCGATCCCGAGTGGCTCGAGGAGCTGCCGGCGCGCATCGACGTCGCGATCGTCGCCAGCGTCGCCTCGCCGGCGCTGCGGATGATCCTGCTCGATGCGCTGGCCGCACGCGGCGCGCAGGTGCAGCTGGCGCACACGTTGCCCACGCTCGATGGCCTGACGATCGCCTACGGGGACCCGACGCGCTTCGGTGTCGACCGGTTCCTCGCGCTGCTGTCCGCGCATGTCGATGGCGCGCCAGCGCTGGTCGTCGGTGTCGGCACTGCCCTGACTGTCGATCTGATCGATGGCGAAGGGCGCCACCTCGGCGGACGCATCGCGCCGTCGCCGACGCTGATGCGCGAGGCCCTGCACCGGCGCGTGGCCCAGCTCGCACCGAGTGGCGGCGACTATGTGGAATTCGCCGACGACACCGACGACGCGCTGGTCTCCGGCTGCGAAGGCGCCGCGCTGGGTCTGGTCGAGCGCAGCCTGTCGGAAGCCACTGCACGACTCGGCAGGCGGCCACGCCTGTTGCTGCACGGCGGCGGCGGCGAGGCGTTGCGCAGTCGCCTGCCCGAGGCGCAGTGGCGCGCCGACCTGGTGCTGCACGGGCTGGCGCGCTGGCACGGCGCGAGTGCCGGGATCGCCTCGCCGGAAGGTTAGGATCGCGCCATGCTCCTACGCGCAATCGTCGTTCTGCTGGTCATCCTCAACTTCGGCGTTGCGGTGTGGTGGGCCGTGCGTGGTGAACCGGGCGATGCCGCTGCGCTGCTCGATACGGGACCGTCGACGTTGCGGCTGGTCGGCGAGCCGGCGGCGGATGGGGTCGATGCGGCTGCATCGGTCGCGCCCGAATCTCTGGAGTCCGACGCGACTGCGGCGCCTGTCGGGACAGCCGAAGACATGGCCATCGACACCGCGCTGCGCGCTGCCGATCCCGCGCAATGCGTCGCTTTGGGGCCATTCGCCGATGCGCCGACCCGCGATGCGGCATTGGCACAGCTGTCGCCGGTGGCCGTAACAGTCGCCGCGCGCGATGTCGGCGAAAGCCCGCGCGGCTGGCGCGTCTGGATGGCGCCTTTGCCGGACCGCGCGGCGGCCGACGCGATGGTCGCGCGCCTGCTGGCGGCCGGCTTCAACGACTACTACGTGATCGCCGACGGCGCCGAGGCCAACGGCATCGCGCTGGGCCGGTTCGGCAGCGCGCCCGCGGCCACCGCACGCGCGCAGGCACTGCGCGACGCCGGCTTCGAAGCCGAGGCCGCGCCGCTCGGCAGCACGCTCACGCGTCACTGGATCGACGCGACGCTGGCCGAAGGCGACACTGGCGACGCCATGCGCGCGCGCGTCGGCGCGGCCCGCGTCGAAACGCGCAACTGCAACGCGCAGCAGGTTGCAGGTTAGAATTCCGCCGCGGCCCCGCCGCATGCCATGCCGGCATAGCTCAGTTGGTAGAGCAACCGCCTTGTAAGCGGTAGGTCCCCAGTTCGAATCCGGGTGCCGGCACCAGTTCCCGATGTCGTTCTGCGTGCGCCCGCGCCTGCCCGGCGCCTCCCCACGGCCACCCCGGCGTCGATGCCACATCCGCCGTCGCCCTGTGCGCGACGGCTGCGCATTCGCTCAGGAGAGGTCATGCAGCAGACGAATTCCAAGGTGTCGATCTTCGGCGTGCCCACCGATGTGGGGGCCGGTCGCCGCGGTGCATCGATGGGCCCCGAGGGCCTGCGTGTCGCGGGGCTGGTCGAGGCGCTGATGGCGCGCGGCGTCGATGTCGACGACCTCGGCGATCTCAAGGGCCCGAAGAATCCCTGGACCGGACCGCACGCAGGCTATCGCCATCTCGAAGAAGTGGTGGCCTGGAACCGCGCCGTGCTCGAAGCGTCGAGCGCGGAGCTCGCGCGTGGACGCATGCCGATCATGCTCGGTGGCGACCATTGCCTGGCGATCGGGTCGATCGCCGCAGTCGCGAACCACTGCCGCGCGACGGGCCGCAAGTTGCGCGTGCTGTGGCTCGACGCGCATACCGATTTCAATACCTCGCAGATCACCCCGTCGGGCAACGTGCACGGCATGCCGGTGGCCTGCCTGTGCGGCATCGGCCCGGATGCACTGACCGCGCTGGGTGGTGTGTCGCCTTCGATGCAGGTCGCGCAGTTCCGCCAGATCGGCATCCGCTCGGTCGATCCCGACGAGAAGCGTCTGGTCAAGGAACATGGTCTCGATATCTACGACATGCGCTACATCGACGAGGTCGGCATGCGTCGGGTGGTGGAGGAAGCGCTGGAGGGTCTGGACGAGGACACGCATCTGCATGTGAGCTTCGACGTCGACGTGCTCGACCCGACTATTGCGCCCGGCACAGGCACGCCGGTGCCGGGTGGCATCAACTACCGCGAGGCGCAGCTGGTGATGGAGATGATCGCCGACAGCGGGCGCCTGGGCTCGCTCGACATCGTCGAGGTCAACACCGCGCTCGATCAAGGCAACACGACCGCGGAGCTGGCGGTGGATCTGGTTGAGAGCCTGTTCGGAAAGTCCACCTTGATGCGGGACTGAATCGCACGCCTTCACGCCGCGTGCGCAACATTGAACGGGTGGTGCGCGGGCGGTGCTCGCGCCAGCCGGTGCACGCGGCTTTCACGAGGCAGGTTCCTATAGTCGCGCCATGGTTGCGGAAGTCCGCAGCTGTTCGCAACGAAACCGGAATCTCTGGAGAATCCCATGAAGCGTTTGACCGCACTGATGCTGCTCGCCATGTTCACCGTTGGCACCCTGACCGCCTGTAACACCATGAAGGGTGCGGGCCAGGACGTGCAGAAGGTTGGCGAGAAGGTGGAAGACAGCGCCAACAACACCGGCGGCACCACCACGCGTCCCTGATCCACGCAGTCCATCGCACGAAGAAGGTCGGCTCTGCCGGCCTTTTTTTATGCGCGCAATCCGAGGTCGACGCGCGCTCGCTCAGCGACGTGACGACCCGACTTACGAAGTCTCGACCCGGGTTTGATGGCCGCGATGCGAAGGTGGTTTCGCGGCAACGGAACACGCACGCGCCATGCATCCGCGCCGCATCCACCCGAAAACAGGATCGATCGCCATGAACAAAGACATCATTGCCGGCAAGTGGACCCAGGTGAAGGGCAAGGCGCAGGCCAAGTGGGGCGACCTGACCGACGACGTGTTCGATGTCGCGGCCGGTGACAGCAAATATCTCGCGGGCAAGCTGCAGGAGAAGTATGGCTGGGAGCGCGATCGCGCGGAGCAGGAAGTCAAAGACTTCGAGAAGACGCTCGACGGCTGATCCCGCACCTCGTGCGTTGCGACGCACGGAACCCGCGCAACTATAACGGACCGGCCTGTGCCGGCCCGTTTGCATGTGCAGCGTCGAGACCCCGGAAGGATCAGGGGTCCGGGACGAAGCCACCCGGGAACGCTTCGGGACGATGCGCCTGCGCCCAGGCGCGATGCCGCGGCAGGACGCCCCGTGATACCAGCGCATCGACGCTGTCGTAGCGCAGTGTGGTGACCTGCACGGGGTTGCGCGTGGCCCGTTCGAACGCGGTCGACGAGACGGGTGCCCATTCGCGTGCGCCGTGACCGGTCCCGATGCTCTGGCGCTCGGCACGCATGTCCGAGGTGGCGGATTCGGACGCGATCGAATCGGAGGCGGCAGATGCCGACCGGCGCTGCGGCACAGGCGCGGATGGCGCGGGGTAGGGCGCCCGTGCCACCGTGACCGGTGGCGGCGCTGCGCGCTCACCGAACACTGCGATGCCGATCGTGCCGACGTTGTCCGGCCGCCCGGTCCGCGCCGCATAGCTGTCGCCGAGCGCGGCGAACTCGAAGCGCGCCACGTCGTCGTGCGACTTGCGCCAGCCGGTGATTTCGGTCGTCTGCCACGGCGCGAGCACATAGCCGGTCTGCGAAGGCGCAGCCGTCTCGCCGCTGATGGCATTGACGCCATCGACGGACAGCACCACGAGCACGCGGCCGCCGGTCGTGTTGGTCAGGCGGATCGCGTACGGGGCGCCCGGGGTGCCGGCGATCCAGTGTTCGCCCCGATGCGCGACGGGTTGCGCGGTGCTGCCGGTGTCGCGGTCGACGACTTCGATGCGGACGCGCTCGTTTGCCTTGTAGACGCGGGCGGCGTGCGCAACAGGCATCGTGAGCAGGCTGGCCAGCACCAGCCAGACGGTGGCAGAACGGAAGGAACGGGATGCGGACATGGCGGGATTCTCGCGGGGTGGTGGGATGGCGAACGGCCCCGCGTCGCGAACGGGGTTACGGCCGGCCCCGCACCGGCCAGCGGTTAGACTGGCAGCCTGTTTTCCGCAGTCGCCAGCCCATGTCCCAGCGTCCCCTCCGTGTCCTGACGGGTATCAAGCCTTCCGGGGCTCCCCACATCGGCAATTACGTCGGTGCCGTACGCCCGGCGGTGAACGCCAGCAGGGCGCCGAACACTGAAAGTTTCTATTTCCTTGCCGACCTGCACAGTCTGGTGAACACGCAGGACGCCTTGCGCGTGCAGCGTTCGACGCTGGAAGTGTCGGCGGCGTGGCTCGCGGCCGGACTCGATCCGTCCAAGGTGTGGTTCTACCGTCAGAGCGATGTGCCGGAAACGACGGAGCTGATGTGGCTGCTCACCTGCGTGGCGGGCAAGGGCATCCTCAACCGTGCGCACGCATACAAGGCCGCCGTCGACAGGAACCGCGCCGATGGCGAGGACGACGATGCCGCGGTGATGGCAGGTCTCTTCATGTACCCGGTGCTGATGGCAGCCGACATCCTGATCTTCAATGCCGACCGCGTGCCGGTGGGTCGCGACCAGATCCAGCACATCGAAATGGCGCGCGATTTCGCCCAGCGCTTCAATCACGTCTACGGCCGTGACTGGTTCACCCTGCCGGAAGCCGTGATCGACGACAACGTGGCGACGCTGCCGGGTCTCGATGGCCGCAAGATGAGCAAGAGCTACGACAACACCATTCCGTTGTTCGTGCCGCAGGCGCAGCTCAAGAAGCTGGTGTTCTCGATCCTCACCGATTCGAAGATGCCGGGCGAAGCGAAGTCGACCGAGGGCTCTGCGCTGTTCCAGCTCTACCAGGCCTTCGCGACCCCGGACGAAACCGCGGGTTTCTCGGCGGCATTTGCCGATGGCATCGGCTGGGGCGATGCGAAGCAGCAGCTGTTCGATGTGGTCGAGCGCGAGATTGCGCCGATGCGCGAACGCTACGAAGACCTGATCGCCCGGCCGGGCGACATCGAAGACATCCTGCGTGACGGTGGCCAGCGTCTGCGCGAGCGCTACGCGGTTCCGCTGCTGCGCGAACTGCGCGATGCAGTCGGCCTGCGCAATCTCGGCAGCGCGGTGTCGACGCCATCGGACGCGCCTGCGTCCGCCAGGGCCGCGCCGCCGATGTTCAAGCAGTACCGCGAGGCCGACGGCAGGTTCTACTTCAAGTTCGTCGACGGCGAACGCGTGCTGCTGCAGAGCGCCGCCTTCGATGCCCCGCGCGATGCCGGCCAGACGATCGCGCGCCTGCGCCGTGGCGAGCTCGCGCTCGCCGACGCACCGGCGACGTTCGGCGATGGTGTCGATGCCGCCACCGTGCAGGCCGCGTTCGATGCGCTGGCCGCCGCGAATGCAGAGAAGGCCGCCTCGTGAACCCGACCGTTGCCCAGAATCTCGCGCTGCTGCTGTTCCTGCCGTGGTTCCTGATTCTGGGCGTGCTGTTCTGGGTGTATCCGCGCCAGCCGCGCGGCGCGCGCCGGATCGTGTTCGATCTCGTCAGCCTCGCTGCGTCCGTCGTCGCATTCCTGATGTCGATCCATTGGGCGCACGCGGTCGCCGACCGCGGCCATGGCAGCATGTGGGCGCAGATCCTGGCAACGGCACTGGGTTACGGCGTGTTTCTCGCGGTGCTCGGCACCGCGTTCGCGCTGCGCAGGCGCGTGTTGCGTCGCCGCGGCTGAGCGGCTTCGACCAAGGCCGTATCGGACGTCGACACCGCGCGCCCTAGACTGTCGGTCTGTCCAACGGGAGACGCGCGATGCACGATCAACACGCGATCACGATCATCGACACCGGCTACGTGCGCGCGGGCCTGTGCGCGGCCTACCTCGTCGAATCCGGCGGCCGCGCCGCGCTGATCGACTGCGGCACCGCGACGTGCGCGCAGACGGTGCTCGATGCAATCGACGCAGCGGGTGTGCCGCGCAACGCGGTCGACTGGCTGATGGTCACGCATGTGCATCTCGATCACGCCGGTGCAGCGGGCCCGCTGATCCGCGCGCTGCCGAACGCGACGCTCGTCGTGCATCCGCGCGGTGCGCCGCACATGATCGATCCCACGAAACTCATCGCCGGTGCGAGGGCCGTCTACGGCGATGCGATGTTCGAACGCGACCACGCCGGCATGCTGCCGGTCCCTGAGGACCGCGTGGTCATCGCCGACGATGGTCACGTCGTCGAACTCGCCGGACGCCCGCTGCTGTGCATCGACACGCCCGGTCATGCGCTGCATCACTACAGCGTCTGGGACGCTGCGACACGCAGCTGGTTCGCGGGCGACACGTTCGGCCTGTCGTATCGCGAACTCGATACCGCGAACGGCGCCTTCATCCTGCCGACGACCTCGCCGGTGCAGTTCGATCCGGCGCAGATGCACGTCTCGATTGACACGCTGCTCGCGAAGTCGCCAGCGTCGATCCGCATCGCGCATTACGGCGAAGTCACCGAATGCGCGCGGCTCGCTGGAGATCTGCACACGCAGATCGATGCGATGGTCGCGATCGCGGGCGATGCGCACGGAAATGCCGATCGTCACGAGCGCATCGTCGACGGCCTGACGCGGCTCTATACCGATCGCGCACGTGCGCACGGCATCGAAGACCCGCATGCGCGCGTGCAGGAGATCCTCGGCGGCGACATCGTCATCAACGCGCAGGGTCTCGGCGTGTGGCTCGACCGGCAGGCACGCGCCGGCTGAGGCCGTGCGTCAGTCCCAAGTGTTGCGGTGCGGGCCCATCGGCGTGCGCTGCGGGCGCACGACGCAGAAGCGGTGCCCGCTCGGCGCCTGCATGACCCACCAGGTTTTCACCTGTTCGACGCGCACGGCGCCGAGCTGTTCCAGGCGCGCGACTTCGGCGTCGACGTCGTCGGCCTCGATGTCGAGATGGATGCGCGACGCGTGGTCCACCTTCTGCAGCATCAGCACCGGTTCGTCGTCGGCGGTGTCGAGCACCGCGTAGCGGCCGTCATCGTCTTCGGGTGGCAGCGGCTTGACCGGTTTGCCGAGCGCTTGGCGCCAGAATTCGACGTGCGGCGCGAGATCCTCGACCTGGCAGTCGAGGACGAACGTGGACAGGCGGCTGTGGTGCGGCATTTCCGATCCTCCGATGTGGATGCACCGGAGGATCGCGCGCTGATCGCACAACCGGTGTGATCAGGGCAACAGCGGCTGGCCAAGATCGGCGAACAGCAGGTTCTGCGCCTTGCGCGCGTTCGAGCGCGGCACCTTGGCGACCACGCCGGGGTGCGTCAGCGCCAGATTGCCCTGCATCACCAGCGCGTCGACGTGCACGTAGCTGCGCGTGATGTAGCGGTCGCCATCGCGGTCCACTTCGAAGCGCATCGGCGCGGTCAGGAAGTTGACGCCCTTCTGGTAGACGCGTCGGCGGCCGTCATCGCTGCGCAGCTTGTAGCCGTTGGCGGATGCCCAGGTGTCGATGCGTGCGAGCACATCGCCTTCTGCGTTGAAGGTGCGCTCGTCCCAGGGGTTGTTCGCACTCTTCGCCCGGTTCGCGGTGAACACAAGAGCACCGAATCCAACCAGCCCACCGACAATCGCCCAGACCATGATCGACATCGCGCCGCCTTCCTTTTTTGATGAATGGGCGCGGACTGTAGACCGTGTGACGTGAGGGAGGTGCTGGGGCGGGCCCCAGCTTGCACTCGCTGTATTGGCGAGGGTCAGCGATCACGTGACGGATCGATCGCCCGGCGCAGCGCGGCTCAGGCGTCGCTGCCGCGCCCCGGTCCGACGTGCGTGCGCACTTCGAACAGTTCGGGAAAGAAGGTCAGCTCCAGCGCCTGCTTGAGGAAGCCGACGCCGCTCGAGCCGCCGGTGCCGCGCTTGAAGCCGATGATGCGCATCACCGTGCGCATGTGGCGGAAACGCCACAGCTGGAACTGGGATTCCAGATCCACCAGGTCCTCGCAGAGCGAGTACTCGCGCCAGTGGCGTTCGGTGTCCTCGTAGATCGACTCGAACACCGTCACCAGCGTGGCATCGAAGGTGTGCGGCTGGCGCCAGTCGCGCTGCAGATGCCGCGGATCGACCGGATGTCCCCAGCGAGCGAGGTAACACAGGAATTCGTCGTACAGCCCCGGCGCGTCGAGCACCGTCTGCAGCGCCGCCCGGCCGTCGGGCTCGTGCGCGAACACGTCGAGCATCGCCGCATTCTTGTTGCCGAGCAGGAACTCGACGGTGCGGTACTGCAGCGACTGGAAGCCCGACGAGGGACCCAGCACGTCCCGGAATTCCATGTACTCGGCCGGCGTCATCGTCTCCAGTACCGACCACTGCTCGGTCAGCTGCCGCAGCACCTGCTTGCAGCGCGCCAGCACCTTGCGGCAGCGCCAGACCTCGTCGCGCTGCAGGTGGCCGATCGCCGCCGACAGTTCGTGGATCAGCAGCTTGAGCCACAGCTCCGAGACCTGGTGCTGGACGACGAACAGCATCTCGTCGTGGTGCGGCGGCTGCGACAGTGGCTGCTGCGCGGCCAGTAGCAGGTCCAGGCGCAGATAGCCGCCATAGGTGATGCGGCCGGACAGGTCGCGGTGAATGCCGTCCTCGAGAGGGCGCTGGTTGCGGTCGATCGTCATCGGCGCAGGGTACCGCAGGCCCTCGGCCCCGGGCGCGCTGACGCTGTGCGGCCACAACTGCCGGCAGGCGTCATGCAATCGCCATCCAACCCCGGCACAATCGGGCGTGGGGCGCTGTCGCCCGGGGACTCTTGGGGATTCACGCATGACTCGAACAACCAGCCGGCTGTTGTCGGCCTTGTTGCTGTGTGGCGGCGCAGGCGCCGCGCACGGCGAGGTCGTCATCAGCCAGGTATACGGCGGTGGCGGCAACAGCGGTGCGACCTACCGCAGCGACTTCATCGAACTGCACAACAACGGCGACCTGCCGGTCGACGTGAGCGGCTGGACGGTGCAGTACGCATCGACCAGCGGCACGAGCTGGCAGTTCACCGCTCTCGAGGGGAGCATCGCGCCGGGCGCGTACTACCTCGTCAAGCAGGCCGACGGCACCGGCGGCTCCCAGGATCTGCCGACGCCGGACGCGACAGGCACCATCGCCATGGCCGGCGCCAACGGCAAGGTGGCGCTGGTGGAGGGCGGCGGAGCGCTGAGCGGCGCCTGCCCGACCAACGTGGTCGATTTCGTCGGCTACGGCACGGCGAACTGTTTCGAGGGTGCTGGTGCGGCGCCTGCACTGACCAACACGACCGCGGCGCTGCGCGCGGGCGAGGGGTGCACCGACACCAATCACAACGCGGCCGACTTCGCCGCGGTGCTGGCGGCGCCACGTAACAGCGCCAGCATTCCGAACATCTGCAGCGGTGGTGGCACGCTCTATCTGAGCATCACCGACACCAGCGGCGCCGAAGGCGACAGCGGCACCACGCCGTTCTTCGTGACCGTGTCGCTGAACCAGCCGGCCGGCCCGGACGGGGTGAGCTTCACCTACACGACCGCCGATGGCACGGCGACCGTCGCCGACAACGACTACATCGCGCGCTCGGGCACGATCAGTTTCGAAGAAGGCCAGCGCGAGCTGAGCCTGAGCGTCGACGTCGTCGGCGACGAGACCGTCGAGCCGGACGAGATCTTCTACATCAACCTCGGCGATGTGTCGGGTGCGGAAGTGGCGAAGGGCCAGGCCGTCGTCACGATCCTCAACGACGACGTGACCACGCTGCCGATCCATGCGATCCAGGGCAGCGGCGCGCGTTCGCCGGTCGAGGGCCAGCCGGTCGCGACCTCGGGGATCGTCACCGGTCGCAAGAACAACGGCTTCTTCATCCAGACGCCGGACGGCGAGGACGACGGCAATCCGGCGACATCGGAAGGTCTGTTCGTGTTCACCAGCAGCGCGGCGTCGGACGATGTCGCGGTCGGCAACAAGATGCTGGTACAGGGCACGGTGACCGAATACGTGCCGGCTGCCGATCCGCTGCAGCTGCCGCTGACCCAGATCACCAATGCATCGGTGGTCAAGCTGTCGGAAGGTCACGCGCTGCCGGCCGCGATCGTGCTCACCAACGACATGCCCAATGCCACCGGCGGCCTCGAGCAGCTGGAAAATCTGGAAGGCATGCGTGTCACCGCGCCGAGCTTCACCGTCGTCGCGCCGACAACGGGCAACACCAATGAAGCGCAGGCGACCGGCAGCAGCAACGGCCGCTTCGCCGTCGTCGTCACCGGCACGGCGCGTCCGTTCCGCGAGCCGGGCATCCAGATTCCGGACCCCGATCCGCTGGGCAGCGTTGCGCCGAACATCCCGCGCTGGGATTACAACCCGGAACTGATCGCGGTCAACAGCAGCACGATCGGTGCACCGACCGCCGATCTCGCAGCCGGCTGCCGCATCACCGGTGGTTCGCTGACCGGTCCGCTCGACTACACCTTCCGCCGTTACACGATCTATCCGGAAGGCGCGCTCACCAGCGACTGCACTGGCGCCGGCGAGCCACGTCCGTCGATGCTGCCGGGCCCCGACCACGTGACCTTCGCGACCTACAACCTGCAGCGCTTCTTCGACACGGTGAACGACGCCAACAGCGGTCCGACGCTGACGCCGGCCGCGCTGGAGCGTCGCCTGTCGAAGGCCTCGATCGGCATCCGCGCGTATCTGCACACCCCGGACGTCGTCGGTGTCACCGAAGTCGAGAACCTGCCGGTGCTGACCACGCTCGCCAACCGCATCAACGCCGATGCGATTGCCGCAGGCCAGCCCGATCCGGGTTATGTCGCGTATCTCGAAGAAGGCTTCGACGTCGGCGGCATCGACGTCGGCTTCCTGGTCAAGACCGCATCGGTCGGCAGCGTCGCCCGCATCGCGGTGGGCGCGGTCGAGCAGGTCGGCACCGAGGAAGTGCTGTTCAATCCGAACGGTTCGACCAGCGTGCTCAACGACCGTCCGCCGCTGGTGCTCGACGCCGTAGCGCACTTCAGTGATGGCCGCAGCTATCCGTTCACCGCGATCGTCGTGCACCAGCGTTCGCTGAGCGGCATCGAAGCCGATACCGCCGGCAGCAACGGTTGGCTCACCGGCGGCCAGCGCGTGCGCGACAAGCGTCAGAAGCAGGCCGAGTATCTGGCCACGCTGATCGATGGCATGCAGAAGGACGATGCGACGCGCCAGATCGTGGTGCTCGGCGATTTCAACGCGTTCGAGTTCAATGACGGCTACGCCGACGCGATGGGCACGGTCACCGGCCTGCCGTCGCCCGATGGCGAGACCGCGGTCGACAACGACGGCGCGGTGCTGATCGCACCGTCGCTGCTCAATATGACCCTGGAAGCGTCTGCCGAGGAGCGCTACTCCTTCGTCTTCGATTACCAGGCGCAGTCGCTCGACCATGTGCTGGTGAACCAGGCGCTGGTGGATTCGCCGCTGGTCGTCGGCCTCGACGTCAGCCACGCGCGCATCAATGCCGACTTCCCCGAAGTCGCGCGCAACGATGCAAACACGCCGACGCGTCTGTCCGATCACGATCCGACGGTGCTGCTGGTGCGTCTGCAGCCGGCGACGGTCGCCGATCTGGGCATCACGGTCGCGGCCGCGAATGCGGAAGTGTTCGCCGGTGACACGCTCGCGTTCACCGCGACGCTGGTCAACGCCGGTCCGGATGCCGCGCAGTTCCCGGGCTTCGGCGCGGTGCTGGATGCGGAGCTCGACGATCTGCTGGTCACGCCGCCTGCCGACTGGAGCTGCGATGCGCCGGCCGTGGCCGACGGCAAGACCACCTTGTCGTGCAGCAGCGAAACGCTGGCGAACGCGGGGCAGGCGGTGTTCGCACTGTCGGCGGTTGCACCGGAGGCCCTGATCGACGAGACCGTGACGCTGACCGTCGCGGCGACCTCGCAGACGCAGGATCCGAATGCGGCCAACGACAGCGCCCTCGCAGCGGTATCCATCGTCGAAGACCCGGCGACGGCGGCGCAGCCGCTGGTCAATGGCGTGCAGCTGGGCGGCATCGAAGGCGCAGCAGGCGAATCGCGTCTGTTCCGCATCGACGTGCCGGCCGGTGCGCGCAACCTGCGCATCCTCACGGCAGGCGGCACCGGTGACGTGTCGCTGTATGCGAGTCACGACGTGCTGCCGACGGTGGATGCGTGGCAGCTGCGTTCGCAGCGTCCGGGCAACAACGAAACGGTGACGCTCGCGGCGCCGCAGGCGGGCACGTGGTACGTGCGCGTGTTGGGCGAACGCGCCTTCGGTCGCCTGACGGTGCGGGCCAGCTACACGCTCTGATCGCGATTGCAGGTGCGAAAGAAGCCCCGGCCATGTGCCGGGGTTTTTCGTTGCGGGTCCGCATGCGGGGCCTTGGGGCGCGCCCGGCTGCTAGGATGCCCGGTCGCATGCCAGCAGGGGAGCCCACCGCATGAATCAGCCTGTTTCCGAGACACTCGCGCCGCGCGGCGTGGTCGCCCGATTCCTCGACGCGGTCGAACGCGTCGGCAACAAGCTGCCGGATCCGGCGGTGCTGTTCCTGGGTCTGATGCTGCTGGTGTGGGTGGTCTCCGCGCTGCTGGCCAATGTCAGTTTCGCCGAGATCGATCCGCGTAGCGGCGATCCGGTGCAGATCCGCAACCTGCTCGCCGGTACGAGCTTCACCACCTTCATGGCGGACATGGTCCGTACCTTCGTGACGTTTGCGCCGCTCGGCGTGGTGCTGGTGGCAATGCTCGGTCTCGGTGTCGCCGAGCACACCGGTTTCATCAACGCGGCCTTGCGCGCGGTGCTGTCGGTGACGCCGAAGATGCTGTTGACGCCGATGCTGATCGCGGTCGGCATCTTCAGTCACGTCGCAGTGGATGCGGGCTATGTGCTGGTGATCCCGCTTGGCGCGGTGATCTTCTATGCAGCTGGGCGTCATCCGCTGGCGGGCATTGCCGCGGCATTCGCCGGCGTGTCGGGCGGATTTTCGGCGACGTTCATTCCGTCCAGTCTCGATCCACTGCTGGCGGGCCTGACCCAGGAAGCAGCACACCTGATCGATCCGTCAGTCATCGTCAATCCACTCAACAATTACTACTTCACAACCGCCTCGACCGTCCTGATCGTGCTGGTCGGTTGGTGCCTGACCGACCGTGTGATCGAGCCGCGGCTGCGCAACACGATCGTCGATGGCGACGCCAGTGACATGCCGACGATGTCGGTGCTGACCGCGCGCGAGCGTCGTGGCCTGTGGCTGGCGGTGGTCGCGATGGTCGTCGTCGCGGCCGCGGTCGCGGCCACGGCACTGGGCGCCGGTTCGGCGTGGCGTGCACCTTCGGACGCAGCGAGCGGCGCCGGTGAACTCCTGGTCGCCAACGCGCCGTTGATGCAGTCGATCGTGCCGTTGATCTTCATCCTGTTCCTCGTCCCGGGCATCGTCTACGGCTACGCGTCCGGTGCGGTGAAGAGCCACCGCGACATCATCGCCGGCATGAGCAAGGCGATGAGCGGCATGGGCTACTACATCGTCATGGCGTTCTTCGCGGCGCAATTCATCTATGCCTTCGGCCAGAGCAATCTTGGCGCGCTGCTGGCGATCAAGGGTGCGAACGGCCTGCAGGCGCTCGGTCTGCCGACCGGCGTGACCCTCGTCGGCATCGTGCTCTTGTCGGGCTTCGTCAATCTGCTGGTCGGCTCGGCGTCGGCGAAGTGGGCACTGATCGGCGCGATCATGGTGCCGATGCTGATGCAGCTGGGCATCTCGCCCGATCTCACCCAGGCCGCGTACCGGGTGGGTGATTCCAGCACCAACATCATCACCCCGCTGCTGCCGTACTTCCCGTTGATCGTGGTGTTCTGCCAGCGCTACGTGAAGTCCAGCGGCATCGGCACGCTGCTGGCGCTGATGCTGCCGTTCTCGCTCACGCTGCTGGTCGTGTGGTCGGCTTTCCTGCTCGGCTTCTGGGCGCTGGGGCTGCCGCTAGGCGTTGGCGCGAGCTACACCTACCCGGGCTGACGGTCCCTGCGGTGCGGCTTGCAGGACGGTCGAGATCCCTGTTCATAGTTGGAGTCGGGCGAGATGCAGCGTCGTCGACGTGCACGCCGCATTGACGGCTGCGGCCGGCGTCGGTGATCCTCGCCGCACTTCGGGCCTCGGCCCGTCCTTCCTGTTTCGTATTCCCAGGGGTTCTCCATGAGTGCCGACGTCGTCGAGCCCAAGGTCGCGGCCATGCCGCCGCAGCCACCCGCGCCACCCGAATTCGCCCAGGTCCTGGGGCATCCCAAGCCGCTCTGGATGCTTTTCATGTCGGAGTTCTGGGAGCGCTTCGCGTTCTACGGGATCCGTTGGGCGATGGTCCTGTACATCGTTGCGCAGTTCCACGGAGGCGAGAGCGCGGGTGAACGCCCGGCGAGCGAGATGTATGGCGCGTACCTGGCACTGGTGTATGCAGGCGCGATCTTCGGCGGCTACGTCGCCGACCGGCTGATCGGATTCCAGCGTTCCATCCTGCTCGGCGCGATGTTCATGGCGCTGGGCCTCTTCATGCTGGCCTCGCCGAGCGAGCCTCTGTTCAAGCTCGGCCTGGCGACGATCATCGTCGGCAACGGCCTGTTCAAGCCGATCATCTCGACCATGGTCGGCAAGCTCTACATGCAGGGCGATGCCCGTCGCGATGCGGGGTTCACGATTTTCTACATGGGCATCAACATCGGCGCGATGATCGCGCCCGTGGTCACCGGCTGGCTCGCGCGCAAGGTGTTCGGCACCGACACGGATCCGCACTACCAGTGGGTCTTCATCGCCGCGGGCATCGGCATGGTGGTCAGCCTGGTGTGGTTCTGGGCCGGTCGCAGCCAGCTCAAGGGCATTGGCCTGCCGGAGCCGGGTCATGAAGGCCTGGGCCGTGTCGGCCTGGTCGCCGTGCTCGGCGCAGCCATCGGCATTCCGCTGTTCTATTTCCTGCTCACGATCGACGCAAGCGCGCTGCAGGCCATCCTGATGGCGCTGTTCGTGGTGCCGGCGGTGATGTTGCTCGTGGAGGGTGTCCGCGAGGGCAAGGTCGCGCGCGACAAGGTGATCGCGATGCTGATCATCTTCGTGTTCAACGTGCTGTTCTGGATGTTCTTCGAACAGGCCGGCAGCTCGTTCACCTTCCTGGCAGACCGTATCGTCAACCGCGAGTTCGGTGACTGGACGTTTCCGCTGGAGTGGTTCCAGTCGGTGAACTCGATCGCCATCATCACCTTCGCGCCGATCATGGCGTGGATGTGGGTGAAGATGGGCAAGGCGAACCCCTCGATCCCGCGCAAATTCGGTCTCGGCCTGATCTTCAACGGTCTGGCGTTCCTGCTGTTGATGATCGCGCTCAACAGCATGGTCGACGGCAGCGGCAAGATCCCCTTCTGGACACTGTTCGCGGTGTACGTGATCCAGTCGATCGGCGAGCTGTGCCTGTCGCCCATCGGTCTGTCGATGACGACCAAGCTGGCACCCTCGCGCGTGGCCGGCATGGCGATGGGCTGCTGGTTCCTGTCGATCGCGATCGGCAACAACCTCGCGGGTATCTTCGCCGGCCAGGTCAGCGGCGAAAGCGGCATGACCGCTGCGTCCGCGCAGGCCGGGTACACGTTCGGCTTCTGGGCGCTGGCCGGCGCCGGCGTGCTGCTGTTCGTGATCGCACCGCTGGTCAATCGCCTGATGCACGGCGTGAAGTGATCCAACGGTCTGCGCCACGTGCGCAGCCGGTTCGAAGCGAGACGGCGGCCTTGTGCCGCCGTTTCGCGTTTCCGGAACCGCGCGCCGGGCGTGTAGAGTCCTGCCCCGACCTTCGCAGACCCCGAGAGACCGATGACCGGACCGGATACCGCACTGCCACGCCCGACGCCTACCCAGCGCTGGCTCGCACTGGTGTTCGTCAGTCTGGCGATGTTCGGCAACTACTACGTCTACGACGCGCTCGGGCCGATCATCGATCTGCTGCGCGAGCAGGAAGGTTTCAGCTACGTCCAGACCGGCTGGCTGTACAACATCTACAGCCTCGCCGCGGTACTGGTGCTGCTGTTCGGCGGCTACGTCATCGATCGCTGGGGTACCAAGCTCGCGATCGTCGTGTTCTCCAGCATCTGCCTGCTCGCGGCGGCCGTGACCGCGTCGACGGCACAGTTCGAGGTGATGCTCGCGGGCCGGTTCCTGCTCGGCCTCGGCGCCGAACCCTTGATCGTCGCCGCGACCGCGGTGCTGGCGAAGTGGTTCAAAGGCCGCGAGCTGAGCTTCGCGTTCGGCATCAACCTGTCGATCGCCCGTTTGGGATCCGCCTCGACCGACTGGTCGACGTCGTTCGCCGCGCCGCTGTACGAGAACTGGCAGGATCCCCTGTGGTTGGCCACCGGCGTGGCGGCAGTCGGCGTGAGCGCCGCCATGCTCTACTGGATGAGCGAAAAACGCGCCGAAGGCCGCGTTGATCTCGGCGCACCGCCCGCGACCGACAAGTTCGACCTCAAGCAGATGTACGCCTTCAGTCCGTCGTTCTGGTACATCGTCGGCCTGTGCGTGGTCTTCTACGCCACCGTCTTTCCGTTCCGTGCGTTTGCGATCGACTACTTCCAGCAGGCGCATGGCCTCGACCGCAGCACTGCCGGCATGCTGAGCAGCTTCCTGCCGTTGGCGGCGATCATCGTGACGCCGCTGTTCGGGTTGTGGGTCGATCGCGTGGGTCGCCGCTCGCTCTTCATGGCGGTGGGTTCGCTGGTGATGCTGCCGCTGTTCCTCGCGGTGACCTACCTGCCACCCGGTCCGGCAGTCGGCGTCTGGCTGCCCTTTATCGGCAGTGCGCAGGTGCCGCTCACCCTGCTCACCGTGATGCTGCTCCTCGGTGGCGTGTTCTCGCTGATCCCGGCCGTAATGTGGCCGTCGGTGGCCTACATCGTGCGCGAGAACCGTCTGGGCGCTGCCTACTCGATGATGACGCTGTGCCAGCAGGTCGGCGTATTCCTGGTGCCGCTGGCGGTGACCACGCTGAATCAGGTCAATGCCGCCGGGCCGGAGAACACCGGCGGCTACGCGCCCGGCATGTGGTTCTACACGGTGCTCGCCGCACTGGGCCTGCTCTTCTCCTGGCGCCTGTGGCGGGTCGAGCGTGGCCCGGATGGCCACGGCCTCGAGCGCGGCGCAAGGTCGATGGCCGGCTGAGCGCGCAGCCGCGGACGATCAGGCGATGTACTTCTTCGCCAGCTTGGACAGCAGGCGGTCGAGCGTCTCGCGCTCGTCCTCGTCGAGCGCGGCATAGGCATCACGCTCGTAGTCCAGCGCGAGCGGCACGACGACGTCGTAGACCGCGTAGCCGGCTTCGCTGAGTTCCAGTACAGAGCGGCGGCGATCGCTGTCGTGCATCTCCCGCTCGATCAGCGCGCGTTCGAGCAGGCGCGCGACCGCGCGGCTCACCGCCACTTTGTCCATCGCGGTGCGCTCGGCCACGCCGTTCGCCGACAGGCCTGGATAGCGTCCGAGCACCGCGATCACCCGCCATTCGGTCACGCTGATGTCGAAGCGCTCGCTGTAGATGTCCGCGAGTCCGCGGCTGATGCGGTTGGTCAGCACGCTCAACCGATACGGCAGGAACTGCTCGAGATCGAGACGGTGATGCCGGTGGCCGTCGTGGGCGTCCGCCGGGTCGGACAGGGCAGCAGGAGGGGCGGCGGCTTGGGTCATGGTGCGGTGCGCCTTGCAATTAGGTTGCATGCGTAACTATAAAGGAAGGTCTGAAACCGCCGGTTCCCGGCCGGCCCCATCGCGACGGAGTATCCCATGAGCGCTCACGCACACACCGCCCCCAATCTCGGCATGGAAGTGACCACGTTCGAGAACCCGATGGGCATCGACGGCTTCGAGTTCGTCGAGTTCGCCGCACCGGCAGGCCAGGCGGATTTCATGCACACCTATTTCCGCAACATGGGCTTCACCGCGGTGCTCAAGCACAAGACGCGGGCGATCACCGTGTACCGGCAGGGCGGGGTGAACTTCCTGCTCAACGAAGATCCGGATTCGTTCGCTGCCGATTTCGCCAAGGCGCATGGCCCGTCTGCCTGTGGCTTCGCGATCCGCTTCAAGCAGCCGGCCGGCGACGTCTACGGCAAAGTGCTCGAGAACGGTGGCGAGGCGATCGGTGACCGCGAGTCGAGCAAGGCCGTCGATGCGCCCGTGGTCAAGGGCATCGGTGACTGCATGCTGTATCTGGTCGACCGCTACGGCGCGTCGGGTTCGATGTACGACGACTATGTCGCGATCGACGGCGCCGACCAGAACCCGACCGGGTTTGGCCTGACCTTCATCGACCACCTCACGCACAACCTCTACTTCGGCAACATGCAGAAGTGGTCGGACTACTACGAGAAGCTGTTCAACTTCCGCGAGATCCGCTACTTCGACATCAAGGGCACGAAGACCGGCCTGAAGTCGAAAGCGATGACCGCGCCGGACGGCGTGGTGCGCATTCCGCTCAACGAGTCGAATGACCCGAAGTCGCAGATCAACGAATACCTCGACGCCTACAAGGGCGAAGGCATCCAGCACATCGCCTGCTTCACCGATGACATCTATGCGTCGATCGAGCAGATGCGCGAGAAGGGCATCGACTTCCTCGACACGCCGGAGACCTACTTCGACGTCATCGACCAGCGCATCCCGAACCACGGCGAAGACGTCGCGCGCCTGCAGCGCAACAAGATCCTGATCGACGCCGATCCGGAGACCAAGCAGCGCAAGCTGCTGCAGATCTTTACCAAGAACGCGTTCGGTCCGATCTTCTTCGAGATCATCCAGCGCAAGGGCAACGAGGGCTTCGGCGAAGGCAACTTCCAGGCGCTGTTCGAGAGCATCGAACGCGACCAGATGCAGCGCGGCGTGCTCTGAGTTCGACGAAGCGTCGTGTTCCGCGTCGAAAGAGGCGCGGGCCGACGCAGGCAGCGGGTCCGTAGCCGTCATCTCCGAACGCGGGGATGCACGGCGGAACTTTCATTCGGGTGAAGCCATGAACGCATCGACGGACGACACGGTGACGGCGCTGCCGTTGGGCCAGACGCAAGTGCGCGGCCCGCGCGGTTATATGTCCGGCTTCGGCAACGAATTCGCGACCGAGGCCGAGCCGGGCACGCTGCCGATCGGCCGGAATTCGCCGCAGCGCGTGGCGCATGGCCTGTACGCCGAACAGCTCTCGGGCACCGCGTTCACCGCGCCACGCGGCGAGAACCGGCGCAGCTGGCTGTACCGCATCCGGCCCGCAGCGATGCACGGCACGTTCTCGCCGTTCCAGCAGCCGCGTTTCCACGATGGTTTCGATCGTGGCCCGGTGCCGCCGGACCAGATGCGCTGGAGTCCGTTGGCGATCCCCGAGACGCCGGTCGATTTCGTCGACGGCCTGTTCTCGATGGCTGGTACCGGCGGACCTGGCGCGCACGAAGGTGTGGGCATCCATGTCTACGCCGCGAACGCGTCGATGACCGACCGTTTTTTCTACAGCGCCGACGGCGAGTTGCTGATCGTGCCGCAGCAGGGACGTCTGGTGCTGGCGACCGAATTCGGTGTGCTCGAGGTCGAGCCGCAGGAGATCGCGGTGATCCCGCGCGGCGTGCGCTTCCGCGTCGAACTGCCCGATGGTCCGAGCCGCGGTTACGTGTGCGAGAACCAGGGCCATGCGCTGCGCCTGCCGGATCTCGGTCCGATCGGTGCGAACGGCCTCGCCAATCCGCGCGATTTTCTCGCGCCCGTGGCCGCGTACGAGGACATCGAGGGTGACTTCACCCTGATCGCGAAGTTCCAGGGGCATCTGTGGCAGGCGCCGATCGACCACTCGCCGCTCGACGTCGTCGGTTGGCACGGCAACTACGCGCCGTACAAATACGACCTGCGCCGCTTCAACGCGATCGGTTCGATCAGCTTCGACCATCCCGACCCGAGCATCTTCACCGTGCTCACGTCGCCGAGCGACACGGCTGGCACGGCGAACATGGATTTCGCGATCTTCCCGCCGCGCTGGCTGGTGGCGCAGGATACGTTCCGTCCGCCGTGGTTCCACCGCAATGTCGCCAGTGAGTTCATGGGTCTGGTGCACGGCCAGTACGACGCCAAAGCCGATGGCTTCTCGCCCGGCGCGTGTTCGCTGCACAACTGCATGAGCGGACACGGCCCGGACGCGGCAACGTTCGAGAAAGCCAGCGCGGCCGATCTGTCGAAGCCCGACGTCATCAGCGGCACGATGGCCTTCATGTTCGAGACGCGCGCAGTGATCCGGCCGACACGCCAGGCGCTTGACGCTGTGCATCGCCAGGGCGATTACCAGTCCTGCTGGGCCGGTCTGCAGCGCAACTTCGTGCCGCCGCGCGGTTGAGTGGTGTGCGGTGGCGTCAGGCTACTGCGTCGGCTTCGCTTTCGAGCACCAGCGCAGCGAGTGCCGGCAGATGCGGTTCCGGCAGCACTTCCGCCACGCGTTCGCGCACGCGCGCCGCGTATCCGGGCTTAGTGAACGCAGGCAGGCCTGCGATCGCATCGAGAATCGCGGTCACCGTCGCGGCTTCGTCGGCGCTGCCGATCAGGCGCGTTCGCAGCGCCATTGCCGCTGGCGCGCGCTGCAGTTCCAGCATGCCCTGCACGTAGATGCGCGCCGCGCTCAGCGAACGGCGACGCGTGGCCTCGGGCGTCGATGCGGGCGTGCCGGCTTCGAGCGCGGGCTCGGTTGCGGGCGTCGACGCCATCGCATCGAGTGCGTCCAGATACCCCAGCATCTGCAACTGCTGCAGCAGCGCGGGTGTGTCCGCGCCGAGCATGCGCGTGAGTTCGACGGCCGTGCGTCGTCCGTCGCACAGGATCAGCGCACGGCGCTGCCGCAGGTCCAGCGACGACGTGCCATGGGTGGCCAGCGCGCGATGCGCGAGTTCGGTCTTGCGGGCGGGCACGGACAGCGACTCCCAACGGCAGGCGTGCAGCATGGGAAGCGCCGATGAAACATCCATGACAATCCGCGGCGAGGTGAGCGAAAGCGTGGGCCACGTCCCGTTCACGCGGGCGCGCTAGTCTCGCGCCGGTCACCTTCCAGGAGTTGTCGCATGCGTTTCCATCGCGCCCTGCCGGCCATCGCCGTGCTCTCCCTCGCACTCGCCGCGTGCCAACGCGAAGAGGCGCCGCCCGCCGAGCCTGCGCCGGCTGCATCGGCGCGGGCCGTGTCCGCCGAACCGGCGCCGCCGGGCGATCAGCCCGGCGCGCACGTGCCGCCCGCTAACGCGATGGGCACCAACGTGTCCGAAGTCGTCGATGGCGTCGTGACGTTCAAGGGCTTCGGCCCGGCTGCATTCGGCAGCGATGCCGAGCAGGTGCGCATGGCCTGGGGCAACGATCTCGGCGATGCGAAGCCGTCCGAGCCGGGCGGCTGTTATTACCTGACGCCGCCGCAGATGGGCACGACGGATTACGCCATCGGCTTCATGATCGAAGGCGACAAGTTCTCGCGCATCGACGTCGGCAATGACGGCTACACGGCGCCGGGCGGCGGCAAGGTCGGCATGGAGCGCGCGGAGATCGAACGCCTCTATGCAGGTCGCGTCGAAGCGTCTCCGCACAAGTACGTCGAGGGCGCGCACACGCTGCGCGTGACCGACGCCGATGGCGGTACGTCTGCACTGGTGTTCGAGAGCGATGCGGCCGGCCAGGTCACCGGCTGGCGGATCGGTGTACCGCCGCAGGTCGATTACGTCGAACGCTGCGGCTGAGGCCGGGGCGTCCGGGTCGCGGGACGCCGCGGCCCGAAATCACATGCGCTCGGGCGGCGCCGGATCTTCCTCGTCCACGACCTTCTGCTGCGCATCGGGCGTGCGATCGGGGTGCGGGGGGCGATCGTCCATCAGCGACAGCGCCGCGCGCGACATCAGATGCGCGCTGATCGGTGCGGTGAGGAACAGGAAGACCGTGATCAGGATTTCGCGCGGATGCACGCCGCTGCCGTTGACCCAGTGATAGATGATCGACGCGAACAGGATGCAGCCGACGCCGAGCGTGCTGGCCTTTGCCGGCCCGTGTACGCGTTGGAAGAAATCCGGAAGCTTCACCATCGCCACGCCACCGAGCAGGGTGAAGAAGCAGCCGATGGCCAGCAGGCCGATGACGACGATCTCGAAGACGTTGCTCATTCGACGATGTCCCGACGGATCACATACTTGCTCAGCACCACGGTGCCGACGAAGCCGAGCATTGCGATGATCAGCGCGGCCTCGAAGTAGACCTCGGTGTCGAGCAGCATGCCGAACATGATCAGCTGCGCGATCGCACTGATGTAGAGCGTGTCGAGCGCCAGGATGCGATCAGGCGCGGTCGGTCCGCGCAGCAACCGCCACAGTGACAGCAGCATGGCGATGCCGACGGCATGCATGCCGACGATGATGGCGATATCGATGATCGTCATGGAAATATCTCCCTGAGCGGCGCCTCGTAGCGCGACTTGATCTCTGCGATCAGCGCCTGTGGATCGTCCGTGCTCAGGCAGTGCACCAGCAGATGTTTCCGGTCTTCCGACAGTTCGGCGGACACGGTGCCCGGCGTCAGGGTAATCACGCTGGTCAACGCCGAGATGCCGTGGATGTTGGTCAGGTCGAGCGGGATCCAGACGAACTGCGAGCGCAGCTTCGACGCCGGACCCAGCACCTGCCTGGCCACGGTGACGTTGGCGACGACGATATCAACCAGCAGCCGCCCGATCAGACGGAAGCTACCGCGCAGGCGGCCCAGTTGCGCGAATTCCCGTTCCAGCCGCCCGGCGAGCAGCGGCATGAGCCACGCCAGCAACAGGCCCATGACGATGTTGCCCGGACTCACGTCCTGGGCCATCAGCAGCCAGAACGCGAAGACCGTCAGGCTCTGCGGAATCGAAGGCAGCATGCGGCGCTTCATGGCGACGGCTCCCGGATCTGGGGCGCGGTGTCGCGCAAGGTCTGGATATAGGTCTCCACGTCCAGCAACTGCGCGGCCGCCGCGTCGGTGTAGCGCAGCACCGGACCTGCGAATACGGTCATTGCCACGCCGTAGGCCAGCAGCAGGACGGTGGCGCCGATTTCCGAACGCCGCAGCGGCGGCGACTGCACGACAGCATCGGGCGATGCAGGCTCGATGCGCCAGAACAGGCGCGTGCCGCTGCGCGACAGGCCGATGATGGTCATCAGGCTGCTGCTCAGGATGACGGCCCAGATCCAGGCGATCTGCGATTCGGGTACCGAATTGAGCAGCTGCAGCTTGCCGATGAAGCCCGAGAGCGGGGGCAGACCGGCAATCGACACCGCGGCGATCAGGAACAGCGCTGCAGGCAGTGTCTTGTTCGGCATCGCGGCGATCGGCATCAGGTAGTCGCCGTTGTTGCCACGATGGCGCTGGATGATGTCGGCCAGCAGGAACAGGGCCGCGCTGACGAACACGCTGTGCGACAGGTAGTAAAGGCCCGCGGAAATCGCGCCGGCATTCGCCAGCGAGAACGCGACGAACAGCGTGCCAGCAGACAGCAGCACCAGGTAGGCCACGCCAATGCGTAGGCGCGGCGCGCCGATCACGCCCAGCGCTGCGAGCACGATGGTGACGGCGCCTGTCGGCAGCAGCCAGTCCCAGGCGAAGTTCGCCATCGCCCCTGCGGTGGCGCCGAACATCAGCGTGTACACCCGCAGGATCGCGTAAAGCCCGACCTTGGTCATGACCGTGAACAGCGCGGCGACCGCCGCCGGCGCGCGCGCATAGGCTTCGGGCAGCCACAGATACAGCGGTAGCAGGGCGGCCTTGGCGCAGAACACCAGCAACAGCAGGCCGGCGCCGGCGTGGATCAGCATCGTCCGCTCGGGCGGCGCCACCGCGATGCGCGCCGCCATCTCGGTCATGTTCAACGTGCCGAGCATGCCGTACAGCAGGCCAAGCGCCATCAGGAATACGACCGATGCCGCGATGTTGAAGACCACGTAATGCATGCCAGCCTTGATGCGTGCGCCACGCGCGCCGCTCAGCAGCAGGCCGTACGAGGCAATCAGCATCACCTCGAAGAACACGAAGAGGTTGAACAGATCGCCGGTCAGGAACGCGCCGTTGAGTCCGGCGAGCTGCATCTGGAAGAGCGCATGGAAATGCAGCGCGCGCTTGTCCCAGCCCGCGCAGGCGTAAAGCAAACAGGGGATCGCCAGCAGCGTGGTGGTGAGCACCATCAGCGCGGAGAGACGATCGACCATCAGCGTGATGCCGAGCTTTGCCGGCCAGTCGCCGAGCAGATAGACCAGCATGTCCTCACGCTGCACCTGCAGGAACAGCATCACGCTGACCACCAGCAGCGCGGCCATGCCGATCCAGGCCCAGAAGCGCTGGATCGAGATGCGATGGCGCCGCTCGAGCAGCAGCAGGACCGCGCCGGTCACCAGTGGCACCAGGACGGGCAGGACGGGCAGGTGGTTCATCGGCCACCTCCGCGACGCCGCTCGTCATCGGGCTCTTCGCCGTCGACGTGGTCGGTACGCAGATCGGCGTGCTCGCGCATCGCGATCACGACGGTGACCGCAGTCATCGCGAACGCGATGACGATGGCGGTCAGCACCAGCGCCTGCGGCAACGGGTCGGAGTATTGCGCCAGGATCTGCGCCACACCGTCGCGCAGGACCGGCGGCTTGCCGATCACCGGACGACCGGCGGAGAAAATCAGAAGATTGGTGGCGTACGACAGCAGCGTGAGTCCGAGGATCACGTCGAACGTGCGTGCGCGCAGCAGCAGATAGATGCCGGACGCGGCAAGCACGCCGATGGCGGAAGCGATCGCGAATTCCATCAGAGCGTCTCCTCCTGGGCCTGGCGGTGCTTGACGGTGCCCATCGTGGAGAGCATCAGCAGGGTGCCGGCGAACACCACCACGTAAACACCGGTATCGAATACGAGTGCGCTGGCCAGCGGCAGCAGACCGATCACGGGCAGTTCGAGGTCGAGATGCCCGCTGGTCATGAACGGCACACCGAACCACCAGGACCCCACACCGCCGAGGACCGCCAGCAGCAGACCGATCGCGATGCCGCGGATGTAATCGAAGCCGAACGTCGCTTCCACCGCGCGCGCGCCCTGCAGCACGTACTTCACCAGCACCGGCACCGCGAACACGAGGCCCGCGATGAAACCGCCGCCAGGCGCGTTGTGGCCGCGCAGGAACAGATATATCGACACGGTGAGCGCCAGCGGGAACAGCAGCTGGGTGAGGTCGGCGGCGATCGGCAACTGCACCGGCGGGCCGGGCATGATCTCGTCGGGCTTGAGTCGTGCCCAGCGCAGCAGTGCATGGACCACCAGCGCTGCAACGCCGAAGACCGCGATTTCGCCGAAGGTGTCGAACCCGCGGAAATCAACAAGGATCACGTTGACGACGTTGCGCCCGTAGGCCTCGGGTAGCGCCCGCACCAGCAGTTCGCTGGAGATGGTGTCGGCCGGCGACATCATCATCGCGTAGGCCAGCACGGCCAGGCCGCCGCCAGCGACGAGCGAAATCGCGATGTCGCGCAACTTGCGCAGCGGCCGTCGAGAGATCTTGGACTGCTTGGGCAGGTAGTTGAGCGCCATCATCATCAGCGCGATCGTCACCATCTCGACCAGCAGCTGGGTCAGCGCGAGGTCCGGCGCCGACAGATAGACGAACACCAGGCTGACCGCCAGGCCGACGGCGCCGATGACGATCAGCGCCGTCAGGCGCTTGCCGTGCACGATCACCGTACCCACCGTGGCGGCGACCAGCAGACCCCACAGGATCCAGCCGATCACAGGCAGCGGTTGCGGCGTACCGAGTCCGGCCAGCAGCGGCAGCGTCCCGCCCAGCATCGGTACGCCCGCCAGCAGCAGGCCGATGGCGATCATCAGAAACAGGCTGCGCTGCAGGCTGCCGTTGGCCACGCGCTCGGTGAAGCGGCGGGCCAGCGCGAACAGCGCTTCGACATTGACGTGGAACACGTTGCGGCCGATCGAGCGCGTCGCGACCGCATGGAAATCCAGCAGGCGGCGCAGGCCGAAATACAGCGCCACGCCGAACACCAGGCTGGCGACGCTCATCATCAGCGGCAGGTTGATGCCGTGCCAGACCGACAGGCTGAACGCCGGCGCGGCGTCGCCGAGCGTGCCGCGCACCATCGTGTGCAGCAGCGGACCGATCGTCAGTGCCGGAATCATGCCGACGATCACGCACAGGATCGCCAGCACGCCCACCGGAATGCGCATCCAGCGCGGCGGCTCGTGCGGTACCACGTCGAGCGCGCGGGGGCCGCGGCCGAAGAAGGTGTCGTGCACGAAGCGCAGGCTGTAGGCGATGCCGAACACGCCCGCGAGTAGCGCCGCAATGCTGATCACCACACGCATCGTGCCGTGACCGCCGATCTCCAGGGCCTCGGCGAAGAACATTTCCTTCGACAGGAAGCCGTTGAGCAGCGGAATGCCCGCCATCGCCAGCGAGGCGACGATCGCCAGCGCACTGGTCATCGGCATGTAACGCCGCAGGTTGCCGAGCCGCCGCATGTCGCGGGTGCCGGTCTCGTGGTCGATGATGCCGGCCGCCATGAACAGCGAGGCCTTGAACGTCGCGTGGTTGAGGATGTGGAACAACGCTGCGACCACCGCCATGTCGGTCGACAGGCCGAAGAGCAGCGTGATCAGGCCGAGATGGGAGATCGTCGAATACGCCAGCAGGCCCTTGAGATCGTGCTGGAAGATCGCGAACCACGCGCCCATCACCAGCGTCGTCGCGCCGACGCCGCTGACCACGTAGAAGAACAGGTCCGTGCCGGCCAGCGCCGGGTGCAGGCGCGCCAGCAGGAACACGCCGGCCTTCACCATCGTCGCCGAATGCAGATATGCCGAGACCGGCGTTGGCGCGGCCATCGCGTGCGGCAGCCAGAAGTGGAACGGGAACTGCGCGCTCTTGGTGAAAATGCCCAGCAACACCAGGCCCAGCGCCCACGGATACAGATGGCTCGCGCGGATCAGATCGCCGGACGCCAGCACCACGTCGAGGTCGTAGCTGCCGACGATGCGGCCGATCAGCAACACGCCGCCGAGCAGCGCCAGACCGCCCATGCCGGTGATCGTCAGGGCCATCCGCGCGCCCTGACGTGCGTCCTGACGGTGCGACCAGAAGCCGATCAACAGGAACGAACTGATCGAGGTCAGTTCCCAGAACACCGCGAGCAGCAGCAGATTGCCGGCGATGACCATGCCGAGCATCGCGCCCATGAAGAGCAGCAGATAGGTGAAGAACCGCCGCGGACTGTCTTTTGCCGAGAGGTAGTAGTGGCCGTACAGCACCACCAGCCCGCCGATGCCCAGCACCATCAGGGCGAACGTCCAGGCCAGCCCATCCATGCGCAGGCTGAAATCCAGCCCCGCCTCGGGAATCCATGCGTACTGGGTCTTGAGAATGGTGCCGTCGAAGACGTCGCCGGCCAGCAGGGCCAATACGCCGAGACCCAGCAACGGCACAAGGCCGGCCAGACAGGCAACGGTGCGGCGTGACGCATTCGCGGACAGCGCTACGGTGAGCGCCAGCACGAACGGCAGGGCCAAGAGAAGTTCGAGCATCGGGCTCCTTGTGGAGGCGGGCCGGCCAGTCGGCCGGCGGGTCGCGCAAGGGCCAAGCAGTTTAACCGATGCCGGTCGACGGAGCGTCGTCGCGGGTCGATATGCTATGTCCCATGACGTCGATCTTTGCCTCCACGCCTCGACGTGCGCGCCATGCGCTGGTCTTCGGCGCCAGTGGCGCAATCGGTGCGGCGCTGCTGGCGCGGCTGCTCGATGCGGGCTGGTCCGTCGATGCCCTGTCGCGCGCGCCGCGCGCCGATGGCCCGCAACTTCGCTGGCACACCGGTGCATTCGCCACGATGCCGGACACCTTGCCGGCGCGGGTCGACGCGATCTTCAGTTGCGGCCCGCTGGACCAGTTTTCCCTCTGGTACGCCAGTGCTGCGATCGACTGTCCGCGTGTCGTCGCCTTCGGTTCGACCAGCGACGCCACCAAGCAGGCGGCAAGCGATCCAGGGGAGCGCGAACTGGCGATGCGCCTGCGCACGTCGGGTGAGCGCGTGTTCGCGGCGGCACAGACGCGTGGCGCGGCAGCGACTTTGCTGCGGCCGACGCTGGTCTACGGCAGCGGACGCGATCGCAACCTCAGCCTGATCGTCGCGCTGGCGCGGCGTAGCGGCGTGTTCGTCCTGCCCGCCGATGCGCGCGGCCGACGCCAGCCGGTGCACGTCCATGATCTCGCCGCGGCGGCGCAGGCCGCGGTCGATGCGCCCGCAGCGTACGGCCAGGCATTCGCGTTGCCGGGTGGTGAAACGCTCGACTACCGCACGATGGTGGCGCGCACGCTGGCCTGCCTGCAGCCCGCGCCGCGCCTGCTGGTGCTGCCGGGCCTGCTGTTCGATGCGGCATTGTGGGCGGCGCATCGCGCCGGTCGCCTGCAGGGCCTGCCGCCGGGTGCGGTGACGCGCATGCGCGAGGATCTGGTGTTCGATGCCGAGCCTGCGCAGATGGCGTTCGGTTATGCGCCGCGGGATTTCCGCCCGGAGCCGGCGATGTTCGGCGTCGACTGACGCATGCCGTCGTCTCAGGATCGGATCACGGCCCCGCCATCGGTTCCTCGACCAGCTTGCGCGACTTCTGCAGCGCACGCAGCGCGATCACCAGCACGCCGCCGAGCACCATCGCGCCACCGATCCACAGCCGTGGACCCGGCCGGTCGCCCCAGAACGCGACGCCCAGACCGATCGCCATCACCGGCACCAGCAGCAGCCACGGCGTGACCATCGCGACCGGATAGCGCTGCATCAGCACGTAGTACAGGCCGTGGCCGAGCAGCGAGGACACGAACGCCGCGTAGACCGCGCCGCCCCAGCCGGCGAAGCCGGCGTCGCCGAGCTGGTCGAAACCGCCGGGTTCGAACACCAGGCTGAGCGCCAGCAGCGGCAACACGCTGAAGACCGCGGTCCAGCCCTGCATATTCCACATGTCGACATTGCGCAGGCGCTTCATCAGCACCGTGCCGATCGCAAGCATCGCAGCGGAAGCCAGCATCGTCAGCAGCGCGGCCGGATTGGCCAGCACCACCGGATCGAAACCCAGCACCAGCACGCCGCAGAAGCTCACGCCGATCGCCAGACCCGTGCGCCAGGCGAAGCGCTCGCCGAGCACCGCCCAGGCCAGCAGCGCGGTCATCGGGATGTAGCTCTGCATGACGATCGCCGGCGACGACAAATCCGTCGACAGCCGCAGCGCGAGAAAACTCAGGCCGAAGTGCAGTACGCCGATGCACAGGCACACCGCGATCAGCCGTGGCCATTGCCCGGGCGCGGGCGGACGCAGCAGCCATACCAGCGGCAGCGCCAGCATCGCGAAGCGCACCGCGGTGAACAGAAAAGGGGGAATCTCGCGCAGCGCATTGGCCGAGACGAGGAAGTTCAGCGCCCAGGCGATGCAGACGACGAGAACCAGAACGAGATCGCGGGGCGACACGGGCGATACACCAGCGTGGCGCGACAGGATCGCACGTGCCGCGTCTCAGAACCTGTTCACGATCTGTCGCGAGCGCAGGCGGATAGCGCGTGGCGGAGCGCAGAAAGCGCAGCGTACGTGCGGGTACATGCGCATTTCGAGCACCGCACTCGCGTCATCCGGCAAGCGCAGCAAGATCGTGGACAGGTTCTCAGTACGTCAGATGCAGACGTCGATAGAGCTTGGACAGCACCCACGCCGGGCCGACCAGAAGATAACGCAGGTCGGTGAAGAAGCTCGGCTTGCGTCCTTCGAACAGCTTGCTGTGGCCGACGAACTGCGCCACCCACGCGACCGCGAACACGCCCAGCGCCAGCCAGAACAGGAACGGCGTGCCGAAGTCGCGCTGCAGCCACCGGGTCAGCGCCGACATCGCCACGAACACCAGCAACATGCCCAGACCGATGGCACGCGAGGCGCGGTAATAGAACATCCACGCGCCGAACATCGCCAGACCCGCCCACAGTCCGGGCTTGAACAGCGTGCCGGTGGGAATGCACCACAGCAGCCCGATCACGCTCCAGAGGATCGCCGGAACGGCGAACACGTGGATCCACTGGTTGGTGTCGTCGCGGTGGTCGGCCGAATAACTGGCGAACCAGCGGTCGATCGGGCGCGCCTGTGCGTCGTCGTGTGTCGCGTCCATCTGCCCCTCCCGAGGGTCGATTCGCGTGCACCGAGAATAGCGGCAATCCGGCGCGCGAAACCTGCCTCAGTCGATCGAGATGTCCGCCAGCTTCTGCAGCGCCTCGGCATACCGGGCGCGGGTGCGCTCGATGACTTCGGCCGGCAGCGTCGGGCCGGGCGCGGTCTTGTCCCAGTCGGTGGTTTCCAGATAGTCGCGCACGATCTGCTTGTCGTAGCTCGGCGGGCTGGTGCCCACTTCGTACGCGTCTGCCGGCCAGTAGCGCGAGGAATCCGGAGTCAGCACTTCGTCCATGACATACAGGCGCCCGTCGGCATCGGTACCGAACTCGAACTTGGTGTCGGCCAGGATGATCCCGCGCTCGGCGGCATACGCGGCGGCGAACGTGTACAGGCGCAGCGTGGCCTCGCGCACCTGTTCGGCGAGGTCGGCGCCGATGATGCGGACCATCGTGTCGAAATCGATGTTCTCGTCGTGGTCGCCGACAGCGGCCTTGGTCGACGGGGTGAAGATCGGCTGCGGTAGGCGTTCGGCCTGGCGCAGGCCGTCGGGCAGGGCGATGCCGCTGACGCGACCGGTGCGCTGGTAATCCTTCCACCCGCTGCCGATCAGATAGCCGCGCGCGATCGCTTCGACCGGCACCGGCTTGAGCTTCTTCGTCACCACCGCGCGCCTGGCATACAGCGCCGGGTCGACACCCTGCGGCAGCACGCTGGCGACATCGATGCCGGTCAGGTGATTGGGCATCAGCGCCGCGGTCTGTTCGAACCAGAAATTGCTGATCTGGCAGAGCATCTCGCCCTTGCCGGGAATAGGATCGGGCAGCACCACGTCGAACGCGCTCAGGCGGTCGGTCGCGACGATCAGCAGGCGCTCGTCGCCGAGGTCGAACACGTCGCGGACCTTGCCGCGGTGACGCAGGTGGAGGCCGGGGAGGTTCGCTTCGAGAAGAGTCGTCGACACGGTTGACATTTCCGGGTGGATCGCGAGCGGCCGGCAAGTGTAGTGCGAACCGCAGCACGTTGCAGTGAGCCAGAACCGCCGGCATCACGGCGGCCGGCTACACTGTCGGCCATGCAACGCTGGTACGGAAAATTGCTGGGCTTCATCGCCGGTTGGCTGCTGCTGCGCCACCCGGCCGGCGGCGTGATCGGTGCGGTGATCGGCCATGCTTTCGACGCCGGCTGGCTCGCGCCGCGGCGTTACAAAGACCACAAGGTGTTCGGTCTGGGGCCGGAGGCGACACGCGAAGAGATCGACCAGGCCTATCGCAAGCTGATCTCGCAGTACCACCCGGATCGGGTCGCCGGCGCCGCGCCGGAACTGCGCGCCCAGGCCGAGGCCCGCGCCGCCGAACTCAATGCCGCCTACGACCGCCTGCGTCGTGGCCGCGACGGCCGCAAGACCCGCCGCTGACGCGTCGCGCGTCATCGCCGATGCGCGCGTATCGCGCGATGTAGGATGGGTACAGCGCAGCGAAACCCATCATTGCCATCCCGCCGCTCGCGACAGCAGATCGCGGAATAACGCTGTGCGTAGCAGACGGAAGTTCGGGCGGACGACGAAGAGCGCTATCTGCCGCTTCGATTCGCACACGAAGTGCTTTGCGCGCCAGGACGGTGGGTTTCGCAGCGCTCTACCCATCCTACGAAAGCAAAAAAGGAAGCCGGCTTGCGCCGGCTTCCTGGTGTCGCAATGACTCAGGCGCGATGGATCAGAAGCGCCAGTTGACCGTGGCGCGCGCGGCGCCGTAGTCGAAGTCCTTGTCACTGCGACGCATGTCGGTGCCGGCGCGGTTGACGATCAGGAAGGGGTTGGTCGCGGGCGCGGTGCCGGGACCGGTGCGCACGCGCTGGTCATCGGCTTCCAGGCTCGTGAACAGATACTCGAGACCGACCGACACGTTCTCGCCGAGCTTGCGCTCGTAGCCCACGCCGGCCTGCCAGCCGAAGCCGGAGGTGTCGCCGTTGCTGGTGAACGAGTTGGCGCCATTGCTGGTGGTGAATTCGTTGTCGATCTTGGCGTGCGCCATACCACCGGTCAGATAGATCAGGTTCGCCGAGTCGGCGCCGAAGGCGTAACCCGAACGCAGGCGCAGGGCGGCCACTCGATCGACCTTGCGGAACATCGTGTAGTAGGCCGGCGTGGTGCTGAACGCGCTCACGGCGTCACGGACGTCATTCGCGCCGTATTCGCCGACGACACCGAACACCCAGCTGCCCATCTGCCAGTCGTAACCACCGCGCACGCCGTAATCGGCGCCGCCACGGTTCTTGGTGCAGCCTGCGGCCGGCGTTGCGCCCTGGGCAGCGCCATTGCACGATCCGGGCGAGAACGCGTCGGCGCCGGCGGCGGTGCGCACGGTGTCGCCGTAAACTCGGTCGAGGTTGGTGTCGAAGACGAAGCGGTCGTCGCTGTTGTCTTCGGGGCTGTCCACGACGCCGCCGTACAGGCCGACGTAGCCGCCGGTCCAGGTGTCGTCGGTGGACTGGGCAAACGCGGCGCCGGTGCTGGCGGCGAGCAGCGCGATGCTGGCGGATGCGGCGTGGATCATTTTCATGGGGGTCACTCTCCATTCTTGTTTTTGCCGGCCGAACTGGGTCGGCGCGGTGCGGGGCACGGTCACCGGGGGAAGTGACCGCGCGAGAGTGATACGCAGGCGAGCGTGAATCGGGATGCATGCACGCATCAAAAAAATGAATGAATGCGCTCGCTCAATTCAGGCGGCAGCGTGCGCAGGCTGCGCGCTCCGGCAGGTCGATGGGTTCGCCGCCCCTTAGAATGTCGCCCTGCGGCCGTCAGGCCGCGCCCCACTTCACGACCTGGAATTGCATATGCAGCCCGCCGTCATCGCACCCTCGATCCTGTCCGCGAATTTCGCCCGCCTCGGCGAGGAGGTCGACAACGTGCTCGCCGCCGGCACGGACTGGGTGCACTTCGACGTGATGGACAACCATTACGTGCCGAACCTGACGATCGGTCCGATGATCTGCGAGGCGCTGCGCAAGCACGGCGTGACCGCGCCGATCGACGTGCATCTGATGGTCGAGCCGGTCGACCGCATCGTCCCCGACTTCGCCAAGGCCGGCGCGTCGCTGATCAGCTTCCATCCGGAAGCCAGCCGCCACGTGCACCGCACGATCCAGCTGATCAAGGCCGAAGGCTGCCAGGCGGGCCTCGTACTCAATCCCGCGACGCCGATCGAAGTGCTCGACTACGTGCTCGAGGATCTCGACATGGTGCTGCTGATGTCGGTCAATCCCGGCTTCGGCGGGCAGGCCTTCATTCCGTCGACGCTCGACAAGCTGCGCCAGGTGCGCGCGCGTATCGACGCGCTCGGCAAGCCGATCCGTCTTGAAATCGACGGCGGCGTGAAGCCCGACAACATCGGCGAGATCGCTGCAGCGGGCGCCGACACCTTCGTTGCCGGCTCGGCGATCTTCGGCAAGCCTGACTACCGCGCCGTGGTCGACGCGATGCGCGCCGAAATCGCACGCGCGACTTCACTGCGCGCGTGAGCGCGGACGTCGTCACCTGCGACCTCTGCGACGCGCATCCGGATGCGGTGCGCGTGCTCGATCTGCCGCTGCGAGATTTCGGTGGGCGCGTCGCATTCGCCGGCATCGTCAGCACGGTGCTCGCGCTGGAAGACAACTCGCGCGTGCGTGAGGCGGTTGCGGAAGCCGGCGCGGGCCGCGTGCTGGTGATCGACGGCGGCGGTTCGACGCGCCGTTCGATGCTCGGCGACCTGCTGGCCGAACAGGCAGTCGCCAACGGCTGGGCGGGCGTGGTGGTGCATGGCGTCATCCGCGACAGCGTCGCAATCAGCCAACTTACTCTCGGCGTCAAGGCGCTGGGCACGGTGCCGCTGAAGACCGACAAGCGCGGGCAGGGCATGCGCGATGTGCCGGTGACCTTCGGCGGCGTGACCATCCAGCCCGGCGACTGGCTGGCCGCGGATGCGGATGGCGTGCTGGTGGCGGATCGGCCGTTGGGCTGAGCGTTTCGCGATTGCGTAAAAAGCGCAGGCTCATACGGCTGCTGCCCTCACCCCACCGTCCGCGCCGCGGACGGTTCCCCCCACCCCCGCGCCCGCGGGAGAGGGGCCTCGGCGTCTTCCGCTGCGCGGAAGTGCGTTTTCGTTGGAGGCTGATCCTGCCTCCGCCCGTCGTCCCTGTTATGGCCTTCCATGCTACGGGCGTTCGATGACGTGCCGATGACACGCGTGAGGGCCCGTTAACAGCGGCGCGTGGGGCATCCGCTACGCTCCGCGCCACCTCCACCACCCGCACGACCACACGCATGCCTGCACCGCTTTGGCGCCTGATCCTCAATGGCAAATCCGCGGGCGACGAGGCCGTGCGCACCGCGGTCGCCGCACTCCGCGCGCGCGGAGTCCGCATCGACGTGCGGGTGACCTGGGAAGCCGGCGACGCCGAGCGCTACGCCGCCGAGGCGCTGGCGGAATCCGTGGACACGATCATCGCCGCCGGTGGCGACGGCACCCTCAACGCCGTGGTCTCGGTGCTGGCGGTGGAGTCCGCCGATGCCGATGCGCTGCCGTCACTGGCCCTGCTGCCGCTCGGCACCGCCAACGATTTCGCCACCGCCGCCGAAGTGCCGAACCAGCCCGAAGAGGCGCTGACCCTGGCGCTCGACCGGCCGGCCGTGCCGATCGACGTGCTCCGCATCGAAACAGAAGACGGCGTGCACTGGTGCGCGAATCTCGGTTCCGGCGGCTTCGGCACGCAGGTCACCGTGGAGACGCATGCCGGCCTGAAGAAGATGCTCGGCGGCCTGGCTTATTTTATCACCGGCCTGTCGCGTCTCGGCCGCATCGAACCGCTGGAAGCGCGCATCACCGGCCCGGATTTCGCGTGGCAGGGCGGATTCATCGCGCTGGGTATCGGCAACGGCCGGCAGGCCGGTGGCGGACAGGCGCTGTGTCCGGATGCCTGCATCGACGATGGCCTGATCGACGTCACCATCGTCCCCGAGCTCGAAGGCGAACTGCTCAACACCTTGCGCACCGCGCTGACCGAGGGGAAGGTCGCCGCGCTCGACCAGGTGGCCGTGCGCACGCAGCTCACCGGACTCGTCGTCGAGTCAGACACCCCACTGGTGCTCAACCTCGACGGCGAGCCCGCGCGCGCGCGGCGGTTCGCGATCACTTGTCAGCCGGGACGTCTGCGGCTGCACCTGCCGAAGGACTGCCCGCTGCTCGTCGCCTCGCCGCGCGCCGCCGACTGAGGCTGTCGCGCGTTCGCGGCCGAGCCGCTACAGTAGCCGCCATGCACGCGTCTGCCCTCCCGCATTTCCGTTTGCTCGACGCCGGCTGGCGATGGTGGCGTACTGCCTCCGTTGCCCCCGTTCGTCCGACTGTCCAGGAAATGCCGCGTGATCACGCAGACCGAGTTCCAGCACTACGCCGCTGAAGGCCATACCCACGTTCCCGTGGTCCGCGAGGTCCTGAGCGATCTCGATACGCCGCTCTCGGTCTATCTCAAGCTCGCGGACGGCCCGCATACCTATCTGTTCGAATCGGTGGAAGGCGGCGAACGCTTCGGCCGGTATTCGATCATCGGCCTGCCTGCCGAACGCGTGTACACATTCCACGGTCACACGCTGACGGTGCGCGAACACGGCGAGGTCATTGAGACGCGCGAGGTCGCGGATCCGTTCGCCGAAGTCGAGCGTCTGCGCACGGCGCATTCGGTGCCGCAGATCGAAGGCCTGCCGGGTTTCACCGGTGGTCTGGTCGGCTGGTTCGGCTTCGAATGCATCGAGTACATCGAGCCGCGTCTGCGCAGTGGCCAGCGCGCAGACGTGCGCGACGAACTCGGCACGCCGGACATCCTGCTGATGCTGAGCACCGAGGTCGCGGTATTCGACAATCTCAAGGGCCGCCTCTACCTCGTGGTCCACGCCGACACGGGCGAAGCCCAGGCCTGGGTGCGCGCCAACCGCCGGCTCGATGCCCTGACGCATCGCCTGCGCCAGAGCGGCGCCGGGTATCCGGAAACGCTGCAGCCGGCCGCACTCGACGAATCCGATTTCGTGTCCGGCTTCACCCGTGAGGGCTTCATCGAAGCCGTCGCGAAGACCAAGGCATTCATCGCCGCTGGCGACGCCTTCCAGGTCGTGCTGTCGCAGCGCATGTCGGTGCCGTTCCAGGCGCGACCGGTCGACGTCTATCGCGCGCTGCGCGCGCTGAATCCGTCGCCGTACATGTATTTCCTCGATGTCGGCGGCACCCAGGTCGTCGGCTCCTCGCCGGAGATCCTGGTGCGTCTCAAGGATGGCGAAGTCACCGTGCGCCCGATCGCCGGCACGCGTCCGCGCGGTGAAACGCCGGCGCAGGACCAGGCGCTCGAGGCCGAACTGCTGGCCGATCCCAAGGAGCGCGCCGAGCATCTGATGCTGATCGACCTGGGCCGCAACGATGTCGGCCACGTGTCGAGCGCGGGCACGGTCGAGGTCGGCGAGCGCTTCGTCATCGAGCGCTACAGCCACGTCATGCACATCGTCAGCGAAGTCACCGGCCGCCTGAAGGGCGGACTGAGCTACGCCGACGTGCTGCGCGCGACGTTCCCGGCCGGCACCGTCAGCGGCGCGCCGAAAGTGCGCGCGCTGGAGATCATCCGCAGCCTCGAACCGGTCAAGCGCAACGTCTATTCGGGCGCGGTCGGTTACATCGGCTGGCACGGCGATGCCGACACCGCGATCGCGATCCGCACCGCGGTGATCCAGGACGGCCGCCTGTACGTGCAGGCCGGCGCCGGCATCGTCTACGACTCGGATCCCGAAATGGAATGGGCCGAGACCATGAACAAGGGCCGCGCATTGTTCCGCGCGGTCGCGCAGGCGGCGAAGGGGCTGTGAGCCGTCACATCTGTTTTCACCATGGTTCAGGGAGACGACGATGAAAGGATGTTTCGTTCGCGGATGTGCGGGTCTGCTGCTGGTGGTGTGTGCGCCGTTCGCGGCGGCGCAGGTCAATGCGTTGCCTTCACTGCCGCACCTGCTGGTCAAGGGTGAGGCGACGCGTGACGTGGTGCCCGACCGGTTCACCGTGTCGATCACGCTCAGTGCGCTGGACATGCAGCCCGAGGTTGCACGCGACCGGGTGCAGACGCATCTCGGCGCACTGTTGAACGGGTTGAAGTCGGGCGGGGCGATTGCCGACTCGATCGATGCCAGCACGTTCTCGGTGCAACCCGAGCACGACTACGAATCCCAGAAGCGCGTGTATCGCGGCATCCGCGCGACACGTGCGCTGCGGGTGACGTTCCCCAACGCCGAGGCCACGCGCGCGTTCCTCGCGAAGCTACCCGCCGGCGAGGACGTGCAACTGGGCAGTATCGAGCCGACTTTCTCCGGCGAGGCCGCACTGCGCGGTGAACTGAAGGCCGAGGCGATGCGTCAGACCCGCGACACCGCGGCGCTTCTGGCCACGAGCTACGGTGCGCGTCTGGGCTCGCTGTACAGCGTGTCTGACGTGGCGCCGAGCTTCGCCTACGGCATCCAGGCCGGCCAGTGGCCATCGTCGCGCAGCGGCGCATCACCGCCGCCCGCGGCGAGCCCCGGTGTTGCGTTCGACCGCATCCAGGTCACCGGCAGCCGCATCACGCCCGAAAGCCTCGCCGTCGGCACCGTCGCCATCGCCGAACACCTCTACGCCATTTTCCTGCTCGCGGACTGACCCATGCTGTTGATGATCGACAACTACGACAGCTTCACCTGGAACCTCGTGCAGTATCTGCAGGCGCTGGGCGCCGAGGTCCGGGTGGAGCGCAATGACGCGTTGTCGGTCGATGCGATCGCGAAACTCGCGCCCGAGCGCATCGTGATCTCGCCGGGCCCGTGCACGCCGAACGAAGCGGGCGTGTCACTGGAACTGATCGAACGCCTCGGCGCGACGACGCCGATCCTCGGTGTGTGTCTCGGGCACCAGGGCATCGGTCAGGCCTACGGCGGCAAGGTAATCCGCGCGCAGCGGATCATGCACGGCAAGACCTCGGCGATCCGCCACGAAGGCCGCGGCGTGTTCGCCGGTCTGCCGGATGGTTATGAGGCGACGCGCTACCACTCGCTAGTCGTCGAACAGTCGTCGCTGCCGGACTGTCTCGAAGTCACCGCGTGGACCGAGCACGACGACGGCAGCCGCGAGGAGATCATGGGCCTGCGTCATCGCAGCCATCCGGTCGAAGGCGTGCAGTTCCATCCCGAGTCGATCCTGACCGAGCATGGGCATGCGCTGCTGAAGAATTTTCTCGAGCGCTGACGCATTCGACCGTCATCCCGGCGAACGCCGGGATCCAGCGACTTAAAGCCGGCACGGAAGACACTGGATCCCGGCGTTCGCCAGGATGACGCATCATCAAGATTCGCTGTTACGAACCATCGGTCTCCCCATGCCCATCACCCCCCACGAAGCCCTGCAACGCACCATTGAGCACCGCGAGATCTTCCGCGACGAGATGGTTGAACTGATGCGCCAGATCATGCGCGGCGAAGTGTCGCCGCTGATGACCGCGGCGATCCTGTCCGGCCTGCGGGTCAAGAAGGAAACCGTCGACGAGATCGCCGGTGCGGCGCAGGTGATGCGCGAGTTCGCGCTGCCGGTGCCGGTCGCCGATGCGGATCGCGCGCATCTGGTGGACATCGTCGGCACCGGCGGTGACGGTGCACACACGTTCAACATCTCGACGGCGAGCATGTTCGTCGTCGCCGCGGCTGGCGCGAAGGTGGCCAAGCATGGCAACCGCAGCGTGTCTTCGAAATCCGGCAGCGCGGACGTGCTCGAAGCACTCGGCGCGCGCATCGATCTGCAACCCGACGACGTCGCGCGCTGCATCGCGGCGACCGGCATCGGCTTCATGTTCGCGCCGGTGCACCACCCGGCGATGCAGGCGGTCGCGCCGGTACGCCGCGAAATGGGCGTACGCACGATCTTCAATATTCTCGGTCCGCTGACCAATCCGGCCGGTGCGCCGAACATTCTGATGGGCGTCTTCCATCCCGATCTCGTCGGCATCCAGGTGCGCGTACTGCGCGAACTCGGCGCGCAGCGCGCGCTGGTGGTCTGGGGCCGCGATGGCATGGACGAGATTTCGCTCGGCGCCGGCACGCTGGTCGGCGAGCTGCGCGACGGCGAGGTGCGCGAGTACGAGATCCACCCCGAGGACTTCGGCATCGCCATGGCCGCGAGCCGCAATCTGCGCGTCGAGAACGCCGACGAGTCGAAGGCACTGGTGCGCCAGGCGCTCGACGGCACCGCCGGACTCGCCCAGGACATCGTCTGCCTCAATGCGGGCGCGGCGCTGTACGTGGCCGGCGTATCGGCGTCGATTGCTGAGGGCGTCGCACTGGCGCGCACGACCGTCGCTTCGGGTGAAGCGCTGCGCCGCCTGGACGCATTCGTCGCACAGACGCAGCACGTGCGCAGCTGAATCGGAAGATTCTGGTTTCCCGCGCCCGACCGGGCGCGTATGCTGAATACGTCGCATGGATGCTGCCCTCTCGGTTGAAGAAGCGATCTCTGCATGCGTCATCCCGCATTACCCCGCCCCCCGTATCACGTCGCGATCCTCCGTTACCGCCGTAATGGCGAGGACGCGGCCGGTTACGACGAAGCGCTGCGCGACATGGTCGAAATGGCGCAACTGCAGCCCGGCTTCCTCGGCATGGAGTCGGTCGACGGCGAGGGTGGTGACGGCGTCACTTTGAGCTACTGGACCGACGAGGCCTCGATCCGCGCCTGGCGCGCGCAGGACGATCAGGGCGTGATCCGCGAGAAGGACCGGCGCGGCTGGTACCAGCATTACGCCCTGCAGATCGCACGCGTTGAACGCGCCTACGAATGGTCGCGCGACGAAGCCGACGATCCCGAAGCATCCGAGACTGCATTGCCGGTCTGACGGTCGGCGCACCGTCGCCTGCGTTATCGTGGGCGGCCTTTCCAGACCGGCGCGCCGCGCTGGCCCATGGTGCAGATCTTGAACGACGTCCTGCAGCGCATCCTTGCGCGCAAACACGAAGAAGTCGCGGCACGTCGTGCCGCGTTGCCACTGACCGACATCGCCGCGCGCGCCGCCGCTGCGCCGCCGGTGCGCGGCTTCGCGGCCGCGATCGAGGCGAAGATCGCCGCCGGCCAGGCCGCAGTGATCGCCGAGGTCAAGAAGGCCAGCCCCTCGCAGGGCGTGATCCGCGCCGACTTCGAGCCCGCCGAGATCGCGCGCAGCTACGCGGCCGGTGGCGCGGCCTGTCTGTCGGTGCTGACCGACATCGATTTCTTCCAGGGCGCCGACGACTACCTCGTTCAGGCGCGCGCAGCCTGCGCGTTGCCGGTGCTGCGCAAGGATTTCATCGTCGATCCCTGGCAGGTGTACGAGGCCCGTGCACTCGGCGCGGACTGTGTGCTGCTGATCGTCGCCGCGCTCGACGATCGCCAGCTGGTCGAGATCGCCGAGCTGGCGATGTCGATCGATCTCGACGTGCTGGTCGAAGTGCACGACATCGACGAACTCGAACGCGCGCTGCAGGTGCCGGCGCCGCTGCTGGGCATCAACAACCGCAGCCTGCGTTCGTTCGAGGTGTCGCTCGACACCACGCTGGAGCTGCGCAGCGCGGTGCCGCGCGATCGCCGTCTGGTCACCGAGAGCGGCATCCACACCGCCGCCGACGTCGCGCGCATGCGCGAGGCCGGGATCGACGCGTTCCTGGTCGGCGAAGCCTTCATGCGCGAGCCCGACCCGGGCACCGCGCTGCGCATGCTGTTCGCAATGCCCGGCGCACCTGCGACGACGGACAGCCGTCCGGTTGCCGACATTTCGGCGATCGCGATCGCCGCCGCGACCACGCCGGCGCCGCTGGAGACGGACACCGCCACTGCAGATACGGGCACGCCGGTCGTCGCCCAACTGCTCAAGGACACCGCCGCGAACGACACCGTGCGCACCGTGGTCTTCGATTTCGACCACACGCTCTACGACGGCGACTCGGGCACGCATCTGTTCCGCTGGCTGATCACCCGCAGCGTCTGGCGCACCGCGCTGGCGTGTCTGGCCGCGCCGGTGCTCGGACCGATGATCGCGTCCCTGCCGACGCGGCGTTACGGCATTTCCGGATTCGTGTGGATCGGCACCGTCGGCCTGCACAGCCGCGGTGTGCTGGACCGGTTGATCGATCGCTACGTCGCCGACAACGCCGCGCGGATCAAGCCCAAGCTGTTGCCGATCGCGCTCGACGTGCTGCACGCGCATCGCGCCGCTGGCGACAACGTGGTCATCGCGACCGGCGCGCCGCCGGAACTCGCTCGCGCGATCCTCGCGTTCGTCGCGCATGAATCCGTGCCGGTGATCGGCACCGCCGTCGGCCCGAAGTTCGGCGCGGTCGTCGCCACGCGCCACTGCCACGCCGAAGAGAAGATGCGCATGCTGCGCGAGCGCGGCTACGGTTCGATCGACATCGCGTATTCGGATTCATCGGCCGACCTGCCGCTGCTCAAGGCCGCGAAGGCGCCGGTGGTGGTGAATCCGAAGGCGGCCAACGTCGACATGTTCCGCCGCGCATTGCCGCCGGGCACGCCGGTGCTCAACTGGGGCTGCGCCGACCGCGGCGGCGACCCGATCGCCACGCCTGCGGCCTGAGGTTCCGAAACCTGTTCAAGGTCCGTCGACCACGCGCGCGTCAGCGGGCAAGTGCAGCAGGACGTCGCACAGGTTTCAGGCCAGCAGCGTGCGTCCGATCTGGTAGAGGCTGATCGCCATCACCAGCAGACCCACCGCGAGCAGCACCCAGCGCTCGCGGACGTGTTTGACGAACAGCGCGGCCAGCGGCGCGGCGATCATGCCGCCGACCAGCAGGCCGAGGATCACGTCGAGGTGCTGCAGGCCCATCGTCAGGAAGAAGGTCACCGAGATCGACACGGTGACCAGGAATTCGGCCGCATTGACCGTGCCGATCGTGGTGCGCGCCGTGCCGCCGCGGGCGAGCAGGGTGGACGTGGCCACCGGGCCCCAGCCGCCACCGCCGGTGGCATCGAGCAGGCCGGCGAAGAAGCCCAGCACCGGCACCCGGCGCACTTCGTTCTTCGGCATCAGCCGGCCCGCCGCACGCAGCAGGATCAGGATCGACAGGATCAGCAGGTAGGCGTAGATGAACGGCCGGATCAGGTCGCCATCGAGCCGGGTCAACACGTAGGCGCCGATCACGCCACCGACCATGCCGGGCAGGGCGAGCCGCAGGAAAAGCCGCTTGTCGACGTTGCGCATCGCCAGATGCGAGGCGCCTGAAGCGCCGGTCGTGAACACCTCGGCGGTATGCACGCTGGCGCTGACGGCCGCCGGCGGCACGCCCATGCTCAGCAGCACCGAGGACGACACCAGCCCGAAAGCCATGCCGAGCGCACCGTCGATCAACTGCGCGGCCAGTCCGACCAGCACGAAGAAGAGGAATTGATCACCGAGTTCCATGGGGCAGGCTCCGAAGGCCAGCGCAGTCTGCAATGGATGCGTGACCGGCGCGTGTGGCCGCCACCGGCGTGCCGCTCAGGTCAGGCGTCGCCGAGCCGCTTGATGAAACGCAGGGTGCCGTCGGAAAACCCGCAGGCCTTGTAGAACGCATGTGCATCGGCGCGCTGCGAGCCGCTGACCAGTTCCAGTCGCGCCGCGCCGGCGAAGCGCGCGCGGCGGTCGGCTTCCTTGAGCAGCTCGCGCCCCAGACCCTTGCCCTGCGCATCGCTGGTCACGACAAGCGCGGTGATGCGGCAGGTCGTCGAGCCGAGCGGCAGGTAGTACATGAAGTCGAGCGCGATCAGGCCGCAGACCCGGCCGCCGCTGCGCGCGACCACCAGTGCCTGGCGGTCGTTGTCGGTGACCAGACGGATGCGCTCGCGGGCCTCGCGTTCGGTGCAGGGATAGCCCATCTCCGACAGCAACGCGGCGACGTCATCGGCATCGATCACCGATGCGCTGCGCAGATCGGCGTCGGGCAGGTCGCCCCGCGGGCCGAAATGTCCGAGGCTCATGCGGACGCTCCTAGCGCGTGCCGAACAGCACGATGGTCTTGCCGCGGGCCGTCAGCTTGTTTTCCGCCTGCAGCTTCTTGAGCACGCGCCCGGCCATCTCGCGCGAACAGCCGACCAGCCGCGCCAGCTCCTGCCGCGAGATCCGCAGCTGGGTGCCCTGCGGATGGCTCATCGCCTCCGGCTCGCGGGTCAGGTCGTGCAGGGTGCGGATGATACGGTCGGTGACGTCGAGGAACGCGAGACGCCCGGCCTTGCGGCTGGTGTCGAGCAGACGCCGCGAAAGCTGCGCGCCGATCGCGTACATGATCGAGGTCGCGTCATTGGCCAGTACGCCGTCGAACAGCTGGTACAGGCGCTCGTAGCTGATTTCGGCCAGTTCGCACTGGGTACGCGTGCGCAGGATCACCTCGCGCACATCGGATTCGATGAACAGGCCCATCTCGCCGACGAGCTCACCGGTGCCGAAGTAGCCGAGGATTAATTCGCGACCGTCGTCTTCCTCGGTGATGATGCTGACCGAACCGCTGACGACGTAGTACAGCGTGCCGGCCGGATCACCGGGACGGAACACCTCGCTGCGCGGCGGGTAGCGGCGGCGGTGGCAGTGGGCAAGAAAGCGCTCGATGGCGGCCGGCGTGGGCGCCATCGGGTGCGGTGGGCGGGGGGCGTGAGGATTGATCAGGGCCACAGGTGTTGGTGTCATGGGCTTCGGATCGGGGGAATGCCGCAGAGTAGGCGCTCCGGCTGCCCGGGGCAAACCCGCGTGATCGGCAAGGTCGCGGCGCGCGGGTGCTTTGCCGCATAATCGTCGTTTCGCCCAACCCCCGAGGGTCGACCGCTGTGGTCAAACCGCTCCCGCGCCTGAAGCTCCAGGGTTTCAATAACCTGACCAAGGCCCTGTCGTTCAACATCTACGACGTGTGCTACGCCGCGTCGGAAGACGAGCGTCAGCGCTACATCGCGTACATCGACGAGGTGTACAACGCCGACAGGCTGACCCAGATCCTGACCGATGTCGCCGAGATCATCGGCGCAAACATCCTCAACGTCGCGCGCCAGGATTACGACCCGCAGGGCGCGTCGGTCACCATCCTCATTTCCGAGGAACCGGTGGTCGACCGCAAGGACGCGAAGGGCGTGATCTCCGACGCCGTCGTCGCGCACCTCGACAAGTCGCACATCACGGTGCACACGTATCCGGAAACCCATCCGGACAACGGCATCGCGACGTTCCGCGCCGACATCGACGTCGCCACCTGCGGCGTGATCTCGCCGCTGAAGGCGCTGAACTACCTGATCGAGAGTCTCGAGTCGGACATCGTGGTGATGGACTACCGCGTGCGCGGCTTCACCCGTGACGTGAAGGGCCGCAAGCACTACATCGACCACAAGATCAATTCGATCCAGGATTACCTGGCGAAGAACATCAAGTCGCGTTACGACGCGCTCGATGTGAACGTCTACCAGGAAAATATCTTCCACACGAAGATGCACCTGAAGGAATTCGATCTCGACCAGTACCTGTTCGAAGAGAAGGCCCGCAATCTCTCGTTCAAGGAGCGCATGAAGATCGAAGCGCGCCTGCGTCGCGAGATCGAAGAGCTCTATCACGGTCGCAATCTGATCGACTGACCGGCGCACGCTGCCGGTCGACGAAAAGGCCCCGCATTTGCGGGGCCTTTTCCGTTTGCGTGAGGAATCACGCCCCCACGTCTTTCGAACTGCAGCGCTGACGCGCTTACGGCTTCAGAGCCGGTACGCCACCGCCTTCATCAGGCTCGACGCGGTCGCCATCAACGACGGCACCGGCCACGGCAGCACGCGCGCGCCGGCCTGCTCGGCATGTTCGGCATGGCGTGCCTCGTCTTCCTTCATCTGCTTGAGGATCTCTCGGCTGCGCTGGTCGGCCTCCGGCAGGGTCTGCAGATGCTCGTCGAGGTGCGCCTCGACCTGGCGTTCGGTCTCCACGACGAAGCCGAGATTCCAACCATCGCCACGCAGACCGGCCACGACGCCGAGCGCATAACTGCCGCCGTACCACAGCGGGTTGAACACGCTGGGGCGGCTGTCGAGTTCGCGCAGGCGCTGCGCGCACCAGGCCAGGTGATCGGTTTCTTCCTGCGCGGCGTCGAGCAGATGCGCGCGCGTGTCGGCCTCGCGGGCCACCGCGGCTTGGCCGAAGTACAGGCCCTGGGCGCAGACTTCGCCCACATGGTTGATCCGCATCAGGCCTGCGGCGTGGCGGCGCTCGGCGGCATTGAGTACGACGTCCGGCGTCTCGACCGCGGGATTGGGACGGGTGGCCGGCGGATTGCCGAACACCGTATCGAGCGCGCGCTGGGTTTCGACCAGCAAGTGGTCGACGGGATTGAAGCGGGGCCGGGGGAGGGCCATCGGGTCGGATTCCTGCAGCGCGGCAGGTGGCCGCGTCGCGTATCATTCTCGGCCCTCGCCCCATGCGGCGCCAGCGTCTGGCGGCGCGCCACCCCGCCAGCTTGCGTGGTGAAGGGCAGGCGGCTATCATTCCGCTTCTGTGTTGCACGCTTTACAACGCGAGGCGACGTTTCCGCCGGCCACCGGCGAAACCAGCCCGACCAGTCACCCACCGAGTATTCCCATGAAGACCTTTATTGCCAAGAACGAGACCGTCCAGCGCGACTGGTATCTCGTCGACGCTTCCGGCAAGACCCTGGGCCGCCTGAGCGCGGAAATCGCCCACCGTCTGCGCGGCAAGCACAAGCCCGTCTACACCCCGCACGTCGACACCGGCGACTACATCATTGTGGTCAACGCCGAGAAGATCGCTGTGACCGGCAAGAAGATGACGGACAAGCTCTACCACCGTTTCACGGGCTACATCGGCAACCTGAAGACCGAGACCCTGGGCCAGGCGCTTGAGCGCCACCCGGAGCGCGTGATCGAGATCGCCGTCAAGGGCATGCTGCCGAAGAACACCCTCGGCCGCGCCATGTACCGCAAGCTCAAGGTCTACAAGGGTGCCGAGCACCCGCACGCCGCCCAGCAGCCGCAGCCCCTGGAACTCTAAGTCATGGCAATTACCCAGAATTACGGCACCGGCCGTCGCAAGTCCTCCGTCGCCCGCGTCTTCCTGCGCAAGGGCAGCGGCAAGATCACCGTCAACGACCGTCCGCTCGACGAGTTCTTCGGCCGTGAGACCGCGCGCATGATCGTGCGCCAGCCGCTCGAGCTGACCCAGAACACCGAGACGTTCGACATCCTGGTGACCACCAGCGGCGGTGGCACGACCGGTCAGGCCGGTGCGATCCGCCTCGGCATCTCGCGCGCGCTGGTCGAATACGACGAGACGCTGAAGATCGAGCTGCGCAAGGCGGGCTTCATGACCCGCGACGCACGCGAAGTCGAGCGCAAGAAGGTCGGCCTGCACAAGGCACGTCGCGCCACGCAGTTCTCGAAGCGCTGATCGCGCTTTGCCGGATCCGCGCGAATGCGTGGATCCGGCGTCGCCGAAGCTTGCGGAGCACCGCGGTTTCGGCGTTACAATATGTTCATAGCCCCGTCGCCAAGCGGTAAGGCACCTGACTCTGACTCAGGCATTCGGAGGTTCGAATCCTTCCGGGGCTGCCACATCGAAAACGAAAAAGCCCGCCGGAAGGTGGGCTTTTTTGTGTCCGTCGTCCTTGGCGATCACGCCGCGGACCGTGGCGCCGCGGCGTTGAATTTCGCGTCCGGCGTCTTTGTGTTCGCGCACGCGTGTCGATTGCATTCAAGACGTGCCGTTCACAGGACGACTGCATTCCATGCCTGCGCATGGCGACGCGATGCGCGCGCATCGATGCGGCTCTAGAATTCCGCGATGAACGCATTTCCGCCGCCGTATACCGCTCCCCACACCGTGGTCGACGCCTTGCGCACGCATGGCTGTGCGGTGCTCGCGCCGTCGACGCTCGCCGCGCTGTGCGGCGTGCGCATTGATGACCTGGAGGCATGGCGCGCAAGCTGGGACGATCTGCCGCCCGATGCCTATCTCAAGGATGGCGGCCGCTATCGTCGGCGTCGGCACGGCTGCTTCGTGCAGCACGGCGACACGCTCGCGCAGGTCGCGCATCGCGCGCACTGGCAGTCCGAGGACTACAACGCCCTGCACGGCGGTATGCACCGCTGGTTCGAACCGCTGGCGCCGGCGCTCGCTGCTGATCCCGCATGGGCGCGGCTCGTCGCCGGACTCGGCGGTGTGTTCGTGCAGGTGCGCGACGACGGCGACTGGCACGTCGAAGCGCACCAGTTCCGCATCGACACCACCGACGGCATCGGCCGGCCAACGCCCGAAGGTGCGCACCGCGATGGCGTGGATTTCGTCGCGGTCCTACTGATCGGCCGAAGCGGCATCAAGGGCGGCGAAACGCGCGTGTTCGAGGCTGACGGACCGGCCGGTCAGCGCTTTACCCTGACCGAACCTTGGGCGGTGCTGCTGCTCGACGACCATCGCGTGATCCATGAATCCACGCCGATCCAGCCGGCCGACGACACCGGGCATCGCGACACGCTGGTGCTGACCTATCGCGCGGGCGCCTTCCAGGGCGAAGACTGAGCGTCGCTGCACGCGAGTTCGTTACAATCGCAACAGATAGCCGACGCCAACCGGAGTTGCCATGAAGCTGGGTTCTTTGAAGGAGGGCGGCCGCGACGGCACCCTGATCGTCGTGTCGCGCGACCTGGTCAGCGCCGTGCGCGCGACCGGCATCGCCGCGACGCTGCAGCAGGCGCTCGACGACTGGTCGAACGCTGCGCCGCGCCTCAACGCGCTGTACGAATCGCTCAATGCCGGCGACGCCGATGGCGTGTTCGATGTCGACGTCGCGCGCCTCGCTGCGCCGCTGCCGCGCGCGTATGAGTTCGTCGACGGCAGCGCGTACCTGCCGCACGTTGCGCGTGTGCGTCGAGCGCGGGGCGCCGAGGTGCCGGAGAGCTTCTACACCGATCCGCTGATGTACCAGGCGACCAGCGCCGGTTTCTACGGCCCGCGCGACACCGTCAAGGTCACCAGCGAAGACCATGGCATCGACCTGGAAGCCGAGATCGTCGTGATCACCGACGATGTGCCGATGGCGGTGACGCCGGAACAGGCCGCCGGCCACATCCAGCTGATCGGTCTGGTCAACGATGTGTCCCTGCGCAATCTGATTCCCGGCGAGCTCGCGAAGGGCTTCGGCTTCCTGCAGGCCAAGCCGCGCTCGGCTTTGAGCCCGGTGTTCGTGACCCCGGACGAGCTGGGCGATGCCTGGCAGGACAACAAGCTGCATCTGCCGCTGCTCACGCACATCAACGGCGAATGGTTCGGCGCGCCAGAAGCCGGTGTCGACATGCAGTTCGATTTTTCGCAGCTGGTGGCGCACGCGGCGAAGACGCGGCCGCTGGTCGCCGGCACGATCGTCGGCTCGGGCACGATCGCCAACGAGGACACGTCGAAGGGCGCCTCGTGCTTCGCCGAGAAACGTACCGTCGAGACGCTGGAGCAGGGCGCGCCGAAGACGCCGTTCATGACGTTCGGCGACACCGTGCGCATCGAGATGCTCGACGCCGAGGGCGTGAGCATCTTCGGCGCGATCGAGCAGGTGATCGAACGCCAAGCGTTGCCGGAATAACGCTGATGACAGCCGCGCTGACGCTGCACACCTACTGGCGGTCCAGCGCGGCCTACCGCGTTCGCATCGCTCTGCATCTCAAGGGACTGGCGTTCGACAGCGTGCCGGTGCATCTGGTGCAGGGCGGCGGCGAACAGCGCCTGCCGGCATTCGCCGCTCGCAATCCGCAGCGACTGGTGCCGACGCTTCAGTACGGCGACGCGGTGCTGACCCAGTCGTTGGCGATCATCGAATATCTCGATGAAACGTTTCCGGACGTGCCGCTGCTGCCGCGCGACGCGCTCACGCGTCAACGCGCCCGCGCACTTGCGCAACTGGTCGCCTGCGACATCCATCCGCTCGGCAATCTGCGCGTGCTCCAGTATCTCGAGCGCGAGTTGCAGCTGCCGCCGGATGCGCGCACGCGCTGGGTCGCGCGCTGGGTGCGCGATGGACTGGAAGCGTTCGAGGCCTTGCTGCTGCAGCAAGGCGCCGGCGATTTCTGCGTCGGCGATGCGCCGACGATCGCGGATTGCGCGCTGGTGCCACAGCTCTACAACGCGCGACGCTTCGGTATCGATCTGGCGCCGTATCCGGTGATCGGGCGGATCGAATCGGCCTGCGCCGCGTTGCCGGCTTTCGAGGCGGCAGCGCCGGAGCGACAGGCGGACGCGCAGCCTGTCTGATCGCGCGTCAGTGGTCGGTGCCGAATACGTCCGCGTAGGGATCGTGGCTGCCGGAGCCACCTTCCGACAGCCGGAACTTGAGGTCCAGGCCATCGCGTGAGTCGGCGGCGCGCAGCGCGGTCTCGCGATCGATCCGACCTTCCCGGTGCAGCCGGAACAGGCACTTGTCGAAGGTTTCGACGCCGTCCTCCAGCGAATCCTCCATCGCCTGCTTGATCTCGTGCACCTGACCGCGGCGCAGCAGGTCGCGGATCATCGGCGTGTTGAGCAGGACCTCGGTCGCCGGCAGGCGGCGGCCGTCGTTGCCGGCCACCAGACGTTGCGACACCACGGCGCGCAGGTTCAGCGCGAGATTCATCAGCACGTTCTTGTGCGCGGCTTCGGGGAAGAAGTTGAGGATGCGCTCGATGGTCTGGTCGGCGTTGTTGGAGTGCAGCGTCGCCAAGCAGATGTGACCGGTCTCGGCGAAGGAGATCGCCGCTTCCATCGTCGTCGCGTCCAGGATCTCGCCGATCAGAATGACGTCGGGTGCTTCACGCATCGCGTTCTTCAGCGCGTTGTGGAAGGTCAGCGTGTCCAGCCCGACCTCGCGCTGGTTGACCAGCGACTTCTTGTGGCGATGCAGGTACTCGATCGGATCCTCGATGGTGAGGATGTGGCCCGAGGTGCTGGCGTTGCGGTAGTCGATCATCGAGGCCAGCGTGGTCGACTTGCCCGAGCCGGTGGAGCCGACGATCAGCACCAGGCCGCGCGGCGCCATGATGATGTCCTTGAGCACCTGCGGCAGCTGCAGCTCTTCGATGCTCGGGATGTTGCTGCGGATCGCGCGGATGACCATGCCCGTCTCGCCGCGCTGCTTGAACACGTTGACGCGGAAGCGCCCGGCGTCCTGCAGCGAGTAGGCCATGTTGAGCTCGAAATCGCGCTCGAACTGCTGGATCTGGCTCTCGTCCATCAGCGAATACGCGATCTTGCGGACCATGCCAGGCGGCAGGCCCGTGCTGCCCAGCGGATACAGCTTGCCCTCGACCTTGATGTAAACCGGCGCGCCAGTGCTCAGGAACATGTCGGACGCATTTTTCTCGGTCATCAGCTTCAGGAAGTAGCCGATATCCATGTACGAACTCCCCAACGTGCCGCCGGTCTGCGTTGCGCATCCGGCTGCGGCTGACCACAATGATCCGGATCAAGCGTCCGGGCACGATTCCTCGATGAACACAAGCTTCGCATACATCCGTCCAATGCTGCAGGGCCTCGCGCTCGCAGGTGTGCTGGCACTGTCCGGCTGCGCGAGTACGCCGCCGCCGACCGAGGAGCTCGCCGCCGCGCAGCTGTCGATCGCCCGCGCCGGCGACGCCGACGCCGACCAGTACGCGCCCACCGACATCACCCAGGCGCGGCGTGCGCTGTCGCAGGCGCAGGCCGCGATGGGTATGGATCGCGCCGACGAGGCACGCACGCTGGCGCTGTCGGCCAGCGCGCTCGCCGACCTCGCGCACGCCCGCGCCCGGCAGGCGGAAACCGAATCCGAACTGTCCGCACGCCGGGCCGAGATCACCAACCTGCGCCAGCGGCTGCAGGTGGAGGAATGAGCACGATGCGATCAATGACGCCCTACGCATTGGCGCTCGCGCTGCTGGTGCCGTTCGCCGCCAGCGCCCAGTCCGCGCCGGAAGGCGAGGCCGCACTTCTGCAGCAGCGACTGCAGGCGATTGATTCGAATCCCGACACGGCCGGCACCGCTGCCTATGAGCGGCTGCAGGCACGCCAGTCCCTGGCGGCGCTGACCACGGTCCGCAGCAACCAGCGGGCTGCGGCCTTGCAGATCGCGCAGTGGCGCGTAGAGACGGCCGAACTGGCTGCGCGCACCGAGGCCACGCGTCGCGAGCTCACCCAGCTCGAGCGCGAGCGCAGTGCGCTGATCGTCGAGGCCAGCCGCGCTGACGCCGTGCGTGCCCGCCAGGAAGCCGAGCGTCTGCGCATCCAGGCCCAGATCCAGATCGAGGAAGCCGCGCGCCTGCGTCTGGCGGCCGAGGAAGAAACCACCGCCCGTCAGCAGGCCGAGACCGTGCTGCAGGGCGTGGCCAGTGGCGAGGCCGCAAAGCTGCGTGCCGCTCGCCAGCGCGACGCCGAACTGCGTCGCCGCGAGGCCGAGCTGCTCAAGAGTCTCGAGCAGCCCTGATGGCGGTGGCCGGCGTGCGCCGGCCCGCCCGCGCACTGCACGCCGACGTGCGGCAGTGCGCCGTCCGACGAATAGTTGTTAGTTTTTCGTCAGACTGAATCCAATTGAAATCAATCACTTAAGAGCGTTTCGGGCCGTGCGCCGCGTCGTGGCGCGGTTCGTCGATGAGACGGCTGTAAGCGTTTTCGCGTTTGACTGGGCGCCTGACACGCAATCGGGTTTTTCGCCCTTGTAGGCCCCTGATCCGAGGAGTAGGGTCGGTTGTCCGGGTGGCACCGATTCCTTCCGCCATCCGGTCACTGAGCCAGGCCGATGACCGAGATGATCCCCCACGAGGTCCCCGTATTCCGTCCGCAGGGCGGCGACGGCGACCTGATCGGATCGTCCGCCCCACGTTCCTGGATGCAGCCCACGTAACGCCCCGCCCGTCGCCGGTCGGGGCGTTCGTATTTTCCAGTCAGGAGGATTCCATGTTCGAAGCGCAATCGCAGACCGAACTCGAAGAGATCATGAAAGGAAACGTCGAGTTCCGGCAGCTCTACTACCGGCACAAAGAGCTGGACAAGAAGGTGCTGAACGCAGAGCTCGGCGTGTTCGCCGTCGATGAGACCACGCTGTCGCAGATGAAGCGCGAAAAGCTCGCGGCAAAGGATCGCCTGACCCAGATGTACGACCAGATGCAGAAACACTAGGTTCGTCTGTCGCGGGCGGTGGTGGCCATCCTCGTCGGTTGCCATCGCCCGCGAATGTTGTCCGCGGATGCGATAATTGCGATCTGTCTCGCTGCAACCCGGACCTGCAATGCCGATCGCCGACTCCGTTCTCGACCTGATCGCCGACACGCCCATCGTGCGTGCGCGCCGCCTCGATGCGGGCCCCTGCGAACTCTATTTCAAGCTCGAGAGCCAGAATCCGGGCGGCTCCATCAAGGACCGCATCGGTCTGCGCATGATCGAGGCCGCCGAAGCGCGCGGCGACATCGCGCCCGGTGCCACGCTGGTGGAAGGCACCGCCGGCAATACCGGCATCGGCCTGGCGCTGGTGGCCCAGCAGAAGGGCTACAAGCTGATTCTCGTGGTCCCGGACAAGATGAGCCGGGAGAAGATCTTCAATCTCAAGGCGATGGGCGCCGAGGTCGTACTGACCCGCTCCGACGTCGCCAAGGGCCACCCCGAGTACTACCAGGACCTCGCCGAGCGCATCGCGGGCGAGACCCCGGGCGCCTACTTCATCAACCAGTTCGGCAATCCCGACAATCCGGCCGCGCACGAGCATGGCACCGGGCCGGAAATCCTGCGGCAGATGCGTGAGGTGGGCGGGCTGGACGCGATCGTGTTCGGCTGCGGCAGCTCGGGCACGATGACCGGCCTGTCGCGCTGCTTCGCCAAGGACGCGCCGGACGTGGAGCTGGTGCTGGCCGACCCGGTGGGCTCGATCCTCGCCGAATACATCAATGACGGCGTGCTCAACGACAAGTCGGGCAGCTGGATGGTCGAGGGCATCGGTGAGGACTTCCTGCCGGGCATCTCGGATTTCTCGCGGGTCAAGCAGGCCTATGCGATCAGCGATCAGGAGAGCTTCCTGGCAGCGCGCGAACTGCTGCGCACCGAGGGCATCCTGGGTGGGTCATCGACCGGCACGCTGCTGGCCGCCGCGCTCAAGTACTGCCGTGCGCAGACCACGCCGAAGAAGGTGCTGGTGTTCGTCTGCGACACCGGCAACAAGTATCTGAGCAAGCTCTATAACGACTACTGGATGCTCGACAACGGCTTCCTGGAGCGCGAACAGCACGGCGACCTGCGCGACCTCATCCTGCGCCCGTACTCGCGTCGCGACACGGTGGTGCTGCAGCCGGCCGACCCGCTGGTCACGGCCTACCAGCGCATGAAGCTCTACGAGATCTCGCAGCTGCCGGTGATGGAGGGCGATCGCATCGTCGGCATCCTCGATGAGAGCGACGTGCTGCTGCATGTCTATGGCGACGAAGCCCGCTTCCGCGAGCCGGTGTCGTCGGCGATGGTCAGCAAGCTCGACTTCCTCGATGTCAAATCCCCGGTCGAAGCCCTGCTGCCGGTGTTCGACCGCGGCCAGGTCGCGATCGTCACCGAGGGCGACCGGTTCCTCGGCCTGATCACCCGCATCGATCTGCTGAACTACCTGCGCCGCCGGGTGCAGTGACGCCGCGGAGCCGCCTGCCGGGGCTCTGAACCTGTCGTTCAGGGCTGCTGGCTAGAATCTCCCGTCCTTTCAGGAAGCTGTCATGTCCGACTCCAGTTCCCGGCAGCGCGAGTTCGCGCTGGCCACCTTGGCGATCCACGCTGGTCAATCGCCCGATCCCTCGACGGGCGCGGTGATGCCGCCGATCTACGCGACCTCGACCTACGCCCAGTCCAGCCCGGGCGAGCATCAGGGCTTCGAGTACTCGCGCACCCATAATCCGACGCGCTTCGCCTACGAACGCTGCGTGGCGGGTCTGGAAGGCGGCACGCGCGGTTTCGCATTCGCCTCCGGCATGGCCGCCACCGCGACCCTGCTCGAGCTGCTCGACAGCGGCGACCACGTCATCGCGATGGACGACCTCTACGGCGGCAGCTACCGCCTGTTCGAGCGCGTGCGCACGCGCAGCGCCGGGCTGTCTTTCAGCTACGTCGACATGACCGACCCGGCGACGTTCGAAGCCGCGATTACGGAGAAGACCAAGCTGGTCTGGATCGAGACCCCGACCAACCCGATGCTGAAGATCGTCGACATCCGGGCGATCGCGGACATCGCGCACCGGCGCGGTCTGACCGTCGTCGTCGACAACACCTTCGCCTCGCCGATCCTGCAACGCCCGATCGAACACGGCGCCGACATTGTCATGCACTCGGCCACCAAGTACCTCAATGGCCACTCCGACATGGTCGGCGGCATGCTGGTGGTCGGCGACAACGCCGAGCTCGCCGAACAGCTGGCGTTCCTGCAGAACTCCGCAGGCGCCGTGCAGGGCCCTTTCGACAGTTTTCTCGCGCTACGCGGTCTCAAGACTTTGCATCTGCGCATGAAAGCCCACTGCGAGAACGCCCAGGCGCTGGCGGAGTTCCTCGATGCACATCCCGCCGTCGAGCACGTGATCTACCCCGGCCTCGCCTCGCACCCGCAGCACGCACTGGCGAAGCGCCAGATGGACGGCTTCGGCGGCATCATCTCGGTGCGCATCAAGGGCGGCTACGAGGCGGCGAAACGGTTCTGCGAGCGCACCGAACTGTTCACACTCGCCGAATCGCTCGGTGGCGTGGAGAGCCTGGTCAACCATCCCGCGGTAATGACGCACGCGTCGGTGCCGGCGGAGCGACGTGCCGAGCTGGGTATGCATGATGATCTGGTGCGGTTGAGCGTCGGCGTGGAAGCGTTCGATGATCTTCGCGCCGATATCGATCGCGCGCTGGAGGCCTGACATGCGTACCAGCATGTCTCCGACGCCGCTGTTCTCGATCGGCGGGCCCTTCAGCGCATGGATCAAGCATCGCTCGCTGACGATCGAACTGTCGCGTCGCGACGTTCTCGGTCGTTATCGCGGCGCGAGTTTCGGACTGCTCTGGTCGTTGATCAGCCCGTTCCTCATGCTGATCGTCTACACACTCGCGTTCGGTTACATTCTCAAGGCCAGGTGGCCGGGGACCAATGGCAACACCGCCGACTTCGCGATGTTGTTGTTCCTGGGTCTGCTCACGCATGGTTTCTTCGCCGAATGCCTGATCCGTGCCCCAACTCTGATATCGGGCAACGTGAATCTGGTCAAGAAAATCGTGTTTCCGCTCGAAGTGCTGCCTTGGACGGTGGTCCTGTCGGCACTGTTCCATGCGACGACGAACATCGTGGTGTTCATCGTGATCAACTTCCTGCTCCGTGGCGAGATCCACTGGACACTGGTGTTCTGGCCGCTGGTACTGACGCCACTCGCTTTCGTGGCGTTGGGGACGATCTGGCTGCTATCGTCGCTGAGCGTGTTCCTGCGTGACATCGCGCAGATCACCGGTGTCCTCGCGACAGCGCTGCTGTTTCTGTCCTCTGCGATCATTCCGGTCGAAACGTTGCCTGAAAGCTATCAGGCAATCTTCCGGCTCAATCCGCTGACCTTCATCATCGACCAGGTGCGTGAGGTCGCGTTCTGGGGACGCCTTCCGGACTGGTCTGGTCTGCTCGCCTATCTGGCAGGCGCCATGGTCTTTGCCTATCTTGCGTTCGCGGTATTCCAGAAGACCCGCCGGGGGTTCGCCGATGTCCTCTGAACCGGTTACCGTCGGCACCGACGATGTGATCATCGATGCCAGTGGCGTCGGCAAGTGCTATCAGATCTACGACCGGCCTTCGCATCGCCTGTTGCAGGGACTGTTCGGCGATTCAAAGCGTTTCTACCGCGAGTTCTGGGCCTTGCGAGGCATTGATCTGCAGGTGCGGCGTGGCGAGACGCTGGGCATCATCGGCAAGAACGGGTCCGGCAAGTCGACGTTGCTGCAGATGATCGCGGGCACGCTTGCTCCCACCGAAGGTCGCATCGATATCCAGGGCAGAATCGCTGCGCTGCTTGAACTGGGGAGTGGCTTCAACCCCGACTTCACCGGGCGTGAAAACGTGTTCCTCAATGCGTCGATCCTCGGCCTGTCGAGCGCGCGGATCGAAGCGCGGCTTCAGGACATTCTGGATTTCGCAGACATTGGCGAGTTCATCGACCAGCCGATCCGCAACTACTCCAGCGGCATGGTGATGCGCCTGGCGTTTTCGGTCATGGCGCACGTGGATGCGGACGTGCTCATCATCGACGAAGCACTGGCGGTGGGCGACGCGTTCTTCACCCAGAAGTGCATGCGCTTCCTGCGCGAGTTCAAGGCGCGTGGCACCTTGCTCTTCGTCAGTCATGATGACGCTGCGGTCAGTGGCCTCTGCGACAAAGCGCTCTGGATCGACAGTGGTCGCCCGATGGCATACGGCGAGTCACGCGACGTCGTGCAGCAGTACCTCGAGTCCGTCATCGCGAATCGCCAGGGCGAATCGACGGTGCAGTCAGCCCAGGGACAAGGGGTGGCAGCCGAGCGCGCGCGGCATGATATGCGACGCGACGTGGTCAACGCGTCCAATCTCCGCAACGACATCGAAATCGTGCCGTTCGATCCCAATGTCCAAGGGTTCGGCGAGATGCGCGCGAAGATCCTCGAGGTCACCCTGCGTGATCGCGACGGGCGCGATCTGTCGTGGTGCGTGGGCGGAGAGTCGGTGGTGCTGGATGTGGATTTCAGCGCAGAAGACGTGCTGGAACGGCCGATCGTCGGTTTCTATGTCAAGGATCGGCTCGGCCAACTGCTGTTCGGTGACAATACCTACGTGTCGTCGCTGGGCAATGGGGTTTCCTTCGAGATGGGGGCCCGCGCGCGCGCGCGCTTCGAGTTCGAGATGCCCCGCCTGAAGGCAGGCGATTACTTCATCACTGTTGGTGTCGCCGATGGCGGCAAGGACGAGCACGCGATCCAGCACTGGGTGCACGAAGCACTCGCTCTGAAGTCGCTTTGCCAGTCGTGGTCAATCGGCATCCTGGGGCTTCCCATGTCGAAGATCTCGCTGGAGGTGGTGGAATGAACGATTCCTTCCGGATCGAGCAGCACCCGGTGGTGTTCCTTCTTCCGCATGTCTCGCAACCCCATTCCTGGATCGGGCATATCCCGTTTGCGTATCTGGCCATCGACCTGCTGCGGCCGCGCCTGCTGGTCGAACTGGGCACGCATTCCGGAAACTCCTACCTCGCGTTCTGCCAGGCGGTCCACCATCTCGGGCTGGAGAAGAGTCAATGCGTCGCCGTCGACTCCTGGCAGGGCGATGCGCATGCACAAGGCTATGGCGAAGGCGTGCTGGACGCGCTGCGCGCCTACCATGATCCGCGCTACGGCAGCTTTTCCCGGTTGTGCCGCCGATTCTTCGACGACGCCGTGGGCGAATTCGAGGATGGCAGTATCGACCTTCTGCACATCGACGGTCTGCACACCTACGAGGCGGTGCGGCACGATTTCGAAACCTGGCTTCCCAAGCTCAGTCCACGCGCGGTGGTGCTGCTGCACGACACGGCTGTGGAGGAGCGGGGCTTCGGTGTAGGGCGGTATCTCGGAGAGCTCGCGACGCGCTACCCGACCTTCAGCTTTCCGCACAGCAATGGTCTTGGCGTGGTGCTGGTTGGCGAGGACGTGCCCGAGCCGATGCGTGCGTTTGCCGACGCGTTTGGCCGCGATGCAGCGCTTGCGGACTTTCTGGCAGCGGCAGCCCCCGATCCGGCAGCTACCGGTCTGGTGGCAAGCGCGCAGGCCCATGAAGACGTGCGCGTGTACTTCCGGCGGTCGGGCGGGGACTTCGACGAGTCCCGCCAGGCGGTCGCCAGCAGGCCACTTGCCGCAGGTCCCTCCGCGCTGCGTTTCGCGCTTCCCAGGGACGGTACAGCGAACCGCCTCCGGATCGATCCGGCGGAGCGTGCGGGCGTGTTCGGAATTGCGCGGCTTGCATTGCTGGACGACGAAGGCGGCCTCCTGCAGGAGGTTGGCGGCCTGGAAGCACGCCTGGTCGCACTGGATGGCGATCTGCTGCGACCGCAGATGCCGAACTGGCTGCGTTGGGTATCGCTTGGTCGTGATCCGCATGTCGAGCTGGATGTCCCGGAACTCGGGCAGGACCGCGTACGTTTCGTCGAGCTGACATTGGACTTCGAGGCGGTGGTCGCGGAAGACGGCGCACAGCGCATGTTCGATTCCCTGAAGACCGCGGTGGATGGGGTTCTGGTGCAGGCCAGAACGCAGACGCATGTGGCACATCTGCTGGAGGCCGCGCTGCAGGAAGTGCGGGATATCGGCGCATCAGCTTCGGACGTACCGCAGGTGGTCGGCGCGGAGTTGCGTTCCGAGCTCCGGCTTGCATTCGAGGCACTGCAGGACCGGGTCACGACCGCGTCCGAGAATGCAGGCCGTGCCGCAGCGGCCATGCCTGCGCTGATGGACGCGATCGCGACTCTGCAGCATGCCGCGAACGGCTCGGCACAGTTCTCACTCGATCTGCTTGCCGATCACAGCGGCCGGTTCCAGGCGATTCTTGACCATGTGGGAGGTTTGCCGGCGGCACACACACGGATGCAGGAACAGGTTCACGCAATCGGCGAGACTGTCGAAAGGATCGAGCAGGCCCAGAACAAGTCCTGGTGGAAAAAAGCATCTCCCCATGATTGATGCCGGCGCGCTCGACGCACCTTCCGAATGGAAGCTGATCGCAAGTTCACAACTGCAACTCGAAGGCGATGCACTGGTCAGCGAAGGCAGTGATCCCCATCTGGTGTTTGCGCTCGCCGAAGACCTCGCGCCTGGCTGGTACCGCCTTCGCGTAAAAGTGGATGGTCGGATTTCACTCCCGAGTCTGTATCTGGATTGTGGCGAGGGTATGCGCGAAGCCGAACGTCAGGATCTCGACCTGGACGAAGCCGGCGGAATCGATGCGATCGTCCGTGTGTGGGGTGCGTTGCGGCATGTGCGGCTGGATCCCAGTACCCGCCCGGGGCGATTCTCGCTCGGCAGAATCTGCTTTGAAACGATCGCGCCCAGTGAGGCTGTCTGGCGGATGTGGCACGCCCTCGGTCGCGGGCCGGCAGCAGAGCTGGCATTGACCGACGAATCGGCCCCGGTGCGGGCCGAGCAGCTATGGCCTGCCTACAGGGTGCAGGACGTCGGTAGTGCCCGCATCGCCTACAGGCACTGGCTGTCATCGGACCGGACCACTGTGCGTCCAGTGGAAGCTGGGCCTCCAACCCCGCCACAGGCGACCGTGATGACGCTGGTTCTGTTGCCCTTCGCAGGGAGAGCTGCCCTGCAGGCTGCGGCGCAGGCGCTCGGCGAACAGCTCGTCCCGGGCGTGGAGCTCATCCTGCCGGCAGTTGCCGCGGGAGCTGGACCTGCGGAGGCGCAGGTCCTTGCGCCCATGGCGCCCGGCGTTGCACCTGGTCTGGCACAGGCACGCGGACGTTTCATCGGCTGGATCTCCGCCGACGAACGCGTGCCGCGTGGTGCCCTCCACCAACTGTGTGATGCCCTGGCTGGCGAGGCAGACATCGGTGCGCTCTATACCGACGAAGATTTCGCGGACTCTGCGGGAGATGAGGAGGCCCCGTACTTCAAGCCCGCCTGGGACCCGGATCTCCAAAGCCAGCATGACGTGGTCGGTCCATCGTCCTTCTACCGGGTGGATCTGCTGCGGCAGATCGAATCGGACATCCGTGCCGATGGCGCCGCATGGGCGCACGTTTTGCCTTTGCGGATTGCCCGCCTCGCAGGGAACGCGAGCATTCGACACCTGCCCGTGCAGGCGCGTCGCCACCTCGCTGCGCCGGGTCCCGCGCATCGCCCATTGCGCACATCGGGTGCTTCGGCCGACCTGGTCGCCGAGGTGCTAGCGCGACTGCGTCCGCTGGACGCAGCGGGCGCGCGCGTTGCCGACGAGAGCGGGCTCCCTCGCCTGCGCTATGAACTTCCGCAGCACATCCGGTGTGACATCGTCATTCCAACGCGCGACCGGCTTGACCTGCTGTCGGTCTGCGTCGACAGCATCCTCGCCCGCACGGCCGGCGTCGATTACGGGATCGTGATCGTCGACAACGGATCGACACAGGTGGACACCCTCGCGTATCTGGAACAGCTGCGCGAAGACAAGCGGATCCGCGTGATCCGCGATGACTCTCCGTTCAATTATTCGGCGCTGAACAATCGTGCCGTGGCGGATTCCACCGCCGACGTGGTGGTCCTGCTCAACAACGACATCGAGATCACCGAGGGTACGTGGCTCCGGGAGCTGGCGATGCACGCCTGCCGTCCAGGAGTCGGGGCCGTGGGCGCCAAGCTTCTCTATCCCGACGCAAGCCTCCAGCATGCCGGTGTGATCCTCGGCGTGGAGGGCGTGGCGGCGCATGCGTACCCGGGCTTTCCTCGGCTTCATCCGGGTCAGTTCGGTCGTGCGCTGGCGGCCCAGCGGATGTCAGCGGTCACGGCAGCGTGCCTGGCAATCCAGCGCAGCGTATTCGAGGAGGTGGGCGGGTTGGACACCGAACTGGCCGTCGCGTTCAATGACGTGGATTTCTGCCTGCGCGTCGGCGAGGCGGGATACCGCAATCTCTGGCTGCCCTGGGTCTGGATGTACCACCATGAATCCGCCAGCCGTGGTCAGGAAGACAATCCGGAGAAAATCGCCCGCTTTGCAACTGAAGTCGGGGCGATGAAAGCGCGATGGGCGAACGTGCTTGTCAGCGATCCCGCCTACAATCCCAATCTTTCCCTAGTCGGTCGGGCTTTCTCGATCGATCCCGCCCGGTCTGCGGCATGTGTGCCGCGGGCCAGTACGCAGGTTGACCGTTGCAATGAATGCAGAGCTGAGTCCGATACAGCAGCTTGAGCGCCTGGATGGCGCTGGTGCCCAGACCCGATGGCGCGCCTCCGGCAATGATCCGTACTTCGATGTAAGCCTCCCTCAAGGGGCGTTGACAGGTGGTTGGTACATCGTCGAACTGGAATTCGAAGTCCTTCGTGGACGCATTCACGGCCCCGTGCTGTATCCGGACTATTCCAGGAGCCATGTGCTCGAGGCGGATCGCCTGTCAATTCCGCTCAGCGATGCGCGTGCAGGCCGGCATTCGGTGCGTCGGCTGGTGCGGTTCGTCGCGGATGTCACCGCCTTGCGGTTCGATCCAACGCTGATTCCGTGCGAGTTTCGCGTGCTCGGGTTTTCTCTCGAAAGGATCGGAAAGTCCGCCGCGGCACGCACGATGGCGCACACCCTATGGAATCGGAGTTCGTGGACGGAGCGCGCGCGACTGCTGCGCGGGGCCGCTCTCGACGTGCTGCATGGCCCCAGGCGTATGGCCGATCGGCTTTATCGCCTCTATGCAGCTGAAGTGACGACGATGAGCGTCTCCGATTATCAGGTGTGGGTGGACTTCTACGACGACTGCTCGGAAGAGGACGTCGCGCTGACACTGGATATGATGCCAGTGGTTGAAAACGGTCCCCGCTTTTCAATCGTGGTGCCGACCTACAACACCGATCCCAAGTGGCTGCGTGCATGCATCGAAAGCGTGCAGGCCCAAGCTTATCCGCACTGGGAGTTGTGCATTGCGGATGACGCATCGCCAGATCCACAGGTATGGGCGTTGATCGAAAGCCTTGCAGCAGAAGACTCCAGAATCAAGGCAATCCGGCGCAGCAGCAATGGACACATCGCCGCTGCTTCGAACAGCGCGCTCGCGCTGGCCACGGGCAGCCACATTGCGCTGCTCGACCACGATGACGCGCTGCATCCATTGGCCCTCGCGTGGTGTGCCGTGGCGCTCGATCACAATCCCCGGTGGCGGATGCTCTTCACCGACGAGGACAAGATTGACACTGAGGGCAATCGCAGCGATCCGTATTTCAAGTCAGACTGGAATCCCGACCTGTTCCTGTCGCAGAACTGCGTTTGCCACCTTGGAGTTTACGAGCGCGCGCTGATCGAGGAAATCGGAGGCTTCCGTGAAGGGTTTGACGGGGCCCAGGATTGGGATCTTGCGCTGCGCGCCAGCGAAGCTCTCCTGTCTGACCAGATCGGCCACGTACCCAAGGTGCTGTATCACTGGCGAATGATCGAAGGATCAACCGCGCTGGCGCCGGGTGAAAAGAGCTACGCGCACTTCGCCGCTCTGCGCGCCATCCAGGATCATTTCGACCGCACCGGCACACCTGCCAAAGTCGAAGAGATGCCCGGATACAGCGGGTACTATCATATTGCCCATGAGATTCCAGAGCCGCAGCCAAGGGTCAGTTTGCTCATCCCGACACGAGACCGTGTCGACCTGTTGCGACAGTGTGTGGATTCCATCCTGGAACGTACGACCTACCGAAACTATGAAGTCGTAATTCTCGACAACGGGTCGGTAGAGAAAGAAACGATCGCGTATTTTCGAGAGCTGAAAGCCCATTCGAATGTCCGGGTGCTTCGTTACGACGCGCCGTTCAATTACTCGAAGATCAACAATTTCGGAGCGTCCAGCACTCAAGGCGAAATCATCGGGCTGCTCAACAACGACATCGAGGTCATCAGTCCAGACTGGTTGACTGAAATGGTGTCCCACGCGAATCGCACCGAGATCGGTGTGGTCGGTGCGATGCTGTACTACCCCAACGATACGATCCAGCACGCAGGTGTGGTTCTGGGTATCGGTGGCGTAGCGGGACATTCCTATGTCGGCATGCCGCGTGGCTATCCAGGCGACAAGCATCGGGCCGGTCTCGTGCAGAGCATCAGTGCAGTAACCGCCGCTTGCGCCGTTGTTCGGCGTTCCGTTTTTGAAGAAGTGGGGGGGCTCGACGAAGCCCTGGTGGTTGCCTTCAACGACGTCGACTTCTGCATTCGCGTGCGCGAGGCCGGATACCGGAATCTCTGGACGCCGTTTGCAGAGTTGTACCACCACGAATCTGCGTCACGCGGGTATGAAAACACGCCGGAAAAGATCGAGCGTTTCAAACGGGAAGAGAGTTTCATGAAGGTGCGCTGGGGGGAAATTCTCGAATCGGACCCCTACTACAACCTCAATCTCAGTCTGACGAATGCTCCATTCACCCTTGCGTATCCACCGCGTGTCAATGGTTTTCCAGCAGACGTTAAGGGTGCAAGGTGAAGTTTCGGTGCTGTCAGCAAGAGTGCGGAAGTGTATGCGGACGGATTGTAGACCTGAACACGACGAGCGTGTCCGGCGACGTGTGCGGTGGAGCGATTCATGAGTGAGGGCACTGCATCCCGGCCGATCGGATCCGTGGCCTCGCACACTCTGAATGCCCGGATGAGAAAATTACTTGCTCTCGCGTTCGCAATCCTGTGTTTGCTGGTCATCGGCAACGCGCTGCGTCCAGCTTCACTGGTGCTGGAGATTGACGCCAACATCGGGACTTCGGCTGCAGGTCAGGTGTTCCATTCGCGAGACGGTAGCTACAGCGAGGACCGGTCGGAGCAGTTCGATATCGTCGTAGGTCGGCGCGACGTTTATCGGATTCCAGTTCCGGGCAAGCTCCCTCGGTCTATCCGTTTCGACCTGGGTGCAGCATCTGGCGAAATCGTGCTCTACGGGTTGGTGTTCAAGCGCGGCAGCGCGGAGGTCGTCCTCCGTCCCGACGACCTTGTCCAGTCGATCCAGCCGCTGAGCGGCGTGGAAGTGGGTGAGGTCCGGGATGGTCTTGCCGTGACCTCGCTGGACTCCGATCCGCACTTTGAAGTAGCGGTTCCAGAGTCGCTTCGGACGCCTGCATGGGGCGGTCTCGCTGCGGCGTCGGTGGCGCTCTTGGGTCTGCTGATACTCGGCTGGATGTATCGCTCCTGGTTCCGACACGCGCTGGTGACCGTAGCCCTGATCCGGCCGGTCGTGCTCTGGCCTGTCGTGGGCCTCATCGGCACTTTCGCGATCCTGCGTATCACGGGCCTGAGCCTTTCGGGTGACCGTCCTTTCCAGTCTTTACTGGCGGGCGGCGGGTTGACGATCGCAATCCTGGCGTTCGCTACGGTCGGTCTAGCCGCGCTACGCGCTGGAGTGCCGGCACGATCGTGGCAGTCCTTCGGGCTCGCGGGAAATGCACTGCTGGGCCTGGCGTTGTTGTTCCTCTATGTGTACCTGCGATCACTTCCGGGGGCGCTAGGTGTGCCACTGCGCATTACCGGCTTGGAAATACTGATCGTAGCGGTGCTATGCGGGGTGTTTCTGGTTCGGCGCGGAGTGGCGCAGACTTGGACGTCGACCGATGTTGGCTTGGCCGCCTTCCAGGTGGCAGTCCTGTTCCTGCTATGCGTTGTTGTAGCTGATCGTGAACTGCCGCGTCTGGTCATGCTGTCCAGTGATCCCGATTCGCACGCGTTCTTTGCGCGGCAGGTCGTTCATTTCGGGGGCGTGCCTTGGCAGCAGGGTGTCTGGGGGGAAGACAGTCTCAATTATCCGGCTGGTACGGGTGTCCTGATCGCGCTCTGGTCATGGATCTCCATGCTCGACGTCCGGGACTCGGCAAGCGTTGTGTCTTTTATAATTTACTCGCTCTCCGCACTGGCCTTGGCAGACGCAACGAGCTATCGCGCGCGCGGTGGTGTGCGGGTCGCGATGGGCCTGATGGCGCTTCTGCTGCTGTTCGCCGCTTACATGATGCCTTTGCACGCGAGCTACGTGCACATGGAGGGTCTCGGGCGGGTATTGGCGTTCGGCTTTCTGACGCTGGTCGGTGTGATCGTGCTTGCGGTCTGCAGGCAGGTCCTGGGTCGGGTACACGCAGTTGTCATGCTGGCGGTGCTGCTCTTCGTTCTGGCCTCCTTGAACCCCGTCAATGTTGTGGCAGGTGCTCTGATCGTGGGTGCCGGAGTCGTCTGGACCATTGCTGGCGGACGCTGGCTCGACGGTCTTGTTCTGTTGCTTTCGGTGTTAGGCGTCGCGCTTGTCGTGGTGGATCCGTATTTCCTTGGGATGGCGACTGGACAGCCTTCTGCTGAGAAACTGGCGCTCGAAGGTTTCGGCTCGATGTCGGTCGTAGAAGGTGTACGGCTGGGGCTGGTCGACTTGTCGGCAAACCCCTGGTCCCACCTGGGAGCTGCGATGGAAGTCTTCCCGGGGGTGCCCCGTCTCGCTTCGATTCTGCTGTTGGCCGGGCTTGGGGTCGCCTGGGCTTGCATCTTGCGCAGGCGCGACCTGTGGCGTATCGGTCTTTGCGCCTTAGCCGTCCTGGCGGTCGCAGCATCTGCGCTGGCGATCTCACAGCAATTCGGAATCGACAAGCGATTCTTTTTGGTCGCGCCGTACCTGCCGGTAGCGTTGGCTCAGGTCAAGATGCTCCTGGTGATGTCGCTGTCAATCGCCTTCGTGACAGAGATCGCCGCCCGCCGGCGCGTGGCTGCGGCTGCAATATTGGGTGCGGCGCTCGTAGCAGGTTCGGCATCGGTCATTCGTCCGAACGCAAACTTCTTCCTCGCTCCCAAGCATTCCTATTGCGGAGGTGTTGAATGCCCCGTCCAGGACGACATCGAGGTGCTTGGACAATTCAGAGCGTATCTCGAGGCGCAAGGCGTGGATCCGGACGTGTCGGAGGATCGACTTCTTATCGCGAACAGAATTGTCCGCATGGGGCGCGAGCTATGGCTGTTCCCCGCTGGCGGCGGACGTCTCGCGCCCCATGCGGATGTCGGTCCGGTTGCATTCTTCTATTTCCAGGGTGACCCGGACTACACGACGTATAACTACGTTGCGCACGTCTGCGAACGTTTCGATGTGCCCTGGCTACAAGCGCAAAAAGTGCGCTATGTGCTCGTCCCCGCTACGGCGGGAGACTGGTGCATCCATGACGTCGTTACGCTGGTTGCGCGATGGGAGACCGTAGCGATGTCCGGAGATGCCCGCGTCATCGACCTAGAGCGAGAAGTCCATGTTCCGTGAAGTCGCAATGATCGCTTTCGTCACCTTCTGTACGCTTGGAAGTCAGCTGATGGTCAAGCGGGCGGTAACGCTGCTTGCTTTGCGTGAACCAGTGCCGACCGGGATCCACTGGCTGATCGCCGCCTGTCTTTCCCCTTATGTAATCGCTGCCGTCGCGATTCAGGCCGTGGGCTTCATCACCTGGGTGGTGATCGTAAGCCGGGTCAAACTGGGTCTCGCATTTGCGATTTCCGGCGCCTTCCTCTACATCCTGATTGCTGCGTCAAGCTGGCTGCTTTACGGAGAGCGCCTTCAGCCGTTGCAGTGGATGGGGCTGGTGCTGGTATCGTCCGGCGTTCTTCTGATGATGTTGGCAGGCAAGCCGGCTTGATCGGGCAGCAGAGCGCTCCCGGCGCGCTTTGTTCACTACGTGGCAGTGCAGCGCTGATCGATCCCAGCGCGCGATGTCTTTGCCGTGTTCGCAGGGGTATCTGCGTTAGAGCATGCGAGCCGTTTTCGTTATGCTAACCCTCTTCTACGACTCCACCGGTTCTTGGGGCGGCGGCGCAGTGCCGTTTGACCCGGGTGAGATCGGCAGCAGTTCAGCCAGGCCGCGACAGGTCATGGCGATCCAGTAATCAGTCAGGAATCCAAATGACGAAGCGCGCACTCATCACCGGCATTACGGGCCAGGATGGCTCCTATCTCGCAGAGTTTCTACTCGAGAAGGGCTACGAGGTCCATGGGATCAAGCGCCGCGCCTCGTCATTCAACACGCAGCGGGTGGACCACATCTATCAGGACCCGCACGAGAGCGGCGCCCGCCTGCATCTGCACTATGGTGATCTCACCGATACGAGCAATCTCACCCGCATCCTCTCCGAGGTCCAGCCGGACGAGGTCTACAATCTCGGCGCGCAGAGCCATGTCGCCGTAAGTTTCGAGTCGCCGGAATACACCGCGGACGTCGATGGCATCGGCACGCTCCGGCTGCTGGAGGCCATCCGGTTCCTCAAGATGACCGATCGGACGCGCTTCTATCAGGCATCGACCTCCGAGTTGTACGGGCTCGTGCAGGAAACGCCCCAGCGGGAAACCACGCCCTTCCATCCGCGCAGCCCATACGCTGTCGCCAAGCTGTATGCCTACTGGATCACGGTGAACTACCGAGAGGCCTACGGCATGTACGCGTGCAACGGCATCCTGTTCAACCATGAAAGTCCACGTCGCGGCGAGACTTTCGTGACCCGGAAGATCACCCGCGGACTCGCCAATATCGCGCAGGGACTCGAATCCTGTCTGTTCATGGGCAATATCGATTCGCTGCGCGACTGGGGCCATGCCAAGGACTATGTCCGGATGCAGTGGATGATGCTGCAGCAGCAGGTCGCAGAGGATTTCGTCATCGCGACCGGAGTGCAGTATTCCGTGCGGGAATTCATCACATGGTCTGCAGCCGAACTCGGCATCGGGCTCGTGTTCTCCGGCACCGGTGTGGATGAAGTTGCGACCGTCGTGTCGGTCACAGGCGACAAGGCTCCCGCCGTAAAAGCGGGTGACATCCTGATGCGGATCGACCCGCGATACTTCCGTCCGGCCGAGGTCGAAACCCTGCTGGGCGATCCGAGCAAGGCCAAGGCGCGCCTTGGATGGGTGCCTGAAATCACGACACAGCAGATGTGCGCCGAGATGGTCGCGGCCGATCTCATGGCAGCGCGGCGTCATGCGCTGCTCAGGGCACATGGGCACGACGTCCCCGTCAGCCTGGAGGGTTGAGCATGTTTGAACTTTCCGGAAAACGCATCTGGGTGGCCGGCCATCGCGGCATGGTCGGTGGCGCCGTGGCGCGACGCCTCGCGAGTGAAGGCTGCGAAGTTATCGTCGCCGGCCGCGACGATGTCGACCTCGTCGAACAGTTGCAGGTTCGCGAGTGGATGGCAGAAAACAAGCCTGATGGGATCGTGCTCGCGGCTGCCAAAGTCGGCGGTATCAAGGCGAACAGTGAATTCCCTGTCGATTTCCTCTACCAGAACCTGATGATCGAGGCGAATATCCTTCAGGCCGCACACGAGCAGGATGTTGCGCGCGTGCTGTTTCTCGGCTCGTCGTGCATTTACCCGAAACTTGCGCCGCAACCGATCTCCGAAGACAGCCTGTTGACCGGTCCACTGGAACCCACCAACGAATGGTATGCAATCGCAAAGATCGCCGGCATCAGACTGACCCAGGCATATCGCGCCCAGTATGGCCGTGACTGGATATCGGCCATGCCGACCAATCTCTACGGGCCGGGCGACAACTACGATCTGAATTCATCGCATGTGCTCCCCGCGCTGCTTCGCAAGTTTCATGAAGCCAAGGTGTCGTGTGCGCAGTCCGTGGTGGTATGGGGTTCGGGCACGCCCCTGCGCGAGTTCATGCACTGCGACGATCTGGCCGACGCGTTGGTGTTTCTGATGAAAACTTATTCCGGCCACGATCACGTCAACGTTGGATCAGGCGTCGAGATCACTATTCGCGAGCTGGCGGAAACAATCGCGCGGGTGGTGGGCTACGAAGCCGAGCTCGTGTTCGATGCGTCCAAGCCTGATGGGACACCAAGGAAGTTGATGGATTCGGGCCGTTTGCGTGCGATGGGATGGGACCGGAGCCGTGACCTCGATACTGGTATCGAGGATGCGTACCGTCATTTTCTGCAAGCCAACACCAACGCCAACCCTTGAGTCACGTTTGCAGCGTCGGGAGCTGATCGCACCTTTAGGAGGCGATCGCCTCGCTCCTGACGCAATGATCAGCCCTGAGCGGCAAGGAGGCGCGCCCGTGCGTTTACGCGCTTCGCCGCGAATGCCGAGGCGTACCGGATTGGCAAGGCCCACAATGGGCTCAGTGCACGCAGCGCCGCAGGGAGGTGGCGACGCTTGATCGCCTCAGCCTCCGCGCCGGACGCATTGCGGTTGGCCACCGTGAGGGAATCCGGGTGCCAACGGAACCCCGACACGGACTCGCGCGTGTAGGCAAATGTTCCGTGTGCCCTGAGTTTCAGGAACGCGTCGAGATCCATCGCGTACTTCAGTGAAGTGTCGAATCCACCAATCGCCATAAGGCTGTCGAGACGGACCATTGTGCCCGGATGGGGGATCAGGTTCGGTCCCCAGGCAAGCAGCGCCGGTGCCAGCGCGCCAGCGTTGCTGGTCGCGATGATGCGGCCGTTTGCATCGATGTAATCGCAGCCGCCGAACGCCAGAACCGAATCGCGACGCGCGTCCAGAATCCTCTGAAGTTTGGAGAGGCCGTTCGGTCGGAACACGTCGTCGTCGCCGATCCACGCGTAATAGGTTTCGTCGGTTCGCGCATCCAGACCATAGTTGATCGCTGCAGATATGCCCTTGCGGGGATCGTCGACGAGGACCGCGCCCCTTGAGGCTGCCAGCTCGCGCGCGGCGAGTGCGTCGGGAGGCACCACGACGACGAGCGTCAGTGCGACATCGCGACGCTGCGCTTCGACCGAGTCGAGGGTTTCGTGCAGGGTATCGAGGCGATCTCCCAGTGTCGGCAGAACGACGAGCACTTTCGAAGAAGTCATGAGTCACATCCGTGGCTGGCCCCGGCGGGCCTGTTTAATTAGACCGAGTCAACACGCGTCAAAGCGCATGAAGCGATTATAAAGTGACGATGCAGCGCCGTTCGCGCGGGGCGCCGCTTCACGCTGCGGGTCAGTTCTGTGAGAGGTTACCGAGCTGCCAGTTGGCGAAACCACTTGTATAGGCCGGGCAGCGGTTCATCTGGACGCGTCGCCCTGGGCGGCACGCAGATGTTGCTCCCAGCGCCAGGCGTCCGTGCAGATCCTGGCCAGGTCGTGCTCGGCACGCCAATACAAATGCTGCTCGGCAATGCTAGGGTCGGCAAAACAGGCATCCGTATCGCCGGGCCTGCGACCGACGAGGCGATACGGCACCGCGTGTCCGCATGCGTCGCTGAACGCCTGGATGATTTCCAGTACCGAATAGCCACGCCCGGTACCCAGATTGACGGTCAGGCTTGTTGCTGTCCGCTCCAGATAGTGCAAAGCACTCACGTGTGCCTGAGCGAGATCCATGACGTGGATGTAATCGCGGACGCCGGTGCCATCCACGGTTGCATAGTCATGCCCGAAGACCTGCACCTCCGGACGCACTCCGGCGGCGACCTGAGCGACGAAGGGCACCAGATTGTTGGGCGCGCCGCGGGGCAGTTCTCCAAGTCGTCCACTCGGATGCGCGCCTGCAGGATTGAAGTACCGGAGCGTAACCGCGTGGAAACTGTAGTCCGCGGCCACGAGATCGGCAATGGCCTGCTCCATCATCAGTTTGGTGCGGCCATAGGGATTGATGGCGCCAACAGGCGCATCCTCGCGCACCGGGCATCGCTCGGGATGTCCATATACCGTGGCCGAAGAGCTGAAAACGAGCTGGCCGCAGCCCGAAGCGCGCATCGCCTCCAGGAGGTTGAGCGTGCCAATGACATTGTTGCTGTAGTACAGCAGCGGCTCGGCGACGCTTTCGCCTACCGACTTCAGTGCACCGAAGTGGATAACGCCGGCGGGCCGGATATCCCGAACCGCCGATACCGTGGCTTCGCGATCTCGCAGATCCAGTTCGACACAACGGAGGTCTCGACCGGCGAGCGTCCGGATCCGTTCCGGAATCCAGCGTTCGCTGTTGCTGAAGTTGTCGGCGATGACCACCTCATAGCCCGCTGCGAGGAGCGCAATCGAGGTGTGGGAGCCGATGTAGCCTGCGCCGCCGGTGACGAGAATCTTACCGCCCGCCGATTTCACTCGCGGCTCTCTGTCGGGGCGTCGCCCTCTTTTGTGGCACTACCCAGTTGCAGGGCCTTCCCGTGCCCAGCTGCAGCTTCGAGAATCGCGATGCGGCGGGCCAAGTGGACGATCTGGCGCTGGTTGTCCTTGTCCTTGGCGTAGGTATTGAACATCTGGAAGGCCACCACCTGTACAAGCGCATAGACCAGAAGATCGGTGCCTCGGCCCACGCCCACCAGGCGGGCGGCGGCAGTCAGGCTTTCCGGGAACAGAACGGCGAAAACGGCTGCCAGAACGAAGCCGACGAGCAGGACCTTCTTGAATGCGTTCGAACGGCTCGTGCCTCTCGAAGACAAAAAATACCAGGCAATCCAGATCGTAGAAACGATGAGCAGAGTGCGAATGATCATTACCGGATTACCTTCCTGAGCAACGCATCGAACGCGATGTTGACTGCATTGATGATCGACTGGCCCTTGCTGCGGGAATACTCACTGTAGATGATCGTGACCGGCACTTCGGCATAACTGAAACGCTGCTGCCCGATACGTTCGACGATCTCGGAGGCATGAGAGAAATCCGGTAGTTCGAGTTTTAGCCGCTCGGCCGCACGGCGGTGGATCACGCGCAGCCCGTTGTGCGTGTCTGTCAGCTTGACGCCCGAGGTCAGATTGGAGAACCAGACCGCGGCCTTGAGAATGATGCGCTTGGTCGCAGGCATGTTGATCGCAGCGCCGAGAAAGCGGGAGCCAAGCACGATGTCCAGATCCTGCTGATCCGCAAACGCAAGCATTTCCCGTACATCTTCGATGCGGTGCTGACCGTCGGCATCGAAGGTGACGATATGGGTGACAGCGGGATCGAGCAATGCGACATCGATGCCGGTCTGCAGAGCCGCGCCCTGACCAAGATTGATCGGGTGCCGGACCAGCGTCGCCCGGGTGGTCGCGACCTGACGGCCGGTATCGTCGGCGCTGCCGTCATCGACGACGATCACACGTGGAAATGTATCCGGAATCGCCGCAATCGTTGTGCAGATCGCGCTCCCCTCGTTGTAGGCAGGAATGACCAGGGCTACGTGGGGGTATCGGGTTCGCATGGGGATCACGCCCTCATTGCCTGTGGTGGTGCAGTTCTCGAAGCGGCTGTCCCTGCAAGGACGTCTACCACCGATGTCGGTTGCCGCTGGCATCCGGGAATTCTGCGGTCTATGGGGGGATGCAACGGCACGGGAGTAGTTGCCCGGATTGCGGCGGCAAGGCCGGAAGAATGGACGCGCAGCGCAATCGCCGTCCATCTCGCGTGCATTAGAGCGCCGCTTCCAGCTCCGGTAGCACCTTGAACAGATCACCGACCAGACCGATGTCCGCGATCTCGAAGATCGGTGCATCGGCGTCCTTGTTGATCGCGACGATCGTGCCGGCATCCTTGATACCAGTCAGATGCTGGATTGCTCCGCTGATGCCGATGGCGACATACAGCTCCGGAGCGATGATCTTGCCGGTCTGGCCGACCTGCAGCTCATTGGGCACGTAACCAGCGTCCACCGCAGCGCGCGAGGCGCCGACGGCGGCGCCGAGCTTGTCGGCGAAGTCGAACACGATCTTGAAGTTCTCTTCCGAGCCGACACCGCGGCCGCCCGAGACGACGCGCTTGGCGCTCTGCAGGTCGGGGCGGTCGGTGCTGCCTGCGGCGAGACCGATGAAGCGCGTGTGCGTCGGCAGTTCCGCATCCACGGTGGTGGTCTCGACGGTCGCGGCGCCGCCACGAGCCGCTTCCTGCCAGGACGCGGTGCGCACTGTGGCGACCACCGGCTGGTCGGCTGGAGCTTCGACGGTGACGATGGCATTACCCGCATAGATCGGACGCTTGAAGACGTGGCTGCTCTCCACCGTCATCAGGTCGGAGATCTGGTTCACACCCAGCAGCGCGGCGACGACCGGCAGCAGGTCCTTGCCGAACGTGGTCGACGGCGCGAACACATGCGTGTAGCCGGCAGCGAGCTTCGCGATCTGCGGGCCAAGGACCTGTGCGAGCGCCTGTGCGTTGGCGGCATTTGCAACGGCGAGGACTTTGGAAACGCCTGCAATCGTGGCGGCTTCTGCGGCAGCGCCAGCCGGATCGGCGGCGAACACTGCAACGTCGATGGTGTCGGGAGACAGCGCCTGCGCCGCGGCGACGGTCTTGGCGGTCGCGCTGGCGTTCAGGGTGCCGTCGAGGTGCTCGGCGATGACAAGGACTTTGGACATGAGGTTCTCCTGCGATCCGACCCCGGGCCGGACGTCACTGGGCTCCCGCGTACGCGAGAGCGACGGAATTCAGAGCAGGCCCTTGGCCTTGAGCGCGGCGACCAGTTCAGCCGCGTCCTTGACCATGACACCCTTGCCGCGCTTGGTCGGCGCATCAAAGTGCGTGGTCTTGAGCGTATCGACCGACGCGACGCCGAGGTCGGCGAACGGGATCGATTCCATCGGCTTCGACTTCGCTTTCATGATGTCGGGCAGCTTGATGAAGCGCGGCTCGTTGAGGCGTAGATCGGTCGTGACGACGGCCGGCAGATCAACTTCGAGGGTCTCCAAGCCGGCGTCGACTTCGCGCGTCACCGTGGCCTTGCCGTCAGCGATCTCGACCTTCGAGGCGAAGGTCGCCTGCGGGCGGCCCCACAGCGTTGCCAGCATCTGGCCCGTCTGGTTGGCGTCGTCGTCGATCGCCTGCTTGCCGAGGATCACCAAGTCCGGCTGCTCCTTCTCGACCAGCTTGAGCAGGGTCCGGGCGGCGGTCAGCGGCTGGATCGCCTGATCACAGACTACGTGGATGGCGCGGTTCGCGCCCATGGCCAGGCCGTTGCGCAGGTGCGCCTGGGCGTCGGCGGGTGCGATCGTCGCGACCACGACCTCCGTCGCGATGCCCTTGTCGCGCAGGCGCAGGGCTTCTTCCAGCGCGATTTCATCAAAGGGGTTGGCCGACAGTTTGACGCCGTCGGTGACCACGCCGGACCCGTCCGGCTTGACCTGGATGCGGACGTTGTAGTCCACCACGCGCTTGTAGGCGACGAGGATCTTCATCGGTACTGCATTCCTTGTGCGTTGCGGATCACCCGGCCGCGGCGGCAGGCGCGGGGTAATCCGTCAATTCTAGCGGGGCCGCCTCGGGTGCGCGAACCGCTGCCGTGCGGGGGGGTATTCATCTTCGTGCCGAAATCCCACGAACGAGCCGGTATCCTTGGTGGCTGGCCTCGAACGGGGCATTTCGATCGTCCACAGGAGTGAATTCGTGCCCACATGGCTCGTCACCGGCGGCGCCGGTTTCATCGGCGGCAATTTCGTACTGGAAGCCGTACGTCGCGGCGTCCGCGTGATCAATCTCGATGCCCTGACGTATGCAGGCAACCTGCAGACGCTGGCGTCGATCGAATCGAATCCGGAACACGTATTCGTCCATGGCGACATCGGGGATCGCGATCTGGTCGCGGGGCTGCTCGCCGAGCACCGACCCGATGCGGTGCTGAATTTCGCCGCCGAGAGCCACGTCGACCGCTCGATCGACGGTCCGGCCGCGTTCATTGAAACCAACGTCGTCGGCACGCTGGGTCTGCTCGAGTCGGTGCGCGACTACTGGAAGGCTTTGCCTGACGGACGTCGCGAGGCGTTCCGTTTCCTCCATGTGTCGACCGACGAGGTCTACGGCACGCTCGGGGAGACCGGCAAGTTCTCAGAAACCACGCCCTACGCTCCGAACTCGCCGTACTCGGCGTCGAAGGCCGCGTCCGACCATCTGGTGCGTGCGTTCCACCACACCTATGGCCTGCCGGTGCTCACCACCAACTGCTCGAACAACTACGGGCCGTACCACTTCCCGGAAAAGCTCATCCCGCTGGTGATCGCCAAGGCGCTGGCCGGCGAGCCGCTGCCGGTCTACGGCGATGGCAAGCAGGTCCGTGACTGGTTGTTCGTCACCGACCACTGCGCCGCAATCCGCACGGTGCTCGACAAGGGCCGCGTCGGTGAGACCTACAACGTCGGTGGCGATTCCGAGCGTCAGAACATCGAGGTGGTCGAGACGATCTGCCGCCTGCTCGATGCGCGCCGTCCGCGCGAGGATGGCCAGTCGCGCGCCACGCAGATCACCTATGTGACCGATCGTCCGGGCCACGATCGCCGCTATGCGATCGACGCTTCCAAGCTGCAGGGCGAACTCGGCTGGAAGCCCGAGCACACTTTCGAGACCGGCATCGAAGCGACAGTGGACTGGTACCTCGACAACCAGCCCTGGGTACAGCGCATCCTCGACGGTAGTTACCGTCTGGAACGTATGGGAGCCGAGGCATGACTGCGCGCAAGGGCATCATCCTCGCCGGCGGCTCCGGCACCCGGCTGTATCCGATCACCAAGGGCGTCAGCAAGCAGCTGCTGCCGGTGTACGACAAGCCGATGATCTATTACCCGCTCAGCGTGCTGATGCTGGCCGGCATCCGCGAGGTGCTGATCATCAACACGCCGCACGAGCAGGTGTTGTTCCAGACTTTGCTCGGTGACGGCTCGCAGTGGGGCATGGACATCCAGTACGCCGTGCAGCCGAGTCCGGACGGCCTGGCGCAGGCGTATCTGATCGGCCGGGACTTCGTCGGCGGCAAGCCGAGCTGCCTGGTGCTGGGCGACAACATCTTCCACGGGCATGGCCTCACAGACACGCTGAAGAGCGCCGATGCGCGCGGCGATGGCGCGACGGTGTTCGGCTACTGGGTCAATGATCCCGAGCGCTATGGCGTGGCCGAGTTCGATGCCGCGGGCAAGGTGATCGACATCGACGAGAAGCCAGAGACCCCACGCTCGAACTATGCCGTCACGGGTCTGTATTTCTACGATGGGCATGCGAGCGATTACGCCGCCGAACTCAAGCCTTCGCCGCGCGGCGAACTGGAGATCACCGATCTCAACCGCCGCTATCTCGACGAGGGCGCGCTGTATCTCGAGCAGCTCGGTCGCGGATTTGCGTGGCTCGACACCGGCACGCACCAGTCCCTGCACGAGGCCTCGAATTTCATCCAGACCATCCAGGACCGGCAAGGTCTGCAGGTGTGCTGTCCGGAGGAAATCGCGTACGGCAACGGCTGGATCGACGCCGAGCAGTTGTTGGCGCTCGCGAGGCCGCTGTCCAAGAACGGCTACGGCCAGTACCTGATGTCGCTCGTCCATCGTGGAGTCGTGCGTTGAAGATCATCGAAACGAAACTGCCGGGCGCCGTCGTCATCGAGCCGGCCGTGTTCGGCGACGCGCGCGGCTTCTTCTTCGAGACCTGGAATGCCGAGCGGTTCGGGCAGCACGGTCTGCCGACGAATTTCGTGCAGAGCAACGTGTCGTCGTCGTCCAGAGGCGTGCTGCGCGGGCTGCATTACCAGTGGCCGCGTCCGCAGGGCAAGCTGGTCAGTGTTCTGCGCGGCGAGGTGCTCGACGTCGCTGTCGACATCCGCCGTGGCTCGCCGACGTTCGGGGAGTGGGAAGGCGTGATCCTCAGCGAGGAGAACAAGCGCCAGTTCTGGATACCGGAAGGCTTTGCGCATGGTTTTGCGGTGCTGTCCGACAGCGCGGTCTTCAGCTACCTGTGCACCGACGTGTATGTGAAGGAAGCAGACGCCGGTGTGCGCTGGAACGATCCCGCCATCGGTGTCGACTGGGAGATCGATGCGCCGGTGTTGTCCGACAAGGACACGCATGCGCCGTTGCTGGCCGACATCGCCGAGGACCGTCTGCCGGTGTTCGTCGCATGACCTTGCTGGTCTTCGGCGCAAACGGACAGGTCGGGCAGGAACTGCTGCGCGCACTCGCGCCGCTGGGCGCTGTGGCCGGCACGACACGGACTGGCACGCTGCCTGACGGCAGCGGCTGCCTGACCGCTGATTTTTCGGATCCGGGATCGGTCGTAGCGCTGCTCGACACGACGCGGCCGACGCGCGTGATCAATGCAGCCGCCTACACCGCGGTCGACAAGGCCGAGAGCGAGTCCGCGGCAGCGCAGGCCGCGAATGCGGAAACGCCAGGTGCGATCGCGCGCTGGTGTGCCGCGCACGCTGTACCGCTGGTGCATTACTCCACCGATTACGTATTCGATGGCAGCGGCACGCGTCCGTATCTCCCCGACGCTGCCACGGCGCCGCTCGGCGTCTACGGCGCGAGCAAGCTCGCGGGCGAGGACGCAATCCGCGCCGCGGGTGGCCGACATCTGATCTTCCGTACCGCGTGGGTGTATGCCGCGCACGGCCAGAACTTTCTGCGCACGATGCTGCGTGTCGGCGCCGAGCGCGACGTGCTGCGTGTGGTCGCCGACCAGATCGGCACGCCGACGCCGGCAGCACTGATTGCCGACGTGACTGCACAGATCTTGCGTGACGTCACGTCGGCATCCGGCACTTGGCATCTGACGGCGACCGGCGAAACCAGCTGGCATGGATTCGCGCAGGCGATCTTCGAGGGTGCGGTCGAACGTGGCCTGATGACGCGCGCGCCAATGGTCGAAGCGATCACCACAGCCGACTATCCGACGCCGGCCAGGCGTCCCGCGTATTCCCGCTTGGACACGACGACCCTCGAACGCGACTTCGGGATCGCGTTGCCTGACTGGCAGGCTGCGCTGGGCGACGTGCTCGATACATTGGCCGCCACGCAGCCCTGAGGCGTTGCCGGCCACATGAAAACGGCGCCCCTCGGGCGCCGTTCTGCATTGGAGCGGGGTCGTGCGGAATCAGGTGCGCCCGTAAGTGTCCTCGAATCGCACGATGTCGTCCTCGCCCAGATAACTGCCCGACTGCACTTCGATCAGTTCCAGCGGCACCTTGCCCGGATTGCGCAGTCGATGCGTCACGCCGAGCGGGATATAGGTGCTCTGGTTCTCGCTGAGCAGCAGCACGTCATCGCCTCGTGTGACTTCGGCCGTACCACTGACGACGATCCAGTGCTCGGCGCGGTGGTGGTGCATCTGCAGGCTCAGCACGCCGCCCGGCTTGACCGTGATGCGCTTGACCTGATGACGCGGACCGTTGTCGATCGAGTCGTAGGCCCCCCACGGGCGGTAGACCTTGCGATGCCAGGCCGCCTGGGGGAGGTCGCGTGCCCTGAGTTCGGCCACAACCTCCTTGACCTGCTGGATGCGGTCGCTGCGTCCGACGAGGATCGCATCGGGCGTTTCCACGACGATCGTGTCTTCCAGCCCGATCATCGCGATCAGGCGCTCGCCGTAGGCATAGGTGTTGCGGCATTCGATCGAGACGACCTCGCCGTGATGGGCATTGCCCTCGGCGTCCTGCGGTGAGACTTCGCGCAGGCTTGCCCATGAGCCGACATCACTCCAGCCGGCATCCAGCGGCATCACGACGGCCGCGTCGGTCTTTTCCATGACGGCGTAGTCGATCGAATCCGACGGGCTCGCGGCGAAGGCGTCCGCATCGAGCCGGGTGAAATCCACGTCCTGGCGAGCGTTCGACCACGACGCGCGCACCGCAGCTAGCATGGCGGGCGCATGACGCTCCAGCTCTGCGAGATAAACATCGGCGCGAAACAGGAACATGCCGCTGTTCCAGAAGTGATCACCGGACGCAACATAGGCTTCTGCACGGGCCAGATCGGGCTTTTCGACGAAGGCTTCGACAGGCACAGGGCCGCCGCCGTCGCCGGCTGCTGCCTGGATGTAGCCGTAGCCGGTCTCCGGTCCGCGCGGCACCACACCGAACGTCACCAGCTTGCCGGCTTCGGCCGCAGGCAGCGCGGCGCGCACGGCGGCGTGGAAGGCCTCTGGCGTCTGCACGACATGATCCGACGGCAGCACCAGCAGGATCGCATCCGGTGTCTTGCGGAGTGCCTCGAAGGCCGCTGCAGCGATCGCGGGCGCCGTGTTGCGACCGACCGGCTCGAGCACGATGGCAGCCGGTGTCGTATCGAGCGCCTGCAACTGCTCGGCGACGACGAAGCGATGTGCCTCGTTGGCGACGACGATCGGCCCGGCATCGCCCGCCAATGGCGCGACGCGTAACCAGGTCGCCTGCAACATCGTGTGGTCGCCCACAAGCGGGAGAAACTGCTTGGGATGCATCTCGCGCGACAGCGGCCACAACCTGGTTCCGGAGCCACCGGAGAGCAGAACAGGAACAATCTTGGACATGGGGGACTCTCAGGGCTTGGCCGACAACAGGTCGGAGATTTCACGGGTACGCGCTTCGAGCAATGCCTGATTCGCACGTGTCTCGATGTTGAGCCGCAGCAGCGGCTCGGTGTTGGAGCTGCGCAGGTTGAAGCGCCAGTCGCCGAAGTCTGCGCTGATGCCGTCGGTGCGATCGATCTCCGGTGACTGCGCAGCGTAGTGCGCCATCACACGATCAACCGAGACCTTCGCATCCGCGATGCGGAAGTTGATCTCGCCACTGCACGGGAACTTCGCGACGCGCGCCGCCACCAGATCACCCAGCGAGCGGCCGCTGGTGGACACGAGCTCGGCGATCAGCAGCCATGGGATCATCCCGGAGTCCGCATATGCGAATTCGCGGAAGTAGTGGTGCGCGCTCATCTCGCCACCGTAGACCGCGTCTTCGGCGCGCATCTTCTCCTTGATGAAGGCGTGGCCGCTCTTGCACAGCACCGGCACGCCGCCCGCGGCTTCGACCTGCTCGACCGTGTTCCAGACCAGGCGCGGATCGTGCACGACCTTGCCGCCCGGCTGCTTGGCGAGGATCGCCTCGGCCAGCAGGCCGACGAGGTAATAGCCTTCGATGAACGCACCGGTCTCGTCGAAAAAGAAACAGCGATCGAAATCGCCATCCCAGGCAATGCCGAAATCCGCGCCGTGCGCGCGCACTGCATCGGCCGTCGCTTGCCGGTTCTCCGGCAGCAGCGGGTTCGGGATGCCGTTGGGGAAATTGCCGTCGGCCTCGTGGAACACGCGCACAAACTCGAACGGCAGATGGGGGCCGAGCAGATCGACGATCGAACCGGCGCCGCCATTGCCGGCATTGACCACGAGCTTGAGCGGACGCAGCGCCTTGGCCTCCACGTAACCCAGCAGGTGCTCGATATAGGCTGACTTGTCGAGCGCGGCGGTCTCGGTACCCGGTGTCGCCACCGGCGCAGGCAGATCACCAGCTTCCACCGCATCGGAAATCGCGAACAGGCCGGTATCCGAACTGATCGGACGCGCGTGCTCCCGCACCAGCTTCATGCCGTTGTAGTCCATCGGATTGTGGCTGGCGGTCACCATCACGCCGCCGGCCGCGCCGCGGTGGTCGACCTGGAAATACACCTCTTCCGTGCCGCCGACGCCGATGTCGATAATCTCGCGTCCCTGGCTACGCAGACCCTCGGAGAGCGCGGCTTGCAGTTCCGGGCTGCTCAGACGCACGTCGCGGCCGAGCACGATCGCGCCGGGCGGCAGCTGGGCAGCCAATGCAATGCCGATGTCGCGGGCGAGGGCTGGATTGAGTTCGTCCGGCACGCGGCCGCGGAGGTCGTAGGCTTTGAAGGCGGGCAGGGGCATGGTCGATCCATCGGTGAGAAAGTCCGATTCTATCGTTTCGCGCGGACAGGACCGTTTGCGCCACTGCACCAAGGTCCAAGGCCGCGTACACGCGCAGCCGGTAGAATTGAAGGCCGTTGCGCCATGAGGATCACAATGAGCGAGCAGAGTTCCGCCGCGGATCGACGCGGCAAGCAGTATCCCGATGCCGCGACGGCATTGGCCGACATCGTGGCCGATGGCCAGACCTTCGCGGTGGGTGGCTTCGGCCTGTGCGGCATTCCCGAGGCGCTGATCGCTGCATTGCGCGATTCGGGCGTCAAGGACATCACCGCGATCTCCAACAATGCGGGCGTCGACGGCTTCGGCCTCGGCCAGCTGCTGGAGACCCGGCAGATCCGCAAGATGATTTCGTCCTACGTGGGCGAGAACAAGGAGTTCGAGCGCCAGTACCTCGGCGGCGAACTGGAGCTCGAATTCAACCCGCAGGGCACGCTGGCCGAGCGCCTGCGCGCCGGTGGCGCGGGTATCCCGGCGTTCTTCACCGCAACCGGCTTCGGCACGATCGTCGCCGAGGGCAAGGAAACGCGCGAGTTCAACGGCAAGCACTACGTGCTGGAAACCGCGCTGATCGCCGACGTCGCGCTGGTCAAGGCGTGGAAGGCTGACACGGCCGGCAATCTCGTGTTCCGCAAGACCGCGCGCAACTTCAATCCCGCCTGCGCGATGGCCGGCAAGGTCTGCGTGGCCGAGGTCGAGGAGCTGGTCGAAATCGGCGCGATCGATCCCGACCAGGTACACCTGCCTGGCATCTATGTGGACCGTATCGTCGTCAACACGACGCCCGAGAGGCGCATCGAACAGCGCACCGTGCGAGGAGCGAAGTAATGGCCTGGACCCGTGACGAAATGGCCGCGCGCGCTGCGCGCGAACTGATCGACGGCGCCTACGTGAACCTCGGCATCGGTCTGCCGACGCTGGTGGCGAACCATATTCCCGACGGTGTCGACGTGTGGTTGCAGAGCGAGAACGGCCTGCTCGGCATCGGTCCGTTCCCGACCGAAGACGAGGTCGATGCCGACCTCATCAATGCTGGCAAGCAGACCGTCACCGCCCGCAAGGGCGCGAGCTACTTCGGCAGCCACGACTCGTTCGCGATGATCCGCGGCGGGCACATCGATCTGGCGATCCTCGGCGCGATGCAGGTCACTGGCAGCGGTGATCTCGCGAACTGGATGGTGCCCGGAAAGATGGTCAAAGGCATGGGCGGCGCGATGGATCTCGTCGCCGGCGTCAAGCGCGTGGTCGTGCTGATGGAGCACGTCGCGAAGGACGGCAGCCACAAGATCCTGCCCGAGTGCACGCTGCCGCTGACCGGCGTTGGCGTGGTCGACCGGGTCATCACGGATCTCGCGGTGTTCGACGTGACCGCCGACGGGCTCGTGCTGGTCGAGATGGCGGATGGCGTGGACGCTTCGGAACTGCAGGACAAGACCGGCGTGAAGTTCAGCCGCGCATTCTGAGCCCGGACACGCGCCGGAATCAGGACCGGCGCGCGTATGCGTACGGGTCGGTGCTCGAGCGCAATGGCGGTGTGCCGCTCGCGGTCGCGGCATCGTCGAGACGTTTGCGCTGGGCATGTGCCAGCAATCCGATCAGGCGTTCGATGGCGTGTGCGAGCGTGCCGTCGAGCTGCCCTGCTTCCGCCTCGAAGTCTTCCGCAGACAGATGCGCATCGAGCAGTGGACGCAGCGTATCGAGCCGGATCCAGAACATGCTGCCCGCCGGGAACGGCAGTTCGAGGTCATCGTCTGCCCATGTCACACCTGTGCGCCGGAGCAGGTGGTCGATCGCCGTTTCATTCGCGCTGAGGAAATAGCCGAGCGGATGGATGTGGCCTTCCGGTGCCACGATACCGAGCGCCGGGTCGTCGAATGCCTGGAAAAGTATGGACGCGCGAGCCGGCGCCAGCAGACTTTCCAGCATCTCCGCGCGCCACGCATCCCCATCCGGGCGATGCGTAGAGCGTTTGGTGTGCAGCTTGAGCACAATTTGCTGGCCCTCGTCGAGCAACGCATCGGCGACGTGCAGGAACGGCAGGATGTCGCGACCGTGGTTGGCGAAGATCCGGATGTCCGCGGACAGATCGGCGGCATCAAGACATGCCTGCACGCGCTCGCGCTGTGCATGACCTGTGGTGATCACGATGCGCCATCCAAGACCACTGGCAGTCAACGCAGACAGGATCTCCGGCAGCACTTCGGGATACCAGGCATGGATGACGACGCAGGGTGTTTGCACCGGCACTGACACTGGTGGCGCGAGGGCCGTCCGCGTCGCCGCCAGCCACGCATGACCGAGCCGCGTATCCGGCTCCAGTACCGCGCCTTCGGCCCACTCGTTCCATGCGTTGACGAAGACGATGCGCTCCGTTGGCGGCACATCGCGCAGGCGACCGTGGATCGTCGTGCGTAGCCAGTCACGATAGCCGCGCGGCGACGCATGTGCGAACACGCGCCCGCGTCCGGAGCGCCGGGGTTCGTTGTCCCAGCCGGGATTCACCCCCGGATAGAGCGGATACGCCGGCAGCGGACGTCTGGCCATGTCCGCAGCAAGCGCGCGCCAGTCGAGCACGTCACCGCGGAAGTCGGGGTTGAGCAATGCCTGTTGCTCGACAATCGATGGCGGTGTGCTCATGTTGGGCGGAAATTCGATCGCCGCGTCGAAACCGATATCGCGCGGATCAGGACGTTCGAAGCCCTGCACATAGGCAAGCTGGAGTTCGCCGATGCCGGCGTCGCGGCACCATGCACGCCAACGGCTGGCGGTGGCGAGGGCATCGGGCAAAAGATGAGGGCGATAGACGAGCAGCAGCGGCTTGCCGTCGACCCGGATGTAACGTGGATCGCGCAGGTAATCGGCGATGTGCGCGATGAACGCGAGATCGTCTTCGGCGCTGTGCGACTGCGCGACGAGGATATCGTCGGCGCGGCCATCCCAACGGCGGGACCAGTTTTCGTTGGCCCAGCACAGGCACATCGGCAACTCGATCGTCGGATCGTCCAGCCAGCCGCGCAGCGGTGCTTCCAGCAGCGTCTTGCCACCGAACCAGTAGAAATAGCTGCAGAAGCCTTCAATGCCGGCCTCGCGCGCAAGCGCCGCCTGCGCGCGCATGACATCGGGTGCGCGCAGATCGTAGAAGCCCAGATCGGCAGGCAGGCGCGGTTGCTGATGGCCTTCGAACTGTGGCAACGCCCGGGTCACGTTGTGCCACTCGGTGAACCCCGCGCCCCACCAGGCATCGTTCTCGGGGATCGGGTGGAACTGGGGCAGGTAGAACGCGATCAGACGCGCGGAAACCCGCATTGGCGGTGTCGCCGGCGCCCGCTCGCGATACCCGATTGCGCGTGCGCCGGCGCGGGAACGCGGACGCATCTCGCGCTGTGTGCCGGCAACCTGCCCACGCGGCGGAGGCGGTACGAAATGACTGTAACGATCGAGGAAACGCGCACGCAGGCGATCCCGCGTCACGACGGTCATCGGGACACAACGGAATGCGAAGCGCAGGAGCTTGAACGCGAGGGTGCGCAGTCGACGGCTGGACATCGGCGCATGATCCCAGATTCCGCAGAGGCTCACGACCCGAACTGCTACCGTCTCGTCATGGATCCCGACCTGCACGACACAGACGGATGGACGCTGCGGGCCGGCTGGCTGCCCGACGCCCGCGCTACGGCGTTGAAGGAAGCGTTGATGGCCACTATTCCCTGGGCCCGCCATCGTCTGCGCATCTTCGGGCGCGAGGTTGACGCGCCGCGGCTCAGTTGCTGGATCGGCGATCCAGAGGCGACATATCGCTATTCGGGGACGCGGTTCGCGCCCGAGCCGTGGCCTCCGGCACTGGAGCCGGTGCGCGATGCGATTTCCGAGGCGACGGGCGTCCGCTTCAACAGCGTACTCGCCAATCTCTATCGCGACGGACAGGACGCGATGGGCTGGCACAGCGACGACGAACGCGAACTGGGGCCCGAGCCGGTGATCGCGTCATTGAGTCTGGGCGCGACGCGTCGCTTCGTGCTGAAGGCGCGTGCGGCGGACGCGGACGGGCAGTTCGCGCGGCACGTGCTGGAGCTGCCGCACGGCAGTCTGCTGGTGATGCGCGGCGATACGCAGACGCGGTTTCGGCATGCGCTCCCGCGAACTGCGCAGTCGGTCGGGCCGCGGATCAATCTGACGTTCCGGCGGATTCTGGCTTGAGCCGGGCCTTCGTGATGGCGCCCTAGGTCGCCGCCCGAGCCGTCGGACGCAACAGCAGATCCGGGCACGCGCGTCAGGCGAGGCGCTGCGCAACACAGGCGCTGCGGAGGCGTGACTCAGGGCCGCGGCACGGTCGACACCGGCGGCCTGCGATCGTGCGTCACTTCGTGTGCGTTGCCCGACTCGAGGATCCAGCCGACCATCTCGCCGCTGATGCTCTGCAGCGCGACCGAGAACGCATCGACGACTTGAGCGACTTCGGCGCTCGATGCGGGCTGCGCCGCGATGAACGTGCGCGAGCCGACGACGGTCTGGTCGATGTTGTGGATCAGCTTGACGTTGGCTTCGATCGTCGCCGCCGGGAGCACGTTGCCGTTGTAGTCCGCCTCGAAGCGGCGCAGGTCGATGACCAGCTTGTAGTCGGCGGTGATGCCGGCGCCCTGGCGCGCGACGGCCGGAATGTTGCCCGAGTCTTCCATGGTGCGCAGCACGGTGTCCTGCAGCATGTCGGTCGGCGTCTTCGCCCAGCTGGCGCCGCGGTAGACCTGCAGCTCGGCGGGCGTCGGGCGCACGGCGATGCGGAAGCTGTCGATCATGCGCGCGGCGGTCGGCGGGCTCAGCGTGAGCTGCCATTCGGCGCGCGGCCACGCGGGATTGGCCTCGACGCGGGGATCGGGCGCGTAGATCGTCGAGCGGTCGCGATCGCCGCCACCGCCGCCCAGGAGCGAGCTGCAGCCGGCGAGCAGGGTGCCGAGCGCGAGTGCGACGGCGAGGCGGGGCAGGGCGCGTCGCGCGGAGGTCGTGAGCGTGATCATTCGGGTTCGAATTCCTTGGGCGCGTCGCGGCCGAGCAGGTAACGCGCGGGATTGGCATCGAGACGGTCGCTGATGCGGCGCAGGTCGCGGACCAGCGAACGCAGTTCGCCCAGCGTCGGACCGAGCTGCGACAGACCGTCGTTGGCGAAGCTGCTGATCGCCGCGCGGTTCTCGTTGAGGATGGTGTCGGCGCCGCCTGCGGCCGAATCCATGCGCGCCAGCGTGCTTTCGAGGTTCGCCACCAGGCCCGGCAGCTTCTGCACCAGCTCGCGGTCGAAACTGCTCATTGCCCGGTTGGTCGTGGTCAGCGTCTGCTCCAGCTGCTCGCTGGACCTGCGCGCATTGACGATGATCGCGGCCAGGTCCTCGCGCTGCCCGGCGACCGAGCCGGTCATGCCTTCGATGTTCTCCAGCGTATTGGAGATGCGCGCGACGTTCTCTTCGCTGAGCACGCGGTCGAGGCGTTCGACCAGACGGTTCGCGGTGTCGGAGATGTTCTGCAGCGCCGAGGCTTCGGTCTGGATGATCGGCACGCGGTCGCTGTCTTCGGACACCAGCATCGGCGCTTCGGGCGAACCGCCGGTGAGCTGGATGATCGGCGAGCCCGTGAGGCTGGTCATCGACATGCGCGCGCGGGTATCGGTCTTCACCGGTGCATTGGCCTGCACGCGCAGCCGCGCGATGACCTGGCGCGGGTCCTGTGGCGCGAGCTGCAGGTTGTCGACCGTGCCGACGGCGATGCCGTTGTACTGCACGCTGCTGCCTTCGGTGAGGCCGGTCACAGGCTCGCGGAAAACGACGTCGAACTCGTTCCAGCTGCGGTCGGACGAATATTTCGCCGCCCACAGCGCGAAGCCGAGCAGGGCGATCGACGCGATGAGCGTGAACGCGCCGATGAGGACGTAATTGGCTCTGGTTTCCATCAGTGGGCTCCCGGGGCGTTGGCCCTGGCATCGCGTGCGGCACGGCCGCGGGGTCCGTGGAAATAATCCTGGATCCAGGGATGGTCGACCTGTTCGATCTCCGCCACCGGCGCCACCGCGATCACCTGTTTGTCGGCCAGGACCGCGATGCGGTCACAGATAGCGTACAGAGTGTCGAGGTCATGTGTGATCAGGAACACAGTCAATCCCAGCGCTTCCTGCAGCGTGCGGATCAAGCGGTCGAAGGCGGCCGCGCCGATGGGATCGAGACCCGCCGTGGGTTCGTCGAGGAACAGCAGTGGTGGGTCGAGTGCCAGCGCCCGCGCCAGCCCCGCGCGCTTGCGCATGCCGCCCGACAGCTCCGCCGGCAACTTGTCGAGCGCGTTGGCCGGCAGGCCGGACAGCTTGACCTTCAGCAACGCCAGCTCGTAACGCAGTGAATCGCGCAAATCCGGATGATGTTCCTTCAGCGGCACCTGCACGTTCTCGCCCACGGTCAGCGACGAGAACAGCGCGCCGTCCTGGAACAGTACGCCGGTGTTGCGCTCGATGTGCCGCCGTTCTTCGAGATCGCGCGACAGCGCGTCGGCGCCGAGCACCTCGATGGTGCCGGCCTGCGGCGGACGCAGGCTGAGGATGCTGCGCATCAGCACCGACTTGCCGGTGCCCGAGCCGCCGACCACGCCGAGGATCTCGCCGCGACGCACGTCGAGATCGAGATTGTCGTGCACGGTCTGCGTGCCGAACCGGTTGACCAGGCCACGTACGCGGATTGCGATCTCGTCGCCGAGGTCGTCCTGCGCATGCGTGTCGCGGGCGGGCGTGTCGGACATCGTCACCATCCCACGTGCATGAACCAGATCGCGGCGAACGCGTCGAACACGATCACCAACGAGATGGTCTGCACGACGCTCGACGTCGTGCGCTCGCCGACCGACTGCGCCGTGCCCTTGACCTGCAGGCCTTCGAGACAGCCGATCAGGCCGATCACCATCGCGAAGATCGGCGCCTTGGACATGCCGACGAAGAAATGGCGGACGTTCATGGTTTCGTACATGCGGGCCATGTACGCCTGCGGCGGAATGTCGAGACTGAAGGCGCCGACGGTCAATCCGCCGATCAGGCCGGCAATCATCGCGACGAATGTCAGCAGCGGCAGCATCACCATCAGTGCGACCACGCGCGGAATCACCAGCAGATCCACTGGGTCGAGCCCGAGCGTGCGGATCGCGTCGACTTCCTCGCGGCTCACCATCGCGCCGATCTGCGCGGTGAACGCACTGGCGGTGCGACCGGCAAGCAGGATCGCGGTCAGCAGCACGCCGAACTCGCGCAGGAAGGCGATTGACACCAGTTCGACGACGAAGATCGTCGCGCCAAACTCCGCGAGTACGGTCGATCCGAGAAAGGCGATCACCGCGCCGACCAGAAACGAGAGCAGCGCGACCAGCGGCACCGCGTCGAGGCCGACCTGCTCCATGTGGTGCACAGTCGATGTCAGGCGGAAGCGACGTGGTGACACCAGCAGGCGCCCGAGCTTGAGCAGGGTTTCGCCGAGAAAGCTGACCAGCGCCACGACTTCGCGCCAGTTGTCGTGCATCGTCTCGCCGAAGCGGGCCAGCGCGGCATACACACCATAATCGCGCTTCTTCTTCGGCCGGTCGTCGGCGACGTCTTCGATCGCTTCCACCAGCGCATGGTGGTCGTCGCGGAAGCGGAACGTCGAAAAATCCAGGCCGCGTTTTTCGGCGAAGCGCAGCAGTTGCAGCACGCCCACCGAATCCAGTCGATCGACGCCTGTGGCGTCCACCTCACCCACCGGCGCCTCGTTCGCGCGCAGTACCGTCTCAATGTCGCCGGCATAGGCAAGCGTCCAGTGTCCGCGCAGCCGCAGCGACCCACCGTCACCGGCATCGGCGCTGGGCGTGGCGTGTTGGGGGACGGTCATGCAGGCATCGGTCGGTCGAGGTGCAAACGCCGGTGAGCATACCGAAATCATGCGTGACGCCGCGCATCACGGCGGTGCGCCCTACCGGGCGCCGGGTGGCCGTGCGATCCTGTGCTGATGTCCGGCGCCACTCCGCTCACCACTGCCAGCTACGCCACGCGCATCGCCTTCGTGGTCGAACTGGCCGAGCATCTGCATGCCTACGGCACCACCGCCCAGCGCCTCGAGGGCGCGGTGATCGCGGTGACCCAGCAGCTCGGCATCGATTGCGAGCCGTGGGTGAACCCCACCGGCATGGTGCTGTCCTTCAGCGACCCGCTGCGGCCGCCGGGTGACAGCGACACCACGCGCGTCATCCGCATGTCGCCGGGCGACGTAGACCTCTACAAGCTGTGCGAGACCGATCGCATCGCCGAGCAGGTGATGGGAGGCGAGATGGATCTGGCTGAAGGCTACGCCGCCCTGCGTGCGCTGGACGCTCGCGAGCCACGCGCCTGGGGCAAGGCGGCGCAGGTGATGGGTTTCGCCATGGTGGCAATGGGCGTCGCTGGCCTGTGGCGGCTGCCGTGGGCCGATATCGCGACCGCGGGCACCATCGGTCTGTTGATCGGTCTGCTCGACATGGTCACGCGCAACGGCACGCGGCTCAAAGAAGCACACGAAGCGCTGGCAGGCATGCTGGCCGGTCTGGTCGCGATTCTCGTGTCGGCCTTCATCGCACCGCTGAACCTCAATACCGTGGTGATCGCCTCGTTGATCGTGATGCTGCCGGGTATGGCATTGACCAATGCGATCAACGAATTGACCAGCCAGCATCTGGTGTCGGGCACCGCGCGCTTCGCGGGTGCGATCACGACCGTACTCAAACTCACCATCGGCACGATCATCGCGCTCACCCTGATGCAGATGCTCGGCGTCACTCCGAATGTGCGCGCGCTGCGACCGCAGCCCGACTGGGTGGAATGGGCCGCGCTGGCTACCGCGGCCGGTGCGTTCGCGATCCTGTTCCGCGCCGGGCGCCGTGACGTGCTGCTGGTGATGGGCGCCGCCGCATCGGGGTATCTGATCTCGCGCTGGGTCGGCGCGGCGCTGGGGCCGAACATCGGTCTGTTCGTCGCGGCGCTGGTGACCACTGCCGCAGGCAACGGATACGCGCGCTGGGCGAACCGCCCGGGCGCGGTGATCCGGGTGCCGGGTCTGATCATGCTGGTGCCCGGCAGCAACAGCCTGCGCGGACTGATGAATCTGGTGCAGCAGCAGGATGTGGCGGCTGGTCAGGAGGCCGTACTGGTGGTGATGAACATCGTGCTGGCACTGATCGCCGGCCTGCTGTTCGGCAACGTGGTGTTGCCGGCGCGCAAGAACCTCTGATCGCGTGAAACGACAACGCCCTCCATGCGGAGGGCGTCGTCGGGCGCGTTGCGGTACGGCGTGCGCCGCCGCGATCACTTCTGGATCAGGAACTCTTCCAGCTTGCGGCCCTTCTTGGTGTGCGCAGCCAGCCACAGCGGCTGCTTGCCACGACCGGTCCAGGTCTCGGCCTTGTTCGCCGGATTGCGGTACTTCGGCGCCACCTTGCCGAGCTTGCGACCCTTGGTCGCGCTCTTGCGCGCCGCAGGCGCAGCCGCGGTCGATGCCGCGCGCGGTGCGCTGCCACCGAATAGCTCGGCGATGCTGTAACCCTCGGCCGCGGCCATGTCGGTCAGCTTCTTGCGCACGGCCGTCAGCGGCTTGCGCTTCTTCAGCGTCGTCTTGCGCTCCTTGGCCTGGGTGATCAGCGCGTCGAGCTGCTGGGGTGAAAATGCATTGAGGTCAAACGCCATTCGAGTCGGCTCCGGCTGATTATTGGGAATACCAGTCCATTGGCATGGGCGGCATCTTAATCCGGTTTATCCCGGGCCGACAAACACGGCGCGCACAGCAGCGCGACCCGCTCGTGCAGGTCGCGTGAGCATTCGGGATTATCCGGCGGTAAATGCCCCCGGTCTCGCCCCGGAAACCCTCAGTCGCGCAGTCGCGAAAACAGCGCTTCGCGATCGAGATTCTCCGATTCGCTGGCATGCCGTGCGCGGTATTCGAACGCGCCCGATTCCAGTCCGCGTGCCGACACCACCACGCGATGGGGGATGCCGATCAGCTCGATGTCGCCGAACATCATGCCCGGGCGCAGACCGCGGTCGTCGAGCACGGTCTCGAAGCCGGCGGCGCCGAGTTCGCGATACAGCGCGTCCGCCGCTTCGGCCACGTGCGCTTCGTTCTTCGGATTGATTACGCAGACCGCGACCTGCCATGGCGCCATCGCGACCGGCCACAGAATGCCGTTGGCATCGTGGTTCTGCTCGATCGCCGCGGCGACGATGCGCGACACGCCGATGCCGTAGCAGCCCATGAACGGCACTGTGGCCTTGCCGTTGGCGTCGAGCACCTTGAAGTTCATGGCCTCGGCGTACTTGCGGCCGAGCTGGAACACGTGGCCGACCTCGATGCCGCGGGCGACTTTCAGTTCGCCGCCGTCTTCGGCGCGGTCGCCGGCGACGACGTCACGGATATCGGCGACGACATCGGCCTCGGGCAGGTCGCGGCCCCAGTTGACGCCGGCGATGTGGAAGCCGGTGTCGTTGGCACCGACGACGAAATCGGCCAATGCGGCAACTTCCAGATCGGCGACGACGCGGATCGGCTTCGCCGCACCGATCGGTCCGAGGAAGCCCGGCGCAGCGCCCAGATGCGCGGCGATTTCAGCTTCGGTCGCCATGCGGTAATCGGCCAGGCCGTCGACCTTGGCGAGCTTGATCGCATTGACCGCGTGGTCGCCGCGCACCAGTGCGAGCACGAAAGTCTCGCCGGCCATCAGCGCGATCGACTTCGCGGTGCGGGCGAGTGGAATGTCGAGCAGGGCGGCGACGTCCTCGCAGGTCTTCTGCGTCGGCGTGTCGACCTTGCGCAGGTCTTCCGATGCCGCCGGACGCGGCGCGGGCGCAGCGGCGCGCGCGGCTTCGACATTCGCGGCGTAGTCCGAGCCGGTCGAGAACACCAGCGCGTCTTCGCCCGAATCGGCGATGACGTGGAATTCCTGCGAGGCGTCACCGCCGATCGCGCCCGAATCGGCCTGCACCGAGCGGAACTCAAGACCGAGACGGGTGAAGATGCGCGTGTACGCGGCATGCATGGTCTGGTACGAAGCGGCCATGCCGGCCTCGTCGATGTCGAACGAGTACGCGTCCTTCATCAGGAACTCGCGCGCGCGCATTACGCCGAAACGCGGGCGGATCTCGTCGCGGAACTTGGTCTGGATCTGGTAGAAATTCACCGGCAGCTGCTTGTAGCTGGCCAGCTCGCTGCGCGCGAAATCGGTGATGACTTCCTCGTGCGTCGGGCCGAAGCAGTACCAGCTCTCCTTGCGGTCCTGCATCTTCAGCAGCTGGCCGCCGAACTTCTCCCAGCGGCCGGTTTCTTCCCACAGCTCGCGCGGCTGCACGGCCGGCATCAGCAGCTCGATCGCGCCGGCGGCGTTCATTTCTTCGCGCACGATGCCTTCGACCTTGCGCAGCACGCGTAGGCCCAGCGGCGACCACGTGTAGAGACCGGCGCCCAGCTTGCGCAGCATGCCGGCCTTAAGCATCAGCTTGTGGCTGGTGACCTCGGCATCGGCGGGCGTTTCTTTCTCGGTGCGGAGATGGAACTGCGACAGGCGCATCGGCGGCTTCTGGCTGGGAACGGGGGGCGATAGTGTGCCACGCGCCCCGCGTGTCCCGGCCCGCCGGGCGGGAGTCAGCGGCAGTAGGCGCGGACCGCGGCTTCCGACAACGCGAGCTGGTCGGCGCGTTCGCTGCCGGCGAGTTCGCGCGGCTTGCCGTCGGCGCCGAGCTGCTGCACCGCGCCTTCGCCCTTGAGCGCGGCGACGTTGGTGCGGGCGAGTTCGCACTGGGTGTTGTCGCCGCCAGCGTTCGCGGTACTCGCTGCGGCCGCAGGTACGGCGACCGGTGCAGGCGTGACCGGCGTCGACGAAGCGGCGTTGCCGTGCACGTTGCGCACTTCGAAACGTGTGCCCGCGGGTGGCGGTGTCTGCGAGTAATGGGTGACGCCGCGCGCGTCCTTCCAGCTGTAGACCTCGCTGGCGGCGAGTGGCGCGGCGGCGATGAGCAGTGCAAGGGCGGTCACGAAAGTGCGGCGCATGGCGGTCCCCGGCAGGTGCTCGAATGTGGCGGCGATTGCAGCACTCCGGGGCCGCAGGCGCAACCGCTGTCGCCGACCGGCCCGAAGCAGGCGCTACACTGCCCCGCATGAGCCAACCCGACCCGACCCCGCGCCGCGGCCGCGGCATCTACCTGCTGCCGAACCTCTTCACCACCGGCGGCCTGTTCGCGGGATTCTTCGCGATCATTGCCGCATCGCAGGGCCGCTTCAGCGCCGCCTGCATCGCGATCTTCGTCGCCGCGGTGCTCGATGGCATCGACGGCCGGGTCGCACGCCTGACCAACACCCAGAGCGAGTTCGGCGTTCAGTACGACTCGCTGGCCGACCTGATCAGTTTCGGTCTGGCGCCGGCGCTGGTGATGTACCACTGGTCGCTGATGGCGATGCGCCTCGACGGCACCACGCTCGGCAAGATCGGCTGGCTCGGCGCGTTTCTTTATGCCGCCTGCGCGGCGCTGCGCCTGGCGCGTTTCAACAGCCAGGTGGCAACGGTCGACAAGCGCTATTTCGTCGGCCTGGCGAGTCCGGCGGCGGCCGGCCTGATGGCGAGTTTCGTCTGGACCTGCCACGAACTCGATTTCACCGGTGACGCGCTGCGTTATGTGGCGCTCGCGGTCACCGTGATCTGCGGCCTGCTGATGGTCAGCCGCGTCCGCTACACCAGCTTCAAGGGCAGCGGCACCGGACCGAAGGCCGATCGCGTGCCGTTCGTCGCGCTGGTCGTCGCGGTCGGCCTGCTGATCGCGATGTGGGTGGATCCGCCCAAGACCCTGCTAATCGCCGCGGTGCTGTACGCACTCTCGGGCCCGACGCTGTGGCTGTGGCGGCGCCGCGGAGGCGCGGAGGCCGCCTCGTGACGTGGGATGCGCTGCAGATCGCGGCGCTCGATGCGCTGGGCCTAGACCGCTATCGCGTGCAGGTGCCCGGCCAAGTGTTGCCGGACGATCCGCTGGTCGATCCCTTGCTGCGCGCGGCCGGCCTGAGTCGCGATGGCGACGGGGCCTTCGCTTTCGTGAGCAGTCTCGGCGCACTCTCGGATCTGCGTTCGGCGTCGGCCAAACGTGCCCTGTGGCCGCGCCTGCGCCAGTTGCGCCGCCATGGCGGCTGAGCTCGACACGCAGTCGATACCGGATGCCGCCCCTGCGGCGCGCGACTGGTCGCTGCGTCCGATGCGCGCGACCGATGTCGACGCGGTGATGGAGATCGAACTGCGCGCGTATCCGTTTCCGTGGACGCGCGGGATCTTCGACGACTGCCTGCGCGCGGCGTATCCGGCGTGGGTGCTGCATGTCGACCGACGACTCGCCGGTTACGGGGTGCTGAGCGTCGCGGCCGGCGAAGCGCACGTGCTCAACGTCTGCGTCGATCCGGAGCTGCAGGGCCGCGGCCACGGCCGTCGGTTGTTCCGCGCGCTGGTCGATCTCGCCCAGCAGCACGACGCGCAGCGCGTGTTTCTCGAAGTGCGGCCGTCGAATCCGAATGCGGTCGCGCTGTATCACGACGAAGGTTTCAACGAAATCGGCCGGCGGCCGCGTTACTACCCGGCGCACAACGGCCGCGAGGACGCGATCGTCATGGCCCGCGAACTGTTCGGCGCGGACTGAAACCGCCGCCGCGTTGCATCCGGCGCGCGCTGCGCGCCCCGACCGGAGAGCCGCCATGGGCGAACCCACCCGCATCGACAACGAGAAACGCATCGCGCTGCTGATCGATGCCGACAATGCGCCGGCCGCGAAGATCGATGTGATCCTCGCCGAGGTCGCGCGCCACGGCGTCGCCAACGTGCGTCGCGCCTACGGCAACTGGAAGAGCCCGCATCTCGGCAGTTGGGAGAAAGTGCTGCACGAATATGCGATCCGCCCGATCCAGCAATTCGCCTACAGCACCGGCAAGAACGCATCCGACATGGCGATGGTCATCGACGCGATGGACCTGATGTATGCGCGCAATCTCGACGGCTTCGCGATCGTATCCAGCGATGCGGATTTCACCCCGCTGGTGATGCGGCTGCGCAACGACGGCTACGCGGTCTACGGATTCGGCCAGGAGAAAACTCCCACGCCGTTCGTCAAGGCGTGTTCGACGTTCCTGTATCTGGAGAAACTCCGCGCGGCCGACGAGGTCGACAACGGCGGCACGACCAAGCCGCGCACCGGCGGCGAACTGCAGGCCGATCGCGAACTCGTGCAGCTGCTGCGCAATGCGGTGTCCGCGGGCGCCGACGATGCCGGATGGTCGCATCTGGGCGAAGTGGGCAGTCACGTGCGCAACCAGGGCTCGTTCGACGCACGCAACTACGGCTATCGCAACCTCAGTGCGCTGATCGATGCGACCGGACTGTTCGAAGTGCGTCGGGTCGGGCAGGCGGTCGAGATCCGCGAGGCGCCGAAGAAGCCGGCCGCGAAGCAGGCCTCGCGTGCACGTGGTCGCCGCAAGCCGGCTGCCACCGACTGACGCATCCGCGTCCGGGTCGACTCAGTACAGATCGACCGGATCCACATCCAGCGACCAGCGCGCACGGCGCGCTTCGGGCAGGGCGTGGATCAGCTGCAGCGCCGCATCGAGGATCGCGTGCAGGCGCGGACGCTGGTCGGTGGCGATCAGCAATTGCGCGCGATACACGCCCGCGCGGCGCGGCATCGGTGCGACTACCGGGCCATCGAGCAGCAGTGTCGGCATGCCGCCGGCGTCGCGGCCGGCATGTGGCGCGAGCACGCGGCGCGCGGCCTGCAGGAACGCCATCGGTGGCTCTGCCTGCTGCGATTCGGCGCGCAGCAGCGCGAGCGGTGCGAACGGGGGAAACCCGGCGGCTTCGCGCTGCATCAGTTCGCCCGCGGCGAATGCGTGATACCCGCCCTGGATCAGCGTCAGCAGCAGCGGATGTTCGGGGTGGTGGGTCTGCAGCAGCACCTGGCCAGCTTTTTCGGCGCGGCCGGCGCGGCCGGCGACCTGGATCAGCAGTTGCGCGAGTTTCTCGCCGGCGCGGAAGTCGGCCGAGAACAGGCCTTCGTCGATGCCGACGACGCACACGAGCGTGAGATTCGGCAGATCGTGGCCCTTGGCCAGCATCTGCGTGCCGATCAGGATGCCCGGCTGACTGCCGAGTGTGCCGAGCAAACCTTCGAGCGCATCGCGTCGGCGCGTGCTGCCGCGGTCGATGCGCAGCACCGGCACATCATTGAAGCGCGCGGCCAAGAGTTCCTCGATGCGTTCGGTGCCCACGCCCTGCGGCTGCAAGCCGAGACTCGCGCAGTCGGGGCAGGCCAGCGGCGCGCTCGCGCGATGGCCGCAGTGATGGCATTGCAGGCGACGTCCGCCGGCGTGCACGGTCATCGGATGCGGACGATCGGGCGTGCTGCAGCGCGGGCAGTGCGCGCTCCAGCCGCAGTCGTGGCACAGCAGCACCGGCGCATAGCCACGGCGGTTCTTGAACACCAGCACCTGTCCGCCGGCAGCGAGCGCGGCGGAGATCGCGGCGAACATCTCCGGTGACAGACCGGCTTCGAGCGGACGCTTGCGCACATCGAGCACGCGCACCGTCGGCGGTTTCGCCGCGCCCGCGCGATGGGTCAGACGCAGATGCGCGTAGCGACCGGAGACGGCGTTCTGCAGCGATTCCAGCGACGGTGTCGCGCTGCCCAGCAGCACCGGCACGTCGAGCGCCTTGGCGCGCACCAGTGCGAAATCGCGCGCGTGGTAGCGGATGCCGTCCTGCTGCTTGTAGCTGCCGTCGTGTTCCTCGTCGACGACGATGAGCCCGGCATCGGGCAGCGGCACGAACACCGCCGAGCGGGTGCCGACGATGACGCGCGCCTCGCCGCGCGCCGCGGCGGCCCAGACCCGTGCGCGTTCGCCATCGCCCAGCCCCGAGTGCAGCGCATGGACCGGCACGCCGAGGCGGGCGCGGAAGCGCGCCAGTGTCTGCGGGGTCAGGCCGATCTCCGGGACCAGCACCAGCGCCTGCCGTCCGCGCGCCAGGCAATCCGCGATCGCCTGCAGGTAGACCTCGGTCTTGCCGCTGCCGGTCACGCCATCGAGCAGCAGCGCGGCGAAGCCGGTGCACGCGGCGACCGCATCGACCGCCTGCTGCTGTTCGTCGTGCAGGACGGGCCCGCGCTGGGGCGTGGGCGCCAGTTGCGACGCCGGAATCGCGAAGCGTTCGGCCAGCCCGCGGCCGGCCAACGTGCGCGCGGCGGCGCGCCAGCCGTCCATCGCCAGATCCAGCGCGTCCTCGTCCCTCGGCGTCGGCGCGAGCACGGCGGCCAGGCGCTGGGGGCGACCGCCGGCTTTGAGTCCGGCCAGCGCGGTCTGGCCCGCTTCGGTCAGCCGCCAGGCCCAGGCATGGGTGTCGGGCAGCGCCTCGCCGCGACGCAGGGCGGCGGGCAGGGCCGTCGCCAGCACCTCGCCCAGCGGCGCGTGGGTGTAACGGGCCAGCCAGCGCAGCGAGGCGGCGAGCTCGCCGTGCAGTAGCGGGGCGTCATCGAGCCATTCGATCGCCTCGCGCAGCGCCTGCGCGGGATCGTCCGGCGCGCCGACGCTGGCGACGACCCCGACCAGTTCCCGCGGGCCGAACGGCACCCGGACCCGGCGTCCGACATCGTCCGGCCCGACTGTGGCACGGGCCGGCGCGCAGTAGTCGAACAGGCGCGGCAGCGGCACCGGCAGGGCGACCTGGAGGACGGAAACGGCGGCGTTTGGATCGGGCACCTGCAAATTCTATCGGCTCGACCGGTCGCTTCCCTCATTTGCGCGCTCAACCTCGCTTGACTTGTACGTTGTGGCTGCAAGTGCCGGAAAGAAAAGGGATTGCCGCTTATCCACATGATCTGTGGATAAGCCTGTGCATACACCGCTTCGAACACGACGTTATGCGGTATTCAGTGGGGTAAAGGATGTGTTGGACAAAAAAGTGCCATATGGGTAATTGATATTAAAATCAATTACTTGACCGTGAAACATTGTTGTCATGCAGCATCGTCATGTGGTCATCTTCAGCTGGATGACAGCGTTGTGAACCCTGTGAACAACCACTTGCGCGCGTCGGCGCTTGTGGAACGTTTGCGCGACGGTCTGTCAAGGCTTGGGCCAGGGCGGCGGATGGCTATGATGCGCGGTCGCACACGCCGGCCCCGATGACCACGCCTCCCCAGTCAGCTCCACCCGGAATGTCCTCCGCCGTCGCCGCGTTCCTGCGCGGCGTGGAGCGGCGCGCGGCTGCGTTCGCGCAGTGGCAGAGCGGCGATATCGAAACCGGCGATGCCGCGCTGGCCGCCGCGATGACCGATTTCGGCCAGCTGGCGACCAATACCCCGTTCCCCGACTGGCCGCGCCGGTTCTGGGCCCAGCTGCTGGCATCGCCGGCGCTGCGCGCGCCTGCCGTGTTGCCAGACGACGCCGACGGCCTGCCAGCACTGGCGGGACTGTCCGGCGGTCCGCGGGTGACGGTGCTGCTGCGGATGGTGGCCGGCCTGCCCGAACACGAAGCGGCCGCGGTGCTGGGCGTCACCCGCGCCACGTATCGACTCGGCCTGCAGCGCGCCCTGCCGCACCGCGAGGACGGCAGCCCCGATCCCGAAGCGTGGCGTCGCATTGCCGAGGCCGCGCAAGCGGCGATCCGCGCGCTGCCGCCCGACCGTCTGGCGCGCCTGGCCGGCTTGCGCGAGGCCGCGCTGCGCGGCCAGGTGCCACCGCTGCGCCGGTTTCCGTTGCAGCGCACCGTTGCTGCGCCGCCGCCGGCCGAAGCCGTAACGCCGTCGGCCCGGACCCGTGCCCGCTGGCTGTGGCCCGCGCAGGCAATCGTCCTGGTGGCGATGCTCGCCGCGCTGGCCTGGACCTGGCGCGACGCCTGGCCGGGCGGCGGTCTCGATGATGACACGACGATCCGGATCGAAGCGCTGCCGGACGCGCAGTCGCCGGCATCGACTTACGACGACGAGGTCGCCCTGCTGACCGCGCCCGACTTCGAGCTGCTGACCGAGTCTGAGGCGGCGCACTGGCGCGAGGACCCCGCGTTCTACGCGTGGTTGTCCACACAGATCGAAACCCCGACCGACGACACCCGCGACGTCCATCTCGATGATGTGCCGGACGCCGCCGACGGCATGGAGACCACCGATGCCGATCTCTGAGCGCGCGCGGCGTCGCGCCGGCATCGCGTTGCTGCTGCTCGCCGCGCCGCTCGCGCAGGCCGCGTTGCCGGCCGCATTGAAGGCCGACACGCTGCCGGCTGCCGAGCGCGCGCAACTCGAAGCCCGCGCCGCGCGTCTCGCGCAGATGCGCCCGGCCGATCGCGATGCGCTGAAGGCGCGTCTGGCGGCGTGGCAGATCTTGCCGGCCAGCGAACGTGCGCGGCGGCGGATCGCCTGGCAGGCGGCCGACGCCCTGCCGCATGCCGAGCGCATGCAGTTGCAGCAGGCGGCCGCACATTTCGAAACGCTGCCCGAGCCCGAACAGCGCGAGCTGCGAGTGGCCTTCGAACAGCTCGATCTGAGCCTGCGCCGCGGCTGGCTGCTGGGCCCGGTGCTCGGCGCCGACTGGCCCCGTCTGCATCCGCTGTTTTCGGCGATGCCCGAAGACCAGCGCGGTCCGGTGCTGCTCGCGCTGCGTGCGACGTCGCTGCAGGCGCGCGACGACCTGGCCGCACTGGCCCAGCGCACACCGCCGCAGGAACGCGATGCGCTGCGCGCGCAGTGGCTGGCGGTTCCGGCCGATACGCGCGATGCCTGGCTGCGCGCGCGGGTGTCCGGCACGCCCTGACGGCGTTTCGAACGCGACGCTACAACGCGTACAGCGCGTAGCCCGCCATCGGAATCGCAACGCTGAGAAACAGCGCGAAATACGCCATGCCGATGATCGCGAACTTGACCAGCGTCCACGGCCACGACTGGCCGTAGACGCGTTTCTGCATCAGCAGCAGATAGACCGGCATCGCCCACAACAGCAGGATCTGCGCAAAGCCGACGATGCCCGTCGACCACGCCGCGTGTGTCGCCAGCCAGGGCGATGCGAGCGCGCCGCACAGCACCAGCAGCAGCGCGAGCATCAGCGCCGCATGGCTGTAGAGGCCGACGACGACGTGTTCGAGATACAGCCGGCCGCGGAACAGATAGAGCAGCTTCAGCAGCACCGCGAACAGCGGCACCAGGATGAAAAGCGCGGTCGGTGCGACGCCGAACAGGGCGCGTACGAAGATCTGCGGATCATTGTTGAACCGTTCGATGTTGCGCTCGATGCGTTCGCCGATCGGACCGCCGATGGTCGGAGGGCCGGACATCGGCATGTCGACATCGTCTGACGCGGGCGCGGCTGCGGCCTGTGCGTCACCGGCTGATGCACCGTCTGCAGGAACCGCATCGGTGCTGATCGGCGCTGTGCCGTCGGGCGCGAGTGCCGCGATCCGCATCTCCGCATGCGCGCGCACTTCCGCCGCGGCGATGTCCAGCTGCGGTGTCACGCCCGGCAATGCGCCGACGGTGCGGCGGGTCTCGGCGATGCCCGCGAGCGCGTCGTCGCGCATCATCCGCACCTCGTCGACGGTCCGCGCCTGCGCGAACTCGGTGGCGACATCGTCGGTGCGCACCATCTGGCCCGGCTGGACATCCTGCATCGCGTCCTGGACGACGAACTTCGCGACGAAGAACGTCAGCAGCGTCAGGATCACGAACAGCCGCATCGGCGCGACGTAGCGCACGCGGTGGCCGCCGAGATAGCGGTTGGCGATGCGGCCGGGCACGAACAGGTCGCGCAGCGTGCGGAAGATGCGGCCGTCGAGATGCCAGAACGATTCGAAGACTTCCTCCACCGCGTGGGCGACGTTGCGCACCGGGCTGTGCGTGGACTGGCCGCAGGCGTGGCAGAACTCGCCGTGCAGTGGCGTGCCGCAGTTCTCGCAGGCGGACGGGTGCGCGTCGTCGGACGGCAGCGGCGGCAGGGCAGCGTGGGACATGCGCGGACGGATTCCTGGCAAGGCCGCAGCGGCGCGGCCGTGGACACGGAAAAAAGGCGGAGCGTGGGGCGCCGCGCGTGTCGCTCCCCTGCGCGGCGTGCCGGTAGAATGCGGTCCTTCGCGCCCCGGTGCCAGCGCACGCATCCGTCGTACGCGCGGCCGCAGTCGCAGAGCGTTCCCATGTCTTCCGCAATCACGCCGCCGCCCTTCGGTCACGAGGTGCGGCGCACCGCCGTTCTGGCGGCCCCGCTGGTCGCCGGCCACGTCGCCACCGGCCTGATCGGCTTCGTCGATTCCGTCATCGCCGGCCACCATGGCACGGCCACGCTGGCGGGTGTCGCGGTGGGTACGGCGATCTTCTGGCTGCCGCTGATGGTGCCGATGGGCACGCTGATGGCGGTGCCGCCGTCGGTGTCGCAGCTCGACGGCGAAGGCCGCCATGCCGAGGTCGGCCCCTTGTTCCGGCAGGCGCTGTGGCTGGCGGCGGGTCTGGGCCTGGCGCTGTTCGGGCTGCTGACCGCGCTCGCGGCCGGGCTCGGCCCGTTCGGCATCGCGCCGGACATCGTGCCGGGCGCGACCGCGTTCCTGCACGGCATCCGCTGGGGCGTGCCGGCGCTGACGCTGTATTTCTGCATGCGCTACCTCAGCGACGGCCTGCACTGGACGCTGCCGACGATGGTGTTCGGCTTCGGCGGCCTCGCCGTGCTGGTGCCGATGGGCTACGCGCTCGCGTTCGGCTGGGGGCCGTTTCCGGAGGGCGGCGCCGGCGGCCTGGGCGTCGCGTCCGCGATCATGATGTGGATGCAGTCGATCGCCTTCGCGCTGTATCTGGCGCTGTCGAAGCGCTTCGCGCGCTACCAGCTGTTCACCCGGTTCGACCCGCCGCGCTGGGCGGAGATCCGCGCGCTGCTGCGCACCGGTCTGCCGATCGGCGTGACGGTGACGATGGAAGGCAGCCTGTTCGTCGTGACCGCGCTGCTGATCGGCCGCCTCGGCGAGATCGAGGCCGCCGCGCACCAGATCGCGATCAACGTCGCCGCGTTGTGCTTCATGGTGCCGTTCGGGCTCGCCGAAGCGACCACGGTGCGGGTGGGCAATGCGATCGGTCGCGGCCTCGGCAGCGCCGGCGTGCGCCGCGCGGGCTTTGCCGGTCTGGCGCTGGTGCTGATGACGCAGACGGTCTCGGGTGTGCTGCTGCTCCTGGGCCACGACCACGTGGTGCGCATCTACACCGAGGACGCCGCGGTCGCTGCGCTCGCCGGTTCGCTGCTGCTGTACGCCGCCGCGTTCCAGTTTCCCGACGGCATCCAGGCGCTCTCGGCCGGCGCGCTGCGCGGGCTCAAGGACACGCGCGTACCGATGTTCCTCGCCGCGGCTGCGTACTGGGGCGTCGGCATGGCGCTCGGCGCAACGCTCGGTCTGGGACTGGGCTGGGGCCCGAAGGGCATGTGGATCGGCCTGATCGCCGGTCTGACCGTTGCCGCCGTGCTGCTGGGCACCCGCTTCCTGCGCAGCAGCTGGCGCGTGCCCGCGCCGACCGTGGACCCGACGGCACAGTGACGACCGGCGCATGCATTGGCCTGTCGCGCCCGGTAGGCTGCGTGCTGGGCGGGACCTTGGCCGCACCGCTGCCGGCGGCCACGACCCGCGAATTTTTCTGATGGAGCCGTTTTACGCATGAGTACTGTGCAGCCACGCGCGCCGCTGACGCGCTTCATTGTCGGCATCTGGGACGGGATGAATTTCATCCGCCGGTTGATCCTCAATTTCCTGTTCTTCGGCCTGTTGTTCCTGGTCGCACTGCTGGTGCTGATCGCGATCGTCGGCGGCGGTTCGCGACAGTCGCCGCTGCTCGAGCGCACCACGCTGGTCATCGCGCCGGAAGGCGCGCTGGTCGAGCAGTACAAGTCCGATCCCTTCATGCGCGCGCTGGCCGAGAACAGCGGCAGTGGCGTCGGCGAAGTGCAGCTGCGTGACGTGCTGCGCGCGCTGGAAGCTGCGAAGACCGAAGACCGCATCGAGCGCGTGCTGCTGCGCACCGACCGCATGACGTTCTCCGGTTACGCGTCGATGCGCGAAGTGGCGGACGCCATCAGCGAAGTGCGCGCGGCCGGCAAGCAGGTCGTTGCGTTCGGCGAGTATTTCGGCCAGCAGCAGTATCTGCTCGCCGCGCAGGCCGACGAGGTCTACCTCGATCCGGAAGGCGGCATGATGCTCGAAGGCCTCGCCGGCTATCGCCAGTACTACCGCGAGGCGCTGGCCGACAAGCTCGGCGTCGACGTGCACCTGTTCAAGGTCGGCGAATACAAGTCGGCGGCCGAGCCCTACATCCTTGACGGTGCATCGCCGGAATCGAAGGAAGCAGACCTGTACTGGATGAACGACATCTGGCAGCGGCACATCGCCGACATCGCCAAGGTGCGCGGCACCACGCCCGAGGCGCTCAATGCCGGCGTCGACACGCTGCCGCAGGGCATCGAAGCTGCGCAGGGCGATCTGGCGCAGTACGCGCTGTCGCAGAAGTTCGTCGACGGCCTGAAGACGCGTGGCGAAGTCGAAGACCTGCTCATCGAGCGCGGCGTCGCCGACGAAGATGCCGAAGGTGGCTTCCGCCAGGTGTCGATGCGCGATTTCCTCGCCCACGTCTCGCCGGCCAGTTCGGCCGCGGACCGTCGCGACCAGGTCGCGGTGGTCGTCGCCGAAGGTGGCATCACCGGTGGCGAGCAGCCGCCGGGCACGATCGGTGGCGAGTCGACCTCGGCCCTGCTGCGCGAGGCACTTGAGGACGAGCACGTGAAATCGGTCGTGCTGCGCGTCGATTCGGGCGGCGGCGAAGTGTTCGCGTCCGAGCAGATCCGCCGCGAGGTCGACGCACTGAAGGCCGCCGGCAAGCCGGTCGTGGTGTCGATGGGCGACGTCGCCGCATCGGGTGGTTACTGGATCAGCATGAACGCCGATCGCATCTACGCCGATGCATCGACGATCACCGGTTCGATCGGCATCTTCGCGCTGGTGCCGACCTTCCCGCGCACGCTGGAGAAGATCGGCGTGCGCACCGACGGCGTCGGCACGACGCGCTTCGCGGGTGCGTTCGATCTGACCCGCGAGCTGCAGCCCGAAGCCGGCCAGGCGATCCAGGCGATCATCGATCGCGGCTATGCCAACTTCATCGGCAAGGTCGGCGAGGCACGCGGCCGCAGCACCGAGGAGATCGACACGGTCGCGCGTGGTCGTGTGTGGAGCGGCACCCAGGCGCTCGATCGTGGCCTGGTCGACGAGCTCGGCGGTCTGCGCACCGCGATCGCCAAGGCCGCCGAACTCGGCGGGCTGGAAGAGGGCAAGTGGCGCACGCGGTACGTCGAGAAGACCGCGACGCCGTTCGGCCGCTTCCTGACCGGCTTCGTCAGTGGTCGTCTCGGCGGCGCACTGGTCGGCCACAGCGACATTGCGCGCGGCCTGCTGGCGCGCGCGGTGCCGCGTGCCGAGCAGGATCTGCAGCTGCTCGAAAGCGTGATCACCCCGCAGCCGGGTCGTCCGGTCAAGGCGGTCGCGTACTGCTTCTGCGAACTCTGAGTCCGCGCGGTTCCTGGAACGCAAACGGCCCGCCATTGGCGGGCCGTTTCTTTTGCGGGATCGCGATTGCGATCAGCGGCGCACGTCGAGCCGGCCGCTGTCGACGAGCGCGGTCACGTCGCTCTCGCCGACCAGATTGAAGTCGCCCGGCACGCTGTGCTTGAGCCGCGCCGCCGCGAGACCGAACGCGAGCGTGCGCGCGTCGTCCAGGCCCGACAACACGCCGTGCAGCACACCGGCGGCGAACGCGTCACCGCCGCCGATCCGGTCGACGATTCCGTCGACGGGCAGCGCATCGATGCGGTGCACGCCGCCATCGCGACGCACCAGCAACGCGCCGAGCCCGTGGCGGTCGACGCTGTGCACCGTGCGCTGCGTGCACGCGATGCGCTGCAGGTGCGGAAACGCGGCAAACGCGCGCGCCGAAGCCTGCAGGGTACGTTCGGCGCTGGCGTGCTCGCCGGCTTCCGATGCCTCCACGCCGAGCATGAGATCGATGTCGCGGTGATCAATGAAGGCGATGTCGGCTTCGGCCAGCAGGCCGCGCAGCAAGGGCGCCGGCGTGTCGTTCCACGTGGCCCACAGCTTCGGACGGAAATTGCCGTCGAATGAGACCGTGGTTCCGCGAGCGCGTGCGGCCCGCACCGCGGCCAGTGCCGCCTCGGCGGCATTGGGGCCCACGGCCGGCGTCACCCCGGAGACGTGCAGACAATCGATGCCGTCGAGCAGGGCAAGCCAGTCGTAGCTGTCAGGCGCGGCGCGTGCGAAGGCCGAATCGGCGCGGTCGTAGACCACGTCGCTGGGTCGCAGTCCGGCGCCGGCGGCGAAGAAATACAGACCCATGCGGCCCGGCGTGCGGATGACCCGCGAGACATCCACGCCATGCCGGCGCAGTTCGCCCAGCGCGCCATCGCCCAGCGCATTCGCCGCGACCGTGCCGGCCAGTGCGGCCTCGTGACCGAAACGTGCGAGCGACACCGCGACGTTGGTTTCCGCGCCACCGACGTGCACGTCCAGATGTCGGGATTGCAGCAGCAATTCGCGTCCTGGTGCGCCCAGGCGCAGCAAGAGCTCGCCGAAACAGAGAATACGTTTGCCCATCGCGGCAGTGCCTTTCGATCGGACCCGGTGGGGGCGGGCGTGTGGATGTGGCGGCGCAACATGCTTTGCAGAATCGCGTCTGCTAGCGTTTGACCCGCGGTGTCATTCCGGCACCGATGAACACCATAACAAGCGCGTCCATGCAGTCAAGACGCGCCGAGACCGCTTCGCACCCTGGGAGGGGAACGACATGACGCAGTTGTTCGGTTCAAAAAAGACACCGGTTACCTTGCTGGCCGCGGGGATTGCATTCGCGCTGCAGGCGGTGGCCATGCCCGCCCTCGCGCAGACCACGGGCACGACCGTCGACGATGGCGTCCAGGAGACCGCAACCTCCGGGGACGCAACCCAGCTCGAGGCGGTGCGCGTTGTCGGCTATCGCGCCAGCGTCGAGAAGGCGCTCGACATCAAGCGCGGCGAAGCGGGTGTGGTCGATGCGATCGTCGCCGAGGACATCGGCAAGTTCCCGGATCTCAATCTGGCCGAATCGCTGCAGCGCATCCCGGGCGTGGTGATCGCGCGCGACGCCGGCGAAGGCCGCCAGATCACCGTGCGTGGCCTCGGCCCGGACTTTACCCGCGTGCGCATCAACGGCATGGAAGCCCTGACCACCGTGGGTGCGTCGGATCAGAGCGGCGGTTCGAACCGCGGCCGCGGCTTCGACTTCAACGTCTTCGCGTCCGATCTGTTCTCGCAGCTGATCGTGCGCAAGACCGCATCGGCCGAGGTCGAAGAAGGTTCGCTCGGCGCGACCGTCGATCTGCGCACCGCGCGCCCGTTCGACTACGACGGTCTGACCATCGTCGGCAGCGGCCAGGCCAGCTTCAACGACATGGCCAACAAGGCCGATCCGCGCGTCGCCGGCCTGATCGCCAACACCTGGGCGGACGGCAAGTTCGGCGCGCTGCTGTCGGTTGCCTACAGCGAGCGCCAAGCGCTTGAGGAAGGCAGTGGCACCGGCCGCTGGGCCAACGGGCCGAGCAACGGTGGATTCAGTCCGACGTCCCCGTTCGCGGCGGCGCGTGGGACGAACGTCTTCCATCCGCGCTTCCCGCGTTACACGCTGATGGAGCACGAGCAGAAGCGGACCGGCGTCACTGCGTCGTTGCAGTTCAAGCCGACCGACCGGACCGAGTTCTCGCTCGACGGCCTGTACTCGAAGATCGATGCGATCCGTGACGAGAAGTACATCGAAGCGATCTCTTTCAGCCGCAGCGGCACCGGAAAACCACAGACGAGCGTGCGCGACGGCGTGATCGACGATCGCGGTGCGCTGGTCTACGGCCTGTTCGACGATGTCGACATCCGCTCGGAGAATCGCCACGACGAGTGGAACACGGTTTTCACCCAGCTCACGCTGGACGGCAGGTTCGAGGTCACCGACGACTTCACGCTGTCGGGCAAGGTCGGCACCTCGCGTTCGAAGCACGAGAATCCGATCCAGACCACGATCATCATGGACAAGGCGAACGTCGACAATTACAGCTACGACTATCGCGGCGATCCCTATAGGCCGGTGCTGAACTACGGTATCGATCCGCTCGATCCCAACGGCTGGACGCTGGCAGAAATCCGTCTGCGGCCGCAGTACGTCGAAAACGAGTTCGACACCGCGCAGATCGATTTCAACTGGAACATGAGCCCCGGCTTCCGCCTCAAGGGCGGACTGCAGGCGAAGGACTATGCGTTCTCCACGCGCGAACTGCGCCGCGGTTCGGAAGTCTCGGTGCCGCGCTTCGCGAACGGCAGCTTCATCGTGCCGGGCGCGCTCACGGGCACTGGCAATCTGAGCGGCATCGATGGATCGCCGTCGAGCTGGGTCGTGCCCAGCTATGAGGGGATCGCTGATTTCTTCGATATCTACAGCGGCACCGGCACCTTCGCGCTGTCCGAGCGCGCTGTGAACACCCGCAGCGTGGAAGAGCAGGATCGCGGCGCCTACCTGCAGGGCGAATTCTCAACGGATCTCGGCTCGATCCCGTTCTCCGGCAACTTCGGAGTGCGCTACGTGCGCACCAAGCAGGCGTCCACGGGCATCGCAACCGCCAGCGGCACGCCGGTGGCATCGACGGTGACGCGCGAGTACAGCGACACCCTGCCGTCGATGAACCTCGTCGCCGAGATCGCCCCTGATTTCCTGGTCCGCTTCGGCGCCGCCCGCGTGATGTCGCGCCCCGGGCTCGGCTCGTTGACGCCGGGTGTCACGGTCAACGTCAGTGGCGGTGCCCGCACCGTCAGCGGCGGCAATCCGACGCTCGACCCGGTGCGCGCGGATACCGCCGACCTCGGCTTCGAGTGGTACATCAACGATGGCGCGATGCTCGGCCTGGGCCTGTTCTACAAGGATCTCAAGACGACCATCCAGCCGTCGCGCGAAGTGCGCAGCTATGCGTCCAGCGGTCTGCCAGCGAGCCTGCTCGAAGGCACGGGTGCCACCGTCAACGACGACTTCGTCTTCAGTGTGCCGCTCAACACGCCGGGCGGTCCGCTGAAGGGCTTCGAAGCGAACTATGTGCAGCCGTTTACGTTCCTGTCCGGTGTCTGGAGCGACTTCGGCATCCAGCTCAATTACACCTACGTCGACACCGAGATCCAGTACCTGACGGCCTCGGGCGCGAACTCGCTGCGCACGTCGCTGCTGGGCTCGTCCAAGACATCGTGGAATGCGACGCTGTTCTACGAAGGCCAGAGCTTTTCGGGCCGCATCTCGGCGACCAATCGTGACGACTATCTGATCCAGGTGCCGGGCCAGGAAGCGGGCTTCACCGAAGATGTGCACGGCCAGAACGGCACGACGGTGCTCGACGCGTCGCTGCGCTACAAGATCAGCGAGCAGATCGAACTGAGCCTGGAAGGCATCAACCTGACCAACCAGCCGTCTGAAACCTGGGTCGGTGCCGGCTCGCGGCTGCCGCTGGATTTCAGCGAGACCGGTCGTCAGTACCTGCTGGGCCTGCGTTACAAGTTCTGATCGGATCCTTGTGAGGCACGAAAAGGCCGGAGCGGCGACGCTCCGGCCTTTTGCGTTCTGGAGTGCGCGTCGCAGAAAAACCGCGAAATACAGCTGGAAATGCGTCGCCCACACCACGCATTCGCTGCCGTCTTGCTGCGTTGCAAGATGCCGCTCCTGCCCCGCGCTGTTAGGTTACGCGCCTCGATGACCATCGGTGTCATTGAAGGCACAGAGAAGGCGCGCAATGCGACCTTCCGCACAAGCAACAGACCACAGGTTTTGGGGAAGGAGCGCACTGATGGATCGAATCCGTAGCAGCCGGAAGACACCGGTTACCTTGCTGGCCGCCGGCATCGCTGTCGTCCTGTCTTCGCCGGCGATGGCGCAGCAGTCCACCGAGCAGGAGCGCGCCGTCGACATGGCTGCCGTGACCGTGACCGGCTATCGCGAAAGCCTGCAGAAGTCGCTCGACGAGAAGCGCTACAGCGTGGAACAGGTCGATGCGATCTTCGCCGAAGACATCGGCAAGTTTCCGGACCAGAACCTCGCCGAATCGATGCAGCGCATCGCCGGCATCTCGATCGATCGCGAAGGCGGAGAAGGCCAGCGCATCTCGGTGCGCGGCCTGGGCTCCGACTTCACCCGCGTGCGCCTCAACGGCCTCGAAGCGCTGGCGACCGCCGGCAGCGGCAGCGCCGGCGTCAACCGGTCACGCGGTTTCGACTTCAATACCTTCGCATCCGAGCTCTTCAGCCAGGTCAAGGTCAACAAGACCCAGTCGGCGCAGATGGATGAAGGCTCGCTGGGCTCGACCGTCGATCTGCGTGGCTCGCGCCCGTTCGACTTCAAGGGCTTCCGTGCCTCGGCGAGCGCCCAGGTCGGCTACAACGAGCTGTCCGAAGAGAACGATCCGCGCGTCTCCGGCCTGATCAGCAACACCTGGGCCGACGGCCGCGTCGGCGCACTGCTGTCGGCGTCCTACAGCCAGCGCACGATCTTCGAGGAAGGCTACAACCCGGTCCGCTGGGAACACGGCAACCACCGCAATTCCAACCAGTCCAACGTGGCCAACAACGGCACCTACGGCTTCTGCTCGCCGGCCGGTTACAACCCGCAGACGCCGCGCAATCCGCTGGCGAACGAAACGCCGGCCGGTGTCGGCAGCCAGGCCAACCAGGACCGCAACAACGGTTGGGGCAGCTACGGCATCGACGCCAACAACTGCGGCACAGGGCTGCCGCGTCCTGCCGCGACGCCGGAGAACATCGCCGCTTATGAGACCGCGACCAATGCCTGGCTGCCGCGCTACCCGCGCTACATCCGCACCAAGCACGACATCGAGCGTCTCGGCGTCACCGGCGCATTCCAGTTCCGCATCAGCGACGACACCCTGCTGAGTTTCGACGCGCTGTATTCCAAGCTCGACAAGGACCAGCGCGAGGATTCGCTGGGCGCCAACCTGCATCGCGCGGCCAACCTCGGCGGCAAGACCCAGATCGTCGTGCGCGAAGCGCAGGTCGACGACCGCAACCGGCTGCAGTACGGCGTGTTCGACAACGTCGACTTCCGCACCGAATCCAGCCAGATCGAAGAGTCGACCGAGTTCAAGCAGTTCAGCCTGCAGCTCGAGCACCGCTTCAACGATGCCGTGCGCCTCGACGCGACGATCGGCCATTCGTCGTCGGACTACTCGCGCCCGATCTTCTCGATGGTCAGCTTCGACAACGCGAACCTCGACGGTTTCGTGCTCGACCTGCGCGGCGATCCGGAAATGCCGAGCATGACCTTCCCGTTCGACACCAGTAGCCCGGGTGCGTGGCAGTGGCTTGGTTACGGCGCGGTGCCGGTCAACAGCAACGGCACGGCCCGCGGCGCGAACATCAGCGAAGTGCGTCTGAATCCGAACTACGTCAGCAATGCCTTCGATTCGGCCAAGGTCGATCTGTCGTTCGATCTCAATCCCACATTCACCTTCCGCACGGGCCTGGCGTGGAAGGACTACGACATGAGCACCGAGGAGTACCGGCACATCAGCTACGGCCGCCTGCCGCAGGCGTTGCCTGCCGGGGTGACGATCGGTGATCTGAGCACGACGCTCGACGGCTTCGGCAAGAACCTCTCGGGCAGCATGCCGGCCTCGTGGTTGATTCCGGATTTCGACAAGATCGCCGGCCTGCTGGACATCTACAGCAACGCCGACAACGGCGTGCCGGGTGGTGATTACCGTCTCGCCGGCATCGGCCACTTCGGTTCGTCGAACAACAACTTCTCGGTCAACGAACGCAGCATGGCGACCTACGCCCAGCTGGACTTCAACACCGACCTGTTCTCGCGTGCACTGCGCGGCAACGTGGGCGTGCGACTGGTCAAGACCCAGATCAGCGCCGCCGGCTGGGCGCCGTGCCCGACGGGCGGCGAGGCGAACTGCGAGCGCGTGTTCGGTGTCGCCAACGCGACGTCCGCGGCCGGCGACCGCTTCGTCGTCGAAAGCGTCGTCGGCCACAACTACACCGACGTGCTGCCGTCGCTGAATCTCTCCTGGGATCTGACCGACACCTTCGTGATGCGCTTCGGCGCGGCCAAGACCATGGCCCGTCCGACGCTGACTTACATGTCGCCCAGCGTCACCGGTGGCCCGACGAACTTCTTCGACGACGGCCGCTTCTACTCGATCAACCTCGGCAATCCGAAGCTCGATCCGTTCCGCTCGACCAACTTCGACCTCAGCGCGGAGTGGTACTTCGGTGACGGCGCCCTGCTGTCGGCCGCGGTGTTCTACAAGGACATCGAGACCTACGTGCAGCGCACGCGTCTGCTGAGCACGTGGTCGGAACTCGGCTACTCGCTGGATCTGCTGCCGCCCGGCTTCAACGCCAACACGATCTTCAACGTGCAGAGCTACTACAACACCCCCGGTGGTCCGCTGAAGGGCTGGGAGCTGACCTACCAGCAGCCCTTCACCTTCCTCTCGGGCTTCTGGAGCAAGTTCGGTGTGCAGATGAACTACACGCACGTCGACTCGGACATCGAGTACATGTTCAGCACCGCGGCCAGCAACAACACCGCGGTCGTGACCCAGATCACCGAGAACCAGCTGGTGAACCTGTCGCCGAACTCGTACAACGCCACGCTGTACTACGACGACGGCCGCTTCAGTGCGCGCGTGTCGACCAGCTATCGCGACGGCTACATCGGTGAAGTGCTGAGCCGGGAGAACATCGTCGATCTCGACGGTAACCAGTTCGGTACCGCCGACGTCACCGGCAAGCACAGCGTGCGCAACGTGGACTTCAACACTTCGTACAAGCTCACCGACAAGCTGAGCCTGACGTTCGAGGCGGTCAATCTGCTCGACACGCCGGATCGCCGCTACGTCGATTCCGACCTGATGCTGCCCGACCGTTACACCACGACCGGTCGCCAGTACTACGTCGGTGCGCGTTATCGCTTCTGAGGTCTCCCTGCGTCACCCGCTGCCGTCGCGGATGCGACGGTGGCGGGGGCGTGTCTGCCTCGCACTGTCATTGGCCCTGTTCGCGCCGGCGGCGCTGGCCGAGCGCCTGTTCGACGTCGGCAGCGGTGACGCCGCGTTCGCCAGCGTCCAAGCTGCGGTCGATGCGGCGGTCGCAGGCGGCGAGGCCGCCACGATCCGCATCGCGGCCGGCACCTGGCGCGGTGTCGTCGACGTGCCGCCGGGCGCGCCCGCGTTGCGCCTCGTCGGTGCGGGGGCGGAAGAGACGCGCATCGTCCACGATCACTACGCCAGCCGGATCGATCCGCGCACGGGCGCAGCGTTCGGCACCTACGGATCGGCGACGATGTTCGTGCGCGCCGACGATCTCCATGCCGAAAAACTGACCATCGCCAACGACGCCGGTCCGGTGGGGCAGGCGGTCGCGCTGGTCGTCGACGGCACCCGCGCATCCTTCGATGATGTGCATCTGCTCGGCCACCAGGACACCCTGTATCTGCGCAATGCCGGCACCCTCGCGTGGTTCCGCGACTGCCGCATCGAAGGCACGGTCGATTACGTGTTCGGCGCGGCGACCGCGCTGTTCGAACGTTGCGCACTGCATTCGATCGGCGACGGGTACGTCACCGCGCCGTCGACGCCTTCAGACCAGGCCCACGGCTTCGTGTTCCGCGACTGCACCCTGACTGCCGCACCCGATGTGAGCCGGGTGTATCTCGGCCGTCCTTGGCGGCCGCATGGCGCCACACGCTTCGAGACGTGCCGGATCGATGCGCCGGTGCCGGCCGAGGGCTGGCACGACTGGGGCAAGCCCGGCAACCAGGCCACCGCACGCTTCGCCGAGCACGTCAACACCGGCCCGGGCAGCACGCTCGACCGCCGCGTGACGTGGCTGCGCGACACCGCGGCTGCGCCCGACACCGCCACGCTGATGCAGGACTGGAGACCGTTCGAATGAGACGTCCGACGCGTGTGTTGCAGTGCGCCGTGTTGCTGGCAAGCCTCGTCGCGGGCACTGCCGCGTTCGCTGCCGGCGCGGATCCGGTCGCCGAGCGCATGTTGCAGGCGCAGACCGCGTCGGGCGGCTGGCCCAAGCATCTCGACGGCAAGGCCATCGACTACGCGAAGCCCTTCGATGTCGCCGCGAGCGCCGCACTCGTGCAGGCCGATCGCGCAGACGATGCGACGATCGACAACGACGCGACCACGCGCGAGATCGTGCATCTGGCGGACGCGTGGCGCGCGCACGGCGACGCCCGCTATCGCGATGCCGCCGTACGCGGCGTCGACTATCTGCTCGCCGCGCAGTACGCCAACGGCGGCTGGCCTCAGTTTTATCCCGACCGCTCCAGCTATCGTGGCCAGGTCACCTTCAACGACGATGCGATGACCCAGGTCGTCGGTCTGCTGCAGGACATCGCCGAGGGCGAGGACGCGCTCGCGGCACTGCAGCCGTTGCGTGGCGACGCCGCGGCCGCCGCGGTCGAGCGTGCGATCGCATTGATCCTCGACCTGCAGGTCCGCATCGATGGCACGCCGACGATCTGGGCCGCGCAATACGACGAGACCACGCTGCAGCCGGCGACCGCACGCAGCTACGAGCTGCCGTCGCTGGCGAGTGGCGAATCGGTCGCGATCGTGCGCCTGCTGATGCGCCAGCCGCCGTCGCCGCGCGTCGTCGACGCGATCGAGAACGCGGCGGCATGGTTCGAGGCGCATGATCTGGAAGACACCGCGATCGAACGCATCGGCCGCGACGGCTCGCGTCCGCGCGATGTCCGTCTCGTCGCGCAAGCGGGCGCGAAGGTCTGGGCCCGGTTCTACGATCTCCAGCGGCAACAGCCGTTGCTGGTCGATCGTGGCGGCGCGGTGGTCGCGTCGCTGGCTGACATGTCGCAAGAACGCCGCACCGGCTATGCCTGGTACGGCATCTGGCCGCAGGCGCTGCTGGAAAAGGATCTGCCGCAATGGCGTCGCCGCCATGCGCTGGAGGGCCGTCGGGCCGACAATCCGTAACGACGTGCCGGCTGCGGCCGGCGCGCGCTGTCGAGGAGATCGAGTGTTGAACCAGATGTCGAAGCGAGTCCTGGCCGTTGCCTGTGCCCTGGGTCTGTCCGCCGTCGTCCACGCGGACGATACGCCGCGCCTGCTGTTCCACGTGTCGGCCGACCAGGATTTCGTCGCCGATACCGCGGCCGGCGATCCCGTGCCGAACTTCAAGGACAAGGTGCGCCTGGTCGATGACGGCGTGCGCGGCCGTGCGATCGAATGGGACGACGACGGCGTGCTGTCGTGGAACGCACCCGGCAACATCGACGCCGCGCGCGGCACGCTGAGCTTCTTCTGGCGCTCGCGCGATCCCGTCGGCGAGGCGCCGTTCGTGATCTTCCGCGTCGGCTATGCCGACCACTCCAGCTGGGACATGGCCTGGCTGCGCATCGACTGGAACGGCGAAGGCTTCGATGCCTTCGTGACCGACGCCAACCTGGCGCGCACGCGCGTGTCGTTCAAGATGGACGCCGCGCCCGCCGCCGACGCGTGGACGCATGTGGCGTTTGCCTGGGACGAGACCATCGGCGTGCGCCTGTACGTCGACGGCCGCGAAGTCGCGCGCGAGGAGCGCCCGGCGAATGCACAGGCCGGCTTCGACTACGACGCCGGCTTGGACCAGTTCGGTCTGGCCGCGCGCATTCTCGCGCCGCACCAGGTGCAGAGCCGCTACAACTTCCTGCGCGGCAGCGATTTCGACGACATCCGCGTGCACGACCGCATGCTCGACGCCAGCGGCGTGCAGGCGGTGCGCAGCTTCCGCGCGCCGACCGCCGCTGTCGCCCCCAATGATCGCCATGCCGCGTGGTTGTTCCGCCACGGTTGGGCGGACGGCGCCGCGCCGCCGGTGCTCGACGCGCCGGTAACGACGATCCGCAAGGTCGAGTTCGCCGACACCAAGGATCTGAAGCAGTGGATGTGGAAGGCGACCGACGGCATCGCCGAGACGACGTGGCCGGGCGTCTACAACCGCTCGCGCCTGCGTGGGCGCGACGACTACTTCCAGCTGCCCGACTGGAACACCTATGTCGACGGCGGCAAGGCGCTGGATCTGACCCTGCCCGACGAACCCTTCAACCGCATCGAACTGCGCGGCGCCGCCTATGGCGAAGCGACCTACGGCGCCCATGCCGACACGCAGCAGCCGTTGTTCGCGCGGCCGCAGGGCGTGGTGCGCAGCGTCGATGATTTCGAGACACGCCAGGGCGGTCACCTGCGCTTCGCCAATACCGCGCAGGAAACGCCGATCCAGGAGATCTGGGCGTATCACGTCAGCGATGCCGCCGAGCCCGAAGGCTCGGTCAAGCAGGCGTACACGATCCGCAGCAATGCCGAGAACGACTACACCAACCTCGCCGACCTGCGCGAGTTCATCGAAGGCCGTTACGCCCCCGAGGAGCGCAGCATGGTGCTGGCGCTGCCGGGCCGCGCGGCATTCCGCGAACGGACCACGCCGCCGGTGCGCGAGGCCAAGCAGCCGATCGTGCACGTGCTGATTCCGTCGGGCATCGGCAATGCGCCCGCCGCGCAGCCGCTGATCCGCAGCTGGGCGCACAGCTGGGAGAACATGTACGACGGGCTCGACGGCATCGCCATCGACATTCCCGCGCTGGATCTGCCGGCGACGCACAGCGTGGACGGTGCGGCCGCGATCCCGCTCAACATCCGCATCAAGGATCCGATCTGGCCGGCGCGCGACATGATCGACGTGTCGGTCTCGGTGACGCCGGGCGAGAAGCGCACGCTGTGGCTGGACATGCGCGACCGCATCCTGACCAAGGACAGCCTGTGGATCAGCATCGCCTCGGCCGCGCCGGGCTTCGATGCGGCCGCGCTCGACGGCGCCGAAGTGCGCATGGTCTACAAGCCGCGCGAAGAGGCCATTGCCGAGCACGTCACTGATCGCTTCAACCAGGTCCGCGACAACTGGGGCTTCCTGGTCGAGGAGCACACCACGTCGAAGCGTCAGCGTCTGTATGCGCGCGCATTTGCCGACATCAGCGATCTGCTGCGGGTGGATCCGGGCCACGAACTGGGCCGGCGCTACTGGAACTACATGAGCTACAACAGCCAGGGTCTGCCGCCGTTCGAGCAGCCCGAGGCGCCGACCGGCGTGCCGCTGTGGGCGTTCCGCCAGCTCGAAGACCTCAAGGCCGTGCGTCACTTCATCGAGTGGTGGATCGACGAGCGCCAGGTCGAATTCGGCGATTTCGGTGGCGGCATTTCCGACGACAGCGATCTGTCGCAGCAGTGGCCGGGCCTGGCGCTGATGGGCGTGATCCCGGACAAGATCAACGCCTCGATCACCGCGCTCGCGGATGCGGCCTACGCGAACGACATGTTCGCCGGTGGCCTGTCGACGATCGAGACCGACGAGCTGCATGCCTACGAGGAAGGCATCAACACCAACAGCGCGATGTACCTGCTCAACTGGGGCGACCCGCTGACCACGACGCGCCTGATGGAAACCGTGCGCGATCTCGACGAGAAGATCGTGCTGCGCAATCCGCAGGGCCACGTGTTGTTCTCGAGCAACTGGTTCGGCGGCAACAAGGTCTACCGCGAGCCGCGCTGGCAGTGGCAGAAGCCGTACTCGTTCCCGGTGCTGCATCCGGCGTTTCTGCTCGGTGTGTTCAATGCCGACCCGACCAGCCGCGCGATGATCACAGGCTTGGCCGATGGCTATCTCGCCCACGCCTACACCGACGAGAAGGGCGCCTGGCAGCTGCCCAACGAGATCAACTGGGAGACCGGCGAGCGTCGCGGCGGCGATCTGTTCGACGGCTCAGGCGGCGCCGACACGATGCATCTGTACTGGGCCGCGTGGCGCTGGACCGGTGACGACAAGTACCTGCAGCCGCTGCAGTACCGCGTGGACCGCAGTGGTCCGGCGGGTCTGTCGAACCTGGCCGAGAACTATGTCGACGTGCTCGGCAAGCGCGAGGACTGGGGCACGCGTCTGCAGCAGTCGGCCGACAAGGGCGACACCGGCGTGCAGAGCGTGTTCGCCTGGCAGCAGACCAGCAACAAGGCGTATCTCGAAGCCCTGCATGCCGATGGCATCCAGGCCAAGGCGATGCGCGAATACATGAACACCGAAGGCCACTGGTGGTCGGACCGCGTCGATGCGCCCAGCGAGTTCCTGCAGCGTGCCCGCCTCGGTGGTCTGGCTTTGCGTCGCAACACCACGTATCCAGGCCACACGGTGAGCTGGCGCTTTGCCGACGACGCGCAGGCGGAAACCGTCGCGCTGCTGGTGTCGGCGCCGTCGCGCGAGGCGTTCAAGGTGATCGCGCACAACACCGGCGCGCGCACCGCGAACGCGGCGATGACCGGCTGGAACGTCGCGCCCGGCCGCTGGCGCATCACCAGCGGTGTGGACCGCAACGGCGACGAGACCATCGACGGCCGCGCGCAGACGCGCGAGGTCACGCTGGAGTCCAGCACGTCGGTGGACCTGTCGTTCGCGTCCGGCCAGACCCAGGTGTTCGAGTTCGAGCTGATCGAAGCCGGCACGCCGGTCGAGATGCGCGCCGACATCGGCATCGGCCGCGGCGACGTGCGCGTGATCGACGGTGCGGTCGAGGTGACCGTGCACAGTCTCGGCCATGCCGATGCACCTGGCGGCGTCGCGATCCTCGAAGATGCGCGTGGCCGCGAGCTCGCGCGTGCAGACATTCCCGCACTCGAAGCGCCGCGTGACCTGCAGCCGCGCAACGCGACGTTGCGTCTGGAACACGCGGCCGGCGTCGATCCGCGCGGTGGACGCGTGCGCATCGCGCTGCCGGGTGACGGCGAGGAAGTGACGCGACTCAACAACATCGCCGAGGTGCATTGATGCCGGCGCATCGCGGCCTTCGGGCCGCGCTGCTGGCGGTCGCGATCGCAGGTGCCTGCACGGCGCCGGTCATCGCGCAACCGCCGATGGCGCCCGGTGTGTGGATGCCGGATCAGGGGAACGGCACCTACACCAATCCGATCCTGGCCGGCGACTACTCCGATCCGGACATCGTCCGGGTCGGTGAGGACTACTACCTCACCGCGTCCAGCTTCGCGAACGTGCCCGGCCTGCCGGTGCTGCATTCGCGCGACCTGGTGAACTGGACGCTGGTCGGTCATGCGCTGACGCGACTGCCGCAGGCGCACCACGACGTGCCGCGCCGCGGCGGGGGCGTGTGGGCGCCGGCGATCCGCCATCACGACGGCCTGTTCCGCATCTTCTGGGGCGATCCGGATTTCGGCATCTACACCGTGACCGCCGCTGATCCGGCCGGTCCGTGGAGCGATCCGATCCTGGTCGACAATCCCGGCGGTGCGATCGATCCGGCGCCGTTCTGGGACGACGACGGCCAGGGCTGGATCGTCTACTCCTATGCGAAATCCCGCTCGGGCAAGATCAATCTCGTCGCGCTCAAGCAGCTCGACGACAGCGGTACGCGCGCGGTCGGCGAGGAACGCATCATCGTCGACGGCGACACGCTGGCGCAGGTCGAGAGCTCGGACGGGCCCAAGACCTGGGTCGTCATCGAAGGCGGCAAGCTCTACAAGCGCGACGGCTGGTACTGGCTGTTCGCGCCGGCCGGTGGCGTCAAGGGCGGCTGGCAGGGCGTGTTCCGTTCACGCGACATCGCCGGGCCCTACGAGGCGCGCAACGTGCTCGACCAGGGCGACACGCCGGTCAACGGTCCGCATCAGGGCGGCTGGGTCGACACGCCGCAGGGCGAACACTGGTTCGTGCATTTCTCCGATGCGGATTCGTACGGGCGCCGCGTGCATCTGCAGCCGATGACCTGGAACGCCGACGGCTGGACGCTGATCGGTACGCCGCAGCCGGGCACGCATCGCGGACAGCCGGTGCTGACGCATGCAAAGCCCGCATTGCCGCCGCAGCCTGCGACTGCGCCGGTCGTCGACGACACGTTCGATGATGGTTTCCACCTCGGCTGGCAATGGCAGTCGAGCCCGGCGGCCGACTGGCACGACGCATCCGCCAAAGGCGTGCTGCGACTGAAGTCGGCTTCGTCGCCCGCCAACCTGTGGGAAGCCGGCCACGTGCTGTCGCAGAAGCTGCCCGGCATGACCTTCAGTGCGACGGCGACGCTGGACTTCGCGCCGGTCGCCATCGGCGAGCGCGCGGGGCTGACGGTGTTCGGTGCGGCCTACGGCTGGATCGGACTCGAGCACACCGCGGACGGCACGCGCCTCGTGCGGGTCACGCGCGAGGACGCGGCCGGGCAGGGCGATGCGCGCAGCGTGACTGCCGACGTCGCGATCGACGGGCCGGTCCACCTGCGTGTCGATGTGGCGCCGGTCGAAGTCGCGGTCGCGCCGCCGGCGGATCCCACGCGTTACTGGCCGTCGATGGAACGTGCGTATCACGCACGCGCGCAGTTCCACTACAGCCTCGACGGCGACGCCTGGATCGCGCTCGGCGAGCCGGTGACTGCGCTGCCGGGTCGATGGGTGGGCGCGCAACTGGGTCTGTTCGCGCAGAGTCCGGCGGGCACGCCGGCGTTCACCGCGACGCGCGTCGGCTACGCGGACTTCGACGACTTCCGCGTGCGCTGAGTCGATGCCCCCGGGCGAACATCCCGGGCGCATCCGACTCGCCGTCTAGCGTCGGCGCAGCGCGCCATCTGCCCAGTGCAGCGTCAGCGCCTGGCCCGCATCGAGCGACCAGACACTCTCGACGTTGCCGTAATCGAGCCGGTAGCGACCGCCCTTGCCGCTGCGCAGCGTGACTGTCGACAGCGCGCCGTCCGCCCAGTCGATATCCACGGTCGCAGTGTTGCGCGCACGCAGGCCGCGCACCTCGCCGCGCGTCCAGCGCTTCGGCAGCGCCGGCAGCAGGAAGATCGTGCCACCCCAGCTCTGCATCAGCATTTCGGTGATGCCGGCCGTGCCGCCGAAGTTGCCGTCGATCTGGAACGGCGGATGCGCGTCGAACAGGTTGGGATACGTGCGCTCCGGGCTGAGCAGCATTTCGAGGATCGTGTAGGCGTGCTCACCGTCGCGCAGGCGCGCCCACAGGTTCAGGCGCCAGCCGATGCCCCAGCCCGTCGCGTCGTCGCCGCGAATCTCCAGGGACTTCCGCGCCGCGGCCGCGAGCGCCGGTGTGTCGCGCATGTTGATCTGGCTCGAGGGATGCAGCGCATACAGATGCGAGACGTGCCGGTGGTGGATCTCCGGCGCATCCATGTCCCAGTCCTCGCGCCATTCCTGCAACTGCCCGGCCTTGCCGATGCGATCCGGCGGCAGGCGATCGCGGATGGCGCGCAATTGTTCGGCGAAACCGGCGTCGGTCTCCAGCAATGCGATCGCTTCGATGCAGCAGTCGAACAGGTCGCGCAGCAGCTGCGAATCCATTGCAGGACCTGCGCACAGGCTGGAGCCGAAGGGATGCCGGTTTTCCGGCGACGTCGATGGATTGGTGACCAGTTCGCCGGTCGCCGGATCTTCCTGCAGCGCGGCGACGAAGAACTCGGCGGCGCCGCGAAACAGCGGCCAGACGCGACGCAGATAGTCCAGGTCGCGGCCGTAATCCCAGTGGTCCCACAGATGCATCAGCAGCCAGGCGCCGCCCATGGGCCAGGTGCCGAAGCGCGCGCCGTCGATGATGCTGGTCTGCCGCCAGAGGTCAGTGTTGTGATGCACCACCCAGCCGGGCGCGCCGTACATCTGACGTGCAGTGCGCGCTCCGGTGACAGAGAGATCCTCGATCATCCGCTGCAGGGGTTCCACCAGCTCCGGCAGTGCGGTCATTTCCGCCGGCCAGTAGTTCATCTGGGTGTTGATGTTGATCGTCCATTTGCTCGACCACGGTGGGTCGAGCAGGTCGTTCCAGATGCCCTGCAGGTTCGCCGGCTGCGAACCGGGCTGCGAACTCGCGATCAGCAGATACCGGCCGAACTGGAAGTACAACGCGGCGAGCGCGGGATCGTCCTGGGTGGCGAAGCGGTCGACGCGGATGTCGGTCGTGCGCGCCGCGAACTCGGTGGTGCCGAGATCGAGATGCACACGGCGGAACAGACGCTGGTGCGCGTCGACGTGCGCGGTGTGCAACGCGTCCCAGGTCTTTGCAGCTGCCGATGCGATGCGTTCGGCGGTGATGCGGTCGGGGTCGCCGCTGACATCGTCATAGCGCACGTAGCTCGTCGCCGCTGCACCAATCAGCAGCAGTTCGTCGACACCAGTGAAGCGCAAGCGGTTGCCGACGGTCTCCATCCGGCCGCCGCGCGCGGAGACGCGGTTGCGCTGGGTGAAGCGCAGACCGCCCTCGACGCCGAAGCGGGTGCCGTTGGTCCCGCGCAGCAGCAGCTCGGCGTTCTCCACGGTGATCGTGTTGGCCTGTTCGCTGGCCGCCGAGAGCCAGCCGGACAATGCGCCGGCGCGGTCGGCGCGCAGGCGCAGGACGAGGCAGTGATCGACTGGCGAGATGAAGACTTCGCGGGTATAGGTCACATCACCAGCGCGGAAGCGGGTAGTCGTGGTGGCGGTGTCGAGATCGAGTTCGCGGCGGTACTCCGTGATCGCACCGAGGCCATCGAGATCCAGCCATAGATCGCCCAGCGCCTGGTAGGGCATCTGCCGGATCGGATCGGACATCAGCTTCGACTGGGCCAGGGCTTCCGCGTCGGCATAGCGGCCATCGAAGATCAGGCGGCGGACCTCGGCCACCACGTCCTGCGCATCGTCCGGATTCGCGTCATAGGGGCGGCCGGCGAACAGCGTGTCCTCGTTGAGCTGCAGCCGCTCGCGCGCGGTGCCGCCCCACACCATCGCACCGAAACTGCCGTTGCCCAGCGGCAGCGCATCGACCCATTGGCGCGCCGGCACCCGGTACCAGAGCTTGAGCGCGTCTTCGGGTGTGCGTGGCACGCCTTCGGCATGCGCCTGAGCGAACGCCATCGACGGCAGGTGTGCCATCAACACACTGGAGGCGGCTGCGGCCAGTAGACCGCGACGCTGTAGATCGACCATGCGGATGTCCTTTCCTCAAAACGGGGGTGGTGCGGTGTCAGGGGATCAGGTTGCGGCGCAGCGCTGGTATCTGCTGCGCGAGTTCGTCGGCGACGACGGCCGCAAACAGCGCAGCGCCGTCGGGGCCCAGATGGGTGTAATCGAAGGCGAGCTTCGCCTGTCCCATCGGTTCGGTCGCGGCGTTGTCCTGCGCGACCGCCGCCACTGGCGCTGCCGTGGTTGCCGCGGGCGTGGCGGCAGGCGGCGTACCAATGGTGGTGCCGGCCTGTGCGGCTGTGACTTGTTCCGGCGTTGCCGGTCGCTGCGCCGTGCGCATCGCCAGCACCGGGCCCATGCCTTGCACCAGCGCCTGGCTGCGCGCGTGCAGGTCGACCAAGGGCACGTCGAGTTCGCGTGCGACCGCGCGCGTGGATTCTGCCCAAGGCGCGAGATCGTCGAGCAACGCACCAGCCTCGAACTGCCTGCGTGTCAACGGCGTCACCAGTACCGGGTGTGCACCGGCGGCGCGGATTTCAGCGACGTAGCGGCGCAGATTGTCCGGGTACTCGGTGGCGAGATCGGTCGAGCGGCCCGGCTTGCCCGGCTGGTCGTTGTGGCCGAACTGCACCAGCACGTAGACCGCCTCGAAAGGCCCGGCGCGCATCTCGTGCAGGGCGATGTCCCACGATCCCTCCGCGCGGTAGTTGTAGGTGCTGCGACCGCCGCGGGCGAGATTGATGCAGGCGAGAAACGAAGCGACGTGGCGGTCGCAGAACGCGCCACCCCAGCCGCCCTGCACGGCGGTCGTGGAATCGCCCACCAGCACGATCTTGCTGGCGTGGATCGGCGTGACCGGCGGCCGCATGGGGTCATCGGCCGCGATCGAGGACCACGGCGCAAGCACAGCGCAGGCGAGGGCGGCAGCAAGATATCGACGCATCAACACGGTTCCAGTCAGGGAGTGGAGGGCGACGGTCCGTGTCGCGGGATCAGGCGGCGTGCGTGCCGCATCCAGTGCGGACACACAGGCCGAAGCCGTGGTTACTGGGTGCCGCGCTGCACGAACGGCGCCTGCTGGTAGAGACGGCGCTCGCCGCCGCGCGGGTCGTCCTCAAGACGCGGCGTCGCGTCGAACACCATCGTCTCGCGCGACGCCATCGAATACGGCGCCCAGGCGGGCATGCCGGCGTGGTTGGGATTGCCGCTGCGCGCGAAGGCCAGCAGTGCGTCGCGCATGGTCGCGGCGACCGCGCGGGCGTCCTCGGTGTCGCCGGTCTTCGCATCCGCCACGGCGGTGTTGCCGAACACCAGCGGAATGTCGAGCGTGTGGAATGCACGCAGGCGCTTTCCTTCCTCGGTGCTCGGATACCAGTCGAGCTGGTAGGCCCAGGTGTTGGTGCCCTGCGCGGCGCGCACTTCCAGTTCCTCGACGGCGCCACGCCACGAGCGTCCGGCAGTGGTCGCGGCGAAGAACACCTCCGACGGCGTGTAGTCCGGATACAGCCGCCGGTACTCGGCGACGACGACCGCAGGATCGAGATCGACGAACTGCTGCGTGCGCAGCTTCGCCGGCAACGCATCCCAGGTCAGCGTGAAGTTGTCCGGATCGTTGCCGAGGAAGGCGCGCGTCTCGTCGCGGGTGTTGCCGATGACCATCGGAATGCCGGCCGACTGCGGCGGCGCATCGGGCCAGAATGGATGGCGCGGCAGATGCACGGTGTCGACGACCGGGCCGAAGTACAGCGCGCTGTCTTCGACGCGCGAGGGATCGCGCGCGCGCTGCGCATCGAGCAGCGCCTGCATCGGCAGCGTGCGTAGCCGGTCGAGTTCGCCGGGTGCGATGCCCAGCGCATCGAGAAAGATCTGTGCGCGTTGCGTGGCGGCGCGCGGTCCTGCGGCGGTGACCTGCTGGCCGCTCATCGTCCATGCGCGATGGAACAGGCCGCGCGCGGCCGGCATCGCCATCAGCGTCGCGATCTTCGCACCGCCGCCGGACTGGCCGAACACGGTGACGTTGCCGGCGTCGCCGCCGAACTCGGCCGCATGCGCGCGGACCCATTCGAGTGCCTGCACCAGATCGAGCTGGCCGACGTTGCCGGCATGCGCGAACGAGGCGTCGCCCAGATCACGCAGATGCAGATAGCCGAACGCGTTGAGCCGGTGATTGACCGTGATCACGACGACATCGCCGCTGCGCGACAGCGCGCCGCCGTCATAGAGCGGATCGCTGCCCGAGCCGGTGTTGAACGCGCCGCCGTGGATGTAGACCAGCACCGGGCGCTTCGCGCCATCGCGCAGCGCTGGCGTCCAGACATTGAGGCGCAGACAGTCTTCGCTGCCGGGGCCGTCGCTGCCGCGCTGGGGCGCGGACGGGCCGTAGTCGAATGCATCGCGCACGCCGCGCCAGGCGGTTTCCTGCAGCGCAGGCTGCCAGCGGCGCGTCGCCGTGTCGGCGCCATAGGGCACGCCGCGGAAGACGTGCACGCCGTTCTCGACGCTGCCGCCGATGCGGCCGCTGCGCACGCGCGCGACGGTGGTCCGGGGAGAAGTGTTGGCGGCGAATGCGCCAGGCAGCGCGGACAACGCGGCGACGCCGGCGCCGACGCGCAGCCAGTGGCGACGTCCGGGATCGGTCGGGAGGTCGGTCATGGGGTGGTGGTCTGTTCCTGGATCCAGTCGATGGCGAGCTGCGGCCAGCGGGCGAGGGCGCCGGTCGCGCCGCGTGTGCCGAAGCCGTGGCCGCCATGCGGGAAGACGTGCAGTGAGGCGGGTACACCAGCGCGCAGGGCGGCGGCATGCATCGCCAGGGCGTTGCCGACCGGCACGACCTCGTCGTCCTGCGCATGCAGCAGGAACAGCGGCGGTGTGCGTTTGTCGATGTGCAGATCGGGCGAATAGCGGTCGAGCGCGGTGGCTTGGGGCGTGTCGCCCGCGGCGAGGACGCGCGCAAGGGAGCCGGCGTGCGCCAGCGAAGCGTGCATCGAGATCACCGGATAGATGAGCAGGGCGAAATCGGGTCGAAACGACTGCGTGTCCGTCGCGTCGATGGCGGCGTAGACCGCGTCCGGTGTCGTCGCCAGACGCGCCGCGACATGACCACCTGCGGAAAAGCCCATGACGCCGACGCGCGCCGCATCGATACCGTGGTCGGATGCATGCGCACGGATCAGACGCATCGCGCGTTGTGCATCGGCCAGCGGCGCATCGGCGCCTTCCGCGTGGAGTCGGTCCGGCAGCCGGTAGCGCAACACGAACAGGGTAATACCGGCCGCGTCCACGAACGCCGGCACCAGCGCGGTGCCCTCCTTGTCGAGGACGATGCGCGCATAGCCGCCACCTGGTGTGACCAGCAGCGCGGTGCCGTTCGGGCGCTGGGGCGCGTACATCGCGAGATAGGGTGCGCGGACGTCTTCGATGAAGCGATCGGGCAACGCGGGATCATCGCTGCGCTCGGTGATGCGCCCCGCTGACGCGTCCTCTGCGGTGTCCCACAGGACGATCGTCGGCACCGCATCGTCGCGTGCAAGTGCAGCATGAACGACTGCAGGCAGCGCGAGCAGTAGAACGCTCGAAAGCGTTGTAAATCCACGTTTCCGCATCGCAACCGCCCTCTCTTCCAACCGCGTCTTCGTGTTTTTGCCGCAGTGCACATTGAAGATGACACCGGTTTACCATACAAGACACCTCCAGGCACCGCGATCTGCGGTGCAGCAAACGGACCCAGGCCAGGAGCAACCCGCTTGAACAACGCCTCCGCGCATCCGTCGACGTCGAATCCGACGCCGAGCGACGCCACTCGCGGCATCGTCGACGCCTTCCTCGATGCACGCCGGAACGGGCAGTCGCTGCCCGGCTTCCCCGGTGACATCCCCGATGATCTCGTTGCCGCGTACGCGGTGCAGGACGCTGCGATCGCGCAGTGGCCCGAAACCCTGGTCGGCTGGAAGGTCGGCTACATCGCACCGGAAAAGCGCGATGCCTCCGGTGACGAGCGTCTGCTTGGACCGGTGTTCCGCAACCGTCTGCAGCAGGCCGGCGAGGCCACGGAGTTCCATGTCTTCGCAGGCGGTTTCGGTGCGATCGAAGCCGAATTCGTGCTGCGTCTCGACGCTGACGCACCGGTGGACAAGATCGACTGGACGCCCGACGAGGCGGCTGCTCTGCCGGCGACGCTGTTCATCGGCCTGGAGGTCGCCAGCAGCCCGCTGGCCACGATCAACCAGCTCGGCCCGCGCGTCGTGGTGTCGGACTTCGGCAACAACAACGGTCTGGTCGTCGGCGGCGAGATTCCGGACTGGACCTCGCTCGACGAAACCACGCTGAGCGCGGAGAGCTGGATCGACGACACGCGCGTCGGCACCGGCGGTGCTACCACGCTGCCCGGCGGTCTGCGCGCGGCGTTCGCCTTCGCACTGTCGCGCTCGGCGCGTCGCGGCCGTCCGCTCAAGCGCGGCGAGCTCATCGCAACCGGCAACGCCACCGGCATCCACGACATCCTGCCGGGCCAGCGCGCCCGCGTGGTGTTCGCCGGTCACGGCGAGCTGGTGCTGACGGCGCGCGCCGCGGCACCGCAGGCGGAGGAGAGCGCGGCATGACGACACGGCGCGCCTTCCTCGCCGGACTCGGCGCGGCCTGCGCCGCGCCGTTGCTCCCGTCCGTGTTGCGCGCCGACGAGGCGAACACGGTCCTGACCGCCACCGACGTCCACGTCGCCGATTACCCCACCGTCAACGCGGTGAAGTGGATCGGCGAAACGATGGACCGCGAAACCGGTGGCCGCGTGCGGCTGCGCCAGTACCACTCCGGCCAGTTGGGCCGCGAGTCGGAGGCGATCGACATGGCGCGCTTCGGCGCGATCGACATGACGCGCGTCTATGCCGGCGCGCTCAACAACGCATTTCCGCTGACCACCGCGCTGTGCCTGCCGTATGCGTTCGACTCCGTCGCGCACATGCGCCACGCGCTCGACCGCGGCGTCGCACAGACCGTGCTCGACGGCTTCGGCACGCGCGATCTCGTGGGCCTGGCGGTCTACGACAGTGGAGCGCGCTGCTTCTACAACACGCGCCATCCGATCGTCACGCCGAAGGACCTGCACGGCCTGAAGCTGCGCGTGGCCTCGTCGGACATGTTCATTGATCTGGTGCGACTGCTGGGTGCGAACCCGACGCCGATGTCGCTGGGCGACACGTTCTCCGGCATGGAGACGCACATGATCGACGGCGCCGAAAACAACATGCGCAGCTTCCACTCCAGTCGTCATTTCGAGGCCGCGCACTACTGGTCGCAGAGCGAGCACTCGTATGCGCCCGACATCCTGTTGATCTCGCGCAGCTCGCTGGACGCACTGCGTCCGGGTGACCGCGATCTGCTGATCGATACCGCGCGTGCGTCGGTGCCGGTGATGCGCCAGATGTGGGACGAGTCCGAAGGCGCAGCCCGCCAGCAGGTCGCCGATTACGGCATCGAGTTCAACGATGTCGACATGGACGCGTTCCGCGCCGCGGCGCAGCCGATCCGCGACCGCTACCTGCAGCAGCCGGAACTGCAGACCCTCTACCGTCGCATCCGCGACCTCGCCTGATTCGACTGAATCCGACACGGGAATCCACGATGTCCGAAGACACGACCCTCGCGCCCGATGATGCGCCCAAGAGCGCGCTCGATCGCCTGGCCGACGCCGTCATCGCCATTGCCGCCGCCGCCCTGTTCGGGCTGGTGATCGTGCAGGGCTGGCAGGTGTTCGCCCGCTATGTGATCAACGATTCGCCGAGCTGGACCGAACCGGTGACCCTGCTTCTGCTGAGCATCGCGATGAGCCTGGGCGCCGCAGCCGGCGTGCACACCAAGCGCCATTTCGGCTTCTTCCTGCTGCAGGACCACATGCGTCCGGCGATCCGCAAGCTGGTGGACCTGCTGATCCCGCTGGTGATCATCGCGATCGGCGCGGTCATCGCCTACTGGGGCGCAGTGCTGCTGTTCGACGGCCTGCACGTCAAGGCCGCAGGCGCCCCGTTGCCGCAGAGCATCAACTACCTGCCGCTGTCGATTGGCGGCGCGCTGATGGTGGTGTTCGCACTCAACCAATTCATGGGCGTGCTGCGCACCGCGCCGGCAGGGGAGTCTCACTGATATGGGTATCGCGCTTCTATTCATCGTCTTCGCACTGCTGCTGATGCTCGGCGTGCCGGTGGCGTTCGCGCTCGCCGCGGCCGCCCTGGCGACGCTGCTGTATCTCGATCTGCCCTCGATCGTGCTGGTGCAGCAGGTGTCGGCCGGTATCGGCACAGCCTCGCTGATCGCGATTCCACTCTTCATCTTCGCCGGCGAGATCATGATGCGCGGCGGCATCTCCGAGCGCCTCATCTCGCTGGCCTCGTCGCTGGTCGGACGGATGCGCGGCGGACTCGGCCAGGTGTCGATCCTCTCTTCGCTGTTCTTCGGCGGCGTGTCGGGTTCGGCGATCGCCGACGTCTCCGCGGTCGGCGGCACGATGATTCCGCAGATGGTCAAGCGCGGGTACGACCGCGACTTCGCGGTCAACGTCAGCATCACCGCAGCGCTCGTCGCACTGCTGGTGCCGCCGTCGCACAACCTGATCCTCTACACCGCAGCGGCCGGTGGCGGCTTGTCGATCGCCGACCTCTTCGCGGCCGGCATCATGCCGGCGCTGCTGATGACCGCCGCGCTGATGGTGACGGGTTACTTCGTGGCCCGGCATCGTGGCTACGGCGTGGAGATCTTTCCGGGCTGGCGCGCGGTCCTGCTGCGGCTGGTGTCGGCGCTGCCGGGTCTGGGGCTGGTCGCGCTGATCTTCGTGGGCATCCGCATGGGCATCTTCACTGCGGTCGAGAGCGCGGCTGTCGCCGTGGTGTATGCACTGCTGGTGACGATCGTGCTGTACCGCCAGCTCAGGCTGCGCGAGTTCAAGGAGACCATCGTGCATGCCGCGCGCAGCACCGGGGTGATCCTGTTCGTGATCGCGACGGCATCGGTGTTCGGCTGGCTGCTGGCGTATCTGCAGGTGCCCTCGGCCGCGGTCGACTTCCTGCAGTCCTTCGCGCACAGCAAGCTCGCGGTTTTGCTGATGATCATCCTGGTGCTTTTGTTGCTGGGCACCTTCATGGATCTGGCACCGCTGATCCTGATCTGCACGCCGATTTTCCTGCCAGTGGCACGCGCCTACGGCATCGACCCGATTCACTTCGGTCTGGTGCTGGTGCTGGCGGGTGGTCTCGGTCTCGTGACCCCGCCGGTGGGCTCGGTGCTGTTCATCGGCACGGCGATCGGCAAGATCACCGTCGGCGAGAGCATGCGGACGATCTGGCCGTTCTGGCTCGCGGGTCTGGGGGTGTTGTTGATCGTGGCGCTGTTCCCGGAGTTGTCCTTGTGGTTGCCGGGAGTGTTGCGCGCCTGATTGGCGGGTGGTGATGGATTGACGAAACGGCCCCGCTTGCGGGCCCGTTTCTGTTGTGGGGTCAGCCTTGCGCCTGCTTGCGTCGTCTCCTGCGCCGTCCGTCCCTGGCGAATTTCGGCCTCGCTCCACCGCCGTCATTCCCGCGGAAGCGGGAATCCATTCTGATCTTGCTCTGCTTCGCCTTCAGCTTCGGTTTTTGGATTTGGCTTTGCGCCTTTGATCTCAATCGAGCCGTAAAGCGAGCCGAGCATCGCAGGGCGGCGGGGTCGAAGAGCAGCCCATGTCTGAGCGCAGCGAGTTTGGGCTGCGTGCCCCGCCGACCGAGAAGCGCAGGGGACCGCCGCGGCCGTATCGCGGCGGATCGCGTCCGGCGAAGACGGTTTTGCTTACTTTTGCCAAGACAAAAGTAAGCCGCGCGACAGCGCGGAAGCCCTGTCTTTGATTTTCGCTTGCGATTGACTTGTTTCTCGAACATCAGAGTCGCAAAGCGACGAGCGAAGAAGCTCAAGCAAGTACAGAGCTTTCGCCCGCTGCGCGTGCGAGTTCCTTTTTGACGGGCCAAAAAGGGAACCAAAAACCCCCTTCGCCGGACGCGAGCCGATGCGATGAAACCGCATCGGTGCCCTGTGCTCCTCGCCTGACGCGGCACGCAGCCCAAACTCGCTGCGCTCAGACATGGGCTGCTCTTCGGCCACGTCAGGCTCCGGTGCTCGGCTCGCTCTACGGCTCGATTCAAGTCAAAGGCTGGAAGCCAAAGCAAAGCCAAAGCCAAAGCCCAGTGCAGAGGCAAAATTGCATCACCAGCCGACGAGATATGCCTCAACGCGGAATGAGCGCGAAAACTTCAGGTCAGCGCACCGCGAAAAGCTGAGCGAGAACATCGCAGGAGCAACAGAAGCAAAACGACGAGCGAACGTCACCCCGTCCCGGCCCGAATGCGCGCCGCGCGCGCCCATCGATCCGCCACTGCAGGTGACGTCAGACACGCCACCGTATCCGTCACCGTTGTCACCGCCCGCTCCAGCAACTGGATATCCGCCTCGTGCTGACGCGCGACGTGCGGATCCTCGAAGAACACGGCGCGCTGGCAACGGCAGGACAGCACGAGATCGGCAATCTGTGCATCGCCGCCGAGCGGTCCGCTCTGGAAGCGTTGCGTCCACGGTTGATTGCTTGGCCAGCCTCGCTGCCAGGCGAGGTCATTAAGCAGCTGGCCGGTGGTGCCGGTCGCGACGCGGCCGGCGAAACGCGAGAGCAGATCGAAGTGCCGCTCGGCGAACTCCAGCATCCGTGGCTTCATCGCGTCGTGGGCGATCAGGGCGACGGTCTGGCGTTCGAAGGCGTGCAGATCGTCGGCGCCGGGATCGGCGGCGAGGCCCGCATGCAGGCGCTCGCTTTCGATGAAGTCGCGGGCCGATGCCACCGTCGACAGGAAGGGCTTGCCCTGGATCACGCACTGGCGTTTCAGGGCCACCGCTTCGGGGAAGATCGACGACGGATCGACGGGGTCGATCAGATAGACCACACCGTCGAGCGTGCGCTCAGGGCCCAAACCGACGATTTCGGCGACCAGCGTCATCAGGCCGCCTTCGCGACCGTAGGGATACCTGCGCAGGCCGGAGTGCCCTGCGAGTGCATCGCGTTCGACGATCGCGTCGAAGGTGCGGCCCACGGCATGCAGGCCGATGTCGAGTGCGCGGATGCCGGCGCCGCTGGCGTGAAGCCAGCGGAACAGCGCGGCGTCCGGACGTGCGTGATGCAGCCGGTTCGCGGCAAGACCCAGCCGCATCAGCCTTCCATCTGCTCGAGTTCGCGGCCGCGGGTTTCGTTGACGTAGCGCAGTACGAACACCACCGACAGCGCCGCGGCGATCGCGTACAGACCGTAGGCGCCTGCCAGGCCGATGCCGGCCAGCAGCATCGGGAAGGTCCACGTGATCAGGAAATTCGCGCCCCACTGGAACAGGCCCGCGACTGCCAGCCCCGAACCGCGGATCTGGTTGGGGAACATCTCGCCGAGCATCACCCACATCACCGGGCCCCACGAGACATTGAAGAAGATCACGTAGAGATTGGCCGCGACGAGCGCCAGCAGGCCCATCGAATCGGAGAGCAGCAGGCGACCATCATCGCCCAGCGTGCCGGTCCAGAACGCGCCGGTCACCGCCGCCAGTGTGACCGCCATGCCGGCAGAACCGACCCACAGCAGCGGCTTGCGACCAATGCGATCGACGAGCAGCAGCGACACGATGCAGGCACCGATGCTCAGCGCGCCCGAGAGCACATTGATCAACAGCGCATCGCTTTCCGAGAAGCCGACCGCCTGCCACAGCACTGCGCCGTAGTAGAACACCACATTGATGCCGACCAGCTGCTGGAACACGGCCAGGCCGATGCCGACCCAGACGATCGGACGTACGCGCCCGGTCGTCTTTGACACGAGATCGGAGAACTTCGGACGATGCAGATCATCCGCCAGCGAGTCGCGGATTTCGCCCAACTTGCGACGACCTACGACATCACCGTACAGGCGCACCAGCACGCGCTCGGCCTGATCGAGCCTGTCGCGTGCGACCAGGAACCGTGGACTTTCCGGAATCGCGAACAGTGCGATGAGAAACAGCGCAGCGGGCGCGATCTCGATCCAGAACATCCAGCGCCACGCCTCATAGCCGGCCCAGAATTCGGCCGTCGAGCCACCGGCCACGCGCGCCAGCAGGTAGTTGCTGAGGAACGCGGCGAACAGGCCGCCGATGATCGCGATCTGCTGCACGGTCGCCAAGCGCCCGCGGTAGCGCGCCGAGGACACTTCGGCGATGTAGGCGGGCGACATCACGCTCGCTGCGCCGACGGCGAGCCCGCCGATGATGCGATAGACCACGAACTCCAGAGAACCGTTTGCGATGCCCGAGCCCCAGGCCGAGACCAGGAACAGAATGGCCGCGATGATCAGCAGCGTCCGGCGTCCGAATACGTCGGCCAGGCGGCCGGCGAAGAACGCGCCGACCGCGCAGCCGAGCAGCATCGACGCGACATTGAAACCGGTGCCCACCGAGTCGGAATTGAAGGCGCGCTGCAGGCCGTCGACGGTCCCGTTGATGACGCCGCTGTCGAAACCGAACAGGAAGCCGCCGATCGTGGCGACGCAACTGATCAGGATGATCAGGCGCGTGTTTTCGCCCGCGTGGGATGTGCTCATGCCGCGTCTTCTCCGAATGTGGGACGGGTCGCGATCAGCGACGCAGGTACTGGTTGATCAGGTTTTCGTAGAGTTCCTGGCGGCCGCTGCGCTGCTGCGGTTCGCCGCTCCTGCTCGCGATCGCGTGCAGGTCGGTCAGCGAGCGCTCGCCGCGCGCGAAGGCCTGGCCGTCGCCATCGTCGAAGCTCGCGTAACGCGCGCTGCGCCAGTCTTCCAGCGGTGAGGTTTCGAGCAGGGCGTGCGCGACCTCGAGGCCACGCGCGAAGGCGTCCATGCCGCCGATGTGCGCGGCGAACAGGTCTTCGGCATCGGTCGATTCGCGGCGCACCTTGGCGTCGAAGTTCAGGCCGCCCGGTGCGAGGCCGCCCTGGCGCAGCACGACCAGCATCGCGCCGACGGTGTCGTAGAGATCGCTCGGAAACTGGTCGGTGTCCCAGCCGTTCTGCGGATTGCCGCGGTTGGCGTCGATGCTGCCGAGCATGCCGGCGTCGCTGGCGACCTGCAGATCGTGTTCGAAACTGTGGCCCGACAGCGTGGCGTGGTTGGCCTCGATGTTGAGCTTGAAGTCCTGGTCCAGCCCGTGCGCACGCAGGAAGCCGACGCAGGTCGCGCTGTCGAAATCGTACTGGTGCTTCATCGGTTCCATCGGCTTGGGCTCGATGAGGAAGGTCCCCTTGAAGCCGATGCTACGCCCGTAATCACGAGCCGCGGTCAGGAAGCGCGCCATGTGGTCCTGCTCGCGCTTCATCTGCGTGTTGTGCAGGCTGGCGTAGCCCTCGCGGCCGCCCCAGAACACGTAGTTCGCGCCGCCCAGTTCCACGGTTGCATCCAGCGCCGCCTTGACCTGCACCGCGGCGCGCGCGACGACGGCGAAGTCGGGGTTGGTCGACGCACCGTTCATGTAGCGCGGATGCGAGAACAGGTTCGCCGTGCCCCACAGCAGCTGCATGCCGGTGGCCTGCTGGCGCTGCTTGGCCAACGCGACCATGTGCTGGAGGTTCCGTTCGTACTCGCCGATGTCGTCGGCATCCGGCGACAGGTCGACGTCGTGGAAGCACCAGTACGGCACGCCGAGCTTGGTGAAGAATTCGAACGCCGCATCCAGACGCGCTTCGGCCTTGTGCAGCGCCGTGCCGGTGCCAGCATCCCACGGATACGCACGCGAGCCGGGGCCGAAGGGATCGGCGCCGTTGCCGCAGAAGCTGTGCCAGTAGCACGCGGCAAACCGCAGGTGCTCGGCCATCGTGCGATCGCCGATCTTCTTGTTGGCGTCGTAGACCTTGAACGCCAGCGGGTTGTCGGAGTCTGGGCCTTCGAATGCGATGCGCTCGATGCCGGGGAAGAACGTGGTGTCGCCGGTGAAAACCTGGGTGGACATGTCGGGATTCCGTGGTCGGTCGTAGGGGGGCGATCAGCCGCGGTAGAGCGGGGCGATCGCGTCGAGATGGCGCACGAAGGCGCGGTAATGCGTGCGGTAGGCGTCGACGCTGGCGGCGTCGGGCTGGGCGGCGGCCGACTCGTCGAGCTGCACGTGTGCATCGACGACACCGACCAGCGCGGCCCGGTCCCCGGCATGACGCTGCAACGCCCACAGCGCCTGCAGCGCGGCACCGAATGCGGCGCCCTCGGGCTGTGTGGGCACCGAGACCGGCAGGTCGAGCATGTCGGCGGCCATCTGCCGCCAGGCCGCGCTGCGGCTGCCCCCGCCGGTGAGCAGCAGGGTGTCGAAACGCAGGCCCGCATCGACGAACGCGTCATAGCCGCTGCGCAGGCTGCAGGTCGCGCCTTCCATCGCTGCGCGCACCAGATGCGCGGGCGTCATGTTCGATGGCGTCATGCCGTGCAGGCAGCCGCGGCCGGCCGGCAGGTTCGGCGTGCGCTCGCCGTTGAAGAACGGCAACAGCAGCAGGCCGTCGGCGCCGGGCGACGTGTCGGCCAGCAGAGTTTCGCGTGCCGTCGTGGACAGACCCAGCAGCCGGCCGATGGTCTCGGTGGCAACGGTGCAGTTCATCGTGCAGATCAACGGCAGCCAGCCATCGGCCGATGCGCAGAACGCGGCCCAGCGCGCAGCGTCATCGACGACCGGCTGCGCGGCATGCGCGAAAAGCGTGCCCGAGGTGCCGAGGCTCATCGTCAGGCGGCCGGGCACGACATTGCCGGTGCCGATCGCCGCCATCATGTTGTCGCCGCCGCCGACCGACACGCGCACGTTCGGCGACAGGCCCAGCAATTCGGCGGCCGTCGCGCGGATCGGCACGCTGGCGTCCGCGTCGAGCAGCGGCGGCAGGCACAGCGTGAGATCACGATCGGGATCGATCGCCGACAGGAGTTCGGACGACCAGTGCCGCGTGCGCACATCCAGCCAGCCGGTTCCCGAGGCATCGCCGGCTTCCATGAAACGCTCGCCGGTCAGCCAGAAATTGAGGTAGTCGTGCGGCAGCAGCACGGTGCGCATCGCGCGCCAGGCGTCGGGCCGATGCGCACGCGTCCACGCGAGTTTGGAGGCGGTGTAGCCGGCGAGGATCGGGTTGCCGGCTGCGGCGATGCAGGCGGCTTCGCCGCCGACCGCGGCCATGATCGCGTCGCATTCGCCCTGCGTACTGGTGTCGCACCACAGTTTCACCGGCGCGACGACCGCGCCCGCCGCATCGACCGGTACGAAGCCGTGCTGCTGGCCGGACACGCCGAGTGCGCGGACGCGCTGGCGGATGTCGGGAGCGATCTGCGCGAAGCAGTCTGCGATCGCCGTCGTCCACCAGTCGGCCTGCTGTTCGCGGGTGCCGTCGTCGCGTTCGATCAAGGTCAACGCGGCGCTGGCGGCGGCGACCACGCTGCGGCTGTTGGTGTCGTAGACCAGCAGTTTGACGCTCTGCGTGCCTGCATCGATGCCGGCGACGAGGGTCACGACAGGGCCTGCGAGAACACGCCGGAGTGGTTGGCTATCGGTGTCATTTTGGGGCGGACTGCGGCGGCTTGGATCGTTGCGACTGTAGCGGGGCGGTCGGGAAAAGCCTTGCTGCGACGCAAAATGATGGATCCGGGCGCGTCTGCTAGGGTCCGTTGACTATCGGTGTCATCCGACCGGATACACCCGCCGTTCCCGCCTGGAGTTGCTGATGTCGCGATCGATGTTGCGTGCCCCCGTTCTCGTTGCCTGCTGTGTGGCTGGCCTGTCGTTCGCCGCCGGTGCATTCGCCGCGCCACCTGCCGCCAGCGCCACGTCGGACACGTCGCCCTGGGCGCGCGGCATCGAGAACCAGCGTCAGGCCGATCTCGGCGACGGCACCTTCCTCAATCCGGTGTTCGCCGGCGATCGCCCGGATCCGTCGGTGCTCAAGGACGGCGACGATTACTACCTCACGCTGTCCTCGTTCGATGCTTATCCCGGCCTGCCGCTGTGGCATTCGCGCGATCTGGTGAACTGGCAGCCGCTGGGCCACGCGATCACGAAGAACGTCGGCTCGATCTGGGCGCCGGACATCATCAAGCACGGCGAGCGCTACTACATCTATTTTCCCGCGCGCACCGGCGGCACCGAAGGCAGTGAGCGCAGCAACTACGTGGTCTGGGCCGACGACATCAAGGGCCCGTGGAGCGAGCCGGTCGATATCGGCCTCGGTCGCTACATCGATCCCGGGCATGCGGTCGGCGAGGACGGCAAGCGCTATCTGTTCCTCAGTGGCGGCGACTACGTGCAGCTGTCGGACGATGGCCTGCGCGTTGTCGGCGAACCGAAGCACGTCTACGACGGCTGGCAGTATCCGGAAGAATGGGATGTAGAGGCCTATGCGCAGGAAGGCCCGAAGATCAATTTCCGCGACGGCTGGTACTACATGACCACCGCCGTCGGCGGCACGGCCGGTCCGCCGACCGGCCACATGGTGATCACCGCGCGCTCGCGTTCGATCCACGGTCCGTGGGAGAACTCGCCGCACAATCCGATCGTGCGCACCGTGGATCGCAGTGAGCCGTGGTGGTCGCGCGGCCACGCGACGATCGTCGAAGGCACCGACGACCGCTGGTGGATGATCTATCACGGCTACGAGAACGGCTATTGGACGCTCGGGCGCCAGGCGCTGCTCGAGCCGATCGAGTGGACCGACGACGGCTGGTTCGTCGCCAAGGGTGGCGATCTCGGCCAGCCGCTGGCCAAGCCCGCCGGCGAGTCGGTCGGACAACACGGCATGGCGCTGTCGGACGATTTCAGCGGGAGCACCCTGGGCGCGCAGTGGTCGTTCTACAACCCGACGCAGACCGAATACGCGCGTCTGGGTTTCGGCGACGGCACGTTGTCGCTGCAGGGCAAGGGCACACAGCCGCGCGACAGCTCGCCGCTGACCGTGATCGCCGGCGACAAGTCCTACGAATTCCAGGTGGAGATGGAGATCGAACCGGGCGCACAGGGCGGGGCGCTGCTGTTCTACAGCGACAAGCTCTACGTCGGCGTGGGCAGTAACGGCGAGCGCTTCATCATGCACCGCTACGGCGAAGAGCGGCCGAGCCAGATCGCGCCCAGCGCCGCCGGCGGCAAGCTGTGGATGCGGGTCAAGAACGACCAGCACATCGTCACCATCCACACCAGCACCGACGGCGAGACCTGGACCAAATACCCGGTGCAGATGGAGATCTCCGGCTATCACCACAACGTGGCCGGCCGCTTCCTCGCGGTGAAGCCGGCGATCTACGCCGCCGGCGACGGCAAGGTGCATTTCCGGAACTTCCAGTACCGCGCGCTCGACTGAGCGGCTCGCGCGTGGCCGGGGCGTCGACGACACGACGCGCCGGGATGTACCGCTAGAATGGAAACCGCGCGACAACCCGACGGACGGAACGACCGATGCCCGCAGCGAAGAAGACCACGAAGGCGGCGGCCGTGCGGGATCCATCGCGCCCAGCGACGATCAACGACATCGCCCGGCTCGCTGGCGTGTCGAAGAAGACCGTGTCTCGGATCATCAACCACTCGCCGCTGGTCCGTCAGGACACGCGCGAGAAGGTCGAAACCCTGATGCGCGAGGTCGGCTATTCGCCCGACCCATTGGCGCGCGGACTCGCATTCCGCCGTTCGTTCCTGATCGGCATGGTCTACGACAATCCGACCGCGCAGTTCATCGTCAACATGCAGTACGGCGCGCTGGATTCGCTGCGCGGCTCGGGCTACGAGCTGGTGGTGCATCCCTGCGACAGCCGCAGCCCCGACTATGTCGATGGTGTGCGTCGCTTCGTGCAGCAGCAGAAGCTGCACGGCGTGATGCTGGTGCCGCGCGTCTCGGAAGATCCGGCGCTGGCCGCGATGCTCGATTCGATCGGCGTGCGCTACGTGCGCATCGCGGCCGTCTCGATGGACAAGCCCGAGCGCATGGTGGTCACGCATGACCACGACGGCGCGGCCGAAGTGGCCGATTACTTGCAGTCGCTCGGTCATCGTGACATCGCCCTGATCACCGGCCCGCGCGATTACCGCTCGTCGATCGAACGCACCGGCGGTTTTCTGTCGGCGCTGCAGAAGCGCGGCATCGATCTGCCCAAGTCGCGTGTCGTCGAAGCCGGTTACACCTTCGAATCCGGCGTCGCCGCGGCGGAAAAGCTGCTGTCGGGCAAGAAGCGCCCGACCGCGATTTTCTGCGGCAACGACGAAATGGCGGCCGGTGTGTACCGCGTCGCAATGCGTGACGGCATCAACGTGCCGCGCGACCTGTCGGTGGTCGGCTACGACGACAGCCCGTTGGCGACGCGCCTGTGGCCGCCGCTGACCTCCGTGCGTCGCGACACGCGGGATACCGGTCGCATCGCCGCGGCGATGCTGATTCAGCCTGAAGACGGCCCCCGTCCGCTGGCCAGCGTGCGCCCGCATCTGATCCTGCGGGATTCCTGCCAGCCCCCAAAATAAGACGCTCTCTGTCGCCGACGGCGGCTGACGCCAGTGCCCCTCGCCCTTCCGGGAGAGGGGGGGACCGCCTGCGAAGCAGGTGGTGGGGTGAGGGTGCTCCTGCTGCGTTTTTAGCCCACAGCTTCGTGCAAGGACCTGAGCTGAGGCCGTTCGTTCAGAGCGAAAGTCCATCCGCAGTCAGCCAACGTCACTCCGGCGAAGGCCGGAATCCAGCGACTTTGACTGAGGGCGCGGATGCGCCAATCCACACAATGCCGTTTTCGGCCGACCCTAATGCGCACCAACAAGAATTCGTAATCGTTCAGATGCTCAAAGCCACTGGATTCCGACCTTCGCCGGAATGACGGGTGAGAAGTAGCGCGCGCCAAGCAACGCTACTGCGCGGCGATCTGAAGGGGCCTGGAGTCTGGCCGCGCAGTCATCTATCCAACTCATGCGCCCATGCCGCGCCGCGGAATGACACCGGTTACCGGACATCATAGAATAAGTGTCCGCGCAAACGCCCGGCGCTGAGCCGTGGTGACCGTGCCTGTCCCCGTCTGGAGCCCGTCATGTACCAGAAGACCTATCACGCGACCCACCCCGGTGTCATGCAGGGCATCGACAACGACGCGCTGCGCGATCTGTATCTGCTCGACGGTCTGTTCGTCGACGACGCGATCCGTCTGAGCTACACGCACTACGAGCGCTTCGTCATCGGCGGCGCCTCGCCGGTCGCCGGTCCGCTGTCGCTGCCTGCGCAGACCGAGCCCGCGTCTGCCGCCGGACGTCCGTTCCTGGAGCGTCGCGAGCTCGGTATCGTCAATGTCGGTGTAGGCGCCGGCACGGTGACCGTCGACGGCACCGCGTATGCGCTCGCGCCGAAGGACGGCCTGTACGTGCCGATGGGCAGTGCCGACGTCGTGTTCGCGTCCGACGACGCGTCCTCGCCCGCGAAGTTCTATCTCGCTTCGACACCGGCGCATGCGCGTTTCGAGACGAAGAAAATTTCGATCTCCGATGCGGTGCCGCTCGAGCGTGGCGCGCTGGAGACCAGCAACGAACGCACGATCTACCAGTACATCGTGCCGGCGACCTGCCAGTCCTCGCAGCTGCTGCTGGGCCTGACGATTCTCAAGCCGGGCAGCGTCTGGAACACGATGCCGCCGCACCTGCACGACCGGCGCAGCGAGGTCTATTTCTACTTCGATCTCGGCGACGCCGACCGCGTTTACCACTTCATGGGCGAGCCGCACGCGCAGCGCCACATCGTGGTGCAGAACAACGAGGCCGTCGTGTCGCCGCCGTGGTCGATCCACATGGGCGCCGGCACGTCGAACTACTGCTTCATCTGGGCGATGGGCGGCGAGAACCTCGACTACACCGACATGCACGTGCTGGACATCTGCCAGCTCAAGTAACCGGCCGCACGTGGCCACCACCCGTATCGCAACAGGGAGCAACGCAATGACGAATCCGTTCAGTCTCGAAGGCAAGGTCGCGCTGGTCACCGGCGCCAACACCGGCCTGGGACAGGGCATCGCAGTGGCACTGGCGGAAGCCGGCGCCGACATCGCTGCGGCAGGCATCAGCCCGCCGACCGAGACCGAAGCCAAGGTCAAGGCGCTGGGTCGCAGGTTCGTGTCGATCGAAGCCAACCTGACCAGCATCGAGCCGGTCGCGCGTCTGTTGCAGGAAACGCTCGACGGCCTCGGCGGCGTCGACATCCTGGTCAACAACGCCGGCCTGATCCGCCGCGCCGACGCGGTCGATTTCAGCGAGCAGGACTGGGACGACGTCATGAACGTCAACATCAAGTCCGCGTTCTTCCTGTCGCAGGCCGTCGGTCGTCATTTCATCGCGCAGGGCAGCGGCAAGATCATCAACATCGCGTCGATGCTGTCGTTCCAGGGCGGCATCCGCGTGCCGTCGTACACGGCCAGCAAGTCGGGCATCGCCGGCATCACCCGCCTGCTCGCCAACGAGTGGGCAGGCAAGGGCGTCAACATCAACGCCATCGCGCCGGGCTACATGGCGACCGACAACACCGCGCAGTTGCGCGCCGATGAAGCCCGCAACAAGTCCATCCTCGATCGCATCCCGGCCGCGCGCTGGGGCGAACCTTCGGATCTCGGCGGCACGGCGGTGTTCCTCGCCAGCCGCGCGTCCGATTACGTCAACGGCGCGGTGATTCCGGTCGACGGCGGCTGGCTCGCGCGCTGATCCACGCACGTTTTCCGACCGGTCTGCCACGTCGGCGGGCCGGTCGTTTCTTTCCCCTTCGAACACGCAAGAGAGACACGCAATGAAAATCGCACTGATGCAGGAATTCAGCCAGGCCGCCAAGAACCCGGTCGTGCTGGAGCAGCTCAACACGGTCGCCGCGGACAAGGGCCACACGGTCTTCAACGTCGGCATGGACGGCGACAACGATCACCGCCTGACCTACATCCACCTCGGCATCTGCGCCTCGCTGCTGCTGAACTCGAAGGCCGTCGATTTCGTCGTCGCCGGTTGCGGCACGGGCCAGGGCGCGCTGATGTCGCTTAATGCATGGCCGGGCGTGTACTGCGGCTACTGCATCGAGCCGACCGACGCGTTCCTGTTCGCGCAGGTCAACAACGGCAACGCGCTGGCACTGCCGTTCGCCAAGGGCTACGGCTGGGGCGCGGAAATCAACATCCGCTACATCTTCGAGAAGGCGTTCGATGGCGAGCGCGGCCAGGGTTACCCGGCAGAGCGCAAGGAATCGCAGATGACCAACGCCGGCATCCTCGCGGACGTCAAGAAGGGCGCGTCGAAGGACTTCGTCGAAGGCCTGAAGGCGATCGACCAGGAACTGGTGAAGCAGGCCGTCGGCGGCGAGCGCTTCCAGAAGGCGTTCTTCGACAACGCCAAGGACGACGCCATCGTCGCCTACGTCAAGGGTGTGCTGGGCAAGTAAGCCCCGCGCGACACCGTTGCACGACGCAGGCCGCCGCCAGAGTGCGGCGGCCTGTGGTGCCCACCCCGATTCCTGCGGAGCGCCCTCACGATGCAATATCTGTTGTCGCTGCTGCTGTTGGGTGCCGCGGGCACCGCGTTCGCCGCATCGCCCGCACCGCATCGCATCTTCATCGCCGGTGATTCCACCGCGGCGACCTACGGCGCCGAGCGCGCGCCACAGGCCGGCTGGGGCCAGAAATTTCCGGACTGGACCGCCGAAGGCTGGGAGGTCCGCAACCACGCGGTGGGCGGGCGCAGCACGCGCAGCTTCATCGACGAAGGCCGGCTCGACGCGATCGCCAGCGAGATTCGCGCAGGCGACGTGCTGCTGATCCAGTTCGGCCACAACGATGCCAAGCGCGAGGACGCCACGCGCTACACCGATCCCGCGACCGACTACCCACAGCTGCTGCAGCATTATGTCGAGGTCGCCCGCACACACGGCGCCACGCCGATCCTGATCACCCCGGTCGCGCGGCTGCTCTACGACTTCCGCTCTCTGGTCGACACGCATGGTCGCTACACGCTGGCGATGCAGGCCTTGGCGGAACGCGAAGGCGTTGCGCTGATCGATCTCAACGCCACGTCCAGCGACTGGATCCGCGCGCATGGGGAAGAAGGCGCCAAGCCCTATTTCATGTTCGCGCAGGGCAAGACCGATGGCACCCATTTCAGCGAGGCCGGCGCCGATGCCGTCGCCTGTCTCGTCGCCGCCGGCTGGCGCGGCATCGATGCCGAGGCGCCGGTCAAGGCCGTGACGGCCGCCGAGTGCAACGCATTGCCTGCGCCGGCCGCAGCGCCGGTGTCGCCGTCGGTGGTCGTGCAGGAGCGCGACATCGCGATCGAACAGCCCGGCCCGCACGAGGGGCAGGGCACGACGACGGCGTATCCGTTCTTCTCCGACGCCACCGGCTTCGACCTGATCTTCCGCAAGCGCGCCTTCCACCCCGGCGCGACCATCGGCGACCACATCAATGACAAGGACGAGATCTACTACGTGCTGTCGGGCCGAGGCCGCTTGACGCTGAACGACACGGTGCGCGAGGTCGGGCCGGGTGACGCGATCCTGACCCGCAACGGCGATCGCCATGCGCTGGACCAGATCGGCGACGAGGAGCTGGTGATCTTCATCGTGTATCAGCGAGTGAAGCGCTGAGTCAGTCTCCGGGCGTCAGCCTCGTCCGCCATTTTGCGGCCGACGACGCGTTCGAGCAGTTCGCAGAATGTTGGAAGTCGTCGTTCCCCCTTTCGCGAGAATGACGGCCATTCGACGGCTGCCGTTCTGAAACGCCCTGTTTCTGAGCCTGTTCGGTAGAGCTCCGAGGCCAGAAGCTTCCAGCCGACCGCAGAACGAATTCCGGTGTGAACCGGCCTATGACGGGTCAGGCGGGAGACCCGTGCCCAGCTTCCCACGATCACAGCCAGTGGTCGCCATCGCCACTGGAACCTCGCCCAGCCGCCTGATGGCACAGCCCCCGCCAATCGGCGAAAATGCCCCCGTCGCGGATCCCCTCCGATCCCGGCATGGTCACGCACCCGGCGCCCCGCCCCGGCATCGCGACCACCCCACGCCCGCAACGGCCGACCCGCCGATGCACCGCACGCTCTCCCCGCTCGACACCGGCGCGCCACGACGCCTGGATCGCGCACGCCCACGGACACGCTCTTGAATTCGACCTCCGCTCCGCTTCCGGCCTCCGACGCCGACGACTCCCTGCCGCAGCGCGCACGCATCGCGTTCGAACTGCTCGAGGCGATCCGTGACGACCGCAGCGTGCTCGACGGCCTACCGGACGAGGCCCGTATCCGGCTTCTGCAGGCGGTCGCGCTCGTGCACCATCCGGAGCCGCGCGCGCGTCGCAAGCAGGCCAAGGAAGCGTTGCGCGAAGCCAACCGCGAGAAGGTGCGTCGCACCGAGGCACTGCTCGACCAGACCGGCATCCGCACGCTGCGCCGCAAGCCGGTGTTCACCACGCCGAACTATTTCCCGCCGCAGCCGCCCGGCCAGCACGATCCGCGCAACGCCGCGCCGGAAGAGCTGCCGTACGCCGAGTCGCCCGAGCTGCTGCACTGCTACGTCTGCAAGCAGAAGTACACGCAGGTGCATCACTTCTACGACCAGCTGTGCCCGACCTGCGCGGAACTGAACTTCCTCAAGCGCACCGAGACCGCCGACCTCACCGGACGCGTTGCGCTGCTGACCGGCGGGCGGGTGAAGATCGGGTACCAGGCTGGCCTGAAACTGCTGCGCGCGGGCTGTTCGCTGATCGTCACCACGCGCTTCCCGCGCGACTCCGCGCAGCGCTACGCGCAGGAGCCGGACTTCGGCGAGTGGGGCGACCGGCTGGAAGTCTTCGGCCTCGATCTGCGCCACACGCCGAGCGTCGAAGCGTTCTGCGCCGAACTCGTCGCCACGCGCGACCGGCTCGACTTCATCGTCAACAACGCCTGCCAGACGGTGCGCCGTCCGCCGGCGTTCTACGCGCACATGATGGCCGGCGAGACCGCCGCGCTGCACGAACTGCCCGAACACGTGCGCAAGCTCGTCGGCGGTTACGAGGGCCTGCGCGCGGCGGATCTGCTGCCGGGCGGCAGCCAGTCGCTGGTCGAGAGCAGTGCAGGGCGCGCCGGCCTCGCACGCGCCGCGGAACTGTCGCAGGTGCCGCTGCTCGCCGATGAACTGGTCGGCCAGGCGCATCTGTTCCCGGAAGGTCGCGTCGACAAGGATCTGCAGCAGGTCGATCTGCGCGGGCGCAATTCATGGCGCCTGCAGATGGACGAAGTGCCGGCGGTCGAACTGCTGGAGACGCAGCTGGTCAACGCGGTCGCGCCCTTCATCCTCAATGCGCGCCTGAAGACGCTGATGGTGCGCGGCCCGGAGCGCGACAAGCACATCGTCAACGTCTCCGCGGTCGAAGGGCAGTTCTATCGCAACTTCAAGACCACCAAGCATCCGCACACCAACATGGCGAAGGCCGCGCTGAACATGATGACGCGCACCTCGGCCGCGGATTACCACGGCGACGGCATCCACATGAATGCCGTCGACACCGGCTGGGTGACCGACGAGGATCCGGTGGAGATCGCCGAGCGCAAGATCGTCGAAGAGCGCTTTCATCCGCCGCTCGACATCGTCGACGGCGCGGCGCGCATCGTCGATCCGATCATCGACGGCATCAACACCGGCACCCATGTCTGGGGCCAGTTCCTCAAGGACTACAAGCCGACGGACTGGTAAGCCGTCGCAGCGCCGGGGCCGCTCAGCCGCCGGCGTCTTCGATCGCCTGACGTTGACGCTGCGCATCGGCGTCGACGGTGGCCTGCGTCGCGCGTGCATCGTCGAGTGGTTTCTGCATCGCATCGCGCAGTTGCGTGGCCTGCGGCTCGGCGGGCTTCTCGGTCGGCGAGTCGGGCGGCGGTGTACAGGCCGCGCAACCGAGCAACAGCAGTGCGCTGATGCCGACGCGTGCGCGGCGATGGAGGGTGGCGAGATGCGGATACACGCGTTGGCTGGACATGCGGCACTCCGACGGACGGGCTCGGCGCTATCCTAACGCCGACGCAGATTGGGGAATGTCGATGGATCCGCACCGCTGGCGCCTGGATGGACAACTGGCCCTCGTCACCGGCGGCAGCGCCGGCATCGGCCGCGCGATCGCACGCGAACTGACCGGCTTCGGCGCGACGGTGCTGATCGTCGGCCGCAACGGCGACGCACTGGAGTCGACGCGCGAAGAACTGCTCGAGGAATTTCCGCAGGCCGACGTGCGCGCGATGATCGCCGACGTCGTCGACGAAGAGCAGCGCCGCGAGATTCTCGACTGGGTCGAAGACCAGGGCGACGGCCTCGACATCCTGGTCAACAACGCCGGCGGCAATCTCAGCCGCGCGGCGAACGACTACGCCGAAGACGAATGGCGCGAGATCTTCGAGGTCAACGTGTTCAGCGCCTTCGAACTCGCGCGCTACGCGCATCCGCTGCTCGCGAGTCGCGGCAGTTCGGCGATCGTCAACGTCGGCAGCGTGTCGGGCATCACCCACGTGCGCAGTGGCGCGCCCTACGGCATGAGCAAGGCGGCGTTGCACCAGATGACCCGCAACCTCGCGGTCGAATGGGCCGAGGACGGCATCCGCGTCAATGCGGTGGCGCCGTGGTACATCCGCACGCGGCGCACCTCGGGTCCCCTGTCGGATCCCGACTATCTCGACGACGTGCTGCTGCGCACACCGATGGGCCGCATCGGCGAACCGGAAGAAGTCGCCGCGGCGGTCGCATTCCTGTGCCTGCCGGCATCGGCCTACATCACGGGCGAGTGCATCGCGGTCGACGGCGGCTTTCTGCGCCATGGCTTCTGAGCGGGATGCCGCGCTCGTGAAAAGCCGCGGGTGCTGCGGCGTCGATGCGACGGCAAGGCACCTGACCTGCCTGGTGGCGATTGGGCTGCTGTGGCTGTCAGGCGGTGCGATTGCGGCGGCGCCCGCCGGGTCGCCAAAGATCGGTCAGGCCCCCGTCCTGCTGTATGTCGATGCGGATCCGCAATCGCATGACCTCGTGGTGCGGGCAACGGTCCTGGGCAAAGCAGCCGATACGGTCGGCACGGACCTGCAGGCGTGGATCGACGGCGTGGCGATAGGCACGCGTCACGTCGATGCGTACGAGGCCGGTGATGCATCGGTCTGCGATGCGCCCGAACGGCTGGTGACCGCCGCGCTGCCGCTTGCGTCCGATGCTGGCGCCTGGCTTGGCAATGTATCGCCCGATGCCGCGCAGCGATTCGCGATGCACGCCGCGTCCAGCGCGCTGCAGGCGACGCTGCTGTCGGTCCTGCATGCGACCCATCGTGATTCGCCGGCAGTCGATGCGCTGGCGACGCAACCGCAGGCGGTGAAGACGTGGCGGGTGACCGACCGCATGCGGCCGGATCGCGACACGGCGCTCGTGTCGGTCTCGGTTGTGCTGGATGCGTCCGACATCGGCCCCGGCAAGGCGTCGCTGTTCGCAGTGCTGGTGCAGGACGCGGCGGGCAACTGGCAACTGTCGTGGATCGAACAGGCTGCCGACTGTGCGCATTGCGCGAGCGTGCCTGCGACCACGCGGCCGGTCGCGGTCGGCGATTTCGACGGCGACGGCAGAGCCGATCTGCTGCTCGAGGACAGTGGCTTCGAGAGTTGGACATATCGCTGGCTGAGACGCACTGACGATGCTGCGCCGTACGCAGGCTGGATTGCAGTGCCAGTACGCGGCGGTGGTGGCTGCTGATCGGGCCGCGTTGAGGGTAGGCCTGTGTTGCGCGGGCAGGACAAGGAAGTGCAGGGAATGCAGAACACCGGATCACCGCCCGCAAGGGCGCACACATCACGCGCGCCGCGACTCGCGCAGGCCACTTCGCCTGTGCATTTCATCGTGGCGTTTCTGGTCGCATTGGCGGCGCAGCAGTGGCTGGCGCTGCCGATGCCCACACCGGTCTGGCAGCGCGGCCTGCAGGTCGCCGGCACAGTCCTGGCGAATGCAGGGCTGGCGCTTGCCCTGTGCTGCCAACTGCTGTTCCTGCTGCGCCGGACGACGCTGCTGCCGGCGCGTGTCCCCAGCGCACTGGTAGACGTGGGGCCGTATCGCTACAGCCGTAATCCGATGTATCTGAGCCTGCTGCTGGCCTATGTCGGCCTCGCGCTGCTGCTGGACGTGCCCTGGGCGTTGCTGGCGATGCGCGCGCCGCTGCTGGCCCTGCAGCGCGTGGTGATTCCGTACGAGGAAGCGCAGCTACGCCGGCAGTTCGACACCCGCTATCTCGATTACTGCGCGCGGGTGCCGCGCTGGTGTTGACCGTCACCGCGGATCTGCTTGCGGTGCGACCATGCGCTCAGTGCCGGCACGTGCTCCCGGCGTAGACGGTGTACAGAGCTTCGTAGTCCAGTCGCAGCGCATCGCGCTCGCGTCCCTGCGCGTACTGCCAGCGGAACTCCGCTTCGCGCACGCGGGTTTCCCAGGTACTGCACAGCGCATCGGCCGGCACCGCCTCGCAGACATCGACGACCTGCTCGCAGGCTTGGCCCGCTTCCATGCCGGGCAGTCCGCCGATGCCGACGGTCTGCATCGGCCGGCAGCGCAGTGGCGGGGTGTCGTCCTCGCGCCAGTAGGTGCTGTTGTCGAACACGCGGCAGGCGAACAATGCGGGGGGCGGATCGGGCGCATCGTCGTCCTCGCGCGCCGTCACCGGTTCGGCGGCAGGCAGACGCGAGATCAGCGGCACCTGCGGCGCAGCGACCGGCGCTGCAGGCGGCGACACGAAGGCGGGCATCGGCGTGGCCATCTCCACGACGCGACGCTCCTGCGTCTGGCCAGCGGGGCAGGCCTTGCCGTTCTGGAACGTCACCGCGCCGGCGGCGTCGGTGCAGCGGTAGATCACCGTGGTCACCGCCTGACTGCCACCACTCGCCAGCGCGCACGCGAGCGCGATGGACCACACAGCACTGCGTGTCACCGGTCGCAGTCCTGCGACAGGCGGGTGTTGATGGTCTGTTCTTCGTTCGTCAGCTGGCTGCGTTCGGTCGGCTGCGCATTGAAGAAACGACCGCGGATCTCCTCGCGGCGATTGGCCAGCAGGCCGCAGACTTCGACCTGCGGCATCTGCCGGCATTCGTCGCGGATCCAGGTGCCTGCGCCGTAGTACCCGCCGCGCGCGCGCTGTCGCGTGTCGACGCCGGCGTCCACTTCGATGCTGCCGCGGCCGTCACCGGCCTCGACACGCGTCGATGGCCCACGTCGCGTGGGTCCGTAGCCGAGCGTCCACAGCGGCACCCAGCGCGGATTGCCTTCCGACGAATCGCTGGTGTAGTCGCTGCCATCCGGGCGCACGCAGCGGTACATCGGCTGCGGCGGGCGCAGCACGATCACCTGCGGCGCCGGCGGATCGACGACGCCCGCAGTGGGTTCGCTCGCGCGCGGCGGCAATGGCGTGCCGTCGACCGGGCGCAGCATGTTGCGCACTTGCTGGGTCGCCCCGTCCGCGCAAGGCGAATCGCGCAAGGCCACGCGGCCGCTCGCATCGGTGCAGCGGTAGACGGTGACCTGCGGGGGCGTGTCCGCCATGACCGGCAATGCCGACGCGCAGGCAAAGGTCGCCAGCAGCGTCGTCGCGAGGAACGTGCGGGAGCGGAGTGATAGGCGCATGTCCCCATCATGGGACGTGGAAAGCCCTGCGGAAACCCGCATCTTCTTGAATGGGGCCTGCAATTCAGCCCATGCACGAACCAGGCGCGATTGCCATCGGATTAATCCTTGCTGCATTGCGGGATGTAACCGCTTTCAATGGGTGTTAGCGTCCGCCTCACTGACGAGGGCGGACGTTCGAATGAGCGCGGGGGCGGTCGGATACGGGGACCATGCGGCGGCAGGCCGCCGGGCAGCTTGGGCCTTTTCGGCCCCGATGATCGTCCTCGTAGACGGCGACGCGGCGCGGGATTACGATGCGCGCCGACCCGCACCACCACGCCCCCTCGTGACCCGAGGCCGCGCGGATGACGCAGGCGCCGGCGCCCGCCGCGACCACGTGCCCCAGCACGGACCGCGACGTGGCGCGATCGGTAGGACACCGATCCGGCCAGGAAGTGGATGCAACCCGGCATCCGCGCTCCGTCCCGTCGACATACAGGCCCATTCCCGCTTCCGAAGCGCCGGCGAAGACCGGTGCGCGGTCGCGCGTGGGCGTGCCGCAAACGCTGTGCCGCTGTGCCGTTGTCCCGACCCCACAACAACAATTCGAATCACGTAACGGAAGTCCCTCGGAGGGGATGCCATGAAAGCCAACCGCACCTCGCGTGCCCCCAAGCCCAGCCTGCTCGCGTGCGCGCTGCTGGGTTGTCTCGTCGTCGCGACGCCCGTGCTCGCCCAGTCCAGCAGCGCCACGCTGCGCGGCCAGGTGTCCTCCCAGGCGGGTGCGGAAGCCGGAACCACGGTGTCCGCCACCAACATCGCCACCGGCGCGACCCGAAGCGTGCAGACCAATGCCAACGGCAGCTACACGCTGGGTGGCCTGCCGCCGGGCACGTACCGGGTCGAAGCCGGCGGTGCATCGCAGACGGTGACGCTGACGGTCGCCTCCACTTCGACGTTGAACCTCTCGGGCACCACCACGGAGACGCCGACCCAGGGTGCCGTGACGGACATCGGAACGGTGAACGTCACCGCGCCGGTGCTGCGCGAGGTCAAGACCTCGGAAGTGGGCAACACCATTTCCCTGCGCCAGATCCAGCAGCTGCCGCAGGCCACGCGCAACTTCCTCGAGTTCGCGGATGTCGTGCCGGGTATGGTCTTCGAGATCGACGGCAACGGAAACACCAAGCTGCGTGGCGGCGCCTCTAACGCGAGCGCCGGCAACCTGTACATCGACGGCGTGGGCCAGAAGAGCTACGTGCGCAGCGGCGGCATCGCTGGCCAGGCGGACACGCAGGGCAACCCGTTCCCGCAGCTCGCCGTCGGCGAGTACAAGGTCATCACCTCGAACTACAAGGCCGAGTACGGCCAGATCAGCGGCGCAGCGATCACCGCGGCGACCAAGTCGGGCACCAACGAGTTCGAAGGCGAAGTCTTCTACCGCTTCACCGACCAGGATCTGCGCGAAGAACGTCCCGACGAGGCGACGAGCGGCAAGATCGATTCGCAGACCAAGGAATACGGCTTCGCCCTCGGTGGCCCGATCCTGCAGGACCGTCTGCACTTCTTCGTTGCCTATGAGGGCAAGGAGAACATCGTTCCCAAGAGCATCCAGGCGGATCCCAGCGCGCTGCCGTTCGTCGGTCTGCTGCCGGCCAATCTCTCCAGCCAGTACGGCGCGGCCAACATGCCGTTCGAGCAGGACCTGGTCTTCGGCAAGCTGACCTTCGAGGCCGGTGAGAACGACCGCATCGAGCTCAGCACGCTCTATCGCGACGAAACGCAGACCGCGAACGTCGGCGGCATCAACAATCTCGAGCAAGCCACCGAGAAGCTCAACACCGACAAGCGCACCAACCTGCGCTGGCAGCACTACTCCGACAACTGGATCAACGAGCTGGTCGTCGGCACCGAGGATTCGTCCAACAATCCCAGCGCGACCAGCCTGGGCAACGGCATCGTCTACAAGGTCCTGCCGCCGCGTCCCAATTCGACTGACGTCGACGAGTACGCCTTCCTCGCCACCGGTCCGGCCGGCGGTCTGAGCGTGCAGAACAAGAGCCAGAAGGGCTGGTTCCTGCAGAACGCGCTGACCTTCACCAGCTTCGACTGGCACGGCGACCACACCATCAAGATGGGCTTCAACTACAAGGACGTGGAACTGACCTCGCAGGACGCGGCGTCGGTCAATCCGCAGTTCTCGTATGAGGTCGATGCCGCCGGTGTCGCAGCCACGCCATACCGCGTCGATTTCGTCGCGCCGTACGACACACCGGGCCAGCGGGCGACCGTGGTCTCGCCGTCCAAGCAGTACGGCATCTTCATCCAGGACGACTGGGCGGTGACCGACAAGCTGCTGATCAACCTGGGTATCCGCTACGACTACGAAGACACGCCGGCCTACACCGACTTCGTGACCTCGCAGGGCATCGTTGACGCACTCTACGGCGACGATCCGGACCTGCCGGGCCAGCAGCCGTGGGCGAACCGTCTGCTGCCGAGCGGCATCGACATCGCGGACTACATCAGCACCGGCAACAACCGTGACAACTTCAAGGATGCGTGGGCGCCGCGGTTCGGCTTCTCCTACGACTTCCTGGGTGACGAGACGGCCGTGCTGCACGGCGGCGCTGCGCGTTCGTACGACCGCAACCTGTTCGAGCAGCTCGCGCTGGAAACCAGCAAGGCAGCGTTGTCGCCCGTCGCCGTGTACTTCCAGGACCCGGCGACCGGCCAGTGTTACCGCGCGGACCGCGTCTGCGTGCCGTTCGACCAGCGTTATCTGGGCGGCATCGACCAGCTCAATACGATTCCGGGCGTCAGCGGCAGCGCGGAGCTCTTCTTGTTCGACAACGAGATCAAGACGCCCTACAGCGACCAGTTCAGCATCGGCATCAGCAACCAGGTCGGCGAATGGCTGACCGACGCGACCTTCCAGCGCGTGCTGAGCTACGACGGCTTCGCGATGTCGTTGATCAACCGTTATCCGGATGGTTCCTACTTCCAGAACGGCAGTGTGCCGTGGGGTGAGCCGGTGCCCGGCTACCAGAACACGATCATCGGCTCGAACGGTCTGGAGCAGCGCAGCAGCCAGATCCTGCTGTCTGCCGAGCGTCCGTACACCGAGGAATCGGGTTGGGGCCTCAACCTGGCCTACACGCACACCAGCGCACGCCAGAACCGAAACATCGACGAGGCGTTCGCGTTCGACAAGGCGACGATCCGCGACTACCCGTTTGTGAAGTCGAATGCGGCGTCGGCGCATCGTTTCGTCGCGTCCGGCTCGATCGACGGCCCGTGGGACATCACCTTCGGCGCGAAGATCGTGCTGGCGACGCCCGAGCCGATCAACACGATCGCCTGCTTCGGTTTCACCGATCCCGATGGCGCGACCTGCCAGCAGGTCGCGGCGACGCCGCCGGGCGCGGGCAAGTTCATCTTCGGTGGCGACATCTGGGGTTACCGCACGGTCGACTTCCAGGCCAGCAAGGACTTCACCGTGGCCGGCAACTTCAAGCTGTCGACGCGTGTGAACCTGCTCAATGCGTTCGATTTCAAGAACTACTCGTCGTACGCGTACAACGGCTTCGGCAGCAACGGCCGCTTCAATCCGGATCTGACGATCAACACGACGGGCGATATCCTGTACGTGCCGCGTACGGTGACCTTCGAGGTCGGCCTGAAGTTCTGACGCAGTCCATCGCGTCCGCGTGACCACGACGGGACCTGCGGGTCCCGTCGTGCTGTGTGTCTTCGCCATCGCAACAGGAGACCGGAATGGAACGTCTGCAACGCATCGTCATCGTCGGCGGCGGGACCGCAGGCTGGATGACCGCAGCCGCACTCGCGCGCGTGCTCGGGCCCGGTTACGACATCGCGCTGGTCGAGTCGGAACAGATCGGCACCGTCGGGGTCGGCGAAGCGACCGTGCCGCACATCAAGGCGTTCAACCAGTTGCTGCGCATCGACGAGGCCGATTTCGTGCGCAGCACGCAGGGCAGCTTCAAGCTCGGCATCGAATTCGTCGACTGGCTCGATGTCGGCGAACGCTACATCCACGGTTTCGGCAGCGAGATCGGGCATCCGCTCGGGCTGTTGCCGTTCCACCAGTACTGGCTGAAAGCGCGGCATGCCGGACGCGCGGGGCCGCTCGGCGATTACACGCTCAACACGCAGGCCGCGCAGCGCGGCCGCTTCATGGTGTCGGCGACCGACGTGCCGGCGGGTTCGCCGCTCGGCAACATCGCCTACGCCTACCACTTCGATGCCGGGCTTTATGCGCGGTATCTACGCGGCTATGCCGAGCAGCGCGGCGTGCGCCGGCACGAAGGCATGATCGACCACGTGGCGCAGCATCCCGAAAGCGGCTTCGTCACTTCGGTGCGGCTGCAGGATGGCACCGTGCTCGACGGCGATCTGTTCGTCGACTGTTCCGGTTTCCGCGGCCTGCTGATCGAGCAGACGCTCGAGACCGGCTATCACGATTACACCCACTGGCTGCCCTGCGATCGCGCGCTGGCCGTGCCGACCGCGAATGTGGGACCGCCCGCACCGTTCACCCGTTCGACCGCGCGCCCGGCCGGGTGGCAGTGGCGCATTCCGCTGCAGCACCGTACCGGCAACGGCTACGTCTATTCGAGCGCGCACGTCAGCGACGACGAGGCCGCGGCCACGCTGCTGGCGAATCTGGAGGGCGAGGCGCTGGGTGATCCGCGCCCGCTGCGTTTCGTCACCGGCCGACGCAAGCAGTGCTGGAACCGCAACGTCGTCGCGATCGGACTGTCGAGTGGATTCCTGGAACCGCTGGAATCGACCAGCATCCATCTGATCCAGTCGGGCATCTCGAAGCTGCTCGAACTGCTGCCGCGTGACGGCTTCAATCCGGTGCTGGCCGAGCGCTACAACGCGCAGCTGGCGTTCGAGTTCGAGCGCATCCGCGATTTCATCGTGCTGCACTACAAGGCGACGCGCCGCGACGACACGCCGTTCTGGCGCCAGTGCCGGACGATGGACGTGCCCGCGGAACTGCAGGGCGTCATCGATCTGTTCCGCGACAGCGGCCGGTTCTTCCGCAATGCCAGCGAGATGTTCGCCGAGATCAGCTGGGTGCAGGTGATGATCGGGCAGGGCATCGTGCCGCAGCGCTGGCATCCGCTGGTCGACAACGTGCCGGACGCAGAAGTGCATCGCTTCATCGACAGCATCGGCCGCACGCTCAACGCCTGCGTGGATGCGATGCCGCCGCACCAGGCGTTTATCGATCGGCACTGCAAGGCGACGCCGCCGGCCTGAAGACCGGCGACGTTGTGGTCAGGCGGCGTCGAGCGCCGCGCTGGCTGGACGCGTGGCCTTGCGCAACATGCGCGCGATGCTGGCCGCGGCATCGCGGCCTTCCTGCACCGCGGTGACCACGAGATCGGCGCCACGCACCGCATCGCCGCCGGCGAACAGCTTCGGATGCGCCGTCTGGTAGGGCAGGCGACGTTCGCCGCCGACGCCGATGCGGCCGTTGCCCTTGGCTTCGACACCGTGCGTGGTGAGCCACTCGGGCACCACCGGCGAGAAGCCGAACGCGATGATCACGACGTCGGCGTCGAGCAGCGATTCCGTGCCGTCGATCGGCACCGCGGCGCGGCGGCCATTCGCATCGGGTTCGCCGAGCTTCGTCTCGACCACGCGCACACCGGCGACATCGCCGGCGTCGTTGGCGTCGACGCCCAGCGGCTGACGGTTGAACAGGAAACGCACGCCTTCCTCGCGCGCGTTGCCGACTTCGCGCGCCGAGCCGGGCATGTTGGCTTCGTCGCGCCGGTACGCGCAGGTCACGCTGGCTGCGCCGAGGCGCACCGCGGACCGCACGCAGTCCATCCCGGTATCGCCGCCGCCGAGCACGACGACGCGCTTGCCTTCCAGCTTCGGCAACGTCAACGAGGTTTCCCAACCGGCGACCGGGCGGCCCCAGGTGTCGCCGCCGGTGACGATGCGGCCGTTGTGCACGAGGAACGGAAGGGCCGGGAGCACGCCGGGCAGATCCTGGCCGGGCAGGCCACCATCGGTGTAGCGGTAGGCGCCGGTGCCGACGAACACCGCATCGAATTCTTCGAGCAGGGTGTCGATCGCGATGTCCTTACCGATCTCGACGCCGAGCCGGAACTCGACGCCCATGCCTTCGAGCACGGTGCGGCGCGTCGCGATCACCGACTTGTCGAGCTTGAAACTCGGTATGCCGAACTGCAGCAGACCGCCGATCTGCTCGTAGCGGTCATAGACGACCGCCGCGATGCCAGCGCGCGCCAGCCGGTCCGCGCACGACAGGCCCGCAGGCCCGGCGCCGATCACCGCCACGCGCTGGCCGGTCGCGACGACCTTCGACAGATCCGGCCGCCAGCCCTGCGCGAACGCGGTATCGACGATGTACTTCTCGACCGCGCCGATGGTCACCGCCCCGAAGCCGTCGTCGAGCGTGCACGCGCCTTCGCATAGGCGGTCCTGGGGACACACTCGGCCGCACATCTCGGGCAGCGGATTGGTCTCTTGGCACAGCGCCGCGGCTTCGAGCACGCGGCCTTCCTGCACCAGCTTCAGCCAGTTCGGAATGTAGTTGTGCACCGGGCACTTGGATTCGCAGTACGGATTGCCGCAGTCGAGACAGCGATCGGCCTGATGGGCCGCCTCGCGGTCTTCGAAGCTGCCGTAGAGCTCGTTCCAGTCGCCATCGGTGCGCAGGGTGAGCGGCACCTTGTCGGGCATCTCGCGCGGTTCATTGAGGAAGCGGAAGACGTCTCGCTTAGTCATGAAGTGAACTCCTTCGTGCGCAGCGGGCCGAGCGAGGTAGAGCCCCCTTGGTAAGGGGGCGCCCCGAAGGGGCGGGGATCGGACGCACAGCGCGGGGCCCGCGATATGCGAAGCAGATCGTGGGGATGGATGTGCGCAGCACAGACATCAGGCGGCCCTCCTCAGATCTTCGGCGAGTGCTTCGAGACTCGCGGCCTTCGGCTTGACCAGCCAGAACTTGCCGACGAAATCGCGGAACTCGTCGAGAATGCGTCCGCTCCATGCGCTGCCGGTCAGGCGTGCGTGGGTCTCGATCAGATCGCGCAGGTGCGAGCGGTAATTGTCGAAGGCTTCGGGCGTGACGCGCAGGATGTCGATCAGTTCGTGGTTGTAGCGGTCGACGAAATCGCGATCGAGATCGAGCACGTAAGCGATGCCGCCGGTGAAGCCGGCACCGAAATTCAGGCCGATGCGCCCGAGCACCGCGACCGCGCCGCCGGTCATGTATTCGCAGCAGTGATCGCCTGCGCCTTCGATGACCGCGACTGCGCCCGAGTTGCGCACGCCGAAGCGTTCACCCGCGCGACCCGCGGCATAGACTTCGCCGCCGGTCGCGCCGTACAGGCAGGTGTTGCCGAGGATCGGCGTGTTGCGCGATTCGAACACGCTGCCCGCAGGCGGGCGCAGCACGATGCGGCCGCCGGCCATGCCCTTGCCGACGTAGTCGTTGGCTTCGCCTTCGAGATCGATGTGCAGGCCGCCGGCATTGAACGCGCCGAGGCTCTGGCCGGCCGTACCGCGCAGACGCAGCGTGACCGGACGATCGCTCATCGCGGTATTGCCGTGATGACGCGCGATCAGGCCCGACAGACGCGTACCGATGCTGCGGTCGGTGTTGCGGATTTCGAAATCGAATTCACCACCGTCGCCGCGTTCGATCGCCTTCGACACGCGCGCATCGAGCGCGGCGGCCAGACCGTCGGGCGGCGACTGCAGCGCCGGCGTGCCGCAGTACGACAGTGGCTTGTCCGGATCGCGGCGCAGCAGCATCGACAGGTCGATGTCGACAGCGTCGCGGGTGTGGCGCAGGTGCTGTTCGAGCAGATCGGTGCGGCCGACGATCTCATCGAGCGAGCGCACGCCGAGCGCGGCCAGATGTTCGCGCACGTCTTCCGCGACGTTGCGGAAGAACGTCTCCACGCGTTCGGGCAGGCCCTTGTAGTGGTTCGCGCGCAGGCGCTCGTCCTGCGTGGCCACGCCGGTTGCGCAGTTGTTGAGATGGCAGATGCGCAGGTACTTGCAGCCCAGCGCGATCATCGGCGCAGTGCCGAAGCCGAACGTGTCGGCGCCGAGCATCGCGGCCTTGATGACGTCGAGACCGGTCTTCAGACCGCCGTCGGTCTGCAACAGCACCTGGCCGCGCATGTCGTTGAACTGCAGCGCCTGGCGCGCTTCCGACAGACCGAGTTCCCACGGTGCGCCGGCGTAACGGATCGACCCGAGCGGACTCGCTCCGGTGCCGCCGTCATGGCCGGAAATCGTGATCAGATCCGCGCCGGCCTTCACCACGCCGGCGGCGATCGTGCCAACGCCCGCATGGCTGACCAACTTCACCGAGATCAGCGCGTCGGGATTGACCTGGCGCAGGTCGAAAATCAGCTGCGCCAGATCTTCGATCGAATAGATGTCGTGGTGCGGCGGCGGCGAGATCAGGCCGATGCCGGGCTTGGCGTAGCGCAGGCGCGCGATCAGCGGATTGACCTTGCTGCCGGGCAGCTGGCCGCCTTCGCCGGGCTTGGCGCCCTGCGCGACCTTGATCTGCAGTACCTCGGCATTGATCAGGTATTCCGGCGTGACACCGAAACGACCCGACGCGATCTGCTTGATCTTGCTGCGGCGATCGGTGCCGTAGCGCTCGGGATCCTCGCCACCTTCGCCGGAATTGCTGCGGCCGCCGAGACGGTTCATCGCGATCGCCAGCGCTTCGTGCGCTTCGGGCGACAACGCGCCGAGGCTCATCGCCGCCGAATCGAAACGGCGCACGATCGAGGCGACCGGTTCCACGTCGTCGATGGAGATCGGCGTCGCGGCCTTCGGCCGCAACAGATCGCGCAGCGCGGCAGGCGGGCGCGTGTCGACGAAGTCCGAATAGCGCTTCCAGTCCTCGCGCTCGCCGGTCAGCACCGCACGCTGCAGCGAGGTCACCACGTCCGGATTGAACTGGTGGTATTCGCCGCCGTGCACGTAATGCAGTAGGCCGCCCGGCTCGGGCAGCGCGGCATCGTCCCAGCCCTGGTCGGCGAGATGACGCGCGTCGGCTTCGAGACGCGCGAAGCCGGCGCCACCGATGCGCGACGGGGTCGCTTCGAAGCAGAGGTCGACGACTTCCGGCGCAAGGCCGACGATCTCGAACAGCTGCGCGCCGCGATAGCTGGCGATGCTGCCGATGCCCATCTTGGACATGATCTTCAGCAGACCCTTGCGGATGCCGCGGCGGTAGCTGCGGCCAAGCTGCAGGTGTTCGTTGCCGACCTTGGTCGCGAGCACGCCGCGGCGGCCGAGCGCGTGGAGGGTCTGGAACGCGAGATACGGATAGACCGCCGTCGCGCCGAAACCGATCAGGCAGGCGAAGTGGTGCGGGTCGCGCGCGGTGCCGGTTTCGATGACCAGATTGACGTCGCAGCGCAGTCCCGCGCGCACCAGATGCAGATGAATCGCACCGGTCGCCAGCAGCGCGTGCACGGGCACGGTGCCGCGCTTGGGATAGCGGTCGCTCAGCAGCAGGATTTCGACGCCGGCACGCGTCGCAGCCTCGGCCTCGGCGCACAGGCGATGCAGCGCGCCCTCCAGCGTTTCGGTGTCGGCGTCGAAGTACAGATCCAGCAGCAGGTTCGATTCCGCGAAACGCGGCAGCGCCAGCAGCTGACGCAGTTTGCGCTGCGACAGCACCGGCGAGTTCAGCAGCACGTGGTGCACGTTCTCGGCGCGGTCGAGGAAGATGTTGCCCTCGCGGCCGATCTGCGTGGACAGCGTCATGACCGCGCCTTCGCGCAGCGGATCGATCGGCGGATTGGTGACCTGCGCGAATGCCTGGCGGAAGCAGTCGTAGAGCGGACGCACGCGCTGGCTGATCGCCGCCATCGGCACGTCGTCGCCCATCGAGCCGATGCCTTCCTGCTCGGTCTCGGCCAGCGGCCGCAGCACCGATTCCTGTTCCTCGCGGGTGAGCTGGAACAGCTTCTGGAACGCGAGCAGGGTGTCGGGTGCGAACGGTTCGGCGGCGAGCGCAGGATCGATCAGTTCGGTATGCAGATAGCTCATGCCGCGCTTGAGCCACTGCTTGTACGGCGCGCGCGCGCGATTCACTTCGTCGATCGCGTCGTTGTCGAGCAGCGTGCCGGTGGTGAGATCAATCGCGATCATCTCGCCCGGGCCGAGCTTGCCCTTGGCCTTGACGCGTTCCGGCGCGACGTCCCAGACGCCGGCTTCGGAGGCGATGACGAAGATGCCGTCCTGCGACAGCGTCCAGCGCGCGGGACGCAGGCCGTTGCGGTCGAGCGTGCACGCGGCGTGGCGGCCGTCGCACATCACCACGCCGGCGGGGCCGTCCCACGGCTCGGAATTGATCGCGTAGTACTCGTAGAACGCGGCGAGATCGGCGTCCTTGTATTCCAGCGACTGCGTGGCTGGCGGCATCAGGATGCGCATCGCCTGCAGCAGGTCCATGCCGCCGAGCAGCATCCACTCAAGCATGTTGTCGAGCGTCTGCGAATCGGAGCCGTGCATGGTCACGGTTTCTTCGAACTCGCCGATGTCGAGTTGCGGCGACGCCCACACGCCACGACGCGCCTGCGCCCAGCGGCGGTTGCCTTCGATGCTGTTGATCTCGCCGTTGTGGGCCAGGCGCCGGAACGGATGCGCCAGCGGCCAGCGCGGCAGCGTGTTGGTCGAGAAGCGCTGATGGAACACGACGGTCTTCGCCGCGAGATCTTCGCGCGCGAGATCCGGGAACAGCTGGGTCAGATGGCTCGGCAGCACCATGCCCTTGTAGCCGAGCAGGCCGGGCGTGAGGCCAACGACATAGAAATGCTCATGCGCGCGCAATGCCTGTTCGGCGCGGCGGCGGGCGAGGTAGAGCACGCGTTCGAAGGCCTGTGCGTCGTCGCCATCGGCGGTCACGAATACCTGTTCGATGCGCGGCTTCGAATTGCGGGCAAGTGCGCCCAGCGCCGCATCGTCGAGCGGCACTTCTCGCCAGCCGGCGACGCGGACATCGACATCGCCCAGCAGTTGCGTGAGCGTCTCGCGGCACTGTGCGGCGGCCTCGGCCTCGTGCGGCAGGAACACCATGCCGGCAGCGCGACGCGCGCCGGCGAATTCGAATCCGGCCCCGGCTGCCAGCGTGTCGACGAAGGCATCGGCGGCATACAGCAACACGCCGCAACCGTCGCCCGAGAGGCCGTCGGCGGCGATGCCGCCGCGATGGGCCATGCGGGAAAGTGCCTGCAGCGCGCCGTCCACGATCTCGCGCGAGGCGTCGCCGCCGATCGTCGAAATCAGGCCGAAACCGCAGGCATCGCGTTCGTCAGCGGGGTCGTAAAGGCCCCGATCCGGGAGTTCCCGCATCGTCGTCATCGCAGTCCGTGGAGAGGTGCATGGCCGGCGCGGGAATCGGAGCGCCAAGGTCCTTGCATCGCGACAACGCGTCCACACCGGGTCACGACTAGATCATAGTTTGTGCAGTGCGGCAACCTGATTTCCCGCGGGATTTCAGTTGCGGATGCAACCGCAGCGCAACGTTCACCAACGCGCCGCTGCGACGCGGATTCAGGCGCGGAATACGTCGCCAGTCAGTGCATCACGGATCGTCGACGGACCCGTGCGTCCACCCGTCCGGCCATCGAGCAGACCGTCGATACGCGCGAGCAGTCGCACGTCGAGCGCATCGCGATCCGCGACCGCGGGTTCGCCGGTCAGATTCGCGCTGGTGGAGACAAGTGCGCCTCCGAAGGCCGCGCACAGTGCGACGACATCGGCATGTGCACTGACCCGTACCGCGACGCTCGCATGCGCGCCGGTGATCCACGTGGGCACATCGGGTCGGGCGGGCACCACCCAGGTGTTCGGGCCGGGCCAGCTGTCGGTCACGCGCGCGTCGTCAGGCAGGCTTGTCCAGTCGACGATCGCATCGAGCTGCGCAAGTGCGCCGGCGATCAGGATCACGCCCTTGTCGACCGGGCGCTGTTTGATGTCGAGCAGCCGCGTCACCGCGTCGCGATCGAAGGGATCGCAGCCCAGGCCCCACACGCCTTCGGTGGGGTAGGCGACCACGCCGCCACGCGCGATCAACGCGGCGGCGGCGGGGATGTCGAGCACGGGCGCCGTCATGCGCGGCGCGTCAGAACGGCGCGTCGTCCGAAACCGGCTTGTCGCCGCCGGCCTTGATCACGCGCTTCTTGCCCGGTGCGACCTTGGACGCGGTCAGCAGCGACCTCGCCGGTTCGACCGCAGGCGCGACCGACTTCGTGGTCTTCTTGGTCGCCTTCTTCGCGGTCTTTTTCGCAGGGGCCTTTTTGGTCGCAGCCTTCTTCGCGGCCGGTTCCTTCTTCGCCGCGACTTTCTTCGCAACGACCTTCTTGGCCGGCGCCTTCTTGCCGAAGCCCTTGCGCACCGGCTTTCCGGTCTCTTCGAGCAATTTGGTCACTTCGTCGAACGTCAGCGACGCCGGCTCGCGCTCCTTGGGAATCTTGCCGTTGAGCTTGCCGTCGCTGATGTACGGGCCGAAGCGGCCGTTGAGCACCTGGATATCGCTGTCCGGGAATTCCTTGATGATCCGGTTGCGCGCGATCTCTTCCTTCTCTTCGATCAGAAAAACTGCGCGTGCCAGGTCGACCTTGTAGGGATCGTCTTCCTTCTTCAGCGACGCGTAGACGCTGCCGCGCTTGGCGAATGCGCCGAAACGGCCGATACCCACGCTGACCTGTTCGTCCTTGTCCTCACCCAGGATGCGCGGCAGCAGGAACAGCTCCAGCGCGTCTTCGAGCGAGATCGTGTGCATGGACTGGCCCGGCCGCAGCGAGGCGAACTTGGGCTTGTCCTCGGCGTCCTCGGCGGTGCTGCCGATCGCCGCGTACGGCCCGAAACGGCCCAGGCGCACGCTGACCGGCTTGCCGGTCTTGGGATCGGTACCGAGCTCGCGCGCGCCGGTGGCCTCGTTTCGATCGACGGATTCCGACTTGTCGTCGACGAGATCCTTGAACGGGCCCCAGAACTTCTCCATCAGCGGGATCCAGTCCTTCTCGCCGCGGCTCACTTCGTCGAGCTCGTCTTCGAGCTTGGCGGTGAAGTCGTAGTCGACATACTGGGTGAAGTGGCTGGACAGGAATTTCGACACCGCCCGCCCCACGTCGCTGGGGCGGAAGCTGCGGCCTTCCATCTCGACGTACTTGCGGAACTGCAGCGTCTGGATGATCGACGCGTAGGTCGACGGACGGCCGATGCCGTATTCCTCGAGCGCCTTGACCAGCGCCGCTTCGGTGAAGCGCGGCGGCGGCTGGGTGAAGTGCTGTTCGGCGATGATCCTGTCCAGCGGCACGCGGTCGCCCGGCTTCATCGCCGGCAGCTTGCGGCCTTCGTCCTCGTCTTCCTTGCCCTTGGTGTCCTTGCCTTCTTCGTACACGGCGAGGAAGCCGGCGACGACGACGGTGGTGCCGCTGGCGCGGAAGCTGTGCTCGCTGCCCGCGGCCAGATCCACCGACACGGTGTTGAGCGTGGCCGGGATCATTTGCGAGGCGACAGCGCGCTTCCAGATCAGCTCGTAGAGGCGGCGCTCGTCGTCGCTGAGGAAGCGCGCGACCTGGGCCGGCGTGTGCAGCGCGGAGGTGGGACGCACCGCCTCGTGCGCTTCCTGCGCGTTCTTGGACTTGGTCTGGTAGGTGTTGGGCTGGTCGGGCAGCGAGCTGGTGCCGTAGTCGCGCGCGATGACGTCACGGATCTCGCTGACCGCGTCCTGCGAAAGGCTCACCGAGTCGGTACGCATGTAGGTGATCAGGCCGACCGTGCCTTCGTCGCCAAGCGCGATGCCCTCGTAGAGCTTCTGCGCGACCTGCATGGTCTTGCGCGTGGTGAAGCCGAGCTTGCGCGCACCTTCCTGCTGCAGCGTCGAGGTGGTGAACGGCGCGGCCGGACGGCGCTTGCGCTCCTTCGCGCCGACGTCGGTGACGTGCAGCGCGCCCTGCGCGGCGGCCTGGATGCGCGCACGCGCGGATTCGGCGGTGTCGCCATCGGTGACGGTGAACTGTTCGAACTTCTGCCCGTCGAGCTTGGTCAGGCGCGCGGTGAACGGCTGCACCTGGTGCGCGCATGCGGCATCGATCGACCAGTACTCGCGCGCGTTGAAGGCTTCGATCTCTTCCTCGCGCTCGACGATCATGCGCAGCGCAGGCGACTGCACGCGGCCGGCCGACAGACCGCGCTGCACCTTGCGCCACAGCACCGGCGACAGGTTGAAGCCGACGAGGTAATCCAGCGCGCGGCGCGCCTGCTGGGCATCGACCAGATCGCCCGCGATCGCACGCGGCTTGAGCATCGCCTCCTTGATCGCGCGCGGCGTGATCTCGGTGAACACCACGCGCTGCAGGGTCTTGTTCTCGAGCAGGCCGCGCTCTTTCAGGATTTCCGCGATGTGCCAGCTGATCGCCTCACCCTCGCGGTCCGGGTCGGTCGCCAGATAAATGTCATCGGCGCTCCTGGCGGCCTTGGCGATCGCCTCGACGTGCTTTTCGTTCTTCTCGATCAGGTCGTAGCGCATCGCGAAGTTCTGCGACGGATCCACGGCGCCTTCTTTCGGAATCAGGTCGCGCACATGGCCGTAGGAGGCGAGGACGTGAAAATCCTTGCCGAGATATTTGTTGATCGTCTTGGCCTTGGCGGGCGATTCGACGATGAGAAGGTGCTTGGCCATGGCGGCGGGATCCGGGGCACGCCGGGGGGCGGCCCAACAAAAAATGTGAAGATGACGACGCCCGGGGACGGGCCCCGGGCGTCGGTTGCTTTTATAGTGGAATCACGCGCGGGGGGGTGTGTCAAGCGCCGCCGTGGCTGCTGGTCAGGAAAAGGCCGCGAATCCGACCAGTGCCAGCAGCCCCAGCAGGCCCAGGCCGATCAGGATCCCGACCAAGACCAGGACCACCACGGTCACCGTGCCCAGCTCGTGGCGCTGCAGTTCAGGCCGGTCCGTGAAGGCCCAGCGGTCGACCACCAGCGTGTCACAGACCATGTCGTGCAGGGCCTGCTTGCGCTGGGTGAAGCCGGCCATCAGGAAGCCGATCATCAGGATCAGGCTGCTGAGGATGGTCGCGAAATAGCGGCCGATGCCGCGCAGGAACGAGATCCGCGCGCCGTCCAGCCGCACGACCTTGATGCCGACCGCCATCTTGCCGGGTGTCGCCATCGCGTAGGCGGCATGGAACCAGGCGAAGTACAGCGCCGAGAGCACCAGCGAGACCGCGTTGATGACTGCCTGCTCCAGCCAGAAGCCGCGTCCGAAACCGCCGACGCCGAGCAGTTCGTAGATCAGCCCGCCGACGACCGCGCTGGCGATGCCGACGATGACGGCGTCAATGGCATAGGCTGCGACGCGCTTGAGGAAGCCGGCCAGCACGATGTCGCCGCCATGAGTGACGGCATCGGGCCGGGCGACGTTGGCGGTCGGCGGTGCGTAGGGCGAGCCTGCATATCCCGCGTCACCTGCGCCGGTGGCGCTGAGCGGGCGCCAGCTCGCGTCCGCCGCGTCGCTCGCGGCCGCTGTCGCGACCGGTGCCACCGGCTCCAGCGCCCACGCCTCGATGCCGGCGGCAGGCGTGACGCCGAGCTCGGCCGCCAGTTCGCGGAAGGGCTGCCAGCCGGCCAGCCCGTCGCGCCAGACCAGTGAGCCGTCGCCAACGATGCCGTCCTGGCGGAGCTGCAGCAGTGCGGTCTGGGTGACGGGGCCGTGGCGCGTGTTGCGCCCGTCGGCGTAATACCAGTCGGTCATCGGTGGACGTCCTTGTCGGGTGATGGAAACGCGGTGGGGGCTGGGGTCAGAGCGAGGCGGCGATACCGGCCAGGACCACGGCGCCGACGCCGAGCAGCAGCAGGCCGGCCCACAGCACGAGGATCACGATGGTCACCGTGCCGAGCGTGCGCTGCTGCAGCTCGGGATGATCGGTGTAGGCCCACTGGTCGACGACGTAGGTGCTGGCGACCAAGTCGTGCAGGCCCTGCTTGCGCTCGGTGAACAGCGCGACCAGGTACGCGATGCACAGCGTGACGTAGGCGAGCAGGTGCGACGCCCAGCGCGCGACCGCGCGACCGCGGCTGATGCGGCCGCCGTCGAGCCCGGTGACCTTGATGCCGACCGCCATCTTGCCCAGCGTCGCCTGGCGCGCGGACGACTCCATCAGCACGTAGTAGAGCCCGCTGACCAGCGGCCAGGCGAGATAGATCACCGCGATCAGGAAGATGCCGGCGACGCCGAAATCGGGCGTGCCGGATCCCAGCCGCCCGAGCGTGCCGCCGAGTCCGAACAGCACGATCGCCGCGAGGACGATGGCGTAGTAGACCGCGGTGACCAGCAGCGAATCGATGAACAACGCCGCCGCGCGCTTGAGGAAACCCGCATCGACGACATCGCCGCCGTGGACGACCTGCGAGGCGCGGACCACCGGCGCGACGGGTGGCGAGTAGGGCGAGGCCGCGTCGGACGCGGTCGCCGGCTGTGCCGGCGGAACCCGGGCATCGCCGGCCGGGCGCCAGGCGTCCTCGACGGATGCTGCCGGGGCCCCGACATCCGGGGTTGCAGGCGCGGACGGTTCCAGCGCCCAGCCGTCGGCCGTCGTCGTGGTCGTGGTCGCGACGGGCGACGCCGTCGGATACGCCAGTCCCAGCTCGTGTGCCAGCGCATGCAGCGGTGTCCAGCCATCTAGCCCGTCGCGCCACAACAGCGTCCCGTCACCGAGCGTGCCCTGCTGGCGCAGCTGCAGCAGCGCCGGTGTCGTGATCGGGCCCTGACGGGTGTTGGTGGTGTCGGCGTAGTACCACTCGGTCATTTCGGAGTCGATCCTGTCTGCGGTTCGGGGATGTCGTACGCAAGGGAGGCGCGGCGCCGGCAATGTTCCGGAACATAGCGGTGGGGCACGGTGGTGCCGCAGGTCCAGTTGCCGCTGGCCGGTTCGAGCGACCAGTTCAGGACTTCTCCGTTGATCGCCGCGCGTTCGAAACCTTCCAGCTTCACCAGCAACTCGCATTGATCGAGCGTGCTGCGATTCAATGTCAGCACATCCGCCACGTGGGGACTGGTGAGCAGTCCGGCGATCGCGGTGTCCACCTCGGGGTTCGAGACGACGGCTCGGTCCTCGCTGCCGGTGACGACGGGACACGTTTCCCCATGGGCTGCCGAGTTCTGCAGCGCCAGTCGCAGCGGCGCGCTCGCGGCCACGACTTCGGAGATGCCCGCACGTGTCCGATAGTCGTGGTAGGCCGGGATGGCGATCGCCGCGATGATCGCCAGTGTCGGTACGGCAAGTGCCGCCAGCACGAGCACGGTGATCCAGATCCAGTGCAAGCCGCGGCGCGGTGACGCAGGCGCTGCGCGAGGCAAGGGTGGCGGCATGACCGGCAGGCCCAGGGTGGACGCGACCGACGCCAGCGCTGCCCATTCCGTCATGCCTTCGTGCCAGACCGGCGTCGCAGCGTGAATGCGACCGGCCTGGAACAGGCGTACCAGATCGTCGGCGCGCATCGGGCCGTTGCACCCACCTTCGGGCGTCGTGTGAAACCAGATATCCGCCATCGTCGATCCTGCAGCCGGACGTCCGGCGGCTCCCCGCGTTCATCCTACAGCGGCCGTGCGGGCGGCCCAAGACGCCGGAAACGCGACAGGCGCCCGGGTGGGCGCCTGTCGGTGTCATCATCGGACAGGATGGCGCGTCAGTGCACCGGTTCGGGCTCGTCGGCGAACATCTGCGTTTCCATCCATGCGTAGGCCGCTTCGCTGCCTGGCTGGTTGAACAGCACCATCAGCACGACCCACTTCAGATCGTCGAGATCCAGCTCGTCCTGATCGAGCGCCATCGCCCGGTCGAGGACCAGTTCGCGCTGGTCGGCATCGAGCACCCCGTGCTGTTCGAGGAACAGCAGGAACCCGCGGCAGTCGACATCGAGCCGGTCCAGTTCGGGACCGGAGAAGACGCGGGTGGGGCCGTTGGCGCGGACCGCCGGCACGGCCGGACGCTGGTCGGCCAGCGCATCGAGCCAGTCGAAGGCCTTGCTGACTTCGGCGGGACTGAAACCGGCCTGGAGCAGGCCGCTCTGGAGGGAGTCGCGATCGCGGACGAGATCCGCATCCTCGGTGAAATAGTGTTCGAACAGGTACAGCAGCACATCCAGGATGCTTTCTTTCATTTCCCCTCGGCCTGCGCCCTCGGGCGCGTCGTTTCAGGACTTTCGGGAATACCGACCGTGCAGCAGAGCCACACGTCCATCCAGCTCCATGGATAGCAGCATGGCCGACGCCCGGGCGACCGTCAATCCACTGCGCGTGACCAGTTCATCCATACCGGTTGGGTCGTGCCCGAGGGCTTTCCACAACCGGTTGTAGTCCGGGTCGACGCGGTCGGGATGGGGTAGGGCACCCGCGCCAGCCGTGTTCAGTATTGTCTCGACGCTCTGGATGGGGGCATCGAGCCACTCGCGCAAGGCGTCGGCGAGTTCGCCGGCGATCGCCGACAGGGCGCCGGTCACCTCTTCGGGCGCTTCAACGAGGGTGGCGCCGTCGCGCAGCAGGCGATGGCAGCCGCGCGCCATCGGGTTGTGGATCGAGCCGGGGATCGCGAACACCTCCCGGCCGGCGTCGGCGGCCAGGCGCGCTGTGATCAACGCGCCCGAGCGCTGCGCGGCCTCGACCACGAGGGTGCCGAGCGCGAGCCCGGCGACGATGCGGTTGCGGCTGGGAAACTGCTCGCGTCGCGCCGGCGTGCCGGGCGGGTATTCGCTGGCGACCGTGCCGGCTTCGACGATACGTGCGTGCAGACGAAGGTTCGAGCGCGGGTAGGGCATGTCGATGCCGCTGCCGAGCACGGCAACGGTGTCGCCGCCGGCATCGAGCGCTGCGATGTGCGCGGCGGCGTCGATCCCGCTGGCCAGACCGCTGACGACCGACAGGCCATCAAGGGCGAAGCGCCGCGCGAACGATGCCGCGTTGTCGCGCCCGCCGGCCGTCGGTGCGCGGCTGCCGACCACGGCTACGCCGGCGCGCCACAGCCGGCAGGGATCGCCCTCGACGAACAGCGCCAGCGGCGGCGCCTGCGTGCGCTTGAGCAGTAGCGGGTAATCGGGATCGTGCCAGCCGATGACATGGCGGGCAGGTGCGCCGGCGCGCCAGCGGCGCCAGGCGTCGACCGCGTCTTCCGGACCGCCCAGCGTCGCGCGCTGCGCGGCATCGAGACCGGCCTCGCGCCAGGCCGCGGCGCCGCCGGCCAGCGCGGCGGCCGGGCCTTGCGCATGTTCGAGCAGGCGGCGGCGCGGTGCAGCAGCGCCACCGGCGTGGATCAGGCGCAGCAGCGCGTGCAGATCGGCATCGTCGTCCATGACCGAAGCCTAGGCCGCGCATGAAAACGGCACCCCAAGGTGCCGTCGTCTGATGCCGTCGGGAAAGCCCGCGCAGCGGGCCGTTCCTTACTGTTCGGCGTCGGGGTGCTTGAGCGTGAAACCGACCTGCGTGGGCTTCTCGCCTTCCATCACCAGCGCGTAGCTGACGAAATCGAAGGTCAAAAAGACCATCGCGTGCGCGGCGTACTCGTCCGGCAGGCGGTCACGACGGGTGCCCGCGTTCGGCGACTCGGTGATGCGCGAGGTGTTGGGATGCGCCACGCGATCGACGTTGTGCGAACCCGTGCGCCAGACCGAGAACACGGTGCCGTTGTCGACGCCGTTCTGGTGGCCGGCCGAGATCGCGATGACATCGCGCGGACCGCCGGTGACCAGCATGTCGGCGACGCCGATCACGCGGGCTTCGGAGGCGAGTGCGTCGGCGCTCGGCGGATGCGGGAAGAACTGCAGATCGTACGGCTGCGGGTTCACCGGCACGATGCGGTCGCCTGCGCGTGCCTCGTAGCCGTTGTTGTCCAGTGCCAGCGCCGTGGTGTCGCTCTGCGCGGTCGGGCCGTGCACGACAGTGCCGACCCCCATCTGCACCATCTCGTAGCCGAGGAACGCGTCCTGCTGGCGCGACTTGGGCTGGGTCTGCGACCACAAATTGCTTTCGCCCGGGATGCGCTTGCCACGGAAGTCGAGGTCGCGCGAGCGGCGTGCGCCGTAGAACTCGGTGGCGGGGCGCAGCACGGCGTAGCGTTCGCCCGGACGTGCGGCGTCCAGACCCTTGATGTAGACGTTGCGGTCCACGCTGCCACGCAGGCGACCGTCTTCGTAACCGAGCACGTAGGGCAGGGTTTCGAAGTCGAACACGATGCGGCGGTTCTTGAGGAACGGCTCGACGTCCGACAGCGGAATCGCACCGATTGGCGAGGCGTCGACCGGGCGCGGGCCCGGACGCATCGTCACGCGGTTGAGATACGCCAGGCTGATCACGTCGCCCGGATAGATCAGGTGCGGGTTCGCGATCTGCGGATTGGCCTGCCAGATTTCCGGCCACAGCCAAGGCTTGTCGAGGAACCGACCGGCGATGCCCCAGAGGGTGTCGCCGCGCACCACGACATAGGTGTCGGGATGATCGCCGCGCATCTGCTGGGCAGCTGCGAATGTGGTGACGGTCAGCAACGCGACGGCGCAGCCCGTGCGGAACGACTTTGAAAGACGTTGAAGCGTGCCGGCCATCTACCTGCTCCCCTTGGATTTTTCCCCTTGCAGCGGCGCAATATAGCCTGAAAGGTCCGCGCGGACGCAAGTGTGCCGCACGTTACAATGGCCGCTTCGATCCCGCGGCTGTGACCGCCTTCGCTCTTCGACCCCATGGCCCTGCTCGAGATCCTCGAATACCCCCACTCCCGTCTGCGCAAACTGGCCGAGCCGGTGGCCGCTGACCGATTCGCCGATCCGGCGTTCCAGCGCCTGCTCGACGACATGTTCCAGACCATGTACGAAGCGCCCGGCATCGGCCTGGCGGCGACGCAGATCGATACCCATGAGCGCTTCATGGTCATCGACGTGACCGAAGGCCGTGAGCAGCCGCTGGTGTTCGTGAACCCGCAAATCCGTGACCGCTCGGCGGACCTGCGCGTCCACACCGAAGGATGTCTGTCGATTCCGGGCGTGTTCGCCGACGTGACCCGCGCCGACGGCATCACCGTCACCGCGCTCGATCGCCACGGCAAGCCGTTCGAACTGAGCGTCGACGGCCTGCTCGCGACCTGCGTGCTGCACGAGATCGACCATCTCGACGGTAAGCTGTTCATCGATTACCTGTCGCCGCTCAAGCGCGACCGCGCGCTGAAGAAGCTCGAGAAGCTGCGCAAGGGCGAGCGCGACTGAGCCGCCTGCCGCGCGCGTCGCCGATGGATGCGCTTCGCGCGCACTGCTGCACTACGCGTCGACGCGTCACGCGACCCGCCCGGGCAGGACGCCTTCCAGGACACAACGCCCCATGAAAATCGTCTTCGCCGGTACGCCGGATTTCGCCGTGCCCTCGCTGCTCGCGGCCGATGCGCGCCATGAAGTGGTCGCCGTGTACACCCAGCCCGACCGTCCCGCCGGTCGCGGCCGGTCGCTGACCGCCTCGCCGGTCAAGCAGATGGCGGTCGAGCGCGGCCTGACCGTGCACCAGCCCGAGCGCCTGAAGGGCGCCGAGGTGATCGACACGCTGCGCGCGCTCGAACCCGACCTGATGATCGTCGTCGCCTACGGCCTGCTGCTGCCGCAGTCGGTGCTCGACATTCCGACCCATGGCTGCTGGAACGTGCATGCGTCGCTGCTGCCGCGCTGGCGCGGTGCGGCGCCGATCCAGCGTGCCATCCAGGCAGGCGACGCCGAGACCGGCGTATGCCTGATGCAGATGGAGAAGGGCCTCGATACCGGTCCGGTGCTGCTGCGCCAGACCACGTCGATCACGCCCGAGGACACCGGCGGCAGCCTGCACGACCGGCTGGCCACGCTCGGCGCGCAGGTGCTGGCCGACGGCCTGGGTCTGTTGCGCGCGGGCATGAAGCTGGGCCCGGCGCTGCAGCCGGAAGTGGGCGTGACCTACGCGCACAAGCTCGACAAGGCCGAGGCGCGACTGGACTGGTCGCAGCCGGCGCGCGTGCTCGCCGACACCGTGCGCGCCTTCAATCCCTGGCCGGTGGCCGAGGCTGAAGTTGCCGGCGAGCGTCTGCGCATCCACACCGCGACCGCGCTGCCGCTGGCGCACGGACGCCCCCCGGGCACGGTGCTGTTCGCAGGCCGCAACGGCATCGACATCGCCTGCGGCGACGGCGCGCTGCGCCTGCGGCGTGTGCAGCGTGCCGGCGGCCGGGCGATCGACGTCGCCGATTTCCTCAACGCGCGCAGCGATCTGCGCGGCGCGGGCGCCTGACGTGGACAACGGTGCACAGGCCCGGCTCGCGGCGGCGCGCGTCATCGACGCGGTGCTGCATCACGGCCGCTCGCTGAAGACCGAACTGTCGACGGCACTGGCCGGCATCGACGACGTGCGCGATCGCGCGCTGGTCGAAGCGATGGCGTTCGCCGCGATCCGCCATCAAGGCCGCTACGCGGCCGCGCTGTCCCGCTGGATGCCACGCCCGCCCGGCGCACGCGATGCGCCATTGCGCGCGCTGATCTACGCCGGCTTCGCCCAGCTCGATCCGATGGGTCTGCCGGCACACGCGGCGCTCAATGCGACCGTCGATGCCGCGCGCCTGCTGGGCCGCGCCCATCAGGCCGGTCTCGTCAACGCGCTGCTGCGACGCGCGCAGAAGGACGGCCTGCCGACCGCGGGCGCCGATGCCGCCTGGCCGGCGTGGCTGCTCGCGGAAGTGCGCGTCGACTGGCCGCAGGATGTCGAGGCGATCCTCACCGCCAGCGGCGCCGCGGCGCCGCAGTGGCTGCGGGTCAACACGCGCCGCGGCACGCGCGACGCCTATTACACGCGCCTGATCCAGGCCGGTCTGCAGGCCGACGTGCCGGATGGCATGCCCGATGCGTTGCGCCTCGCGACGCCGGTGCCGGTGGATGCGTTGCCGGGGTTCGGCGATGGCGATGTGTCGATCCAGGACGGCGCCGCGCAGCGGGTGGCCGATGCGATGCAGCCGGCTGCCGGCGCGCGGGTGCTCGATGCCTGCGCTGCGCCCGGTGGCAAGAGCGCGCACCTGCTCGAACGCGATCCGGCGCTGCGTCTGCTGGCGATCGACATCGCCGCACCGCGTGTCGCGCGCATCGAACAGACCTTCAGGCGTCTGGGCATCGGCGCGCAGGCGCGTGTGCGCACCGCCGATGCATTGGACACCGCGCGCTGGTGGGACGGCGCGCCGTTCGACGCCGTGCTGCTGGACGCGCCGTGCTCGGCGACCGGCATCGTGCGTCGCCAGCCCGACGTGCTGCTGCACCGGCGGCCCGCCGATCTCGACGCGCTCGCCGCGCTGCAGTCGCAACTGCTCGATGCACTGGCTGCAGTCGTCGCGCCCGGCGGCATGCTGCTGTACGCGACGTGTTCGATCCTGCGCCGCGAGAACGCCGCGCAGGTCGAGGGCTTCCTTGCGCGCCATCCGGACTTCGCACTCGAACCGCTGGACGCGCGTTTCGGCCGCGACACCGGCGCGGGCCACCAGCGCCTGCCCGGCGAGTCGGGCATGGACGGCTTCTTCTACGCGCGCCTGAAGCGCCTGCGCTGAGTACCGCCGCCCACGGGGCACTCGCTTAGACTCACCGGCATGCAGACACCCGCCGCCAGCCTGATCATCAGCACCTACAACAACACCGACTGGCTGCAGCGGTGTCTGTGGGGCTATGCGCAGCAGGACCGGCAGGATTTCGAACTGATCGTTGCCGACGATGGGTCCGGCCCGGCGACGCGCGAGATGCTCGCGGCGATCACGCCGGAACTGCCGTATCCGCTGCGACACGTCTGGCACGAGGATGCCGGCTTCCGCAAATGCACCATCCTCAATCGCGGCATCGAGGATGCACGTGCTGATTATCTGATCTTCTCCGACGGCGACTGCGTGCCACGTGCGGATTTCGTCAGCCAGCATCTGCGCCTGCGCGAACCGGGCCGGTATCTCGGCGGTGGCTACTGCAAGCTGTCGATGGACCTGAGCCTGAAGATCGACCGTGACGTCATCGCGCGCGGTCTGCATACCGATCTCGACTGGCTCAAGGCCAACGGCCTGCCCCGCAAGAAGCGTTCGCTGAAGCTCTGGGCGCGTCCCGGCTGGCGCGAGCGCGTGCTCAATGCGACGACGCCGACGAAGCCGCGCTGGGCCGGCAATAACGCCTCGGGCTGGAAGGCGGATCTCGTGCGTGTCAACGGGTTCGACGAGCGCATGACCTACGGCGGCGAGGATCTCGAACTCGGCGAGCGGCTCGCGAATGCCGGCGTGACCGGCAAACAGATTCGCTTCTCGGCGGTGTGCATCCATCTCGACCACGCGCGTGGTTACGTGAAGCCGGAAATGAAGGCCGCCAACCAGGCGATCCGCGATGCGGTCGCGGCCGGGCGGCTGACGTGGACCGAGTTCGGTCTGGTGCACGGGCCGAAGCGCCAGGCGTGATGGAAGATCAATGTCGCTGCGCTCGACCCATCCGGCGGGATCGGTTGAAGCGCGGCTTCAGGACAGATCGCGCAACCGCCGGTACTTCTCCAGCACGTAATCGGCCTGCGCCTTGTGGAAGCGCCAGCCTGGCGCACCGTCGAGGAACGCGCCGCGCAGCAGGTACTGCTTGAGCAGATAGGCCGCGGCATGCAGCGGGCCGTCGAGCGCGTGTGCGCGCTTGCCGGCATCGCGCCGCTGCTGCGCCCACAGCGCGGCGTACTTCGAGAGCTTGGCGACGTGCTCGGCATGGCTGCGCGAGGTGTCGTGTTCGAAGTCGGCGTCGAGCTGCGCGACCGTCTTGCCTTCGAGATCCGGACGTTCGTGCACCTGCGAGGGCAGGTAACGCCAGCCCGCGCGCACTAGTCGTTCCATCGGTTCGCCGCCACGCAGGCGATGGCCGAGGAACCAGTTGCGGCGAGTCAGCAGCCAGGCGTCGGCGGTCTCCACGCGGCCGTCCGCGAACAACGCGCGGATTTTTCCGTCGGCGCCCGGCGACAGCCATTCGTCGGCGTCGAGCAGCAGCAGCCAGGCGTGCGCGGCCAGCGTATTGGCGAAGGTCTTCTGCGCCGCGTAGCCCAGCCAGTCCTGGTGGACCACGCGCGCGCCGTGCGCGGCGGCGACCGCGACGGTGTCATCGGTCGAACCCGAATCCACGACGATCATCTCGGCGCACAGGCCGCGCATCGAATCGAGACAGCGGCCGATGCGGTCGGCCTCGTTTTGCGTGATGACGACGCCGGAGATCGGCAGCGGCGCAGCGGCGGGTGCGGGAATCGACATGCCGCGATTGTCGCCGATCGCGCCGGCGGCGTCCGGGCGCGGCGGGGCGCGGCGGGGCGCGGCGGGGCGCGTTGTTATGATGCCGGCGCCGCATGCGCGGCGTCGCCCCGATGTCCATGACCGCTCCCGTCCGCCCCACCGTCAGCGTGCTCGTCTCGAGCTACAACTACGCCGCGTTCGTCGTCGAGGCGATCGAGTCGGTGCTCACGCAGGCGGAAAGCGCGCTGGACATCATCATCGTCGACGACGGCTCGCGCGACGGCTCGCCCGAGCTGCTGCGCCGGCACTATGGAGCGCATCCGAAGGTCACGGTGATCGAGCAGGCCAACGGCGGCCAGCTGCAGGCGTGGATCACCGGCTTCGCGCAGGCGCGTGGCGACATCATCGCGCTGCTCGATTCCGACGACCGCTGGAATCCCGATTACCTGCAGCGCATCGTCGACGTCTATGCCGCGCGGCCGGAAGTCGATTTCGTCTACACGAACATGCAGCTGTTCGGCGATCTCGACGAGACCATGTTCAAGCCCGGTCCGGACCGCGATCTGGGCCTGTCGATCCTGCTCAACGCCTACTACCACCGCTTCCAGGGCGCGGCGACGTCGGCGGTGAGCCTGCGCAGCACGCTGATGGCGCGATTGCTGACGCTGCCGCCCGAGCGCGCCGCCGACTGGCTCTCGCGGCCGGACGACTGCATCGTCTACGGCGCCGACATCCTCGGTGCGCACAAGGTCTATCTGTCCGACCCGCTGGTCGGCCATCGCGAACACGGCAGCAACGCGCTGAAGTCGTTCGGGCCATCGCCACTGCGCGTGTATCGCCACGTCGTCGGCAGCGAACGCATGCTCGAGTTCTATCGCCGGCAGGCCGGCATTACGCCACGCTGGTTGCGCATGGCCAAGGCCGAATTCCGCACCAAGCCCGCGCCGACGTTCTGGGAACTGCGCGCTTACAGCTGGTTGCTGTTCCAGGCGCCGATGCCGCTGGCCAAGCGGATCGAACACTGGGTCGGCATGGTCTCGCATTACCTCAAGTCGCGACGCGCGCGCTAGGCGGCGCGCAGCGCGGCGGCCAGCAGCCAGGCCCAGACGCACAGCAGCGCAATCCAGATCCAGCGCCAACGCGCCACGCCGGTCCACACCTGGCGCCACGGGCTGATGGCCCGGGCGTCCGTGTTGCCCTTGCGACGCGCCGCGGAGCGCAGCGCATCCGACACGCGCAGGCCATAGAGATAGACGCCGGTCACGCTCAGCGTAGTGAGCAGGACGCCGGACACGAACCACAGCCAGCGCACCGGCCACCCGCCGAACGTACCGAAATGCAGCGGATCGGCCATCTCGGAAATGCGCTGGTGGATGTCCATGTCGCGGCCATCGCGTTGGCCTGTCATGCGGCGGTCCTGCAGGTCGTAGCCGACCGCATTCGCACGGTCGCGCACCAACCAGGCCTGCGCTTCACCCTCGAGCAGCAGACTGCGCGCGCTCACGTCTTGCAGGCCGCGGACCTGAAGGTCCGGCCACTGACGTGCGACATCGGCGACCGCGTGATCGATCGCATCCGCATCGGCAGGTGCAGTGGCGACCGCAGGCTCGGACAGCACGATTTCGGCAGCAGGGTCGGCGCCGCCGCCCAGCGATTCGACGAGATACCAGCCGCCGGTCAGCGCGATCACCGCGATGAACCACAGGCTCCAGACACCTGCCAGACGATGCACGTCGCCCCACAGTCGACGCGGCCTGTCGGCGCGCGGCCAGGTCAGGAAGCCGCGCCACCAGCGCTTGTAGATGTACAGGCTGCTGATCAGCGTCAGCAGCAGCGGCACCGCCAAGGCCGAGACGAGCGGCACGCCGATTTTCAACGGCAGCATCAGGTGCCGGTGCGTATTGCGCAGGATCCGCTGCGCGTTGAACCACGTGGTATCGCCGGTGACGCGTCCGCTGTAGGGATCGACCCAGACGAAGCGGCGCGCGCCATCGGGCAGGCGCATCACGGCGCGCGCGGCGAAGTGCGACGCGTGCGGAGCGGACAGCGATTCGAGTGTCCACTGCGGGTACGCGCGCTGCACGGCCACCGTCATGTCGCCCCAGCTGGCGTGTTGCGTGGTCGGTGTGACGCGCGCTTCGGAAAACATCAGCCAGTCGATCTCCTGCGAGATCGTCGCCAGCGTGCCGGTCAGGCACACGAACGCCATGAAGATCGACAGCTTCAGGCCGATCCAGCTGTGCAGGTCGAACCACAGGCGACGCCCGCCGCCGCCCTTCGGAGCTGCGGCGGGCGTGTGCTGGCGCGCGGCTGGCGTGGTGCTCACGTGCGTCGATCAGAACGTGTAGGCGGCCTGCAGGTAGAGGCGTCGCGGTTCGCCGGGGAAGTGCCCGTTGCGGGCGATGAACCCGCTGGCCGCGTAAACCTTGTCGAAGACGTTCTTGACGTTGGCCTGGAATTTCCACGACCGCCAGTGCGTCTGCCAGCTCACGTCGACCACGGTGTAGGGCTTCACGCGCTGGCCGTCGAGACTGACGCGTTCGCCGGTGTAGTCGAGGCCGAATCCAAGGGCCGACGACAGCGCCGGCAGATCGTGACGCGACCACAGCCCCAGCTTGTTGCGCGGCGCGTTGGCAAAGCGGTCGCCGGATGCATTGACGATGCCGTTGCTGCCGGCATCGATCACGCGCGCATCGTTAAAGGCGTAAGCGAGGTTGAGCACCCAGCGATCGGTGACGTCGGCCAGCAGGTCGAGCTCCAGGCCTTCGCTGCGCACCAGGCCCAGCGGGGCAAGCTGGTTGACGCCGTCCACGACATCGCCGGTCGCCTGCACGATGTTGCTGCGCTCGATGCGATACAGCACGGTGCCGAGCGTCATGCGCCCGCCGGCCAGTTCGGTTTTCAGGCCCGCTTCCCACTGCCGGCTGCGCTCGGCATCGAAGGGGCCGCCAGCGGCCGGATCCTGGTTCGCGGTGGCCTGCGGCAGGAAACCGCTGGCCACGTTGGCGTAGGCGTTGATGCCGTCGGTCAGCGCGTAGGTACTGCCCAGGCGCCAGCTCAGATCCTGGCCGTCGGCCGCTCGGCCAGTGACGCGGTCCTCGTCGTCGAATCCGTCCCAGCGCACGCCCGCCAGCACGCGCCAGCGCGAGGTCAGGGCGATCTCGTCCTGCACGTAGCCGCCGTAACGGACGCCGCGCGTGCGCGTCGTGCGCCACGGCAGCGCGTCGAGACCGTAATCGAACCAGCCGCTGCGTCCGTACACCGGCGCGAACAGGTCGATGCCCGGCACCGGGCCTGCATTGCGGGCGAGGTCCGCGCTGTTCGCCGTCTGCGCGGCAAAGTCCGCGTCGAGCCGGTACCAGTCGGCGCCGAACAGGAGCTTGTGTTCGATGGCGCCGGTGGAGAAGCGCCACACCGCATTGCCCGCCAAGGTCAGGCCTGCGTTGTCCCGGATCTGGTTGCGCAGCTGGCGTGTCATCCATTCAGCGGTGCCGTCGCGGTCGCGATCGATCAGCCCCATCGGCTCGTGATAGATCTGGTGCTCGCTGTTTTCGAACCAGCGCGCCGACAGATCGACATCCCAGTCCGTCGAGGGCGATGCGCGGTACTGTGCCAGCGCGACGCGCGCGTCCATGTCGAGGAAGTCGGTCGCCTCGTTGTGGTTCCAGCGCCGGTCGGTCAGGAACGTACCGGCATTGTTCACCGGCACGCCGCGCAGGCGGTTGCCACCCAGGTTCTGCGTGATGTCGGTGAGCTGCAGCGTCAGTTCGCCGGTCTGTCCGACATCGAACGCCACCGATGCATCGCCGATCCGGCTTTCGCTGTCGGCATTCCAGCGGACGCCCGCATCGCCGTCGGCATGCAGGCCAAGCCGATAGCGCGCGCCGGGCGTGAAGGTGCCCGTGGCTTCGAAGGAGCCCGATGCGTAGTCGGCGTTGCCGGTCGCCAGCTCGATCTGGCGACGCGCCTGCGCCTGCGGCTTGCGGGTCACGTAGTTGATGATGCCGCCCGGTTCGCCGCCGCCGTACAGCGCGCCCGCCGGTCCCTTGAGCACTTCCAGGCGCTCGATGTTGAACAGCTGGGGCACCGAGAATCCGGCATACGGATCGCCGCGCAGTCCGTCGTAGAGCACGTTTTCCTGGCGGAAGCCACGCAAGGTGACGCCGGCATAGCTGAAGAAGCTGATGCCGCTGATGCTGCGATAGAGGTCGGTGACATCGTGCGCCGCCTGATCGTCGATCAGCTCGCGCGGCAGCACCTGGATCGACTGCGGCACCTGCGACAGCGGCGTATCCGTGCGTGTGCCCACCGCCGCGTCGTCACGGCGATAGAGACTCTGCGCGCGCCCGACCACGTGCACGGCGTCGAGCTCGGTCGGGGCGGTCCCGGCGTCGTCCTGCGCAGTGGCGGCGAGCGTCGGCAGGCAGAGCGCGACTGCGACGGCAAGGAAGAGGGGGCGATGGACACGCATTGCAGAGGCAGCCGACTGGGGAAGCCTCGCATGATAATGAATCTCATTGCCAAAAAGCACGTGGGGCCTTCTCCTACCAGCGCAGGGGGCGTCGCGCGATCGTGCGGGCCAGCGTGGCGTGGATGCGCTCTGCATCGTCCAGTGCCAGGAAACGCAGCCGCAGCGGCGTCGTCAGCGGATTGGCGCCCGCCGTATCGAGCCACACCGAGGCCATGCCGAAGCGGCGGTCCAGCGGCGACTGGCGCAGTTCGACGGCCTGCAGCTTGCCGAGTTCGGCGAAGCGCCAGGTGCGCGACCACCAGCCCTCTCGCACGGCGACCAGCGCATCGTCCACCGCGTAGCCGGCGCGCGCGGCGTGGCGGCGCGCGACGAACATCGACCACGGCAGCCACAGCAGGCCAAGCGCGCCCCACCATTGGAAGAACCAGGCCAGCGCGGCGCACAGGCCGACGGTCAAGAACAGATCGCCGAGCATCAGGCGCTGCCAGGCGCGGGGATGCAGCGGCAGCCAGTGCTGCGGCGGCCACGACGGCAGCAGGGCGATGTCGCGCACGATCGCATCGCAGGTATCCGGCGGTGCGATCGGCGCGAGGGCGTCGAGCCCGCGCTGCGCGTTCGCGTTGCCCTGGCCATCACCGGTGCGCGCGCTGGCGGTGTCGATCTCCAGCGTGCGTCGCGCGAACAGGCGGTGCAGCACGCCTTCCTGTTGCGTCCACGCCTGAATGCGCCGGCGCGGCACGCTGCTGCGCGAGCGGCCCAGCAGGCCGCGTTCGACGGTCAGGCGCCGGCCCTGCCGCTGCAGACGGAAGCCGTGATAGCGCAGCAGCGACAGCAGCACCGAGAACGCGCGGATCAGCACCAGCGCCGTCGCGAGCACGCCCATCAGCACCAGACCCTTGGCCATCCACGTCGTCGCGAAGCCGCTGGCGTAGCCGAACGCCTCGCGGCCGTATTCGACCAGCAGGCGGCCCATGGCGCGCTCGGGCATGACCTGGAACGACAGCGCGACCGCACCGGCGACGACGATCAGCCCACGGTTCGAGATCAGGCCGAGCTTGACCACTTCCCAGGTCGACAGCGCCAGCAGCGTGGTGCCCCCGGGCGCGGCGACCGGTGTGCCGTCAGGCGACGCAACCGCTGCATCGGCGCGGCCGCGATCACGGATCAGCTGTTCGAGCGCCAGCGCCTCGGGCATGCGCAGCACGCGCATCTGCGCTTCGGGTTTGGTGCCGCCAGCCGATTCCAGCCGCACTTCGGCCACGCCCATCAGGCGATGCAGCAAGGTCTGGTGGATGGCGACGTTGTGGATGCGCGAATACGGAATCTGCCGCACGCTGCGTTCGAGCAGTCCGCTGCGCACGATCAGGCGATCGTCGTCGATGCGGTAGCGGAAGGTCAGGTACTGCCACACCGACACGACGACCAGCGCGCCGACGCCGATCATCGGCAGCCACCACGGATAGCCATCGTCGCGGCGACCGCCGGCGAACAGCAGCACCGCCAGCGGCACGATGAACTGCCGCAGGTTCTGCAGCAGTACGAACAGCCACGAGCCCGGATGCAGGCGGCGCTCGTGGTCCTCGGGCAGCAGCGCCTGCGGCGCGACCGGCTCAGGCGTCGCCATGGTCGTCGTCGCGGGCGGCGCGCGCGGCCAGCGTGTCGCGCAGACGCTCGGCCTCTTCGAAGTCCAGACCCGACAGCGACAGCGCGCTGTTGCGGGTGCCGGCGGTGTGCACGATCAGCGTCGCCAGTCCGAACGCGCGTTCCAGCGGCCCGCGGCGCACGTCGAGATGCTGCACGCGATTGCCGGGCACGCGCGTATCGCTGCGCCACATGTGCCCACGGCGCACGCCGAAACCGTCGTCGTCCAGCCGCCAGCGCGTGCGCAGCCAGCGCCGGCGCGCGATCCATACCGTCCATGCCGGAATCACCAGCAGCAGCGCGCCGGCGATCGCGAACGACAGCGGCTGGCGGTCGGCGGCGATCAGGCCGACGCCGAGCGCGATCGCCAGCGGAACCAGGGTGCCGATCAAGGTCGCGATCGTCGCCAGCGTGCGTGCCCGCAGCGGCAACGGCTGCCAGACGTCGGTTTCGACCTGCGGCGCAGGCACCGCCGGTTCGACGGGCAGCGTCGGCGGTGTGGACACGTGGTCTTCGCTGGCGGTCATCGGTGTGTGCTCATCGTCGACGTTCGAGGTCGAGATAGGGATTGTCGTCACCCGAGCCGGACGGCCGGGCCTTGTAGCGTTTGTAGGTCCACTGGTACTGCGCCGGATCGCGCCGCGCGATGTGTTCGACGCCGGCGTTGAGCGCGGTGGTCGCGCGGACCAGATCGGCATCGGCGATCGCGGGATGTGCGGGCTCGACGCGCAGCGCGAAATCCGGACCGTCGCCGATACGCTCGCAGTACGCGAACAGCACGGTCGCGCCGGTGCGCTCGGCGAGTCGCGAGGCCAGTGTCATCGTCAGAGCGGGCAGGCCGAAGAACGGCGCGAATTCGCCGTCGCCCGCCTTGGGCTGCTGGTCGGGCAGGATGCCGACCACGCCGCCGTCCTTGAGCGTCTTCCACAACTGCCGCACGGCCGGACCTTCGGCGCGCACCTGGCGCACGCGATCAGGGACGCCGGCGCGCACGCGGCGCAGGAATGCTTCGCCGACCGCCGAGTCCGGCGCGCGATAGAGGATCGAGATCGGCGTGCGCGCGGCCAGCCACTGGTTGAGCAGTTCCCAGTTTCCGTAGTGCGGCGCGCACACGATCAGACCGCGCCCCGACACCAGCGCGGCATCGAACAGGCCGACGCCATGCTGTTCGCGCAGCATTTCGAGATTGCGCGCATGCGGGCGCGTCCACAGGCGCAGCGTTTCCAGTGTCTGCAGCGCGGTCGTACGCAGGATCGCCTTCTGCAGCGCCGCGCGTTCGTCGTCGGTCAGTTCGGGATAGGCGAGTTCGAGATTGCGCAACGCGACCCGGCTCTCGCGACTGCCCGTAACGCGCCCGAGCGCAGCGACCGTGCCAGCGATGCCGCGCAGCACCGGCACCGGCAGCGCGCCGACGAGCGTGGCGAGCAGATAGAGAATGCGTGCGATCAGATCCGGCATGTCCGAAGTCTAGGCGGTGTCGCGCGGGTGGGGATAGGTCCCGCAAGTCGGCTGTGTTTCAACATTGCCTCGCGCGCGTGACGCCGGAGGGACGCTTTCGCGTCGCACGGGTTTTCTGCGGTGTGTCTGATCCGGCTTTTGCTTAGGCTTCAGCCTCAGCTTTGGCTTTGGCTTTGGCTTTGGCTTCGGGCTTGGCTTCGGGCCTGGCCTTGGCTGGGCTTTTGCCCTTGCGCCTGCTTCGGCTTTTCGCCTTGCGTTTGATCTCAATCGAGCCGTAAAGCGAGCCGAGCATCGCAGGGCGGCGGGGTCGAAGAGCAGCCCATGTCTGAGCGCAGCGAGTTTGGGCTGCGGAACCGTGAAGGTCCCAATGTGCCCCGGCGACCGAGACGCGCAGGGGACCGCCGCGGCTGTATCGCGGCGGATCGCGTCCGGCGAAGGGACCTTTTGGTTCCTTTTGGGTCCATCCAAAAGGAACTCGCACGCGCAGCGGGCGAAAGCCCTGCACTTGCTTGCGCTTCTTTGCTCGTCGCTTTGCGACTTTGATGTTCCAAGCAAAGAGTTAACGCAGGAGCGAAGATCAAGTACAGGGCTTCCGCGCTGTCGCGCGGCTTACTTTTGTCTTGGCAAAAGTAAGCA
>JBJMWR010000012.1:0-212687 GCA_045810015.1 Luteimonas sp.
GTTCTCGCTGGACTCGGTGATCGCAGCCGTCGGCATGGCTGGCGATTACGTGCCGGTGATGGTCTGCGCGATCCTGCTGGCGGTCGCGGTGATGCTGCTGGCGGCGCAGCCGCTGGGCAAGTTCATCGACGCGAACCCGACGGTGAAGATGCTGGCGCTGACCTTCATCGTGCTGATCGGCATGTACCTGCTGCTCGATGGCTTCGGTCTGCACATTCCGAAGGGCTACATCTACGGTTCGATGGGCTTCTCGGCCGCGGTCGAGATGTTGAACCTGTGGGCCAAGCGCAACGCGATGCGCGTGCGCGGCGAACGTACGCCGCCGGTGGACGAACCGACCGATCCGATGCCGCGTTGAGGCGGTATCACCGGATCCGTTGATGATCGAGTCGATCGTCATGCCTCATGCCGCGCGCGACTCGATCCCGGCGAGCCATGTCCGCGCGATCCATTCACCGCGCCCTCCGGGAGAGGTCGGCGCGCCCGCGCGTCAGTGAAGCCAGGCACGCTCGAGCACCAGCCCCACCACCTCGAACCGCCTCTGCCGCGATCACATAATCGTGCCCGGTCCGCAGACTCCCGTCCTCGACGGCCCGCAGGTGCACGCCATGCGCAGCGCGTCCGCATGCGCGTGCAGTGCGACAACGCCAGCGTCAGTGGAAATCCCGCGACGGCAACTGCATGCCGCCGAGCATGCCGCTGAGGTCCTGCAGGTCGCCGGCGATCAGGTGCGCGACGCCGTCCACGCGTTCCCAGCGACCACGCACCGCGAGCAGGCGTGACTCCAGCAATGCGCGACGGCGCCGCAACGCGAGGTGCGGCCAGACGATCACGTTGATCATTCCGGTCTCGTCTTCCAGCGTGACGAAGATCGTGCCTTTTGCAGTCGCCGGTCGCTGCCGCTGGGTGACCAGGCCCGCGACATGCACACCGCTGCCATGCCGGCGCTGCTGCAGATCGCGCAGGCCGATGATCCGGCGCTCAGCCATTTGCGCACGCAGCAGGGCCATCGGATGCTGGCCCAGCGTCAGGCCGGTGCTGCGGTAGTCGGACAGGATCTCCTCGCCCGCGCGGGGCATCGGCAGTTCGACCGTATCTTCGTCCGGGCTGCCCGGCAGCAGGGGCCGTTGCCGCTCGATGCCCGAGACCGCCCAGCGCGCCGCGTTGCGATGCCCGGCCAGCGAGGCGAGCGCACCGGATTCGGCGAGCACGCTGCGCGCCTTCTCATCAAGACCGGCGCGCAGGCACAGGTCCTGGACGCTGGAAAACGGCCGACGCGCGCGTGCGGCGACGATCGCGTCGGCCAGCGTTTCCGATAGCCCGGCCACCAGACGCAGGCCGAGCCGGATGTCCGGCTGCGTGCCGGGATCGGCGTCGCTGCGCCACGGACGTCCGCCGACCAGCGTGCAGTCGCGATCGCTGAGCGTCACGTCGACCGGCAGCACTTCCACCGCCGCGCGATGCGGACTGCCGCGACAGGCGTCCTGCACGATCTGGCTCGGCGAATAGAAGCCCATCGGCTGCGCGTTGAGCAGGCCGCAGGCGAAGGCCGCCGGCTCGTGCCGCTTGAGCCAGCAACTGGCGTAGACGAGCTTCGCGAACGAGGCGGCGTGACTTTGCGGGAAACCGTAGGAGCCGAAGCCCTTGATCTGGTCGAAGATCTGGTCGATGAACTCCGACGCATAGCCCTTGTCCTCCATCAGCCCGCGGATGCGCAGGCGATGCGGTTCCATGTCGCCGCCGCGACGCCAGGCCGCCATCGAACGGCGCAGGCCATCGGCCTCGTCGGCGTTGTAGCCTGCGTGGATCACCAGCTCCATGACCTGCTCCTGGAACAGCGGCACGCCGAGCGTCGGCCCGAGGATCTCGCGCACGCCTTCGGACGGATACGTCACCAGCTCGTGTCCCTGCCGGCGTCGCAGGTACGGATGCACCATGTCGCCCTGGATCGGACCCGGCCGCACGATCGCGACTTCGACCACGAGGTCGTAGAACTCTTTCGGCTTGAGCCGCGGCAGCATCGCCATCTGCGCGCGGGATTCGATCTGGAACACGCCGACGGTGTCGGCGATCTGGATCATCTCGTAGGTCTGCGCATCCTCGCGCGGCAGGGTCGCGATCTCGAAATCGCGTCCACGCTGGCCGCGCACCAGATCCAGCGCTTTGCGGATGCAGGTCAGCATGCCGAGCGCGAGGCAATCAACCTTCAACAACTGCATGGTTTCCAGATCATCCTTGTCCCACTGGATGATCGTGCGGTTGTCCATCGCCGCGTTTTCCACCGGCACCAGATGCGACAGCGGCTCGTTGGAGATCACGAAACCGCCGACGTGTTGCGACAGATGCCGCGGGTGATCGCGCAACATCTCGGTGATCACGAGAATCTTGCCGATCAGCGGATTGTCGAGATCGAACCCGGCCTCGCTGATGCGCTGTTCCATCGGCGCCTCGCCGTTGCCCCAGCCATAGCAGTTGGCCAGCAACGCGATCTGGTCCGGTGGCAGTCCGAAGGCCTTGGCGACATCGCGCACCGCACTCTTGCCGCGATAGGCGATGACCGTTGCCGCCAGTGCGGCGCGTTCGCGGCCGTATTTGGCATAGACGTACTGGATGACTTCTTCGCGACGTTCGTGCTCGAAGTCGACGTCGATGTCGGGTGGCTCGTTGCGGTTCTCCGACAGGAAGCGCGCCATCAGCAGACGGGTGTCGTCCGGATTCACCGCGGTGATGGCCAGCGCGTAGCAGACCGCGGAATTCGCCGACGAACCGCGGCCCTGGCACAGGATGCCCTCGCCTCTGGCGAAACGGACGATGTCGGCGACGGTCAGGAAGAACGCCTCGTACTTCAGCTTCGCGATGAGCGCGAGTTCGAAATCGATCAGCTCGCGGACCTTGGGGGTCGGCCCGTCCGGCCAGCGGACACGGATGCCCTGCTCGGTCAGTTCACGCAGCCATGTCGTCGGCGTGTGGCCCTCGGGCACCAGCTCGACCGGATAGTCGTAATGCAGTTCGCGCATGCCGAAACTGCAGCGCGCAGCGAGATCGACAGCGGCCTGCATCAGATCGGCGCCGTAGATATTGCCGAGCGCGCGCCGCGAACGCAGATGCCGTTCGCCATTGCGGAAGAGATGTTCGCCGCAATCGGCGATCGGTGTGGTGTGGCGGATCGCGGTCAGCGTGTCCTGCAGGATGCGTTCGCGTCGCGTCGCCATGTGCACGTCGCCGCTGGCGACAGCAGGGATGCCGAGCGTGCGCGACAGTGCCAGCAACGCGGCGAGACGTTCGGCATCGTCACGTTCGCGGTGCAGTTCCACGGCCAGATGCGTCCGTTCGGGAAACACGTCGCGCAGCCAGGCGCCCTGCCCCGCTTCGGGCGTCGCACCCGGCAGCCACACGGCGAAAACCCCCGGTGTTTTCCCTCGGAATTCGGCTTCGACATCCGCACGCGAGAGCCGGTACTGGCCCTTGGTGCCGGCGCGGCGGCCGCAGGTGATCAACGCGCACAACTGCGCGTAACCCGCACGGGTTTCGACCAGCAGCACGAAACACGTGTCGTCGATGAGCCGGAACTCGCTGCCGACGATCAGCTTGAGTCCGGTTTCCTCCGACGCCTCCAGCCCGCGCACGATGCCGGCGAGCGAGCATTCGTCGGTGATCGCGAGCGCGCTGTAGCCGCAGTGCACGGCTCGCGCGAACAATTGTTCGGCGCTGGACGCGCCGCGCAGAAACGAAAAATCCGACAGGCAGTGCAACTCGGCATACGCCGGCAGATCGTCGCGGGTGTCGTGGGCGACGTCGTCGTTCGCGGCCGCGCGCAGGCGTCCTGCAACGCGTAATGCACGCGGCACATGACTGCCCGGCGTGTCGCGATCGACGCCGTCGATCGCATCGTCCCAGCTCATGCGAACCAGCCGTGCAGCATCCAGCCCTCGAAGCGGCCCGGCGGCACGAAGGCCCAGCCGCGCTGGCCCTCGCGGGTTTCGACGACGTAGTAATCGCGGCGTGCGTCTGCGTCGTCCCACCAGCCGCTTTCCAGACGCTCCGGCCCGGACACGATGCGCAGGCCGGCGTCGTGCAGCGGCACCGGTTGCGGCAGCAGCCAGGCCGGACGCGGCGGACGCGCAGGTGCATCCGGAATCGCGCCGCCGCCATCGCCGATGCGGCGCGACCATGCGCGTTCGGGGCGCGGATCGCCGGCGGGTGTCACCCGATAGACCGCATCGTCACCGAGCCGCGCACGCAGACGTTCACGCAGATGTGGCCAGTCGAGCGCCTGTTGCGGACGGGTATCGAACAGATCGCGCGCGGCCGGCACGAACGGTGGCAACTCGCGTGCGAGCAGGCGCATCGCGACGACCGGCCTGGCGATCTCGGTGCGTTCGAGCCGGTTGCGCGCGAGTTCGAACAGCATCGTCGACGTGCGCTCGGGCGCGAGCAGGCCGACCTCGACATCGGTACTGCCTTCCTCGTGTTCCAGCCCGATCACGAAACGCTGCACGCCACCGTCGCGCGCGGACAGATAGGTGCACAGGTCGTTGATCAGGCGTCGCAGCGGAAACAGCAGCGGCGGATGTGCTTCCACCTCGTAACCCAGCTCGACGCGCATGTCGAAACGGTCCGGCGGTGTGTAGCAGGCGACCGGATCGTCGCTCTCGCCATACAGCCTGCTCACATGCGCCAGCACGTCCGCGCCGAACCGGCGTTGCACTCCAGCAGCGGGCAATTCACGTAATGCACCGAGCGTGCGCACGCCCATGCGGTGGAGGCGCTCGCCGGCATCGCCCGGCAATGCGGCGCGGCGCACCGGCGTGCGATCCAGCAGCGCCGACAGTTCCGCCGCACCGGTGACCGCAAAGCCATCGCGCAGACCGACCAGCACGCGCGCGGCGGTCGGCGACGGCGCGAGCGCGATGCGATGTGCAAAGCCCAGCGCCGACAATTCCTCGCGCAGCGTGCGTTCGAACTGCGACCACGGCCCGAACAGGCGGAAGCTCGCCTGCACTTCGAGCACGATCGCGCGCGACCACTGCTGGCTCACCAGCGAACTGTGGCGATACGCCCAGGCGGCCAGAAAACGATGCGCCGTCGATTCGGCCAGTGGATCGTGCGGTTGCGTGCGCACATCGGCCAGCAGCGCATGCGCGGCCGACAAGCGCATGCCGGCCTTCAGTCCGTGCGCGCCCGCCGCGTCGTTGACGCTGTGCAGCGTGCGCAGTTGCGCTGGCCCTTCGACCAGCGCGAACGGTGCGTCGGGATCCGGCAGACGACGGAGAACGGCGTCGAGCGCCAGTTGCGGCAGGAGAAGACAGGCCCAAAGCATCGCAGGAGCATTCAGCTCGCCAATCGCAGCGGTTGCGACGGCACCTGCCCGCCCCGGCATTTGCGCACCTGCCAGGCCTGCACCTCGGGCAGATATTCCAGCCTCAACGCCGCCGGCGAGGCATTCGCCGCATGGCGCCGGTCGCGCAATGCAAAGGCATGGCAATCACCGCTGTCGGCCGCCACCTGCAGGCGCCGCATCAATCGTGCATCGCCGGTATCCGGCCAGCCCAGCACCGCCGCGCAGGCGCCGCTGCGCAGGCATTGCTCGAAGGCCCACAACGCATCGGTGGGCGAGGCCTCGACGACATCCAGCGCGTCCAGCCGCACGCCTGCCGCCTGCCACGCCGGTGCATACGGTATGCACGGCGGCGCGACCAGCACCACGCGCCCGCCGGCGGCGGTGATGCGCGACAAAGCCGGAAACAGCAAGGAGATTTCGCCGACGCCATCGGCCGGCAGCAGCAGTTCGGTCAATGCACGCGGCGGCCAGCCACCGCCCGGCAGCGCGGCATCGAGCGCGGCATGTCCGGTCGGCTGGCCGATGTCTGCGCATCGCGTGCCGCGTCCAGCCGACCACACCGTGCGCGCGGCGAGCAGGGCATCCAGCGATTGGAGTGCAGGCGCCATGTCAGCCCTGTCGCACCAGGCCGCAGTACAGGCCTTCGATCGCGAAGTCGGCATCGACGGCGACCACGATCGGCGCATGCGCGGGATTGCGCGGCAGCAGGCGCACGCCACCTTCGCGGTGTTCGAGCCGCTTGATGGTGATGGCATCGTCCAGCCGCGCGACTACGGTCTGGCCGTCGCGCGCATCGCGACTGCGGTGCACGCCGACGAGATCGCCCTCGAGGATGCCGTCGTCGATCATCGAATCGCCCTCGACCCGCAGCAGGTAATCCGGGCGCAACGAGAACAGGCTGCGATCCAGCCACAGCACGCGATCGCTGCCGGTGTCCGGACCGATCGGCACACCTGCGGCCACGCGCCCGAGCACCGGCAACGCGGCCATGCGGTCGCCCTGCCCCGGCAGCCGCAGCCCGCGCTTCTGCCCGGCCTGCAATTCGACCAGTCCGGCCGAGACCAGCGCCTGCACATGCTTCTGCGCGGCATTGCGCGAGGCGAAACCGAAGGCCGCGGCGATCTCGGCCAGACTCGGCGGCGCACCGGCGGCGATGCGCTCGCGCAGGAATTCGAGGACGGCGGCACGCTGGGCAGACAGATCACTCATGGTGTACATTTGTACACCCTCGAAACGCGATGCGCCATGGGTGCCCGCATCGGCCTTCCACGCGTTTTTGCCGGGCTCGCGATGGTTGCGGCGATGCGCCTGACCGGTTCATGCAGGCGCCCCCGGCCGCGCGATGCATGCATTAGCGATGGATGCACAGGAAAACGTTTACAGGGTTGCCCCTAGTGGTCCGCTCTGTATCCGGCGCCTAGCATCGACTCCAGTCTGTCTGGACTCCGGAGCGCCTCGTGGATCGGCAACGCAATCTGTTTCTGTTCCCCGCCCGCTGGCAGCGTTCGACCTGGCAGAAGATGGCGATCGTGCTGCTGGCGTTGCTGGTCGCATCCAATGCGGCCTGGTTGCATGCCAGCCGCAGCGATGACGATGCGGGCGCCTTCTCCCGCCTCGGCCATCTGCCCTCGCCCGAGCGGGTGATCTACGAATACCCGAAGCCGGCCGTCGCGGCGACTGCTGCGCCGAAGCTGGTGGCCTACCGTTCGACCCCACTCGAAGCCGGCGAGCGCTGCGCCGGCGGTCAGGTCATCCGTCGCCTGCCGAACGGCTGGGAAGGCACCAACCGCCCCTGCAATCCCTGATCGACTGGCACCTCAGCCGCGTCCACGGTGATTGCACACCGCGGAGACGCGCTCGTTGAGACGACGCAGATCGTCGTAGCGGCGCTGTGTGCCGAGCTTGCGCAAGGCATTGTCGCGACTGGCGCGTGCGGCCAGACATCGCGCGTGCTGGTCGTCGCGTCGGGGCGTCGTCGCACGAGTTGGACGATCCCGCGTCGACGTGGCCGCACGACGCTGCGCTGGCGGTTTCGCCGGGCGCTGCGTCGCCGTCGATGCAGGCGCGTCCTGCACCTCGGGCGTCCATGTCCGCAGGCTCTTGCCATCGGCGCAGGGCTGCGATTGGTAACTGTGCCCGCCTCGACCATCGGCGCATTTGTGCACCGACTGCGCGGCGACCGGCCATGCGACGAACAGCAGCAGAACTGCGCAGATCCGCATCGGCGTTCCCTCCCTGGAAGAACCGCCTGTGAGCCTGCACGTGTGCCTCGGCTTGCACCATCGTGCGAACGCCCGCGCCGTTTCGGTCGCGGGCCGCAGCGATCGTCAGAAAATTCGCTGACGCTCAGTCGTCGCCGGCCTCACGGGCTTTGCGGATCGCCTCCGCGCGCGCGGCGCGCAGGACGTCGAGCTTGTCCTTGAGCTTGATCTCCATGCCGCGCGCGACCGGCTGGTAATACACCCGCTCGCCCATCGCATCCGGAAACGCGGTCTGGTCGAGCGCGATACCGTCTTCGGTGTCGTGGTCGTACTGGTAACCGGTGCCGTAGCCGAGTTCCTTCATCAGCTTGGTCGGTGCATTACGGAAATGCATCGGCACGTCCTGCGTGCCGTATTCGCGCACGTCTCGCTTGGCCTGGTTGAAGGCCATGTAGCCGGCGTTGGATTTCGCGGTGCTGGCCAGATAGATCACCAGCTGCGCGAGCGCGAGTTCGCCCTCGGGACTGCCGAGGCGGTCATACGTGTCCCAGGCATCGATGGACATCTGCAGCGCACGCGGATCGGCCAAACCGACATCCTCCACCGCCATGCGCGTCATGCGCCGGGCGAGGTAACCGGGATCGCAGCCGCCATCGAGCATGCGCGTCAGCCAGTACAGCGCGGCATCTGGATTCGAACTGCGCACGCATTTATGCAGCGCCGAAATCTGGTCGTAGAACTGCTCGCCGCCCTTGTCGAACCGACGCGTGCGGTCAGCCAGCACCTGTTCGATCGTGCTGGCGGTGACTTCGCCGCCCTCGCCCGCCAGTTCGGCGGCGATTTCCAGCAGCGTCAGCGCACGTCTCACGTCGCCATCGGCGGCCACTGCGATCAGTCGCAGCAGATCATCGGCGATCCGCAGCCCGCGCTCGCCGAGCCCGCGTTCGGCATCTTCCAGTGCACGGTGCAGCGATTCGAGGATGTCGTCGGGCGACACCGACTCCATGACGTGCACGCGGCAGCGCGACAGCAGCGCGGAGTTGAGTTCGAACGACGGGTTCTCGGTGGTCGCGCCGACGAACACGATCGTGCCGCGTTCGATGTGCGGCAGGAACGCGTCCTGCTGGGTCTTGTTGAAGCGGTGCACCTCGTCGACGAACAGCACCGTGCGGCGCCCGCCATCGAAACGGTGCGCGGCTTCGGCCAGCACCTGGCGCACTTCGGGCAGGCCCGACAGCACCGCCGAGATCGCCTTGAACTCCGCGTCCGCGTAATGCGCCAACAGCAGCGCCAGCGTGGTCTTGCCGCAACCCGGCGGTCCCCAAAGCACCATCGAATGGATCTTGCCAGCCTCGACCGCCGTGCGCAGCGCGGTGCCTTCGGCGACCAGACGACGCTGGCCGACCATCTCATCGAGCCTGGCCGGCCGCATACGTTCGGCCAACGGACGCATGGCGCTGCGGTCGACCTGCAGCAGGTCACCCGTGTCGGCGCGGAATGGGCGGGAACGGGGCACGCGATTAACCTGTGACCTGGGAGTGCACGGAGTGCCGGGATGACGATATTGCGACACACGGACGTGATCACAACCGCAACGCTGCAACTGAAGTGGCTCGCCGGTCTTCTGTTGCTCGCCGCTTCGACGACGGCTGCCGCGGACTGGCGCCGCGATGCGGTCGACACGCTGGTTCGCGAAAGCGGCGACCATCGACTCGTGGTCCTCGGCGAAATGCACGGCACCCGCGAGATTCCGCTGCTGGCGGGCGATCTGGTCGAACGCTGGAGCACGTCCGGACCGGTCCTGCTCGCGCTGGAGATTCCGGCGCGTGAGCATCCGGCGCTGCGCGAGGCGGTCACCGGTTGCGGTACCGATGCCCTGATCGACAGTCTGCGGCAACGGTCCTGGTGGGCCCTGCCGCCAGAAGAAAGCGATGGCCGCCGCAGCGAAGACGTGCTGTCGCTGGTGCAGCGCATCGGCGCGCTGCGCGGCGAAGGACGCGATGTTGCGATCCTGGCGTTCGATCCGCGCGGTCAACGCTGCTTCGAACTCGATAACTGTGAAGCGGCGATGGCCCATGTCCTCCGGCGCGCGTATGACGCTTTGCCACGCGGGCGCATCCTGGTCGTCACCGGCAATCTCCACGCCATGCGAAAACGTCCGCCCAACGCCCCTGCCCTGTTTCCGCAGATGCCGATGACCGCACATCTGCGTGACCTTGCGCCCGTGTCGATCGACATCTCCGCGGCGCGTGGGGCGTTCTGGGCATGCATGGACGACGGTCCATGCAGAACGACGACGGCGGACAACTTGCCGCGTGCTGCAGGCCCCCAGTCCAACGATGCGCCCTACGCTTACCGGCTCGTGCTGCCGGCCTTCACGCCGATCCGGCAGGTCGGTGAAGCGGGCCGATAGCCGTTTTCGAGATCCCGGAAACGCGAACGGCCGCCCAAAGGCGGCCGCTCGATGCGAGGTCTCGCGCATCCCGCAGCGCGGGGCGCGCAGACTTACTCCTCGCCCACCACATCCACACCCGCCGGCGGCGTGTAGCGGAAGGTGTCGGCGGCGAAGGTCGGATTGCGCTTCCAGCCGCTGAAACCGATCGTCGTGCGCTGGCCCAGCGTGTCGTGGATCTCCATGCGCGACAGGCTGCCGTCGCTACCGAAGCCCAGACGCGCGCGCTCGAACGCGGCGTTCTCGGCGCGCTTGGGGCGCAGCTCGAGCCAGTTCAGACCGCCGGCGCTGCCGGCCTCGGCGACGCTGAAGTCGCGGTCGAGCTTCGACGGATCGATCAGCGCGGCCAGCGGGCTGTCCTGTTCCTCGGTGCCCTGCGAGCGGCGCGTGACCTGCTGCAGGTCGGGGTCGTACACCCACACCGTGCGGCCGTCGGCGACGATCAGCTGCGGATACGGCTTCACGTATTCCCAGCGGAACAGACGCGGCGCCGACAGCGCCAGCTTGCCGCTCGAGCTTTCCTTGACCCGGCCGTTGCCGTCGGCGACCTGCTGGGTGAACTGGGCTTCGAGACCCTTGAGGCCGCGCGTGAACTGCTCGAGCTGCGGCCGCGCATCGGCAGCCTGCGCGATGCCGGCCACCATCAGCACGGCAGCGGCGGCGAACCAGCGGGAATGACGGATCATCGAGCGCATGCGAAGGAACCTCTGGGTTCGGTGACGTTGGATCGGAGTGTGCAAATTCTTTGCTGAATGCGGCGACGACGGCGTGGACCTGCGCCGAGGCCGTGCATCGACGATTCATCGCATCCCGTGCAGCGTCGCCTCGATCAGCGCGGCGGCGGCGGCGGCGCGAGCACGCTGCGATCGCCGTTGTGCTCGGGCGGCGTCACCACGCCAGCCGCTTCCATCGCTTCGACCAGACGCGCGGCGCGGTTGTAGCCGATCTTCAGCCGGCGCTGCACGCCGGAGATCGAGGCGCGACGCGTTTCGGTGACGATCTTGACCGCTTCGTCGTAGAGCGGATCGCTCTCGTCGCCGCCACCGCCGCCGCTTTCGGGCAGGCCGGTCGCGCCGACCACCGTGCCGTCGCCCATCGTTTGCACTTCATCGAGCACGCCCGAGATGTATTGGGCCTGGCCGCTCTGCTTGAGGTGTTCGACGACGCGGTGCACTTCCTCGTCGGACACGAACGCGCCATGCACGCGCTCGGGCATCGCTGTGCCCGGCGGCAGGTACAGCATGTCGCCGTTGCCGAGCAGCGTTTCGGCGCCGGACTGGTCGAGGATGGTGCGCGAATCGATCTTGGAGCTGACCTGGAACGCGATGCGGGTCGGAATGTTGGCTTTGATCAGACCGGTGATCACGTCGACAGACGGGCGCTGCGTGGCGAGGATCAGATGGATGCCGGCCGCGCGGGCCTTCTGGGCCAGACGCGCGATGAGCTCTTCGACCTTCTTGCCGACAATCATCATCATGTCGGCGAATTCGTCGATGAAGATGACGATGTAGGGCAACGGCTCGAGCAGCTCGGCGACGTCGCTCGATTCCGGATTCGGCCGGAACAGCGGATCGGACATCGGTTGCCCGGCATCCTCCGCATCCTTGACCTTCTTGTTGAAGCCGGCCAGGTTGCGCACGCCGACCGCGCTCATCAGCTTGTAGCGGCGCTCCATCTCCGCCACGCACCAGCGCAGGCCGTTGCCGGCCTCTTTCATGTCGGTGACCACCGGCGCCAGCAGATGCGGAATGCCTTCGTAGACGCTGAGTTCCAGCATCTTCGGGTCGATCATCAGCATGCGCAGCTCTTTCGGGCTGGCCTTGAACAGCAGGCTCAGCACCATCGAGTTCACCGCGACCGACTTGCCCGAGCCGGTGGTACCGGCGACCAGCAGATGCGGCATGCGCGCGAGATCGGCGACCACCGATTGGCCGCTGATGCCTTTGCCCAGCGCCAGCGTCAGCGGGCTCGGCGACTTGTCGTATTCCTTGGAGCGCAGCAGCTCGGAGAGATAGATCATCTCCCGGCGTACGTTCGGGATTTCCAGGCCGATCACCGACTTGCCGGGGATCACGTCGACGACGCGCACGGATTTGACCGACAGGCCGCGGGCGATGTCCTTGTCCAGCGAGCTGATCTGGCTGACCTTGACGCCCGGCGCAGGCTCCATCTCGAAGCGCGTGATCACCGGACCCGGCTGCGCTTCCTTGACCTCCACATCGATGCGGAAATCCTTGAGCTTGAACTCGATCTGCCGCGACAGCGTTTCCAGCGTCTCCTCGTCGTAGCCCTTGGGCTGCGGCTTGGGATCATCGAGCAGCGACAGCGGCGGCAGGTCCGAGCCGTTGGCGTTGACGCCATGGAACATCGGAATCTGCTGCTCGCGCTTGGCGCGTTCGCTCTTCTCGACCACCGGCGGCACGACCGGCGCTTCGATCTTCACCGGCGCGCGCTTGGCCCGCAGTTCGGTATCGACCTTGCGCGCCTCGGTGCGCTCTTCACGGTGCACGCGGGCTTCCTTCCAGTCGGTCGCCTGCTTGCTGCGGCGGCGGAACAGCACCGGCAACTGCATGACCCAGGCGCCGATGCGGTCCATCACGGCGAACCAAGAAAGCCCGGTTGCCAGCGTCACCGACACCAGAAACAGCGCGAGCAACAGCAGGTTGCCGCCGAACGCGCCCAGTCCCGCCTTGAGTGTGTTGCCGATCAGCCGGCCGAGGATGCCGCCGCCGCCAGCCGGATAGTGCAGCAGATTCTCGAAACGCAGGGCGAGCAGGCCGGCACCGGTGATCAGGAACCCGACGATGCCGGCAAGACGCAGGGCCGGCCCGAAGTCTGCACGGCCATCGCCGTCCCGGTCCATCCCGAACAGCGCGATCCAGGCGATCGCGCCGAGGATCAACGGCAACGGATAGGCCATGAAACCGAACAGCTGCAGCAGCACGTCGGCGATCCATGCGCCAACCGGACCCCCGACATTGCTGATGTCGTTCGGAAGCACGCCCGTCTGCGACGACCAGCTGGGGTCGGTATGCGAATGTGTGACCAGACACGCCAGCAGATACAGCAGCAGCGGCGCGATCAGGATCAGCGCGATGTCGCGGACCAGCCGCTGGCGACGCGGATTCGGCGCTGCCTTGGCGGACGCCGCGGGTGCGGCGTCCTTGGCTGCGCTACGCGTGCGCTTGGAGCGGTCTGAAAGCGGTCGTGCCACCGTGCGTCTTTACCTGAGAAAGTCGATACAGGCCTTTGATCTTACGTCAAAGTTTCATGCCCTGCAGCGCAGGATGCACAAGCTGGCCACCTTCGACGTTGATGCCACGGACCAGCGCCTGGTTGTCGCGCCACTGGCCCGAAGCCAGCTTAGTCACCCATGGCAGGATCGCCGCACAGATCGCCTGCGACGAGGTCTGCGGCACGGCGCCGGGCATGTTCGTCACGCAGAAGTGGGTGACCCCTTCTTCCACGTAGACCGGCTCTTTCCAGGTGGTGCCACGCGACGTTTCGAAGCAGCCGCCCTGGTCGATGGAAATGTCGACGAGCACGCTGCCGTCCTCCATCGACTTGATCATCTCGCGGGTGACCACGTGCGGTGCGACCGCGCCGGTGACTAGCACCGCGCCGATCACCAGATCAGCCGACGCGACCTCACGGGCGACGACGTCGTCGTAGGGATACAGCGCGGTGACGTTGTTGCCCAGACGCATCATCTGTTCCATGCGGTCCTGGCGCTTCTCGAACACCACGACGTTGGCACCACCGGCCGCAGCCAGCGCCGCCGATGCGCCACCGGCCACGCCGGCGCCGAACACCACGACCTTGCCGCGCTCGGTCGACGGCAGGCCGCCGAGCAGCTTGCCCTTGCCGCCCAGCGGCTGGTGCAGGTAATGCGTGCCGACCTGCACCGCGATCTTGCCGGCGATCACCGACATCGGCGCCAGCAGCGGCAGCTCGCCGTTGTCGAGTTCGACGGTCTCGAACGCGACGCCGGTCAGGCCGATGTCGAGCAGGCGCTTGGTCAGCTCCGGCAGCGGCGCCAGATGCAGGTAGCAGAACAGCAGATGGTCCTTGCGCAGCAGCGCGAGGTCGCCTTCGATCGGCTCCTTGACCTTGACGATCAGTTCGCCCTTTTCGTACAGCGCGGCCGCGTCCGGCGCGATCTTCACGCCCAGACGCGTGTAGGCCTCGTCGCTGAAGCCGGACTTCAGGCCAGCGCCCTGCTGCACCCACACTTCGTGGCCACGGTTGACCAGATCGCCTGCCGCTTCCGGCACCAGGGCCACGCGGCCTTCGAGGGTCTTGGTCTCACTCGGAATACCGATACGCATGTCGCCGACTCCTGCACAAAAAAACGCCGCTTTTCGGCGGCGTGTCGCGGATGGATTGTTCCGGTCGGCTGACGCTGCCGAACCTTGTTTTGCGGGGGGCGCACCGCCAAGCTATGGACCACGTCAGGCCGCAGTGCCGAAGCCCGCGAGTATACATGAGCGTCCCGAATACCAGCCCCCGCCACCTCCGCCTGCTGATCCTCGGATCCGGCCCCGCCGGCTGGACCGCAGCCGTCTACGCCGCGCGCGCCAATCTGAAACCGGTGGTCATCACCGGCATGCAGATGGGTGGCCAGCTGATGACGACCACCGAGGTCGACAACTGGCCGGGCGACGCGCACGGGCTGATGGGTCCTGACCTGATGGCGCGCATGCAGGCGCATGCCGAACGTTTCGACACCGAAACCATCTTCGACCACATCCACACCGCGGATCTCTCGCAGCGCCCGTTCCGCCTCAAGGGCGACAGCGGCGAGTACACGGCCGACGCGATCATCATCGCCACGGGCGCGACTGCGAAGTACCTCGGCCTGCCGTCTGAAGACGCGTTCAAGGGCCGCGGCGTGTCCGCCTGCGCCACCTGCGACGGCTTCTTCTACAAGGACCAGGACGTGGCCGTGGTCGGCGGCGGCAACACCGCGGTCGAGGAAGCGCTGTACCTGTCGAACATCGCCAAGACCGTCTATCTGGTGCATCGCCGCGACACGCTGCGCGCTGAGAAGATCATGCAGGACAAGCTCAACGCGAAGATCCAGGCCGGCAAGATCGTGCCGGTGTGGCATCACACCGTCGACGAGGTACTCGGCAACGACGCCGGCGTGACCGGTCTGCGCCTGAAGTCCGTACAGGACGACAGCACCCGCGAGATCGCCGTGCACGGCTTCTTCGTGGCGATCGGCCACACCCCGAACACCACGCTGTTCGAGGGCCAGCTGGCGATGAACAACGGCTACCTCGAGATCCGCTCGGGCATCGACGGCAATGCGACCTCGACCAATGTGCCGGGCGTGTTCGCCGCCGGCGACGTGACCGACCAGCACTATCGCCAGGCGATCACCTCGGCCGGCTTCGGCTGCATGGCCGCGCTCGACGCCGAACGCTTCCTCGACCAGCAGGGCTGAGTTCCGATGCCAGGCGCATGCGTTCCGGCCCCGCGCGCGGGGCGCCGCGCATGACCCTGGCGCAACTGCGATTGATCCTGCGCCGGGAATCCCGGCGCATGTGGGTGCGCGCGACGATCTATTGCGGGCTGGCGATCGTCACCGCGCTGGTCGGCGCCCTGGTCAAGACCTGGATTCCCGAATCGCTGGCCGGGCGCATCGGCGCCGATTCGGTCGGCAACCTGCTCGGCATCCTCGCCGCGTCGATGCTGGCGGTGACGACGTTCTCGCTGTCGACGATGGTCTCGGCCTACAGCTCGGCCTCGACCAGCGCCACGCCGCGGGCGACGCGACTGCTGATCGCCGACAGCAGCGCGCAGGGCGCACTGGCGACCTTCATCGGCGCGTTCCTGTTCGCAGTCGTGGGCCTGATCGCATTGAGTACTGGCATCTACGGCGACAGTGGCCGCGTGGTGGTGTTCGCGGCGACCGTGCTGGTGATCGTGCTGATCACCCTGACCCTGCTGCGCTGGATCGAACAGCTGTCGAGCTTCGGCCGGCTTGGCGCGACGATCAATCTGGTCGAAGCCGTGACCCGGCGCGCGATGCGCCAGTACGCGGCCGACCCCTATCTCGGCGCGGCGCCCTCGTCCGGTGTGCCCGCAGATGCGACGCCGTTCGAGGCCAAAGATATCGGCTACGTGGAGCACATCGATGTCGCGCTGCTGGCGACGATCGCAGCCGAACACGACGGCGAGATCCATGTGATGTCGCTGCCGGGCGTGTTCGCTGCGCCCGGTCGTGTGCTGGTTGCGGCGCGCGGTCTGCCCGCAACCGATGCGGTTGTCGAACGCGTGCGCAGCGCGTTCACCATCAGCGACGAGCGCAGCTTCGAACAGGACCCGCGCTACGGCTTCGTCGTGCTGACCGAGATCGGCAGCCGCGCACTGTCGGCCAGCATCAATGATGCCGGCACCGCGATCGACATCATCGGCACCGTGACCCGGCTGATGTGCGAATGGGCGCGGCTGGGCGTGCCGGCCACTGCGACCGAGGTCCGCCACGCGCGCGTGTTCGTACCCGCGATCGACATCGACGATGTGTTTAGCGATCTCTATCCTTCGCTGGCCCGCGATGGCGCCGGTCTGGTGGAGATCGGTATCCGCATGCAGAAGGGACTCGCGGCGATTGCCGCGTCCGGCGATCCCGTCTTCGCTGCGGCCGCCAGCCGCCACGCGGGTCTGGCGATGGCGCGCGCGATGACGGCGCTCAGCTTCGAGCCCGACCGCGAGCTGCTGCGACGCACCGTCATCGAAGCCGGCGACAGCGTCAACGGACGCAGCGGATGATTGCGCTGCGCGTGCTGTCGCAGCTGTCGGACGTGCCGGCGGCGGACTGGGATGCGCTGCATGACAGCAATCCCTTCGTCAGCCATGCGTTTCTTGCGGGACTCGAGCAGCACGGCTGCCTGCGCGCCGAGTGGGGCTGGACGCCCCGGCATCTGACGCTGTGGGACGACGACACGCTGATCGCCGCGGCACCTGCTTATCGCAAGACCAACTCGCACGGCGAGTTCGTGTTCGACCATGTCTGGGCGCATGCGTATGCGCAGTACGGCCATGACTATTTCCCGAAGCTGCTGATCGCCTCGCCCTACTCGCCGGTGACCGGTCCACGTCTGCTGGCGCGCGACGCCGCTGCGCAGACTGCGCTGCGCGTCGCCTTCGAGCGCGCGACTGGCGATGCGGGCTGGTCGTCGGCCCACGTCAATTTCCACACCGCTGCCGAAGCGGACGCCTTCGACACCGACTGGCTGCCGCGCATCGACGTGCAGTATCACTGGCGCAATCCCGGCGACTGGTCGACGTTCGACGACTACCTCGGCGCGATGGACCACAAGCACCGCAAGAACATCCGTCAGGAACGCGCCAAGGTCGCGCGCGCCGGCGTCACGTTCCGTGTGCTCCACGGCGACGAAGCCAGCGACGACGATCTCGCGACGATGTACCGCTTCTACCTGCAGACCTTCGCCGAGTACGGCAACTCGCCTGCGCTGACGCTCGATTTCCTGCGCCATCTCGCCGCGACGATGCCGCGCCAGCTGGTGCTGGTGCTGGCCGACCTCGGCGACGTGCCGGTCGCCGGTGCGCTGTGCCTGCGCGGTGGCGACACGCTGTACGGCCGCTACTGGGGCGCGATTGCCACCCTGCCCGGCCTGCATTTCGAAACCTGCTACTACCAGGGCATCGACTACTGCCTGCGGATGGGCCTGCGCCATTTCGAACCCGGCGCGCAGGGCGAACACAAACTCGCGCGCGGCTTCCTGCCGACGCTGGTGCACAGCCGTCACTGGATCGCCGATCCCGAATTCCGCCGCGCGCTGCGCGAGTGGTGCGCGCAGGAAGCACAGTCGATCCGCGGCTACGCCGCGACACTCGCCGCCAGCAGTCCATTCCGGCAGCCCACCCCGTGAGCCTGCATCTGCCGCGCCTCGGCGCGGAGCCGGATGCATCGTTTCCGCCGGTCGACAGCGCACTGCGCCGTCCCGACGGCCTGCTCGCGTTCGGTGGCGATCTGTCAGTGACGCGACTGCGCAACGCCTACCGCCATGGCGTGTTTCCGTGGTTCTCCGAGGGCCAGCCGATCCTGTGGTGGTCGCCGGATCCGCGCACCGTGTTCGAGACCGCGGAGCTGCGCCCCAATCGCCGGCTAGCGCGTACGTTGCGCGGTAGTGCCTGGACGTTGCGTGCCGACACCGCGTTCGCCGACGTCGTGACCGCCTGCGCGCAGGCGCCGCGCCCGGGACAGGATGGCACCTGGATCACCGATGCCATGCGCGATGCCTACGCCGCGCTGCACGCGGCAGGCGCCGCGCACAGTGTCGAAGTGTTCGACGGCGCCGAACTCGTCGGCGGCATCTACGGCGTGTCGATCGGCCGGATGTTCTTCGGCGAGAGCATGTTCAGTGCCCGCACCGGCGCCTCGAAAGCGGCGCTGTTCGGTCTCGCGCGGCAGATGCGTCACTGGGACATGCCGCTGATCGATGCCCAGGTCGGCAATCCGCACCTGGCGTCGCTGGGCGCGGCGAGCTGGCCACGTGAACGGTTCATCGAATCGGTTGACGTATTGGCCGAAGCGCCGGCCCCGGTCATCGGCGCATGGACCGGAGCGTTTGGTGAGATCCCGGCCGCTGTGCTGGGCGCGCCAGACTGACGCTCACGGCGGGTCTTTTTGCATCGCCCGCAGCCGCGTGCGACAATACCCCGCTTTGTTGGCGCGAGCTCGAAATCATTCGAGCCGCGCGCCGCATCCCTAACGACGGATATTCCAGACGAATGGCGAAAGACGACGTCATCGAGTTCGAAGGCGCGGTCTCCGAGACCCTCCCGAACACCATGTTCCGGGTGAAGCTCGAGAACGGCCACGAAATCATTGCGCACATCTCCGGACGTATGCGCAAGAACTACATCCGCATCCTGACCGGTGACCGGGTCAAGGTGGAAATGACGCCCTACGATCTGACCAAGGGCCGCATCACCTACCGCATGAAGTAATCGCGGTAGCGCAGCACACTTCCGAAGGCGGCCATGGGTCGCCTTCGTCGTTTCGGGCATCTGTTCCGTGTCCGGATCTGGACGGTCGGATGCCGGTACGGCATGCCCCGCGGTAGGCTCGGGTCCACACGACCGAACGAATGCCTCCGATGCCCAGACTGCCCGCCGTGACCGCGCTCGCCCTTGCACTCGCGTTCGCCCTGCCCGCCCACGCACAGACCGCGCCTGCCACGGCCGCTGCGCCGAGTGCGATGACCCAGGCGCCGCCCGCGGCCGAGACCGCGCGCCTCAATGCCTGGCTCGACCAGCAGTATGAAACCTCGTTGCGCTTCAGCCCGATCGGGCTGACATTCCTCGGCCGCAAGGAGCTGTACGACCAGCTCGACGATGTCTCCGACGCCGCGATGGAGAAACAGCTGGCCTGGCAGCGCGCGAGCGTCGCCGAAATGGAGCGCAGCTTCGACGCCGACGCGCTCGATCTCGAAGGAAAACTGTCCTACGAGCTGTGGGCGCAGCAGGCGCGCGAGACAGCCGAGCAGTTCGAGTACCGCCGCAACGGCTACGCCTTCACCCAGATGATGGGTCCGCAGGCGATGCTGCCGACGCTGCTGATCAACTTCCACAAGGTCGACAGCGAGGCCGATTACCTCGCCTACATCGCGCGCCTGCGCGCGCTGCCGACGATGTTCGACACCCTGCTCGAACATGCGCGGGCCAGCGCGGACGCCGGCATCCGCGCACCGAAGTTCGCCTACACCGGCGTGATCACCCAGTCGCGCAATGTTATTACCGGCGCGCCGTTCAACGAGGGCGACGACACCGCGCTGTGGGCGGACCTGGTCAAGAAGGCCGACGCACTGCGGGAGGCCGGCACGATCGACGCGGAGAAAGCCGATGCGCTCAAGACGCAGGCGCGCGCGGCGCTGCTGGAATCCGTCGGCCCGGCCTACCAGCGCGTGATCGCGTGGCACGAGGGCGACATCGGCAATGCGCTGGAGAATCCCGCCGGCGTCGGCACGACGCAGTCCGACGGCAAGGCGTACTACGCCTCGCAGCTGCGCCGCAATACCAGCACCGATCTGACGCCCGAGCAGGTGCACGACATCGGCCTGCAGGACGTGGCGCGCATCCACAAGGATCTGGAGACGATCAAGGCCGAGGTCGACTTCGATGGCGACCTGCAGGCGTTCTTCCGCTTCATCGCCACCGATCCGCAGTTCAAGTTCCCGAACACCGATGCCGGTCGCCAGGCGTACCTCGACGAGTCCACGCGCCTGCTCGACAACATCAAGCAGCAGCTGCCGCAGTTCTACGGTCTGCTGCCGAAGGCCGATCTGGTCGTGCGCCGCGTCGAATCCTTCCGCGAAGAACCCGGCGCCGCGCAGCACTATTTCCCGAGCAGTCCCGACGGCACCCGACCCGGCATCTACTACGCGCATCTGTCCGACATGAACGCGATGCCGAAGCCGGAACTGGAAGTCATCGCGTATCACGAAGGCCTGCCCGGCCACCACATGCAGATCGCGATCGCGCAGGAACTCACCGGCCTGCCGCAGTTCCGCACCCAGTACCAGACCACCGCGTATTCGGAAGGCTGGGGCCTGTATTCCGAATGGCAGGCCAAGGAAATTCCCGGCACTTACGCCGATCCCTATTCGCGCTACGGCCAGCTCAGTTCCGAGCTGTGGCGCGCGATCCGTCTGGTCGTCGACACCGGCATGCACGCCAAGGGCTGGACCGAGCAGCAGGCGGTCGATTACTTCAACGACAACAGCGGATTCCCCGAAGCGACGATCCGCTCGGAAGTGCAGCGTTATCTGTCGTGGCCGGGTCAGGCGACGGCCTACAAGATCGGCATGATCCGCATCCAGGAACTGCGCCGTAACGCCGAAGAACGCCTCGGTGACCGCTTCGACGTGCGCGGTTTCCACGACGCGGTGCTCGGCGGCGGCGCGCTGCCGTTGGATCTGCTCGAGCGCCGGGTCGATGCGTGGGTGGAGGCATCCGCGCGCTGATCGACGCGCGTATCGGCCACAAAAAAGAAGGCTCCCTCGGGCGCCTTCTTCGTGACACGGTCCGCGGCGTCGGTCAGTCGACCGTCGCGGTGAGCAGACGCTCCGGCTCCGCCCAGGTTTCGACGGTGAGTTCGCCGTCCTGCACGTCGATCGACACCCGACCACCGTTGGCCAGCTTGCCGAACAGCAGTTCATCGGCCAGACGACGCTTGACCTTGTCCTGGATGACGCGCGACATCGGACGCGCACCCATCTGCGGATCGAAGCCGTGCTGCGCGAGCCAGTCGCGCGCGGCCGGCGTGGCCGACAGCGAGACGTTCTTGTCGTGCAGCTGCGACTCCAGTTCGATCATGAACTTGTCGACCACGCGCAGGATGTGCGCGAAGCCCAGCGACTGGAACTGCACCACCGCGTCGAGACGGTTGCGGAATTCCGGCGTGAAGCTCTTGCGGATCACTTCCATCGCATCGGTGCTGTGGTCCTGGTGTGTGAATCCGATCGAGCGACGCGCAGCCTGGGTAGCGCCGGCGTTGGTCGTCATCACCATGATCACATTGCGGAAATTCGCTTCGCGGCCATTGGTGTCGGTCAACACGCCACGGTCCATGACCTGCAGCAGGATGTTGAAGATGTCCGGGTGCGCCTTTTCCACCTCGTCGAGCAGCAGCACGCAGTGCGGCGTCTTGACAATCTTCTCGGTCAGCAGGCCGCCCTGGTCGAAGCCCACGTAACCCGGAGGCGCGCCGATCAGGCGGCTCACCGAATGCGATTCCATGTACTCGGACATGTCGAATCGCACCAGCTCGATGCCGAGCTGCAGCGCCAGCTGGCGCGTGACTTCGGTCTTGCCCACGCCGGTGGGACCGGCGAACAGGAAGTTGCCGATCGGCTTGTCCGGGCTGCCGAGGCCGGAACGCGCGAGCTTGATCGCCGAGGTCAGCATTTCGATCGCCGGGTCCTGCCCGAAGATCACCATCTTGAGGTTGCGCTCCAGATGCTCGAGCACGTCCTTGTCGGTCGCGCTGACCTGCTTGGCCGGAATGCGCGCCATCTTGGCGACGATCGTCTCGACTTCCTCGACGTCGATCAGCGCCTTGCGCACACCTTCGGGCAGCAGACGCTGACGCGCGCCGGCTTCGTCGATGACGTCGATGGCCTTGTCGGGCAGCAGGCGATCGGCGATGTGCTTGACCGACAGGTCGACTGCCGCCTGAAGCGCCTCGTCAGCGTAGGTCACGTCGTGGTGCGCTTCGTAGCGCGGCTTGAGACCCTGCAGGATCTGGTAGGTTTCGCTGACGGTCGGCTCGACGATGTCGATTTTCTGGAAGCGACGCGCCAATGCGCGGTCCTTCTCGAAGATGCCGCGGTATTCCTGGAACGTGGTCGAGCCGATGCAGCGCAGCTCGCCCGACGCGAGCGCCGGCTTGATCAGGTTCGACGCGTCCATCGTGCCGCCCGACGCAGAACCCGCGCCGATGATGGTGTGGATCTCGTCGATGAAGAGAATCGCGCCGGGATGCTTCTTGATCGCGGTCAGCACCGCCTTCAGACGTTTCTCGAAATCGCCGCGGTACTTGGTGCCAGCAACCAGCGCGCCGAGATCGAGCGAATAGATTGTCGCGTCGGCCAGCACCTCGGGCACTTCGCCGTCGACGATGCGCTTCGCCAGCCCCTCGGCGATCGCGGTCTTGCCCACGCCGGCTTCGCCGACGTAGAGCGGATTGTTCTTGCGACGGCGGCAGAGCACCTGGATCGTGCGCTCCACTTCCTCGGCGCGGCCGACCAGCGGATCGATGCGGCCTTCCTGCGCGGCCACATTGAGATCACTGGCGAACTCGGCCAGCGCGTCGCCCTTGCCTTCGCCTTCGGCACCTTCGGTGCGGGCCTGGGCCGGATCTTCGTGCGCGCCGTCAGGCTCCTCGCCACCGCTTTTGGCGATGCCGTGGGAAAGGTAATTGACGACATCCAGACGGTTCACGTCCTGCTGGTTGAGGTAGTACACCGCGTGGGAATCTTTCTCGCCGAAAATCGCAACCAGCACGTTCGCGCCGGTCACTTCCTGCTTGCCCGAGGACTGCACGTGGTAGACGGCGCGCTGCAACACCCGCTGGAATCCGAGCGTGGGCTGGGTATCGCGTGTGTCGTCTTCGGCCAGCTTGGTGACCGATGTGAGGATGGCCTGCTCAAGGTCGGCACGCAGGCGTTCGAAATCCGCGCCGGTGGCCTTGAGTACGGCCTCCGCGGACGGGTTCTCGAGCAGCGATAACAGCAGGTGTTCGACCGTCATGTACTCGTCGCGGGCCTCGCGGGCACGCTTGTAGCACTGGCCGATCGTGAACTCGAGATCTTTGCTGAACATGGGGCGGTCGCCTCCGGCTTCACTGACACCCTAGATGGGGCCCGATTCCGGCAAACAAACCCTGCCCCCGTGGGCTTATTAGGCCTTTTCCATCGTGCAGAGCAAGGGGTGCAGATTGAGCCGTGCGTATTCGTTCACCTGCGCGACCTTCGACTCCGCGACTTCGCGGCTGTAGATCCCGCACACACCCCGGCCGCGCGTGTGCACGTGGAGCATCACCTGGGTCGCGCGTTCGAGATCCAGCGCGAAGAAGCGCACCAGGATCTCGACCACGAAGTCCATCGGCGTGTAGTCGTCGTTGAGCAGCAGCACCGAGTACAGCGGCGGTGGCGCGACTTCCGGGCGGCCGGGGGCCACCGCGGTACCGTGATCATGTTCGTGTTCGTGTCTGCGACTCATCCGCCGATTATACCGCCGCGCCGTGGATGGACGCCCCGGACCCCGGTCGTCAGAATGACCGGCATTCCCCCGACCCGGTGCCTCGATGCATCACTGCCGCCGCTTGTTCCGGGCATCGCGCCTGTTGCCGCTCGCCTGCCTGCTCGCCCTGTCGCCGATCGTCGCGGCCGGACAAGGCGCGGCCGAGCGTCAGCCGCCCTCGGCCGACCTGGTTCCCAGCGCCGAAGACACGCTCGCGCAACGGCTCGACGCTCACGGAGTGCGCTACGAGCGCGATGAGGACGGCGATTACCGCGTCGTCTTCGCGTGGCAGCAGGAGAACCGCAGCCAGCTCGCGTTCGTCGCCGGCAGTGCCCACGTGCTCGGCGACAGCGCAGTCCGCGAGGTGTTCTCGCCCGCTGCGCCGGTGCCCGCGGGCGGCTTCAGCGCCGAGCAGGCCGACATGCTGCTGCGCGACAGCCAGCGCAATATTCTCGGTGGCTGGGAGGTCGCCGGCGACACACTGTTCTATGTGATCAAGCTGCACGACGACGCCGACGGCGCGCGTTTCGAGCAGGCGCTCGACATCGCTGCCCAGCTGGCCGACGACATGGAGCTGCAGCTCACCGGTGAGGACAATCTCTGATGGCGGTGTCTGCCGATCCGCGCTTCTGGCAGCCGGATGTGACCGTCGCCACCGTGGTCATGGACGGCGGCCGCGTGCTGTGCATCGAGGAACGCGTCGACGGGCGCCTCGTCATCAACCAGCCGGCCGGCCATCTGGAACCCGACGAATCGCTGCTGCACGCCGCCGTTCGGGAGACGCTCGAGGAATCGGGCTGGACGGTCGAGTTGACCGGTTTCATCGGCAGTTATCTGTGGAAGTCCGCGCCGCGTCCCGGCGAGGCCGATGGCCGGCATTTCCTGCGCTTCGCCTTCGCCGCGCGCCCGCTGTCGCACGACCCGGCGCGCGCGCTCGACGATGGCATCGAGAAAGCCACCTGGTTCACCCCCGCCGAACTGCAAGCCGAAGCGGCGCGACATCGTAGCCCGCTGGTCTGGCAGGTCGTCGCCGATTGCCTCGCCGGCCAGCGCTTCCCGTTGTCGGCCGTGCGTCAGATTCCGTGAGCGCGCCGGAGGTCATCGTCGGCATGTCCGGCGGCGTGGATTCCTCGGTCGCGGCACTGCTGCTGCGCGATGCGGGCACGCCGCTGGCCGGACTGTTCATGCAGAACTGGGCCGAAGACGGCAGCGGCGACTGCCGCGCCGAGGACGATCGCCGCGACGCGGTGGCCGTCTCCGGCCGGCTCGGCCTGCCGATGCACTTCCGCGATTTCTCCGGCGAATACTGGGCCGGCGTGTTCGAGCACTTCATCGCCGAATACGCGGCCGGCCGCACGCCGAATCCCGACGTGCTGTGCAACCGCGAGATCAAGTTCAAGCATTTCCTCGATGCGGCGCGTGACCTCGGTGCGGCGAAGATCGCGACCGGGCATTACGCGCGCGTCGATTTCGAGGGCCGCCGCTGGCGCCTGCTGCGCGCGCTCGATCGCAGCAAGGACCAGAGCTACTTCCTGCACCAGCTCGGCCAGGCGCAACTTGCCGCGACACTGTTCCCGCTCGGCGAACTGCCCAAGACCGATGTCCGCGCCCTCGCCCGCGCTGCCGGATTGCCCACTGCGGAGAAGAAGGATTCGACCGGCATCTGCTTCATCGGCGAACGCGACTTCCGCTCGTTCCTGGGCCAGTACCTGCCCGCGCGACAGGGCGAGATGCGCACGCCGGACGGACATCGCGTCGGCACGCATCCCGGCGTTTTCTATTTCACCCTTGGTCAGCGCGAAGGCCTGCAGATCGGCGGCGTGCGCGGTTTCGATGCGGCGCCCTGGTATGTGGTCGGCAAGGATGTGGGCGACAATGTGCTCTTCGTCGCCCAGGGCGCCGACACGCCGTACCTGCTGTCGTCGCATCTGACCAGCGAACCCGCCCACTGGATCGCCGGCGACCCGCCGGCGCAGCGCTTCCGCTGCACCGCCCAGACCCGTTACCGGCAACACGAGGAATCCTGCGAAGTGACCATCGACGCGAACACCGGCCAGCTCGACGTGCGGTTCGACCGCCCCCAGCGTGCGGTCACGCCCGGACAGTCCGTGGTGCTCTACGACGGCGATGTCTGCCTCGGCGGCGCGGTCATCGCGCGCACCGACGCGCCGCTCGAACTGCGCGCACGCGGGGTGGCGGCATGATGGAGCAACGTGTGCTCGCCCTCGCCGGCATGGCGCAGGCGCTCAAGCAGGTCCGCCGCATCGCCGAAACCGGGCAGGCCGACGCCGCGGTACTGTCGACCGCGCTCGACAGCGTGTTCCGCATCGACGCCACCTCGCCCGCAGACGTCTACGGCGGCCGCGATGCGGTCGTGCCCGGCCTGATGCTGCTGCGCGACTACTTCGGCAACCAGGGCAGCGATCCGCTGCTGCCCAAGCTCGGCCTCGCGGTCGTGCAGCTGGAGCGCCGCTTCATCCAGGACAGCGCCGTCAGCAGCGAAGTCCATCACGGCATCCTCGAGATCAAGCCCAAGGCCGAAGAGCTCGGCCACACCCATCCGGAAGTGCTGGCCGCGCTCGGCGCGCTGTATGCCGATACCGTGAGCCATCTGCGTCCGAAGGTGATGGTCCAGGGCAATCCGCACTACCTCGGCCAGGCCAACGTCGTCGCCGAAATCCGCGCGGTGTTGCTGGCCTCGCTCCGTTCGGCGGTGTTGTGGCGGCAGATGGGCGGCAGCCTGTGGGATTTCCTGCTGCGCCGGCAGCAGATGCTCAAGGCGATCTGAACCGGTGGCGCGGCTGACCTTCGTCCGCCACGCCGAAAGCGTGTCCAACGCCGGCGGGCAGACCCTGCCTCACGCCACGATTCCGATGTCCGCGCGCGGACACGCGCAGGCGGACTGGCTGGCCATGCAACTCGCCGGGGCGATCGCCGGCCCGGTGCACGTGTCGCACTTCGATCGTGCCCGCGCGACCGCGCAGGCGTTCCGCGCGCTGACCGGGCGCGAGGCGCAGGTGCATCCGCTGCTGCACGAGTTCTCGGCGATCGATCCCGCGCGGATCGCAGGCCTGACCGGAGAACAGCGGCGTCCCTTGACCGAGGCCTACTGGGCACGCGGCGATCGCGATGCACGCATGGGCGACGCGGCCGACACGTTCGCCGAGTTCGTCGCGCGCATCGACGCCTTCATCGAAGCGATGCCATCGCTGGACGACGACAGCGTGCTGTTCGGGCATGGCATCTGGTTCGGCCTGCTGGCGTGGCGCCTGATGGGCTTCACGGCCGACACACCTGACGACATGCGTGCCTTCCGCCAGTTCCAGGTCGCGCTGCCGATGCCCAACTGCGCGGTGTACGAATTGACCGGCAGCGGCCGTCACTGGCATCTGCACTATCGCGCCGATCTCGCGCGCGGCATCGCCGCGCTGTAGAACGCGGACGAAGTTCGCACCCGCGGTACGGCTGCACGCGTGATCGGCGGGCATCTACCGCCTGACTCGGGATGTCTCCCTTGGAGCGCGCCTGTCCCGCGCCTGATCCGGCATCGGCACGCACCACGTCTCGAACTTCGGATCGCGAGCCCTCTGCTCGCGTGGAGCTCCAACAAAAAACCCGGCGCAAGGCCGGGTTTTTCGTATCCGCGAACCGCTGCCGTCAGGCGGCGGTCTTCTCGCCCGCGTCCACGTACTCCGCAATCTGGTCGAAGTTCATGTAGCGGTAGATCTCGGTCGCCGAGGCATCCAGCACGCCGACGTCGGCCATGTACTCGGCCTTGGTCGGGATGCGACCGAGGCGCGAGCAGATCGCGGCGAGTTCCGCCGAACCCAGATACACGTTCGAGTTGCGGCCCAGGCGGTTCGGGAAGTTGCGCGTCGAGGTCGAGAACACCGTCGCACCCTCGCGCACCTGCGCCTGGTTGCCCATGCACAGCGAGCAGCCCGGCATTTCCATGCGCGCACCGGCGGCGCCGAAGGTGCCGTAATGGCCTTCCTTGGTCAGCTCGGCGGCGTCCATCTTCGTCGGCGGTGCCACCCAGAGCTTGGTCGGGATGTCGCGCTTGCCTTCGAGCAGCTTGGATGCGGCGCGGAAGTGGCCGATGTTGGTCATGCACGAACCGATGAACACCTCGTCGATCTCGACGCCGGCGACTTCGGACAGCATCTTCACGTCGTCCGGATCGTTCGGGCAGGCCAGGATCGGCTCATGCACGTCGGCCAGGTCGATTTCGATGACCGCGGCGTACTCGGCATCGGCGTCGCCCTTGAGCAGCTGCGGATCGGCGAGCCAGGCTTCCATCTTTTCGATGCGGCGCTGGATCGAGCGGGCATCGGCGTAGCCTTCGCTGATCATCCACTTCAGCATCACGATGTTCGACGTGATGTATTCGATGATCGGCGCCTTGTCGAGGTGCACCGTGCAACCGGCCGCGGAACGCTCGGCCGAGGCATCGGACAGCTCGAACGCCTGTTCGACCTTCAGATCCGGCAGGCCTTCAATCTCGAGGATGCGGCCGGAGAAGATATTCTTTTTGCCCTGCTTGGCGACGGTCAGCAGACCGGCCTTGATCGCATACAGCGGAATCGCGTTGACCAGATCGCGCAGGGTCACGCCGGGCTGCATCTTGCCTTTGAAGCGCACCAGCACCGATTCGGGCATATCGAGCGGCATGACGCCGGTCGCCGCTGCGAACGCGACGAGACCCGAGCCGGCCGGGAACGAGATGCCGATCGGGAAGCGCGTGTGCGAGTCACCGCCGGTGCCGACGGTGTCGGGCAGCAGCATGCGGTTGAGCCAGCTGTGGATGATGCCGTCGCCCGGACGCAGCGAGATGCCGCCGCGCGTGGAGATGAACTCCGGCAGGGTGTGGTGCGTCTTGACGTCGACCGGCTTGGGATACGCCGCGGTGTGGCAGAACGACTGCATTACCAGATCGGCGGAGAAGCCCAGGCAGGCCAGATCCTTCAGCTCGTCGCGGGTCATCGGACCAGTGGTGTCCTGCGACCCCACGGACGTCATCCGCGGCTCGCAATAGGTGCCCGGACGCACGCCCTGGCCTTCCGGCAGACCGATCGCACGGCCAACCATCTTCTGCGCCAGCGAGAAGCCCTTGCCGGTGTTGGCCGGCTGCTGCGGCAGGCGGAACAGCTCCAGCGTCGGCAGGCCCAGCGACTCGCGCGCCTTGGCGGTCAGACCGCGACCGACGATCAGCGGGATGCGGCCACCGGCGCGCACTTCGTCGAACAGCACGTCCGACTTGACCTGGAATTCGGCGATGACGGTGCCGTCCTTGAGCGCCTTGCCGTCATACGGGCGCAGTTCGATGACATCAGCCTGCTCCATCTGCGACACGTCGAGTTCGATCGGCAGCGCGCCGGCGTCTTCCATCGTGTTGTAGAAGATCGGCGCGATCTTCGAACCCAGGCACACGCCGCCGAAGCGCTTGTTCGGAATGAACGGAATGTCCTCGCCGGTCCACCACAGCACGCTGTTGGTGGCCGACTTGCGGCTGGAACCCGTGCCGACCACGTCGCCGACGTAGGCGACCAGGTGGCCCTTGTCCTTGAGATCGCGGATGGCCTGGATCGGGCCGCGCTTGCCGTCTTCTTCCGGCACGAAGGCCGCGCCTTCGCGCGCGTTCTTCAGCATCGCCAGCGCGTGCATCGGAATGTCGGGGCGCGTGGTCGCGTCGGGCGCCGGCGACAGGTCGTCGGTATTGGTCTCGCCCGGCACCTTGAACACCGTCAGGGTCATCGACTGCGGCACTTCCGGCTTGCTGGTGAACCACTCGGCGTCGGCCCAGCTCTGGATCACGCCCTTGGCATTCGCGTTGCCGGCCTTGGACTTTTCTTCGACGTCGTGGAACGCGTCGAACACCAGCAACGTGTGCTTGAGGCCTTCGGCGGCGATCGCCCCGACTTCGGCGTCGTCGAGCAGGTCGACCAGCGGCTGCACGTTGTAGCCGCCGAGCATCGTGCCCAGTAGCTCCGTGGCGCGCGCGCGGGCGATCAGCGCGCTGCGCTCGGTGCCGAAGGCGATGGCGGCGAGGTACGAGGCCTTGACCTTGGCGGCGTCGTCGACGCCGGCCGGCACGCGGTGGGTCAGCAGGTCGAGAAGAAACGCGTCCTCGCCGGCCGGCGGATTCTTCAGCAGTTCGATGACGGCAGCGGTCTGCTGCGCATCGAGCGGCAGCGGCGGGATTCCCAGCGCTTCGCGCTCGGCAACGTGGTGGCGGTAGGCTTCCAACATGCGGGCAACTCCAGAGTCTTGTTCGTGTAGTACCGGGAAAACCGGTCTCAGGCCGACGGTACGATCAGCTTGAGACCCTTGAAATAGGTGCGGAAAAACGCGTCGTCGCGGGTGATCAGGCCATTGCACTGCAACAGCGCGTGCGCCCCGACGAGGAAGTCGCGCGACGGGCGACCGGCGATGTCGCCGCGCTGCCAGGAACGGCGCTGCATCTCGCCGGCGCGCAACGCGGACTTCACTTCGATCGCCGAGAAGCGCACACCCATGTCTTCGAGCACGGACATGGTGTCGGCGCCGTCATGCAGCGCGCCGCAGATCTCGGCCAATGCGACATCGCAGACGACGACCGGACCTGCGCTCAGGTACTGACGCAGGCAGGCCTCGGCGGCATCGGCCTGCGGGCCGTCGGCCAACAGATCCACCAGCACAGGTGCGTCGACGGCGATCACCGGTCGGCGTCTCCGTCCGTGGCGACGTCGATCTCGACCTCAGCGACCGGCTGGCCACGCACCGCGCGCATCGCTGCGTCGGTGTCGTCGAAACCTTCCAGCTTGAAACGGCCACGGGCGCGCGAGACGGCGTCGTCGACGCTCTTGCGCAGCACGATGCGGCTGCCTTCCAGCTCGACCTTCAGGATCGTGCCCTTGCTCAGGCCCAGCGCATCGCGCACGGCCTTGGGCAGGGTGATCTGGCCGCGTTCGGCGACGGTGGCTTCCATGGCGGACTCCGCTCAAGTATGCGTGAATTATACATACCGGCTCCTACATACCCTAATCCGCCAGCCGTCCGCCACCCATATCGGTGCTGCCACGCAGCGGCCGCGAAATGGCGAAACGCAGCGTCCGGCCGGTATACGGCTGTCATCCCGATGCGATGACATATTCGCTACGGGCTCGGGCCTACACTTAGCTGAATCGGTTCGGCCGGCAGACCTTCCTGCGGCGGAGCCGACGCGACACCCAGACAGCGCGCACGGCCGCTACCGGCCCTCGCCAGCCACCTGCGACAGGAGCCCCTGCATGACCGATTCCTTCTCCACCCATACCGAGCTCGAGGTGGGCGGCCGCCGGTACGCCTATGCCAGCCTCCCGGCGCTGGGCAAGCAGTTCGACATCGCCCGCCTGCCCTATTCGATGAAGATCCTGCTCGAGAACCTGCTGCGCCACGAGGACGGCGAGACCGTCGCCGCGCACCACATCGAGGCCGTGGCGAAGTGGGACCCGAAGGCCGAACCGGATACCGAGATCGCCTTCATGCCGGCGCGTGTCGTGCTCCAGGATTTCACCGGGGTACCCTGCGTCGTCGATCTCGCCGCGATGCGTGATGCGGTGGTCCGCCTCGGCGGTCGTCCGGAGCAGATCAATCCGCTGATCCCGTCGGAACTGGTGATCGACCACTCCGTGCAGGTCGATGTATTCGGCCGCCCCGACGCGCTGGACCTCAACGGCAAGATCGAATTCCAGCGCAACAAGGAACGCTACGGCTTCCTGCGCTGGGGCCAGAAGGCCTTCGACAATTTCAAGGTCGTCCCCCCCAACACCGGCATCGTCCACCAGGTGAACCTGGAGCATCTCGCCCGCGTGGTGATGACCGCCGAACGCGAGGACGGCGTGCAGTGGGCGTATCCGGACACCGTGTTCGGCACCGATTCCCACACTACGATGATCAACGGCATCGGCGTGCTCGGCTGGGGCGTCGGCGGTATCGAGGCCGAGGCCGCGATGCTGGGCCAGCCGTCGTCGATGCTGATTCCGCAGGTCGTCGGCTTCAAGCTCACCGGCCGCATGCCGGAAGGCGCAACGGCAACAGATCTCGTACTGACCGTCACCGAGACGCTGCGCAAGCATGGCGTCGTCGGCAAGTTCGTCGAGTTCTTCGGCGAAGGCCTGCAGCATCTGCCGCTGGCCGACCGCGCGACGATCGGCAACATGGCGCCCGAGTACGGCGCCACCTGCGGCATCTTCCCGATCGACCAGGAATCGCTGAACTATCTGCGCCTGTCGGGCCGCAGCGAAGATCAGATCGCACTGGTCGAGGCTTACGCCAAGGCGCAGCAGCTGTGGCACGAACCCGGTGCGCCCGAGGCCGAGTACAGCAGCGTGCTCGAACTCGACATGGCCGACGTGCGCCCGTCGCTGGCGGGCCCGAAGCGTCCGCAGGACCGTGTGCTGCTGGAGAAAGTGCAGCAGAATTTCCGCGACAACGTGGGCCCGCTGATCGCCAAGCGCAGCAAGGCCGGCAGCGAGGATCCGCAGGTCGACCGTTTCGAGAAGGAAGGCGGCGGCCAGCCGCAGGCCGAGCGCCTCGCCGCGCGACCGGTGTCGAAGATCACGCTCGATGACGGCGAGCACGAACTGACCGACGGCTCGGTGGTCATCGCCGCGATCACCTCCTGCACCAACACCTCGAACCCGGCCGTGATGCTCGGCGCCGGACTGCTGGCACGCAACGCCGCGGCCAAGGGTCTCAAGGCCGCGCCATGGGTCAAGACCTCGCTCGGGCCGGGCTCGCTGGTGGTCACCGATTACCTGGAAAAGGCTGGCGTGCTCGATGATCTTGAGAAGCTCGGCTTCTACGTCGTCGGCTACGGCTGCACGACCTGTATCGGCAACTCCGGCCCGCTGCCGGATGCGGTATCGAAGGGCATTGCCGAGAACGATCTCGCCGTCGCCGCAGTGTTGTCGGGCAACCGCAATTTCGAAGGCCGTATCCATGGCGAAGTGAAGATGAACTATCTCGCCTCGCCGCCACTGGTCGTCGCCTATGCGATCGCCGGCACGGTCGATATCGATCTGACCGACGATCCGCTGGGCAAGGATCAGGACGGCAATCCGGTCTACCTGCGCGACATCTGGCCGACAAACAAGGAGATCGGCGACTTCATCGCCAAGACGATCGGGCCGGAGATGTTCGCCAAGAACTACGCCGACGTGTTCAAGGGCGACACGCGCTGGAACACGATCGAATCGCCCGATGGCGATCTCTACGAATGGGACGAAGCGTCGACCTACATCAAGAACCCGCCCTACTTCGACGGCATGACCATGGACGTCGGCAGCATCGACGACATCCACGGCGCGCGGATCATGGGCCTGTTCGGCGACTCGATCACGACCGACCACATTTCGCCGGCCGGCAACATCAAGGGCGACTCACCCGCGGGCCGTTTCCTGCAGGCACGCGGCGTGCAGCCGACCGACTTCAACAGCTACGGCTCGCGCCGCGGCAATGACGATGTCATGGTGCGCGGCACCTTCGCCAACATCCGCATCAAGAACCTGTTCTTCGGCGGTGAGGAAGGCGGCAACACGCTGTACTTCGGCGACGGCGAGCCGGAGAAGCTGCCGATCTACGACGCCGCGATGAAGTACAAGGCTGCCGGCGTGCCGCTGGTGGTGTTCGCCGGCAAGGAGTACGGCACGGGTTCATCGCGTGACTGGGCGGCCAAGGGCACGAATCTGCTTGGCGTGAAGGCGGTGATCGCCGAGAGCTTCGAGCGGATCCACCGGTCAAACCTCGTCGGTATGGGCGTGCTGCCCTGCAGCTTCCGTCACGGGCAGAACGCGCAAAGCCTTGGTCTGGACGGATCTGAAACGGTTGAAGTGACTGGCCTCGCCAACGGCCAGTCGAAGACCGCGCAGATCGTCGCCATGCGCGCGGACGGCACCGAGATCCGGTTTGAGGTTGACGTGCTGCTGCTGACGCCGAAGGAAGTCGAGTACTTTCGTCATGGCGGTCTGCTGCACTATGTGCTGCGTCAGTTGGCGGCGAAGAAGGCGGCCTGACGCCGCTTCGGGCAAAACCGGTCCGCCGAAGCACGGCGGGCTGCTGCATGACGTACTGAAGCAGTTGTAGCGATGAAACCAGCATGATCAGAACAAGGAAGGCCCGCAGATGCGGGCCTTCCTTTTTTGCAGGAGCGCGTACCTACAGGGCTGCGGCGGGATGCGCGAACCTTAAACCCCAGGGCACCGCGGCAAGCCATCGCCCACGCTGCACTCGACGCAGCACGGCGCGGTCCGCGGACGCGGCGTCGACTGGCCCGGCTGTAGAAAATCCGGCGAGGCCGGCATTGGCGGCGGCGAGACGTACAGTCCGGGCGACGGCGACAGCACGGCGAGCTCATTGGCCGGCCGCAACTGCAACAACACCGCCCAGTCCTGGCGATTCGCGTTGCAGGCCTGCGGCGCATCGGGGCTGCACTGCGGATCGTCGACGCCGCGCTGCGCCAGTGCGGCGAACTGACCGCCCGCGGTCAACGGCATCAGCCGCATCGTCACGCCATCGAGCACGTTGCCACCGACCAGCTGTGCCTGCCCGCTCTCGGCACCGACGACAATATCGCAATGCATGCCGAGCCCGCCGTCCTCGCTGCTGAGCAACGTCGCGAGACCGGCGAACCCGAACACGCGATTCGCCGCGCGCACGTAGCAGAGCATGTCGCCGCGCGCGGGACGCGACGTCATCGGATCGGCGACGCGATAGGCGTTGGTCTCCGGGCTGCGATAGGCGTTACGCACGTAGTCGACATGGCTCGGTGATCCGCTGAAGCCCGGCAGCGTCGCGCGCCGCGCGACCCAGGACACGAACGCCGCCGACCACGGCACGTCGACGAGAAAACTGCGGCAGGCCGGCGAAGGCTGGCTGCTCGTGGGCGCGAACATGCAGTCGTAGGCGCCGGGCCGATGCTGGAGTTGCGACAGCTGGTCGGCGCCGCGCCAGTAACCGGCGACGCGGCGCCAGGCCTGCTCGCCATTGGTCAGCAGTGCGGTCTCGGCCTCGCGCACGGTCGAACCGGCGTAGCGGCCTTCGACATCGATGAAAGGCCGGTGCCAGAGCAGATGTTCCTCGCACGCGGCGGCCGCGAGCCGGGTCGCCGGATCCGGCGATGCGACCTGCGCGCGCAGCAGTGGACAGGGATCGGCTGCCAGCGCGGTGAACGGTGCGGACAACAGCAGGCAGGCGAGCAGCAACAGGTAGCGCGTCGATCGCATCGGGGCGTCCATTCCGCGCGGAAGGCGCGGTCGCCGCCATCGTGCCCCAGCGGCACGTGAAGAGCGGGTCCGCTCGCGCGATCAGCCCGCGCAGAACGCCGCGTAGTCGATGTAGCCGGGGAACGGGCGGCCCGGTGCGCAGACCGGGCACTCGGGATCGGGCGCCAATCGCGTCTCGCGGAACTGCATGCGCAGCGCGTCGAACTGCAGCAGACGCCCGGCCAGCGGTGCGCCGATGCCGAGCAGCAGCTTCAACGCTTCGGTCGCCTGCAACAGGCCGACCACACCCGGCAGCACGCCGAGCACGCCGACTTCCGAACAGTTCGGCGCGGCTTCGGCCGGCGGCGGTTCGGGAAACAGACAGCGATAGCAGGGGCATGCGCCGCGCCGGCGGCCGGCATCGAAGACGCTGACCTGTCCGTCGAAGCGATGCACCGCGCCATACACGAGCGGCACGCCATGCAGCACGCAGGCGTCGTTGAGCAGATAGCGCACCGGGAAATTGTCGGCGCCGTCGAGCACCAGATCGACGCCGTCGAGCAATCGATCGACGTTGTGGCTGGTCACGCGCTCGGCGATCGCTTCGATACGCGTGCGTGGATTGAGCGCACCGAGCGTCGTCGCTGCCGACTGCACCTTCGGCTGGCCGATACGGTCCTCGGCATGCAGGATCTGCCGCTGCAGATTGCTGCGGTCGACGATGTCGTCGTCGGCGATACGCAACGTGCCGACGCCGGCGGCGGCAAGGTAGTACGCGGCCGGCGAACCGAGGCCGCCGGCCCCGATGACCAGCACGGTCGCCTCGGCGAGGCGCTGCTGGCCGGCGAGACCGATCTCGGGAAGTTTGAGATGCCGCGAATAGCGCTCGTGGAAATCGAGATCGACATCGCCATCCGGCAGCACCGTCGGCAGCCCGTCGGCCTGCCAGGCGCCGGTGCCGCCGGCGATCGATGCGATGTCGGTGTAACCGAGCGCGGCCAGCGTTTCCGCCGTCTGCATCGAGCGGCGACCGCTCTGGCAGATCAGCAGCAGCGGCGCCTGCAGGTCCGGCGCATGGGCCAGCGGCGCGGCTTCGAGCGTCGCGCGATCGATGCCGTCCGCACCCTCGGCCATGCCGGTCACGCGCTCGTGCGCATCGCGCACGTCGATCAGGCGCACGCCCTGTTGCTGGCGTTGCCGGGCCTGCGCCGGCGTGAGTTGCTGGATGGCCATGGCGCGATTATCGCGCGGACGCGGGCGATGCGCGGGGAACGCTGCGGTTCGATCAGCAGCATCCGGCCGACGCCCGCGGACTGTGTGCTTCCCTTCCCCCTTTGGGGGAAGGTGCCCGGAGGGCGGATGAGGGCGCTTTTGGACGCTTTCCTATAGAGCCCAGCCCACACCCGACGCGCTTTGCGCGTCGACCTCTCCCGGAGGGAGAGGTGCTCAGGTTCTGCAGCCCGCAGAAGCCGGACTGGCCTCGTGCATCAGGGCGTCCGGGCGCCCGCGAGTCCCGCGGCCCCGACAGCGCAGCACTCAATACGGCAACACATCTACCGGCGTGCCGCTCGCGTATTCGCGCGGGCCCGCATCGAGCACGATCAGCGCGTCTGAATCCGCAGCGGCCTGCATGCGGTGCGAACCATCCGCGGGATTCGGCTCGACCCAAGAGATGCCGTCGTCATCGATCCACCAGCGACCGCGCAGCAGTTCGAGGCGTTCGTGGGTCTTGGTCCACTCCGACGCCAGCCGCGCGCGGCGCAATGCCCGCGGCGCCCTGCCCTGCAGACCGTCGACCAGGCGCCGACCGAGCGCGAGCCAGGTCGCGAGCACCGACACCGGATTGCCCGGCAGGCACAGGAACAGCGCCGGACCGAGCGTGTCGCCTTCGGCCAGCAGCAGCGGCATCCCGGGTTTCATCATGACCTTCCACACCCGCACGCGGCCGCGGCGCTGCAGCAGCTCGGGCAGCAGGTCCTTCTCGCCGGCGGACACGCCGCCGCAGGTCACCACGAGGTCGAAGGCTTCGCCGGCATGGCGCAGCGCGGATGTCACCTGCGCGGCGTCGTCGGGCAGAGTCGGAAATGCGACCGGCTCCAGACCTTCGGCGCGCAGCAGCGCCATCAGCTGATCGCGGTTGGAGTTATAGATCTGCCCGGGACCGAGCGACATGCCGGGCTCGACGAGTTCGTCGCCGGTGGCGAACACCGCGACCGTCGGACGGCGCACGACGTCGAGCTGCGCGAGCCCCTGCGAAGCCGCGAGGCCGAGACGTGCCGGCGTCAGCGTGTCGCCCGCGTGCAGCAACAGATCGCCGACATTCGAATCCTCTCCTGCGCGGCGCACGTGCTGGCCAAGGCGCGGTGCGATCCGCACGACGACATCGTCGCCATCGAGCGTCGTGTTTTCCTTCATCACCACCGTGTCCGCGCCAGCCGGCAGCGGCGCGCCGGTGGTGATGCGCACGCAGCTGCCCGCCTCGACCATCAATGCCGCATCGGGGCCGGCGAACTGCTCACCGGCAAGACGCAGGCGCGTCGGCGCGCCGTCGGTTGCGAGATCGGCATGACGCAATGCGAAGCCGTCCATCGCCGAGTTGTCGAATGGGGGCTGCGGCAGCGTCGCGACGACATCGCGCGCCAGCACGTGGCCATGCGCGCGCGACAGCGAGACGGTCTGCGGCTGCAGGCGACGCTCGGCAGCGACGGCATCGACGATCGCGCAGGCTTCGTCGAAGGACACGCGGAACGGAAACGTGGGCTCAGTCATGGGTGACTCCAGCCCGGACCAGATCGTCGGGCGTGTTGAGATTGCCGAAGCGGACCTGCGCGAAGCGCACCGTCCGCATGCCGAGGGCGCGCTGCAGGCCGCGCACCGAGAAATCATCGCCGGTCAGCGCGTCGGCAACGGCCACGCGCAATGCGGCCACCGGCCACAGCGCCACCAGCGGCTGCAGGCCGTCGTCGTCCGCTGCGCTCGCGCCGGTGTCGCCGGCTGCATCGATCAATCGCGCCAGCACCGACGCATCGACGTGCAGCGTATCCACCGGCAGCGTGAACAGCCACGGCGTCGTGGCCGCGGCTGCGAGTGCGTCGAGACCCGACAGGGGACCGATATCAGGATGGCGATCGGGAATCGCGTCGATGTCTGCGACGGCGTAACGCGACAACTCGCGATTCGCACTGACCAGCACCTGCGACGCATGCGCGGCGAAACGCTCGCGGAGTCGTTCGACCTGCGACACGCCATCGCGCAGCAGCCAGGCCTTGTCCAGGCCGCCCAGCCGCGTCGCGCGGCCTCCAGCCAGCAGGCCGACGGTCAGCGTGTCGCGGAACGGCGGCGGGATCACTTGCGCTTGACGTGCCGGATCAGCCGCTTCTTCTTCGCCAGCTGGCGGTCGTTGAGCACGTTTTTCTTGTCCTTGTAGGGGTTGTCGCCCTCACGGAACAGAAAACGCACCGGCGTGCCGACGAGCTTGAAGCGCTTGCGGAAGAAATTCTCCAGATAGCGCTTGTAGCTGTCGGGCAGCGTCCGCAGACGGTTGCCGTGGACGATGATCGTCGGCGGATTCTCGCCACCCGGATGCGCGTAACGCAGCTTCGGCGCGTGGCCGCGCACGACCGGCGGCGGATTGGTCTCGTAGGCGATCTCGAGCGCCTTGGTGACTTCCGAGGTGCCGAACTTGTAGTTGGCCGACGCATGCGCGCGATGGATCGCCTGGAACAGTTCGCGCAGGCCCGAGCCATGCTTGGCGCTGATGCGCACCGCTTCGGCCCACGGCACGAAGGCCAGCTTGCGCGACAGCAGCGCTTCGGTCTGATCGCGCTGGTAGTCGGTGAGGCCGTCCCACTTGTTGACCGCGACGACGAGCGCGCGGCCCGAATCGAGCACCGCGCCGAGCACGCTGGCGTCCTGGTCGGTCACGCCTTCGCTGGCGTCGATCATCACCACCGACACCTGCGAATGTTCGATGGCCTGCAGCGTCTTGATGATGGAGAACGTCTCGACCGCCTCGTCCACCTTCGACTTGCGGCGAATACCGGCCGTGTCGACCAGCCGGTACTTGCGACCGTCGCGCTCGAGATCGACCTCGATGGAATCGCGCGTGGTGCCGGCGACTTCGGATGCGATCATCCGCTCCTCGCCGAGGATGCGGTTGACCAGCGTCGACTTGCCGACGTTGGGGCGGCCGACGAAAGTCACGCGAACGCGCTCGGGATCGCTGTCGAGCTGCTCGGACTGGCCCACTTCCGGCAGCTTTTCGAGAATCTCGTCGACCAGCTCGTCGATGCCGTGGCGGTGTGCCGACGAGATCGCATGCGTGTCGGAGAAGCCGTAGCGCGAGAAGTCGGCCTCTGCTGCGCGCGCGTCGAGCCCGTCGGTCTTGTTGATGACCAGGAACGTGGGTTTGTCGATCTTGCGCAGCCAACGCAGGATCTCGTCGTCGAGCGCGGAAGCGCCTTCGCGGCCATCGACGACGAACAGCACGAGATCGGCTTCAGCCGCGGCGGCGCGCGACTGCTTCGCGGTCGGGCCGGCCAGACCTTCGTGCTCGAGGTGGATGTTCTCGCCAGCGATACCACCGGTATCGACCAGCGCGAACGGCACGTCGGGATTGAGCCGGCACACGCCGTAGTGGCGGTCACGGGTGACGCCGGGCTCGTCATGGACGAGCGCGTCGCGGGTGCGGGTCAGCGCGTTGAACAGCGTCGATTTGCCGACGTTGGGGCGGCCCACAAGGGCGACGAGGGGAAGCATGCGGCGGATTCCGTTCGAATGGGTCTTGCGTGTCGCGCGGGCACGGCCCGGAAGCACACGGCCCCGGGCAGATGGCTGCCCGGGGCCGTCATTGTCGCACCTGCGGCGGAATTACTGGGCCAGGCGCCAGGCGCTCACGTTGCCGTCGACGTTCTGGACCACCAGCACACCGTCCACGACGACCAGCGCGCCGCGGATCGGATCACGGCCGGCGCGCTCGCGAGCCACGAATTCGCCGTCGTCGAGACGCATCCAGTGCAGGTAGCCGTCGAGGTCGCCGACCACGGCGTAGTCGCCCTGGATCGCCGCGCCGGTCAGATTGCGACGTGCGAGCGCCGGCTGCTGCCACGCGGCGGTACCGCTGAACTTGTCGAGCGCCCAGACGGTGCCGTTGGCATCGGTCACGACCACGCGCTGCGGCGACAGGCCCGGACGGTTCGCACCGCCGTGCTCGCTGACCCACAGCGGACGGCCGCTCGGGCCTTCCAGCGCCATCGTGCGGTGACGGTAGCTGCTGGCGAACAGCACGGCTTCATCGAGCACCGGGGTGCCGTCGACGTCGGACATGCGCTCGAGTTCGGTGCGGCCGTCGGGCTGGGCCACGGCCTGCTCCCACAGCGTGCGACCGTCGGACAGCGACAGCGCGGCGACAGTGCCGTCATCGTTGCCGACGAACACGAAGCCCGGGCCGAGCACCGGCGCGTCGTTGCCGCGCACGGTCAGCGACGGCAGCTCGCGCACCCAGAACCAGCGACGCTCGCCGCTGGCGACGTCGAACGCGGTCACGCGGCCGTCGTTGGAACGCACCAGCACGACGCCCTGCCCGATCGCGGGCGCTGCGATGACTTCGTTGGACACCTTGGCGGTCCAGCGCTCCGCGCCGGTGGCCGCATCGAGTGCGACCACTTCGCCATCGAGGCTACCGGCCACGACCAGGCCCTCACCGACGCCCGGGCCGCCGCTCAGGCGCAGGTCCGAGTCGTAACGCCACACCGAGGCACCGGTCTGCAGATCGAACGCGCGCACGCCGCCCTTGATCGCGGCGACATAGACGCGGCCATCGGCGACGGCGGGCGACTGGCGCACGCCCAGGCGGTCTTCGCCCTTGCCTGCATTGGCCGACCACAGACGCGACACACTCAGCGACTGCGTGATGTCGGTCAGCGGCGCGGGCTCGGACAGCGCCTTGGCCTGAGCTTTTTCGCTGTTGCCGAACCAGCCGCGCACGGTGCTGCAACCAGTCACGGTCATCACGCAGAGCGCGATCGCCGCGACGCGCACGAGGCGGTTGGGCGCATGGAAAGACGCGTCACGCGCGGTCTGGTCGGTCATCAGGATTCAACCTCGGGTTCGTCCGGCGTACCGCCGACTTCGGAAAGCTTGAGTTCGACGAGGCCACGCTGTTGCGCGGCGCTGTCGAGCTTGCGCAGGGCCTGCGCGTAATCCGAGCGGGCCTGTTCGTTCTGCTTGAGTGCGAAATGCGCGTCGCCGCGGGCTTCGAGCGACACCGCATCGTCGGCATCGGCGAGCAGCTTGACCGCATCTTCGCCGCGACCGGCATCGGTCAGCAGACGCGCCAGGCGCTGTTTCACCACAGCTGCCACGCCCGACTCGGCGCCCTTGACGGATTCGAGCGTCGCGATCGCGGCATCGCGATCGCCCTTGTCGACCTGCGCCTTGGCGAGCTGCAACGCCGCCAGTTCGCTGTACGTGGTATCCGGCAGGCCGGCCACGGTCTGCGAGGCTTTGTCGAACTCGCCCGAGCGGATGTCCAGCAGCGCGGTCTGGTAAGCCGAGTGCTGTTCGATCGCCTGCGTATGCGTGCGGTTCTTCCAGTACTGCCAGCCACCGATCAGGGCGGCGCCGACCACCAGGCCACCCACCAGTCCCAGAGCGTTGTCGCGAAGCCAGGCCTTGACCCGCTCCCCCTGCTCGCGTTCGTCCAGCAACTCGTCAATCGCCATATGGTCTCTACGCCCGCTGTCGAAGGCGGGTCAAACGGATGAAGGAAGGACGCAGGACCCCGCATCGATGCGGTAGTCCGAACCCGGTACGGTCGCCCGGAATTACTCGGAAGCCGGCGCCAGCGCGCCGTCGGAGGATACCGTAAAGCGTGCCACGTTGGCCCGCTGGAACCGGGACAGATCCTGAACGTCGCCACCGCTCGAGACTTCGACCGCGGCGGCATCGCCGAGTTTGACGCGGCTGACGGTACCCGCCGCGAAGCGGCGTTCCTGGCCGGCCTGCACGAGTGCCTGCTCGACCTGCGCACCATCGGGACCGATCACCTCGATCCAGCTGTCGCCACTGAAACGCATCACCAGGCCACTGCCCGCCTGTGCGTTCGACCCGGCAGAGGGCTGGACGGGCGCTGCACGCTTGGGCAACGCACCGAGCGAGGCGGTCACCGGCGTCGGACGTGCGGGACGCGAGGCTTCTGCCGGCGCCTGGATGTTGCCATCCAGACCCAGCGAGGCGGTTTCAACCGGCCGGCTGTTGTCGACATGCGAACGCGTCGCCACCCAGACCGGCACCGCGATCAGCGCGGTGATCACCACGTACACCGCGCGGCCCATGGCCTTGTCGAGCATGCGCTGCATCGGCGGCGTGTAAGTGCGCGGAGTGAGTTCCGGCGGACGCACGTTGGCATCGGAGACACTGTCGGCGAGCGACTCGGGCAGTTTGAGCAGGCGCAGGTAACTGCGCAGCTGGCCGCGGATGAACACCGGCGCGCCGAGACGGGCCCAGTCCTCGGCTTCGAGCGCGTCGATGGTCCGCAGTTGCATGCGCAGACGGGTGGCGACATCGGCGACCGTCAGCCCGGCCTCCATGCGCGCATCGCGCAGACGTTCTCCGACCCCAGGCGAAGCCGCTGGCATGGTCTGGCTCGAAGAACTCATGGTGGACTCGTTTCCCTTGGCTGTAGGTTCGGTGCAGCCGGAAACTCCGCCTGCAAGCGTCGCTGGTATCGGTCGGCGGCCCCTGTGTCGCCGAGCGCGGTTTCGATCTGCACCGCAAGTTGCAATGCTGCCGTAGTTGCGGGGGCGGCGGCAAGCCGTCGTTGCGAAAATGCCCGCGCATCGAAGTAACGATGCTCGGAGATCAGGTAACGCGACATCGCATCGAGGGCGACGAGGTTTTCAGGATCGAGTTCGAGCGACGCGCGCAGGTCACGTTCGACGCGCGCCGTCTCGCCTGCGCTCATCGCGCACGCACCGGCATTGGCGAGCGCGCCGGACGGATCGCCATAGGCCGGATCACGCACCGCGGCGTCGAAATACGCCAGCGCATCGGTCGCCCGGCCGTTGCGGCACAGCCAGGTGCCGTAGTTGTTGAGGTAGGCGCCCTGGTCCGGTGCGCGTTCGGCCGCAGCCTTGTAGTAGCCGCCGGCCTGGGCGCTGCGGCCGCGGCGGTCTTCGATCACCGCGAGCAGCGTATTGGCATCGGCTGCCGTCCCCTCGCCTTTCAACGCGTCGCGCGCAGCCTTGGCGGCGGCGTCGAAATTGCCGGCTTCGAACTCGCGCGAAGCGATTCCCAGCTGGCCCCGCGCCGCCTCACCGCGACGGAACTCCGCATTGCCGCGGGTTTCGTAGGTGCGCTGATCCGGGCGGAAATTGCTCTTGCCGCTCGGTTTGACGAAATCGAGGCGTGAACAGCCGGCCATCGCCAGCAGGAGAACGACGAGAACGACAGCCTCAGGCAGCCGCATCGACACCTGGACCGCCCTGCGCTTCGAGGCGCTTGAGATGTTCGGCCTGGCGACGCGTGCGATCGGCGACCTGGCCCTTGAGCTGGCCGCAGGCCGCGTCGATGTCGTCGCCGCGGGTGCGGCGCACCGGCGCGATACGGCCCGATTCGTTGAGCAGCTTCTGGAACCGGCGGATCGTCGCGTCGTCCGGGCGCTCGTAGCGCGTGCCCGGGAACGGATTGAACGGGATCAGATTGACCTTCGCCGCGTCTTTCATCTGCAGGCGATTGTCGAAATCGCGCATCAGACGGGCCAGCTCGCGCGCATGCTGCGGCTGGTCGTTGACGTCCTTCATCAGCGTGTATTCGAAGGTGATCGATTCGCCACGCTTGCGCTGCGCGTAGCGCGCGCAGGCTTCCATCAACTCGGCGATCGGATACTTCTTGTTGAGCGGTACCAACTCGGTGCGTAGCGCGTCGTTGGCCGCGTGCAGCGACACCGCCAGCGACACGTCACTGACTTCGCCCAGCTTGTCGATCATCGGCACCATGCCGGCGGTCGACAGCGTGACGCGCTTGTTGGCCAGGCCGTAGCCCAGGTCGTCGCGCATGATGCTCATCGCGCGGACCACGTTGTCGAAATTCATCAGCGGCTCGCCCATGCCCATCATCACGACATTGGTCAGGCGGCGCTGCTTGTGCGGCACGTTGCCCAGATGCCGCGCAGCCACCCAGACCTGACCGATGATCTCGGCGGTCGACAGGTTGCGGTTGAAGCCCTGGGTCGCGGTGGAACAGAACTGGCAATTGAGCGCGCAACCGACCTGCGAAGACACACACAGCGTGCCGCGCGACTTGTCGGGGATGTAGACCGTCTCGATGGCGTTCTTGCCGTCCATCGCCAGCAGCCACTTGTGGGTGCCGTCGGTGGAAGGCTTCTCGAACTGGATCTGCGGCACCAGGACTTCTGCATGCGCTTGGAGCTTGGCGCGTAGCGCCTTGCCCAGGTCGGTCATCTCGTTGAAGTCGGTGACGTACCGGTGGTGGATCCACTTCATGATCTGGTGGGCACGGAAGCGCTTTTCGCCGAGAGTCTCGGCGAAAAAGCGCTCCATGCCCTCGCGATCGAGGTCGAGCAGATTCTGCTTGGCGACGGAAACGTCGATGGCGACCTCGGTCACGATGGCATCACTCAGCGCGAAACGACTTCGTCGTTCTTGAAGAAGTACGCGATCTCGGTCTGCGCGTTCTCGACCGAATCCGAGCCGTGGGCGGCATTGGCGTCGATGGAGTCGGCGAAGTCGGCGCGGATCGTGCCCGGCGCGGCATCCTTCGGGTTGGTGGCGCCCAGCAGGTCACGGTGCGCGGCGACGGCGTTCTCGCCTTCCAGCGCCTGGATCATCACCGGGCCGGAGGTCATGAACTCGACCAGCGCGCCGAAGAACGGACGCTCCTTGTGCACGGCGTAGAAGCCTTCGGCTTCCTCGCGCGTCAGCTGCTTGTACTTGGCGGCCACGATCTTCAGGCCGGCCTTTTCGAAGCGGGAATAGATTTCACCGATGACGTTCTTGGCGACGGCATCGGGCTTGACGATGGAAAGAGTGCGCTCGAGCGCCATCTGGTGTTCTCCGGTCTGGAATGGGGCCGTCCACTCCGGAACGGCCGAGTCTACATGGAAAAACCCGCGCCGAAACGCGGGTTTAGCCAACATGGCTGCGGCAATTCTAACGTATCTGGTGCAACTGCGTCGTCCGCCGGCCGGTCGGCGGTCATTGACGCGTCAGGCGCTTGGCCCCCAGAATCCAAACAAGCGTTTGATCGAGGCACCCGTCGTCATGGCCAGTACCGCCCAGTTCTCTACCAAGGACAAGATCCTCGGCGCCGCCGAAGAACTGTTCGCAACCCACGGGTTCGCGGGCACGTCATTGCGGCAGGTGACCAGCCGGGCAGACGTCAACATCGCGGCGGTCAACTACCACTTCGGCAGCAAGGAAAACCTCGTCAACGAGGTGTTCCGCCGTCGGATGGACCAGATGAGCGCGCAACGTCTCGCCCAGCTCAAGCGTGCACTGGCCGAACACCCCGGCGAGATCGAGCCGATCATCGCTGCCTTCGTCGAGCCCGCGCTGGACATGGCCAGTGGCCGCGCCGGCAGTGGTGCCTTCGTCCGGGTGATCGCCCGGGCCTACGTAGAGAAGAACGATGCCCTGCGCAAGTTCCTCTCCGAGCAGTACGGGCATGTGCCGCGCGAGTTCGCGGGCGCCCTCGCCGTCTGCATGCCGGATCTCGGCAAGGCCGAGCTCTACGGCCGCCTCGATTTCCTCGCCGGCGCTCTGACGTATGCGATGGCCGATTTCGGCTTGATCAAGCGTCCGCCGGGCACCACCGAACATGCGCACCGCACCCGGATCGCCGGCGAGCTGATCCGCTTCGCCGCAGCCGGGTTCCGCGCCTGACCACCAGCCCGGCCCACGCCGGGTTTCTTTCGAAACAAAGGGATGGAGCAAATGTCTGAGAAATTGCTTGTACGTCGTGCCGCGGTCCTCGGCGCGGGTGTCATGGGCGCGCAGATCGCCGCGCACCTGACCAACGCCGGGATCGACACGGTCCTGTTCGACCTGCCGGCCAAGGAGGGCGACAAGGACGGCGTAGTGCGCAAGGCGCTCGCGAACCTGGCCAAGCTGAGCCCGGCCCCGCTGAGCAGCAAGTCGCTGGCCGAGGCCATCGTCCCGGCGAACTACGAAACCGGTCTGGCCGAGCTCGAGAGCTGCGACCTGATCATCGAGGCGATCGCCGAGAAGATGGACTGGAAGCAGGACCTCTACCGCAAGATCGCGCCCCACGTGCCGGCGCACGCAGTGCTGGCCAGCAACACCTCGGGCCTTGGAATCAATGCCTTGGCGGACGTTCTTCCCGGAGAACTGCGCCATCGCTTCTGCGGCGTGCATTTCTTCAACCCGCCGCGCTACATGCATCTGGCCGAACTGATTCCGGCGAAGACCACCGACCAGTCGGTGCTCGAAGGCCTCGAAGCGTTCCTGGTGACCCAGCTCGGCAAGGGCGTGGTCTATGCCAAGGACACCCCGAACTTCATCGGCAACCGGATCGGCGTGTTCTCCATCCTGTCGACGATCCACCACACCCAGGAATCGAAGCTCGGTTTCGACGAGGTCGACGCGCTGACCGGCCCCCTGCTCGGCCGTCCGAAGTCGGCGACCTACCGCACCTCGGACGTCGTCGGTCTGGACACGATGTCGCACGTCATCAAGACGATGGCCGACACCCTGCCCGAAGATCCCTGGCACGAATACTTCGCCTCGCCCAAGTGGCTGACGGCACTGATCGACAAGGGCGCGCTGGGCCAGAAGACCGGCGCCGGCATCTTCCGCAAGGCCGGCAAGGACATCCTGGTCCTGGATCTGGAGAAGCAGGATTACCGCGCCGCCGACCGCAAGGCCGCCGACGAGGTCGTCGCGATCCTCAAGAGCAAGGATCCGGCCGAGCGCATGGCCCAGCTGCGCGCCAGCGACCACCCGCAGGCGCAGTTCGTCTGGGCGATCCTGCGCGACCTGTTCCACTACAGCGCCGTGCATCTGGAAGACATCGCCGAGACCGCGCGCGACGTTGATCTGGCGATCCGCTGGGGCTACGGCTGGCAGCAGGGCCCGTTCGAGCTGTGGCAGGCCGCGGGCTGGAAGCAGGTCGCCGACTGGATTGCCGAGGACATCATTGCCGGCAAGACCATGAGCAGTGCGCCGCTGCCCGACTGGGTGTTCGACGGCCGCGAGGGCGTGCATGCGGCCGAAGGCAGCTACAGCCCGTCGAAGAACGCCAAGCTGCCGCGCTCGGCGCTGCCGGTGTATCGCCGCCAACGCTTCCCCGATCCGCTGCTGGGTGAGCGTTTCGAACAGGGCGAGACTGTGTACGAGAACGACGGCATCCGTCTGTGGACGGACGGCGACGATATCGGCGTGATCAGCTTCAAGACCAAGATGCATACGGTCTCCGACCACGTGCTCGACGGCATCCAGGAAGCGATCGGCATCGCCGAGCAGAATTTCAAGGGCGTGGTGATCTGGCAGCCGAAGGAGCCGTTTTCGGCCGGTGCCGATCTCGCCGGCGCGCTGGGCCTGCTGCAGGCCGGCAAGGTCGACGCGTTCGAAGCAATGGTCGAGAACTTCCAGAAAACCAGCCAGCGCATCAAGTACTCGCTAGTGCCTGTGGTCGCGGCCGTGCGCGGTCTGGCGCTGGGCGGTGGCTGCGAGTTCCAGATGCACAGCGCGCGTACCGTTGCGCATCTCGAAAGCTACATCGGTCTGGTCGAGGCCGGCGTCGGCCTGCTGCCGGCCGGTGGCGGCCTGAAGGAACTGGCGGTGCGTGCGTCCGCGGCCGCGGGTCCGAACGGTGACGTGTTCGCCGATCTGAAGAAGACCTTCGAGACCATCGCGATGGCCAAGGTGTCGAACTCGGCGGTCAACGCAAAGGAACTCGGCCTGCTGCGCGCAGATGACATCGTGACCTTCAACGCGTTCGAACTGCTGCACGTCGCGCGCCAGCAGGCGTCCGCGCTCGCCGAAGCCGGCTACCGCCCGCCGCTGCCCGCACGCGCGATCCGCGTCGCGGGTGACGTGGGCATCGCCACGTTCAAGATGCTGCTGGTGAACATGCTCGAGGGCCGTTTCGTCAGCGAGTACGACTACGAGATCGCCGAGCGTATCGCCACCGTGCTGTGCGGCGGCGACGTGGACCGCAATGCGGTCGTCGACGAGGACTGGCTGATCCGTCTGGAGCGCAAGCACTTCGTCGAGCTCGCCCAGCAGGAAAAGACGCAGGCGCGCATCGGCCACATGCTCAAGACCGGCAAGCCGTTGCGGAACTGACGTTCCGAGGGATTCGGCATTCGGGATTCGGGATTCGCAACGGCGGATTCCGGAGCCCTCCAACTCAACATTTCGCCGGGTGCAGGCTTCGTTCGGACACGGGATTCGCCTTTTCGAATCCCCACTCCCGACTCCCCAATCCCGGCGTTCGGAGAACGCAATGAGCAAGCAGATCCAGGACGCCTACATCGTCGCCGCCACCCGCACTCCGGTAGGCAAGGCGCCGAAGGGCGTGTTCCGCAATACCCGTCCCGACGACATGCTGGCGCACGTGCTCAAAGCCGTCGTCGCGCAGGCGCCGGGCATCGACGTCAACCGCATCGACGACGCCGTGATCGGCTGTGCGATGCCAGAAGGCGAGCAAGGCATGAACGTGGCGCGCATCGGCGTGCTGCTGGCCGGCCTGCCTGATACCGTCGCCGCGCAGACCATCAACCGCTTCTGCTCGTCCGGCCTGCAGGCCGTCGCGCTGGCGGCGAACGAGATCCGTCTCGGCAACGCCGACCTGATGCTCGCCGGCGGCACCGAGTCGATGTCGATGGTGCCGATGATGGGCAACAAGGTCGCGCTGTCGCCCAGCGTGTTCAAGGACGACCACGTCGCCATCGCGTACGGCATGGGCATCACCGCCGAGAAGGTCGCCGAGGAATGGAAGATCTCGCGCGAGGACCAGGACGCGTTCGCCCTCGCCTCGCACCAGAAGGCAATCGCCGCGATTCAGGCCGGCGAGTTCAAGGACGAGATCAGTCCGTACGAGATCGTCTCCCACCAGCCTGACCTCGCCGGCAATGCCGTGCGTCTGCGCAAGCTGCTGGTCGACACCGACGAAGGCCCGCGCCAGGACTCGTCGATCGAAGGTCTCACCAAGCTGCGCCCGGTGTTCCGCAACGGCCAGTTCGGCGGTTCGGTGACGGCCGGCAACAGCTCGCAGATGAGCGACGGGGCGGCCGGCATCCTGCTCGCCTCGGGCCGCGCGGTGCAGGACTATGGTCTGAAGCCGCTGGCCCGGTTCGTCAGCTTTGCCGTCGCCGGCGTGCGCCCGGAAGTCATGGGCATCGGTCCGATCGCGGCGATTCCCAAGGCGCTGGCGCAAGCCGGACTCACCCTCGACGACATCGACTGGATCGAACTCAACGAAGCCTTCGCCGCGCAGGCGCTGGCGGTGATCCGCGACAGCAAGCTCGATCCGTCCAAGGTCAATCCTCTCGGCGGCGCGATCGCGCTGGGTCATCCCCTGGGCGCGACCGGTGCGATCCGCACCGCGACGATCGTCCACGGTATGCGCCGTCGCAAGAAGCGCTACGGCCTGGTGACGATGTGCATCGGCACGGGCATGGGCGCGGCGGGTGTGATCGAGGCGCTCTGAGCGCCTGGTAGAGAAAGCGCCAGATCAACGTGGATCCCGGCCTCCGCTGGCATGACGACACCTGGCATTCGGCACCCTCGTCGCCCCAGCGGCCTTCACCAGACGAACGTCTGGTCAAGCTGGGGCCCATTTCGACCTTTCGTTTAGAACGCCATCGAAGCCACAAAAAAGCCCCGGCACTGCCGGGGCTTTTTCGTGAAGCGCGCAGCAGATTACGACTGCAGCGGAATCACGCGGATCTCGACGCGGCGGTTCAGCGCGCGGCCCTGATCCGTGCTGTTGTCCGCGATCGGACGCGTCTTGCCGAAGCCGACGATCTCGAAACGCTGGCGCAGCAGGCCCTGACCCATCAAGTAGTTGCCCACCGAATCGGCACGCTGCTGGGACAGACGCTGGTTGACCGCGTCGGTGCCGACGCTGTCGGTGTGACCGGAGATCTCGACGATCGTCTGGTCGTACTCAGCCAGCGTGCGCGCGACGTTGTTGAGCGCCGGGTAGAACTGCGACTTGAGATCGGCCTTGCCGAAGTCGAAGGTCACGCCGTCAGGCAGGTTGAGCTTGATCACATCGCCATCGCGATCGACCTGGATGCCGGTGCCCTGGGTCTGGCGACGCAGTTCTGCTTCCTGGCGATCCTGATAGACACCCACCGCGCCGCCGGCGAGGCCGCCGACGCCCGCGCCGACCATCGCGCGCTGACGACGCTCGGTCGCATCGCCACCGCTGAGCAAGCCGGCAACCGCGCCGATGCCCGCGCCGATCAGTGCGTTGTTACGGGTACGGTTCGCATCGTCCGGCGCGTTGGTCTGGCCGGTGTAGGTGGCGCAGCTGGACAGCAGCAGGGTGCTGGCGAGCGCGGTGGTGAGGCCTGCAGTGGTGAGTCTGCGCATGGTGTCGGTCTCCTGGTGTCCGGTGCGGGCGAAGGTGCCCGGAACGTTGAATTCGGAGCCGAACTTAGCGTGTTCAGAATGCACGCGGGGTGACGGGGTATGCGTCTGGACGGACACCGTTCAGCACGAATGTCAGTGCATTGCACCGTCAGTCGAGCATCGCCTCCGCCGCCTGCGCATCGAGTGCCTGCGACCAGTCGCCCATCATCGCCAGATACAACAGCGTGTCGAACTCGCGGCGGAAGTGGGCGATCGCGGCATCGGGATCGGGCACCAGCCGCGCGTCGGCGACGAGGCCGAAATGCACGCGGTTGTCGTAGCTCAGGATCGACAGGCCGATACCGATGGAACCGGTCTGCGGCACCCAGAACATCATCTCGCGCAGCGCGCAGCCGGCGAGATACAGCGGCTGCTGTGGGCCGGGCACATTGGTCGCCACCGCCGAGGCCTTGCGGCTGAAGAGATCCAGCGCGATGCCCTGCGCCGATTGCGGCGCCATACCCAGCGCGGCCAGCAGACCGTAGGCGACGATCGCCTGGCGAGAATCCTTGAGTTCGCGCATGCAGTTCGCCACGCGTTCCAACCGGCGCGCGGGATTCGCCTCGCCGACCGGCAGGTCGAGAAACACCAGCCCGAAATGATTCCCGAGCTTTTTCGCGTGTTCCAGCGGGCGCAGATTCACCGGCACCGTTGCGCGCAGCGTCAGGCCGTCAGGATCGGCGCCGCGTTCGCGCATGTAACCGCGCAGCGCACCGGCGGCGGCAGCCATCAGCACGTCGTTGACGGTGCAGTCGAACGCGCGGCCCACCGCTTTGACTTCGTCCAGACACAGCGGCTCGGCCCAGGCGACGCGCTTGCTGACACCGAGCTCACCGCGCAGCAGCGACGGCGGATCATCCGACAGCGACAGCGCGTACAGCAGCTCGCGGGCGATCTCCCCGCCTTCGCGCGCCAGCATGTTGGCCAGGGTCGGATCGCGGTACATCGCCATGCCGCGATCGAGCACCTGCCCACCGAGCTTTTTGTAACGGGCGACCGCGCCGACGCGTCGCTCCACACCGGCGCCATCGGCCTTGAGCCAGGCCTGCGGCAGGGTCTGCGCCGGCTGCGGAAGGCGCTCGGTATCGGTCAGCGACAGCAGCACCTGCACCAGCGCGATGCCGTCGGCGTAGCAGTGATGGATGCGCGCGACCAGCGCGGAGCCGCCGGCGTAGTCCTCGACCAGATGGAACTGCCAGCGCGGCTTGCCGGGATCGAGCGGTGTCGAGGCGAGTTCGCCGGTGAACGCTTCGAGCGCGCGTTTTTCCTCGAGCGCGCTGTTGCCGGCGATCCTGCCCGGCAAGGCAGCGCGTCGCACATGCCAGTCGAGATCGAAGTGCGCATCTTCGATCCAGATCGCGCCCGTCGTGGCGTCGACGGCCTTCTGCCGGAACCGCGCGTAGGCGAGAAAACGTTCGTCGACCAGCGCGCGCAGGGCATCCACCGACATCCGCTCGGTGAACACCAGCACGGCAGTGATCATCATCGGATTGGTCGGCCGCTCCATGCGCAGCCATGCGGTATCGACCCGCGTCATCGGCTGGCGGCGCAGGCGCCTGCGGCGTGGTGGTGCGGCGGTCTCGGCCATCTCCCCTCCCAAGAAGTCAGCCGGCCGAGTGGATCACGCGACCGCGGCAGGGTCAACGCGCGTCAGCGCGAGGCCTGGTAGGCAGCCAACGCGGCCTCGCGGCCCGCGGCGAGATCGACGATCGGCGCGGCGGGGTAATCGGGCGCGACAGACTTGAGCAGATCCGGATCGGTCCACGGACTGAAGCGCAGCGGCACCGGCAGGCCGGCGAGTTCGGGCACCCAGCGCGCGATATAGCTGCCGTCGGGATCGAACTTCTGCGCCTGCGTGACCGGATTGAACACGCGGAAATACGGCGAGGCGTCCGCACCGGTGCCGCCGATCCACTGCCAGCCCAGGGTGTTGTTGGCGAGATCGGCATCGACCAGCGTGTCCCAGAACCAGCGCGCGCCTTCGTGCCAGTGAACGCGCATGTGCTTGCACAGCCAGCTGCCGACGATCATGCGCACGCGGTTGTGCATCCAGCCGACGTGCCAGAGCTCGCGCAGGCCGGCGTCGACGATCGGCACACCGGTACGACCCTGGCGCCAGGCTTCCAGCGCGGCCGGTTCGACACGCGCCCACGGGAACCGCTCGAAGCGCGGATTGAAGTTCTGCTCCGGCGTCTTCGGAAAATGGTGCAGCAGGTGATGGGCGAACTCGCGCCAGCCCAGCTCGCGCACGTAGGCGTCGATGTCAGGCGCGGTGGACGCAGTGCGTTCGCCCTCGAGCGCGGCGACCACGCGCCAGGGCGCGATTTCGCCGAAATGCAGATGCGGCGACAGGCGCGAGGTGCCGGCCTGGTCGGGACGATCGCGACTCGCGCGGTAGCCGCGCAGTGCACCGTCGATAAAGACCTCCAGCGCTTCGTGTGCGCCAGCCTCGCCGGGTTCCCAGAACGTCCAGAAGCCGGCGTCCCAGTCCAGCGTCGGCGCCAGCTGCAGATCGTCGAGGGCGACGCCCGACGGCCCGGTGTCCACGGCGGGCAGCGTGCGCGGCGCCTCCCAGGTGTCGGGCAGATTCAGCTCGGTCAGCGCCTTGCGCCAGAACGGGGTGAATACCTTGTACGGCCCGCCCTGCCCGGTCTGCAGCGACCAGGGCTCGAGCATCAGCGCACCGTTGTGGCTTTCGGCGCGGACGCCGGATTCGCGCAGATCGCGCTTGATCCCGGTATCGCGCGCCTCGATCGCGGGATCGTAGCGCCGGTTCCAGAACACGGCCTCCGCCTCGCAGGTGTCGACCAGCGTCTCGAGCGTGGCCTGGCTGGGACCGTGGAACATTCGCAGACGGCTGCCACGCTTGCGCAACTCGGCATCCAGCGCGGCCAGTGATCGGTGGCGCCAGGCGTTCGAGGCGGCGCCCGGCGCCCAGTCGCCCTCTTCGTCGGGCGCGTGAATGTACACGCAGACCGGCGCGAGGCCCGCATCCAATGCGGCGCGCAGAGCTGGATTGTCATCAAGTCGCAGGTCGTTCCGGAACCAGATGATCGCGTTTGCCACAGCGCCCTTCCCCTTGCGCCCAATCGCGGCGGACATTCTCTGAATAGGCGTGAGGATCGTGAGAAACCGGTGTCTTGTAAACCGCAGCGAACGTGGAAGCAGGCGACCACCGGCCAGCGTGGACGGTGTCTTCGAAACGGATCGGTCACAATGTGGGGCTTGCGAACGCGTGTCCGCGCCTGAGAGCCGACTCCCCCGTGACTGCCAACAAGTTCCCCCTCGAAGCCAGCCCGGCCGACGCCCAGCGCGCGATCGCCGAAGAATTTGCTTTCTTCGGCGACTGGTCCGAGCGTTACCAGTACCTGATCGATTTGGGTCGTAAGCTGCCCGAGTATCCCGATGCGCTGAAGACCGACGAACACCGCCTGCATGGCTGCCAGTCGATGGTCTGGATCGTCGCCTCCGGGGACGCCGACCGGCTGGACTTCGCCGCCGCCAGCGATTCGGCGATCGTCTCCGGCCTGATCTATCTCGCCCTGCGCGTCTACGGCGGCCGCAGCGCGCGCGAGATCGTCGACACCGATGCCGAGTACATTGGCGACATCGGGCTGGCGAAGCACCTGTCGCCGACCCGCAACAACGGTCTGGCCGCCCTGCTCGCCTTCATCCGCGACCGCGCGCAGCGCGCGCTGGCGTGAGCACCGCGCCGCCGCCGGAGCCTGACGAACCCGGTGTTTCCGATTCGAGCCGCGCGGCGCCGCTGCGCAACCGCAACTTCCGCGCCCTGTTGGGCTACCGCATCTTCACGATCCTGTCGTACCAGATCGTCGCGGTCACGGCCGGCTGGCACATCTACGCCGAAACCGGCAATCCGTGGATGCTCGGCCTCATCGGTCTGGCGGAAGTGCTGCCTTATTTCTGTGTGGCGCCGTTCGCCGGCTATCTGGTCGACCATCTGCCGCGGCGCAAGCTCGGCATGGCGGCCGCCGCGGGTCTGGCGATCACGCCGCTGCTGCTCGCGCTGCTGACCTCGGGCCTGATCGCCGGCAGCATCTGGCTGCTGTATCTGCCGATCATGCTGACGGGCATGGTCCGCGCGTTTCTCGGCCCGGTCTACAACGCCCTGTTCGCCCGCGTGCTGCCGCGCGACCAATTCGTCCGCGGTGCGAGTCTGGGCAGCATCGTGTTCCAGAGCGCGATGGTGATCGGCCCGGCGATCGGCGGTCTGCTGATCAAGCCGCTCGGCATTCCCGGCGTGTTCCTGCTGGCATCGATCCTCGCGCTGGTGGTGATCGTGTTCCTCGGCCGCATGGGCGTGACCGAACCGGCGCAGCAGCTGCAGCGCGAGCCGGTGTTTGCCAGCATCGCCGAAGGTGCGCGCTTCGTGTTCGGCCACCAGATCCTGCTCGCGGCGCTGGCGCTGGACATGTTCGCGGTGCTGTTCGGCGGCGCGATCTCGCTGGCGCCGGCCTTCATCCACGACATCCTCGCGTACGGGCCGGAAGGCCTGGGCATCCTGCGCAGCGCGCCTGCGCTGGGCTCGGTGGCGATGGGCATCTGGCTGGCGCGCAATCCGATCCAGCGCAATGCGGGCCGCTTCCTGCTGTGCGCGGTCGCCGGTTTCGGGCTGTGCATGGTCGGTTTCGGCCTGTCGACGGCGTTCTGGCTGTCGGCGTTCTTCCTGCTGCTGTCGGGCATGTGCGACGGCGTGTCGGTGGTCATGCGCTCGACGATCATGCAACTGTCGACGCCCGACCACATGCGCGGCCGGGTGTCGTCGATCAACGGCCTGTTTGTCGGTTCGTCGAACGAGATCGGCGCGTTCTACATGGGCTCGATGGCGCGCCTGCTCGGCCTGGTGCCGGCGGTCGTGATCGGCGGCTTCGTGACGATGGGCGTGGTCGCGACGACCGCGATCAAGGCGCCGAGGCTGCGCCGGCTGGATCTGCGCGACCTGCAGTGATCCAGCGCCGCGCACGGGCGCGGATACGAAGAAGCCCGCTTGCGCGGGCTTCTCCTGACACTGGAACAACGACGGTCAGTCGCCCATCTGCTTCTGCAGGTGTTCCCAGCGTTCCTGCTCGTCGATCGTGCGCTCGGCGGTCAGACGCGCTTCGAGACGGTCGAGACCGATCTCTTCGCCCGAATCGACGCTGTAACCGTATTCGCCCGAATCAACGCGCTTGAGCGTGCTGTCGATCTTGCCGATCAGCTTGCGGTAGCGGTCACGGGTACGCAGTTCGAGCGAGTTCTCGGTTTCGCGGGTGGCACGTTCGGCTTCGTCACCGACGTCACGCACTTCGTCTTTGAGATTCTCGATCGTCTGCTTGGATTCTTCGACCAGATCCGCACGCCAGTTCTGCAGGCGCTGGCGGAAGTACTCGAGCTGCAACGCACTCATGTACTCCTCGTCGGCGCTCGGCTTGTAGCCCTGCGGAAGAATGGGACGACCTGTTTCTGCATCGGTCTTGTACTGCACGACCTTCACCTTTGTTCGTGGCGCCGGCTCTTGCTGGCGCGCGACGCCCGCGACGGCGACTTTGCCGACCGGACGTGGACGCTTCGTGGGAGTGGATGCCGGCACCGGCTTCGGCGCGGCGACTTTCGCCGGAGCGGGCGCCTTCTTCGAGGCCCCCGTCTTCGGGGCGGCAGCGGACTCGTCGGCGATCGACTTGGCCGGTGCTGCCTTCTTCGCGACGGGCTTGGTCACCGCTGCGGGAGCAGCGGCCCTCGGCTTCGTCACAGGCGGGGTAGCCGCGGCCTTCGCCGGGGCTGCCTTCGCCGTTTTCTTCGCAGGCACGCCCTTCGCAGCCGTCTTCGCCGGCGCTGCCTTGGCGGCGGGCCTGGGCGGCGCTGGCTTCTTCGCGGATGCCTTGACCGGCGCCTTCTTTGCAGCCGGCTTGGCAGGCGCGGCCTTGGCGACGGGCTTCTTCGGGGCCGGTGCCTTCTTGGCGGGTGGCTTGGTGACGGGGGCAGCCTTCTTCCCGACGGCTGCCTTCGCGGCGGGCTTTGCGGCCTTCTTGACGGCCTTCTTTGCGGGTTTCTTGACTGCCACGTGCTGCGATCCTTGTCATTCCCTTGGGCGGGGAAGCGGCGTGTTATACCCTGCATGCCCCTGCAGCGGCAACCGTCCCGACCCCCGTGTTCATCGCCCCCGCCGAGATGCCGTGATCGCGCGCCTGCTCATCTTCCTGCTGCGCGGCTACAAGCGCTTCATCAGTCCCCTGCTCGGCCCGCGCTGCCGCTTCAATCCCAGTTGCTCGTCGTACGCGATGGTCGCCATCGCCCGCTTCGGCGTGCTGCGGGGCGGCTGGCTCGCGCTGCGCCGCCTGTCACGCTGCCATCCCCTGCATCCGGGCGGGAACGACCCCGTGCCGATGCCGAACCTGGACCCCAAGCCATGACCTCGACCCTGATCCGCAACGCACGCCTCGTCAACGAAGGCCGCATTTTCGACGGCGACCTGCGCGTCGGCGCTGACGGACGCATCGCCGCGATCGGCGGCGACCTCGCCGCCCGCGACGGCGACACCATCGTCGACGCCGCCGGACGCTGGCTGCTGCCCGGCATGATCGACGACCAGGTGCACTTCCGTGAGCCGGGCATGGAGCACAAGGCCGACATGGCGACCGAGTCGGCCGCTGCTGTCGCCGGTGGCCTGACCAGCTTCATGGACATGCCCAACACCAGCCCGCCCACCCTCAGCGCCGACGTGCTGCAGGACAAGTACGACCGCGCCGCCGGGCGTGCCCGTGCGAACTACGGCTTCTACATGGGCGCGAGCAACGACAACCTCGACCACGTGCGCCGCATCGACCCGCTGACCACGCCGGGCGTCAAGGTGTTCATGGGCGCCTCGACCGGCAACATGCTCGTCGACAACCCCGAGACGCTCGACGGCATCTTCCGTGAGACCCCGGTGCCGATCATCACGCACTGCGAGGACACGCCGACGATCGATGCGATCCAGCGCGAGTACGTGGCGAAGTACGGCGACGACATCCCGGCCGAATGCCACCCCGACATCCGCTCACGCGAGGCCTGCATGAAGTCGACGCAGCTGGCGCTGTCGCTGGCGCGTCGTCACGACACCCGGCTACACGTGCTGCACATCTCGACCGCCGACGAGCTGGCGCTGTTCGAGCGCGGCCCGCTGGTCGATGCCGCCGGCAAGCTGCGCAAGCGCATCACCGCCGAAACCTGCATCCACTTCCTGCGCTTCGACCGCGCCGACTACGCGCGCCTGGGCCACAAGATCAAGTGCAACCCGGCGATCAAGGACGCGTCCGACCGCGAAGCGCTGCTGCGCGCGCTGGCCGACGACGTCATCGACGTGCTGGCGACCGACCACGCCCCGCATCTGCTGAGCGAAAAAGAGAACCCTTACACGCGCGCGCCGAGCGGCTTGCCGCTGGTACAGTTCGCGCTCAATGCCGCGCTCGAATGCGTCCACGAAGGCCACTTCGACATCACCCGCGTGGTGCAGAAGTTCGCGCACGCGCCGGCGCAGCTGTTCGATGTCGCCGAACGCGGATTCCTGCGCGAGGGCTATTTCGCCGATCTGGTGATGGTGGAGGACACGCCATTCACCGTGACCCGCGAGCAGGTGCTGTCGAAGTGCGGCTGGTCACCGTTCGAAGGCACGACGTTCCGTTCGCGCATCGCCTCGACCTGGGTCAACGGTCGTCTCGCCTGGGACGGCACGCAGCTGGTCGACGAAGCGGCCGGCCAGCGTCTCGCGTTCGCACGCTGACGCCTTCGCGACACCGCGTCTTCATCGTCGGGTGCGTAGCGTGCCCGGCGCATTCCTTTCCTGCCCGGACCACCGCATGCCCCTGCTCCGCCGTCTGCCGCTCGCGTATTTTCTGATCCTTGCACTAATCGTTCATGCAGTACCGCTGGCAGCGCAGGACGCGGATGATGTGCGGTTCCCCGCGCAGGTGCAGCAGGGCAGCCTCGTGATCGGCAAGGTGCCGGCCGGCAGTCAGGTGCAATACCGCGATCGCGCGCTGCGTGTCAGCGGCTACGGCACCGTGGTGTTCGGCGTCGGGCGTGACGAGGCCGGCCCCGTGCAGGTCGACGTCACGCGCGCCGACGGCAGCCGGCAGTCGGCGTCGATCGCGATCACGCCGCGCGACTGGCCGGTCGAACGCATCAACGGCGTGCCGCCGGCTACGGTGAATCCGCCGGCCGCAATCGCCGAGCGCATCCGACGCGAACAGGCCCAAGTCACCGAAGCGCGCGTGCGCGACCACGACCGCGTGGATTTCGGCAACGGTTTCATCCGTCCGGTCGAAGGCCGCATCAGTGGACGCTTCGGCCGCGCCCGCTCGTACAACGGCCAGCCGGGCTCACCGCATTCGGGTATGGATATCGCCGCGCCCACCGGCACGCCGGTCAAGGCGCCGGCCGCGGGCATCGTCACGTTCGCCGGTCCTGATCTCTATCTGACCGGAGGCACGCTGCTGCTCGATCACGGGCATGGCGTGAGTTCGAATTTCCTGCACCTCTCGCGCATCGACGCGAAAGTGGGAGATCGCGTCGAACAGGGCCAGGTCATCGGCGCCGTCGGCGCGACCGGGCGTGCGACCGGGCCGCATCTGCACTGGGGCATGAACTGGCTGGACGTGCGGGTGGATCCGCAGCTGGTACTGGAGCGGCCGTGAGCGGTTGCGGATCGCGCGCATGTCCCGCGCGATGACACGAACGCGCCCTGCCCGTCATTCCCACGCCCCTGCAGATGAAGGGCCGGTCGCGCCGGACGTGTTCTTCAACAGCCGGCCGTTGAAAGCTGCCGGAATGAGAGGCTGAAGCCCTGCTCCTGGATGACGCAACCAGCGCGATCAGGCGCACCGATCGCTTGAGAAACGCCTCAGCCGCTCACCCGCGCGACTGCGTCATGCGCGTGCAGGCTTTCGAAGTGCGAGACCTTGGCCTCGAAACGCGATACGCGCGGGTCGGCCGACAGCGCTGCAGCGACGCGGCGGGCGGCGTCTTCGCAGAACATCAGGTTTTCGGCATTGAGACTGGCGAACGCCTGCTCGTCCTCACGCTTGACCGCGGTCTGCACCGGCGTGCCGAGCGCATGTTCCAGCGCGTCGACGATCGCGAGAATCGGAAACGTGTCGACGTCCGCGCCCAGGGTCAGGCGGACGTCGGCGCGGCTGCGCTGGGCGTGCGGCGTCGCGGCGAGACCGCGCGGCGATTCCAGCCAGTCGCGCACCGCGTCGTATCCGCTCGTCTCGGGCGTGAAATCGCCGGCGAAACGCGCGGCGTTGAGCTGGCGCGACAGCGCTGCCGATGCCGGACAGGTGCTCGAATACTCGACCGACAGTGACAGCGTCAGCGCCAGGCCGTCCGGGCCGAGTACGGCGTCGATCTCGACCGGATAGGTTTTCCAGCCGCTGTGCGCGCTGGCCAGTGCGGCGCGTCGCAGCAATTGGCCGTAGCGCAGCGTGAGCTGCACACGATCGGCGAGACCGCGCTGCGACTCGATGCAGTCGCGCAGCACGCGCGCGAGCACGTCGCGATCCAGCACCTGGCTCGACAGCGCATCCTGCAGATGCAGATACAGGCGCGACATATGGATGCCGCGTGCGTGGGGATCGATCAGGTTCACGCCGATGTCGGCAGACGCCGGCACCGTGACCGCGCCGCCAGCGGCATCCTCGATGCGCAGCGGCAATGCGATGTTGCCCATGCCCACCCAGTCCAGCAGGCGCGCGGCCTGGGCCTGGTCGCCGGCGACGTCGGGAAGGCGGTCGATGGAGAATGCGGTGCTCAAGACGGAACTCGTGGCGTTGGGCGGGAATGACACGACGGGCGCCGGTGTGCGGCGCCCGTCGTGTCCAGTCTACCGGCTCGTCCGCATCGACCCCCGCAACGCTGCGTTTCCGCGCCCGTCCGCGCAGCCGATGTTCAGCGCGGACGCGCCGCCCGCCAGCTCGACCACAGCACGCGCGGACCGGGCACGGGACGACTCACGCCATCGCGCGCGAGCACACGCAGACGCGCGCCGAGGATCGCGTTCGCGATCCGACGCGGACGCGTACCACCACCGGGCGCAGGCCATCCGGCCAGCAGGTGCGCGGCGAGCGCCTGGTCGGTGCGCACGAACGCCTGCATCGCCAGCAACGGCGTGGCATCGATACGACCATCGCCGCTGTCGCGGCTGCTATCGCCGAACAGGCGCGATTCGCAGCCGGCGATCGCCAGCGCGAGATCCTGCAACTCGGCGAGATTGCGTGCGGTATCGGCGGGATGCTCGCGGGTCGCAGGCAACAGGCGCAGTGCCAGGGCGAGCGTCTGCCAAGGCGCATCCACGCGCTGCAGCTGTGATCCGAGCGGATGCCGGCGCGCGCCTTTGCCCCAACCCTGCAGCTCGTCCTGCCACCACGCGAGTTTTGCCAGACCCGGCGTCGCATCCGTGCCGGCCCAGGCCGCATCGCAGAGTTCGTCGAGCAGCGAAAACCACGGCGCCGCGCGATCACGTTGATCCGGCGCAACGAAGGCCATGCCGATGCGCCATTCCGGCCAACGCGCCTGCCACTTGCCGACGAAATCCTCGTCGCCCGATTGCATCACCGCGCTCATCGCTGCGGCCAGCCGGCGGGTTCGACCAGCGCATGCACCGCGTCCAGCATCACATCGCCCTGCCAGGTGATTGGATCGTCTGCGTCGAGTCGATAACCCCACAAGGCGACGACCGACGGCATGCCCGCCGCGCGCGCTGCAGCGATGTCGCGTGCGTCGTCGCCGACATAGACGCAGTCCGCCGACGCGATGCCGATCGCAGCCGCCGCGTGCAGCAGCGGCAGTGGATGCGGCTTACGTTCGGCCAGCGTGTCGCCGCCGATCAGCACGGCGCAGCGGTCCTGCCAGCCGAGCTGCGGAAGAATCTGCGCTGCGAGGTACTCGGGCTTGTTGGTGACGATGCCCCACGGCGTGCCAGCCGCTTCGAGCGCGGCCAGCATCGGCTCGACGCCGTCGAACAGCACGCTGTGGCGGCCGAGCTCTTCGGCGTAGACCGCCAGAAACTCGGGCACCAGCGCGGCCACGCCTTCGGCATCGAGCTCGGGAAACGCGACCGAGGCCATCGCGCGTGCGCCACGCGAGACCACCGGACGGATATCGGACAGCGCCAGCGACGGGCGACCGCGGCTCGACAGCATCCGGTTGACGGTCGCGAGCATGTCGGGCGCGCTGTCGAGCAGCGTGCCGTCGAGATCGAACAATGCGCCGGCCGGAAACCGGATGGCAGGACTGGAATCGCTCACTGCGGTTTCCGCGCCCAGGCCAGGTAATTCACGTCGGTGCGCGGAATCAGCCGCGCGCCATTGCGCCACGGCTCGTACATCAGACCGGTGACGTCCTGCAGTTTAAGGCCGGCTTCGCGCAGCCAGCCGCCAAGCTCGGACGGCTTGATGAAGGCCGCGTACTGGTGCGTGCCACGCGGCAGCAGGCGCGCCACATATTCGGCGCCGACGATGGCCAGCGCGAACGCGGCCGGCGTACGGTTGAGCGTGGACACGAACAGCGAGCCGCCCGGCTTGAGCAGCGTGGCGCACGCTTTGAGGATCGCGGCCGGGTCCGGCACGTGCTCGAGCATTTCCATGCAGGTCACCGCATCGAAGCTGCCCGGCTGCTCGGCAGCCAGCGATTCGACCGACTGAACGCGATAATCGACCTGCACGCCGCTTTCGAGACCGTGCAGCTTCGCGACCTTGACCAGATCCTCGGCCAGATCGATGGCGGTGACGCGTGCGCTGCGCTGCGCCATGGCCTCGCTCAGCAGGCCGCCACCGCAACCGACGTCGAGGATGCGTGCATCGTCGAGGCGGGTGCGTTCGCGCACGTAGTCCAGCCGCACCGGGTTGAGCGCATGCAGCGCCTTCTGCGGGCCGTCGGCATCCCACCAGCGGTTGGCGAGCGCGCCGAACTTGTCGAGCTCGGTCTGATGGAAGTTGTCGCGTGCTGCGGTCATTGCGGTGTCCTCATGCGCCGTTGCGCAACGTGGCGATGCGCCCGCGCCATTGACGCGCGTTCGCAGTGATGGCGTCGAGATCGAAGCCGACCAGGGTGCGCGACTGCAGCTTGGGCTGCCCCGCGATCCACACGTCGCCGACCTGGTGGCGGCCGGTCGCGTAGACCAGCTGCGAGACCACGTGATGCAGCGGCTGGGTCTCGATCGGCGACAGATCGACGCAGATCAGGTCGGCCTGCTTGCCCGGCTCGATCGAGCCGATGCGATCGCCGAAGCCCACCGCCTTCGCGCCCCCGAGCGTGGCCGCACGCAGCGCCGTGAACGCGTCGAAGCCGGCGGCATCGTTCGCGACCGCCTTGGCCAGGATCGCCGCGGTGCGGGTCTCGCCGAACATGTCGAGATCGTTGTTGCTGGCCACCCCGTCGGTGCCGATGGCGATATTCACGCCCGCGCGTTCCAGCGCGCACGCCGGGCAGAAACCCGAGGCCAGCTTGAGATTGGATTCGGGGCAATGCACCACGCTGACGCCGCGTTCGGCGCACAGATGGATCTCGGCTTCGGTGAGCTGGGTCATGTGCACGGCGATCAGTCGATCGTTGACCAGACCGAGGCGATCGAGACGCGCGATCGGCCGCTGGCCGTGTTCGTCGATCGACTGCTGCACCTCCTGCGCGGTCTCGTGCAGGTGCAGATGCACCGGCAGATCCAGCTGGTCGGCGAGCATGCGCACGCGTTCGAAATTCGCGTCGTTGACCGTGTAGGGCGCATGCGGCGCGAACGCCATCGAGATCAATGGATCGTCGCGCCACTGGTCGTGGACCTCGCCGGCGCGCTCGAAGTATTCGTCGTCGCTCGAGGCCCAGGCCGTCGGAAAATCAATGACCGGCAGGCCGACGCGCGCCCGGAAGCCGTGCCGCTTGTAGACCGCGGCCTGCACGTCGGGAAAGAAGTAGTTCTCGTTGACGCAGGTGGTGCCGCCGCGAATCATCTCGGCCAGCGCCAGGGTCACGCCATCGGCGACGAACTCGGGGCCGATCACCGCGCCTTCGATCGGCCAGATGTGCTCCTGCAGCCAGACCTTCAGCGGCAGATCGTCGGCGATGCCGCGCAGCAGCGTCATCGGGTTGTGCGTGTGCGCGTTGACCAGACCGGGCAGCAGCGCCGAATGTGGCCGCGACACCGTCTCGGCCGCTGCGAAACGCTGCCGCGCCTCGGCGATCGGCAACACCGCGACAATGACGCCGCGATGCACTGCGACCGCGTGGTCGTCGAGCACCACCGCGTGCGGCTCGACCGGCACCACGTGCGCGGCTTCGATCAGCAGGTCGATGGATTGCGGGGTCGCGTCATGCATGCTCATTCGTCCTCGGGGGCCTGGGTCCAGAAGAACCCGTTTTCCAGTGCGCTCGTGTCGTAGCGCGTACCGTCGTAGCGCACGACCCGGCTGTCGCGGCGGCGCACAGTCTGCTCCGCGTCACTGGTCGCGGCGCTTTCGATACGCGCGACGTTGGCGGTCACGCGCAGATCGGCGAAACCGTTGTGTGCACTCCGCTCCACGCCGATGGTGAACGCCGCTTCCTCGGTCACCAGACGCTGGTTCTGGTCCCAACTGCAGGGCTCGCCTTCCACCCGCGCCCAGAAATCGGTGTACGAATTGAACACCGGCCGGAGCGCGTCACCTTCGCGCACGTACAGTGTGAGCGCGTCATTGAAGCGGCCGTCCGGACAACTCGGGCCCGGCGCGGAACTGCGTACCTTTACGCCGAATGCGCGCACGCCCTTGGCGAGGTCGTAGCGCGCGGTGTCGAGCATCAGTCCGTCCTCGATCAACGCGAAGGCCGCGTCTTCGCTGAGGTCGGTCTCGTGCACGGCGAGGATGTTGGCCTCCTGCGCACCGAGCACCGCGATCACCAGACGCAGTACGCGCCCGTCATCGTCGGATTCGGGCAAGGGATACGCCACCGCCGCGAGTGCGAGCGACTCGTCGTACGGCCAGGCCTTGCAGGCTTCGGCCACCAGTGGCACGTCGTCGCCCGTCGGCAGCAGCGACGCCTGGGTCAACGCGTACAGCGTCTGCAGCGGACAGGCGTCCTTGGCGGACGCCATGCCCGACGCGCTTGCAGCTGCGAACAACAGTGCGCCGGCGGCAAGGCGCCGGCGCAACCGCTTCGAGATGCCTTCAATGCGCACGGACGCGGAATCACCGCTTTCGCGGGGATGATTGATCCGCCACGCAAATCGCTTCGCAATTTCGCTGCGGATCAATCATTTCACCCGGCTGACGTACTCGCCCGAACGGGTGTCGACCTTGATGACTTCTTCCTGGCCGACGAACAGCGGCACACGGACCACGGCGCCGGTTTCCAGCGTCGCCGGCTTGCCGCCGCCGCCGGAGGTGTCGCCGCGCACGCCCGGATCGGTCTCGGTGATCTGCAGTTCGACGAAATTCGGCGGCACCACCTGGATCGGCGTGCCGTTCCACAGCGTCACGACGCACTGCTCCTCACCCTTGAGCCACTTCTCGGCGCCGCCCATGCCCGCCTTGTCCGCCTGGAACTGCTCGAAGGACTCGGGATCCATGAAGTGCCAGGACTCGCCGTCGCTGTAGAGATACTGCATGTCGGTATCGACGACATCGGCCGCTTCCAGCGAGTCGGTCGCCTTCATCGTCAACTCGACGACGCGGCCCGACTTGATGAAACGGTATTTGATGCGGGTGAACGCCTGACCCTTGCCCGGCTTGACGTATTCCGTCTCGGTGATCACGCAGGGTTCGTTGTTGACCAGGATCTTCAAACCGTTCTTGACGTCGTTCAAGCCATAACTGGCCATCGTTCACTCCTGCTGGGCCGGTTGCACCGGCGTCTACAATATGGGGTTTCCCGGCCGCGACTCGCGCGGACGGCTCTACGGATTCAATCGCACATGATACCCGCAGCCCCCCTCACGATGCAGCCGCGGCGCTGGCAGCAGGCCTGGCGCGAGGCCATCCGGGACCCCCGCGAGCTGCTGGCCCTGCTCGGCCTGCGCGAGGTCGCGCTGGGCGTGTCCGACGCCGCGGCCGCGCAGTTCCCGTTGCGGGTGCCGCGCAGCTTCGTCGCGCGCATGCGCCATGGCGATCCGCACGACCCGCTGCTGCGCCAGGTGCTGCCGCTCGACGACGAGATGCGCCCCGTCCCCGGTTTCGACCTGGACGCGGTCGGCGATGGCGCCGCCAAGGCGGGCCACGGCGTGATCCACAAGTACGAGGGCCGTGCATTGCTGATCACGACCGGCAGCTGCGCGGTGCATTGCCGCTACTGCTTCCGCCGGCATTTTCCCTACGCCGAAGAAACCGCGGCCGCGAACAGCTGGCGCGAGGCGATTGAAGCGGTCCGGGCCGACCCGAGCATCAACGAGGTCCTGCTGTCGGGCGGCGATCCGCTGTCGCTGGCCACGCCCAAGCTCGTCGAACTCACCGATGCCCTGCGCGCGATCCCGCACGTACGCCGCCTGCGCATCCACACCCGCCTGCCGATCGTGCTGCCCGAACGCGTGGACACCGAGCTGTGCGACTGGCTGTCTTCGTTGCCGTGGCCGGTTGCAATCGTGGTCCACGCCAACCACGCCAACGAGTTCGACGCCGACGTTGACGCGGCGATGCGCACCCTGCGCGACACCGGCGCTGTGTTGATGAACCAGGCGGTGCTGCTGCGCGGCGTCAACGACGATGTCGACACGCTCGCCGCACTCGCCGAGCGCGGATTCGCCGCCGGCGTGCTGCCCTATTACCTGCACCAGCTCGATCGCGTGGCCGGCGCGGCGCATTTCGAGGTCGACGACGCCACCGCGCTCGCCCTGCACGCGGCGCTCGTCGCCCGCCAGTCCGGGTATCTGGTCCCGCGTCTTGTGCGCGAGGTCGCAGGTGACGCGTCCAAGCGTCCGATGACCGATCATGGCGATGGACGGATCACCCCCTCCGTGGCATAAGGCGGTCTGCCCTGGAGACCCGAATGTCGACACGAGCCGACACTGCCCTGCGCCTTCTGATCGTCGACGACCGCGTCGAGGATGCCGAAGCGCTCGCCAGCGGATTGCGCAATGCCGGCATCGCGGTGCGTCCCCTGCGGCCCGAATCGGACGACGATCTGGGCCGAATCATCGGCAGCCAGTCACCCGACGTAGTCATCGCCGCGCGCAATTCAACCGTGCTGCCGTTCGCGCAGGTCATGCAGCGCATCGCCGACAGCGGACGTGACCTGCCGGTCATCGCCCTGGTCGACACGCTGGTCGAAGCGGACTACATCGACGCGATCCAGTCCGGCGCCCGCGCGGTCGCCCTGCGCCATGCGCCGCAGCAGCTGCTGGCCTGCGTGCGCGAAGCCTGGGCCGATCGCGACGCGCGTCGCGGGCTGCGTCGCCTCGAAGCGCGCGTGCGCGAGACCGAGCGCCGCTGCGACGCGCTGATCGACTCCTCGCGCGACCCGATCGCCTACATCCATGAAGGCATGCACATCCGCGCCAATGCGGCCTATCTGGAGATGTTCGGCTACGAGAGCTTCGAGGATGTCGAAGGCATCTCGCTGCTGGACATGGTCGCGCCGCAGCACGTGGAATCGTTCAAGGCGCTGCTGAAATCGCTGAGCAAGGGCGAACCGCCACCGCCGCGCCACGAGATCGAAGCGCGCGATGTCGATGGCAATGCGTTCCCGGCATCGATGGAGTTCGCCACCGCGCAGTACGAAGGCGAGCCCTGCCTGCAGGTGGTGTTCCGCCGCCGCGAGGAACTCGATGCCGACCTCGTGCTCGAACTCGAAGAGCTGCGTCACCGCGACCAGGTCACCGGCCTGCTGAACCGTCCGACCTTCCTGCGCGCGATCGAAGACGCCGTCGACGACGTCGCGCAGTCCGATGGCCAGTACGGCTTCCTGATGCTTGAGCCCGATCACCACCAGCAGCTGCTGGCCGACATCGGCCTCGATCACGCCGACGATCTGCTGGCCGCGGCGGCCGAACATCTGCAGACGCTGGTCGGCGACGACGCCACGGTGGCCCGGTATGCCGGCCACACGCTCTCCATCCTGCTGCGCGGCCACGACTACCACGCCACGTCCGCGACCGCCGAGCGGATCCGCGCGGGCTTCGCCGATCACGTCTTCGAGGTTGGTGAGCGCTCCAGCGTCATCACTGTCAGCATCGGCGGCGTGCAGGTCGGCGAGAAGATCGCGAACGTCGCCCAGGTACTCGCGCGCGCGACGGCAGCGCTCGAATCGGCATCCGGCACCGGCGGCAATCGCTGCGAAGTGTTCGACCCGAGTGCGGTCGATCGCGTCGAGGAAGAGCGCATCCAGGCCTGGGTGGCGCGCCTGCGCGGTGCACTCGACAGCGACGGCTTCGTGCTGCATTACCAGCCGGTCATCAATCTGCAGGGCGACAACGCGGCGGTCTACGACGTGCTGCTGCGCCTCGATGGCGGCGACGGTGAACTGATCGCGCCCGGCACCTTCCTGCAGATCGCCGAAGACAACGGCATGCTCGGCGAGATCGACCGCCACGTCGCCGCGCGCGCGATCGCCGCGATCGGCCAGCGCCTGCGCGCCGGTCATCCGACGACGCTGCTGGTCAAAGTCAGCCAGGCCTCGCTCGACGGCGACGCGTTCGCGGACTTCGTCGGCGAACAACTCGCCGAGCATCAGGTGCCCGGCGAATACCTCGTGCTGCAGTTGCCCGAGGCCAAGGTGTTCACGCATCTCAAGGCGACCCAGGCCTTCGCCGCGCGCATCGCGCGCTTCGATGGCCGCTTCGCGCTCGAACAGTTCGGTGTGGGGCTGGATTCGTTCCAGTTGCTGAGCCATCTGCAACCGCACCTGCTCAAGCTCGACCGCAGCTTCACCGACGATCTGCCGAGCAACAGCGAGAACCAGGCGCGCATCGGCGAGATCGCGCGACGTGCACGTCAGGTCGGTATCCGCACGATCGCCGAATTCGTGCAGGACGCGGCCAGCATGTCGATCCTGTTCGGCGCCGACATCGACTATGTGCAGGGCAACTTCCTGGCCGCCGCCAGTTCAGGCATGCAGTACGACTTCGAGTGATGCGAACGCGGCGCCGCCGGTCGCTGTGACTCACTGCAGGACTGGCGTCCACGTCAGGCTGGTGATCCGCCAGACGCCATCTCGCAGACGCCAGCCGCTTTCGATCCGCCACGCCTGCGCACTGTCGGGCAGCAGTGCACTGCCTTCGCCGCCGGTCAGCGCGGCGCGCGTGCGCACCGTCGCGCGGTCCTCGCCCTGCAAGGCCACATCCACTGGTCCGGTCAGTACGCCGATGCGCTGGTGCCGCAGCATCAGCACCGCCGCCATCTGCCGCGCGGCGCGCCGATCCATGTTCTGCGGGCCGATGAAATCCTCGTCGAGCACGTCAACGACATCCGACGCGCTGCGTTGTTCGATCGCCGTCTGCAGCGCCACGACCTGCGCACGGATCGCGTCTTCGGGCGCCTCGCGGCTGCAACCCGCGAGTGCCAGTCCGCACGTCAACACCAGTGCGGTTGTCCAACGCGTCCACCCTGCCCTGCTGCGCATATCCCGCATGTTTTCAAACCCCGTGCTTCGTCCAAGGAATGCGCATCGATCGGCACGCAACCCACGCGATTTACGCCGCATCGCGCCTTGCCACCCCCTGGAGCCTATGCTCCAATCGAACGAATTGCACAGGTACGGTCACCCGTTCGAGTGACGGCCTTCAATCAGGGAGAGGATTGCATGACCGATCAACGTCCGTGGCTGGCGAACTATCCCGCAGGCGTGCCTGCGGAAATCGATCCGGGGCAGTACCGCTCGGTGCCGGCAGTTCTGGACGAGGCCATCGCGAAGTTCCGCGACCGGCCCGCGTTCTCGAACATGGGACAGACGATCACTTACGGCGAACTGGACGCGCGCAGCCGCGACTTCGCCGCCTACCTGCTCGGTGAGCTCAAGCTCAAGAAGGGCGATCGCGTCGCGATCATGATGCCTAACTGCCTGCAGTATCCGATCGCGACGTTCGGCATCCTGCGCGCGGGTCTGACGGTGGTGAACACCAACCCGATGTACACGCCGCGCGAGCTGCGCCATCAGCTGGTCGATTCCGGCGCCGCTGCGGTGCTGGTGATGGACAACTTCGGCAAGACCGTACAGGACGTGCTGGCCGACACCCAGGTCAAGCAGGTCATCACTACAGGCCTGGGCGACTTGCTCGGTTTCCCGAAGGGCGCGATCGTCAACTTCGTGCTCAAGCACGTCAAGAAGATGGTGCCCGATTATGCGATTCGCGGCGCGGTCCGCTTCCGCGATGCGATTGCGGCAGGCGCGAAGCACGAACTGCCGAAGATCTCGATCACCCATGAGGACATCGCGTTTCTCCAGTACACCGGCGGGACCACGGGCGTCGCCAAAGGCGCGATGCTCACCCACCGCAATCTCATCGCGAACATGCAACAGGCCTCAGCCTGGATCGGACCGTTGGCGCGCGAAGGCCAGGAGACGATCATCACGGCGCTGCCGCTGTATCACATCTTCGCGTTGACGGCGAACGGTCTGGTCTTCATGCGCCTCGGCGCGAAGAACATCCTGATCACCAATCCGCGCGACATGCCCGGCTTCGTCAAGGAGCTCAAGCGCGAGCCCTTTACCGCGATCACCGGCGTCAACACGCTGTTCAACGGGCTGCTCAACACGCCGGGTTTTTCGGACATCGATTTCAGCCCACTCCGGTTGACACTTGGCGGCGGCATGGCTGTCCAGCGTTCGGTTGCAGAACGCTGGAAGCAGACCACCGGCGTCACGCTCGTCGAAGCGTACGGACTGACCGAAACCTCGCCGGCGGCCTGCATCAATCCGATGGATCTGGCCGAGTACAACGGCGCGATCGGTCTGCCGGTGCCGTCGACCGAAGCCTGCGTCAAGGACGAAGACGGCGCGCAGCTGCCGGTCGGCGAAGTCGGCGAGTTGTGCATTCGCGGTCCGCAGGTGATGAAGGGCTACTGGCAGCGCGCCGAAGACACCGCAGAGGCGATCGACGCCGACGGCTGGCTCCACACCGGCGACATGGCGAAGATGGACGAGAAGGGGTTCTTCTTCATTGTCGATCGCAAGAAGGACATGATCCTCGTCTCCGGCTTCAACGTATATCCAAACGAAATCGAGGACGTCATCGCGATGATGCCCGGCGTGCTCGAAGTCGCCGCGATCGGCGTGCCGGACGAGAAATCGGGCGAAGCGGTGAAGGTCGTCATCGTGCGCAAGGATCCATCGCTGACCGCCGAGCAGGTCAAGGCGCACGCGCGCGAGCATCTGACCGGCTACAAGCATCCGCGCATCGTCGAGTTTCGCACCGAGCTGCCCAAGACCAACGTCGGCAAGATCCTGCGGCGCGAACTGCGTGATGAAGCGCACAAAGAGTGACGTAGTTCCCAAATTCGAGTGACGGATTTGGCATTCACTGTTTAGACCATTGAAATCCTTGCCCTTTTCGTCCGATGCGCGCATAGAAGCCGGCATCGGGCGAAAATTTTTATCGGGACAGCCTGCCGGGCGCCCGACCGGCGGGACGTCCGCTCCAGGGGATTTTCAATGCACAACGTCGAGCTGCTGCACGGTGACGCCACCGCCGCACTGTCCACCATCCGTATCGAACATGACGCGTCCAATGATTCGCATTGGTGCTTCATGCATGCGCAGCAGGCGTTCTCCGATCCCACCTATCGGGCCTGTTTCTCCCCGGCGCTTCTGCGCGAACTGCGTCTGTTCGCGCAACAGACGATCGACCGGATCTCGAGCCGTGCGCAGGCCGAGCCGGCGCACGTATCGCACATCGTGCTCGGCGCCGACAGCCACGTGTTCAATCTCGGTGGCGACCTGAAGCTCTTCGCCTCGCTGATCCGTGATCGCAATCGCGACGGCCTACTGCGCTATGCGACTGAATGCGTCGACAACATCCACCTGTTGCACACACGCCTGCATCGCAATGCGCACACGGTGGCGCTGGTCGAAGGCGATGCGCTCGGCGGTGGTTTCGAACTGGCTCTTGCCTGCCAGACGATAGTCGCCGAGCGCGGCGTGCAGATGGGCTTCCCCGAAGTGCTGTTCGGCCTGTTTCCGGGCATGGGCGCCTACTCGCTGCTCGCGCAGAAGGTCAGCCCGAAGGTCGCAGAAGAAATGATGCTCAACGGCGTGATGTACAGCAGCGACGAACTCCACAAGATGGGCATCGTCGACGTGCTGGTGCCCAAGGGCGAGGGCACGCGCGCGGTGCACGAGGTGATCCGTCAGAACCGCCGCATCGCTGCCGCGCGTCTGGCGCTGCACGAAGTCCGCGAAGGCGCGTATCCGGTGACCCATGAGGAACTGATGCGCATCACCCGCATCTGGGTCGACACAGCCCTGCAGCTCGGTGATCGTCAGCTGCGCACGATGGAACGCCTCGTGCGCGCGCAGCTGCGCCGGCCGGAAGCGGTGAGCGAAGACCAGACCGCCGACGTCGGCTGATGGTCTGACGCGACGCCCGGGTCAGGCTTTTTCGGACCCGGGCATGCCGGTCCTCGGCAGATCGCCGCGGTCGCGCAAGGCAACGAGTGCCTGGTCGAGCTGCTGACCCAATGTCTGCAGCAGGCCGTTCCATTCCTTGAACAGTTGCTCCGAACGCATGCCCATGCCGGTCGACGCGCTGTCGGCCAGGCGCACCGCGCCCATGTTGCCGGCTGCGCCTTTCAACGCGTGGCAGGCATCACGCGCCGCATCCCAGTTTCTGACGCGCGCCGATTCTTCGAAATCGACGAGACATTTGCGCGCATCACGGGAGCACTCGCCGAGGAACCGTTGCACGAACGGCTCGCCCAGTCCCATCTCACGCAGCTCGTCGAGGATGTGCTGCGAGATTACGCTGCCATCGGCCTCGCGGGCGACGACCTTCAGCGCTGCAGGTGCCACAGGTGCGGTCGTGCTGCCCAGTGCGATCTCGGCGAGCTTCTCCAGCATCCGCTCGATGACGATCGGCTTGGTCAGATAGGCCATCGCGCCGGCGCGCATGCAGGCCTCGCGTGCTTCGGCGGTCGCGTCAGCCGTCAGCACGATGAACGGTGTGCGACGTCCGCTGCCCGCTTCCATGAACCGCGTTTGCCGGATGATGTCGAGACCATCAGCCCCCGGCATGTGCAGGTCGGTGATCACCGCATCGAAGGTCTGCGCTTCGAGCGCCATCAGCACGTCGTCGCCATCGTCGACGACGTGCGGGCGATGACCTGCCTTCTCCAGCAGGCGCCGCAGCACCATGCGATTGGCTGGCTGGTCGTCGGCGACGAGGATACGCATCGGTTCGACGCGCGCGCGATGCCGCACGAAGGGGTCATCGAACGGAATGACATTGCTGACCGAACTGGGCGCCGCCTCGTCGCGGTCGACCACGCCCAGCGGAATCTCGATCCAGAAGTGCGAACCATCACCGAGACGGCTCTCGACGTGAATCTGCCCGCCCATCTGCTCGGTGAGTCCCTTGGCGATCGTCGTGCCGAGACCGGTTCCGCCGAAGCGACGGCCGAGACCGGTTTCGACCTGTTCAAACGCATCGAAGATGCCGGTCAGCGCCTCGGGCGGCATGCCGATACCGGTGTCGCGCACCGAGAACCGCAGCTGCACGCGCAAAGGCGCCTGCTCGCCGTCGACCGCATCGATGGCCAGCGTGACCTTGCCCTGATCGGTGAACTTGATCGCGTTCGACAGCAGATTCACCAGCACCTGGCGCAGCTGATTGCTGTCGCCGTGCAGCAGCGTCGGCACGCCCTCGGCGACCTTCGCCTCGAACTGCAGACCCTTCGCGTGCGCGCTCGGCATCAGCATGACCTGGATGCCGCGCACCAGTTCGGGCAGCGAGAAGTCGGCGTGGCTGCTGCGGAACTTGCCGGCCTCGATCTTGAAGATGTCGAGCACGTCGTCGACCAGCACCTGCAGCGCCTTGGCCGACGTCTGGATCACGTGCGCGCTGTCGCGCTGTTCGGCGGTCAGCGGCGTGGTCACCAGCAGATCGGACATGCCGATGATGCCGTTGAGCGGCGTGCGGAATTCGTGGCTCATATTGGCCAGGAACCGGCTTTTCGCCTCACTGGCGGCCTTCGCCGCGCGGGTTGCTTCGGTGAGCGCACGCAGCAGTGAGCTCAAATACAGCGGCACCGCGACGAGGCCGACCAGCAAACCAAGCGCCAGCGACATGTTCTGCTGCCAGTACGGCGTGAGCGCGATCGCGGTGCCGAAGGTCACGACGGCGAAGCCGATCGCTGCATACAGATAACGCGGACCGAAGCGCAGGCCGTTGCCGACGGTGACCCACATGATCACCACGTACAGCCACGCCAGCAGGTCGCCGAGCAGGAACAGACCGACGCCCATCAAGCTGTAATCGGCCACCATGCCCAGCACGCGGCGCGGATGCGACACGCCCGGGCGCCACAGCAACCAGACGAAGATACCGAGCGCGACCGCGTACTCGATTGCGAGATAGGCTTCCGACAGCCACAGCTCGCGGGCGACTTCGGGCTTGCCGCCGACGAACAGCTGCAGATAGGCGTAGATGACCACCAGCATCACCAGACGCACGGTGGCCTGGCCGTGTTCGCTGTCGTGACGGTCGGACAGACGCGCGCGCAGCCAGCCGATGGCGGCGTTCATCGCGGACAACTTACTGCAGCGGCCCGACGGGCCGTCCGCCGAACTGCGCGCAGATGTGCTGCAGACGCGGCACGTTGGACAGCATCGCCTCGACGCAGCGTGGGTCGAAATGACGGCCGCTGTTCTCGCCGATGTAAGCCAGCGCTTCCTCGATCGACCAGGCGCGCTTGTACGGACGCTTGGACATCAGCGCGTCGAACACGTCGGCGATCGCGACGATGCGCGCTTCCAGCGGAATCTGTTCGCCGGCCAGACCATCGGGATAGCCGGTGCCGTCGAAGCGCTCCTGATGACGCAGCGCAATCAATGCGCTGAGCTGGATGAAACGGTTCTGGCTGTTGCTGAGCAGTTCGTAGCCGATCTGCGGATGCTGGCGCATCTCCAGCGTTTCCTCGGCCGTCAGCGGGCCGGGCTTCATCAGGATGGCGTCGGGAATCGCGATCTTGCCGATGTCGTGCAGCGGCGCGGCGAGTTCGATCATCCGCACTTCGTCTTCGAACAGGCCCATCGCTTCAGCGACCATGCCGGCCACCGCGGCGACGCGTTCGAGATTGGCGCTGGTGCTGGCGTCGCGATACGCGATCGCCCGCGCCAGCCGGGTCAGAGTCTCGCGTTCGCGTTCCTCGACCTCGTGCATGCTCTTGAGCAGGCGCTGTTCCAGCGACAGCGCACGCTGCTTCACCGACTCGGACTGCTGGCGCAGCTGCAGCAAGTTGCGGCAGCGTGCGCGCAGTTCGCGCGGACGCACCGGCTTGACCAGGAAATCGATGACGCCCGCTTCCAGCGCGGCCTGGCGGATCGGCTCGTCGCCGACCACGGTGACCAGCACGATCGGCACGTCGCGGTGCATCAGCGGACGGCGGAAGCGACGCGCGAACTCCAGGCCGTCGACGACCGGCATGCGGTAGTCGAGCAGCAGCAGGTCGGGGCGGTGATCGTCGCACCAGCGCAGGGCGTGCTCGGGGTCGCCGAAGTCGAAGACTTCGAGCTCCGGGCTGATGTCCTCGAGGATATGCCGCAGCATCGTCCGCGCGGACGTCTGATCATCGACGATGACGATGTTCATGCTGCTGGTCTCCCTACGGTTTCCCCTGACCCGCATCATCGCGGGCCATCTCCCTCGGAAGCAAGTCCCGCGCCAGCCTCAGGGGAAATCCCACCCGCCAGCCGGGCCGCTCCCGATGGTGAGAACGGGAAGAGCGGTTGCCGCCGGACGGCAGCAACTGACCTCAGACGTCGGCCTGGGGGCGCATGTACGGGAACAGCAGCACATCGCGGATCGAAGAAGACCCGGTCAGCAGCATGACCAGACGGTCGATGCCGATGCCCAGGCCACCGGTGGGCGGCAGGCCGACTTCGAGCGCGCGGATGTAGTCGGCGTCGTAGTGCATCGCCTCGTCGTCGCCGCCATCGCGGGCATCGACCTGGGTGCGGAAGCGCGCAGCCTGGTCTTCGGGATCGTTGAGCTCGGAGAAGCCGTTGGCGATTTCCTTGCCGCCGATGAACAGCTCGAAGCGGTCGGTGATGCCCGCCTCGTCGTCGGACTCGCGCGCCAGCGGCGAGACCTCGACCGGGTAATGGGTGATGAAGGTAGGCTGGATCAGGCCGGTCTCGACGGTCTTTTCGAAGATCTCCAGCAGCAGCTTGCCCCAGCCGTAGCCGGTCTTCACGTGCACATCCAGACGCGCGCAATGTGCGGCCAGTGCTTCGCGGTCGCGACAGTCGGCGACGCTGATCTCCGGGTTGAGTTCGCGCACCGCTTCTTCGAGCTTCCAGCGACGGAACGCCGGACCGACATCGATCGCGTTGCCGTCCCACTCCAGCGCCGTGGTGCCGACCGCCTGAACCGCGACGTCGCGGATCAGGGTTTCGGTCAGATCCATGACCTCTTCGTAGGCCACATAGGCTTCGTAGAGTTCGAGCATCGTGAACTCGGGGTTGTGCCGGGTCGACACGCCCTCGTTGCGGAAGTTGCGGTTGATCTCGTAGACGCGCTCGAAGCCGCCGACAACCAGACGCTTGAGGTAGAGCTCGGGTGCGACGCGCAGGAACAGGTCGAGATCTAGCGCGTTGTGATGCGTGGTGAACGGCTTGGCCGCAGCGCCGCCGGCGATGTAATGCATCATCGGCGTCTCGACTTCGAGGAAGTCACGCGTGTCGAGCCACTGCCGGATCGCGCCGACGATGCGCGAGCGCTTGACGAACACCGCGCGCGCGTCTGGCGAGACGATCAGGTCGACGTAGCGCTGGCGGTACCGCTGCTCAACGTCGCTCAGGCCGTGCCACTTGTCCGGCAGCGGCCGCAGCGACTTGGTCAGCAGGCGCAGCGACGCGGCCTTGATCGACAGCTCGCCGGTCTTGGTGCGCATCAGCGTGCCTTCGGCCGCGACGATGTCGCCGACATCCCAACCCTTGAACGCGTCGTAGCGCTCGCCGAGCGTGGCCGACTGCAGGAACAGCTGGATGCGACCGCTGACGTCCTGGACCGTCGCGAACGCGGCCTTGCCCATGATCCGCTTTGCCATCAGACGGCCGGCGACGGCGACCTGCACGCCCTCGGCCTCCAGCGCTTCGCCGGTCCAGCGTTCGGCGTCGCCGTGCGAGGTCTGCAGTGCGCCGGCCTCGTCGCGGCGACGGAAGTCGTTCGGGAACGCCACGCCCTGCCCGCGCAGCGCGGCCAGTTTGGCGCGGCGCTCGGCGATCAGGGCGTTCTCGTCGGAGGGCGTCTGCGGTGCGGGGGCGTCGGTCATGGCTGCGGTTCGTTCGTATGCGAAGGAGGAATCACGCGCGACCGGAGCGGCCGGTCGCGCAGTGCCGACGCGGCGCGTCGGCGGATGGATCGGTCAGACGGCGTCGGTGCGTTTGGAACCTGCCGCCAGACCCGACTTCAGGCTGGCTTCGACGAATTCGTCGAGATCGCCGTCGAGCACCTTCTGCGTGTCGCTGCGCTCCACGCCCGTGCGCAGATCCTTGATGCGGCTCTGATCGAGCACGTAGTTGCGGATCTGGCTGCCCCAGCCGATGTCGGACTTGGTGGCTTCCAGCGCGTCCTTCTCGACGTTGCGCTTCTGCACTTCCAGCTCGTAGAGCTTGGCGGCCAGCATCTTCATCGCGGTGTCGCGGTTCTGGTGCTGGCTGCGGCCGGTCTGGCAGGCGACGACGGTGTTGGTCGGGATGTGCGTGATGCGCACCGCCGACTCGGTCTTATTGACGTGCTGACCACCGGCGCCGGACGAGCGGTACACGTCGGTGCGCAGGTCGGCCGGATTGATGTCGATCTCGATGTTGTCGTCGACTTCCGGCGACACGAACACCGAGGTGAAGCTCGTATGGCGGCGGTTGTCGGAATCGAACGGCGACTTGCGCACCAGACGGTGGACGCCGATCTCGGTCTTCAGCCAGCCGTAGGCGAACTCGCCCTCGACGCGCACGGTCGCCGACTTGATGCCCGCGACTTCGCCGCCGGACACTTCCATCAGCTCGGTCTTCCAGCCGCGGGTTTCAGCCCAACGCAGATACATGCGCAGCATCATCTCGGCCCAGTCCTGGGCCTCGGTGCCGCCAGCGCCGGCCTGGATGTCGACGAAGCAGTTCGCCGAATCGAGCTCGCCGGAGAACATGCGCTGGAATTCCAGCTTGTCGACCTCGACCGCGAAACCTTCGACATCGTCGACGACCGCCTGCGCGGTGTCCTCGTCCTGTTCGGACTCGGCCAGTTCCAGCAGTTCGTTCGCGCCTTCCAGACCTTCGGTCAGGTTGCGGATGCCGTTGACGGTCTTGTCGAGCGTCGAGCGCTCACGTCCCAGCGCCTGTGCGCGCTCGGGATCGTTCCAGATGGTCGGGTCTTCGAGCTCGCGCTCGACTTCCTCTAGACGCTCGCGACGGGCGTCGTAGTCAAAGAAACCCCCTGAGCGCATCCAGCCGACCGCGAAGGTCGACGATGCGCTGGCGAACGGGATTGAGTTCAAGCATGGCCGATGACGTCCGGGGAAACCCCCGATTCTAGCAAGTCCGCCCCGCCGCGTCCCCGCAGGCCGCACCCCGGGCGCCCGCTTTGCCGCTAGAATTCCGCCGGCCATTGGGGGCACTGGCAAGGGGATCGACCGGAATGACGATGCGCAACGCGCGCGGCTGGCTGCTGGCCGGCGCGATGATGATGTTCGGATGCGCGCCTGCAATGGCGGCGGCGCCCAATGCAGAGCCCGGTCACCCACTGGCAGCGCAGGTCGAGCGCTGTTTCGATCTGCGCGAGCGTCGCCCGGCCGAAGCCATCGCGATCGCCCACGCTGCGCTGTCGAGCACGGATCTGCCGGCGCCCGAAGAGATCAAGCTGCAGACCTGTCTGGCGCGCGCCGCGGCGCTGACCGGCGATGCACTGACCGCGATCGATGCAGTGGACCGCGTCGAAATCCTGCTCACCGCGTCACCGCAATCGCCCGAGTTCGCGCTGCGTGCGCTGTCCAATGCCGGTGCGGCGCTGCAACTGGCCGGCGACGTGCCGCGCGCATTGGCGCTGTACACGCGCGCGTTCGAAGCCGCTGAAGCCGGCGATTCCGACATCGCCCAGATCAAGATGCTCAACAACGTGGGCAACATCCACAGCGAAGAGCTGGAAGCGTTCGACGACGCGGTTCGGATCTTCGCGCGGGCGCAGGCGATCGCCGACAAGGGTGGGCTGTCGGAGCCGATCCTGAGCTACAACCAGGGCCTGAACCATCTGCGCGCCGGACGCGAGGCGGATGCGCGCGATGCATTCGCCGTGGCGCTGCCGCAAGCGGAAGCCATCGCACTGGGTGTGGTCGAGCAGCGTGCGCGCGCCGAACTGGCCGCGCTCGACGCCACCGGCATCGAGGCGTTGCCGGCGCTGCTGCGCATCGCCGATGCGCAGCGCAGCGACGATCCGTCGGGCGCTGCGATCACCCTGATGCGCATGTCGCGCCTGGCACTCGACGCCGGCCAGGCCGCGCAGGCCCTGACGCATGCGCGCGACGCCGTCGGGATCGCCCGCGCCGGCGCGTTCCGCATCGAGTATCGCGACGCGATGCGCGCCGAAGTCGCCGCGCTGCGGGCGCTCGGACAGTACGAGGCCGCGCTCGACGTGCAGCAGACGCTGCGCGATGTCGAAGTGCGCGCGCTGCGCAGCCAGAACCTCGGCACGCTGGCCGGGCTGCAGGCGCGGCTCGAAGACCGCCACAGCGCGAGCGAGCTGGCGCGGCTGCACGAACAGCGCCGCGTCGATGCGCTGACCCAGCAGCACGCCCGCAAGCTGCGCAGCGCGGCGATCGCCGGGCTCGGGATCCTCGTCGTGCTGATGCTCGCCTTCGCCTGGTACCAGCGCCGGGTGAACCGTCGCCTGTATCGCCTGAGCTCGGTCGACAGCCTCACCCGCCTGCTCAACCGCGGCGCCGCCACGCATGCGCTGCGCAACATGTCGAATGCCACCGGCGGCACTGCGCGGCAGGTCGTGTTCCTGCTCGATGTCGACTACTTCAAGCACAGCAACGACCAGCACGGCCACAGCACCGGCGATGCGATCCTCGCCGAGATCGCGGCGCGGCTCGGCACCTGCTGTCGACCGGGCGATCTGGTCGCGCGTTGGGGTGGTGAGGAATTCCTGGTCGCCTGCCCGGCCCTGGATCTGCGAGGGGCACGCGATGTCGCCGAACGCCTGCGCGCAGTCGTCGCGAACACGCCCTTCGCCTTCGACGGCGGCCAGGCCGTGCTGTCGGTGTCGATCGGATTCGCGTGCTGGCCGACGGCGGCCGCGGCCGGCCTTGCCAGAAAGGAACGTTGGCGCGAGGCGGTGGACCTAGCCGACCGCGCGCTCTACGCATCCAAGCGTGGCGGGCGCGACGCGTGGACGGGACTGTGGTGCGACGGCGACGTGCTGGACGTCAAAGCGGTACTGCGCGATCCGGAAGGCGCGATCGCCGCCGGTGACATCACCGCGGTCAGCAGCCGCACACCGATCCAGTGGCGCAGCAGCGAGCCGGACAGCGCTGCGCCCGGCTGGCAGCCCCGCGGCACTGCCGCGGATGGCGGACGCGAACCACCGGCGCCGCGCTGAGCGGCACCGGTGGCGAAAGATCAGCGACGCTCGAGCGAGATGCGGTAGTTGCCGCCGGTGTCGCCGTCGATCGACGAGGCTTCGACGACATAGGTGCCCGACTCGAGCCGCTGCGCGATGCGCGCGTTCAACGCACCGCCGCCGTCGTCGTCGGTCGCCACTTCCTGACCGTCGCGGCTCAGACGCAGATAGCTGTCGACGTCGTCGGAGTTCATCGCGATCGCGTACTCGCCGGCGCTGCGGATGTTGATCGTCCAGCGATCGGTCATGCCGGGCAGCAACGTGGCGTCGGTCGGACGACCCGCCGCCAGCGTGCCGCCGCCGACATTGTCCGGCGCCTCGCTGGCGGCGAACGCCAGCGTATACAGACCGGCGCCGGCCGACGCCGCATCGGCGCGCAGCGTGTACGTGCCCGGCTCCAGCAACATCGAGATGCGCGAGTTGAGCGCGTCGCCGCCATCGTCGTCGGTCTTCTCCACGCCGTTGCCGGCCAGGTGCATCAACGGATCGATCTCGTCGCTGCGCATGTCGATGCGCACGACGCGGCGCGCCGGCAACGAGAACGTGTAGGCGTGCGCGGTGCCTTCGTACAGACCGGTCACGGTGCTGCCGACGGCGAGTTCGCCACCTTCGCGCAGACCGCCTTCCGGCAGCGGACGCGCGGCGACGCGGATCTGGTACATGCCGTTGATGCGCTCGCTGCCGTAGCCCTCGGCCGTCAGCGTGTAGGTGCCCGGCGCGAGGCGTGCGCTGATACGCGCGTTGCTGCCTTCGCCGCCGTCATCGTTGCTCAGCGCCACGCCCGGGCCGTCGAGCTTGAGCACGGAATCGAAATCGTCGGACATCATGTCGATCGTGTAGAAGCCGGCCTCGTCGATGCGCAGCGGCAGCTGGCGCTTGGCATCGGTCCAGTCGCTGATCGCCGCGCCCACGCGCAGGGTCTCGCCGTTGTAGGCCTCGATCGCCGATGCCTGCAGCGTGAACGGACCATACGCGCTCGCGTCGGCGCCGCTGACGGCGATCGTGTAGCTGCCGGCGCGCTTGGCGCGCACGACCAGCGAGGCGGATTCGTTGTTCGGGTTCGAGCTCGCGACCAGATCGCCGCCATGGAACGCGGTGAGCTTGCCGCGCAATGCGCCTTCGAGCTTGAACGACGCCACCTGGCCTTCGCGCAGGTCGACGCGGTAGAGCTGGCTGCGCGAGCCGTCCTGGTGGTTGAGGCTGGACCGGCTGGTGATCTCGCCTCGGCGCTCGGCGCCCAGGGTCACGGATTCGGCGGCATCACCCGGTGCGGCATGCACGACGAGGGTGGGAGCCAGGGCCAGCGCAACGGCGAGGGCCAGCGTATGGACAGTCTTCAAGAACGTCTCCCTGTACAGAGGTGGGCGGCGTTGCGGGGGCAACGACCGCGGGCATGCCGCGTGCGCGGCGGCCCATTCTGCACCCGCATTCACGATTGCGCACGTGATGCACCGACTGCGTCAGACGGCGCCGAGCGGCTCGCGGTGTTCGACGACCAGCTGCACCGCATCGCCGCCGCGGTAATCGTCGGGCGCCAGTCGATACACGATGCGCTCGCGCGCGGACGGCGCGATCTCGCGCCAGCCACCGAAATGGATCGCCGACAGCGGCTTCGAGTGCCCGTCGAGGCGCAGCGTCAGCTTCAGATGCCGGGTGCCGACCACGCGCCAGTCGACGACCGCGAACTCGCCGTCGAACTGCGGTTCGGGAAAGCCCTGCCCCCACGGCCCGGCATCGCGCAGGTGCGCGGCATGGACGATGTCGAATTCCTCGCCGCGCAAGGCGCCGTCGGTGAGGATCTCGGCGCGCAACAACGCGGGATCGAGCATCTGTTCGACCGTCGCGCGGAACGCTTCGGTGAACGCGTCGAGGTGATCGCGCTGCAGCGTGAGTCCTGCGGCCATCGCGTGACCGCCGAAGCGTTCGATCAAGCCGGGATACGCCACATCGACCGCCGCGAGCACGTCGCGGATGTGCAGGCCCGGGATCGAACGTGCCGAACCGCGCAGCTGGTCGCTGTCGGGCTCGGCGGGCGCGAACGCGATCACCGGACGGTGCAGCGCGTCCTTCATCTTCGATGCGACCAGACCGACGACGCCCGGATGCCACTCGGCATCGAACAGGCACACACCGGCGCTGGCCGGATCGACCGGCGGCTGCCCGGCGACCGCGGCCTCGGCGTCGTCGAGCATCGACTGCTGCACTGCGCGGCGTTCGGCATTGATCTGGTGCAGCGTGTCGGCGAGATCGCGCGCATGCGCGCCGTCGTCGCTGAGCAGGCATTCGATGCCGATCGCCATGTCTTCGAGCCGGCCGGCGGCATTGATTCTCGGGCCGACCGCGAAACCGATGTCGGCCGCGGTCAGGCGCGCGGCATCGCGACCCGCGATCTCGATCAGCGCATTGAGCCCGGCGCAGCCGCGACGCGCGCGCAGGCGGCGCAGGCCCGCGGACACGAGCGCGCGGTTGTTCGCATCGAGCGGTACCAGATCGGCGACGGTGCCAACCGCGACGAGATCGAGCAGGCTGCCCAGATCCGCGTCCGCGGCGCGTACATCGCCCTGCCCGCGCAGCCGCGCGCGCAGCGCCATCAGCACGTAGAAGATCACGCCGACGCCGGCCAGCATCTTGCTCGGGAAGGTATCGCCCGGCAGGTTCGGATTGACGATCGCATCGGCCGGCGGAAGTTCTGTGCCCGGCAGATGGTGGTCGGTCACGAGCACGCGCCAGCCCAGCGCTTTCGCAGCTTCGATGCCGGCATGGCAGGCGATGCCGTGGTCGACGGTCACCAGCAGCGACGGCGCCAATGGCGCCAGCGATTCGACCAGTGCCGGCGACAGGCCGTAGCCGTGGGTGATGCGGTTGGGCACCGCATGCACGATGTCGCGCGCGCCGAGCATGCGCAGTCCACGCACCGCGACCGCGCACGCCGTGGCGCCATCGCAGTCGAAATCGCCGACGACGAGAATGCGTTCGCCTTTGCTGATGGCATCGGCGAGTAATTCTGTCGCAGCGTCGATGTTCGACAGCGCATCGGGCGACAGCAGGCCGGCAAGCTTTGGCTGCGCGGCGTCGATGTCATGCGCGCCGCGCGCGGCATAGATGCGCCGCAGCAGCGACGGCACGGTCGACGGCCAGCGATCGCCCACTACGGCCTCGCGTCGGCGGATCGTCGGCGCCTGCGCGCTCAAGACGTCGCCGCCGGCAATGCGAAGCGCGGGCGACGCCAGACGCGCAGACGATGCCAGCGGCGCAGGGTCAGCACATGGCCGTCTTCGTCGTCGATCGTCAACGTGTGCAACTGGCCGCGCGCCAGTGCGGCGATTGCAGGCTGCAACCAGTCCGTCTGCAGACGGCGCAGATCACGTTCGCCGACCAGATCGAACAGCGCCGCGTCACACGGCTCCGGAAACGCCCGCGGCAAGGATGCGACCGTGGTCGCGCTCGCGGCGAGTGCGTGCAGCGTGGGATCGTCGGTATGGACCTGCGCATGCGCGCTGCGCGTGTGCACGCGCGCATCGGGCAGCGGTCCACCACCCCAGAACCACAAGGCATTGACCGGCGTTCTGCCGGCCGCAACGCGGTGGGCGTTCCAGGGATGGTTGTGCAGGATGATCTGCGCCTCGGTCGCGAGCGCACGCCAGCGACGCGCCGCGGCGCTGTCGTCGTCGTGATCGGCGAGATCGGTGCCCAGCGCTTCGGACGGATCGAGGAACTCCGGCAAGGGACTCGCGCGCGGCACACGTAGATACCAGCGCGCCGGATCGGGCGCATCGAGCGCGAAGCCGGCATCGCCGAATACCGGCTGCAGCGCCGGCAACAATGCATCGCAGTCTTCGCGGGTCAGGCCCAGCGTGTCGCCATGCGCCATCAGGCGCACGCCGTTGATGTCGGGTCGCAGCCACGCGGGATCGGCGCGCAGCCAGGCGCTGTCGGATGCGTCGGCATCGCCGACGTCGACCTGTCGTGACAGGGCCGCGAGTGGCCAGGTACCGCCCGGCAGTTCGATGTGCCGGGCCAGCTGCGCACGCCGGCCGGACGCCAGCGACGCGATGTCCGCACGTCCGAGCGCGCGCGACACGTCGTGCTGCCAGCGCTGCGCACCGAAGCGTGCGGCCGCGGGCAACAGGAACGTCGTCATCGGCTCAGCCGAGGTACTCGACGCTGATGATGTCGTACTCGCGCGAGCCGCCGGGCGCATCGATGCTGACGCTGTCGCCCTCGTGCTTGCCGATCATCGCGCGCGCGACCGGCGAGGAAATCGCGATCAGGCCCTTCTTGATGTCCGCTTCGAGGTCGCCGACGATCTGGTAACGCTTCTCTTCATCGGTCTCGGTGTCGGCGATGACGACGGTCGCGCCGAACACCACCTTGTCGCCGGCGTTGAGCTTGGCGACATCGATCAGGTCGGCATGCGACAGCTCGCCTTCGAGCTGCTTGATGCGACCTTCGATGAAGCTCTGCTGCTCGCGCGCGGCGTGGTACTCGGCATTCTCCTTGAGATCGCCGTGGGCACGCGCTTCGGAGATCGCCTCGATCACCGCCGGACGCTTGACCGACTTCAGTTCTTCCAGCTCTTCGCGCAGGCGCTGGGCGCCGCGCAGGGTCATGGGTGCGCGCATGGGCGTGCCTCCGTCAGTTCGTTGAAGTGGCTGCCGCGCTGCCCTTGAGCCGCGCGTGCAGTTCCTGCAGCGCCCAGACCGGGCCGCTGCCGCGGAATTCCAGAGAATGCAGCAGGGCCTTGGCGCCGGCAACGGTGGTCGAATACGTCACCCGGTGCTGCAGGGCCTCGCGACGGATCGAGAACGAGTCGGAGATCGCCTGCTTGCCCTCCGTCGTATTGACAATGTACGCGATCTCGCCGTTCTTGATCAGGTCGACGATGTGCGGACGGCCTTCGACGACCTTGTTGATCTGCTCGCATTCGATGTCGTGCTCGCGCAGCCACTTGGCGGTGCCGGCAGTGGAGACGATCGTGTAGCCACGCGCGATGATGTCGCGGGCGACCGGCAGCACACGCTTCTTGTCGGGATCGCGCACGGACACGAACACCTTGCCGCTGGTCGGCGGGGTCTTGATGCTCGCCGCTTCCTGCGCGCGTGCGAACGCCGCGCCGAAGCTCTCGCCCACGCCCATGACCTCGCCGGTGGAGCGCATCTCCGGCCCGAGGATCGGGTCCACGCCCTGGAACTTCGCGAACGGGAAGATCGCTTCCTTGACCGAGAAGTACTCCGGCACGATTTCGGTCGTCGCGCCCTGCTCGGCCAGCGTCTTACCGGCCATGCAACGCGCAGCGATCTTGGCGAGCGGAATGCCGATCGCCTTGGACACGAACGGCACGGTGCGCGAAGCGCGCGGATTCACTTCCAGCAGGAAGATCGTGTCAACGCCGTCGTCGTCGGTCTGCACCGCGAACTGGGTGTTCATCAGGCCGATGACCTTGAGCTTGCGCGCCAGGGCGACGACCTGCTCGCGCAGGCGCGCCTGCACGTCGGCCGACAGCGAATACGGCGGCAGCGAGCACGAGGAATCGCCCGAATGCACGCCGGCTTCCTCGATGTGTTCCATGACGCCGCCGATCAGCACGTTGCCGTCCTTGTCGGCGATGACGTCGATGTCGACCTCGACCGCGTTGTCGAGGAAGCGGTCGAGCAGCACCGGCGAATCGTTCGACACCTTCACCGCATCGCGCATGTAGCGCGCGAGATCGCTGTCGGCATGCACCACTTCCATCGCACGACCACCGAGCACGTAGCTCGGACGCACGACCAGCGGATAGCCGATCTCGCGCGCCAGCACCAAGGCTTCTTCGGGATTGCGCGCGGTGCGGTTCGGCGGCTGCTTGAGGCCCAGCTCGTCGACCAGCTTCTGGAAACGCTCGCGGTCTTCGGCCAGATCGATCGAGTCAGGCGAGGTGCCGATGATCGGCACGCCGTTGGCTTCGAGCGCACGCGCGAGCTTGAGCGGGGTCTGGCCGCCGTACTGCACGATCACGCCCTTGGGCTTCTCGACTTCGACGATCTCCAGCACGTCTTCGAGCGTCAGCGGCTCGAAGTACAGGCGGTCGGAGGTGTCGTAATCGGTCGACACGGTTTCCGGGTTGCAGTTGACCATGATGGTCTCGTACCCGTCGTCGCGCAGCGCCAGCGCGGCATGCACGCAGCAGTAGTCGAACTCGATGCCCTGGCCGATGCGGTTGGGACCGCCGCCGAGGATCATGATCTTGTCGCGGCTGGTCGGCTGCGCCTCGCACTCGTCCTCGTAGGTCGAGTACAGGTACGCGGTATCGGTGGCGAATTCGGCCGCGCTGGAATCGACGCGCTTGTAGACCGGGCGCACGCCGAACGCGCGGCGCAACGCACGGATCGCCTGCTCATCGGTGCCCAGCAGCTGCGACAGACGCGCATCGGAGAAGCCCATGCGCTTGAGCGCACGCACGCGCGCTTTGTCGAGCGCATCGATGCCGGCAGCGGCGACTTCGGCCTCGGTCGTGATCAGCTCTTCGATCTGGTCGAGGAACCAGTGATCGACGTAGGACAGCGCGTAGACGTCCTCGACCGACAGGCCGGCGCGGAACGCATCGGCCAGATAGAACAGACGCTCGGGGCCCGGCTCGCGCACTTCGCGGCGCAGCGTTGCCATGTCGTCTTCGTCGGTCAGATCCAGACCGGTGGGGTCGAATCCGACCTTGCCCGTTTCCAGGCCGCGCAGCGCCTTCTGCATCGATTCCTGGAAGGTGCGGCCCATCGCCATGACTTCGCCGACCGACTTCATCTGCGTGGTCAGGCGCGCATCGGCCTGCGGGAACTTTTCGAACGCGAAGCGCGGAATCTTGGTGACCACGTAATCGATCGACGGCTCGAACGAGGCCGGGGTCTTGCCACCGGTGATCTCGTTCTTGAGTTCGTCGAGCGTGTAGCCGACAGCGAGCTTGGCCGCGACCTTGGCGATCGGGAAACCGGTGGCCTTCGACGCCAGCGCGGACGAACGCGACACGCGCGGATTCATCTCGATGACGACCACGCGGCCGTCCTTGGGATTGATGCCGAACTGCACGTTCGAGCCGCCGGTGTCGACGCCGATCTTGCGCAGCACCGCGACCGACGCATTGCGCAGGCGCTGGTACTCCTTGTCGGTCAGCGTCTGCGCCGGCGCGACGGTGATCGAGTCACCGGTGTGCACGCCCATCGGATCGAGGTTCTCGATCGAGCAGACGATGATGCAGTTGTCCGCGGTGTCGCGGACCACTTCCATCTCGAATTCCTTCCAGCCCAGCACCGATTCCTCGACCAGCACTTCGGTCGTCGGCGACAGCTCGAGACCGCGGGTCACGATGTCGACCAGTTCCTCGCGGTTGTAGGCGATGCCGCCGCCCGAACCGCCGAGGGTGAAGCTCGGACGGATGATCGTCGGGTAGCCGACGCGCGTCTGGATGTCGATCGCTTCCTCGAGCGTGTGCGCCACTTCGGCGCGCGGGCATTCGAGGTCGATCTCGCCCATCGCCACACGGAACAGCTCGCGGTCTTCCGCCATGCGGATCGCTTCGCGCTTGGCGCCGATCAGCTCGACGCCGTACTTCTCGAGCACGCCGTGGTCGGCGAGATCGAGCGCGCAGTTGAGCGCGGTCTGGCCGCCCATCGTCGGCAGCAGCGCGTCGGGCTTTTCCTTGGCGATGATCTTCTCGACCGTCTGCCAGTTGATCGGCTCGATGTAGACCGCGTCGGCCATTTCCGGGTCGGTCATGATCGTCGCGGGATTGCTGTTGACCAGCACCACGCGATAACCCTCGTCGCGCAACGCCTTGCACGCCTGCGCGCCGGAGTAATCGAACTCGCAGGCCTGGCCGATGACGATCGGGCCGGCGCCGATGATGAGGATGGTCTGGATATCAATGCGCTTTGGCATGTCAGCGGCTCTCGGCGTTCTTGTTGTGCATCGACGCGACGAACCGATCGAACAGCGGCGCGACATCGTGGGGACCGGGCGAGGCTTCCGGGTGACCCTGGAAGCTGAAAGCAGGCGCATCGGTGAGTTCGATGCCCTGGTTGGTGCCATCGAACAGCGAACGATGCGTCACGCGCACGTTGGCGGGCAGCGAGGCCTCGTCCACGGCAAAGCCGTGGTTCTGCGAGGTGATCATCACCTTGTCGGACTCCAGGTCCTGCACCGGGTGGTTCGCACCGTGATGCCCGTGCGGCATCTTCAGCGTCTTCGCGCCGGCAGCGAGCGCCAGCAGCTGGTGGCCGAGGCAGATGCCGAAGGTCGGCACCTTGGCGTCGATGAAGCTGCGGATCGCGTCGATCGCGTAATCGCAGGGTTCCGGATCGCCGGGGCCGTTCGACAGGAACACGCCATCGGGCTTTAGCGCCAGCACGTCGTTGGCCGGCGTCTGCGCCGGCACCACCGTCAGTTCGCAGCCGCGCTCGGCCAGCATGCGCAGGATGTTCGTCTTCACACCGTAGTCGTAGGCCACGACCTTGAACTTCGCGGGCGCGGTAACAAAAGCGTTGCTGTCGAGATCGAGCTGACCATCGGTCCAGCCGTAACGCTCGGTCGTGCTGACGACCTTCGCCAGATCCATGCCCTTGAGGCCGGGAAACTTGCGCGCGGCTTCGAGCGCCTGTTCGACATTCACATCGCCCGCCATCACCGCACCGTTCATCGATCCGCGGTCGCGCAGCAGGCGAGTCAGCTTGCGGGTGTCGATTTCGGAGATGGCCACGATGCCACGTGCGCGCAGCCACTCCGGCAACGACACCTGGCTGCGCCAGCTGCTCGGACGGCGCGGCACGTTGCGCACGATGAGGCCCGACGCCCAGACCTGCGACGCTTCGTCGTCCTGGTCGGTGCAGCCGGTGTTGCCGATATGCGGATAGGTCAGCGTCACCAGCTGGCGCGCGTACGAGGGATCGCTCAGCACTTCCTGGTAGCCGGTCATCGCGGTGTTGAACACCACTTCGCCGACGGAAAGCCCGGGGGCGCCCACGGAAACGCCCTCGAATACGGTGCCGTCTTCAAGGACGAGAATTGCGGAATCTGTCACGAGGTCTTCGCCTACGTCAGGTTGCAGGAAACCGCCAGAGCGGTGGAAACCGGTCCGGAGGTTTGGGGTTCAGGCGAGCGAGAATTGTACCGATGCACCCCGCCTCGCGCCAGCGATGTGACGGATGCGTTCAGCGATACCGGTGCGCGAATCAGGCGCCGGCGGCGCCCAACAGGTCCGCGATGGCGTAACGGCGCGGCGCACGGCCGGCCAGACGCGCTGCCACGTGCAACGCGCCACTGGCGAAAATGTCGCGGTTCGTCGCCCGATGCACCAGCTCGATGCGCTCGCCATGGCTGGTGAACTGCACCAGGTGCTCACCGACGATGTCACCCGCGCGGATCGACGCGTAATGCGGTGTCGCACCCTGCCCGGCCGCGGCTTCGCCCAGCGTCAGCGCGGTACCGGACGGCGCATCGAGCTTGCGCGTGTGGTGCGATTCGACGATGTCGCAGTCCCAGCCCGGCAGCACGGCCGCGGCGCGCGCGACCAGGTCCTGCAGCACGGCGACGCCGAGACTGAAGTTCGACGCCCAGAGCACCGGAATCGTCGCCGCTGCCGCATCGAGTGTGTCGCGTTGCACGTCGTCGAGTCCGGTGGTGCCCGAGACCAGCGCCGCGCCGCGCTTGAGGCACAGCGCGAGCAGCGGATCGAAACCGCCCGGCAGACTGAAATCGATGGCGACGTCGAAGGTCGGCGCGCCGCCGAGTTCGGATGCACCGAAGTACGGCACGCCATCGATGACCCGCTGCTTCGGCGCGCGCCCCGACACCGCCGCGACGATGTCCAGATCCTCGCGTCCCGCCGCGAGTCGCAACAGCGCCTGGCCCATGCGACCCGACGCGCCGTGCACGAGAATCCGCGGTCGTGTGCTCATGCCTGCGGCTCCATGGAACGAAGGCGTTGCGGGACGACGGACGGGGCGGACTGCGGGCGGAAGATGCTCATGACCGCATTCTAGCGGCGCGTCCGTCGACAGGACGCGGTCACGCGCAAGACTTCTGCCGTCCGCGCAGGCCGGCGTTACGCTGGCAGGCCCCTTGCCGCGAGCCCCGTCATGCAGCTGTCCGAACAGATTGTCCTCGTTACCGGCGCCGGCCGCGGCCTCGGGCGCGAGATCGCCCTCGCCTTCGCCCGCGAAGGTGCCCGCGTCGTCGTCAACTACCGGCGCAGCCGTGAAGCCGCAGAGGGGCTGGCGGCACAGATCGGCGCGCGCGCGATCGCACTGCAGGCCGACGTCACCGACCGTGTGCAGGTCGATGCGCTGTATGCACAGACGCGGGCGCATTTCGGCGCCGACATCACCACCATCGTCAACAACGCGCTGATCGATTTCGCTTTCGACGGCGATGCGCGCGCGAAGGCCGACACGATCGACTGGTCTGCATTCGCCACGCAGTTCGAAGGCAGCGTGCGCGGCGCTCTGAACACGGTGCAGTCCGCACTGCCGCGCATGCGTGCGCAGGGGTTCGGACGCGTCATCAACATCGGCACCAACCTGTTCCAGAACCCGGTGGTGCCGTACCACGACTACACCGCCGCGAAGGCTGCGCTGCTGTCGCTGACCCGCACCCTTGCAGGCGATCTCGGCCCGGACGGCATCAGCGTCAACATGCTGTCCGGTGGCCTGCTGCGCACGACCGACGCCAGCGCCGCGACACCCGAGGCGGTGTTCGACTACATCGCCGCGAACACGCCACTGCGCAGCGTGACCACGCCGGCCGAGTTCGCCGATGCGGTGCTGTTCTTCGCCTCGCCCTGGTCGCGCGCGGTGACCGGACAGAACCTGGTGGTCGACGGCGGACTCGTACGCGATTGACTGTTCCATCCGCGCCGAGGTCGAACCCGATCCCGGCGCGCGCCCGATGCGGATGCGGATCGCGCTGCGCAGGTCAAGTGGCATCTCGAGGCGACCTCGCTGCGCTGGTCACAAAATGACCAGCGTTGCGCGCACCGCATCGCAGGCCGCGTCGCGACGCTTACCCACAGACTTGTCATCGAATCATCCACAACCGCTGTGGATGACCGGCGGGCTAGCCGGTCATCGGGGGCCGGTCAAGCGCGACAGCACATCGCATGCGTTAGGACCATGCGGGCAATCGGGCGCCGCGCACCGCGATAAGGAAGCGCGTGCGCGGGTCAAGCGCCGTGTTCGCGCACCTGCAGGCAAGTGGCGAAAAAATGACCACCCGTTTCGAGAGTCGTCGCAGCGCGGCGCGTGATGCTTATCCACAACTTTGTCGTCAGACGATCCACATGCGCTGTGGAGAACCGCGTCACTACGCGACGGATGCGTGTGGGTCAATCGCTTCGACGGGCCCGGAGGCAGGGGCGATTGGCGACCGCCATCGATGTCGCCCGACCCGATTCGAGCGAGCCGTTCCGCCCACGCGCAAGGTGCTGAAATCGGTCGGCTAACTGACAGCGGGCTGACCACATGCGACTGAACCACCGCATGCGCAGGTCAAGCACGCAAACGGGCCCTCGCCACGCGCCTGAGCAGAAATCACCACCATATCCGCGCCCCGATACGGCGCCGTTCCACACGCTTATCCACACCTTGACCCACAGTCCATCCACACCGCATGTGGACAGCGCGCCGGCTAGGCGCATCCGGGGCCCGCGTCAAGCGTTTTCGCGCAGTACCGCGCCGCGAAGCCCGCCACGGCGGGGATCGTGCAGATCGGCCATCGCGCCCGGCCCGTGTGCGCGGCGTCACAGTGGTGACGCAATGACCAGCGTGCCGCCGCCCAATGCAAACGCGCACTTGGACTGCTTATCCACAGCTTTGTCGACAGTTGATCCACACCTTCTGTGGATCACCGCAACCATTCAAGAGTCGCGGCCCGACAGCGGCTTGCGCCCGCAAAAACCACGCTTGGACCCCACAAACGACGACGCCCGGCACTGGGCCGGGCGTGTCGGTCGAGCGGTCGCAGGGCTCAGGACGTCATGCGGTCCCAGAAGCCCTTGACCCCATCGATGAACGTGCTGGACTTCGGCGAGTGCCGGTGCGCGTTCTCACCGGTGAAGGTGGTCTCGAACTGCGCGAGCAGCTCGCGCTGCTCCTTGGTCAGATTGACCGGCGTCTCGACGACGACCTTGCAGTACAGATCGCCGGGGCTGCGGCTGCGCACCGACTTGACGCCCTTGTCGCGCAGGCGGAACACCTTGCCGGTCTGCGTTTCGGCCGGCACGCGGATCTCCGCTTCGCCGCCGAGCGTGGGCACGCGCACGATGTCGCCCAGCGCAGCCTGCGAGATACGCACCGGCACTTCACAGTGCAGATCGTCGCCGTCGCGCTGGAAGATCGCATGCGGACGCACGCGTACTTCCACGTACAGATCGCCCGGCGGTGAACCGGCCGGACCAGCTTCGCCCTCGCCGGCGAGACGGATGCGGTCGCCGGTATCGACGCCCGCAGGCACTTTCACCGACAACACCTTCTCTTCCTCCACGCGACCGGCGCCGTGACAGGTCTTGCACGGGTTCGCGATGATCTGCCCTTGGCCGCCGCAATGCGGACACGCCTGCTGCATCGTGAAGATGCCGCGCTGCATGCGCACCTGGCCGCGGCCCGCGCAGGTCGAGCAGGTTTCGCGCTTGCCGTCTTCCGAACCGCTGCCGTCGCAGTCGTCGCAACCGGCGAGCGTCGGCAGTTCGACCCGCTTCTCGACGCCGCCCACCGCGTCTTCGAGGTCGAGCTCCATCACGTAGCCGATGTCGGCACCACGACGCGGGCCTCCACGGCCACCGCCACCTCCGAAAATATTGCCGAAGATGTCGCCGAAGATGTCGCCCATGTCGGCGCCACCACCGAAGCCCGGACCGGCATTGCCACCGCCCATGCCGTGCTCGAACGCGGCGTGTCCGTGCTGGTCGTACATGCGCCGCTTGCCGCCGTCCGACAGCACTTCGTAAGCCTCCTTGCACTCCTTGAACGCAGCCTCGGCACTCGCGTCGCCGGGATTGCGGTCAGGGTGGTGCTTCATCGCGCAGCGGCGATAGGCCTTCTTCAGTTCGTCTTCGGTCGCGCTGCGGGTGACGCCCAGCACTTCGTAGTAATCGCGTTTGCTCATGGAAAACCGGTCGCAGGGACCGTCGCGGCGACGGTCTCGTTAAAAACGGAAGCCGGTCGCCAGACACCGCGGCGCAGAGTGCGCACGTGATGCCGGGGTTCCGGCCGAAACGCCGCGGCAGGGCCGCGGCGGCAACGACTTACTTATTCTCGTCGTCCTTGACCTCGGTGAACTCGGCATCGACGACGTCGTCGGACTTCGGCGCATCGCCCGAAGCCGCACCGGCGTCGCCCTGGCCCGCCGCACCGGCGGCTGCGAACAGCTGCTGGGCGACTTCCTCGAGGTGCTTGGACTTGGCTTCGATCTGCGCCTTGTCGTCGCCCTTCATCGCGGTCTCGACCTCGGCGATCGCCGACTCCGCATTGCCGATCACGTCGCCCGGCACCTTGTCGCCGTTGTCCTTGATCGCGGTACGCGTGGCGTGCACCAGCGCATCGGCCTGGTTGCGCGCGCCGACCAGCTCCTGGAACTTCTTGTCGTCCTCACGATGCGCTTCGGCGTCGGCGACCATCCGGGCGATCTCGTCGTCCGACAGACCCGAACCGGCCTTGATCTCGACCTTCTGTTCCTTGTTGGTCTTCTTGTCCTTGGCCGACACGTGCAGGATGCCGTTGGCGTCGATATCGAACGACACCTCGACCTGCGGCATGCCGCGCGGCGCGGCGTCGATGCCGGTGAGGTCGAAGCGGGCCAGCGACTTGTTGAAGCGGGCCTGCTCGCGCTCGCCCTGCAGCACGTGCACGGTCACGGCCGACTGGTTGTCGTCAGCGGTGGAGAACGTCTGCGAGGCCTTGGTCGGAATCGTGGTGTTCTTCTCGATGATCTTGGTGAACACACCGCCCAGGGTCTCGATGCCGAGGCTCAGCGGGGTCACGTCGAGCAGCAGCACGTCCTTGACGTCACCGGCCAGCACGCCGCCCTGCACCGCCGCGCCGATCGCCACGGCCTCGTCGGGGTTCACGTCCTTGCGCGGCTCCTTGCCGAAGAACTCGGCGACCGCCGCCTGCACCTTGGGCATGCGGGTCTGGCCACCGACGAGGATCACCTCGTTGATGTCGGACGCGCGCAGGCCGGCGTCGTTGAGCGCGGTGCGGCAGGGCTCGATCGTCTTGCGCACCAGCTCTTCGACCAGCGACTCGAGCTTGGCGCGGGTCAGCTTGATGTTGAGGTGCTTCGGGCCGGATGCGTCGGCAGTGACGTAGGGCAGGTTCACTTCGGTCTGCTGCGAGGACGACAGTTCGATCTTCGCGCGCTCGGCCGCGTCCTTCAGACGCTGCAGCGCCAACGGATCCTTGCGCAGGTCGATGCCCTGGTCCTTGTTGAACTCTTCGACCAGGTAATCGATGACGCGTGCATCGAAGTCTTCGCCGCCGAGGAAGGTGTCGCCGTTGGTGGCCAGCACTTCGAACTGCTTCTCGCCGTCGACTTCCGCGATCTCGATGATCGACACGTCGAAGGTGCCGCCGCCGAGGTCGTACACGGCGATCTTGCGGTCGCCGCCGGACTTGTCGAGGCCATAGGCCAGTGCGGCCGCGGTCGGCTCGTTGATGATGCGCTTGACGTCGAGACCGGCGATGCGGCCGGCGTCCTTGGTCGCTTGGCGCTGGCTGTCGTTGAAGTACGCCGGCACCGTGATCACGGCCTCGGTGACTTTCTCGCCCAGGTAATCCTCGGCGGTTTTCTTCATCTTCTCGAGGATGCGCGCGGAGACTTCCTGCGCGGACAGGCGCTTGCCGTCACTGGTCGACACCCAGGCGTCGCCGTTGTCGTGCTCGAGAATCTTGTACGGCACCAGGCCGATGTCCTTTTGGACTTCGCCGTCCTTGAACTTGCGGCCGATCAGGCGCTTCACCGCGAAGAAGGTGTTGTGCGGATTGGTCACGGCCTGGCGCTTGGCCGACGCGCCCACCAGCACTTCGCCGTCCTTGGTATAGGCGACGACCGACGGCGTCGTGCGATCGCCCTCGCTGTTCTCGATGACCTTGGCCTTGCCGCCGTCCATGATCGCCACGCACGAGTTCGTCGTGCCGAGGTCGATGCCGATGATCTTTGCCATTGCGCTGCTTCCTCTAAAAGATGTGTGTCTGGGTGACGGCCGGAACCGTCGATGACCGTGATCTGGGGACACGCAACACAGCGTTCAAGCGGTGTGACGCATCGGAATTCGCGATCGGGCCGGGGCCCGGGGCGTTCAGTCAGCCTTGGCGACGACGACCATGGCCGGTCGCAGCAGACGCTCGTTGAGCAGATACCCCTTCTGGAACACCTGGGCCACCGCGCCCGGCGCCACGCCCGGCACCTCGACGATGCTCATCGCCTGGTGGTGCTCGGGGTTGAACACGTCGCCCGGCGCCGGCGCCAGCGTGGCCAGACCGTTGCTCTCGGTGGCACGGGTCAGCTCGCGTAGCGTCAGCTCGACACCGCTGCGCAGCGGATCGTTCTCCGGCGCACTGGCGAGACCCGCTTCGAGTGCGTCGAACACCGGCACCAGTGCGGCCAGCAGGCGTTCGTTGGCGAAGCGGCGTGCGTTCTCGACCTCGCGGGCCAGACGCTTGCGCTGGTTTTCGAGATCGGCGCGTTCCAGCAACACCTGCGCGCGGAGCTGTTCGAGCTCGCCGCTGAGGCGCTCGACCTGTTCGGCCAGTTGCTGCTCGACCGAGGCCACTTCCGGGCCATCGGTCTCTTGGAAATCGGGGGACTGCGAATCGTGCTGCTGGGTCATGTCGGGTTCCGGGGCGGTCGTCTGGCCGCCAACGGCACCAGCTATGGGGTCGCCCGGCGGCGATTCAAGGTTCAGGATGCAGCGCGGCGCCGAGCACGGCCGCGGTCGCCTGTACCACCGGGATCACCCGCTCATAGGCCATACGCGTGGGGCCGATCACGCCCAGCACGCCCAGGGTGCGGCCACCGGCGCCATAGGGCGCGGTCACCAGCGACATGCCTTCCAGTGGCGCCAGGCCGGTTTCCTCACCGATGAAGATGCGCACGCCCGGCGCGCGGATCGTACGCTCCAGCAGCTGCAGGATCTCGCGCTTGCGCGAAAACGCATCGAAGAGCTCGCGCAGGCGATCGAGGTCCGACAGGTCCTGGACGCCGATCAAGCGGTTCTGGCCGGCCAGCAGCATGTCGTCATCGCCGGGCACCAGCGCCTGTTCGGCGAGTTCCATCGTCTGCGACAGCAGCGCCTCCATTTCGTCGCGGGCGTGTCGCAGCTCCTCCACAAGCGCCGCGCGGATATCGCCCAGCGGGCGTCCGGCGAACTGCTGGTTGAGATAATTGGCGACGCGCTCCAGTTCCACGGTCTCGAAGCTGCGCCGGGTCTGGATGATCCGGTTCTGCACCTCGTGATCGGCGAAGACGATGATCGCCATGACCCGCTGGCCGTCGAGCGCCACGAAATCGATATGCCGGAATGCCAGCTGCTCGCGGCGCGGCACCGACACAACCCCGACGAAATGCGTCATCGCGGACATCAGTTCCGACGCGCTGCCCAGCAACGACTGCTGCCCGCCACTGCCAAGTTCGCCGCGCAGCCGCTCCATCTCCTGCGCACGCAGCGGCTTGACCTGCAGCAGCGAGTCGACGAACACGCGATATCCCTGCGCCGTGGGCACTCGGCCTGCGGAGGTGTGCGGCGAAGCCAGCAGGCCGGCCTCCTCCAGATCGGAGAGGATATTGCGGATGGTCGCGGCGCTGACATCGAGACCCGCGTGCCGTGCGAGTGTCTGCGATCCGACCGGTCCACCCTCCTGGATATGCCGCGCGATCAGCGTGCGAAGCAGCTGTCTGGCGCGCGGATCGAGCGGATGGCGGGGATCGGATGACATGCGGGCGGTATACGGTGCGGCTGTGGGCGATGCAAGCGCCGCATTCTCCGGCTGTGAGACGCGCGCACGGTATTCAGCGCACCGTCGATTGCCAATCCACTCTTCGAACTACTCGTCCGCGACGCGCCAAGGCACAATCCGCACCCATGCTGACCCATCTCGCCATCCGAAATTTCGCCGTCGCCAGCCAGTCGGATCTGGAGTTCGGCGCAGGCCTGACCGTCATCTCCGGCGAAACCGGCGCCGGCAAGTCGCTGCTGGTCGATGCGCTGGGCTTCCTCTCGGGACAGCGCGCCGACAGCGGCATCGTGCGGCATGGCGCCGAGCGCGCCGAACTGCATGCCGAGTTCGCACTCGACGATGCGGCGCCCGCGTTGCGCTGGCTGCGCGAGCACGAACTCGACGATGGCGACACCTGCCAGCTGCGCCGCACCCTGCGCGCCGATGGCGGCTCGCGCGCCTGGATCAACGGCCGGCCGGCGACGATCACCCAGCTCGGCGAACTGGCCGGGCATCTGGTCGAGATCCACGGCCAGCACGAACACCAGGCCCTGCTCGCCCGCGGCAGTCAGCTCGCACTGCTCGACGCGCAAGCCGGCAATGGCGCACTGCTCGCCGAAGTCCGCGCCACCGCGCAGGCCTGGCGCGCATTGCACGACGAGCGCGACGCGCTGGTCGGCATCGGCGATGTCGCCGAGCGTCGCGACTGGCTGCGTCATCAGCTCGACGAACTCGAAGGCGAATCGCTCGCCGCCGACGCGGTGGCCGACCTGTTCGCGAGCCATCGCCGGCACGCGAACGCGGCTGGCCTGATCCAGACCTGCGACACGGCACTCGAGCGCATGCGCGGCGATGACGATCTCGGCCTGCCACAAGCGCTGCAGACGCTGCGCCACGATCTGGCGCGGATGCGTGCGCACGAGCCGCGGCTGGGCGACGTCGACGCGATGCTCGACGCCGCTGCGATCCAGCTCGACGAGGCCACATTGCTGCTGGGGCAGGTCCGCGATGATCTCGACATCGATCCCGAACAACTGGAAACGCTGGAACAGCGTCTCGGACGATTGCACGAACTCGCGCGCAAGCATCGCGTGACGCCGGAAGAACTCGTCGACGTGCAGACGCGCCTCGGCGGCGAGCTCGATCAGCTCGATGGCGCTGGCGAGCGCCTCAAGCAACTCGACGGCGAGATCGAAGCCGCGATGTGCCTCTGGCGCACCGCTGCCGACCGTCTCGGCGCGGCGCGCCGCAAGGCGGCCAAGGCGCTGTCGGGCGCGACCACCGCGCTGATCCACGAACTCGGCATGGGCGGCGGCGTGTTCGAAGTCGCGATCGAACCGGTCGAGACCACGCGGCCCGATCCGCAGGGCGCCGAGCGTGTGGAATTCATGGTGTCAGCCAACGCCGGCCAGCCGCCGCGTGCGCTGCGCAAGGTCGCGTCGGGCGGCGAACTGTCACGCATCTCGCTGGCGATCGAAGTCGCCGCGCTCGGTCACGACGCCGTGCCGACGATGGTGTTCGACGAAGTCGATTCGGGCATCGGCGGCGCGGTCGCCGACATCGTCGGCCGCAAGCTGCGCGCGCTCGGCGAAAGCCGTCAAGTGCTGTGCGTGACCCATCTGCCGCAGGTGGCCTCGAAGGGCCACACGCATTATCGCGTGCACAAATCCAGCGCCGAAGGCGCGACCGAAAGCCGGGTCAGCCTGCTCGACACGGGCGAGCGCACCGAGGAACTCGCACGCATGCTCGGCGGCGTCGACGTCAGCAAGGAAGCGCGCGCCGCGGCCCGCAAGCTGCTGCAGGGCATGGTATGAGGGGATGCACAGCCACGCGGATGAATGCCGCTGCGGTCACCGACGCCAGAACCTGAGACGCAATGGCCTGTGATCGGGACGCTGACGGCCGCGTACAACGCGGCCGCGTTCGAAAATAACGTCAACGCTTCTTGCGGACGTAGAGCACCAGCGAGTGTTCTTCGAGGATGTAGCCGTACTGGTCGGCGATCTGCCGCTGCAGCTCTTCGATCTCGGCACTTTCGAACTCGATGATCTTGCCGCTGTCCACGTCCACCATGTGGTCGTGGTGACCGCCGCGATCGAGCTCATAGACGGCGTGGCCGCCTTCGAAGTTGTGCTTGAGCACGAGGCCGGCGGCCTCGAACTGGGTCAACACGCGGTAGACGGTGGCCAGACCGATCTCGTCGCCTTGCTCCAGCAGCTGGCGATAGATGGCTTCGGCAGTCAGGTGCTGGCGCGGCGTGCGCTGCTCGAGCAGCTGCAGGATGCGCATGCGCGGATGGGTGACTTTCAGTCCGGCCTTGCGCAGGTCGAGCGATTCCATGGGTGTCTCCGGACGGGCCGACGAAAAACGGGCCGGCATACCACTGGCGGTTGAACGCCTGCTGCCTGGATCGCGGTTGCGGCGTGGCGCGCAGTGTATCATCGGCCGGTCATTCCAGGCCGTCACCTACGACATGCACAAGCTTCTTATCGTTCCGGTTCTCGCCCTCGCCACCAGTGGTTGCGGCCTGCTGTACAAGCAGCCGATCTACCAGGGCAACCTGATCGACGGCGCTGCGGTCGAGCAGTTGCAGGTCGGCATGGGCAAGGCGCAGGTCGAAGCGCTGCTGGGCACGCCGTCGATCGCCGACCCGTTCCATCATCAGCGTTGGGACTACACCGCCTCGCAGCGCGTGGATCGTCGCGGGCGGACTGAAGTGAAGAACTTCACGCTGTTCTTCGAGAATGACCAGCTTGCACGCTGGGAAGGCGAGTACTTTCCGAAGCGCGATCAGGAACTGGCCGCCGAGATGCGCAAGTTCGGCAACCTGCCGCGCGAGAAGGGCAACCAGCGCCGCTGAGCGTTCGCTGATCCGCGGGTCAGCCTTGGCCGCGGCTCGCAGCCGCGCGACGTCGGCGCGCATCCTTCGGGTCGATCTGCAGCGCTTCGAGCAACTCCAGCCGATCGCCGTCGCGCAGCAGCGTCGCGGACTGCACCCGCACACCGAACACCGCATAGCCGGCGACCGCGTCGAGCGCGGTCGGTGCGATCCGTCGCATGACATCGATTGCATCGGCGACGATGGCCGAGTCACCCAGCTGCAGTGTCCAGTCATCGTGGTGCCCGGGCCTGGCCCGGACCACGCGCACCGCTTTCACGCAGCCGGCTCGCGTTCGGCGACCCGCACGAAATCGTCGACCATGCGGTCGGCGAGGCCTTTGAATCCGAGGGTGAGCGCGGGCAGCATCAACCGGCTCTTCGGTTCGAATTCGAGCAGCAGCGTGACCTTGCAGGCGCCGTCGCCGAGCGTGCGGAAGGTCCAGCGGCCGTGCAGCGACTTGAATGGACCGTCGCGCAGCTGCATGTCGATGGTGTCGGGCGGCGACAACGTATTCTCGGTCGTGAACCAGGTGCGCAGTGCACCCAGGCCCAGATCCAGACGCGCGACCATGCGCGATTCGGTCGCCTCCTGGATCTCCGCGGCGTCGCACCAGGCGAAGCGGCGGGGATAGGCGGCGACATCGTTGACCAGCGCGTACATGCGCTCGGCGGGCTGCCCGACGAGGGCACTACGTTCGATCTTGGGCATGACTCGCCTGGGGGACCTGCTTCGGGGACAATGGACGGATGAGCAAGAAGAGCGGCAAGGACAAGGATAAGGCAAACAGCACGGGCACCATCGCGCTGAACAAGCGCGCGCGCCACGAGTACTACTTCGAAGACCGCTTCGAAGCAGGCCTGGCGCTGCAGGGCTGGGAGCTGAAGGCGATCCGGGCGGGCCGCGCGATCATCGGCGAAAGCTACGCGATGGTCCTCAACAACGAGCTGTTCCTGATCGGTGCGCAGATCACGCCGCTCAGCCAGGCTTCGTCGCACGTGATCGCCGATCCCCATCGCACGCGCAAGCTGCTGCTGCACCGGCGCGAGATCGACACGCTGATCGGCCGCGTGCAGCGCGACGGCTACACCGTGGTGCCCACCTCGCTCTACTGGAAGGGCAACAAGGTCAAGGCCGAGGTCGTGCTGGCCAAGGGCAAGCAAAGTCACGACAAGCGCGACGTCGCGCGGGATCGCGACTGGGCGCGCGACAAGCAGCGCGCGATGCGAGCGCACAACAAGAACGCCTGATCGCATTTCCCCGCGCCTGAAACGACACGCGGGGTTCGATCAGCGTCGCTGCGCGACCGACGCCAGCGTGAAGCGGAACGTCGCCCCACCATCGGGCCGTCCGGTGGCATCGATCGTGCCGCCGTGGCGCTCGACGATGCGCCGCACCGAGGCCAGCCCCACGCCGTGGCCCTTGAACTCGTCGTCGCGATGCAGACGCTGGAACGGGCGGAACAGCTTGCCCGCGTAATCGGCGTTGAACCCTGCCCCGTTGTCGGCGACGTAGAACACCCCGCCCGGCTCGACGCCGAACTCGATCGTCGCGCGCGCGGTATTCGCGGTGAACTTCCAGGCATTGCCCAGCAGGTTCTCGAGCAGATTGCGCACCAGCGCAGGATCGCCCTCGGCCTGCAGACCCGGCGCGATCCGCACCGCGACCTCGCGGCCCGGTTCGGTCTGCCGCAGTTCCGACAGCACATCGCTCGCCATGCGCGTGAGATCGAGTGGCGCGCGCTTGAATTCGCCGCGGCTGATCCGCGACATCTTCAGCAGCGCATCGATCAATTCGTCCATGCGCGAAGCCGCATTGCGCACGCGCGCCAGATAATCCTGCCCCTGCGCATCGATGACGGCGTCGTAGCGCTCGGCGAGGATGCGACCGAACCCATCGATGCTGCGCAGCGGCGCGCGCAGATCGTGCGAGACGATATAAGCGAAGGATTCGAGCTCGTGATTGGCCTGGGTGAGCTCGCGCGTGCGCTGCTCGACGCGTGATTCCAAGGTGCGGTTGAGCGCATGCACCTGTGCTTCCGCGCGCAGCCGTTCGGTCACATCGTCGACCTGCACCAGCCGCGCCACGTCACTGCCGTCGTCGCCGGGCATCAGGGTCGAGGCCAGATGCACCTCGCGGATGTCACCGTCGTGCCGGCGCAGCCGGCGCGTGCTGCGATGCACGCCCTCGTGCAAGGCCTGCATCTCCTGCGTGCGCGTGACATCGTCATTTGAGTCCGCGAAGTAGCCCTTGAACAGCGTGCCGCTCAACGTCGCCTGGCTGACGCCGGCGATCTCGGCCATCGCCGGATTGCTTTCGAGAATCGCGCCATTGCGGTCGAGCAGCACCATGCCGATCGCCGAGTATTGCATCGCATTGCGGAAGCGCTGTTCGCTGCGCCGGTAGGAATCGCTGAGCCGGTGCGCGAGCGTCTCGGCGCGCGACTGGGTCTGCGCGAGCGTCATCACCATTGCGAACAGCAACAGCGATGCCACGACGCCGGTGATCAATGTGGCCTGCAGTTCGCGCATGCCGGCCGAGGTCAGCGGACCGACGTGCTGGAAATCGTAGCGCCAGGTGCGGCCGTAGAGATGCTGCGTGACGGTGTGCAAGACGCGCGCGTCGCTGGCCGCATCTCCTTCGATCCAGCGTTCGGACGCCAGCAAAGGCGCGTCCTGCCCGTTGCTGACATCGACGATGCGGAACGCGAGCTTCCGGTCCACCGGAATGATCGAACGGTCGATGAACTCCGCGGTGCGGAACGGCGCATACACCCAGCCCACCAGTGCATTTTCACGACCCGCCTGCGACACCGGCAGACGCGCCGTGCGATACACGGCTGCGAACAGCAGCACGCCCGGCTGCCCCTCGCGTCCGTACTGGCGCAGACGCAGCGGCGCACTGAGCCGGACTTCGCCGCTGTCGCGCGCGGCATCCATCGCAGCGCGGCGCGTCGGATCACTGTACTGGTCGTAGCCGATCGTCAGCCGACTGGAGTCGATCTCCGGTTCGAAATAGAGGATCGCGCCGTACTTCGGGCGCACGCCGCGCGGCGTCATCGTGAACAGTCCTTCCCCGGCAGCGCGCTGACGCAGCTGCAGGTCGGCCAACGACTTCGGATCGAGGTACGCAACGTAGCCGATGCCCATCATGCCGGGCAGCTGCCGGCGAATATCCAGGCCATCGACGTAGCCGCGCCACTGTCGCGCCGTCGGCGTTTCGACCGCCGCGCTGTGCAGCGCCACGCCGCCGCGGATACTGAGTTCGTACTGCAGCAAGCGCTGACGCACGGTCTCGGCCAGCTGGTCAGAATCGGCGATGAAGCTCGCCTCGGCCAACCGGCGCTCGCGCTCGCCGGCGCCCCGCGCGTACAACGCCACCATCAACAGAGAGCCCAGCAGCACGAGCCCGGCAAGCACGTGGCTACGGCGCAGCCGCCAGACGGACTGGACACGTGCGATTGGAGGCGTGTGGTGCGGCGTGGACGCGGCCATCACGACAGCATAACGAGCGCGCGTGGATCGGCCAAAAAAAAAACCGGACCCGAAGGCCCGGTTTCTCAACAATTGGTGGAGGTGGCGGGAATCGAACCCGCGTCCGAAGGCACTCCATCCCCGGTACTACATGCTTAGCTCACCGTTGGATCTCGCCCTGTGGCAGCACGGTGTGCGAAGCGCACCCCAGGACCAGCCTGCTTTGGTTAAGCCGTGACTGACAGGCAGCCATCACAGCCGGTTCCGTGATAATGACCCTACATCTACGAGCACGGGCACAAGTAGGTTCGGGGCTTACGCCTTAAGCGGCGAGAGCGTAGTTGTCGTCGTTGGCAACTAAAAGTTTGCTACTGGATTAACGAGGAAAGTCGCCCCCTCGGCATGCACCAGGCAATTTCGCAACCCCCGTCGAAGCCTGTGCACCCCCGGGAGTCAGAAGTCGCTCTGACCCGATCAGTATAGGGCCGACGCGGCGTATCTCAAGCAATGCGTCGCTGCGGCGCGCTCCCGGTTCACCTGCACTCTCAACAGATCGTTTCGGCGCGCGAGAAACACAAAAATCGTGCTTCCGGAGATCGTCACGATCATGTCATCGGCTATACGTGTGCGTTGTGCGAGGCGCGCTGATAGCATGCGCGTCCCCTTGGGGAGTAGCCGGCTTCCGCGTCGCGGAAGCGCCTGCATCAACACACTCGATCCGCATGATCGTGGTGCAGGCAACCAGTCCAGGTAGGCGAGACCAGCGGTGAATCGGCGCTACAGCGGTTGGGCGCGCCGGTCTGCCGTGCATCGTCTCCGCCCGACCCGAAGCAGTCCTCGCATGTCCTTTCTCTCGATCGTCCTGATCGGCTTCGCCATGTCCACCGATGCGTTCGCCGCCGCCGTCGGCAAGGGCGCAGCGATGCAGCAGCCGCGCTTCCCGGAAGCACTGCGCGCGGGCGCGATCTTCGGCGTGATCGAAGGCGTGACGCCGCTGGTCGGCTGGGCCTTGGGCCTCGCCGCGGCGTCCTATGTCACCGCTTGGGATCACTGGATCGCGTTCGTGCTGTTAGGCGCGCTCGGCATCCGCATGGTGCTCGCTGGCGTCCGCAAGGACGCGCTCGACGAGGCGGAAAGCAACGCACGCCCGCACGGCTTCTGGAATCTCGCCGCGACCGGCTTTGCCACCAGCATCGATGCGATGGCGGTCGGCGTGGGCCTCGCGTTCCTCGACGTCAACATCCTGCTGGTCGCGACCGTCATCGGCGTCTGCACGCTGGTCATGGTGACGACCGGGATCATGCTGGGCCGTGCACTCGGCGCGATTGTCGGCAAGCGCGCGGAGATCATCGGCGGCCTGATCCTGATCGTCATCGGCAGTGTGATCCTCTACGAACACCTCTCGGGCAAGGCTGGGGGGATCGGCATCGGCTAAACCGGGCCGTTCACGAGCGCCTGACAAGGCTCAACAGATGCTCGGCTCCCTCTTGCACGGAGCCTACGATGAAAGTCCGTCGCGTTTACAGCACCCCCTCTCTGCAGTCTGCCGAAGCAGCCGTCCGGGTCGCACGGGAAGCCGGCATCGCCGAACCGGACATCTCGCTCGTCGCGCGCGGCGACGTCGAGCTCGACGCAATGCCCGAACATCAGAAGGAAGCGCCGACCGATTTCAAGCACGCCGCTGTACGCGGTGCCGGCATTGGTGGCGCGACAGGCCTGTTGGCTGGACTGGTCGCCGTCGCGGTGCCCCCTTTGGGGCTCACGTTGGCCGGCGTCGCTTTGACCACACTAGGAGGCGCTGCCGTCGGCACTTGGGCGTCTTCACTGGTGGGCGCCGCCCTGCCCGACCCCATCCGCCAGAAATTCGAGAGCGAAATCGAAGCCGGGCGTGTGCTCGTCGTCATAGATGGCGAGGGCAATACGTTGGCGGCTGCGGAAGCTGCCGTGCGCGATGCGGGCGCGAGTCACCTGCCCTACGACGATCCTGCTGCGCTGAGTTGAAGCCTGGCTTGCGCCGCGAGGACGATTCACGCCTCTCCCGCGTCCGATCCTGACGCAAGGCCGCGCTGGCGGCAAGCCGCAATCGACGCGTTACGGCCTCGGCGGATCTGAAGGGGGAAATTCACGAAATGCGCCGCCACCTGCATCCCCCAGCGCGCAACCCGGATACGGGTTGGCGGAGAGAGTGGGATTCGAACCCACGGAAGGTTTGACCCTTCGGCGGTTTTCAAGACCGCTGCCTTAAACCACTCGGCCATCTCTCCGATGCGTGCCGCTCCGTCACGGCGCCGCGCGTGATCGCGTGGCGTCGCGCGATCACGCCATTGTCGCACGCACCGCCGCGGTGGAGATACGCGGCGGCGGTATGGCGCCGGGCATCGGCTTCTTCTCGCAGTTGCGGCAGTCGAGGCTGGAGGCTTCGATGAGCGGCGGCAGCTTTTCGGCGAGGAAGTCGATGAAGACGCGCACCGCCGGCAGCAGACCGCGACGCGAGGCAAACACGGCGTGGGCAATGCCCTGCGGCAGGTGCCAGTCGGGCAGCACGACTTCGAGTTCGCCGTTGCGTACGGCTTCGGCGCACAGGGTTTCGGGGAGCATCGTGATGCCCAGACCCTGCTTGGCCAGCGCCATCAGCATCGGGAAGTCGAAACCGGCGACGCGCGGCTTGAGTTCGACGCGGCGCGTGGTGCCGTCGTTGGCCTGCAGGTCCCAGCGCTGCTTCACTTCGTCCTCGCCCATGCTCATCGTCGTGTGCTGGTCGAGTTCGTCGGGATCCTTCGGGCGGCCCATGCGGTCGAGATAACCGGGGCTCGCGACCAGCAGTTCCTGGATCTGGCCGAAGCTGCGCATCACCAGGCTGCCGTCATCGTCGAGCTTGGAGCGCACGCGCACCGCAACGTCGAAACCCTCGTTGATGACGTCGACGCGGCGGTTGCTGACGTGCAGCTGCACGCGCACCTGCGGATAGCGCGCGAGGAACTCGGGCAGCATCTGCGGAATCGACTGCTGGGCGATGCTCACCGGCACGCTGACGCGCACGAGTCCGCGCGGCTCGGCGCTGAGGCGGTCGACGACCTCACGCGCGGCTGTCGCCTCGGCGAGCATGGACTGCGCGTGGCGGAACACACTCTGGCCGACATCGGTAACGGCGAAACGACGCGTGGAGCGCTGCAGCAGACGCACGCCCAGCTCGGTTTCGAGCTGACTGATACGGCGGCTCAGGCGCGACTTCGGAATGCCGAGTGCGCGCTCGGCGGCCGCGAAGCCACCGTGCTCGACGACCATCGCGAAGTAGTACAGATCGTTGAGATCCTGCATGTGGGGAACCTCGCTATCAGAACAATCCGCGATATTCCATCACCTTTATTCCAATTTCGCAACAGACGGCGCCTATCGCTGCCATTCGTTCCAAATAGGACGCAGGTCTTGTTGCCTATCAATCGATGCGCGTGAGCCCGCCCATGTAGCCGCGCAGCGCCTCGGGCACTTCGATCGAACCGTCGGCTTGCTGGTAGTTCTCCATCACCGCGATCAGCGTGCGGCCGACCGCGAGGCCCGAACCGTTGAGCGTGTGCACCGGCTCCGGCTTGCCCGACTCGGGATTGCGCCAGCGCGCCTGCATGCGCCGGGCCTGGAAATCGCCAGTGTTCGAACAAGAGGAGATCTCGCGATACGTCTCCTGCGATGGCAGCCAGACTTCGAGGTCGTAGGTGCGGCGCGCGGCGAAGCCCATATCGCCGGTGCACAGCAGCAGCTTGCGATACGGCAGCCCGAGCTTTTCTAGCACGGTCTCGGCGCAACGGGTCATGCGCTCGAGCTCGGCGTCGCTGTCCTCGGGCCGCACGATCGACACCATTTCGACCTTCTCGAACTGGTGCTGGCGGATCATGCCGCGCGTGTCGCGGCCGTGGCTGCCGGCCTCGGAACGGAAACACAGCGAATGCGCGCTCATGCGCAGCGGCAGACGGTCGGCCTCGACGATGGTGTCGCGCACGATGTTGGTCAGCGGCACCTCGGCTGTCGGAATCAGATACCGCGTCTCGTCGCCGAACGGGGTCGCGAACAGGTCGTCCTCGAACTTCGGCAGCTGGCCGGTGCCGCGCATCGTGTCGGCGTTGACGATCAGCGGCACGCTGGTTTCTTCGTAGCCGTGCTCGTTGGTATGCAGATCGAGCATGAACTGCGCGAGCGCGCGATGCAGGCGCGCGAGCTTGCCGCGCAGCACGGTGAAGCGCGCGCCGCTGAGCTTCGCCGCCGTCTCGGCATCGAGCCAGCCATGGCGCTCGCCAAGCGCGACGTGGTCGCGGACCTCGAAATCGAACGCGCGCGGCGTGCCCCAGCGCGAAGCTTCGACGTTGTCGGATTCGTCGCGGCCCACCGGCACGCCGGCGTCGGGCAGGTTCGGCACACCGAGCACGATCGCCTCGATATCGGCCTGGATCTCGACCAGACGTGTTTCGCTGGCCTTCAACTCGTCACCGAACCCCGCGACCTCGGCCAGCAGCGGTGCGACATCCTCGCCCTTGGCCTTGGCCTGGCCAATCGCCTTGCTGCGCGTGTTGCGCAGGTTCTGCAGCTCCTGCGTGCGCACCTGGATCTGCTTGCGCTCCGCCTCCAGCGACTCGATGCGCGACACCGGCAGTTCGAACCCGCGGCTCTCGCGCAGGCGCGCAGCGGTATCGGTGACGTGCTGGCGCAGGAGGCTGGGATCGAGCATGGCGGGGCTTCGGCTTATCGATAACGGAATCCGCATTATCGCCCGGATTCCTGCAGGACGCGCCCGCTGCGTCCGCGTGCCGAACAGTAGGCGCGAAGGCGTGTGCAAGAATGCGGCGCCACGTCGAGGAGCCCGCCATGTCCGCTTCGTCCCCGCCTTTGTCCGTCCGCCTGCGCCGCACCCTGCGCGACGTGATGCCGAGCGGGCGCGCGTGGTGGTTCGTGGTCGGTGGCTGCGTTGCAGGTGTGCTGCTGTTCGCGCTGCTGTGGCTGGCGCGTCCGTCGACGGATGCCGGTGGCGACGGCGAAGAGATTTCTGCAGTGGCCGGCGACCGCGCGATGACGCCCCTGCCCGCGCCGTTGCCCGCCGCCGGCAGTACCGACCGGGGGTTCGATTACGCCAGCCCGCAGGACACCCGCACACCGGTGCGCATCGATGCGCACGTGCCGCAGGCCGCGCCGGCGCCCGTGCCTGTCGCAGCGCCCGTGGACCAGGCGCCCGCGGCGCCAGTCACGACTGCGGCCACCGATCTGCCAAGCAGCGTGCCGCGTCCGGTCTCTACCCAGCAGCCCGAGTATCCGCGCGCATCGATGCGACGTGGCGAGCGTGGCGACGTGCTGTTGCTGGTCAAGGTCGGCGCGGATGGTCGCGTCGATGGCGTCGATGTCGTCAGCAGCAGCCAGCATCGGCGTCTCGATCGCGCGGCCGTCTCCGCAGTGCGTCGTTGGCGCTTCGAGCCGGCGATGCGCGACGGCCAGGCGGTCGCTGGCAAGCTGCGGATTCCGTTCTCGTTCGCGCCCGAAGGCGGCTGACCGCGGTGGTTTCGCACTGCACATCGCGTCCACATCCTGCGTGGGACGCTCGCCGCACCCATTCAGGTAAGGAGGTGCGGCCATGAACGACCCGGTGCAGCGTCCCATCGATCCCCCGCCCCAGGACCCGCCGCGCAAGGGCTCCAGCCCGCTCGTGTGGATCCTGTTGCTCGTCGTGCTCGTCGCCCTCGGCTGGTATGCGCTGACCCAGCGCGGCACGACCGATACGTCCGAACTGCCGCCGACGCCGGTCATCGACGATCCGGCCGCCCCGCCTGCCGAACGCGAACCGGCGACCCGCACCACGCCGCGTGCCGACACGACGCCCGCACGTCCCGCCGATCGCGAAGCACGCCCGGTCGCGCAGCCGGAGATTCCGTATCCGCCGGCTGCCGCGCGCAGCCGCGAAGAGGGCTCGCTGATCCTGCTGGTCCAGGTGGACGCGAACGGCAACGCCACCGACGTGACCGTGGAGAAGCGCAGCGGTTCGCGTGATCTGGATCGCGCCGCGCAGCAGGCGGTGCGCGACTGGAAGTTCGAGCCGGCAATCAAGAGCGGCAAGCCGACGGCGAGCGCGGTCCGCATGCCGATCGAGTTCACGCTGCAGGATGCGGGCTGATCAGACCGTTCGAAACGCGCTGAGCGCAGAACGCCCGCATCTTTCGGATGCGGGCGTTTTCGTTTGGACAATCCGATGCGCGAACCCGCGTACCGTCAGCCGTCGCGCAGTGAGAACCCTGCGGTGTCGGCCAGTTCCAGAAAGTCCGGGAACGACGTTGCGACATTCGCGGTGTCGCCGATGACGACTTCGCCGCGCGAGCGCTGACCAGCGATCGCGAACGACATCGCGATGCGGTGATCGCCATGGCTGTCGACGCAACCACCGCCGACGCCATCCGGGCGTCCGGTGATCGTCGCGCCATCGGGCGCTTCTTCGATCTCGACATCGAGCGCACGCAGGCCTGCGGCCATCGTCGCGATGCGGTCCGATTCCTTGACCCGCAGTTCGTGCGCGCCGGTCACCCGGGTCACGCCCGAGGCACAGGCCGCGGCGATGAACAGCGCCGGGAACTCGTCGATCATGTCCGGCACGTGCTGCTCGGGCACATCGATGCCATGCAGCGGTGCGGAGCGCACACGGAGGTCTGCGACCGGCTCGCCCCCCTCCTCGCCCGCATCGGATTCGACGATGTCCGCGCCCATCAGGCGCAGCACATGCAGCAGCCCGGTACGTCGCGGATTCATGCCGACACGGCGCAGCGTCAGGTCGGAACCGGGCACGATCGACGCGGCGACGAGGAAGAACGCGGCTGACGAGAAGTCCGCCGGCACGCGCACGTCGGTCGCACGCAGGCGATGCCCGCCGCTGAGACGCGCGATGCCCGGCGCGAATTCGATTGGCCAACCGAACGCAGCGAGCATGCGTTCGGTGTAATCGCGTGTCGGACGGGTTTCGTGCACGACGGTTTCGCCATCGGCATACAGACCCGCGAGCAGCAGGCAGGATTTGACCTGTGCGCTGGCGAGCACGTTGTCGAACTCGATGCCGGTCAGCGGGGTGCCGCCGTGTACGTGCAGCGGCGGTACGCCACCCTCGCCGGTGTCGATGCGCGCGCCCATCTGCGCCAGCGGCTCGGTGACGCGGCGCATGGGGCGCTTCGACAGCGATGCATCGCCGATCAGCGTGCTGTCGAAGGCCTGGCCCGCGAGCAGACCGGCGATCAGACGCATGCCGGTGCCGGCATTGCCGCAGTCGAGCGGGACGTCGGCCGCGCGCAGGCCGTCGATGCCGACGCCGTGGACGACGCGGATACCCGGCGCTGGCGTCTCGATCGCGACGCCGAGGCGTCGGAAGATCGCTTCGGTCGCGCGCGCGTCTTCGCCTTCGAGAAAGCCTTCGATGCGCGACGTGCCGTCGGCGAGTGCGGCCAGCATGATCGCGCGATGCGAGACCGACTTGTCGCCCGGCACCCGCACTTCACCGCGCAGCGGCGCGCCCGGCGCCGCGATCCACGAGGCCTCGCTCACGGCACCGCGACCGGGTAGGACCCGAGCACGCGCACCTCGCCGGCGAACGCGTCGATCTCGCCGAGCGCGTCCTTGAGCGGCGATTCGTCGACGTGGCCGTTGACCTCGATGAAGAACGCGTACTGCCACAGCGCGCCGTGCGCGGGACGCGACTCGATGCGGTTCATGCTGATGTCTCGACGCGCCAGCGGCTCGAGAATGCGATACAGCGCACCCGGCTGATCGCGGATGAAGACCATCAGCGAGGTGCGGTCGTTGCCCGAGGTCGGGAACGCGCCACGGCCGATCACCAGGAAGCGCGTGGTGTTGTCGCTGCGGTCCTCGATCGGCCCGGCGAGCACCTGCATGCCGTAGACATGCGCGGCGTTCTCGCCGGCGATCGCCGCCGCGTCGTCGGACTTCTTCGCCCGGCGCACGGCTTCGGCATTGCTGACCACCGCATGCTTCTCGACGCCCGGCAGATTCTCGCGCAGCCATTGCTTGCATTGCGCGAGCGACAGGCCGTGCGAATAGACCCGCTCGATGTCCTCGATGCGGCCGGTGCGCGACAGCAGGTACTGGTGCACGCGCAGTTCCACTTCGCCGCAGATCTTCAGCGGCGAGGTCAGGAACATGTCGAGCGTGGACTGGATCGTGCCCTGCCCCGAGTTCTCGACCGGCACCACGCCGAAATCGGCATTGCCGGCAGCGACCTCGTCGAACACTTCCTCGATGCTGGCCAGCGGCAGGCCCTTGGCCGAATGGCCGAACTGCTTGTGCACGGCCTGCTGCGAGAACGTGCCTTCAGGCCCGAGGTAGCCGATCTTCAGCGGTTCCTGCTGGGCAAGGCACGCCGACATGATCTCGCGGAACAGGCGCACCAGTTCGGTATCCGACAACGGGCCGTCGTTGCGGTCGACGACACGGCGCAGCACCTGCGCTTCGCGCTCGGGCCGGTAATAGTCGACGGCCGCGGCGAGCTTGCCCTTGGCCTTGCCGACCTGGCGCGCGAACTGCGCGCGCTCGGCGATCAGCGTCTGGATCTGGTGGTCGATGCCGTCGATCTGCGCGCGGACCGCGTCGAGATCGGGCCTGGCGACGCTTGCGGTAGCAGCGGCCTTCACCGCGTCGACCTTCGCAGCCGCCGGCTTCTTCGCCTGTGCGGCCACCGGGGTCTTCTTCTTCGAATCAGCCATGGGTCTTCTGGAAATCCTGCATGTAGGCAACGAGGCTGCGGACGCCGTCGACCGGCATCGCGTTGTAGATGGACGCGCGCATGCCGCCGAGCACGCGGTGGCCCTTGAGGCCGATCAGTCCGGCCTCGCGCGCGCCGTCGAGGAAGGCGGTATTGCGCGCTTCGTCGGCGAGGAAGAACGGCACGTTCATGCGCGAGCGCACGGCGGCATCGATGTCGTTGCGATAGAAGCCGCCCGAGCCGTCGATCGCGCCGTAGAGCAGCGCCGCCTTCTCGTCGCTGCGGCGGTTGAATTCCACCGTGCCGCCTTCGTCGAGCATCCAGCGGAACACGAGGCCGGCCACATACCAGTTCCAGGTCGGCGGCGTGTTGAGCATCGAGTCGTTGGCGAGCTGCGAGCTGTAATTGAAGACGTCGGCGCGCGGCATACCGGCGCGCTCGAGCAATTCGCGACGCACGATGACGACCGAGATGCCGACCGGCCCGAGATTCTTCTGCGCGCCGGCGTAGATCACGCCGTAGCGCGAGATATCGATCGGCTCGGACGCGATACTGGAACTGAAATCGGCGAACAGCGGCACGTTGCCGGTATCGGGCGCGGGCTCGCCCCAGGCCGGACGGTACTCGACGCCGTGGATGGTCTCGTTCGCGGTGATGTGCACATAGGCCGCGCCCGGCGTCAGCCGCCAGGAGCCGCGCGCGGGAATCGTGCGGTAGCTGTCGGCCTCGCCGCTGGCGGCGATGTTCACCGAGACCGCCGGCGTGAGCTGCTTGAGCGCGGTCTTGCCCCAGTGGCCGGTGACGACGTAATCGACCGTGTCGCCCTGGTTCGCGAAGTTCAGCGGCAGCAGCGCCTGCGCCGTCGTCGCACCGCCCGGGAGGAACAGCACCGCGTAGTCATCGGGCACACCGAGCAGCGTGCGAAGATCGGCTTCGGCGCGCGTGGCGACCTCCATGAACTCCGGTCCGCGGTGGCTCATCTCGACGATAGACGCGCCGGCATCGCCCCACTCCAGCATGTCCGCCTGCGCCTGTTTCAGCACACTTTCAGGCAGGGCCGCCGGTCCCGGGGCAAAGTTGTACGCACGCGCCATTGAACACTCCACGGAACGGATTTCGGGGCCGGCAAGTATGCCGCAGCGCAACAGTTTGACGTGCATCCGATGGTTGCGCTGGCAACGTATGTCACTGGTCCACAACAGGCGCGCCGCGCCGAGGAGTCCCACATGTCATTGCGCGATGCGTTGCGGATCCGGGAGTCCGAAGTCACCGACGAAACCGTCTATCGCGACCGGCGACGCCTGCTCGCACTGATGGCCGCCGCGCCTGCGCTCACCCTCGCCGGCTGCGCCGAAGCCGAGCCGCCGCCGGCGTCGACCACACGGGTCACGCCCGCGCAGGCACGCAGCGGTTTCCGCACCGACGAGCCGCTGACGCGCGTCGAGGACATCACCAGCTACAACAACTTCTACGAGTTCGGCACCGGCAAGGGCGATCCGTCGAGCGCGGCGAAGACGTTGCGCACCTCGCCGTGGACGGTCGAGGTCGGCGGCGAGTGCGCCAAGCCCGGACGCGTGTCGTTCGAGGACCTGCTGCGCGGCGTCGCCAACGAGGAACGCATCTACCGGCTGCGCTGCGTCGAGGGCTGGTCGATGGTGATCCCGTGGAGCGGCGTGCCGCTGGCCTCGGTGCTGCGCAAGTTCGAGCCCAACGCCAACGCGAAGTACGTCGCGTTCACCACACTCGCCGATCGCGAACAGATGCCCGGCCTGCGCTTCCGCTCGATCAACTGGCCCTACCGCGAAGGCCTGCGCATCGACGAGGCCATGAACCCCCTCGCCTTCCTCGCCACCGGTCTCTATGGCAAGCCGCTGCCGCAGCAGAACGGTGCGCCGCTGCGACTGGTCGTGCCGTGGAAGTACGGCTTCAAGAGCATCAAGTCGATCGTCGGCATCCGCTTCGTCGAGCGTATGCCCAGCACCGCGTGGAACGATCTGCAGCCGTCGGAATACGGCTTCTTCAGCAACGTCAATCCGGCCGTCGACCACCCGCGCTGGAGCCAGAAGACCGAGCGGCGTATCGCCGGCAGCGGCAACCGCCTGCTCGCCAACCGCATCGACACGCGACCGTTCAATGGCTATGCCGACCAGGTGGCGTCGCTCTACTCGGGCATGGATCTGCGCAAGTGGTACTGAAGGCCGCACCGGCGGCTCGACCGGCCCGGCCGGCGACACCGGCGGCGATCATTGCAGCCAAGGCGCTGGTCCATCTGCTGTGCCTGGCGCCGCTGGCGTGGCTGGGCTGGCGCGTGTGGCAGGTATTGGGCGGCGCGAACGTCGATGTGCTCGGCGCCGAGCCCGTGGTCGCGATTGAACACGAGCTCGGCATCGGCGCGTTGCGCCTGCTGCTGATCACGCTGGCGATCACGCCCCTGCGCCAGATCACCGGCTGGACCGCGGCGCTTCGGTTCCGGCGCATGCTCGGCCTGTATGCGTTCGTCTACGCCAGCGTGCACTTCGGCGTGTGGCTGGCGCTGGATCTGGTCGGCGATCTGTCGCAGGTCGCGACCGAGATCGCGAAGCGACCGTTCATCACGGTGGGCTTCCTCGCGTGGCTGCTGCTGGTGCCACTCGCGGTCACGTCGACCAAGGGCTGGATGCGGCGTCTGGGTCGCAAGTGGGGTCAGCTGCACAAGGCGATCTATCCGATCGCCGCGCTCGCGGTGCTGCATTTCTGGTGGATCGTGAAATCGGACTGGCGCGAGCCGGCGCTGTACGCGGGCATTCTCGCGGTGCTGCTGGGCTGGCGGGTGTGGAAGGCGGTGCAGAAGCGGCGGCTGGCTAGCGCTGCCCGCGCCCGCGTCGCAACGCCCAGACGATGACACCAACGACGAAGACCGGCGCCGCCAGTACGCCGAGGATGATCAGCCAGTGCCAGATGCTGAAACTTCCCATACCGGTCCTCCGTGTCCCTGGAATCAGGCCGCGCCGAACAGCAGCAGTGCACTGAGCAAGCCTGCCAGTACGACTGCCGCGAGCAGCAACCACGGCAACGGCAGGCCGCCACCAGGCCGGCTTGGCGATTCGTCCACCAGCGCCTGCGGTTCCGGTGCACGGTCGTAACCGGCGCTGTGGCCGGCGCGTGCAGGCGCTTCGACGACGAAGCGGTGGTGCGCGTCGAACACGACCTGGTCGCCGGCCTGCAGCACCGCGTCGCGGGTCGGTTCGCCATTGACCACGCTGCCGTCGGCCGAGCCGAGATCGGTCAGCCGTACGAAGCCGCCGACGCGTTCCAGGCGCGCATGGCGATCGGCGAAACCGGGCTCGTCGATGCGGATGTCGGCTTCGGCATGACGGCCGACCAGACGCGGTCGGTCGAGGGTGAAGCTGCGGCCGTGATAGCGACCGCCGACGCCGCGCAGCACGGTGCGGGGATCGGAATCGCTGCCATCAGCGTCATTGAGATCCTCTGCAGGTGCGATCGCCGAGACGGGCGTCGTCGATACCAGACGCAGCTCGTGGCCGTCGACGAAGATCGCATCGCCCGTGCGCAGCATCGCCATACGCTGCACCTGGCGGCCGTTGACGTGCACGCCCTGCACGCCTTCGGTGACGGTGAGCCAGACGCCGCGGCGATCGACACAGAAGCGCACGCTCGGCTCGCCGCCGTCGGACACCGGCGTCAAAGCGCCGGCGCGACCACGGCCGATGCCGTGCACGCCGATGTCGAGCGGCAGTTCGGGTTCGTCGGGCGTGGGGAATCGCAGCTTGAGCGCAGTCATGCGGCGGCAATCTAGCACGAGGCCGCGCGGCTGCACGCGCCATCACTTGGTCACGGCGCCCCATCAACGCACAATGCGCGTCCACGACAACCCGCGGAGCCTCGCATGGCTGGTATCGACATCACCCATCCCCACTCGCTGCCGCCGGCCAAGGCCCGCACTGCGGTCGAAGCCGTCGCCAAGAAGCTCTCCGAGCGCTTCGACATGAAGTACGGCTGGGACGGCGACACGCTGAACTTCAGCCGCTCGGGCGTCGACGGCGCGATCGCGCTGCTGCCGCAGAGCCTGCACGTGACCGCGAAGCTGGGTTTCCTGCTGTCGGCGATGCAGGGGCCGATCGAGGCCGAGATCCGCCGGGTGCTGTCCGAAAAGTTCTGATCTAGTCGTCGAGCGCGTACGGCGCGGGGTGTCCGGCGAACAGACGCCGCGACACCTCGCCCTCGTCTCGCTCGATCTCGGCGACGAACGCGTCCGGATCGCCCAGCGCTTCGAACGCGCCATAACCGCGTTCCAGAAAGCCCTGCAGTTCGGTCAGACCCGCGAGCCGGGCCGGACCGCGCGAGAACGCCAGCAGCGCGGAAACTCCGCGCATCTTCAAGGCCTTGCCGAAGCCGCGGCCCACGCGACCGATCAGCCGCACCTGACGCCGGCGCAGCCCCGCGCGGCCGACGTCGCGGTAGGCCTGCGCGTACAGCGCGTCGTCGAGCTTGCGGCGCCGCGGCGCCAGGCGTTGCAGTGCTTCGACCATATGCAGATCCAGCGCCTGGCTCAGCGCGCCGAGTTCGATCGCGTCCGACACCGTCTCCAGCAACCGCGCCGGCAACAACCGGCGCATCGTCGGCAATATCCGGGCGATATCGGCATCACGCCGGGTGAAGTCGCGATCGCCGTAGACGTCGCCGAGGAAGAAGTTCGCGGCCGATGCGCGCGTCGGGTCTTCGAGGAAGTGCGCGAAGCTCACGCGCAGGCGTGCGGCCTGCCAGCGCCGCAGTTCGGCCAGCCAGTGGGAGCGGGCGCGCGGATCGTAGTCCGGGTCTTGCAGGGCCTGATGCCACGCCAACCGTCGCGCGAGGCGGGCGGAAATGTCGGATGCCTTCATCGGCGCATCTTCGACGCTGGCGGCGTCTGGAGCAATCCTTCAACACCGGCTGGCTAGACTCGGAACGACCCACCTGCAGGCCTCGCCATGCTGTCGTTGCATCCCGCCCGGCACCGTCGCACCCGCGCCTCGACTCGCGCACCGAAGATCGGCCTCGCCATCGCCGGCGGTGGGCCGATCGGCGGCATGTACGAACTCGGCGCGCTGCGTGCGCTCGACGAGGCGCTCGACGGGCTCGACCTGACCCGGCTCGACAGTTATGTGGGCATCAGCAGCGGCGCGTTTCTCGCTGCGGGCCTGGCCAACCGGCTCGATGTCGAGGAGATGTGTCGCGCCTTCATCACCGGCGACAGCGACGATCTGGAATTCCGCGCCGAAGACTTCCTGCGGCCCGCGTTCGGCGAATACGCACGCCGCATCGCCGGCCTGCCGGGTCTGGCGATGGACTGGAGCCGTGGCCTGCTGCCCGGCGCCACGCGCGCCGCCTTGTTCGGCGGCGTGGTGCCGACAGGTGTGTTCGACAACCGCGGCGTCGAGCGTTTCCTCGCTGAAGTGTTCTCGCGGCGCGGACGCAGCAACGATTTCCGTGCGCTCGAGGCGGCGTTGCATGTGGTCGCGGTCGATCTCGACAGCGGCGAAGCTGCGCTGTTCGGTAGCGGAGACCTCGCTGGCGTGCCGATCTCGCGCGCCGTGCAGGCCAGCGCCGCACTGCCCGGCCTGTATCCGCCGGTGCGCATCGGCGGCCGCGACTACGTCGACGGTGCGCTGCGCCGTACGATGCATGCGTCAGTGCTGCTGGAGCGCGATATCGACCTGATGCTGGGTCTCAACCCGCTGGTGCCCTATACCGATCGCCCGGCCGGTACTGCGCGGCGCAAGCGTCGCAGCCGGCCGCTGACCGATGGCGGCCTGCCCGCGGTGCTGTCGCAGACCTTCCGCACATTGCTGCAGTCGCGCATGCAGGTCGGACTAGCCAAGTACGCGCAGCAGTATCCGGATGTCGACCAGCTGGTGTTCGAGCCCGGCGACGGCGCCTCGGAACTGTTCTTCCTCAATGCCTTCAGCTTCTCCACGCGCCATCGCGTGTGCGCACTCGGGTACCGGCAGACGCTGGACGACCTGCGCAACCGCGCGGCCGAACTCGAACCGGTCCTCGGCGCGCATGGCATCGAACTGCGTCAGGAGATCCTCGCCGACGTCGACCGCACCCTGCTCGACGGCCTGCCGCCGCGGCGTACGCGACGCACCGAAACCACCGCACGCCTGCACCGCGCGCTCGACGATGTCGAACGCCTGATCGACACGCCACCGCGCTGAGCGCTGGTGTGAAACCTCCAGATCGCCGCACGAGGCTGCGATCGTCCTGTCCACCACGTCCGGAGACACCGATGGCCACGTTCAAGAAGACCGCGAAGAAAGCCACCAAGAAGTCCGCCCCGCGTTCCAGGCCCGCCAAGGGCGATGCCGCCAGCGGCCAGGCACTGTCGAAGTCGATCAGCGAATCCGCGCAGCAGATCTGGCTGGCCGGCGTCGGCGCCTTCGGCCGCGCGCAGGCCGAAGGTACCCGCCTGTTCGACGGATTGATGAAGGAAGGCGCGGGCCTCGAGAAGACCGCGCGCGCTTACGCCAACACGCGTGCGGGAACGGTGCGCAACGCGGTGGAGACGGGCGTCGGCCAGACCCGCGATCGCGCGGCCGATACCTGGGACCGGCTCGAGAAGGTGTTCGAAGACCGCGTGCAGCGTGCGCTGGTCAAGCTCGGCGTGCCGGGCCGTGACGATGTGCAGTCGCTCAGCAAGCGCGTCGATGCATTGACCGCGGCGCTGCAGGCTAGAAAGTCTGCGCCGGCGCGCAAGGCGACGAAGACACCTGCGAAGAAAGCGCCCGCCAAGAAGGCCCCTGCGAAGAAGGCGGCCCCGCGAAAGGCGGCCACGAAGACGGCGAAGACGCCGGCCAAGCGCGCGACGAAGAAGGCTGCGAACGCGGGCTGATCGTTGGGTAGTTTGGCCCGGGGGAGCGGCGGCGCTTGTCGGCTGACCGGTTGTCCCAGTTCTGATGGTGTGCCCCCACCCAACCCTCCCCCGCTTGCGGGGGAGGGCTTCGAGCGACGGTCCGCTCCGATCTGACGCGGATCGGGCGTCGCGCTCGGGTATCCTGCCGCCCTGCAAGCGGACACGGACACCGGCATGACCACGCAGTGGATCGCCGCAATCGGAGTGGCGATCGCCATCGGATGTGCGGCCTCGTTCTATTTCCTGACTTTCCAGCGTCGCCGCGACGAAGCCGCGGCGGGCATCGTCGCGCTGTCGGCGATCTCATGGCGAGGCTTCATCGGCATGGTGCTGCAGGCGCTGCGCCGTCGCGGCTACGTGCAGGTGGTGGATCTGGAAGATGTGTCCGGCGACCGCGACTACATGCTCGAACGCGAAGGCGCCCGCTGGCTGCTGTCGTGCAAGCACGCCTCGACCTACGTGCTGGGCCGCAACGCGGTGCAGGCGCTGTCGAGCGAAGTGCTGCTCAAGAGCGCGGCCGGCGGCCTGCTGGTGACGCAGGGCAGGATCGACGCCGAGGCGCGCGGCGCGGCCGGCAAGCAACGCATCGAACTGCTCGACGGGGCCAAACTGTGGCCGGAACTGCGCGATCTGATGCCGGCCGGCGAACTCGACGCGATCCGCGCGAAGACCGGCGCCGTGGCCCGCCAGCGCGTGCTGCTCGGCTGGCTGTTCGCGCTGCTGGCCGGCGTGGCCGTGTTTCTGGCGATGCCGGATGCCGCGCCTGCTGCGAACGCGACCGCTGCGACGCCGTCGACCGGAACTGCGCCTGCCGCGCCGGTCCGCATCGAAGCGCCGCCGCATGCGCCGATCGAAACCCAGCGCAGCGATCTGTCACGTGCGCTGGGCACCCTGCCCGATGTCGACCGTGCGATCTGGGCGACCGGCTCGACGTTGCAGGTCTTCGTCGCCCGAGTCGACGATCAGGCCAGCGTCGACGCGATCTGCGCGCTGGTGCTGCGCCATCCCGATCTGACCTCGTCGCGCCTGCAGCTCACGCCGCCGCCCGCCAGCGGACAGCAGACCCGCTTCCTGCAGTGCCGGAGCTTCTGAAGCGCCGGCACCTGCTGCAGCGTTACCAGTGCACGCCGCGCATCATCGCGGCGAATGCGATCTGCTCCTGGCTCGGCGTTTCGTCGCGCAGGGCCGAGCGGTCGCCCTTCGAGGCGGCCGAATCCGGGAACAGTTCGAACGCGGTGCTCATGACGATCTCGTAGGCCTTCGGCGCGACCGCGTTGACCAGTGCCGCGAACACGCCCAGACGCGTGGTGATGCGGCTGGGCTTTTCGATGATCGCCTTGACGAGCAATCCCGCCGCCTCGTCGGGCGTCAATGTCGGCACGCTGTCGTACATCTTGGTCGGCGCGATCATCGGCGTCGCGACGAGCGGCATGTTGATCGTGGTGAAGCTGATGCCCTTGCCCGACAGCTCGCCCTGCGCGCAGCGGCTGAACGCATCGAGCGCCGCCTTCGACGCTACGTACGCCGAAAAACGTGGTGAGTTCGCCAGCACGCCGATCGAACTGATGTTGATGACGTGGCCCTTGCGGCGCTTGGTCATCGACGGCATGAAGCCCATGATCAGGCGCAGGCTGCCGAAGTAGTTGAGCTGCATCGTGCGCTCGAAATCGTGGAAGCGGTCGTAGCTCAGCTCGATCGAACGCCGGATCGAACGACCTGCGTTGTTGATCAGGATATCGACATGGCCGTGTTCGGACAGCACCTGCTGCACCAGCCGGTCGCAATCGGCCAGATCGGCGAGATCGGCCGTGTAGGCGAACACCTTGCCGCCGGCGGCGCGCATCGCGTCGCGCGCGGCGAACAGCTCGTCCTCGCGGCGGGCGACGATCACCGTCACCGCGCCTGCCTCGGCCACGCGCTGCGCGGTGGCCAGACCGATGCCCGACGAACCGCCGGTGATCACGACGACCTTGTTGCGCACTTTGCCCTTGAGCGTGCGGTCGATGAAGAGATCCGGGTCGAGGTGGCGCTCCCAGTAATCCCACAGACGCCAGGCGTAGTCCTCGAGCTTCGGTACTTCGATGCCGCTCCCGCGCAATGCGCGTTCGGCCTCGCGGTTGTCGAAGCGCGTGGGATAGGTGATGAACTTCATCACCTGCTTCGGGATGCGGAAATCGCGCAGCAGCATGCCGACGAAGCGACGCACCGGCGGCAACGCGCCCACCGCGCCGCGGATCGACGGCGGCACGAACGCGAACATCCGCGCGTCGAGACGCATCGTCATCTCCGGCGCATGGCCGGCGCGGCAGAACAGGTTCAGCACCTCGCCCACGCGTAGCGGTTCGGGATCGGTGAGGTGGAAGGTGTGGCCGTCGAGCCGTGGCTTGTGCGCGATGTGGTCCATCGCATCGGCGACGAAATCCACCGGCACGATGTTGATGCGCCCGCCCTCGATGCCGAGCATCGGCATCCACGGCGGAAACACGTCGCGCAGCTTCTTGATCAGGGTGAAGAAGTAGTACGGCCCGTCGATCTTGTCGATCGCGCCGGTCCTCGAATGGCCGACCACCATCGCCGGCCGGTAGATGCGCCACTTGATCCGCGTCTCGCGCCGCACCAGTCCTTCGGACTCGTGCTTGGTGCGCAGGTAGGGATCGTCGAGCCCTTCGGCTTCGGCGTACATGTCCTCGCGGAAGATGCCCGGGTACAGGCCGGCCGCGGCGATCGAACTCGTGTGGTGGAAGCAGCCCGCCTCGAGCGCGGCGGCGAGATCGAGTGCGTGCTGGGTGCCGTCGATGTTGGCGGTGCGCTGCGCCTCGAGCGACGCGGCCAGGTCGTACAGCGCGGCGAGGTGGAAGAAGTGCTTCACCTTGCCCTTGAGCGCCCGCAGCTGCGCGGTGGAAACGCCGCAACGTTCGGCGGTCATGTCGCCTTCGACCACGACGAAGCGCTTGGCGTCCCAGCCGAGATCACGCGCGAGTGCGTCGAATTTCTTGCGCGAGTCCTTGCGGATCAGCACGTGGATCGCGCCCTTGCGCTTGAGCAGGTTGCCCACGAGGTGACGCCCGATGAAGCCGGTCGCACCGGTCACGAAGTAAGCCATCGCATCCCTCCACGCCGCCGCGGTGCCGGGCGCCGTTCCCGTGGCTACGGTGCCAGAGCCGACGACGGCCGACAATCGACCGCGGTTGATTCCCTGCGGCGACGATGCTGTGATGGCGACCGGCTCCCGGGAGGCTCCACGATGTCCGATGTGATGCAGGCGTTCGAAGCGGCTGCGCAACGCGTACAGGCACTCGACGCACGACCCGACAACGACACGCTGCTGCGGCTCTATGCGCTGTACAAGCAGGGCGCCGAAGGCGACGTGCGTGGACCGAAGCCGGGCTTCTTCGACTTCGTCGGCACCGCCAAGTACGAGGCCTGGAGCAAGCTCGCCGGCACGCAGCGGGATGCTGCTATGCAGCAGTACATCGCGCTGGTCGACTCGCTCGCCGGCTGACCGGCGCCTCGATGGCACGCGATACCCGGCAACGCATCCTCGACTGCGCACTTGCGATGTTCAACACCCAGGGCGAGCCGCGGGTGACGACGAACCACATCGCCGACGAGCTCGACATCAGCCCGGGCAATCTCTACTACCACTTCCGCAACAAGGACGACATCATCGAGCAGTTGTTCGCGGGCTACGAAGCCCGCATGGACGACGCGCTCGTGGTGCCCGATGGACGCCTGCCGGAACTGGAGGACATCTGGCTGCAGTTGCACCTCGTGTTCGAGTGCATCTGGGATTACCGCTTCCTCTATCGCGATCTGCTGGAAATTCTCAGCCGTAACCGCCGTCTGCGCGTGCGGTTCTCCCGCATCCTGCGCCGCGCCAGCGAACGCGCGCATGCAGTGATCGCCGGACTGGCACGCGCCGGCATCCTGCGCGCATCACCCGCCGAGATCGATGCGGCGGCGACGAACCTGATCGTCGTCGCCACGTTCTGGCTCAACTACAGCGCCACGCGCGGCGACCGCGACGAGCAGGTCGCGATCCGAGAGGGCATCGTGCAGGTGATTATGCTGCTCTCGCCCGCACTGCGCGATGCCGAGCGCGTGCACCTCAACGCGCTGGTCAAGGCCTACACCCACTGACGGCGCGACCGCGCCACTTCGAGAGACCACGATGGCCAAGTCCGCATGGGCGCCCTTTCCCCACCCGTCCGACGCATTCGAGTATCCCGGCGACGCCTTGAAGAAAGCCTGGCCGCGGCTGCACGCCGGTGATGCCGAACCCTTCCCCGATACGAAACGCGCACAGGTGTTGATCGACGCCGCCGGCAAGGCCGCGCCCAAAGGCCTCGACGCCGCTACGCTCGCGACCGCGTTGCAGGATGCCTGGCGCGCGTTCCATGCCGGCGACTTCAAGACCGCGTTCGATGCGGGCAGTGCGCTCGGTCCTGTCGGCGCGTCGGTTGCGGTCAAGACACTGGGCATCCACGCCACGCATCTGGTGAGCTCGGAGGCCGAACAGCTCAAGCGCTACGAACAGGCAGCCGCGATCGCCGAGACCGCGATCGCCGCCTTGCCTAATGACGCCAACAGCCACTACCGCCGCGCCTACGCGCTGGGCCGTTACAGCCAGGGCCTGAGCATCGCCAAGGCGCTCAAGCAGGGCATCGCCGGCAAGGTCCGCGACTCGCTGCACACCGCGCTCGAACTCGCGCCCAAGCACGCCGAAGCGCACACCGCGCTGGCGCTGTACCACGCCGAGATCATCAACAAGATCGGCGCGATGATCGGCGGCCTGACCTACGGCGCGAAGGCAGCCGAGGCCGAGTCGCACATCGCGACCGCACTCAAGCTCACCCCGCAATCCCCAATCGCCCATATCGAGCACGGCAACGTGCTGATGCTGTTGCATGGCGCCAAGAAGGAAGCGGCTGCGGCTGCCGCGTACGAGAAAGCGGCCAAATTGAAGCCGGCCGATGCGATGGAAGCGCTGGACGCGGCGTACGCGGCGGAACAGATCGAGTGATGGATTGCGTGGCCTGAGCTGCGCTTCCTGCTCGCTCGACGACGCAAGGTCGCGTTATCACGCAAGCCGTCGCCCCGGCGCAGGCCGGGGCCCAGCGACGCCGGCTAGGGACGCGACTGATTTCTGACCGCGTAAAGGCGCTGGATTCCGGCGTACGCCGGAATGACGGGTTCCGGTTTTTCGTCATGCCGCCGAATGCGTGGCACGTCGTTCCGCGATCCACCCGCAACTCCCGCTTGTCGCCAAACCGAATCACCCGTAGAATTCGCGTCCCGATCGCGCCACCCCTTGCGGGTCCAGCGCTGCGGAGACGGCCCAGGCAGTTTGCCCGCCCCTCCGAACGATCCGGGCGGTTAGCTCAGCGGTAGAGCATTGCCTTCACACGGCAAGGGTCACAGGTTCAATCCCTGTACCGCCCACCAGACACCAAGCGTGTGCGCGAAAGCCGGCCCAAGCGCCGGCTTTTTCGTACGCGTGCGTTACAGCCCTGCGTATATCCCTCGCCGTCCGCGATCGACGGTCACATCCCTGTGTTCCGCTGCGTGACCGGGTGCTGGTTGAACCGGCTTCCTCCACGTCCGCTGCACGACTCCGCGCCTACTTTGGCGCACCTCCAAGGAAGATCCCCCCGCGATGCGTGTCCAGGCCGGCTGCGAACTCTCGATCGAAACCGATACCGCCAGCCCGGTCATCGCCATGCTGCGCCCGCGCGACGGCGTCGCGAAGTGGCGCATTAACGACCGCTCGGGGTTCGAGCGCAGCCACGGATTCGACGAGCACGTCGACATCTTCGGCAACCGCTGCCAGCGCTTCGTCGTGCCGAAAGGCCTGACCCGCGTGCGGATCGATACGACGGTCGAGACCACGCCTGACATCCGGGTCACGCCCAACGCGCCTGCGATCGATCCCGGCGCGCTGCCAGCCGACACCCTGCAGTTCCTGTTGCCCAGCCGGTACTGCCCGTCCGACCGCAGCGCGATGTGGGAACAGGCGCGCAACGTCGTCGGCGATGCCGCACCGGGCTATGCACAGGCCGAAGCGATCCGCCGCTGGATCGCCGCGCATCTCGAGTACCGCTACGGCGTCAGCAACGCCAGTACCGATGCGCAGGACACCCTGGCGCACGGCGCCGGTGTCTGCCGCGACTTCGCGCATGTGGGCATCACCATGTGCCGCGCGCTCGACATTCCCTCGCGAATGGTCGTCGGCTGGCTGCACGACCTCAAGCCGATGGACATGCATGCCTGGTTCGAGGCCTACCTCGGCGGCGCCTGGTACACCTTCGACGCCACCCAGTCCGCCCCGCGCGGCGGACGCGTGGTGATCGCGCATGGACGCGACGCCGCCGACGTGGCGTTCCTGACCAGCTATCGTCCGCTGCGCACGTTCTCGCTGCGCGTCTGGGCCGATCTGGAATCTCCTGCCGCTCGCACGTTCGACGACGATCTCGGCCACGCGGCCTGATCCCGGAGCGACCCCGCCATGCAACTGTTCAAGTGCTCGCATTGCGAGCAGGTGCTGTACTTCGAGAACACCGCATGCCTGCGTTGCGGCAAGACGCTGGGCTTCCTGCCGCAGACGCTGACGCTCGAAGCGCTGGATCTCGATGCCGGCGAGTGGGTCACGCCTGCGCGGCCCGGCGCGCGTTTCAAGTTCTGCCGAAACGCCACCCATTCGGCCTGCAACTGGCTGCTGCCGACCAGCGATCCGAGTGGCTACTGCCTCGCGTGCCGGCACAACCGCACGATTCCCAATCTAGGCAATGCGGAACGCCTGGCCGACTGGCAGAAGATCGAGGTCGCCAAGCGCCGCCTGTTCTACACGCTGCTGCGCCTGCAACTGCCGACGCCTGCGCCGGGCAGCGGCGATCCGCAGCCGCTGTCCTTCGACTTCTTGGCCGATCCTAAAACCGGCCCCAAGGTGATGACCGGCCACGACAACGGCCACATCACGATCGCGCTGGCCGAAGCCGATGACGCCGCGCGCGAAGCCACTCGCATCGCGATGGGGGAGCTGTATCGCACCCTGCTCGGCCATTTCCGTCACGAGATCGGGCACTACTACTGGGACCGGCTGGTCCGCGACGCCGGCGAAGACGAACTTGCGCGTTGCCGTGCGCTGTTCGGCGACGACCGTCGCAGCTACAGCGATGCGCTGCAGATCTACTACGACCACGGCGCGCCGAACGACTGGCAGGCCGCGCACGTCAGTCCGTACGCGACGATGCATCCCTGGGAAGACTGGGCCGAGACCTGGGCGCACTACCTGCACATCGTCGACACGCTGGAGATGGCGTCGGCGTTCGGCATTCGCATCGCACCGGACGTCGCCGACGATCCGTCGATGGAAACCGATCTGTCGTTCGATCCGCATCGCGTTGCCGACATCCAGCGCCTCGTCGACGCCTGGTTGCCACTGACCTGGGCGATCAACAGCCTCAACCGCACGATGGGCCACCCGGACATCTATCCCTTCGTGATCGCGCCGCCCGTGGTCGAGAAGATGGCTTACATCCATGGCTTGATCCGGCGCGCCCGTCGCTCGGCTGCCGCGAGACCGGCCACGCCCGTCATACACTGAGCGAAGCGTCTCGACATGGCGCGCGAACAGCGCGCGCCGCGTCGACTTGGACGCACACGCCACGCTGCACCACAATCACGCCTCGCCAGCGAGACGCGGCACGCTGCAACGCCCGCCGCCTTCCGCGCCTATCGCGCCCTGCCCTGGAGTTGTCATGAGCCTGCGTTTCAGCGAATCCCTGCGCCAGTCCTGCGATGCCACGTGGACCCGCGCCGTCGAACACCGCTTCGTGCGTGAACTGGGCGCCGGCACCATCGCCGACGATGTGATGGCCGCCTATCTGATCCAGGACCATCGCTTCCTCGACAGTTTCCTGGTGCTGCTGGGGGCGGCGATCGCCAGCAGCGATTCGTTCGAATCGCGACTGGTGCTCGGCCGTTTCACCGGCATGGTCTGCGGCGAGGAAAATACGTATTTCCTGCGCGCCTTCGACGCGCTGGGCGTCGATGCCGATGCCGATGCCCGGACCCGCGCACCGGATACCGCGCCGACCGTCGGCTTCAAGGCGATCATGCGCGAGGCCGCGGCCACGCGTTCCTACGCCTCGACGCTCGCCGTACTCAACGTCGCCGAAGGCCTGTACCTCGACTGGGCGCAGCGCGTGCCGCGCCCGCTGCCGACGAACTTCGTCCACGCCGAGTGGGTCACGCTGCACGACAATCCGATGTTCGTGGACTTCGTCGCGTTCCTGCAGGCCGAACTCGACCGCGTCGGGCCTGACGATGCTGCGCTCGCGCAGGATTTCTTCCAGCGCGCGGTCGACCTCGAACTCGCGTTCTTCGATGCGGCCTATGCGGATGGCACCGCCTGATGTCGCTGTTCGAACGACTCAAGGCAGCCGCGCCCAACGAGTGGACAAGCTATGTCGATCACGCGTTCGTGCGCGGCATGGGCGACGGCACGCTGCCGGAAGCCGCGTTCCGCACGTATCTGGTGCAGGACTATCTGTTCCTGATCCAGTTCGCGCGCGCGAATGCGCTGGCCGCCTACAAGAGCCGCACGCTGGCCGATCTGCGCGCGGCCAAGGACGGGCTGTCGGCGATCGTGGATGTGGAGCTCGATCTGCACGTGCGCCTGTGCGAGCGCTGGGGTCTGTCGCCGGCCGACATCGAGGCCGCGCCGGAACATCAGGCCACGGTTGCCTACACCCGTTTCGTGCTCGATTGCGGCATGTCGGGCGACCTGCTCGATCTGCATGTCGCACTCGCGCCCTGCGTGCTCGGCTACGCGGAAATCGGGCGTGCACTGGCGCCGTCCGGCGTCGACGTGCTCGACGGACATCCGTATCGCGAATGGATCGGCGAGTACGCCGGCGATGCCTACCAGGCGGTCGCGGCGAATGCTTCGCGCCATCTCGACGATCTCGGCGCGCGCTACCTCGGTCCGGGTCGCTTCGACGAACTCGCCGCGCTGTTCGGCAAGGCCTCGCGCCTGGAAGCCGACTTCTGGCAGATGGCTCTGGACCCGGCCGGGCACTGATCGCGGCGAGAGCCGGCCCGATCTTCGGATCAGGCCTGCTTCTGTTTCAGCGCCTCGTAATGCATGTCCTGCAGCTGGTGTGCGTCGATCGTCGCGCATTGCTCGGCGATCGCCGCGAGATGCGCCGGCCGTTCCCAGCAGCGCGCGGTGTAGGCCTGCAGCGCCTCGAGACCATCGAGCAGTTCCAGCCGATGCGCGATCTTCAGCACCGACGACAGCATCAGATCTGCGACCGAGAAGTCGTCGCCGACGATCCACGTCCGTGTGCCCAGCGCGTCCTGCAGTTCGCGCAGGCGCGTGCGCGCGGCCTCCTCGACGACCGGGCGACGCGCGGCTGTCTGCGCCGGGTCCTTGGTGAAATACGCGACCTCAGCGACGTTCATCAGATACGGCTCGATCGAGTTCAGCGCCGCGATGACCCAGCAGGTCGCGAGCGCACGCTCGCCGGGATCGGGCGGCAACAGGCGTCCCGCACGCGTCGCGACATCCAGCACCACCGCGCCGGATTCGAACAGCGGCGGCCGGCCGTCTTCTTCGAGGACCGGCACCTGGCCGAAGGGTTGCGCGCGGCGGTACTCGGCGGATTTCATGCCCGGCGCATCGAGCAGACGTACTTCATAGGGCCAGCCCACTTCGCGCAGCACCCAGCGCACGCGGTGGTCACGTACCTGCCCCGCCGCGAACGGCGGCGCCCATTTCATCGCGGTGATCCGGATCATGCCCGCCCTCCCGTGCGTCGGATGGGCGCAGGCTGCGACGGCCGTGTGTAGGATCAGGTGAACGCCCGGGCAGGCGCCGGCGCCGCGTCGCGCACCAGCCTTTCGAACGCGGCGACCGGCATCGGACGCCCGAACAGATAGCCCTGGAACAGCCGGCAGCCCTGCCCCTGCAGGAATGCGAACTGCGCGGCGTCCTCGATGCCTTCGGCGATCACGTCCAGCCCCAGGTCGATGCCGAGCTGCAGCAGGTTGCGGGTGATGCTGGCCGCGTGCGCGTCGCGGACGACTTCGGCGACGAAGGCGCGGTCGATCTTGAGTTCCGAGAACGGCAGCCGGCGCAGCGACGACAGCGAGGCGTAGCCGGTGCCGAAATCATCCAGCGACAGCCGCACTCCGGCGACGCCCAGCGCGCGCATCGATGCGGCCGCTTCCGCCACGTCGTGCACCAGCACGCTTTCGGTCAGTTCCAGCGCAAGCCGCTCGGGCGCGACGTCCGTGCGCGCGAGGGTGTCGAACACCTGCGCGGCGAAATCCGGTTGCCGCAATTGCAGACCGCTGACGTTGACCGACAGGCGCACGTCGCGCAGTCGCGGATCGGTCTCCCAGATCTGCAGCTGCCGGCAGGCCTCGGCCAGCACCCATTGCCCGAGCGGCAGGATGAAGCCGGTGTCTTCCGCCGCCTGCACGAACTCGGCTGGCGGCACCAGACCGCGATTGGGATCGTTCCAGCGCAGCAGCGCTTCGGCGCCGACGATGCGACCGCCGGCATCGATCTGCGGCTGGTAGAAAAGCACGAAACGGCGCGCAGCCAGCGCATCGCGCAGCGACCGGTGCAGCGCGCGATGCGCGGCGCTGTCGCTCTCCTGCAGATGCATCACGACCAGCAGGCACGCGACGACGGTGAGCAGATTGATCCAGATGCCGACGCGGCGCAGCTCGTCGGGAATCGCATAGCGCGCGGGTACGCCTTCGGGCATCGCCGCGAACACCACGAATGCGCCGAGAAACAGGCAGACGCAGCCGTAGCGCAACCACGCGAGTTCGCTGCGGAAGACGTGATGCGCGGCGCCGGCCAGCACCAGCAGGAACAGATGCGTCGTGCGCGGGATGTCGCCTGTGTGGACATCGAGCCGCGCCGAGAACAGGCACACGAATGCGAACAACCCGAGGAAGGCCATCCACGACGCAACGCGCACGTGGCGCAGGCGCGCGGCGAGGATCACGGCGATGCCCAGCAGCGCCAGCATGGCCTCGGTCAGTGCGACCAGCCCGGCGCCCTGGCTGAAGAAGGAGAGGCTCCAGCCGAGGCCGAGCGCGAGCATGATCGCGCCGGTGGCGAACAACAGCCGCAGCGCGCGCTTATTGCGCCGCGCTTCGAGTCCGTCGCCCGTTCTGCTGTCCCCGGATGCACTGGCGGATTCCATCGCGCCCAAGCCCTCCCCCGTTCAGGTCGATGGTAGCCCGGGCGGTGGATGGCGTGCGCTGGCGCAGCAGTTTCAGAAAAATCCGCGACCTTGCGCCACGGCGCAGACACGGACGGACTGCCGCGTCTGTGGCGATGGGCGCACGCGAGATGCATCGCGTGCCCGTCCGCGACATCCCGGCGCACTGCGCCGGGACGGTTCACACGATCAGGCAGCCTGCTGGAGGACCTGGCCGACTTCCTTTTCTTCGTCGGTCGCGTCGCGCACGGCGACGATCTCGATCGCGAAGTGCAGGGTCTTGCCGGCCAGCGGATGGTTGCCGTCGATCTTGACCTCGGCGTCGCCGACTTCGACCACCGTCACCAGCATCGGACCGGCGCCGCCCTGGGCCTGGAACTGCATGCCCGGCTCGATCGTGTCGATGCCCTGGAACGCCTGGCGCGGCACGGCCTGGACCAGGCTGTCGTTGCGCAGGCCGTAGCCTTCTTCGGGCTTCACATCGACCTTCAACGTATCGCCGGCCTTGCGGCCTTCCAGCGCCTGCTCCAGGCCCGGCACGATGTTGCCGCCGCCATGGAAGTACGGCAGCGGATTGGCTTCGGCCGACTTGTCGATGACGGTACCGTCGTCGTCGGTGAGGGTGTAGTGGAACGTGGCGACGCGCGCAGCGGCGATCTCCATGGACGAACTCCTTGGATGGGGATGGAACGAAGGGAAATTCTGCATCAGGCACCGGTCGAACACACGGTGCAGCAGCGATGGAACGCCGATCACGATACCGGCGGGGCCGGTTGCGCGTAAACCTTCGGCCCTGCGCGTTCGACGTCCGTACACTTCGACGAGGCGCGGAGAATGGCCGGAATTCCCGCGTATCCGCCGCATTTCCACTGGACCACGATGCACACGAACGACGCCGACACCGACACGCCGCCGCAGATCTGGGTCGATGCCGACGCCTGCCCGGTGGTGATCCGCGACATCCTGTTCCGCGCAGCCGAGCGCGCGCAGGTCTACGTGACTTTCGTCGCCAACCAGTGGTTGCGCACGCCGGGCTCGCGCTACCTGCGCGCGCTGCAGGTCTCCGGTGGCTACGACGTCGCCGACGATGCGATCGCCGCGCGTGCGCGCCCGGGCGATCTCGTAGTCACCCAGGACATCCCGCTGGCCGCTCGGGTGATCGAACGTGGCGCCGATGCGATCGATCCGCGCGGCCAACGCTTCACGCTCGACAACATCGCCGAGCGCCTGTCGATGCGGAATTTCATGGACGAACTGCGCGGCGCCGGCGTGCAGACCGGTGGCCCCGCGGCCCTGCACTCGCGTGACCGGCAAACGTTCGCCAGCCGGCTGGACCAGTGGATCGCCGGGCGCGACGCGCGACGGTGATGCGCGTCGATGCGCACGCCTCTCTACTGCGCCGCTGCCATGCGGTCCACAATAGCGGCATGTCACGTCCCAAATCCCCCACAGAACCGCAGCTGATGCATCCGCGCAACCGCCATCAGGGTCGGTACGACCTCAAGCGGCTCTCCCGGGTCACACCTGCGCTGCAGCCTTTTCTCGTGCGCACGCCTGCGGGCGACACCAGCGTGGATTTCTCCAATCCGCGCGCGGTGCGCTTTCTCAACCAAGCGCTGCTGAAGGCCGACTACGGCATCGCGCACTGGGAAATTCCGGAGTCGTATCTGTGCCCGCCGGTGCCGGGCCGCGCGGACTACGTCCACGGACTTGCCGACCTGCTCGCAGGCGACCGTGACGGCGATATTCCGCGCGGCGACGACGTGCGGCTGTTCGATCTCGGCACCGGCGCGAACGTCATCTACCCGCTGCTCGGGCACACCGAGTACGGCTGGCACTTCGTCGGCTCGGACATCGACGAGACTGCGCTGCGCATCGCCGAGTCCATCGTGCGCGGCAACCAGCTCGGCAGCGCGATCGAAGTGCGCCCACAGACGCTGCGCGGCCATCTGTTCCATGGCGTTCTGCGCCCGGGGGATCGATACGCCGCCACGCTCTGCAACCCGCCGTTCCATGCATCGGCGGCCGAAGCCAACCGCAGCGGCCGCGACAAACGCCGCAATCTGGCGGCGCGTTCGGACGGTCCGCCGCGCGCGTCGCGCAAGCTGCCGCTGAACTTCAGTGGCCGCGACGGCGAACTCTGGTGCCAGGGTGGTGAAGCGCGGTTCGTGCGCAAGATGATCCGCGAGAGCGTGGATTTCGGATCGCAGGTGCTGTGGTTCAGCAGCCTGATCTCGAAGTCGGCGCATCTGCCGGGCCTGCGCGCCGAGCTACGCAAGGCCAGTGCGGTGGACGTCCGCGAGGTGCCGATGGCGCAGGGCAACAAGCAGAGCCGGTTCCTGGCCTGGACCTTCCAGGGGACTGATGCCCGCCGTGACTGGTGGCGTGCGCCGGCACATCCGACGCCGGGCCACGGCAAGCCCTGACGCACACGCCGGGCGAGTCCCGGCGCGGCACACGGCAAGCGCTGCCTACGCTGGTCCTCCCGTTCAAGGAAGACCGGATCGATGGCCATCCGCCTGCGCTGGTGCGCGCTTCTGCTGGCAGCCGCCGCGCTGATGCCCGGTCAGGGACGCACCCAGGACCAGACCGGCGAACAGGGTTTGCTGTGGCGGGCGGGCGATCCGTTCGTGTTCTGTCGGTACGGCATGCGGCACAGCCCGCGGGCCTGGTATCCCGTCGCCGACTACACGCGGTCGCTGCCCAGACCCTCGCCGGGTTACTGCCCCGTTCCGACCACCTGGTGCTACTACCAGCGCGGTTGGACGATGGACGAGATCGCCGCCTACTTTACCTACCTGCGCATTTGCCCACAGGCCGAGCGTTCTGGCCGCTGGGACGGCGCCGGAGACGGCACGCAGGCGCCGTTCTCGCACTGACGCTGTCCATCGATCGACAAGAGCAACGCGCTCGCCACTCAAGCCGGATCGTGACCCCAGTTCATCAATGAGTGCCGCCACGGTGTGTCGCTGATGTCGTCTTTTGGGCGCTGTGCCAGATGCCGATGCACGTAACCGACGACCTTGCGCATGTGTGCGAAATCGTCGGCGGTGCAATCGTCCTGGCGCTTGCGCAGCAGTCGGACGATGTGACGTCCGGACGCGTGCCCCACCGACTCGCCGCCAGTCTCGCCCTTGTCGCCGACCGCGCGTGAGGCCTCGGTGTCGAGCCAGGCGTCGAGTCGGGCCGGCGCCATGTTCACGGCGTCGCGGAAGGCATCGAGCGTCTCGCGGTCCGCGTCCGTCACGCGCGTTTGCCCGTGCGCTTCAGCGCACCCGGCTTGTGGGCGGCTTTGGCGCCCGTCTTGTCGCTGACGACCAGATACTGCGGGTCGGCTTTCGACGCCGACACCTTGTGTCCCTTGATCGTCGTATCCGACGTCAGCGTCTTCTCCACCTTGCCGTGCGTCTTTCCCTGCGGGGTCTGCCACTCGACTGCGCTGCCCTTCTTCAAAGTTTCGGTCATCGCCGTCGCCTCGTTCGTTACGGACGGATCAGCGTCGGCTTCGAAGCGCGCGCCGGAAGTGAAGATGTCACGTTCATTTCGTTGCATCGGCCGGACAAAGCGGGAAGTGACGCTTGCTGCGACACCGCTTGCGCGGCTACTCACGTGCAGATGCGCCACCATGCACTTCTGCGCAATACGGAGCGCGTCACGACATCGAGTTCACCCATCCGCTGGCATTGATCCGGTTCTGTCCGCATTCGCGGCTCTGATGGACACCTCCCGATGGCACTGATCCACTCGATCCTGATGGGCGCCGTGGCGGGCATGCGTGCGATGACGCCGCTTGCGACCGTCGCCAATGCCGCCTGCAACGGCACCCTGCCCCGAAACAACGGCGCACCGCGTCTGCTGTCGAACCGGTTGGCCTCTACGGGTGCCAAGTTGCTCGCGGCCGGTGAACTGGCAGGCGACAAGATGGCGCATGCGCCAGACCGCATCGTGCCGGCCGGCATGCTCGCGCGCATCGTGACCGGCGCGATCGCCGGCATGGCCTTGGCACCGCGCGAGCAACGCCCCTTGGCTGCGGTGCTCGGCGCTGGAGCGGCGGTCGGCATGGCCTACGTCACGTTCAATCTGCGCATCCGCGCCATGCGGCGCTTCGGGCAGAAGGCTACCGGTGCAGTCGAAGATGCGATCACCGTGGGCAGCGCCACCCTGATCGCACGCAGCGCGGCGCAGAAGCCGCGCCGCTTCGCGCGCGGTCGTTGAGACCTTCACCACGTTTGCCATGCCGCGTACTGCAGCGCCTCTGGACTCGCCACTGGCCAAACCTGTCGAGCAGGTGCCCGGCGGGAGTCTTGCAACCCTGCGCAAAGCGGCCGCCGAATGCAGGCGCTGCCCCTTGTGGCGCGAGGGCACGCAGACCGTATTCGGCATAGGTCCGGCTCGCGCCCGCATGGTGTTGATCGGAGAACAGCCCGGCGCGCAGGAGGATCTGGCGGGCGAACCTTTCGTGGGTCCTGCAGGCAGCCTGTTGCGCGAACTTCTGGCTGCAGCCGAACTGCCCGTCACGTCGCTCTACCTCACGAATACGGTCAAACATTTCAAGTTCGAACCGCGCGGCAAGCGACGGCTCCACAAACGCGCCAATGCATCGGAGCAGTCGGCGTGCAGACCCTGGCTCGCTGCGGAACTGTTGCGCGTGCGTCCGCGCGTCGTCGTCGCACTCGGTGCGATGGCCGCGCAGACCCTGTTCGGCAACACGTTCCGGCTCACGCAGGCACGCGGCGTGATGCAGCCGCTGTCGGGTGGCGCGCAGGCGCTGGCGACCTGGCATCCGTCGGCGGTCCTGCGGATGCGTCATCCGGAGCGGGAGGAGGCCCGCCTGCAGCTGCTGGTGGATCTGAAAACCGCGGCGAGCGCGCTCGAAAGCTGACCTGCGGAAATCCCGCAAAGTCACGAATGTTTGACCCGCGGCTTCCAAGACTGCAATGCCCGATCGAGCATTGCCGATGCGCGTCCACCACCTCAACTGCATCTCCACTTGCCCGCTTGGTGGTCGTCTGATGGATGGCCGCACGCCCGATCTCACACGTGGTCACCTCACGTGCCACTGCCTCCTGATCGAAACGAAGGAAAGCCTGGTGCTCGTGGATACCGGTCTCGGGCTGCGCGACGTGGCGTATCCGCGCACGCGGTTGAGTGCATTCTTCCTCGCCTTGGTACGCCCGGAGTTCCGGGTCGAAATGACGGCGGTGCGGCAGATCCAGCGGCTCGGCTTCCAACCGTCGGACGTGCGTCACATCGTGCTCTCGCATCTTGATTTCGACCACGCTGGCGGGCTCGATGACTTTCCACATGCGACGGTCCACATGCTGGCGCGTGAGCGGGATCATGCGTTGCTGCAGCGCAGTTGGCTCGACCGCCAGCGGTTCCGCCCGCAACAGTGGTCCAGCCGACACCGCTGGCGCACCTATGACCCCGGCACCGAAACACGCTGGATGGGCTTCGATGGGGTCCGTGATCTGGCCGGCGTGCCGCCCGAAATCCTCTTGGTCCCGCTGCCCGGACATACCCACGGCCATGCCGGCATCGCGGTCGACACGGGACCGCGCTGGCAGCTGCTTGCGGCGGATGCCTACTTCCACGCGCGCGAGATGGACGCGCGGCCGCACTGCCCGCCCGGCTTGCGGTTCTACCAGTGGATGATGGAGCTCGACCGGGACGCGCGCTTGCGCAACCAGCAGCGGCTGCGCGATCTGCGGCATGGCAATGCCGATGTTGAACTGTATTGCTCGCATGATGTCGAGGAGTTCGAGCGACTCAGCGGGCGTTCGGCGCGTCTGCCGGCACACGCGATGGCCGCGCACGGCGCAGGCTGAGCACAGCCCGCGCGGACCGGTCGGTCCACGTGTGCCCGACCGGCCGCAGATCGACGATCCGCGCAAGTCTCAACATGCGCGAACCCCGGCCCCTACAATGCGCGCCCCCCCGGCAGCGGTTGCAGTGCATGAACATCGTCGTCCTCGAAGAACTCAAGGCTTATATCGACCCGCTCACTGCGGACGAATACGAGGCGCTCGAGCGCAGTCTCCTCGCAGAAGGCTGTCGCGATGCGCTCGTGCTGTGGGGCGACGTGCTCGTCGACGGGCACAACCGCTACGGCATCTGCCAGAAGCACGACATCCCGTTCAACACGATCCAGAACACGCGCTTCCAGTCGATGGAGGACGTGCATCTGTGGATGATCGAGCAGCATCTCGGCCGCCGCAGCGTGTCCGACTACCAGCGCGGCGTGTTGGCCCTGCGCAAGCGCGACATCGTCGCCGCGCGACAGCAGGCGCAGCGCATCGCCGCGCTGGAGACCGCGCCCGCCACCGACGCACCGGTCGAGGACACCGATGATCGCCCGCCGTGGGACGACGCGCCTTCGCAGGTCAGCCGCGCCGAGCTCGCGCGTGAAGCCAAGCTCAGCAGCAATCAGGTGGCGATGATCGAACGCATCCACGCCCAGGCCACGCCCGAGCTGGTCGAAGCGCTCAAGTCCGGCGCGATCTCGATGAGCGCGGCTGCGGCGGTCGCCAGCCTGCCCGAAGACGAGCAGCGCAGCGCCGCCCAGGCCGGAAAGGCCGAACTCAAGCAGGCCGCCAAGCGCGCCCGCGATGCGAAGAAGCGGCCGAAGCCCGGCAGCGACAGCGAGACGGCTGGCGACGGCGGCTCGCCCGCACCCGATGCGAAGGCACTGCAACGCCGCGTCACCGAGCTGGAACGCGAGAATGAAGACCTGCGCGGCCAGATCGAAACGCTGCAGAACCAGATCGTGCGGCTGCGCGGCTGACGCGCCCTCGCCTTTCGGCGGCCCGCAGCGCATTGCGCGGCGGGCCGTTCCCGATCCTGAATGGCGAAACTGGATGCGACCGCCTCCCGGATGAGACACTAGGCCGCTCAATCCAAGGGAGTTTCCGTGGCCAAGCCCAACTATTCGTTCGAAAAGCGTCAGCGCGAACTCGCCAAGAAGAAAAAGCAGGACGAGAAGGACGCGAAGAAGCGCGCCGAACGCGACGCTGCCAAGGGCACCGCAGAGCCGGAATCCGAGTCCGGTTCCGAGTCGGCCTGATCGCAGCGCCGGGCGGCACGCGCCGCCCGGTCCGGCCTGCGGGCGACCTCGCCGCGCCCGAGCGGCGCCGCACTCGCCCGCGCGCCAATTTCCATCGACAATGCGCGGCGAATCGCCGGAACCGCACCGGACGACGGACCGTTTCGAAACGCATGCGAACTTTTGTACTCCGGGCACGCGCCGCGCCCACCGACAGCCAGGCATTGCTGGCCGCCGTCGGCCAGGACGCGCATACCGAGATCCTCGCGCACACGCTGATGAACGCCATGTTCGTCGCGCAGTCGCACAGGCCCGATGTCACGGTCTATCTGGTGCTGGAAAGCACGCGGGATTTCTCCCGCACGATCCGTTTTGAAGTCAACGCCATGCACGACATCGGCGGATTCGACGAGCGCGCGTTGCTCGGCAAGATCGCCAAGGCGCTGGATGCCTCGCGCGGCATGGGCAAGGACGAGACGCGACCGGTGGAATCGGGCGTCGAAGTCCGCACCACGAGCTTCGAGCGGCTGGTGCAGACGTTGTCGGAAGATCACCAGCTGTTCCTGATGGACCGCAAGGGCACGCCGATCCGCGAACAGGCGTTCGCCGACAATCCGTGTTTTCTGCTGACCGACCATATCCCGATGCCGAAGAAGACGATTCCCGGCCTCGAACGTCTGGGCGCCAGGAAGATCGCCCTGGGCCCGAAGATGCTGTTCGCCTCGCAGTGCGTGGTGCTGATCCACTACGAGCTGGATCAGGCGTAGCGCCGTCGCCCGTCCGCGGGCGTTCGACCCGGACGACATTTTGCCGGCCGCGGCTGCCGCTGGTGGTCGGGACGGTGCATGCTTCGAGCGTCCACGGAGATGCCCGATGCCGCGTCACATTCCGCTCTGCGCCCTGCTGACCTGTCTCGGCATGGGCGTGTCCGCCATCGCCAGCGCGACCTGCTACCTCGACGGCGGCGTGCACCCCACCAAGCCTCGCATTGAAGCCGCGATGGCCGAGGGCGGTATCGTCGGCGCGGGCGCCGCGGTGATCCTGGATGGACAGCTCGTCTGGCGAACCGGCTTCGGGTTCGCAGACCGCGAGTCGGGACGGCCCTTCCGGTTCGACACCGTGATGAACATCGGTTCGATCAGCAAGACGATCACGGGCGCGGCGATGATGCGGGCGGTCGAACAGGGACACCTGTCGCTGGATGCGGACATCGATACGGTGCTGCCCTTCGCTGTCGACAATCCGCATCGCCCCGGCGCGCCGATCACGCTGCGCCAGCTCGCCACGCATACCTCCGGACTGACCGACCGCTGGCCGGTCTACGCCGCGACCTACCATTTCGGTCGCGATGCGCCGCAGTCGCTCGGCGATTTCCTCGCCGGCTATCTGGTGCCGGGCGGTGCCGACTATGCGCCGGACAATTTCCTCGATGTCGCGCCCGGTACGCATCGCGATTACTCCAACATCGGCGCAGGGCTCGCCGCCTACGCGGTCGAGCGCGCCACCGGCCAGACGCTCGATGTCTATACCCGGGCGCAGTTTTTCGAGCCACTCGGTATGCGCAACACGCGCTGGCACCTTGCGGATGGCGCATCGGCGCAGGACGCCACGCTGTACGTGTCGCAGGATGGCATCGCGATGCCGATCCAGCCCTACGCGCTCACCACCTGGCCCGACGGCGGGCTGCGCACCTCGGTCAACGATCTGGGGAAATTCTTCGCCGCGCTGCTGTCAGGCGGTGCAGGGAACGGCACCCGCGTGCTGCAACGCGCATCGGTCGACGAGATGCTGCGCTTGCAGTTCACTGCCGACACGGCGCCCGACAACATGGATGTCACGGAGAAGAACTCGGGATTGTTCTGGCAGACCATGTTCAACACGCGCTACGTGGGACACGGCGGCAGCGATCCGGGCGTCAAGACCGAGATGCTGGCGACGCGGGATCACCGCCTGGGCGTGATTCTGTTCACCAACACCTCGGGCGAGGATACGGTCAAGGCCCACAACGAGATCCTGCAGGCCGTATTCGCGCACGCCGAACTGATGCGCGACTTCGATCCGACGACCTGCAAGACGCAATTGATCGATTGAGCGTCGCGTGGCCGCAGCTCAGCCGCCGCGCACCCGCATCGTCAGGCCCTTGAGGAAGTTGCGCAGCAGCTGGTCGCCGCAGGGGCGGAAGTTGCGGTGTCCGGCCTGGCGGAACAGGGCCGACATCTCCGGCTTCGAAATCGGAAAGCCCGCGTCGGCGAAGATCTGGTGCATGTCGACGTCGGTCAGTTCGAACGCGACCCGCAGCTTCTTCAGCACGACGTTGTTGCTGATGCGCGATTCGACCGGGCGCGCGGCCTGGCGCTCGTCGCGGCCACGGCGGTGCACGATCAGGCCGTCGAGCACGTGCGCGAGCACGCTGTCGCTGCAGGCCACGTAGCCGGGTTCGTCTTCCTTCAACAGCAGCGGACGCACGTCGTCCTTGTCGAGGGCGAAGTCGGGATCCACCAGCTTGGCGAGATCGACAACCTTCTGGTCGCTCAGGTCGAGCATGTAACGGATGCTGCGCAGGACGTCGTTGGTGATCATCGATCCAACAGGGCGGTTCGGAAGAGGCGCAATTCTACCGCTGTCGGTCGGTTCGGCCCGAAATCGCTGCACGCGGGCACGCGATCTCCGCAAACACGTGCAGGGCGGTGCACCTGCATCCGGCACGCATGCGGCGTGACGCGCGCCGCTCAGCGCACGCGATCGAACCGGAACGTGCGCATGACCGCCTGACCGTCGGCGCCGAAATGCACGGCCGTCTCGATCATCTGATCGCCGTCCGGCGTGACCGCATAGACCCGCGTCGAGGCCGGCACGCCGTTCTTCGCCAGCGCCATCGTCAGCACATCGCCGGTGGGCCGTTTCAGTGCGATCGCATCGGCTTCGAGCGTGTCGCCTTCGATCGGCACGGTGCGACCATCGAGCGGCACGGTCGCTGTCGAAATACGCGCGTCTCCCCGGGCCGGCACGATCTCGACCCGTACCGTCCACGCACCGCCTGCAGCCTCGTCGAGCGCCACGGTCACCCGCTGCGGCCGCGCCTCGGGCGGCATCGGCAACTGCGTCACGTCGACCGACCACAGACCCAGCAGGCGCGCGTCGTCATCCGCCTGCGCCCATGCCGGCAGTGCCAGTGCGATCACCGCCGCCATCCACACACCCGCGACCCTCTGTTTCATCGCCCGGCACTCCCGCCTGAAGGTTTGGAGAACGACGCGGATCAGACCGGCATCCACCGCCCTCGCCGCATCATCCACGCATTTTCGGCACATGGGGTGCGCTGCCGGAGAACGCGTCAACCGGCCCCGCTCGCTACACTGCCCGCCCCGATTCCCGGCTGTACCCGATGTCCGCCCCCGTCCGACTGGCCAAACGTGTCTCCGAACTCGCCCGCTGCTCGCGCAGCGAAGCCGAGCAGTACATCGAGGGCGGCTGGGTGTCGGTCGACGGCCGCGTCGTGGACATGCCGCAGCACATGGTGACCACCGAGGCCGTCGAACTCGATGCGGCTGCGAAGCTCGCGGTGGCCGAGCCGGCGACGATCCTGTTCCACAAGCCCGCCGGTCTGGATGCGTTCGCCACCTCCGATGCCGCCCTGCCCTACGTCGAGCCGAGCACGCGCTGGAGCGAGGATCCGACCGAGGTCCGCCTGCTGCAGCGGCACTTCCATCGGCTGACGCCTCTCGCGCCGCTGGAAGCCGAAGCCAGCGGTCTGATGGTGCTGAGCCAGGATGGTCGCGTGTGGCGGCGCCTGACCGAAGATCTGGACGGCATCGAGCAGGAGTTCGTTGTCGAAGTGACCGGCGAGATGCCGTTCTACGGCATGCAGCGGCTCAAGCACGGCCTCCAGTACGACGGCCATACGCTGCCGCCGTGCAAGGTCAGCTGGCAGAACGAAGTGCGCCTGCGCTTCGCGATCAAGGGCGTGCGGCCAGGGCAGTTGCGCGACATGTGCGCCCAGGTCGGTCTGGGCGTCGTATGGATCCGGCGTCTGCGCATCGGCCGCGTCTCGCTGGCGAAGATGCCGGTCGGCGCGTGGCGCTATCTGCCGGTCGAAGACCGCTTCTGAGTACAACGCAGCGTCGTGCAGTCTTCGGCTGCACGGCCCGCTGAGACGGTCCGGACATCAGGTCCGCATGCCGTACGGATCGGGCACGCCGTCTGCTGCCGGATGTGACGCACGCACGCGTGCAGCACGCGCCTGAATGCAGGTGCAGCCGGCCCTGCGACGCTTCACCCGTAGCCGCCCGGGTGCCGGTATCTTCGCTGCTCCACGTCGATCGAAGCGCCGCCATGTCCAGCCAGCACAAGAGTTCCCTGCGACAGGCCAACGCAGCCATTACGCGTGGCGATATCGAAGGATTTCTGGCGTATTGCACGGATGACATCCAGTGGACGACGGTCGGCGAATCGACGCTCGACGGCAAGGAAGCCGTGCGGCAGTGGATGGCCGATGCCTATGCCGAACCGCCGGTGTTCACCGTGGACCATCTGATTGCCGAAGAAGACTTCGTGATCGCGCTGGGCAGCATCACCGCCAAGGCTGCGGACGGCTCCGAGACGCGTTTCGCCTACTCGGATGTGTGGCGGTTCCACGATGGAAAGATGGCCGAGCTGCGCGCGTTCGTGATCTGACCGCAGAAGATCCACAGCCTCCCCGCACGACATCGCGTCCGCAATCGCCGCCGGAGATGGGACATGCCCATCGTCGGCGGCGATCTCATGTGCGGTCGCTGAAACTCAGTCGTCGACCGTGCAGCCAAGCGACACCCGGGCGTGCGGATAGCCGGTCCCCGGATCGACCCAGACTTCCAGCACCGTGATGTCCTGGTCGGATTGGCCCCAGCTCCGGTAACACTGCTCGTCCGCATCACGCCAGGCGTTGTCGATCGCCTCTTCGCTGCTGCGGCCGTAGGACTCGCCGATCACATCGAAATGATGTCGCGCTGCGAATGCGGTCGTGCTGGCAGCCACCGTGGTCAGCAACAGCACGCCGGACAAGGCCCACTTTTTCATCGAAAACTCCACGCGTCTGGAAGGAACCCCGACCTTTCCACTGCGATGCGACCGTGGTGTTAAGCATCGGTAAGACGTGCGCGTTCAATCGCGGTGCGATGTCCGTTCCGTGACCGGGATTGCTTTGTGACGTGCTGGTGTCGCCGTCACTTTGCGACTCAGCCGGCCGCAGGCACCTTCGTCGGTGCCTTTCGCCGCGCTGCAGGCTTCTTCGGCGTGGACGCGTCATCCGCGTGGGCTTCCACGTCGCCGTCCTCGTCCTTCGCCGCCGCCATGGCCTCGGGCTCAAGCTCCTCGACGCTGCGGTTGAGCCGCAGGAAGACGCCCCAGCCGACCAGCAGCAGGGCCGCGGTCGCACCGATCGCAGCGGCATACGGCAACTGCTCCGGTGCTTCGTGCAGCAACCGGAACACGGCCACCAGCGTTTCGATCGACAGCGCGACCACCAGCACCACCATGAAGCGCGACAGGAACCGGCGCACGCGCGTGGGGCCGCTGATCTTGACCTCCCGCCGCACCTCTTCCTCGAACACCGTCTGCGCCAGTTCGAACGCGACCAGCGCGATGGTCACGATGCCGATCGCGTCGAGCACCGAGTCGAAACGCCCGCGCAGATCCAGCGACTGCGACGGCACCAGCGCTTGCCACATCTCCATCGCCGCCAGCCCGATCAGCGCCGCGCCCGCGAACAGGAACAGGGTGATCACGGCGAGGTAGCCGGCGGCAAACAGGCGTTCGATGAGGCGCGTCATGGGCGGCGACTCTCGCTGTTCGATCTCCCGAGCGGCGTGAAGATTGCACGCGCTGCGCCGACGGTTCCGTCAGCGGCCGACCGCTCGGTGGTGGCGGTCAGTCGGGGCTCGTCGGGTCCTGCGAGCGCTGCGGCGTGTCGATCAGCCGGTCGACCGGATAGTCCATCGCGCGGGCCAGATCGATCAGCTGCGCGCGGATCTCCGGATCGAGCTGCGGCGTGCGCGAGAGGATCCACAGATAGTCCTTGCCCGGCGAACCGACCATCGCCCACTGGTATCCGGTGTCGTCGAGCGCGATCACCCAGTAGTCGCCCCAGACCATCGGCAGCCACGACAACCACGCAGGCGCGAACCGCACTTCCAGTTTCGAGGCGCGGCCGTCGACCATCCGCGCGATGCCTAGCGCCTCCGTGAAGCTGCCGTCCTGCGTCCGGCACCGGTTGCGAACGCCGACCGTGCCGTCGGCGTTGACGGTGTAGTGGGCGGTGGTGTCGGCGATGCACTTGCGCTGGAAGAACATCGGCAGATGCGCCTGCTCGTACCAGGTGCCGGCGTAGCGTTCGAGATCGACGGCTGCGACCGGTTCATTCGGCACGGGCGGCTGGCGCGCCGCGTTGGCAGTGGCGGGCGTGGACAGACCCGCGGCAATCAGCAGGGGAACAATCGGCAGACGCATGAGCCGCTCCGGGTGCAAAACGCGATTCTCCGGCGTCGTGGCGTGCGGGCGACGTGAGGCGTCACGATGCGGCGCGGCATTTCCTGAACAGGGCACGCGCGCATCGGAAGCTGTTGCGAAATGAAATCCATTCGCATCTAATGTTCGCGCAGTTTCACTCACGCCCGCGGAATGGGCGCGGATTCGGGTTCCAAGCACGCCGTTCGCGCTCTGCTGACGCCCGACTTCGACATATCCGGTTGGACTCCGCCGGACTGCCCGTCCGGACTGTGTGTCGCGCCCCCGCCAGGGACTGCGCCGCGTCCGTCTTGATTCGTACGTTTTCGAAGGTCCAGATTTCCATGCTCCGTTCGCATGCCGTGTCGCGTTGCCCGTCTGCCCGCAAGACCTCCCCGCTCGCAATCGGCGTCGCGCTCGCGCTGTGCACCACCGCCGCCTTCGCCGAGCCGCAGAGCGCCGCGAATGCATCCGATGCGAGCGCGACCGATCTCGACGCGATCCTCGTCGTCGCCCAGCGCGCGGGCCGCGTCAGCAACGGTGCGACCAACCTCGATCTGGACATCAAGGACACGCCGCAGTCGATCAGCGTCGTCAGCAGCGAGCAGATGCAGAAGTTCGGCGCCGACAGCCTCAACGAGGCGTTGCGTCTGGCGACCGGCATCCAGGTCGAGGAATGGGAAACCAACCGCAGCAACTACACCGCGCGCGGTTTCGACATCGCCAACACCCAGATCGACGGCGTCGGCCTGCCCAACGGCTGGGGCATCGTCACCGGCGCGATGGACACCTTCGGCTACGAGAAGCTGGAAGTGATCCGCGGTGCCAACGGCTTGCTGACCGGCGTCGGCAACGCCGCGGGCACGATCAACTACGTGCGCAAGCGCCCTACCAACCAGGCCGAGGGGTCGGCGGGCATCAGCTACGGGTCCTGGGGCACGACGCGCGGCGAAGTGGACTACTCCACACCGTTCACCGAAGACGGGACCTGGGCCGGACGCATCGTCGCCGCGCACGAGGAAGGCGATTCCTGGCTGCGCGGGAAGGACGACCGCCGCGACTTCGTTTACGGCGTCGTCGACGGCCAGATCGGAGAGAACGGCACGCTGACGCTCGGCTATTCGTGGCAGGACGCGCGCACCAACGGCAACATGTGGGGCGCGCTCGGCTTCATGTACAGCGACGGCACCCAGGCGCGCTGGGACCGCGGCGCCTCGACCACGCAGGACTGGACCTACTGGGACACCACCAGCCAGACCGCGTTCGCCGAGTACGTGCATCAGCTCGGCGCCGACTGGCAGCTCAAGCTGGCCTACAACCACCGCGACGTGCGCAATGACGACCGTCTGTTCTACGCGACCGACTTCAACGGCACCGGTCTCGAGCCCGGCACCAATCTCGGCCTGTACGGCTATCCGTGGGGCGGCGAGGACGAACTGAAAGCCGATCTGGTCTCGGCCACGCTCAACGGCCATTTCCAGATGTGGGGCCGTGACCAGGAGGTCATGCTCGGCGTCGGCTGGTCGCAGAGCGAGAACATCAATTCGGAATTCGCCGGTGCGCTGTGCAGCGGTGCGCCGTGCGGCTATGTGCCGATGCCCGGCTTCCCGTGGGCGGGCAATGTGATCCCCGAGCCGCTGTGGGGCGACAGTTCGGTCTACAGCACGCTCGACGAGCGCCTCAAGCGCGCCTATGGCGCCACGCGTCTGTCGTTCACCGACCGCCTCAAGGCGGTCGTCGGTTTCAACTATGCCGAGTACCACCGCGACGGCGTGAACTACGGCGTCGGCTTCGACCAGACTGAAAGCGAGACCAGTCCCTACGCCGGCCTGACCTGGGATTTCAGCCCGAACGTGCTGGGCTACGTGAGCTACTCCGACATCTACCAGCCGCAGAGCCAGTCGGATGCCGACGGCCGTTACCTCGATCCCACAAAGGGCGCGAACTATGAGGTGGGCGTCAAGGCCGACTGGCTCGACAAGCGCCTGCTGACCACGCTGGCGGTGTTCCGCGCCGAGCAGAGTGGCCTGGCCACCGGCGCCGGCTACAACGACCGGGGCCAGTTCTATTACGAAGGCGTCGATGTCGAATCGAAGGGCGTCGAGCTCGAAGCCACCGGTCGCCTGAGCGAACACGTGGATCTGGTCGTGGGCTACACCGCGCTCAAGCTCACCGGCGACGACGGCGACGACACCTATCGCTGGGTGCCGCGTCGCACTGCCAACCTCGTACTCAGCGCGCGCGTGCCGAGCTACACCGCGCTGTCGTTCGGCATCGGCGGGCGTTGGCAGAGCGCGATCTCGAATGTCGAGAGCAACGGTTTCACCGTGCGCCAGGACAGCTACGCGGTGTTCAATGGATTCGTCGGCTGGGACTTCCAGCCGAACGCCACGTTGCGCCTCAACGTCAACAACGTCGGCGACGAGACCTACATCAACACGTTGCGCTACAGCGGGTACTACGGCGCGCCGCGCAACTACACGCTGAGCCTGAACTACCGCTTCTGATCTGGATGTCCTGATCCACGTTTCCCGCCCTCTCGACGCCGCAGCCGCCATGTCCCACGCCGCCATGTTCTCGACCCCTGCCCCGCGCCTGCGCCTCGCCGCGCGCATCGGCGCCGCCGTGTTCGGCGGCTACGCGTTCACCTGGGGCTTCATCGCCGCCGGTGCCGCGCTGATGTTCAAGGCCGGCATGGATTTCCACGATGCCGAGTTCCTGTCGAGCGCGCTCGGCCTGCTGGTGTTCCTGACGGTATTCCTGTGGACGTTCGCCACGCGCCGGCTCGTGCTGGCGTGGGCGATGCTGGCCGGTGGTGGCGCGCTGCTGGCGGGCGTCGCCTCGCTGGTCCAGGCGAGCATCGTCTGATGGCCGCCCAGGACGTGGCGGCGCAGAGCTTCCGACAGGCGATGGCATGGCTGCACACGTGGTTCGGTCTGGTGCTGGGCTTCGTGCTGATGGCCGCGTTCTTCTTCGGCGCGCTGTCGGTATTCGATCGCGAGATCGACCGCTGGGCGATTCCGTCCACGCGCTTCGAACCGCAGCCGATGCCGTCCTACGAGCAGATCCTGCGGCCGGCATTCGAGCGCATGCAGCCGACGCAGCAGGCGATCGACGCGATGCGGCCACGCGTCGACGGCCCCATGCCCGAGCACTTCGACACCGTCGCCAACTGGAGCGCCTACACCACACACCGCGATCCGGTGCTGGCGCTGTTCGCCGGCTTCCAGGTGCCGGGCGCCAAGGATCCCGACGAAGCGATCTTCGCGCTCGGCACCATCGATCCGCGCGATGGCACGGCGTTGCCGGACGAACGGCTCAAGATCGGCAGCGGCTTCTTCTACCCGATGCACTACAGCCTGACGCTGGACTGGAAGAATCTCGGTGTCTGGATCGTCGGTTTCTCGGCGCTGGTGATGCTGGCCGCGTTGGTCAGCGGCGTGGTGATGCACCGCAAGTTCTTCCGCGAACTCTTCACCTTCCGCCCCGGCAAGGGCGGTCTGCGCAGCGTGCTGGACCTGCACAACCTCACCGGCGTGGTCGCATTGCCGTTCCACTTCTTCTTCGCGTTCACCGGTCTGGTGATCTTCTCGGCGACGTATTTCTTCCCGGTCGGCCACACCCAGCTGCACGACCTGCACGATCTGCATGCCGCGACCGAAGCGAGCGAACTCGGCCTGCCGCACCAGCGCGCCGGCGTGCCCGCGGGCCTGGCGAACGTGGATGCGATGGTCGCCGAGGCACAGCGCCGCTGGGCGGCGCGCGACATGGCCGGCGATGTCGGTTTCCTCGTGCTGCAGCACGTCGGCGATGCCAACGGCTATGTCAGCGTGTATCGCGCGGGCACCGATCGCATCGCGCTGGTCGGCCAGGGCATCCATTTCAAGGCGTCGACGGGCGAACTGATCCGCGAGGATCCCGTGGCCACGCCGGTCGGCAAGGTCGCCGAATTCCTGACCGGTCTGCATCTGCAGCATTTCCGCCACTGGCTGCTGCGCTGGCTGTACGTGCTGGGCGGTCTGCTGGGCGCGGTGTGCATCGCCACTGGCTTCGTGTTCTTCGTCGAGAAGCGCAAGCGCCAGCATGCGAAACAGGGCAGTCAGGGCGCGCGTATCGTCGACGCACTGGCAGTGACGATGGTCACCGGCATGGTCGCGGCCACGCTCGGCATTCTCGTCGCCAACCGTCTGCTGCCGGATGACCTGCCGGCGCGGGGCGACTGGGAGCGCTACGCGTTCTGGGGCACGTGGACGCTGGCACTGCTGCATGCGGGCCTGCGCAGCGCGCCGGTCGCGCGCGGTCTGGCCAACCCGGCGTGGCGCGAGCAGTGCGGTGCGATCGTCGTGCTGGCATTCGCGGCCGTCGCGTTGAACTGGATCACCACCGGCGACCATCTGCTGCGCACGCTCGGCGCAGGCTACTGGCCGGTGGCCGGTCTCGATCTCGCGTTGCTGGCGACTGCCGCCATTGCAGGCGCGACCGGTCTGCACCTGCGCCGCCGCGCAGCGGCCACGGCAGCCGTCGCACACCCGCGCCGGGAGGCCGCCCATGCATGAGGCGTCGCACGCGGCCTGGCTGCTGACCGCAGCCCTGCTCGCCAGCAGTGTCGGCATGGCCTGGCTGGCCTTGGCGATGCCGGCGCACGGGCAGCAGGTGTGGGGCGCGCCGGTTTCGCCTGTACATGCGCGGGTGTTGCGCGTGCTGGGCACCGTCGCGCTCGCCGTGTCGCTGGCGCTGTGCCTGGCGAGCGACCACGCCTCGATGGCCGCGCTGGTCTGGGTGATGTCCCTCGCAGGCGGCGCATTCGCTACCGCGATGGCTTTCGCCTGGCGCGCCCGCTGGCTGGCGTTGCTCGCGCCCTGGATCGGCGCCGCGGACACCGTCGCGACGCACTGAGCCTGCGCACGCCGGCTTAACCGGTCCCGTGGCCTGCTGGATGCACCGTCCACGAGGGTCCCGGCCATGATTCCGAAGAACACGATCTGCCTGTGGTTCGACGGCACCGCGCTCGACGCGGCGACGTTCTACGCGGACACCCTTCCCGACAGCGCGGTCCAGGCCGTGCACCACGCGCCGGGCGACTACCCGGACGGCAAGGCCGGCACGCCGATCACGGTCGAGTTCACCGTGTGTGGCCTGCCCTGTCTCGGTCTCAACGGCGGTCCGCACTTCCCCCAGACCCAGGCGTTCTCGTTCCAGATCGCCACCGACGATCAGGCCGAGACCGATCGCCTGTGGAATGCGATCGTTGACAACGGCGGCGCCGAAAGCGAGTGCGGCTGGTGCAAGGACAAGTGGGGCGTGAACTGGCAGATCACCCCGCGCGTGCTCACCGAGGCCTATACGAGTCCCGATCGCGCAGCCGCCAGTCGCGCCTTCGACGCGATGATGACGATGAAGAAGATCGACGTCGCCGCGATCGAAGCTGCGGTCCGCGGCTGACGCATCGGTCAACTGGATCGGCGCGCGTTGCGCTTTCCTCGCAACGCGCGCGATCGATGACTCAGGGCGGCGTCGCCTGCGCCCAGCCCCAGGCGAACGCGTCGGCGAGTTCCGCCACCTGGCTGTCCTGCGACGAGCCGATGCCGTGGCCCTGTGTGGTGTCGACGCGCAGCAGGATCTCGCGCCGGTCGCCGAACTTCGCGCTGGCGCGCGCGGCGAACTTCGCGGCCATCCATGGAGCGACGCGACTGTCGTTCATGCCGACGGTGATCAGCGTATCGGGCAGATCGCGCGCGTCCTCGAGCATCACGTAGGCATCCTGCGCGAGCAGCGCTTCGAATCCGGCCTGCGTGCGCGGGTCGCCCATCTCGGCGAACTGGTTCGGCCCGTTCGGCGCGGCTTCGAGGCGGGTCGCATTGAGCACGGCGACGCGCGGCATCAGGCCAGCGAACAATTCGGGGTGTTTCATCGTGGTCGTCGGTGCCAGCAGACCGCCGGCACTGGTGCCCATGACCAGCGTGGTCGCCGGCGATGCGACGCCCATGGCTTGCGCCAGCTGCGCGCACGCGGCGAGATCGTCGTGCGCGTTCGGCTTGTTCGCTTCACGTCCGGCCTCGTGCCAGGCGCGGCCGCGTTCGCCACCGCCACGCGTACCGCAGAACACGAAAGCGCCGCCGCGCTCGATCCAGGGCGACAGCAGCGGCGAACTCAGCGGTGATGTGGTCAGCACGCCGTAGCTGCCGTAACCCTCGACGAACGTGGGCACCGGCACATCCGCGGCGCCCGGCTTGCGCACCACGACCATCGGCACACGCGTGCCGTCGCGGCTCACGGCTTCCGCGCGCGTCGCGACGAAGGCCTGCGTCGGCGCCCAAGTCGCCGAATCCAGACCGAGTGCGTCGATGCGTGCGCCGGTCGCGCGGAATGCGCGCGTGGTCGTGGTCCAGCCGCGCAGGCCGAACACCATCGATCCGCCGTCGCCATCGGCCGCGGCATCCTGCAGTTCGCTTTCGAACGGCAACGCGATCGCTTGCGGCGCGCCTTTGCCACCAGCGAGATACAGCACCTGCGAGACGCCATCGCGCGTGCCCATCACATAGAGGTCGTCACGCGTGGCGACGAGATCCGACAGGATCAGATCGTCTGCGGGCAGGACGGTTTCGATCGCGCCGATCGCATCGTCGGTCAGCGTGCGCCGGTACAGCGCACCGTTCGATGCCTCGCGGGTGCTGACGAAGTAGTAGTCCGACTCGCCGACCAGTGCATCGGTGGATATCTGGTCGCTGTAGTCCGCCAGCGACCGCCACGCGGGCGTGCCCGCGCGCAGTGCGGCCAGCGAGGTCACCAGCACACGCGCATCGGCGCGTGCACCAAGGCCGTAGCCGAACACCAGATCGCCATGGCCCGGTCCGATGATCGCCGGAAATTCTTCCGGCGCGAAGGTCGGTCCGCCTTCGAGGCGATTGCCCAGGCCGACGCGTTCTACCGGGCCCTGCGGCGTCAGCGCGACCACCATCGCCTGCGTGTCCAGCAGCGGATCGACGCCGCTGTCGGATGCATGCGTCATGCGCGTGTAGGCGACCAGATCCGGGGCGAGCCAGGACAGTTCGAAGTCGCCGAAGGTCATGCCGTCGAGACGGTAGCGCTCGCGTCCATCGGCGACATCGAGAATCGCGAAGCGACCGAGTTCGCCGCCGCCCTCGCCGACCATCACCGCCACCAGTGCGCCGTCTGGCGACGGCGCGAAACTGGCGATCGCCTGCGTCGGGCCTTCGCGGGTCGCGGTATCGAGCAGCACGCGCTCGCCGGCGCCATCGCGCACGACCAGTTTGGATACGGCCGCGCCCGGATCGCGCTGCCGGAAGAACAGCCGGCCGCCGGCGGATTTCGCCTCGTTGTAGGACACGCCTGCACGGGTCGCGGCCCGCAGCATGGTCTCGAACGCCGCGCGCTCGGGCAGCGCATCGAGCCGAGCGCGTGTCGCCGCGCCGGCTTCGGTCATCCACGCCTGCAGCTTCGCCGCCTGCGCCGGATCTTCCATCCAGCGATAGGGATCGTCGATGTCGTGCCCGAAGCGGTCTTCGACGAATGCTTCGGTCGGCGCCGGTGGCAAGGGCGCGGCGTGGGCAATGGCGGCGCCCAGCAACAGCGGCAGGATCGAGAAGGCAGCGTTCACGCGTTGGACTCCTGCAGCGCCGCGATGGCGTGTTCGACTGGAGACAAACGTGGAGTACGTCGCCGACCGGACAGGCGCGGCCGCGACGCGCCCTAACCGACGTAGGCGAACACCGCGTACTCGAATCCGTTGAACGGAAAGCGGGCGACTTCCCGCATGCCCATCTTCAGATGGGCGCGCAGCGAGGGTGTGTTGTCCCTGCGGATGAAGAGCACGCCCTCGCGTCCGGGTTCCAGCGCCCGCAGCGCATCGAACATGCGTTGCGCAAGACCCTGTCCGCGCGCGTCTGCGTCGACACAGATCGGGCCGTAGACGTAGGCATCCGGCACGCCCGGATAGGCCGCGAACATCGCGCGCACGATCGCCAGATCGGCATTCGTCGCCCGATCCGTCGTCATCAGGAAGCCGACCACGCGATCTCCCCGCCGCGCGACGATCAACGGCATCGCCGCCATCATCGCGACCACGCGTTCCGGGAGCAGACTGGCGGCCAGCGTGCCGCCGCGCGCGATCTGGTTCTCGGCCTGCAGCGCGAGGATGCCGTCGAGGTCGGACGCATCCGCGCGGGTCACAAGGGTGGTGTCGTCGGTCATCCGGAAACCTGTGCGCGCAAGGCATCGAGCGGTTGCGTTCGAGAATAGCAACGCACCCGGGCGTCGCGTGATCCGTTGTGGGGACGATCTGCAGAACGCAGAACGGGCGCAGATCACTGCGCCGTTTCCTGCTCACCAGTATTGGGATCGGGCCTGGCACCGCGTCGATCCGTATTGCGCGGGCTGCACGTGCCCTCGTAGATCGCGGGTGAAACATCAGTCCTTGCGGTGGACGGCAGGCCATCGATCGATATTGCTTTTCCGCGGCCCAGTTGATCTCGCGACCCGGGTTTTGCCGGCGCCGTCATCCCGGCAGAAGGCGCGCTGTATCGGGCGCTAGCGCCAAAAGGCGCAAGCGGTCACACGGCTGGCGCTGCGGCGCCGATCCGATGGCAGGTTCGAAACGGTTTCTCCGTTCTCCCGGATGTCGCGCGGCCTCTCGCCCTTCGACATCGCACCCACCTGCCGGAGCGCCCCGTGTATCCACCCGATCGTCTGACCGCGTCCACCATTCCCAGTGCCGCGATTTTGCCGCGCCACCGCACCGCGTTCTTTCCGGCGATGGCGCTGCTGCTGCTCGCCGCCGTCCTCGCAGGGTTCTGGAACACGTTCTTTTTCCGCTCCGAAGCCGATGGACCACTCGCACTCCATCTGCACGTCCACGGCTTCATGCTGACCACCTGGTTCGTGCTGTTCGCGACGCAGAGCCTACTGGTCGCCAACGGCCGCATTGCGCTGCACCGCCGGCTCGGTGTGCTGGGTGCGATGATCGCGGTCGGCGTCGTCGTGACATCTCTGGTGACGCTCGCGCAGCTTGTGCACAGCTGGCGCGCGCAGGGCGTCGATGTTGAAGCGCAACGTCCGCTGCTCAGCCTGATCGTCTGGGGCGATCTCGGCGCGCTGACCGCCTACGTCGTGTTCCTCGTCCGTGGCCTGTTGCTGCTCCGGCGCGCCGACGCGCACCGGCGGCTGATGCTGCTGGCGTCGCTGGCGATCATTTCCCCGGCGCTGATCCGTCTCGCCGACCTGCCGCTGTTCGGCGGTGTCGACGGTGTCCTGATCACGATCGGCGGCCTGCTGGCGCTGGCCATCGTGCTGGTGGTCTACGACCTCACGACCCTGCGCCGCATTCAACGCGAAACGCTGTGGGGCGCACCGTTCTTCCTCGTCGTGCACCTGGCGCCAGCGTTCCTGATGCCGGGCACCGCGGCGGATGTTTGGCTGCTGGCGCTGCTCTGGTAGACGCGGGAACGACTGCCGCAATTCGTCCACCCCAACGCTTCCGGGCAACGTCCTTTCGGGACTCACTACGGAGTTCGCCAGTGCACTATTACGGAAAATATCGCGGCGTCGTTGTCGACAATCGGGATCCGAGCGACCTGGCCCGGCTCAAGGTGTCGATGCCCGCCCTCGCCGGTACAGAACACATGGGCTGGGCGCTCCCGTGCCTGCCGCCCGGCGTGCCGCCGCTGCTGCCTGATATCGGCGACACGGTATGGATCGAGTTCGAAGCCGGTGACGTCAGTGCGCCCATCTGGTGCGGCGTGTTCTGGACGGCGCAATCTCTTCCTCCCCGAACACCTGCAGCCGCGCCGCCTTCCGACACCTGGTCGGTCCGCACATCCGCAGGCGCGATCATCGAAATCGCTCCAACCGGCATCGTGCTCGACAACGGCCAGGGCGCGCGTATGACGCTTACCGGACCGGCTGTGTCCATCAACCGCGGCGCGCTGGAGATCGTCTGATGGGACAGCCGGTGCTCACATCCGCGGCGATTGTGATCTGCGTGCACGGTGGGACAGCCGTCTGGACCTCCGCCGCGCGCGTGCGGATTGCAGGGTCGCCTGTCCTGTGTACGGGCGACACCGCCGCCGTCACCGCATGCCCAGCCCAGCCGCCTTGCCTCGCGCTGCACCTGTCGGGCGCCAATCGCGTGTTCGCTTCCGGGCGCGCGCTTGCGATCGGCGTGTCTCCGTCCCAACACCTCCCGACCTCGCAAGGCCTGGTCGTCCACACCCAGGAACGGGTGCGCGTGACCTAGGCGTCCGGTCCTGCGCAACGCATGACGACCAGCACTACCAACACCTTACGGTCGCGACGCTATGATCCGCCGACATGGCGGGCACCGTGCCCGGCCACGAACTGAAGGGAATTGCCATGGGTCTCGTACAGGCGGTGTCGGGTGCAGTCAGCGGCGTTCTGGCCGACCAGTGGAAAGACTTCCTGACGGTGCCGACCGGCCTGCCGTCGACGGCGGCGCTGTTCGCAGCAGTGCCGCAGGGCACGAACGCCGGACGCGGATCCAACACGCGCGGTTCGTCGAACATCATCAGCAACGGCTCGAAGATCGTCGTGCCCGAAGGCTACGGCCTGCTGCTGTTCCAGGACGGTGCGATCACCGGCTTCGTCGCCGAGCCGGGCGGTTACGAGTGGCGCTCGGACGACATCAATTCGCAGTCGATCTTCGCCGGCGACGGCATCGTCAGCCCGCTGATCAAGCAGAGCTGGGAACGCTTCAAGTTCGGCGGCCAGCCGGGCGGCCAGCAGGCGGCCTTCTTCGTGTCGCTGAAGGAACTGCCGGACAACCGCTTCGGTACGCAGTCGGAGATCTACTGGGACGACGGCTTCCTCGGCACGCAGGTCGGCGCGCTGACGCGTGGTTCCTACACGCTGAAGATCGTCGATCCGATCCTGTTCGTGAAGAACTTCGTGCCGGCGAGCTATCTCGCGCCGGGCCAGGTCTTCGACTTCACCGACATCGACAACGCGGCGGCCAGCCAGCTGTTCAACGAAGTCGTGAGCTCGCTCGCACCGGCCTTCAGCCTGTACACGAACGATCCGGGCAAGGGCAATCGCATCACCAAGCTGCAGCAGGATTCGCTGGGCTTCGCGCAGAGCCTGTCGGCAGCCGTCGAACAGGGTTACCAGTGGAAGTCCGACCGTGGCCTCGCCATCGTCAAGACCGCCATCGTCTCGATCGAGTACGACGCGAACACCCGCGAGCTGCTGAAGACCGTGCAGCGCGCAGACGCCCTCGCCGGAACGCGCGGCAATTCCAACCTGCAGGCGAGCGTCGCCCAGGGCATGCAGTCGGCCGGCGAACACAGCGGCGCGGCAGGTCTTGTCGGTCTGGGTATGGCGTCAGGCATGGCCGGCGGCATCGGCAGCCTGCAGCAGCCGGCGACGCCCGCCGCGCCCGCGGCGGACGATCCGGTGGCCAAGCTCAAGAAGGCCAAGGAGATGCTCGACCTCGGCCTGATCACCCAGGACGACTACGACGCGCTCAAGGCCAAGGCGCTCGGCCTGTAAGCCGCCCGACGCACCGCGCCCATGTCCGATACCAAGTTGCCGCCGCCGTTGCCGGTGCGTCCCGTCGACGGCCCGGGTTCGCCGCGTGACGTGCCGCCGCTGCCGGGCACGTTCCCGGTCGATCCGGCCACGCTGCCCGACCCGATCCGCGACGAACTCGAAGCGCCCGATCCGCTGGCAATCGACACGTCCGCAGACGAACTGAAGGACGGCCTCAACCGCTGCCCGAAATGCGGCGCAACCGACATCCGCCAGCGCGCCGGCACCGACATTCTCGTGTGCCTGTACTGCCGCAACGAATGGCACGGCGAGCGCGTCGAGGAAGCCTTCGGATTCGGCGAAGGCATCGCCGATCTGCGGGGCACCGTCATCGCATCCGGCGCGCGCGACATCGAGGCCGATGCAGCCAGCCTGATGACCTTCAAGTGCGCCGGCTGCGGCGCGGAAGTGACGGTCAACACCGAAAGCACGATGACGGCGCGCTGCCACTGGTGCCGCCACGTGTTCGGCGTCAACGAGCAGATCGCCAACGGCGCCGTGCCCGATGCGGTGCTGCCGTTCCACATCCGCAAGGACGACGCGGTTGCGCGCATCCGCCAGTTCGTCGACAAGCGGCGGATGTTCGCGCTCAAGGCGTTCAAGGACGAGTTCACGCCGGAGAACGTGGTTGGCGTCTACCTGCCTTACATGATCGTCGACGGCAGCGCGAGCGCATCGGTGGCCGGAAAGGGCGAGATCAAGACGCGCCAGTACACGCGTGGCACGAACAACAACAAGAAGACCTATTACGACGCCGACGTCTACCAGATCGAACGCCATGTCGAGTTCACCGTCGACGACCTGCCTCTGGAGTCGTCCACCGAGCGCGGCAATCTGGACGTCAACGTCAACACCAACAACATCATCAATACGATCCTGCCGTTCGACACCAAGAACGCAGTGAAGTGGAACGCGTCCTACCTGTCGGGTTTCACGTCCGAGAAGCGCAACAGCAACGTGCAGCAGCTGCAGCCGCGCCTGGAAGACCAGTTGCTGTCGATCGCGCGCGCCCAGGTGGAAAGCTCGACGCGACGCTACGACCGCGGCGTGCGATGGGAACAGGAACAGCTGGATGTGCACGGCACGCGCTGGGCCTCGATGTACCTGCCGGTCTGGCTGTACTCGTATCACCAGCCCGGCAGGAACGGTGGCCTGCTGCACTACATCGCGGTCAACGGCCGCACCGGCGAAACCATGGGCAGCGTGCCCGTGCAGCAGTGGAAACTGCTGCTGGCCGCGCTGACCGTCGGCACCTTCCTCGAGGGCATCGCGATCATGATTCTGGTGGGCATGTCATGAGCGACGACAGTGGACTCTGGTTGCTGCTCGCCGGCCCCGCCGGCGCGACCGCGCTGTACTGGGCGCTGTACCGGTTCTACCGCAACACAGACAAATCGCACGCCTTCGAGCGCGAGACCAGCATCGACGCCAAGCCGGTGACCGGCAGCGACGCGAAGGTCGGCAACATCACCGGCACGCAGGCGACGCGCATCCAGGGCGACAACGTGGGTGCATATCGCGCGCGCGTGCAGCGTGTGGCGAGCGAAGCCGGACGCGACGTGGACGACGGCGCGCCCGGCGGATAGCGCTCTGACTGTCCCGTGCGCGCACGCCACGGGCAGCGGATATCCAGACCGGACGGCGGGAGCGTGGCATGGCGTATCGCATCAGACGCAAGGATTCAAAAGCGCAGGCGTCGCTGCGCCGCATCGCACGCGAACAGGTGCAGGCGGCGATCCGCAGTCTCGACACGGCCGCGCTCGATACCGCGAGCGCCATCCATGACGTGCGCAAACGCATCAAGAAGATCCGCGGTTTGCTGCGACTGGTGCGTCCGTCGTTGGACACATACCGGGACGAGAACGCGGCCTTCCGCGAAATTGCCGCGCCGCTCGGGCCCAAGCGCGATGCCGATGTGCTGATCGAGACCTTCGATCGCGTGGTCGCGCATGCCGGGCCGGCAGACGCCGACACATTCGCGTCTGTGCGGCAGCAGCTCGTACAACACGGCAAGGCGGTCGAAACCGCGCACGATCCCGATGCCCTGCTCCGCACGGCGCGATCGGCACTGCAGGAGGCGTTGCTGCGCATCGCGACCTGGCGGCTTGCCGATGACGGATTCGATGCGTTCGACACCGGATTGAAGTCCAGCTACCGTCGCGCCCGCAAGGCGATGCGCGCGGCCGGGGAGACCGGCGAAGACGAGGCCTTCCACGACTGGCGCAAGCGCACCAAGGACCACGCCTTCCATCTGCGCCTGCTGCAACCGGTGTGGCCTGGCCCGATGCGCGCGATCCACGTCTGCGCTGCGGAACTCGGCGACACGCTCGGCCTGCATCACGATCTCGCTGTGCTGTCGGAATACCTGCACGCGATGACCGACGTGGATGCCGGCGTCGTCGTTGCGCTGGAGACGCCCATCCGAACGCAACAGCGCGCGCTCGAGATCCGTGCGCACGTTTTAGGTGCGCGGCTTTACGCGGAATCGCCCAAGGCGCTAGCGCACAGCTGGCGTCGGCGATACACCGCATGGCACAGCGGATCCTGAAATCGTTCGCGCGCGATGCGGGATTTGGGGCCGACCGCGTGCATGCGCAGACGGGATGTTCACCGATGCGTCTTACGCTACGCGGGTTCGCGCGCCGGCAAGGCGTGGCGTATCGCAACCGGATTCCGGATCACTGCCAACTCAAGGAGATGTCCATGAAGCACGCGCACATCGTTGCCCTCGCCGGCTGTCTGCTGGCCATCAGCCCGCAGGCATTCGCCGAAGTCGTCAATCTGACCAACAGCGCCGATGGCGCCAATCGCGACGCCGGTATCGCCGCGGTCAAGCAGAAGCTGCAGGACGCCTGCACCGACCGCAAGGGCACACCGGATGCCGAGTCGTTCGAGGTCGTGTTCGAGCGTACCAGCGAGAATCCCGACGTCCCGAAGCCGTACTACGTGGACGGGAAGATGAAGTGCGAGCTGCCTGCGGCCTGAGTCATCGCACGCATCGGAGCATCAGAAAAAGCCCCGCAGTGCGGGGCTTCTTCTTTGCGGATCGCAGTGGCTCAGTTTCGTTCCGCGACGAACGCCAGCAGATTGCGGAATGCACTCGCGAAGTACAGTTCGTAGCTCTTCCGCTCGACGTAGCCCAGATGCGGCGTCGCGATCACGGCGTCGTTGTGCAGCAGCGGTGAGGTCGACGGCAGAGGCTCCTGCTCGAACACGTCCAGCGCCCAGAGTCCCGGTCGGCCGGCCTGCAGCGCGCGCTCGACTGCACCGCTTTCGATGAGTTCCGCGCGGCTCGTATTGACCAGCAACGCGGTCGGTTTCATGCGCGCGAGATCGTCACCGGTGACGATGCCGCGGGTCGCATCGTCGAGCCGCAAGTGCAGCGACAGCACATCGGCCTGCTCGAAGAACGCCTCACGCGATTCGGCCACGGTGCAGCCGTCAGCGACGGCCCGCTCCTGGCTGCCCGCCCGGCCCCACACCAGCACCTGCATGCCGAAGGCTTTGCCGTAGCCGGCGACACGTCGCCCGATCTTCCCGTAGCCCCAGATCCCGAGCACATCGCCGTGCAGCGTGCGGCCGATGCGCTCGTGTCCGGGCTGCTTCGCACTCGACTGCCACACGCCAGCCTGCAGCTGCGCGACGTACTGCGGCACGCGGCGATAGGCCGCCATCACCAGCGCCCATGTCAGCTCTGCCGGTGCGGTCGGATCGCCCTCGCCTTCGAGCACGGTGATGCCGCGCGCGGCGGCCGCGGCGACATCGATGTGCCGGCCGGCCTTTCCGGTCTGCGAGATGACTTTCAGCGTGGGCAATCGCGCCAGCAGTGCAGCGTCGATGTGCGTGCGCTCGCGGATCAGCACCAGTGCGTCGAAGCCGGCCAGCGCGTCCGCCAGCGCATCGCCGTCCAGCGTCCGGTTGAACACGGTGACGTCGTGGCCATCGAGCAGCCGGAAGCAGTCGAGCCCGCGCACGGCATCCTGGTAGTCGTCGAGGATCGCGATTCTCATGCGCGCACGGCTGCGATTTCTGCTGACATAGCAGGCCCGCGACTCACGCGTACAGCGCCGCATAGCCGGCGCGATCGACCTGGCTCAGACCCAGCCGGTCGAACTGCTCCCACATGCCGCGCCAGCGTGCGGCATCGCGCTGCATCGGGCCGACGAGGCGCGGACAGGTGTCGGCGATGATCGCGTCCATCAGCGCGGTGGCTTCGGTCCCGCTGTAGGCGTACCAGAGCGCAGCGGCCTGCGCGGGATCGTCGCGGCACAGCGTCGCGCCCTGCCCGATCAGCCGCGTCACCGTCGCGACTACATCGGCATGTTCGGCCAGGAACGCCTGCGCGGTGAAGAGTTCGAGCGCCGAAAAGTTGTGCAGGCCCACGTCGTGCGTGGCGATGAAGTGCGTATCCAGACCTTCGAGCCGCGCTTCGACACCTTCGAAGTTGGCGAAGCACAACCACGCACCATCGAAGCCTGCACGCAGGTTGGCGAGATGCTCGAAGCCAGCGCTCTCGATCACGACCTGCGACGCGTCGAACGCCGCGCCCTGCTGCACACACCAGCGCGACAGGATCTCGACGGCGATCGCATCGGTGACACCGCCGGCGACCGGCGACGCCAGCCGGACCGTGCCGCCTTCCAGCAGGCGCTGGCCCGCCGCACGCTGCAGCAGGATGCCGCCATCGGTTTCGAAGAAGCAACCGAGCGCCCTGAGGCCCGGCCGGTCCGCGTCGATCATGTGCAGCGGTTCGTTGCACGCGAACGCCACATCGCCGCTGACCGTCGCCGCCAGTCCGTCGTAATGGTCATCGGGCACCAGCAGTTCGAGTTCGAGGCCCGCCTCGCGATACCAGCCCAGCTGGATGCCCGCGATCAGCGGCAGGTGATCGGGGTTGAGGAACCACTCGAGGGACAGCTGGAGCTTCATCGTGACGACCCGGTTGGATGCAGGGCGCACAGACTAGTCGACGACGCGCGCACTGGCACCACGACGACGCGCCCTCAGTCGTCCTTCGCGAACCGGATCACCAGGCCCGCGCGATCGTCCGTCGCCCAGATCGCGCCGTCGCTGGCGATTGCGAGTCCGACGGGTGAGCCCTGCGGACGCACACCGCGCTTGAGACCCCATCCCGGCGTCAGAAGAACCGGCGTGGCCGCAGGGCCTGCGCCGTAGGCGCGCGTGCCCTGGCCGTAGACCGGAAAGCGCGGGTGGACATCTGGCGCCGGTACGCCACGCGCGTCGACCGCGAAACTCGCGATGCGGCCGCCGACCGAGCGATGGCCGTGCCAGGTCATCAGCAGCCGCCCCTGCAGTGCGGGAAACATCGCGCCTTCGTACCAGAGCATGTCCAGCGGCGCGGCGTGCGGCGGCAAGAGCAGCGCGGGCGCAGTGTGTGCGTCGGAGTGGCACCAGTCGGCCTTGTCCCGCCACGCGGGCGTGGCCTGCGCGGTGTCGGCGCAGTAGGGCCAGCCGTAATGGCGGCCGGCCTCGATGATGTTGAGCTCTTCGAACGGTGACCAGCGACTGTCGAAGTCATAGCTGTTCTCGCCCTGCAGCAAGGTGCCCGATGGATGCACCGCCAGCGCCAGCGCGTTGCGCAGCCCACGCGCGAAAACCGTGTAGTCCGAGGACCAGCGGCCGCCTCCGTCGTATCGATAGCGGCGCAGGCTCGCGGCATCGTCGGCGCCTTCGCTCTGCGCGCACAGGCCGGCGTCGCTGCGCGCGTCGGCACCTGTGCACTGGTCACTCGGCGCGCCGACATTGACCAGCAGGTCGCCATCCGGGAGGAACACGAACTTCGACAGTGGATGACGATGCGCGTGCAGACGGTTGTCAGGCAAACCGCCGATCACGTCTTCGACCGTGTCGCCTGGCGTCTCGGCATCGGGGTCGAAGCGGAAGATGCGGCTCATCTCGCCGACGTACACGTGGCCATCCGGACCGCGCGCGATCGCATGCGGCAGATGCAGTCCATCGAGCACAGGCTGCACCTCGACTTGGCCGTCAGCGCTTGTACGCAGTCGCCACACCATGCCGCGCGTGCCGTCCCAGGCGCCCAGATCGGTGACCAGCCAGGTGCCGGCGTCGAGCTGCAGCAGCGAACGCGGCAGGCGCAGCGTGCGCGACGGATCCTGGGTGGTCGGCCCGACGACCAAGCCCGCACACATGCCGCGCATCGTCTCGATGGGCAGACGCGGATAGCCCCCACAGGGAGCGTCTTCGACGGCGTGGCGCTCGCGCGCAGCGCAGGCCAGCACGGGCAACCCGCACAGCAACAGCAGCGCGCAGACACGCAGGCTTCGCATGACTTCGACTCTCGGCATCGTGGACCCGCGCATTGTGGGCCAGGTGACCGATTCCGGGCATCCGGTATCGATGGACCATGGCGCGACGCCGCCACCCAATCCGTGTCGACGATGCTCGCGCGCAGACATGGCCCGCTCAATCCGGACCGATGTTCCGGAATATCCCCTTCCGTCGCCAGCATCAGCGCCGCCCACATCAACCCAGCCAGCATCGCCAGCAGCATCAGTTCGAACAGGCCCAGGGTATGGGGGACGATCCAGCGCTTGTCGATCAACGCCAGCGCGTAGGTCGGATGCACGGGATCGATCCAGGCCAACACGGGCGTGCCCTCCAGTCGGGCAACGGCCGCATCCAGCCGCGCGCCCGTCGGCAACAAGCGGAAGTCCAGCGATTCGGCCAGCCCGGTGCGGACAGTGCCGCCGGCCTCGTAGCGCACGCGACACTCGATCTGGCGGTGCCCTTTCACTGCGCCCACGCGGCCGTGTCCGCAATCCACGAGCCGTGCCGGATGGGCGACGAGACCGGAGAATCCGAGCGTCGACAGCTCGGTCCGCACCCGGCTCGACACGCCGTAGACACACAGCAGCGTGGCGGCGAGCAACGCAGCCGACCACAGCACGACCCGACCCACCGAGCGATGCCGGTGTCTGGTCGCGTTGATCGGCACGAGCCGGTCGGTTCCGGGGTCCAGCACGTAATCGCGTCGCCGGTGCACCTGGTTGCGAGGCAGGCTGTAGATCGCGCAGCCCACCAGCCCACCGGCACCTGCCAACAGGAATACCCACAGGCCCGGCACGGCCAGCCAACGCGTGTCGAAGACCGCGGCGTCCGATGGAAAGCCCGGTGACACCAGAATGTCGCGCGTCGGCTGCGCGCGCTGCCGTGCCAGTTCGCGCTGCAAGCCCGCAGGTGTGGCGAACGGACTCCCGGTCGACCAGACATCCAGTGCAATCCGCTGCGAACTGCCCTGCGCGTGGTACTGCGCTGCGCACCGCACGGCGTGTCGACGGTTCACGCCATCACGCACCAGTTCGCAGGACTGGACCGACGCCACCACGCGGGCCGGCTTGTCGAACACGACCTGCATCATCGAGAACGCGCGCGGCGACAGCGTGCACACGACGATGAGCAGCAGCGCGGCGCCCGGGATGACGAAACAGACGAGGTTGCCCACGAGCGTCCGGGCGGATCGCATGAGCGACCAGCCGCGGGAATCGGTCGTCATCGTGTCGTCCTGACGGATCCGGTGTGCAGTCGCGCGGACACCGTTTCAGTCGGACAGGACGCGGGAATGTTTCCGGCACCCGGGCGATGCGCACACACGCCACCGTCTGCAGATACCGCGGCCATGAGGCGCTAGCGCTCCAGCACCTGCGCGAGCGCGTCGTCCTTCTCCTGCCAGATCGCGTTGATCCATTGCTGGAACCGTGCGCGTTTGGCGCGATCTTCGCCATCCCCACTTTGAAGGATGTCGTGGGGCATGGGGCGTTGTCGTACCGCGACGTGGACGGCGGGAACACGCCCGGCCAACAGGTCGACCAGCGTCGGACGCCCGCCGGGATAGGCAATCGTCACGTCGATGATGCCGTGCAGCGCGTCGCCCATGGCGTCGAGCACATAGGCCACGCCGCCCGCCTTGGGCTTGAGCAGATGCCGGTATGGCGAGTCCTGGCGCGCGTGCTTCTCGGGCGTGAAGCGGGTGCCTTCGACGAAGTTCATCACCGAGACCGGAATGTCGCGGAACTTCTCGCAGGCGCGCCGCGTCGCCTGCATGTCGCGGCGCCCCAGTTCCGGGTTACGCGCGATCTGCGCGCGCGTGTGGCGGCCCATGAACGGAAAATCGAGCGCCCACCACGCCAGACCGAGCAAAGGCACCCAGAACAGCTGCCGCTTCAGGAAGAACCGCATCAGCGGAATGCGCCGGTTGAACACCTTCTGCAGCACCACGATGTCGACCCAGCTCTGGTGGTTGGCCAGCACCAGATAATGCCCGTCGGCCTGCAGCCCCTCGAGGCCAGTGATCTCGAAGCGCGTCCGGCTGTAGCGGTCGACCAGCCAGGTGTTGACCGAGATCCAGCGCTCGGTCAGCCCCGTGAGGGCCGAGTTGCACGCCAGACGCAGGCGCGCGGAGGGCAAAAGCGCCTTGACCAGTGCCGCTGCGAGCAGCAACGGCACATGCAAGAGGGTATTGGCCACGACGGCCAGAAAGATCAACGCAGTGCGGAGCGATGTCATCGGGCGAGAGAGTTCGAATGAAGGGGCAAAAAAAGATGCGGAAGGGCGGGAGACGTCGCGCGCGATCGCGATCGCGCTTCGAAACACCCCCGCCTGGCGATCATCCGTAGTAATCGACGCCGATGATCTTGCAGATCTCTTCCTCGCTGTAACCGTGGAAGCGGCGGCCGCGCGTGGTGTGCGTGCGCGCGAACAGCTTGCCGTTGGCATCGGTCCGCTCGCGCTTTTCGTTGAGCAGCCACTTGGCGTAATCGTGTGTCAGGTTCCGCTCCCGGGTCGGGTCACGCTTCATTCGGGCCATCGTCCACATCCTCAGGTCTGATCCGCAGGCGCCCTGGCAGGCGCGTGCGGCGCACAGGATACGCGGCCGGCGCGCGCGAGGCGCTACCACTGGCCGGCACTGTGCACCTGGAGCCCCGGAATGCGCGCGCCGCGGACCATCCGAAACGCCAGCTCGACCACCCGTCGCCGCGACTGTGGCGCGCGGCACTTCGATCCATCCACTGCGCATGCACTCTGGCACTCTGTGTGCCGTTGCACTCCACCCTCGCCGACCGCCCTGCGATGACCCCGACTCTGCCGCTACCCGCCGAGATCCTCGACCTGCTGCCCGATGCGGTCTGTGTGGTCGATGCGGACGGACGCTTCCTGTTCGTCAGCGCGGGCTTCGAGCGCATCCTCGGCTACCGGCCGGACGAGGTGCTCGGTCGTCAGGTCTTCGACTTCATCCATCCCGACGATCGCGCCGACACCCTGCACCAGGCTACGCAGGTGATGGCCGGCGTGTTCCAGCGTCATTTCCGCAACCGGTATCTGCACCGGGACGGTCATGCGGTGGACATGCTGTGGTCGGCCAACTGGCATCCGGCGCATGGCGTGCGCATCGGCGTGGGGCGCGAGGTCACCGAGTTGCGGCGCGTGGAACGCGAATTGGAGCATCTGGCCGGCCACGATGCGCTGACCGGATTGCCGAACCGCTATCGGCTGCAGCAGACGCTCGAACGCGCGCTCGCCCAGGCCGGTGCATCCGGTGACGGCCTTGCCCTGCTGTACATCGACCTCGACGGCTTCAAGACCGTCAACGATGTGGGCGGACACGATGCAGGCGACCGCCTGCTGCAGGATGTCGCGGCGCGCCTGAGCGGATCGCTGCGACACGGTGACGTGGCCGCGCGTGTCGGCGGCGACGAGTTCGTGATCCTGCTGCCGGGCTGCCGCGATGCCAGCGCGGCCACGCAGGTCGCCGAGACCCTGCGCGCCCAGCTGCAAGTGGTCTATCGCCTGGCGGACCGTCCGTTCCAGCTCGATGCGAGCGTGGGCATCGCCTGTTTCCCCGCAGACGGCAGCGATGCGGCGACCCTGCTCGCCCACGCCGATCGCGAGATGTACGCCGTCAAACGCCGCGTGCCGCGCAACAACGCGGCCTGATCCGCAGTCGATCTCGTGTCTGTCGCGGGTCGACCGGTTTCACTGACGCACCCACCAACGCTCCGCCCACAACGCGGCGTCCGCGGCCACACGTGGAGTCCGCGCCAGCCGGATCGCGGGCACGGCGAAGGCCACACACGTCAGGGTTCACCAGCGCCCCTGCCCAGTGACATGCGTCAGCCCGACGGCCGCACCAGCACCCCACCGGGCCACGCAACGGGCGCATCGCTGGGTTGAAAGCGCCGATGTCGCGACTCGACGCCAGCGGGTGCCCTGCCGCGCCCGCATACTTCGGGCCGCGTGCTTCGCCACCCGCCTCGCGAGCGCCCCGAACGTCGAGCGCTTGCCCTGCTCGAGTCCGACCAGCCACCGGACAGGCGCCGGCCCGCGTCGCCTTCCACGGGATACGACGCCGCCAGAAGCGTCCGCGTCATCGCGCCGGTGCCTACACGCACCGCTGGAGTGCGTACGTGAGCCGCGGTCATGGCACCAGATAACCGGTTACATCCTCCGCCCCTCGCGCGTCGTCGATCGCGAGCAGATCCTTGAGGATCGCGGTGTGTCCCGCACCGGCGATTACCAACACGCGGTGACCGGGCGCCGCCGCTTTCTGTACGTTCGCGTACATGCGGAAGTTGCGATGCCACCAGCTCGCCGATGCATCGGCGCCAACAAAACCACCGCCCGCGTCGACGGCATTGGTGAAGAGGTAGAGATCCTTGTTCTCGCGATCGCGCTCGGGATCGTTGGTCAGCCGCAGCAGTTCGTGCAGCGGCAGCGTGGTCTGCTCGCGGGTCGTACGCGCCGAGAGTCCTTCGAACACGGCATCCATCGCGACTTTCTGCTCCGGTGCGTGCGCGCCGACGTATTCGAACAACGGTCCGCCATTCCAGTGCACGTTGCCTTCGTCGAAACAGGTCACGCCCGCGAGGCCCGCTGCCTTCGCGACGCGAAATCCGATCTGCTGCGTCTCGTCGACCGTCAGCGCTGCGGTCCCGTCGCGCCACGCAGCATACGCGGCGTCCTGCTTCGGCTGCGCCGAGGGCTCGCACTCCACGAGCACATCGGTCGGACGGAACGCCGCGATGCGCGTCGCCAGGCCCGTCAGATACGCCTGGTTGTCGTCGGTCGTGACGTCGACGACCTCCGACTTGACCACGTCCAGGCCGGGATTCTCGAAGTGGAACACGCCCAGCATCATCACCTGCGCCGGTTCGGACGACGGCGACGCCGTGTGGGCGTCCGTGAACAGTGCAACGGTGGCGAGCAGGAGCGCGGCACAGGGCAGTCGGGATGACATCGGGGCAGCTCCGTTGGCGGCATCGGTCCGGCTGCACCGTGCAGGCGGATCCGGCGAGGCTTCAACGTACGGCGCGCGCCCGGACTGTGCACATGCCGGAAGTCGCGGGAACCAAGGGCATCGGACGACATGATCACTCCGGACGGTCGATCGCATCTTCGGCCCGTCAGACAATCTCCCGTCGCCGCAGCTGACGAAGGCCCAGGTGCAGCGCGATCATTCCCATCACCGGCGACAGCAGCACCGCAAGCCGCTGTGCCTCGACGGTCTGCGCCATGATCGACACCGTCGGGTAACTCCATGGCACCCAGATCCAGAGCTTCGTCGAAGCGAGTTCCATGCCGACGAAGCTGGCGATCACGGCGATCGACAACGGCGGCACGAGGGTGCGGAAGTGCCAGGCCAGTCCATGCTGGATCGCCACCATCGGCAGCGCCGCCACGGCGGGCGCCCACAGCACGCGCCACGAGCGCAGGTCGAACGCGCCGGTTAGGTCGTAACCGAACAGGCCCAGCGCCCAGAGCGCGAGCACGATCGACACGAGCAGAATGACGTGGGCGCACAGCGTCAACGCGAGCGCGAGCAGCGCCTTGGCGATGTAGAGCGCGTCCACGCCGATCGGCAGGCTGAGCATCAGCCGCCACGTCTGGTTGCGATGCTCGTGGCCGTTGATGAGGCTCGTGGTGAGCGCGACGAACAGCGGCAGCATGAGGTACGCCCAGGTCGACACGACATCCGTCCAGAACCGCGCCATGTCCGCGCCGGTCATCTCCGGCGGATCCCACGCCCGCAGCGTCATCAGGAACATGAAACCCACGATCGCCAGCGGACAGACCAGCGTCATCACGAGCACCAGCGAGCGCCGGATCTTCAGCAGCTCGACGAGAAACAGCTGGCCGATCATGGCGCGTCGCCCTCGACGCCGGCGGTCTCCAGAAACCATTGCTCGAGGCTCGGTTTGCGGTGCACCGATTCGAACAGCGTGACGCCCGCGTCCACCAGCGTGCGATGGACCTGCCCGGCGACGTCGCGGGTGACATCCGCAATGGTGACGCGCCCTGCCCCGTCCACCGCAGCGGCATGACCACCGGCCTGCAACAGATCTGCTGCGCGCGCCGGCGCATCGACATCCAGCGACAGCACACTGGGCAAGGCCCGGGTGAGATCGTGGATCGACGCCTGCAACCGCACCGATCCGGATTGCAGCATCGCCATATGCGTCGCGGTCTTCTCCACCTCGTCGAGCAGATGGCTGGAGAAGAAGATCGTGCAGTCGGCGCGTTCGGGCAGCGTCGACAACAGACGGCGGATGTCCTGCATGCCGTCGGGATCGAGCCCGTTGGTCGGTTCGTCGAGCACCAGCAGACGCGGCTTGCCGACCAGCGCAAACGCGAGCGCGAGGCGCTGCTTCATGCCGAGCGAGAAATGCTCGATGCGCTGGCGCCGGTCGACCTGCAGTCCAGCCACTTCCAGCACGCGATCGATCTTGGTGGCCGGCAGACGTTTGAGGCGCGTCGCGATCGACAGGAATTCGTGGGCAGTGAGATTCGGGTACGCACTCGGCGCTTCAATCAGGCAGCCCATGTCGGCGAGCACCTGTTGCCGCTCGCGCCGGATATCGCGGCCCAGCACCTGCACGCTGCCCGCATCGGCATTCGCGAGGCCGGCGATGAGCCGGATCGTCGTCGACTTGCCGTGGCCGTTGTTGCCGAGAAACGCGAATACGCTGCGTTCGGGCACCTGCAGATCGAGTTGCCGCAGCACATGGTGGTGGCCGAAGAACTTGTCGACGGCACGCAGTTCGATCGCAAGACGCATGGAGGCACATCCTTCCGTGGACACAAAGATCAGACGCCTCACGGGACGCGAGGCTCCAGATCAGACCGCCTGTGCCCGCTTTGGTTCATCGCGCGTGCGGCACGCCTGCACGCTCGCCTGTTCCACGTCCGCTGCTACGGCGCAGATTCCCGGAAGCCTCCGTACTCGTGCTGATCGACAATCCGCCCTACCAGCCCGCCAACCTCCACACCCACGAGCTGCAGATGGTCGTCAACAATGCGACGGCGCTCGCGAAATCGGTCAGGCGTTCGGCGTGTCCACCAGACTGACGAGCGTGATCGCCGATCACGGCGGCCTCGTGATCGCCGCTGGCGCGAACATGATGACCTGGCTGGCACTGGCTGCGGAATGGCAGCGCGACTGGGCCCGCACCGGGCACGCCGCCGAACTGGCCGATGTGCGCAAGCATCACGCGGCGGGCAGCGGCATGCACTCCTGTGGGAACAGCAGTTGCTCAACACACCGGTGCCGAGCGCCGCAGCCTGATCGATGCGGGCGTGACCGGTCTTGCGAACGACGCCGCATCGAACAGGAGGTGTCGATCCGGCCGTGTCATGCCTGCCCCAGCACTCGCAAACGGCGCGAGCGCGCCCGGTCTTCTGCCGCGGTCGCGTCACGAATGTGCCGGTGGGCTACCCTGCCAGGCTGGAACGCAACCCCGAATCCCATGACCCGTCGATCGCTTCGCCACATCGTCTGCCTGTCTGTCCTGATGCTCGCCGCGTGCGGTAGCCCACCGCCCTACACCGGTGGCGACGTGCCCGAACTGCAGCGCATCGAGGTGACGACGGGCAAGGGCGAACCAGCAGCGACCGGCGACACGGTCACCGTGCACTACACCGGCTGGCTGTACGACCAGAGCGCTCCCGACAAACGCGGCATGCAGTTCGACAGCTCGCATGACCGCGGTCAGCCCTTCGTGTTCGAACTCGGCGCCGGTCGCGTCATTCGCGGCTGGGACGAAGGCGTCGCTGGGATGCAGCCAGGTGGCACGCGCGAGCTGCATATTCCGGCGTGGCTCGGCTATGGCGACAGCGGCGCCGGAGGCGTGATTCCGCCTGGCGCGTCGCTGGTGTTCGAGGTAGAGCTGCTGGAAATCCGCAAGTAGATCGGAGCCGTCCCGCGGCACCGCATGAGGATGCAGTCGCCGACGCCGTGCGGACGACGCGGACCCCGTATCGCACGCGCCCGAATGCGTCAGCCGGGCGCCGTTTGGTCCACCTCAGCGCTTGCGGAACACCACCACGTGCTGCCACGGCAAGGTGTCGGCCGTGCGGATCCACTCCAGCGGATGCAGCGCCGCTTCGCGGCGTATCTGCGCTTCGCTCATCTTGTGCAGCGGCTTGATCGGTACAGCGTCGTCCTCCGCGCGGTACTCGACGAACACCAGGCGGCCGCCCGGGCGCAGTGCACGCACCAGCGACTCGAGCACTTCGTGCGGGTGCGCCAGCTCGTGGTAGACGTCCACCATGATCGCGAGATCCACCGACGCAGGCGCCAGGCCCGGATCCGATGCACTGGCCTGCACCGGCACGATGTGCCCGAGGGCCGGCTGTGATGCCAGTTGCGTCAGCATCGCCAGCATCTGCGGCTGTACGTCCACCGCATAGACCACGCCGCCGGGCGCGACCATCGGCGCCATGCGCCGCGTGTAGTAGCCGGTGCCCGCGCCGATGTCGGCGACTGCCATGCCGGGCTGCAATGCCAGTTCCTCCAACAGCAGGCTGCCCCGCTCCTCACGCTCGCGTTCTTCGCGTTCCAGCCAGGCGGCGCCCTGCCAGCCCATGACTGCCGAGATTTCGCGGCCCTGGTAGGCCTTGCCGATGCCGTCGGCGCTCCGGCGCACTGTCGAATAGACCGCGGCGGCATCGTGCGCTTGATCCAGCGGCGCCGTCGTCGGCAGTGGCGGCTCCGGCGGTTTCGAACACGCGGTGCCCATGCACAGCAGCAGGGCGATCACGGTGGCGCACGTGATCTGGGACATGGGCGCGGGCGTCCGGGCAGCACCGCGGCATGCGGCGCCCCGACGCTAACCGCGGGGCGTGCATTGCGTGGTGAGTGTGTCGCACCCGCCCACCCCAGCCCCCGCGACCCGATACGCTGCCCGACCTCGCCCAGGTCAGTACGGGGGCGCCCGGCGCGCCTTCTGCAGGCGCGTGGCTTCAGTCCACCAGAGCAGATCGTCGGCGAAACGCGCGAAGCTTGTGTCCAGCGCCTGCCCCGCCGCGTCGATCGGCTGCCCCGCCGCGTCGAGCGTCTTCGCGATCGGGCCGACACTCACCGCGCTCGAGATGACCACCATGCCCATCTCCGACAGCGTGCCGTGCCAGGCCACGCTGGCACGCGCGCCGGCCAGGCGTCCGGCCGAGTAGCTCACCACACCGGCCGGCCGCCAGAACCACTCTTCGAGAAAATGATCGGTCAGGTTCTTCAGGCCCGGCTGCATGCCCCAGTTGTATTCGCCGGTGACGAACACGAACCCGTCGGCGTCACGGATCCTCCCGGCCAGCGTTTCCATCGCCTCGGGGGCTTCGCCGGCGGCGTATTCCTTGTACATACGGTCCAGCATCGGCAGGTCCACCGCCTTGGCATCGACCAGCGCCGCATCGACGCCGCGGGCCTGCAGGGTGCGCACGCAGTACTCCGCCAGGCGGATACCCATGCGGTCGGCGCGATAGGAACCGTAGAAGACCAGGATGCGTTCGGGCATGTGCGTGTCTCGATGTCGGGGGAGCAGGCAATCCAGCCCGCAGCATCGCACCGCGCGCAGCGTGGCGGCGAGCGGGTACCGGCGACGTGCGTTTCACCCGCGCGCCGCCATTGTCGTCACCACATGGCGGCCCGCGGACGCGATCGTGCACGGCCCGCAGCACGCCTGCGAACGAGGAGCATTCGATGTCCGATATCCCCGCGCCTGTGCCGCGCACCGGCCAGCCCGATCCCACGTTGGACCGCGAGACATTCGAGCGTCGCTACCGGCTGCAGTTCACCGATCCCGCCTTCGATGCGCAGCGCGACGCCATCGACCGCCTTGCAGCGATCGCCTGGGAGGCCTACGACGCGGGACGCAAGGCGCCGCACACGCATCCGGCCGGCGCCGGTTTCCAGGATCCCGGTTACGCACTGTCCGACGAATGGCGGGCCGCGCGCGATGCCATCCGCGCGGCGGAAGCGCGCCAGCGGAATCCGGCCTCGCGTGACCGGCTGCTGCTGGTCTGCGCTTCACCGCGCAGCGAGCACACCTGTCCGGGCGAGATGTCCAAGACCTGGCGCCTGCTCGAAGCCGCACGTCACGCGGCATCCAGTGCGGGCGCGAAGTGCGACGTGCTCGAACTCAATCGCCTGACCTCCGAGTACGGCCGTGTGATCCATCCGTGCAAAGCCTGCGTGTCCACGGCGATGCCGCTGTGCCATTGGCCGTGCTCCTGTTATCCCAATCACGGCCTGGGCCAGCACCACGATTGGATGAACGACATCTACCCGCGCTGGGCCGCCGCGCACGGCGTGATGATCGTGACGCCCGTGCACTGGAACCAGGCCACGTCGCCTCTGAAGCTGATGATGGATCGTCTGGTCTGTGCGGACGGCGGCAATCCGGATCCCACGTCCACCAGCGGCAAGGACGCGGCGCGCGCCAAGCGCATCGAACTCGACGGCTGGGACTATCCGCAGCATCTGGCCGGACGCGCGTTTTCGGTGGTGGTGCACGGCGACGCCGAAGGCACGCAAAGCGTGCGGCACGCACTCGGCGACTGGCTCCGCGGCATGGGCCTCGTGGACGCCGGCGCGTTGTCACAGGTCGATCGCTACATCGGCTATTACGCGCCCTATGCCACCAGCCACGAAGCGCTCGACGACGACGCGGCGATGCTCGAGGAAAGCCGCAACGCCGCACGTGCCTTGGTCGAGCGGGTGCGGCAGCTGCGTGCGGGTCAGCGCGAAGCGGGATCGGATCTGACCTTGCCGCGGCAGAAATGACCGCGTGTGGGCGCAGCGCCGGCGCGCGTGGGCCTGCCCGCCACGCTGGCGCTAGTCCTGCACCGCCAGCGCTGGCGACGTGAAACCCACCCCGTTGCCTCCGAAATCGGAAGGCGAACCGTGCGCGACGTGCGCATCACCACCGGCCGGAGCCGCCGCGGCTTCATCGCGGAACTCGTTGGCGATCCGGACAATGCCGTCTTCGATCTCGAGGAATGCATCGAGCACGGCCGGATCGAACGTCGTCCCGCGCAGGTCGCGCATCATCGCCATCGCCTGCGCGTGCGGGAACGGCGGTTTGTAGCAGCGTCGATTGACGAGCGCGTCGTAGACGTCGGCCACCGCCATGATGCGGCCCGACAACGGAATCGCCTCGCCCGTCAGCCCGGCCGGGTAGCCGGAGCCGTCCCACTTTTCGTGGTGGGTCGCGGCGATCTCCGCGGCCACCGACAGGAAGTTGTCGCCTTCGATGTGGCGCGACGTGCTGAGGATGATGGTGCGGCCGAACTCGGCATGCCGGCGCATCAGCACCCACTCCGCTTCCGTCAGCGGGCCCGGCTTGAGCAGGATGTGGTCGGGCACGCCGACCTTGCCGATGTCATGCAGCGGCGCCGACAGGAACAGCAGGTCGATGTACGCCTCGGTCAGCACGTCGGCGTAGCGCCCGGTGTCGCGCAGGCGCTGCGCGATGGCGCGCACGTAATGCTGGGTGCGCTTGATGTGCGCGCCGGTCTCGGGATCGCGCGTTTCGGCGACCGCCGACATCGATTCGATCGTGACCTGCCGCGCGTTCTCGAGCTGCCTGCGCCAGCGCCGCGCATGGCGTTGCTGCGCCCAGAAGCGGATCGCGGTGGCCGCGATCAACACTGTCGACGCCACCAGCGCGGGCACCGCGATCGGCAGGACGAACCCGAAAGATTCGAAGCCGGCGAACGCCAGCGCACCCAGCCCGAGCACAACGCCCAGCGTCACGATCGCCATCGTCAGCAGGCTGCGTCCTGCAACCAGCAGTCCGCCCTGCAGTAACGCGATCAACAGCCCGACTGCCAGCGCCGCGCCCGCGCCCCATTCCGGCGCCCGCAATACGCGTCCGTCGAACATGTTCTGCATCAGCGCCGACTGCACTTTCGAGCCAGAAAACGCGCGACTCAATGCGGTGACGTGCCGATCGCCAAGGCCGACCGCCGAGGAACCGATGACGACCACCTTGCCGCGCAGATGCGCCGGCGTGTGTCGCCCTGCCAGCACGTCCACGGCCGACACGCTGGCGTAGTCCGCCGGCGGCCCATCGAAGCGCAGGAGCGCATCGCCGTTGCGATCGATCGGTACCACGTGCGGCCCGATCACGAGCGACGCGCCGTCGCGCCCGGTCACCACCTGGCCGGATGACACACCCAGCGCCTGCATCGTCGTGGCCAGCGCCAGGCTCGGATGCAGTACGCCGCGATACTCGATCAGCAACGGCAGGCGGCGCAGCACGCCATCGCCATCGACCTGCATGTTGACGAAGCCGCTGACGCGCGTCTGGGCGCCAATCGCGCCGACGTTGTCGAGCACGCCATGCGCACTGTCGAGCGCCAGTGCATCCAGCGCCCCCTCGAAACCCACGCCGGGCCGCGTAGGCGTGGTCTCGCCTGTGGCGTGATCGAAATAGAAGTAGCGCGCGCCGACCACGCCGGCATCCGCCATCGCCTGGCCGAGGTAGCCGTCGTTGTCGAGCAATCCATCCGGCACACCGGTGATGGCGACATCGATGCCGAAATCACGCTGGAAGGTTTTCTGGATGTCGGCCAGCGACACCCGGTCCGCCTCGGGCAGCAGCACATCGAGCGCGATCGCCGCCGGGCGTTCGGCAGCAATGCGCTCCACCAGTGCCGCGAGCCGATAGCGCGGCCATGGCCACTGGCCGACGGCCGACAGGCTGACGTCATCGATATCGACGACCACGGTGTCGGGCGCCGACACGCCGGTCGCTGTCGCGCGCATCAGCGTGTCGAGCGCCGCGTTGTCGAGCCGCTCGATGGGCGCGACGCGCTGCAGTCCCGCCACGCCGATCACTACGGCGATCAACACGCCGAGCACCAGCAACAGCAGGTCCTGCCGGCGACTTTGTCCGGCCGCCATGCCCGGCGGCTGCGCACGCGCGTCTACGCGGCGCATCGCGCGAACTCCAGACACGTCGCTGGCCGGATGACCGCTTCCGTCACAGGATCAGGATCTCCGCGCGACGGTTGCGCGGCTCGGGCTTGCCCGACGGCGTGGGCACCAGCGGTGACTTGTCGCCGAACCAGTCCAGCTGCATCGGCAACTCCGGATCGATCTTCCGCAGCAATGCCGCCACCGCGCGTGCTCGCTCGGCCGAGAGCTGCAGGTTGTATGCGGGCGCGCCGGCGGAATCGGCATAGCCGAACACCGTCACTTCGGTCGGCAGGCGGTTGCGCACTGCGGCCAGCACCTCGGGCAGCTTCCGCCGGGACTCGGGCGTGAGCTCCATGCTGTCGAACAGGAAATTCAGCACGAAGCTCAGCGGCGGCGTGGGCTGCGCATCGAGCAGGGCTCGATGCTTCGCCTCGAAGGCCTCGCGCGTGTCGGCCCTGGCCTGCGCAGGTGCAGCCGACGTGCCGGCGTCGACGCGGCCGTAGGCCTGGTCGAGCCGCTGCTGACCATGCGTGTTCTGCACCACCACCGCGCCGACCTTGCCGTCCTGGTCGGGCAGCAGGGTCACGCGCGTCGGCGCGGCGGAACACGCCGACAGCAATGCGGCCACCGACAGCAGCGCGAGTGCGCGCGAGACACGCTTCATCACGTCAGTTCGCCTCGATCAGAAACCGCGTGCCGCGTACGCCCACCGTCGCCTGCGGCGTCTCCACCTTCACCGACTCGGGCGCCAGGCGGCCGATCTTGCCGGACTCGTAGATCGCCGAGCCCTGCCCCATGTAGACCGAGAACGCATAGCGGTTGGCCTTGGGCTCGAACACATAGTCGCGCACGTGCACATCCGCGCCGCCGCCGAGGGTGAGCATGGTGCCGTCGCGGAACACGATCGATGCCGTCGCACCCGGCGCCGTCACGATGCGATCGGCCGCCTGCAACTGCGTGCCCGCTTCCGCGGCGCGCGTGGCACTGGCCTGCACGATGCTGACGCTGCCGGACACGCCCTTCACCAGCCCCACGTGCAGATCCGCCGCGGCAAGCGGCGACGCGCTGCACGCCAGCCATGCGGCGGCCAGCAAAGCCCATATCTTCGACATCGGTGTTCCCCTGTTCGTGTGTACACCCGGTCGGGCGGCAGCGCGCCAAGCGATCCCGCGTGGCCCGTTCCCCGAAGCCATGCGACACCGTTGTGTAGTCATTAACGGCTGCGGAGCCGGATGCTACAGAGGCGATTTGTGAAGATCATTTCACCGGAGAGCGCAATCGCTGAATGGACTGTCCGGGCGTCGGATTCGGCCTACGCGCACATCGCAGACTCGCGCTCGGCGCTCAGTCGTGGGTGCCGCTGTCCTGGTGCTGCGCATCGAACGTGTGCCGCGCCGCTTCGACAACCGCGCGGTTGGCGATGGCCCAGTCCCCGAGTGCCTTGACCGGTTCCAGCAGCGACCGCCCCAGATCGGTGAGCGCGTAATCCACCCGCGGCGGAATGGTCGGGGTCACGGTGCGCAGGATCAGCCCGTCGCGTTCCAGCCCGCGCACCGTCAAGGTCAACATGCGTTGCGAGATGCCGGTGATCTCGCGCTTAAGCGCGTTGAAGCGTTGCGGCCCCTGCCCCAGCTTCGCGATGACGAGGATGCTCCACTTGCTGCCCACACGGGCCAGCACATCGCTGACGTGCATGCAGCTTTCGATGCTGTGTTCGGGCGGGTCGGTCACACCCATGTGCCTCCGGTTACCGGCATGTGCCGTCTTGTGGAGGCTCACCTTGTAGCGCATGGTCGCCCCGGGCACAAATCGTAACCGAGGCACAAAATGAAACTACTGCATCTCGACAGCGCCATTTCCGGCGACGCATCCGTCAGCCGCCGACTCACCGCCGACATCGTGTCGCGGCTCAAGGTCGCCGATCCCACTCTCGACATCATCTACCGCGACCTGGCCACCGACCCGCTCGATCACTTCACCCTGGCTGCCGCGCCCTCGCCCGACGACCCGGATTCCGCGCTGGCGCAATTCCTGGCCGCCGATGTCGTGGTGATCGGTGCGCCGATGTACAACTTCGCGGTGCCGAGCCAGCTCAAGGCCTGGATCGATCGCATCCTGGTGGCCGGCAGCACGTTCCGTTACGGCGAAACCGGTGCAGTTGGACTGGCTGGCGACACGCGCGTCATCGTCGCAGTCGCGCGCGGCAACCGTTACGCCGGCGACGCGCCCGCCGCGCATCAGGAGCACGTCGAGACCTGGCTGCGGACGATCTTCGCCTTCATCGGCATCACGGCCGAGTTCGTCATCGCGGAAGGCATGCTGCTCGGGCCGGACGTCAAGGAGACGGCACTGGCAGAGGCGCGTACTTCGATCGATGCGCTTGCGGCTTGATGCAAGCGCGTGGGTCCAAACCGGGCCCGCGCTGGAATCAGTTCGTTGACGACGCAGTCGGCGTCCATCGCATGACCCGCGCGTCTGCCGCAACACGCCGGACGCCATCAGCGCACCAGCCGCGATCGTCCCCTCAATCGCGCCTGATCCGGCGTGCCGTATCCGGGGCCGTGTGCAGAACGCGGACGTAATCCTGTCTGGCGGTCGGCGCCTGTGACGCGACGTCGGTCAGTTGGGCCATCGAATGGGCCACCGCGTCATTCAGATGCCAATGCACATTGACGCCCTTCTGCGCCTCATTGGCCAGTTCCACGATACGCAGCAGATGCGGCGTCACCAGACCGACAACGGTAGCTCTCATGCGCTCGAACCTTCACCCGGGAGCGAAAGGCTAACCAAACGGACCCACGCGTAACGGTGCACGGTTCACTGTTCCGAGGACACGCCAGGCAGACGTGTGCATCCGCAGCCAAACGCGCATCACTAAGGTTTCCAGCCCGCGCGATGCGGCTCAGGGCCGGGTCTTCTCGAGTCGCGCCTTCAGATCCGCAAACGGATTGGACGTCGCCGCGGCGGGTGCGTCCTCTGCGTTCCGGGCACTCACGCCGGTGTGGTCGAGCTGGCGGGAGTGCTCGTTGTCGTGGCAGTACACGCACAGCAATTCCCAGTTGCTGCCGTCGGCCGGGTTGTCGTCGTGATTGTGGTTGCGGTGATGCACCGTCAATTCGCGCAGGTTGGCGCGCGTGAACTCGCGCGCGCAGCGGCCGCAGATCCACGGGTACATCGTCAGCGCACGCTCGCGGTAGCCGTTGTTGCGCTGCTCGGCGCTGCGGCGGGCGTCCGCGACGATGCGGTCGAGTCGGGTCTGGTCGATGGCAGTCATGGGCGGAGTCTAGCGCCCCGCTGGAACGGTTCCAGGTTCACTTCCCTGGGCACCGCGACCTGAATCAACCGTCGCCCTTCCCCGCCTCGCGACTCTGCGCGAAGTCCGGGAAGGTCTCCGCCATCGAATCCTTGTCCGGCAGGATGTAGAACACGCCGCCCTTCTCGAACGTCGAGCGGACGATCTGCTCGTAGAAAGTGGTCGCGACGTTGATGCAACCATGGGTGACGCGGTTGTCGTCCGGCGTCGGCGATGCCAAGCGTTCGTCGCGTCGCTCGGCCGGAAGGCCGCTGGCAGTCGGATGCAGCGAGACCGCCGAATCGTAGTCCACCCAGAGCACACGCCCGGCGTCGATCGATGGACCATAGCCACCCACGAAGCGACCGGCAGGCGTGGTGCGATCCCGCCCCGGAATCTCGCGCAGCGCAAGACCGGCAATACCGGGTGCCGCGTGGTCGCCGACTGCCGAACCGAACAGTCCGGGCGCCGCGCCGCGCAGCTTGCCGTCGCCGCCGAACACCAGCACCTGCGCGGCAGCCTTGTCGATCACCATGAACGGATAGCCTTGGTTGTCATTGGCGGCGATGACCCAGCCCGCAAGCTCGATCACGGTGTCGGACACCTCTTGTCCGGGCGGAAGCTGGTCGACCGAGGCGACCGGTGACGTCGCGGGTTCCTCGGCCATCGCCACGCCCGCGCTGGCGGATGCCAACGCAAGCAACAGCGCACCGTGCAAAACCCGCATCGCAGCGTGCGAGGACCTGGCGATGGGAACACTCCTAAAAAAGACGGGTGACACACCGGGACCCGTGGCCGGCAGGCCATCGGGTCCCGGTCCGATCAAATCAACCGCGCGGCGTGCGGCGCGGTGCCGTTTCAAGCTGCTGGACGCGACGTTCCATCGTATCCAGGCGCTGATTGGCCTGCGTCGCGGACTGGTTGGCGGATTCCGCGCTCTGGGCCGCACCCTGCACCCGCGAGTCGAGGGTATCGAGGCGCGTATCGATGCGTGCGAAGTCGTCCTTGTAGGTGGCGCAGCCACCAAGCCCCACGGCCGCGACCAGCGCCACGCCGACCATTTGTGCCGTCTTCTTATGCTGTTGGATGAGCGACATTTCAGTTCTCCTGCTTCGGGGGAGTCCGGAATATAGCGGCGTTTTTGCCGCGGATTCCGTGCGTCTTCAGGCGAAATTGGAGTACGTGGACGAAATGTGAAATTCGCCTGATGACTGACCTAGGGCGTCCCCTAGATGCCTGACTTCACGCGTTGTGGTGGGTGTTTCGGCAGGAGCGCCAAGCAGGGTCAGGTTCACTTCTCCGACGCTCCGATCATTCGACTGCCCAGCCATCTACAGACTCGACCGATGCGCGCACCGCGTCCGGAGCGGCACGCTGCGTTTGATGGCTCGCATGCCCCGACTCGACCTGCCCGGCATCCCGCAGCACATCGTGCAGCGCGGCAACAATCGCCTACCTTGTTTCCTGGACGACGCTGACCGCCTGCGTTATCTGCAGGCAATGCAGGAGGCGCTGCTAGCGACCGAGGTGCAACTGCATGCCTACGTTCTGATGGACAACCATGTGCATCTATTGGCCACCCCGGCCGCGGCCGGCGATATCGGGCGACTTATGCAGCGCCTCGGGCGCCAGTACGTCGGCCTGTTCAATGCCCGCCACCGCCGCACCGGCACGCTCTGGGAGGGCCGCTACAAGTCATGCCTTGTCGATAGCGAACGTGACGTGCTGACCTGCCAGCGCTACATCGAACTCAATCCGGTACGCGCCCGAATCACCGACGATGCGGTCGCCTGGCGCTGGTCCAGTTGCGCCGCCCATCTGGGCGAACGCAAAGGATCGATGCTGACGCCCTACCCGGCATGGCTTGCACTCGATTCCGATCCGCCCATGCGCGCACGCCGCTGGCGGGACATGCTCGACGAAGCTGTGACCGAAGAAGACCTCACCGCGATCCGCGAATACCTGCAACAACAGCGCGCCTTGGGCCGCGATGATTTCCGCGCCATGGTCGAAGCCAAAACGAGACGCTTCGCTGGCGTACGTCCTGCGCATCGACCAAGGAAGGCGGATAAGTGAACCTGACCCCGTTACTGCGCGCCCAGCAGGTGCTCTCAGGCTGCAACCACGTTCATGCCATCGTAATCGGCGATCTCGAACTGCTCGGCGATCGCATACAGCGCTCCCACCCTCGCCTGAAGCGATTCGGGGGTGTGCTGCTCCAGCTTGTCCACCTGCAGGTAGGAGAACGGATCCTCTTCGTCATCCGGCTCGGTGACGCCGACCACCGTATAGCCCAGCGCCTCCATGTGCCGAGCCACCGGAAGCAGCGCACTGCCGTCCTCGTCGACGAAGAAGAATGACCAGCGACAGACCTCGTCGATGCTCCAGTCCTTGCCCGCCTCGATGTTCTTCTGCCGCGTATCGGAGAAGAACGTATGCATCATTTCCACTGTAATCATGAAACCGGGCACGCCAAGTTGGCGCCTGGATCTGGCGCAGGGCGAGTATCGGGCATCGGCTGATGCCTGCCTACCGAGGACGTCGCGGGTGATATTGTCGCAGCCGGCAGGGCCCCACCGCTCCTCAGGCCCGGGAAGCAGGGCTGGCTCACGACCAACCGGGTAAATGAACCTGACCCCGATAGCCCGGATTCGCGATCAAGCGTCAAACCGATGGAAGATGCGGCACAAGAAGCGACTCTCTGCCGGGTTCAAAGGCTTGATGATCTCGATGTCTTCGCCCAGCACATAGAAGGCGTTCGCGTCTGGAATGGCCATCGCTACCTTTCCTTCGTATTGCGCCAGTGCAGAGCCAGGCTCCGCCTTCAGCACCTCTCTTCCAACACCCCTGATCTGCACGATGGTTCCATTCGGCAAGTCCGACAGCACAGCGGCCTCAGACAGAGGCATCAACACCAGCGCCTTCGGCAGCTCAATGCTTGTGGATCCTAACGGCGTGTCCTCAGGTACGAACCCCATTTCCCGAAGGTTGAGAAACGCATATCCCTTCATCCTCTCGGGGCTGAGGAAACTTGTGTAGAACTGAGGAATCGTCTCGCCGTAGTAGCGCGCGCGAAACACGAGATCAGTGCCGTCCAGTGCGGGTTGGCGCGACCTTGTCGAAATCTCCCGAAAAGTCTTCGCTTGCGCTGGAACTGCCGCATATTCGAAATCACCCTCCCGCGGCAGATCGAGGCAGATCGCCCCTCGAAATTCCGGACTTGCGAAGCCCGCCACGGCCAGCATCAAAGTGAAACCGCCTGCAATCCATTTCCATGCACGTCCAAAGAACGACGCTTTCTTCCCTTCCTGACCTGCTTCCATACGACGCTCTCCGGTGGTGAATCTGCAACCATCAATGGTCCCCGCCCGTGCCGAGCGGCGGAAAAAGTTCTTGGTAGATCCAGCTCTACATCTCTGGCGTTGAATGCCGCAGCACATCCATCGCTGCATCCGCCTTGCGCTGCGATTCGCGGACTTCGGCAAGTGTCGGCTTCGGGCGTGCGGCGTGTTCGACGCAGCGATCGACGGTCATGCCCGTACGGGGATCGCGTTCAATACAAAAGTTGTGGACTGCCGGGGATGCCGGGACGACTGCGCGCGAGGGTGCCAGCTGATTCGTCGATGCCGAGCGCTGCGGCGCAGACACGGTCGGCCTGCCGATGTCCTTCAGGCTTTCGCCCAGATTGCGGAAGTTCGCCAGGATGACCTGATAGCCGATCAGCATGATCGCGATGAAGGCAAACGCTTTCAGCAGCAGCGCTGTTGCGGTCGCTTTGGCATACGACTTCGCAGCCCTGCGTCCGGCAGGCACTGCGCGACTGAGTGCAGCGTTCAACAGGTGCTCGCCGACCTGGGCGGCCAGTGTGTCGGCGGTGCGGGTTGCGGCAGGCGGCGCGTCGGACAGCGGGCCGAGCATGGCGCGGAGTTCATCGCCGTCGATCAACTGGACCTGGTCGTTCCTGGCTGCGGCTTCGATGGCGGCGCGGGTGAACTCGCCGCTGGTCACGACGATCGCACCGGCGGCTTTGGCGTTAACCATCACGCCAATGAGTTGATGCACATCGTTGTGCGGCACCTGGCAGGCGTTCCAGTGCTTGACCTGTACCAGCAACAGCCGACCGTCGCGTCGCAGCTCCAGATCGACGCCGCCGTCGAACCGACCAGCCGATGCGCCGGTTCCCACGTGCTCGACCTGATAGCCCGCGTCCCGGTAATACGCGGCGAGCAGATGCTCCAGCCGGTCCCACCGCACCCCCGTCAGCGCATCGTCCCGACGATGCGCCACCCGCTTCAATCCCTGTCGCATGCCGTCCCCCTGACTGGCCTACGTCGCCGCTCGCGCGGCGTCATCCTAAATAAGTAAACCTGACCCCGTTATTCGGCAATCAGCGCCAGCGTCTAGAACGAGGCGTCGTACAACCGGACCAAACGAGTCTGCATTCTTTTCCGCAATCCTGCCTCGCAGACCTAATCGCTTGGTCTTCGGAGTCCGGACGGTAAGCCCAATTGCTTCTTCCATCACCGGAAACAACAGCCGCACATCCCAACTCCAAAGTGAACTCAACTTCGCACTCTCCACCACCCCGTTCTTCGCACATCTGGAGGGCAGCTCGTTCCGCCAATCGCTCAGACTCGCCGTAAACAAAACCCGTCATGGAGTTCGTCAGGCTTCCGGCGAAGGCAATCCATGGACCAGATGGAAGGCCCCAGCTTTGTGTGGTGGAGGACTGCTCTGGGATGGTCTGTTGCGCTGAACTCGGACTAGGCATCAGCCCGGATAGCAGGGCTATCGCAGCAACAACTAAAATCGTTGAGTGGCGCATTTCACCTCTCCCTGTGTGCGTCGAACGATCGTAGCGCAGAGACTGGGTAGCGTGTCGCCGACGCCCCCCCCCTGACTGGCGTGCGTCACCGCTCGCTCGGCGTCATCTTGGATAAGTGAACCTGCCCCCCCTATTGACGCCAGCTAGACGCCGTCGCGCCGCAGCTCCAGATTGACACCGCCGTCGAAGCGGCCAGAAGTCGCGCCCGTCCCCACGTGTGTGACCTGATCCCCCGCATCGCGGTAGAACGCGGCGAGCAGATACTCCAGCCGGTCCCACGGCATCCCTGTCAGCGCATCGTCTCGACGATGCGCCACCCGCTTCAATCCGTGTCGCATGCCGTCCTCCTGACTGGCCTACGCCACTGCTTTCGAGGTTTCACCCCATACAAATGAAGCTGGCACCGTTAATCCCCGCCCCTACCTTCCATCTTCAAACACTTGGACCAGCCTCTAAGTAGAGAACCTTGTAATCCGGCAGAGTGCTCATATCAGTGGATGACCATAGGGCATCGATCAACTTCTTGAACTTAACGCGATCCTTCTGCCAACTTGCCCCTACATGCCCCTCTCTAAACCATCTTTTTGCAAGCTCTAAGCCGACGTGCGAATTATACGATCGCACCAAGTTAGAAACCTTCAAAATAACCCCTTGAAACGCAGCTACATCAACGCGCACTTGAAGACGCCCAACTTCAGTTATTCCCAGTTGGCGTCTATTTAGGTACATCAAATCGCCGCCGCAATGCACTATCGCGTGTCGAAGGTGACACAGTGACTCAAAATCCGCCACTGCAGCCCTGACCGAACTAGATCGATTAAGATCAATTCCAAGAACTTTATTAGTCCGCCTTGGAATCTCCCCCTCCGAGGTAAAACCTTGATGCTCGGCAATGGCAAAAGACATCTCAGACTTGCCTAGCGCCGCAAATGCGCCAAGTGCAATCTGCTGCGTTCCCGCAATTTCCTCGCACAGAGGGCAAACCTCGATTGCCCGGGCGATGAACCTGCGAAAATACATTTCCGCGCCAGCAAAAACTGGAATCAGGGCAAGTGCTCGCATCTCATCCGTATTAAGTATAGGAGAAGAAGCTAACGCAAGAGACCTTTTTCTGTCCTCATAGAATGCATCTATCGGACTTAGTTCAAGCCTAGGCACAGCCACTGCAGCACCCGCAAGGTCGAGAGTAAAGCTACTTTCAGGGGCATTAACTGTGAATGACATTATTTAGACACTCACAAATTCTTCGGCAACAGTTCTGATTCGCTTGCTCCAAACAGGCCCAATCCTCGGAACCTTGCGTAACTGCTGTGCTTCATCGTCCATCAAGATATCATGAACCGTTCTAAGGCTAGTGTTAGCGATTACACCCTCGATCTTTGCAGAGGGCAGAGGGAGGCTTGCAATTGGCGTCCTCAACAGATCTAGATAAACACTACCGTCGCGAAGTTCTGCGCCACAGTTCATACAAAATTTCTGCTCAGGAAAACTGCGCGGCACACTGCAGTTATCGCAGGGCAAGAGACTAAGAGTGCAAGCTTGCAGCTCTGACTCTGTCAAAATGGACCCACTGCGAAGACGAACGAGAGCCTGACTATCACGGCTCATCAAGGCATCATTGACAGCCTTAATGCTTACACTACGACCAAGTGATAAAGCGTTATCAGAAATTAACGAACCAAAGTGGATCTGATACTTCCTGAAAGAGAGGGGCCCCCTTGAGGAGCTTCCATAATCCCTGAGCAATCCCGCATACTCCATCATGTGGAGAATTCTTTCAAGATTATGAGGGATCGGCTCCGCAATCCCAACAATCGATGCCTTCCTGTTAGTTCCGTGGGTTGCGTTATGTCTTGTGATCCACTCCCTGATTCTCTTCCACGCCAAATCACCGGCGTCCACATAATTTTTAAGCTTAGGAACCTTCGAGGAAAGACTGGAGTAAATCATCAACACAGACTGAACATGACTCTCTACAACTTTAGGCGCAATCATTCGAGGGCGGTTAGACGTAGCGTCGTCCTCAAGCCCCAAAACCTCGGAAAGCATGTTGATAAATCCACGGGGCAATCCAAAAGCTGCTAATGCCAAGTAGTCAACTACATCCTCTTTATCCGAAAGCCGGGCTTTTAAATCATCCGGAAACCGTCGATCTACTAGCGTTCGCATACTAGTAAGGTACGCTGGGTCATCCACACCCAGCCAGGCTTCGATAACTTCAGCCTCGTGCCCTACGTGGAAGTTGGGCGAGTAGCTTGTTATTCCCGGATATACCGCCGCTTTAGGCGCAACACTTTTACTTCTCAGCTCGCGGAAAATTTCAAAAAACTCGCGCTGCTGCTCTGCAGAGAAGGCGTGTGCGGCGTCGTCAAGAAACAATACTACGCGAGGCAAGTTTAGTTCCCTACAAAGCTGCTCCAGCTCTTCGAGAAAAGTCGATGGCGCTCCCCAGCCCGAATCAAGCGGAGAAGTCTCCGCTCCGGATTCGAGAGACTTAACAAATCTCGAGGCGCTTTCGATCGCGCTTGCCCAAGACGGACTTGTAGCAAGCCGCATCTCTCTGAAGCTCTCCTCCAAACCCACCAAAATCTTTGCCAACACCCATTGACGAAAGACCTTAATCGCGTCAGATCGAGAGTGAAAGAAGGGTTCTAAAGCCAAAGACTTCGCGTAATTAACGTAAACCGGCAGCGACTCGCGGCTTTGCACTAGCCTAAAAAAAGCCAGCCGCATAAGGGTAGATTTTCCGCAGCCGCGAGGGCCCACAAGGAGTTTTGCGCCGGCCCCCATGAGCTTACGCACGATCCCTTCTTCACGAGTCGTGAGCCGCGTCCAGTGTTCGAGCTCTGCCGAAGAAAGATACTCAGCGCGCTGCTCAAACGCGTTTTCGAAAGTAATACTAGTCAAAATAATCGCCCCAATAACCGTTTACATATTCCGCCGATATTCCCCACCCACGTCATACAACGCATGGCTGATCTGCCCCAGGCTATGCGTCTTCACCGCTTCCATCAGCGCTTCGAACACATTGCGCCGTTCGCGCGCCGCGTTCTGAAGATACGCCAGACCATGCCCGTCGTGGACCATCGGCGCCTGTTCGTCGGCGTCGGCCTGATGGGCGTGTGAGGTCTCACCCTTGGGCGCGAGGGCGTTGCGGCCTTGCTGCCAGTTGCGGACGTTCTCGATCTGCTGGCCCTTCTCTTCTTCGGTGCTGCGGATCAGTTCGATTTCGGTGGCGATCTCGCCGGCGTGTTCCTTGGGCAGGAACATGTTCACGCCCACCAGGGGCAACGAGCCGTCGTGCTTCTTGTGCTCGTAGTACATGGACTCTTCCTGGATCTTGCCGCGCTGGTACATGGTGTCCATGGCGCCCAGCACGCCGCCGCGCTCACTGATGGCTTCGAACTCCTTGTAGACGGCCTCTTCCACGATGTCGGTGAGGTAGTCGACGGCGAAGCTGCCCTGCCAGGGGTTCTCGATGAAGTTGAGCCCCATTTCCTTGTTGATGATCATCTGGATGGCGACGGCGCGGCGCACGCTTTCTTCCGTGGGCGTGGTGATGGCTTCGTCGTAGGCGTTGGTGTGCAGGCTGTTGCAGTTGTCGAACAGGGCGTAGAGCGCCTGCAAGGTGGTACGGATGTCGTTGAACTGGATCTCCTGCGCGTGCAGGGACCGGCCGCTGGTCTGGATGTGGTACTTCATCATCTGGCTGCGTTCGTTGGCGCCGTAGCGCTCGCGCATGGCGCGTGCCCAGATGCGGCGGGCGACGCGGCCGATGACGGTGTACTCGGGGTCCATGCCGTTGGAGAAGAAGACCGACAGGTTGTGCGCGAAGTCGTCCACGCGCATGCCGCGCGCGAGGTAGTACTCGACGATGGTGAAGCCGTTGCTCAGGGTGAAAGCGAGCTGGCTGATCGGGTTCGCGCCGGCTTCGGCGATGTGATAGCCGGAGATGCTGACCGAGTAGAAATTGCGGACCTTGCGGTCGACGAAATATTGCTGGATGTCGCCCATCATCCGCAGCGCGAACTCGGTGCTGAAGATGCAGGTGTTCTGGGCCTGGTCCTCTTTCAGGATGTCGGCCTGCACGGTGCCGCGCACGGTGGCGAGCGTGCGTGCCTTGATGTCGGCATAGGTGTCGGCGTCCACCATCTGGTCACCGGACACGCCCAGCAGGCTCAGGCCGAGGCCGTCATTGGTGGGCGGCAGTTCGCCGTGGTAACTCGGGCGCTCGCGGCCTTCGAAGAGTTTGGCGAGTTTGGCTTCGGCCTCGCTCCAGCGCGCGTCGTCCGCCTTGAGATATTTCTCCACCTGCTGGTCGATGGCGCAGTTCATGAACATCGCCAGGATCATCGGCGCCGGGCCGTTGATGGTCATCGACACCGAGGTGGTGGGCGCGCACAGGTCGAAGCCGGAATAGAGCTTCTTCATGTCGTCGAGCGTGGGGATGTTGACGCCCGAGTTGCCGATCTTGCCGTAGATGTCCGGGCGCGGCGCCGGGTCTTCGCCGTACAGGGTGACGCTGTCGAAGGCGGTGGACAGGCGCGCGGCCGGCTGGCCGACGGACAGGTAATGGAAGCGGCGGTTGGTGCGCTCGGGCGTGCCCTCGCCCGCGAACATGCGGATGGGGTCTTCGCCGGTGCGGCGGTACGGGTACACGCCGCCGGTGTAGGGATAGCTGCCCGGCAGGTTTTCCTTGCCCAGGAACGTCAGCAGCTCACCCCAGCTTTTGTAGGTGGGCGCGGCGATCTTGGGGATCTTCTGGTGGCTCAGCGAGTCGCGGTAGTTGTCGACCTTGATCGACTTGTCGCGCACCTGGTACTCGGTGAATTCGTCGGTGATGGACTTCAAGCGCTGCGGCCAGTCGCGCAGGAGCTTGAGCGATTCGCTGCTGAGGGCCTGGATGGCGTCGTTGTAGCGCTGGCGCAGGGTGAGGAGGGAGCGGTCGACGGGGTTGGCTGCGAAAGCCCCGCCCTCACCCGCACCTGCGGTGCGACCTCTCCCGGAGGGAGAGGTGCTGACTTCGCGCGCGGTGCGACCGCTCTCGGAGGGAGCGGTGTTGGGGTCAGGCGCGGTGCCGGCCTGGACGGGGTCGGCGGGGACTGCGGGGGATGGGCTGTCGACGACGGTGGCGCCCTCACCCGCAGCTGCGCTGCGACCTCTCCCGGAGGGAGAGGTATTGGCATCACGCGCGGCGTGCAGATCATCGGAGTGGTAGAGATCGAGCGCCTTCGGCAGCTGCGCGTCGTCGAGTTCCTGCAGCGCCTGCCACATGGCCTGGGCGCGGTCGGCGGCTTCGGCCTGGCGCTCGATGTCGCTGTTGATGCGGCGGCCGGATTCGGCGATCTCGGCCAGATACCGCACGCGCGCACCAGGAATCAGCACGGTGGCGCGCGGTTCCTTGAGCGAGGTGTCGAGGCCGGGCTGGAAGCTGCACTGGCCCGCATTGCCGGCGCCGGTCTTCTCGCGCAGCAGGCGGCACAGATTGTCGAACATCCAGGTCACGCCGGGATCGTTGAACTGGCTGGCGATGGTGGGATACACCGGCACGTCGGCATCGGCGGTCTGGAACGCGACGCGGTTGCGCTTCCACTGCTTGCGGATGTCGCGCAGCGCGTCCTCGGCGCCGCGCTTGTCGTACTTGTTGAGCACGATCAGCTCGGCGTAATCGATCATGTCGATCTTCTCGAGCTGGCTGGCCGCGCCGTAGTCGCTGGTCATGACGTACATCGGGAAATCGACGAGATCGACGATTTCCGAATCCGACTGGCCGATACCGGCGGTTTCCACGATGACGAGATCGTAGGCGAGGCTCTTGAGGAAGCCGATGCAGTCCTTGAGCACCGCATTGGTGGCGACGTTCTGACGACGCGTGGCCATCGAGCGCATGTAGACGCGATGGCTGCGCAGCGAGTTCATGCGGATGCGGTCGCCGAGCAGGGCGCCACCGCTGCGGCGACGCGTGGGATCGACCGAGATCACCGCGATGCGCATCTGCGGAAAGCTGGCGAGGAACCGGTTAAGCAGTTCGTCGGTGACCGAGGACTTGCCCGCGCCGCCGGTGCCGGTGATGCCGATGACGGGCGTCTTGCCGCCGGCCAGCTGCCATGTCTTGCGCAGTGTCGCGAGTTCGTTCTCGCTGATGCTGCCGTCTTCGAGCGCGGACAGCACGCGGCCCAGCCCGATTTCGTCGTCGATGTCGGGCGCGTGGCTGGAATCGTCGCGGATGGCGGCATCGCGCGCGTTGGCGGCGCGGTTGACGACGTCCTCGATCATTTCGACCAGGCCCATCTTCATGCCGTCGTTCGGGTGATAGATGCGCTCGACGCCGTAGCCCTGCAGCTCGCGGATTTCCTCGGGCGTGATCGTGCCGCCACCACCGCCGAACACGCGGATATGGCCGGCGCCGCGTTCTTTCAGCATGTCGACCATGTACTTGAAGTACTCGACGTGCCCGCCCTGGTAGCTCGACAGCGCGATGCCGTCGGCATCTTCCTGCAGCGCCGCGCGCACCACGTCTTCGACGCTGCGGTTGTGGCCAAGATGGATGACCTCGGCGCCCTGCGACTGGATGAGCCGCCGCATGATGTTGATGGCCGCGTCGTGCCCGTCGAACAGGCTGGCGGCGGTGACGAAGCGCAGCGGCGAGGACTCGGGCTGACGGTCGGTGGCAGTGGAATCGATCTGGCTGGCCGGCGTGCTCATGGCGCGCTCCTGCGGGGGAAAAAGATGCGTCGATTGTAGCGGTGAGGCGCCGGGCTGTTTCGGTTGAAAATATGCTGCGGTGCGGCATTCTGGAGGTGTGTAGGTGTTCGCTGGGCGGGCTGGAGAGCAGAGCCGCTGGACCCCGGCGTGCGCCGGGGCGACGGGTCTTGGGGTCGCATTCCTTTTTGTCTCCTGTGAGCGCAGCGCACAGAAAAATCAAAATGGATGACCAGCCATACGGCTGTTGAAAGGGCGCTTCCAGCGTTCGCTGGGGTGACGGCAGCGCACCGGGGATCTGCAGCCGTCGCCCCAGCGGCTTTCAACAGACGAATCTCTGGTCACGCCGGGGCCCAGCGACTTCCGCCCGGACCTGGAGCGCCGCCGCCCTTGCCTGCCCTCGACAGCATCGGGCGCAGCATCCAGATCCGACTCCCGGAGCGCCGCCCATGACCCCACTCGACAAACCCCTCAAGCGCGAAGTCCGCATCGGCGAAGACGCCTACTCGCTGACCATCGATCCCGAAGGCCTGAAGCTCGTCCCCAAAGGCAAACGTAAAGGCCTCGAACTGCGCTGGACCGATCTGGTCAGCGGCGATGCGGCGTTAGCGACCGCGTTGCAGGCGTCACTGGACACACCCTGAGTCGTTCGTGTCAGAACAACCCGGCCTGCGCGGGCGGATAGACGAGATACGCGCCGTCCGGGCGTGCATCCGGATGCAGCGGATGCGGCTGGACCTTTGCCGCGTCCATGATGTGGCACACCTGGACGCCCCGATGACGCAGCAGGTCGGCGATCAACCGGCGATGGCAGCGCCACCACACGGCTTCGGCGCACATCAATGCGGTGCGTCGTTGCGCTGCGACGGCAAGCGCCCGGTTCAGCCCGTCAGCAAACTCTGCGCTCCTTATGTGATCGGCGTAGCCCTGAAAGGCCGCATTGCGCCACGCGCCATTGGGGGAGCCCGGGGTTGCGCGACGGCGCCCGCCCAGTTGCGGCAGCCAGTGATAGTCGATGCTCGAGGCGGGCAACTGTTCGGCCATCGCCTCGCTGGCGAACCATGGAGAGCGGCGCGATCCGGGAAACCGGCGCACGTCGACGATGGCTTCTATGCGCCAATGCGTGAGCAGTGCGAGGAAGTCGTCCCAGGACCGCGTCGAGTGACCGATGGTCCAGAGGGTGTCGGGGTTGCTTCCTGGATCGGGACTGGGCACGGCGTGGGGAGATCTTCGGCGGGTGTGCCATTGGACTCGACGGTATGTCTGGCGGGCGTCAGTCGGGTGGTGTGCGAGGGCCGACTTCAAACACGAAGATCAAAATGGGCCCCAGCTTGACCAGACATGCGTCTGTTGAAAGCCGCTGGGGCGACGGCAAAAATGCCGCGCCCATCGACAGAACACACCCCTGGACCCTTCCGAACTTAGGTGACGACTCTTCGCTCGTCATCCCAGCGCACGCTGGAAGCGCTTCTCAACAGCCGAATGGCTGGTCATCCATCTTGATTTTTCACGGACTGCCAAGCGCGCAGGTGCTTCGACACCGCAACCCAGCGACTTGCGAACCGGGTCAGCCGCCCGAATCACCCCCGCCCCACCGGCTCCAACGCCTCACTCAACCGCGCCCGGCAATCCGCCAAGCCCGATTCCGAGCGGTGAATCCGCACCGGCGCCGTGGTGCTGCGCTCGCCGAGGATCCGGCACAGCGTGGCCTGCAGCGTCGCGCTGTCATCGTCGAAACCGCCGTGACTCGTGGCCGCGCTGCCATCCGCCGCATGCGTGGGATCGCCCTGCATCGGTGCCTGGATCCAGTCGAGCTTGCCGGTCGCTAGCAGGTCGCGGATGGCGCCGTTGGATTCGATGAAGCGCGCCATGCCCAGCAGTGGCGTGCCGTTGCGGTATTCGCGGCGCACCCAGCTGCGGGCGCGTTCCTCGAAGGCGTGGGCGACGAGGTACAGCAGTGACTTGTTGTAGACGCGGGCACAGTGGTCGTCCTGTTCGGCGCGGTCGCTCAGCGTGAACAGGCCGGCGTGCGCGATCGTGCCGGCGGTCAGTGCCGGCGCGAAGCTCTGTTCGAACAGCGCCATGGTCATCGCCGGCGCCCACAGGTTGAGGCTGGCGATGCGCTGGCCGATGCCCTGCATGCTGGCCGCAGGGCCGGTGGAAACGAGACCCTCGGCAGTGAGCAGTTGCGCCAGCGGCGCGAGCAGGATCGAGCCAGCGCTGTGGCCGACGAGATGCAGCTCGACGGTCGGATCGGCCTGCATCCATTCGCCGAGCAGGCGCGCGACCTGCGCGGCGCCGCCGGCCTCGGTGAGTCGATCGCCGTTGCGGATGACGGCCGTCGTCGCGAGCAGCGCGTTCTCCTTCATCTCGTTCCACATCGCCTTGCCGCCGAGCGCGCGCGCCAGCGGTTCGATGGTGTCGTCGACGCGATCCAGCAGCACGCCCTTGGCCTTGTCCATCAGGCCTTCGCTGCGCGGGCGCACGGCGTCGCGCAGGATGTTGCCGAGCGTGCTCCAGAAGTCGGTCTTCCAGATGAAGCACAGCGGGTAGATCTGCTGCGGCAGCATCAGTTCGCGCAGATCTGCGACGCGCTGGATCGCGGCCTGCTCGGGGACGAGGCCGCCGTGCGCGTAGAGCATCACGCGCTTCTTCGGCCAGTTCTTCGTGATGCGTGGCAGGTCTTCGCGGATGAGATTGCGCACCGCGTCCTGGCTGGTGCCGAAGCGGCCGCTGGTGCGCAGGCGGCCATCGTTGCCGAGGCTGACGATGTGCGGACGCAGGTCGGCCTGCGAGTAGCCGTTCGACTGCCGCGCCAGCGCGGAATTGCTGGCGGCCACGGCCTGCACGCGCTGCAGACGCACCGGCACCGCGAGGCGCGCGACCCAGACATCGGTGCCGCGCTGCAGCCATTCGTCGTAACTGATCCAGCCGAAGCCGCGCTTGCCCCAGCCGGTGCCCCAGGAGTTCTGGATCCAGAAGCCGTCGCGGTCGTAGCCGACGATCGCGAACGCGTGATAGCCGGCGATCGGCTGCTCGGACCATTCGATGACGCCGGACGTCGGCGGCGTCATCCAGTCGGCATGCACCGTGGCCGAGGCATACAACACCCCGACTTCCGCGAACGCGGCATGCATCGCCACGAGGTCCTTGTGGTTGACGCGGTAGTAGGCGCCGAGCGGATGTTCCTGCGCGGCGCGCGCGCGTTCTTCGGTGTAGACCTCCTGCAACGGGCCAGCGGGCGACTCCGGCCAGCAGTCCTCGGCGCAGACGCCGTGGCGGTGCCAGCCTTTCATCGCGCCGCGGCAGCTGGAGCCGTCGTAGTCCTCGCCTTCCCATTCGTCGTAGCGGCGGGCCATGTCGTAGAGCATGCGCGTGCTCATGCGCAGCGTGACCGGGTCGGGCCGCCGGCGACGCAACAGCGTATGCGCGACCGTCGCGAGGCCGTAGGCGGTGCAGGCGCCCTCCTCGCCCTGGTCGAGCACCGGCACGCGCAACGCGACGAAGCGCGATAGCGGCATCTCGCTGGGCACGTCGACCAGCGTGGGTTCGAACATGCGGTCGCGGAAGTCCGCGGTGTCGGGGCGTGCATCGAGCAGCCGCGGGGTCTCCGCCTTGCGCGCCGCGCTGCGCGTGGTCTTCTTCGTCGCCATGAAGCCTCCGTGGTTCGCAACTATCGAACGCGCCCGGTTCTGCCGGGCGGACAGCGACGGATCCCCCGCCGCAGTGTGCAACGGATCGATGACGGTCGCGATGTCGCCCAGGCTGCACCGGCGCAGTCGCAGCCGCCGCGACCGGCCGTGCGAAGACGCGCAAGCGGCGCATCTGCGATGCTTGTCCGGATGACCTCGAGCCTCCGTACATGAAGAAGCGCGTCAAGAAGCTGATCGGCTGGGGACTGTTCACCCTGCTGGTGATGGCCGTGAGCAGCATCTTCGTGGCCGATCACCTGTTGCCGCCGGCGACCGGCCGGCCGAGCCAGACGCTGCCGCTGTCCGATGACGCCACGCCGCTGGACCGGGAACTGGCGCCGCTGCTGGCGCGCCACGCCGGCAAGACCGGCGCGATCATGCTGCCCGACGGCGTGGACGCCTACGCTGCGCGCGCGATTTCCGCGCGCCAGGCCGGGCGCAGTCTCGATCTGCAGTACTACATCTGGCACGACGATCTGACCGGCCGGATGCTCGCCAACGAAGCCTGGAAGGCCGCCGAGCGTGGCGTGCGCGTGCGCATCCTGCTCGACGACATGGGCATCGGGAAGATGGACGCCACGCTGCTGGCGATGGACTCGCACGAGAACATCGAGCTGCGCGTCTACAACCCGTTCCGCAACCGTACCGGCGTGATGCGTCTGCTGGAAATGGTGCAGCGCGCCTGGGGCGTGAACCACCGCATGCACAACAAGGCGTGGATCGCCGATGGCCGCGTGGCCGTGGTCGGCGGTCGCAACGTGGGCGTCGAGTATTTCAGCGCCGCCGAGGAGTTCAATTTCCACGATCTCGACATGGTGCTGTTCGGCCCGGCGGTGGCCGATGCCAGCGCGATATTCGACGACTTCTGGAACAGCGAAGCGGCGATTCCGATCGAGGCGCTGAACCGCAAGTCGAAGTCGACGATCCGCGCGGTGCTGGCGCAGATCCAGGAAGAGGCAGGTAGCGAAGAAGCGCGCCGGTATCTGGACGCGATGGAGCTGTCGCCGAGCGTGCGCGGCTATTTCTCGCAGGGATTGACGCCAATCTGGAGCGAACACGTCAGCATCGTCTCCGACCCGCCGATCAAATGGCGCGGCGACGATCGCGAGGACTGGCTGGTCGAGCGCCTGGTCGGCGATATCGTCGAGGCCGACCGCTCTGCGCTGCTGATCTCGCCCTATTTCGTGCCCGGCGTGCAGGGCACCCAGGGACTCGTCCACCTCGCGCAGCGCGGCGTCCACGTGTCGGTGGTGACGAACTCTTTGGCCGCGAACGATGTGGTCGCCGTGCACGGCGGCTACGTGCGCTATCGCAAGACGCTGCTCGAAGGCGGCGTGCATCTGTTCGAAGCCCGCAGCCAGGCGGACGCGAAAGCTGCCAGCAGTCTGTTCGGCAGCAGCGGCGCCAGCCTGCACACCAAGGCGATCCTGGTCGACGGTCGACGCGGTTTCGTCGGCTCGTTCAACCTCGACCCGCGCTCGGCGAACCTCAACACCGAGATGGGCGTGCTGTTCGACGACCCCGCACTGGGCACGGCCCTGTTCGACGAATACCGGCACCTGACCGCGCCGGGCATGAGCTACTGGGTCTACCTCAATGGAGACGGCGACACGCGCTGGCTCGACCGCGCCGAAGACCCGCCCGCGCCGCTGAAGCTGGAACCCGACAGCACCCGCCTGCAGCGCGTGAGTGCGAATGTGGTGCGCTGGTTGCCGGTCGAGTCGCAGCTCTAGCCTGATGCCCTTCCCTGCGTGCGGGCATGGCGCGTGTCGTGTTTCGGGCCGCGACTGACATGCATCAGCCGTGATTCCAGCGGATTTCAACAGCCGCACGTTTGGTCACGTGGTTTTGCCGGACGCTTGTCCGGTCCTCCGTGCCATTGCTCGACTCCGCGCACACGTCCATGGACTCCCGCCTCCGCGGGAGTGACGGTTGTGTGGGGGGAAAGCCGTCGGAGTCCGCGACCCGCGTTGGCCGCCGATCGAATCGCAGCGCCAGCTCGAGGCCCTCCCCCGCATGCGGGGGGAGGGTTGAGTGGGGGCAAACCGCCCGAGTCCGCGTACTGCGTTGGCTGCCGATCGAGTCGCAGCGCCAGCTCGAAGCCCTCCCCCGCATGCGGGGGAGGGTTGGGAGGGGGCAAACCGTCAGGCGATGCATTACGCGAACCACGCGAGCTCGACAGGCTTCTCGTGCGTGGGCGCACGTCGTCCCGCCGCTCGCCAGAACGACACGTCCCTACCTGAAGCCCACCACCCACTTGCGGTTCGACACCAGGCATCCCCGAACCAGCCCGGCACACGACGCAGAGTCCCCGCAACCACTTGATCCTGAAGCGCTTCCGCCCTTGCAGTTGCACCTTCAACCAATTGTCGGATGAGGGGGGGTAAAATGCCCGGATCGCTCCCATCCTGCGGCCCTGCCGGATCGATCCGGTCGCCTAGACCGACCCGCACAGCCCCCACGCCGCCTCCTGCCACCAGACGTCGGGCCCCATCGCCCGTGACGGAGAGTTCTGTAATGATTTTCGAGCACCTCGATACCTACGGCCACGAACAGGTCGTGTTCTGCCACAACAAGGACGTGGGTCTGAAGGCGATCATCGCGATCCACAACACCGTGCTGGGTCCGGCGCTGGGCGGCACCCGCATGTGGCCGTACGACTCCGAGCAGGACGCGCTCAATGACGTGCTGCGCCTGTCGCGCGGCATGACGTACAAGAACGCGGTCGCCGGTCTGAATCTCGGTGGCGGCAAGGCCGTGATCATCGGTGACCCGGCTGCCGACAAGTCGGAGGGCCTGTTCCGTGCGTTCGGCCAGTTCGTCGAGTCGCTGGGCGGCCGTTACATCACCGCCGAGGACGTCGGCATCGACGTCAACGACATGGAACTCGTCTATCGCGAGACCCAGTTCGTCACCGGCGTGCACCAGGTCCACGGTGGCTCGGGTGATCCTTCGCCGTTCACCGCCTACGGCACGATGCAGGGCCTGCTGGCCTCGCTCAACCGCAAGTTCGGCAACGAGGACGTGGGCAACTACAGCTACGCCGTGCAGGGCCTGGGCCATGTCGGCATCGAGTTCGTGAAGCTGCTGTCCGAGCGCGGTGCGAAAGTGTTCGTCACCGACATCAACAAGGATCGCGTGGCACGTGCGGTCGGCGAGTACGGCGCCGAGGCCGTGGGCCTGGACGAGATCTACGACGTCGACGCCGACGTCTACTCGCCGTGCGCGCTGGGCGGCACGGTCAACGAGAAGACGCTGCCGCGCCTGAAGGCCAAGATCATCTGCGGCGCGGCGAACAACCAGCTGGCCAACAATGCGATCGGCGACGAAGTGGAGAAGCGCGGCATCCTCTACGCGCCCGACTACGCGGTCAACGCGGGCGGCGTGATGAACATCTCGCTGGAAATCGACGGCTACAACCGCGAACGCGCGATGCGCATGATGCGCACGATCTACCACAACCTCACGCGCATCTTCGAGATCTCCGAGCGCGACGGCGTGCCGACCTACATGGCCGCCGACCGCCTCGCCGAGGAGCGCATCGAGACCATGGGCAAGCTGAAGCTGCCGCTGGGCCGCGCCCAGCCGCGCTTCCAGGGCCGCGTGCGCGGCGGCTGATCCGGTCGTCTCGCAGCTGTCACAAAAACGCCACCTTCGGGTGGCGTTTTTCGTTTGGAGAACGTCGCGTTTGCGGGATCTGGCGGCGTCTACAGGCATGACGTCCGCACCGGAACGACAGGTGTAGGCTGCGATATCGGCGTCACCGGGCGCCTTCCCTTTCGGAGAGTTCGATGCTGCGTTCGTCCCGTTCCCGCGTGCTCGTCGTCGCTATGGCGGCGTTGCTGGCCCCTACGTTCGTGTCCGCGCAGCAGTACGACTACGAGCGCCAGGAGAAGTGGCAGTATCCCGCGTCGCTGGGCCAGTCCCCGATCGACATCCAGCGCACCGTCGCATCCGAGGGCGACATGGAAGAAGCCCAGGCGATCGAACTGCGCGACACCGAAGCCGCGCTGCGCGTGGTCGACAACGGCCACTCGGTCGAAGTGGAAGCGCACGGCCCGGACGCGCTGATCCGCGGACGCCATTTCGAACTGATGCAGTTCCACTTCCACGCCGCCAGCGAGCACACGATCGACGGCGAATCGTTCCCGCTCGAAGGCCACTTCGTGTTCAAGGCGAAAGATGGTCGTCTTGCCGTGGTCGGCGTGATGTACCGGGAAGGCGACGCCAACAGACTCGCCGGCGAAGTACTGGAAGCGCTCGGCGACGCACGTGAAGGCGAGATCGAGCGCGAAGACATCGCGATCATGCTGCCGCGCGACAAGAGCTATCACCACTACCTGGGCTCGCTGACCACCCCGCCGCTGACCGAGAACGTCGAGTGGTATGTGCTGGACACCCCCGTGACCCTGTCGGCCACCCAGATCGCCGGCTTCAATGCCCGCTACAGCCACAACAACCGCAAGGTCCAGCCGCTCAACGAGCGCCCGTTGATCCATTACGCGGCGCATTGAGCGCTGGCGCGCTCGTGCGCGGCCTCGCCTCTTCTACCCTGCACCTCTCCCTCCGGGAGAGGTCGACGTGCAACGCGCGTCGGGTGAGGGCCGAACCCTGGACGCGATCCATGCTCCAGGTGGAGCCCTTCTTCCGCAGATGTCGACGCGTAACGCGTGTCGGACGAGGGCGAGGCGGGCCGAACTGGCTCTAACAGCACCTCTCCCAAAGGGAGAGGTGCTGCAAGAATTCCGTGTGCAGCAAAGCTTCCGTCTCGCCGCACCTGCAAAAAAAAGGCCACCCGGGGGTGGCCTTTTCGTCGGGGCAATCGGAACTAGAACCCGATCGCAACCCGCATCGACGCCATCCGATCGCTGCCCCGCGGCCCGAAGCGCTGGTCGACACCCAGCAGCATCCGCGCACGCGGCGTCAGCCAGGATTCGAAGCCGACCCCCACCAGCCCACCCGAACGCGCCGGCGCGAATCCGGCAATCGGCGCCCATGCTTCGATGCCGGTGAAGCTCGCCTGCAGATCGAATCCGCTCGACGACAAGGTCTGCTGCCATTCCCCGTACCCGTGCAGAGAGAAGCCCGGCGCATCCCAGCGCGCGCGCAGACCCGCGATCGCCTGGCTGCGCTCGACATCCCAACCCGCGCTGCGCAGGCCAAAGCCATCACCGCCACGCTCGTCGAATCCGTCGCTGCGCAGCCGCACCTGCTCGGCGCCGACATATGGACCGAATGCAGTCGAGCCGAGCCGCCACTGGTGCCCTGCCTCCACCGCCGCCTGCGTATAGCTGCCGGCGTAGTGCGTCGACACACCCTGCCAGTCCGCGCCCGAGAACAGCTGGCGCTGCATATCGCGATCGAAGCGACCGCTGCCGAGCTGCGCCATGACGTAACTGTCGCCGAAGCTGCGCGCCAGATACGCCTGCGCCTGCGTCTGCCGATCGCGATTGCGATCGCCACGCGCCGCAGCAATACCGTCGCCGCGCAGCTCGCCGAACGCGAAGCCAGCCACCAGCCCGTCACCGAGCAGATGATCGCGCCCGATGCTCCAGCCATCGACGCTGAAGCCATCGCGCGCGAAGCCACCACTACCGCCCTGCCCCAGCGAGTCCTTCCACACGCCTGCCGCCACATCGCGCGCCGCCAATGCGCCCACGCGCGACGCGATTGCACGCCGCCCCATGTCGACGTTGTCGAACGTCGCCGTCAACGCCGCCGCATGCTGCGCACCGGACATGCTGTCGAGCGCGGCGAGCGCCGCGGCCTCGCTCTGGATGCCCTGGAATACACCGGCCGCGCGGATGAAGCCATCGGCGATCGGACCATCGCCCACCGAAGACTGCCCATCGATCTGCGAGAACGCACCTTCAACACGCGCGGCAGCGCCGAGCGACTGCGCGGTGATGCTCGAGAACGACGCGGCCGCGGCCGTAACGTTGAGCCGGATGACATCGATCCAGGCGAGGTTCGTGTCGTAGCGCAGATTGCCTTCCAGGAAGACGCCCGGGCCGCTGGTGAGACTGCCGAAAACGCCGGTCACGCCACCTGCCGCTTCGACAACGTTCTCGCGTCGCTGCGTCGTATACCCGCTGACCACGCCGGTCACCTGCAGTTCGCCCGCAAGACTTGCCGTTCCCGTCACCTGCAGCGGCGCGCCGATCTGCCAGGCGAGGCGACCGCTCGATCCCTGCTGGAAATTGCCGTCGATTGCGCGCGCCCGCGTGTTGCCCGTCACCGCGAACGTGCCGTTGTTGACGAGGCTGCCGCCGACCCGCGCGCCGCCGAACTGAAGGGCCGCACCGGATGCGACCGCCGCCGCGCCGGGGATCGAGGACGACTCGAATGCCAGCGTGCCGCCTTCCGCGCGGGTTGCACCGCTGTATCCGGCCACACCGCTGAGCTTCAACGTGCCACCGCCACGCTTGATCAGCCCACCCGTGCCACTGATGTCGTTGGCCCAGGTCGAGGTGCCGCTGTTGAAGTTCGCTGTGACGTCGCCCCAGTCGAACTTCGCCGGGCCACGGACGGCCTTGCCGACGTTGAGCGCGCCGTAGCCGAACACCGGGTCCACGCCTGGCGCGCCGATGTCGGTCGCGGTGCCGAGAATGGTCTGCCGCACGAGATCGTTGTCGAAGTACGGGAATGCTTCCCATACGAGCGCGGCCGCGCCCGACACCAGTGGCGCGGCCAGCGACGTGCCGCTGTAGCGGAAATAGGTCGGCGCGTCGGGCGCGTCTGTGGTGCCGGTGACGATCACCGTGCCCGGTGCGACCAGGCAGTAGCGCATCGCGACGCCGCAGGCGTTCGAATAGCTCGCCAGTTGTGTGGTGCTATTTTCCGCGAGTGCCGACACGGCGAGCCAACCGCGCTCGAGGTCCGCTGCAGGTGTGGTGCCGTTGGTGCCGGCCTTGCTCGGTAACGCCGCAGTGTCGGAGGGATTGGCGAACCCGGCGTTGCCCGAGGCGAACACCACCAGCCCGCCGTGGTTGACGATGAAGGGCCGATACTCGGCCGCGATCTGCGGGGTCACAGCGAGATTGGTCCAGTACAACCCGCCCCACGAGTTGTTCATCACCTTGACGTTGCGATCGATCAGGTCACGGTGGATCGCGGTCAGACCGAGGGGACCATCGATCTCGTTGCCACCGCCCGTCCCGTCGTCGACGGGCGGCTTGTCACTGATGATGCGGGCCGACACGATTTCGGCGTTGTGCGCCACACCACCCGGCCATGTGCCGAAGGGACGACCGGCCGCAGTCTGCGCAACGGCGGTGCCGTGACCGACGACATCGTCCACCGACAAATTGTTGCCCGACGATCCGATATACGTCAGGTTCGCGACCACCCGGTCGCGCAACGCGGGATGGTTGCGGTTGACGCCGCTGTCGAGAAAGCCGATGCGCACCCCGCGCCCCGTGAACCCGGCATCGTGCGCAGCGTAGGTATTGGTGTCGGCCAGATGCCCGCTGTACGCCGGATTCGGCGGCTGCACAACCGTGGGCGGTGGCGTGGTTGGCGGTGGCGCCAATGGCGGTGGCGGTGTAGGCATTACGAGACCGCCGCCCGATCCTCCTCCCCCGCACGCCGCAAGCACTGTCCCCAGTGCACAGGCCAACAATGTCCGTCGTGTTCCCCGCGCACCACTGCGCGCCTGCATCGCATTCGGCATCTGTCTGCTCTCGTCCCGGATGGGTCGCACCCGCCAACACCCCTGTTACGGCATCTATACCCGCTATCCCGGATTGATGCCATCGGGGAACGCCTCTAGCCGCGCGACGCCGCCGCGCGCCGGGTGCGATAATCGGCGGACCATGTAGTTCACCTATTGGAGTCACCTCCCCCATGACTGACATCGTCATCGTCGGCGCCAAGCGCACCGCCATCGGTTCCATGCTCGGCCAGTTCACCGGCGTTCCCACGACGACCCTCGGCGCGACCGCGATCACCGCCGCGCTCGACCACGCCGGCGTGTCGCCCGACCTCATCGACGAAGCCATCATCGGCTGCGTGCTGCCGGCCGGTCTGGGCCAGGCACCGGCGCGCCAGGCATCGCGTGCGGCGGGCATTCCCGACAAGGCCGGCTGCGTGACCATCAACAAGGTCTGCGGCTCGGGCATGCAGGCGGTGATGTTCGGCCACGACCTGATCAAGGCCGGCACCGCGAAGTTCGTCGTCGCCGGTGGTATGGAGTCGATGACCAATGCGCCGCACCTGCTCAACGGTTCGCGCACCGGCATCCGCTACGGCAGCACCGAGATGCTCGACCACATGGCGTGGGACGGCCTGACCAATCCCTACGACGGCAAGTCGATGGGCGTGTTCGGCGATGTCGCCAGCCACAAGTACGGTTTCAGCCGCGAGGATCTCGACGCCTACGCGATCGAAAGCGCGAACCGCGCCAAGCACGCGATCGAATCGGGCGCGTTCAAGGACGAAATCGTTCCGGTGACCGTGGCCTCGCGCAAGGGCGACATGTCCTACGACACCGACGAACAGCCCGGCCGCATCCAGACCGACAAGATCCCCACCCTGCGCGCTGCGTTCGGCAAGGACGGCGTGCTGACCGCCGCCAGCTCGTCGAGCATCTCCGACGGTGCAGCCGCGCTGGTGCTGACCTCGTCCGAGGAAGCCGCCGCGCATGGCCTCAAGCCGCTGGCGCGCATCGTTGCCCACGCCCGTCACTCGCAGGCGCCGGAGTGGTTCACAACCGCGCCGGTCACCGCGATTCAGAACGTGCTCGACAAGGCGGGCTGGAAGATCGAAGACGTCGATCTGTTCGAGGTCAACGAAGCGTTCGCCAATGTCGCGATGGCGCCGATGAAAGATCTCGGCATCCCGCACGACCGTCTCAATGTGAATGGCGGTGCACTGGCGCTCGGGCATCCGATCGGCGCGAGCGGCGCGCGGCTCATCGTCACGCTGATTCACGCACTCAAGGCGCGCGGCCTAAGTCGCGGTGTGGCCACGCTTTGTATTGGCGGCGGCGAAGCGACGGCAATTGCCGTGCAAATCGCGTGAACTTCGGATAACGTGTTTTTTACGAAAAAACCACGCACGTCCCGCTTGACAGCCGACTGAGGCTTGTCATCATGTCGGCGGCGCGCATTAAGCGCGTTGCCCACACTTTCAGACGAGGAAGACACAATGACGATCAACAAGGCTCTGCTTGCCCTGGCACTGGGTATGGCTCTGGCTGCTTGCAGCAACGCCGACCAGGCCAACAGCTCGGCTGAAGGCGCTGCTGACGCAGCTGCCGACGCGCAGGCTGCTGCCAACCAGACGCAGGACCCGGCCGTTGCCGACACCGCGCAGGTTGCTGCTGACGACGCCGCTGCTGCTGCCGACGCCGCTGCCGACGCTGCTGCCCAGGCTGCCGCTGCCGGTACCGACACCGCCGCCGAGCACGCTGCCGACGCTGCTGACCACGCAGAGACCAAGGCCGAAGACGCCAAGGACGCTGCTGAGGAAGTGACGCCGTAATTTGCTTCGATGGCCTTGTGCCATCTGTAGTGGATTCGAAGACCGCCGGGTTTACCCGGCGGTCTTTTTTTTTAAGCGCGACGTTCCGCCCCGCCACGTCAGAACGGCAGTTCAACGGAACGTCGGCCACGGTGGCCGGCGTTTGCACGGCCCTCACACCCGCGCATTCAAGATTCGCGCCGTACGACACCTCACAGGAGACACGCCATGCATTTCAAGCCGATGACCGCGATTGCCGCCGCCACGATTTCGCTGGCGCTCGCCGCCTGCAGCAATTCCAACGACGCCGACCGCGAGCGCGCGGAGGCCGCTGCCGCGACCGAGAACGCCGGCCAGGCGATCTCCGACGCAGCGTCCGCCACGGCCGACGCCGCGCGCGCCACCGCTGACGCGGCTGCACAGCACACCCGTGATGCCGCACAGGAAGCGGAAGTCGCTGCGCAGGACGCCGCGCGTCGCGCTGACGCTGCCGCCGACGAAGCCGCCCGCGCAACGGGCCAGGCGACGCAAGACGCAGGGCAGGCGATCGAGAACGCCGGTGAGCGCGTCGAGGAAAGCGCAGATCGCTGATCGCGACTGCGTGTGATGTCCGAAAGCCCGCCTGATGGCGGGCTTTCTTTTAATGCAGCCACGAGCGCGCCATTACGCACAGGCGGTCCGGCGAAAGTCCTGCGCACGTTTTACCGCTGTTGATCATCGCGCGCGGCCGCGGCACCGGTCTTCGCTCCAACTTGGCCCCGGCCGGCGCAACGCAGTCTGCAGCCTGCGCCGCTGTGACGTGCCAATCGCGGCATCGCTGAATTACAACCGACAGGAATGTGTCCGGCTTGCACTTCGGTTGCAGGCGGTGCTGACGAAGTGCAGCGCGATCCTGTTTCGGCGGGCTCCCGATCGCCGCTGCACGGATGCCAGTCTGCATGCAGGGGCGTTAGACATCAGTGCAGCGTGCAAGGGGCGCCGCCCCATCTCGCGTAACGCTTCTTGAACATGCGGCAAGTCCTTGCCGTGTCTCGAATTCGGTCCGCCGGTCACAGTCGGGTGTCGCCGATTGCATGCTAGGCTCGGAATCCGCGTTTTTGCCCCCGCGGCGGCGCGGAATTCCCCTGTTCGAGCGGTCCTTTTCCGCTCTCCTGTCCATTTCCGAGGTAACGCGCGACATGGCCATTTTCCAGCAGTCCGGCACCGTCAAGAAGGATTCCCCCGCGTTCGGCACAGACGCTCCGCCGCCGCCTGCGCCGGCCCGCGAGACGCCGCCACCCGCCGTAGCGGATTTCCAGACCGCGACACCGCCTGCGCCGCCCGCCACCACGCCCGCACCAGCCGCAGCGCCGACGCCCGCGCCGCGTGCCGCAGCGCCGGTGAGCAAGGAATCGATCATCGCCGCCGACCTCACCATCGAGGGCAAGATCGAAGGTACGGGCGATGTGCGCATCGCCGGCCGCTTCAAGGGCGACGTCAACGTGCAGGGCAACCTGACCATCGAACACGGCGCCAAGCTCAATGGCGGCGTGCGTGCCCAGCAGGTGCTGGTGTCGGGCGAACTGGAAGGCAACATCGAATCGGCGTCGCTGGTCGAACTGCGTGATTCGGCCGTTCTCACCGGTGACCTCAAGGCGGGTTCGTTGACGGTGGCGTCGGGTTCCAAGATCCGTGGGCACATCGAATGCGGCTGGGGTGACGTCAAGCCCGGTCCGACGCCGACCGGCAACGCCAAGGACAAGGCCGCCAACGACAAGTCCAGCGACTGACCGTGAGCAGTCGCCCGGGCGCGGCAGGTGCCACGCGCACCTGCCCGCACTGCAAGACCGTGATCCTGGAGAGCGCGTCGCGCTGTCCGGCGTGCCAGCATTTCCTGAAGATCGATGCCGCCCCCGGCTCGCCGATCGTGGCCCGCAACACCGTACAGCGCGATGAGACCACGACCGCGCTGCAGGTCGAGGGTCGCATCCGGCATCCGTCGGAAGGCGGCGCCTGGGAATATTCGGTCGTGCTGGTGATCCGCGACGAAGACGGCAAGGAGATCAACCGTCAGGTCGTCGGCGTCGGCGCACTCCTGGTGGGCGACGAACGCACCTTCAGCCTCGCGGTGGAAGTCACGCCCACCAGCGACGTCCGTCGCCCCACACGTTCGCCTTTGAGCCGGGGACGCCACTAGCGTCTCCGGATCGACACCGCGCAATGACGCGCGCCGCCACGACAAGGATGTCCGATGCGTTTTGCTGCCCGCTCCGTTTCTTCCGCATGCCTGCTCGCGGCTGCGTTCGCACTTGCCGCCTGCGCGCCTTCTGCGCCGTCGACCGACGCCTCGGTCGAGTCATCGACCAGGGCAGACAGTGCCGCGTCGACCGGGACTGCCGAATCATCGTCGACCGGATCGACTGCCGACCCCACATATGACGCGCCGTGCGCCTCTCTCGAAAACGGCACCGCGCGCTCTGCAGATACGCTGCCCCGCTCGCATGTATTCGCGTTGCGCGCGGACATCCGCGCCTGCGTGCACCTGCGCGCGCAGTCGGAGGGCGGCCGCCGCAGCGCGGTCTTCGATCACTACCGCCCTGAAGTCCGCTTCGTTGGCACGGATGGCGAGGTCGTGGCGACGGCGCTGTGTGCGTTGCGATTCGACGCGGAAGGCGCGGTCGAGCCGGGCAGCACTGTCGCCGCGCATCTGAAATGCGAGGCGCCGGTTGCACTCGAAGACCGGAGCGCGTTCGTGTTGGTCGAGGGAGGTCGCGATGTCGGCGGTGGCACAGTGGTGCTGCCGCCTGGTTGAAACTCCAGCGAGCCGCTCAGCGCTTGGGTGGGCCGCAGCTGTCGCAACCGCCGCATGTGTTCGCCGCGATCGGCACCGGTGCGATGCGTCGCCCCAGTGCGCGCAGCCACGCCGGCCGACCGTCACGCATCAGCGGCAACGCAAGCGCGATGCGCAGCCGTCGCGCCGCATTCGGCGCCTGCTTCTTCAGTACGACCCACGCGCTGAGCAGCACGGCCAGTGCCACGACGACGTACTGCAGGACCAGCCCGGCGGTCATCGTCGCGATGCTCAGCCTGCGCCCAGGGCGCGCGCGACCTGATAGGTCAGCAGCGATGCGAGATACGCCAGCGCGAACAGATAGCCGGCGTTGAGCGCCATCAGCTTCCACGAGCCGGTTTCGCGCTTGATCGTCGCCCACGTCGACAGACACTGCGGTGCATAGATGAACCACACCAGCAGCGACAGGCCGGTGGCCAGCGACCAGCCGTCGGTGATGATCGGTGCGAGCGCCTGCGCAGCTGCGGCATCATCGGCGGTTGAGAGCGCGTACACCGTCGCCAGCGAGGCGACCGCGACTTCGCGCGCGGCGAGGCCTGGGATCAGCGCGATGCAGATCTGCCAGTTGAAGCCCAGCGGTGCGAACAGCACCGCGAGCGCATGTCCGATGCGGCCGCCGAAGCTGTACTCGATCGCCGCGCCGGTCGCGCCGTCCGGCGGCGCCGGAAACGACAGCAGGAACCACAGCAGCACGGTCAGCGCGAGGATGATCCCGCCCACGCGCTTGAGGAAGATCATCGCGCGTTCCTTGAGCCCGATTGCGAGATCGCGCGGATGCGGCAGGCGGTACGAGGGCAGCTCGAGCAGCAGGGCATGCTCGCTCTTGTCGCGCCGCCATTTCTTCATGACGTACGACACCGCGAGCGCGCTGAGGATGCCGGCCAGATACAGCGCGAACAGCACCAGGCCCTGCAGGTTCAGCACGCCCCAGACCGTGCGCTGTGGAATGAAGGCGCCGATCAGCAGCGCGTAAACCGGCAGCCGCGCCGAACACGTCATCAGAGGCGCTACCATGATCGTCGCGAGGCGGTCGCGCGGATCCTGGATCGAACGCGTCGCCATGATCCCGGGGATCGCGCACGCGAAACTCGACAGCAGCGGAATGAAGGAGCGTCCCGACAGCCCCGCGCCCTTCATCGCGCGGTCGAGCAGGAATGCGGCGCGCGGCAGATAACCGGATTCTTCGAGCGCGAGGATGAAGAGGAACAGGATCAGGATCTGCGGCAGGAACACGATCACCCCGCCGAGGCCGGCGATGATGCCGTCGGCGAGCAGGCTGGTCAGCGGCCCGGGCGGGAATGTCGTCGACACCCACGCGCCGAGCGCGGACGTGCCGGCATCGATCAGATCCATCACCGGCGTCGCCCACGCGTACACCGCCTGGAAGATCAGGAACATGATCGTCGCCAGTGCCAGCAGACCGAACACCGGATGCAGCAGCCAGCGATCGAGCGCGTCGTCGATGCGCGCGGTGCGGCGCGGCATCGTCACCGCAGCGGCGAGCAGCGCCCGCGTTTCGGCATGCAGATCGCCGCTGTCACCGGCCGCCGGTGGTGGCTGCGGTCGGGCGGCGACTTCCGCCAGTCGTGCCAGCAAGGCCTGCGCGCCGTCGCGGCGGATCGCGACGGTCTCGACGACCGGCACGCCGAGCTTCGCTTCCAGTGCGGCACGGTCGATACCAATGCCGCGGCGCTGCGCGGCGTCCGCCATGTTCAGGGCCACGACCATCGGCACGCCCAACGTGCGCAGCTCCAGCACGAAGCGCAGATGCAGGCGCAGATTGGTCGCGTCGACCACGCACACCAGCACGTCGGGCGCGGGCTCGCCGGGATAGAAGCCGCGGCACAGGTCGCGGGTGATCGCCTCATCCAGACTCGCCGGCTGCAGGCTGTACGCGCCCGGCAGATCCAGCAGCGCCCAGCCTTCCCCGTTCGGCCCGTACATGCGGCCTTCTTTGCGCTCGACGGTCACGCCGGCGTAGTTGGCCACCTTCTGACGGCTGCCGGTCAGCAGGTTGAACAGCGCGGTCTTGCCGGCATTGGGACTGCCGACCAGCGCGAAGCGCGGCGCCGCGAGCGCGTTACTCATGCGTCCGGCACCACGCGCACTCGCACCCGCGTGGCTTCGCTGCGACGCAGGGCGAAGCGGGTGTAGCCGACCTGCACCAGCAGCGGATCGCCACCGAACGGTCCGGCTGCGATGACCTCGACCGGCTCACCCGGCACGAAACCGAGCTCACGGAGCCGGCGTGCGATGGGGTCGACGGCGCCGACGGTGTCGATGTCTTCGACGAAGGCGGACATGCGGAGAGGCAGCTGGCAGAGGTTCACAGGGCGATTCGGTATCGAGAATGATTCGCGATTCTACGCCCCGGGCCGGCGCTGGATGCGGGGTCAAGGCAGGCCGTTGCGGATCCAGTCCGTTTCGCCATCGGGATGCTGCACCGGTCGCCGATGCGCTCTCGCAAACGTCGAGGGGCAGGCCGGCATGGCCGATCGCCCCCGGATCGCCCGTTCTCCTTGCACGACATGGACCACGACGCCTTCCTGCCGGTCACCCCGCTCGTCCCGGACGGGCCGGCGGATGTCTGGACGCCGTCGCGCGGCGGCGCTACAACGCGTGTTGTCTCCCCCGCATCCGGAGTGGCGCTGGCGCCGCGCACATGACGCACCGATCGGGCACGGGGCATACCGGATTGCTGGAGCGCAAGGCGCACGCGCTGGCCTTGCCAGACGCGCTGTCGCTGGCAGCCGACGATCCCGACCTGCCCGCCAATGTCCGCGCCCTGCTCGCCCGCGCACGCGATGGGCTGGCGGCCGCGCGCGCCGAGGCCGATGCCGCCGCGCTGCGGTACCACGCGCTGTTCGACGCGGTGCCCGACCCGGTCAGCATTCTCGATGCCGATGGCATCGTGCTCGACCTCAATCGCGCCGGCGAGCAGGCCTATGGCCGGCCGCGGTCCGACATCGTCGGCCAACCGATCGAAGTGTTGAATCCGGACCTGCCGCGCGATCACCTCGCGCCGGTCTGGGACGCCGTGCATCGCGGCCGGACCTACGTCATCGAAGTCACCAACATGCGCGGCGACGGGTCGCGCTTTCCGGTCGAGGTGCACACCGCGGGGTTCGAACACGATGGCCGGCCTTGCCTGGTCGCGGTGGCGCGCGACCTCAGCGAACGCCGCGAAGCCGAGGTGCGCTATCGCGAGCTGATGGACGTCATGGACCGCGGCATCGCGATCCACGATGTGTCCGGCCGCTTCGTCTACGGCAATGCCGCGGCGCTGCGTCTGCTCGGCATCCGCCAGGGCACCTCGCTCGGCGACATGTCCAACCTCGGCGAATGGGTTGCGATCGCGCCCGACGGCGACGAGATGCCTTGGGATGCGTTGCCGCCGGTGCGTGCGCTGCGCGACGGCCGCATCGTCGAGAGCACGCTGGTCGGCCTGTATCACCGCATGCGCCGCGAGCTGTACTGGTTGATGGTCACCGCCGTGCCGCAATACCCCCCGGGCGGCGACCGGCCGCACCAGGTGCTGTCACTGTTCTCCGATGTCAGCGCGCTCAAACGCGACAGCGCGATGTTCGACCGCGTGCAGGCATTGGCGCACATCGGCGGCTGGGAACTCGATTGCAGCACCGACCGGCTGTATCTCACCGCCGAAGCGGCGCAGATCCTCGACCCTAGGCAGCCGCCGCCGACGATGGAGGCGCTGGTCGGCCTGTTGCAGTTGCCCGATCGCAATCGCCTGCGCGATGCGCTCGGCGCGGCGATGCTCGATGCCGCCGGTTTCGACATCGAACTGCAGGGCCTGCGCAGCGACGGCAGCGCGTTCTGGGTGCGTGCAATCGGCGGACCGCGTCACGGCGATCCGGCGACTTCGCGGCTGACCGGCACGCTGCAGGACATCGCGCGCGACAAGCACGACGAGGCGATCCTGCGGGCGCAGGCGCGCACCGATCCGCTGACCGGCCTGCTCAATCGCGACGCGATCCTGTGCGAGCTCGAGGCGCGCATGGCCGATCCCGCACGCGCCGGCGTGGCCGTGCTCTACATCGATCTCGACCGCTTCAAGTTCGTCAACGATGCGCTCGGCCATGCCGCCGGCGACGAACTGCTGATCGCCGCCGCGCATCGAATCGGTCAGGCCGTCGGCGCGTCGGGCAGCATCGCCCGCTTCGGTGGTGACGAGTTCCTCGTGGTCTGCGATGCCGGCGCCGGCGCCAGTCATGCCGAGCGCGTCGCCAACGCGATCCTCGATGCCTTTGGCGACGGCTTCCGCTTCGACAAGGAAGAGTTTTCGATCACCGCGAGCATCGGCATCGCACGCGCGCCCGATGACGGCGACCGGCCGCAGACGCTGATCCAGAACGCCGACGCGGCGATGTACGAGAGCAAGCGACGCATCCGCAACGGCTGGCAGCTGTTCACGCCTGCGCTCGCGCAGACCCAGCAGGACCGGTTGCGCGTGGAAACGCACCTGCGCCGCGCGATCGACAACGACGAGTTCCATCTCGTCTACCAGCCGCAGGTCGACCTGCGCAGCCGGCGTGTGATCGCCGCCGAAGCGCTGATCCGCTGGCGCAACCGGCAGTTGGGCGAAATGCGGCCCGACCATTTCATCGACCACGCCGAGAGCACCGGCGACATCGTCCGCATCGGCGCCTGGGTGCTGCGCGAGGCCTGCCGGCAGATCGCGGCCTGGCGCGATGCCGGACTCGGCGTGGTGCGGGTCGCGGTGAACGTGTCCTATCGCCAGTTCCTCGGCGACGATCTCGCCGTGCACGTGCGCGACGTGCTCGCGGAATTCGCGCTACCGGGCAGCGCGCTGGAACTCGAGTTCACCGAGCGCGTGCTGATCGAGGATGCGCCCGACACGCTGCGCACCTTCGCCGCGCTGCGCGACATGGGCGTGCAGCTGAGCATCGACGATTTCGGCGAAGGCTACAGCGGTCTGAATTATCTGCGCCGGTTGCCGATCCACGGCCTCAAGCTCAGCCAGCTGTTCGTCGGCGGCGTACCGGGCGACCGCTCGGACGTCGCTGTGTGCCAGGCGGTCGCCGGCATCGCGCGCAGTCTCGGCCTGGGTCTCGTCGCCGAAGGCATCGAGTCTGAAGCGCAGCGGCGGTTCCTGCTGGACCTGGGCGTCACGGTCGGCCAGGGCTTCCTGTTCGCGCCGGGGCTGTCGCCGGACGAATTTTCCCGGCGCCTGCATGGCGCGCCCGCCGCGTCCGCCTGAACACGCTCATTAGGAGCACGCTTATCGGAGCTGGCCGACCGGCGCGCGCGGCCGGCCGGTTAAACTGCGGGTTTTCCGTCCAAGGATCCGCACATGACGCCCGATTCCGTCCGCGCCCTCATCACCGGTGGCGTCTCCGGCCTCGGCCTCGCCGTGGCCCGCCACCTCGTCGCCGGCGGCGGCAAGGTCGTGCTGTTTGACGTCAACGACGACAAGGGTGCCGAAGCGGTGGCCGCACTCGGCGACGCCAATGCGCGCTACCTGCGCACCGACGTGACCGACGAAGCCGGCGTGGTCGCGAACGTCGCCGCCGCGCGCGAATTCCTCGGCGGGCTCAACGTGGCGGTGAATTGCGCCGGCATCCTCGGCGCCGGCCGCGTGCTCGGTCGTGAAGCGCCGATGCCACTGGAGACCTTCAGCCGCACGGTCATGGTGAATCTCGTCGGCAGCTTCAACGTGGCCAAGGCCGCGGCGGCCGCGATGCAGGGCAACGACCCGGGCGAGGACGGCGAGCGCGGCGTGATCGTCAACACCGCCTCGATCGCCGCCTACGACGGGCAGATCGGGCAGATCGCCTACTCCGCCTCCAAGGGCGGCATCGTCGGCATGACCCTGCCCGCGGCGCGCGACCTCGCCGGCGTCGGCGTCCGCGTGTGCACCATCGCGCCGGGCCTGGTCGACACCCCGCTGTTGGGGACCCTGCCGGAGGAGGCGCGCCAGAGCCTGTCGGCGGGCATACCCTTCCCCCGGCGCCTGGCTCGGCCGTCGGACTTCGCTGAACAGGCCCTGGACATCGTCGAGCACGGCTACCTGAACGGCGAGGTCATCCGGATGGACGGCGCACTCCGGATGGCACCCCGCTGAGTCCCTCTTCCCCGGGGAGCACCACCTGAGCACCACCACCCTGGACGCCCCGGCGTTCATCGACGTGTGGCGGCCGGACTGGCCGCTGGACGTCCGCCGGACCCTCTTCCCGCACCAGCGCAGCGGGAGCGACCCGACGCTGCGCCACACCGACGACGCGACCTGGCGCACGGTGAGCACCCCCGACGGGGCGGCCACCGTGCGCATCGCGGTGTGCTCCGGCGAGGTCCGGGTCACCGCCTGGGGGCCGGGGGCGGAGCGGGCCGGCTCGGCGGTCCCGCGCTGGCTGGGCGCGGCCGACCGGCCCGAGGAGTTCGACCCGGGCGGTCACCCCGTCCTCACCCGGCTGCACCGGACCACGCCGTGGCTGCGGCTGGGCAGCACCGGCCGCACCTGGGACGCGCTGGTGCCCGCCGTCCTCGAGCAGAAGGTCACCGTCGTCGAGGCGCACCGGGTGTGGCGGGCGCTGCTGCGGCTGGCCGGCGAGCCGGCCCCCGGCCCGGCGCCGGAGGGGATGCGGGTGATCCCCTCACCGCGGCGGGTGCTGGACGTGACCGACTGGGAGTGGCACCGGTGCGGCCTCGACGGGGCCCGCCGCCGGGCGCTGCGCGCGGTCGCCGGCGTCGCCTCGCGGCTGGAGCCGGACCACGCCCCGGACCCGCCGACCCTGCAGCGCAAGATGCGCACGGTGCCGGGCATCGGCGTCTGGACGGCGGCCGAGGTGGTGCAGCGGGTGTTCGGCTGCCCGGACACCGTCAGCTACGGCGACTACCACCTGAAGAACCAGGTCGGCTTCGCGCTGACCGGCGCCGCCCGGACCGACGACGACGGGATGATGGCGCTGCTCGAGCCGTGGCGCGGGCAGCGGCAGCGCGTGGTGCGACTGCTGCTCGCCGGCGGGGTCGCCCGGGCTCCGCGCTTCGGGCCGCGGAACGCCCC
>JBJMWR010000013.1:0-105439 GCA_045810015.1 Luteimonas sp.
CAGTCCCACCACGGTCCGCAGGCATGCCCCAGCACCTCTCCCTCCGGGTGAGGTCGCGGCGCAAAGCGCGTCGGGTGAGGGCTGGCCAGAGACCTGCGCCTGCCCCCGCACGCGGGGCATTGCGCCCTTCACGGGTGAAAGGTTGGGATGGGGGCAAACAGCCAGATCGCTTCGGACTTCGTTCTCAAGCTTCGTCAGGACATGACCTTCGAACTTGATGTCCGCTCGACTCTGAAGGCGTGCCCCTCCCAACCCGCCCCCGCAAACAGGGAAGGGCTTTCACCCGCCCAACGCCCGAACTGTGACCCATGCACGCTGGGGCACCCCCCATCTGTCGCGCGCCGCCGGAGGCCCGGACACTTCAGCTATCCGGGGGATGCGCCCGACCGATCCAGGAGCCTGCCGTGAGCGTCAACGCCGTCTCGTCATCCGAAACCACCAGCCGCCTGCAGGACCTGCCGCCGCCGGGTGAGGCCACGCAGTCCTACACCGCGCAGCGCGGCGACACGCTGTCGGAGATCGCCAAGGCCCACGGTGTCAGTCTCGAAGGCCTGCTGGCGGCGAATCCGCAGGTGAACAATCCCGACGTCATCTATCCCGACCAGTCCATCGCATTGCCCGCCGGCACCAAGCCGCTGAGCAGCGACACGCCGACCGTCAATGGCGCGGCGCCGGCGAATGCGACCCAGGGCACCTACACCGGTGGCCCGCTGGATCGCACCCAGCTGGCCCAACTGTTCCACGAGGCCGGCTTCCGTGGCGAGAACCTGGTGAGCATGGTCGCCATCTCGATGCGCGAATCCACCGGCGATCCGGCCGCCTTCAACGGCAACGCCGCCACCGGCGACAAGTCCTACGGCCTGACCCAGATCAACATGATCGGTGCGATGGGCCCCGAGCGTCGCGAGGCCTTCGGCCTGACCTCGAACGAGCAGCTGTTCGACCCGCAGACCAATGCCCGCGTCGCGTTCGAACTGTCCAACAACGGGACCAACCTGTCGCCGTGGGGCGCCTACAAGGGCCTGACGAATACCTACAACACCGACGTCTCCGCAGCGCGCACGGCCGTCGCCGATGCGCAGGCGCAGGGCCTGCTGGGCACGCCGTTCAACGGCGGCACACGCACCGAGGGCACAGCGCCCGTGCAGCAGAACGCACCGGCCTCGTCCACGCCGACGCTGGAACGCGACGATCGCGGCCCGGCCGTCACCGATCTGCAGACCCGTCTGGCGGCTGCCGGCTTCAGCCCGGGCACGGCCGACGGCATCTTCGGCGCCCGCACCGAGAGCGCGGTGCGCAGCTATCAGTCGAGCCGTGGCATCGAGGTCGACGGCGTCGTCGGCCAGAACACCTGGGCGCAGCTCAATGGCGCGCCTGCGGTCGAGAAGCCGCCGGCAGCCGAGCCGGTCGCGCCGGGTGAAGTTGCCCAGGTCGCCGACGGCCCGAGCAATGCCCGCATCGCCACCCTGCACCCCGAACTGCGCGGCCAGGCCGCCGAGTTCGTCAATCGCGTCGAACAGGAACTGGGCATCACCCTGCGCGTGACCCAGGGCTTCCGCACCTATGCCGAGCAGGACGCGCTGTACGCCCAGGGCCGCACCACGCCCGGCGACATCGTCACCAATGCCCGCGGCGGCTACAGCAACCACAACTTCGCCACCGCCTTCGATGTCGTCGAAGTGCGCCCGAACGGCAGCATCAACTGGAGCCCCGACTGGGATGCCATCGGCCGCGTCGGCACCGACATGGGTTTGGAGTGGGGCGGCAACTGGACGACCTTCGTCGACCGTCCGCACTTCCAGCTCGACACCGGCCTGAGCACCGCTGACATGCGCAGCCGGATTGCCAACGGTAACGTCGACGCAGAAGGGTTCGTCAATCTGCGTTGATGCGGCGTTCCAGACTGCGAAACCTGACAGGGCGCCGAAAGGCGCCCTGTTTGTTTGAGCGTTCATCCGTCAGACGCGATTCCAGCTGACCAAGCGAACTTGCACCTAGGGCCTGCTCCGGGCTGACGCGGCGCCCCGGACGCGGTTTCCTTACATCCAAATGCCCGAAGGACTGCGACTCCATGACCTACACCGTCAACAACGGCGAAACGCTCGTCAGCATCGCTGCCGCGCGCAATCTGCAGCTCCAGGACCTTGCCGAGGCCAATCGGCTCGATCCGAACGCGGAGCTGGAGGCCGGCCAGGAACTCGCAATACCGGTCGATGCGGAGCCCGCAGGCCCGCAGTTGAGCGCTGCCGAACGCACCGATGCAGCGCTGGCGGATCACCAGCAGGCTGTGGACGAATCGGCGCGCCTGCCCGGCCCGCTCGCCACCACGCCGTCTGCGCGCAGTGCGCTGGACGCGGCCGTCACCGCTGAACTCGCGCCGGTCGTCAACGGCGTGGATGCGCGCATTCCGGGCGCGCCGACCAGCCAGCAGACCATCGCCTCGATGCGCGACACCCTGCTCGCGCGGCACGCTGGTGATCCTGCCGCGCAACAGGCGCTGTTGCAGTCGATCGATACCTTCGCCACCGAGCACCGCGCTGACGTTCTGGCGCAGACCGATGTCTTCGGCAGCAGCGTGACGCCGGGCGACCGCCTGACCGCGCTCGGCCAATCCCTCGCGAACGAGTCGCCGGCCGTGGTGACCGAACTGCTGCAGCAGCCCTCGGTGCAGGCGCGTATCGACGCAGCCGCCGAGTGGGTCGGTGCGCCCTACGCCGGCGTCGGCGATGACCAGGCTGGGTACGACACGCAGCTCGCCAGCGAGTCGTCCGGGCGCCTGGCCGGACTCACGGACACGCTGCCGCCGGAAATGGCCGCAGCGCTGGTCGAGCGCAGCCTGCCGACGATCGAACGGATCGCAGGTGTCGAGGGCGTTTATACAAGCGCCGGCCCGTTCGCCGACCTGTCGCGCGCAGTGGCCGCGATGGGCGATGCCCCGGGCGCGAGCGCAACTGCCGATCGGGTCGCCGACGCGTTTGTGCCGCAGGTCGAAACCTGGAGCGGTTTCTTCCTCGATCCCAATGGCGGCATCGTCCGCAGCGCCGTCGGCAGCGGCGCATCACCCGAACTTGCGATTGCCCTGGCAGGCAGACTGGAGGCGGCCGGGAAGACGGACGAAGCCGGCATGGCCCTGCGTGCCGCAGCCGAGGGCACACACGATCTGCAGTCGCGCCTCAATGGATCGGTCGAGGCCTACGCCGAACACACAGAGGATCTGTTGACGGTGCTCAACGATGCCGGCAGCAACGTGTCGCCCGAGCAGCGACAGCAGGCGATCGATGCTTACGTCGACCGACAGGGTCCGGAATGGCAGGCGCGTCTCGAGGCACTGCAGGCCGAGATCGCCACCCATGGCGGTCAATTGCTCGACAGCATGGCGGCGCTGCACGACCTGCCGCCGAATCTTTCCACTGCCGGGCAGGGGGTCGACGACATCCTGCGCGGAGTGGCAGGCGACGAGACCACCCAGGGCAGCCTGTCGTTCGCGCTGTCGCTCGACCCCACACTGCTCGCCGGTCGCGATGCCGCCAGCCTCGCCACCTTCCTGGCCGACGAGGGTCAGAAGGGCAGCGACTTCCTCAAGAATCTCGGCAACGCCTACGTCAACAGCCAGCTGATGCCGGCGATCGGCGCGATGAATCCGAACGATCCCGCAAGCGTGTCGCGCGCGAACGCGGCGATCGGCGATCTCGAGCGCAACGGTGCGCGCCTGTTCGGCATTCCGCAGACCGAGATCGACACGGGTGTGGCGCGTCTGCGCAGTCTGTCGGACACGCTGTCCGATCCGGGCGCGCGTCTCAGCCCGGGCCAGGCATTCGAGTCGGTGCAGTCCTTCAGTGATGCGCAGCGCGACCTCACCGCGCTGCGCGATACGCAGTTCAGCTCCGGCCCGGCCGCGATGGCATTCCGCACGCTGGCGCTGGGCATGTCCGGCGCGGCGTTTCTCACCTCGGCGCAGACCACGATCGACAACCCGAACGCGCAGAACGCAATCGGCACCCTGGCTTACTCGGTCGGGTTGGCGCAGGACGCGACGGCGTTCGCATCGACCATCGGCGCCATCAATGCCGAAGGCCGCGCGGCGCAATGGGGCACCGCCGCATCCTGGGCCGGCCAGTTCACCGCGAAATTCGTCGGCGTGCTCAACACCGCCTACTACGCCGCGGGCGCGATCGACCAGTGGAGCCAGGGCAGTGTGCCCGGCGTGCTGTTCAACGCCGCCGGCGCGGGCGGCGCGATCATGACCGTGCTCGCCGCCAACGGCACCATCGGCGCCTGGGGTGGCCCGGTGGGCGTCGGCGTGATGATGATCGCCACCGGCGGCGTCGCGCTGGTGCAGTACCGCCAGGACATCAACGCGCGCACCGATCTCGCCGAGCAGTTCTATCGCGATGCGGGTATCGATGCGCCCACCGCCGAGATTCTGGGCAACGAAGCCTCCGAAACCACGAACATCCTGCGCGACGGCCTGGATCTGTCGCCTGCGCAGATCCAGACGCTGGCGAAGGACTTCCCGGAGGTGTTCTGGTCGCCGCCCGAAGCCGCAGGCACGGTCGCGGTCCTGCAGGCCAACGGCATCGGCGCCGACGACGCGCATGCGTTCCTGACCGCGGCGCGCGCGGACGACGCGATGTTCTTCCAGCGCTTCGCAGACCACTACAACAATCGGCCGTCGAACAGCGAGGGCACATTCGACGCCAATACGCGCCAGATGGTCGAGGGCTCTTTCCCGAGCGCAGCCGAGATCTCGCGCGAAGCCGCGCCGGAACTGTTCGGCGAGAACGCCGAAGAGCGTGACCAGGCCGTGCGCGACTACGAGAACCTGCCGACGGGTGATCCCGCGATGACGGGCAACCTGTTCAAGGACACCAGCGACACCTATCGCGCCGAAGTCGTCCGCCAGCTTCAGGAAGACGGCATGCTGGATGTGTTCGTCGAGAATATGGCCACGAGCCACGCCTACAACGGCTGGCCGGAAGCGGCACGCGACGGCATCGAGGCCGCGCGCGACGAGGGCGTGCTCAGCGACGAACAGGCGGAGACGTACCTGTCGCAGCTCGGCTTCTAACGCGGTTGGCGCGTCTTACAGGTGGAGCTCAGGAGGGCCTGCGATTGCAGGCCCTTCTTCGTTGAGTCGGTGACTCAAATAAACCTGGCACCGCAAATTGGAGAAGGCAGGCAGGTCCGGAGATCAGCCGTCACGCCTCTTCCTGCTCGCAGTAGATGTCGAACCAGACCGAAACGCGTCGGTCCGCAAGAAATTGCATGAGGTCGGGTTCCAGTTCGAACTCGCGGTTGGAAGTCGGCATGTTGAGGCCGAAAGTCAGCCGGGTCCGCCCGAGCGCAGCGACTTGCTCCCAGACAGCCAGGTTAAGGGGGAGTCCTTCGAACAGAAGTCTGATCACCTCCGAGATGTCCCACTCGTCCGTCTGGGATGGCTCCAGATCGCGAGCCCATCTGCCGAACCGAGGCAGGGCGCGCTCTGCTCCGTCTGGCCTGCACAGCGGCACGCCGCGGCGCTGCGCGCGCGTCGGCGCATGTTCGAGCAGGCGCGTGACTTGCCCAGGATCGAGATCGTCTCCATTGACTTGAAGCGACGCCGAAAACCAGTCAATCGGCCCGCCGAGCTGGACGGTGCCTTCCGGCGCTCCGACAGGTGCGGATGGTCTGGGTTGCTTCATGTAGTCCGACGCTTGAGGCAAGTCGTTTGGGAGGACGTCATCGGTCTGAACGACATGCCAGATTTCCTCGTGCAGCTTGCACTTCTCTCGCATCGTCCAAAGGTGCTCAGCGTGCTCAGCCTGCTCCGCCGTTCCCCAAATATCGGTCTCGTGACCGTATCGAAGTCGACCCTCCGGCGTCAGCGCCCTATTTGGAGCAGGTCGGCAAAAATCCGATAAGTAAACCTGACCCCGTTACCGTTATAACTTTGCATCGGATGCCGCGCAGTTCCATTTGCCGCCTGGCGCTGAATTAAGCCGCGCCGCGAAGCCGCGTCGGCTCAAATGAATTGTTAGCGCGCATGCCGCGACTAAGAGGATGACTCATCGTCAAATGCGTCATGAGATGGATGTGAGCCGAAAGAACCCCTTTCCTGGAACGCATGTGCATAGCTTCTTGTTGCATCTAGATTCGGAGAATTAACAGACCCCTCGAACTTCACACGACGGCTTGCATTGCCAGGTGCGCCCTTCAGGATCTAACGGACAGACTTTTTGTTTGCTTTGCAATCGAGTACGAGGTGTTCACCATAGTAGTTCTTTGCTACTCGTGACCCGCACTTGCAAAGCACCGGTCCATCGGATGTCGGGGTAGCTGGTTTGACGGGACGGAGCTTCTTCTGTCGAGGCTTTGCGGAAATAACCTTTCGCTTCTTTCGCGACTTTGCTGGTCTTGGACTGGCGACTGAACCATTCTTGCCAGCGACTCCAGAAGGGCCGTCAATCAGCCTATTTGCACTGACGGAGTCAATGTACCCCCAGCCGCCGCACTTGAAGCAATTTGGATTGCTTGCGTGGCAAGTGCACTGAACCTGATGGGCGCCGGGGTCATTGTTCATGCGCGCTAACGCTTGAGTTAAGCCGTGCCGCGACGCGGCATCGGCTTGAATGAGTTGTTAGGCGGTAACGCTACCAACTGCACTTGCGCGCTTGGTCTGGAATGCATGAGCTACCCTGTAGAAGGGCAGGTGACGACGTGCCTGAAAGTACCAATCTATGCTCGAACGTGGCTATACCGCCGTGCTCGTATTCGATAATCCATTCGCGGCCTTGTCTCTCTGTACGCGTAAGGCGCCGTCTAGGCAAACGGTCGTCCATGACTACATCGGTGGCGATCCAAGCTGCGTTTGAGTCTGCGAAAGAGCAGTCTTTGCACAGCGACACAAGGACAGCTTGAACTTCTGTGGGCAAATAGCGCATGGACGCGATTGGCGGAGCAACAGGCTCTTGGAGCGCTGGTAGCGGATCTAGGCGGGAACTGTGACCCCACAGGCGAAGGCCACCAAGCACAGCGAGCGCTGCTACGAGCGCCAGCGCACTAATCGTGATCCGCGGCCAACTCAGTGCGGTTACAAGTTTGTGTCGGAAGCCGAACTTTTCCATTTGCCGCCTAACTAGTATTCGACCCCGGATGCGCGGTGTTGCATCGAGTATGCGTCGGACGTGGGCCAGTCGCAAAGGTGGTGGCTTCTGAATGTAATCAATGGCTTCCCGCATACAGGTCGGCCCTCGTGATTGCGAAGTAGGCCGTGTTATCAGGCAAGGGCCGATGAGCCGTGTTATGCGACGAAAGCAGTGTGTAACGCAGGTGGTCGGCGGTCGGAACAAGAGCCAAACGGATCTGGTGGAACGCAGTCGGCCTTGTCATTCGTCGCGACCAACGTCAGGCAAGAAAAAGGGCGCCCCGAAGGACGCCCTTGTTTGATTCGTCGCAATGCAGCTTGAATCAAACCGTTGTCTTGCTCTCCAACGCATACCCGAACTGCTGCCGGAACTGCAGCGAGAACTCGGCGTAATCGAAGCGCTGGTTCTGCGTGCCGGGGTGTTCGACTTTCAGGGCGCCCATCAGGTTGCCGATGCGGCCGATGGTCAGCCAGTCGCAGCCCTTTTCGATGCCGAACAGCAGGCCGGCGCGGAAGGCGTCGCCGCAGCCGGTGGGATCGGTCACGCGGCGCTCGTGGGCGGGCGGGATGTCGTGGGTCTGGCCTTCGGCGTGGATGACGACGCCCTTCGGGCCGCGCGTGCAGATATAGGCGCGCACCTTGGCGGCGATGGTGGTCTCGTCCCAGCCGGTGCGTTCCTGCAGCAGGTTGGACTCGTAGTCGTTGACGACGACGTAGTCGGCCAGCTCGATGAAGTTGCGCAGTTCTTCGCCGTTGAACAGCGGCATGGCCTGGCCGGGGTCGAAGATGAAGGGGATCTTGCCGTCGAAGAATTCCTGCGCGTTCTGCAGCATGCCTTCGCGGCCGTCGGGGCCGACGAGGCCGATGGTCACGCCGGGCACGTCCTTCACGTGATTTTCGTGGCTGCGCATCATCGCGCCCGGGTGGAAAGCGGTGATCTGGTTGTTGTCCAGATCGGTGGTGATGAAGGCCTGCGGCGTGAACAGGTCGGGGATCTCGCGGACCTGCGACAGGTTGATGCCGTGCTCTTCGAACCACTCGCGATAGGGGCCGAAGTCCTGGCCCACGGTGCCCATCGGGATCGGGTCGCCGCCGAGCAGCTTCAGGTTGTAGGCGATGTTGCCGGCGCAGCCGCCGAACTCGCGACGCATCCGCGGCACCAGGAACGAGACGTTCAGGATGTGCACCTTGTCCGGCAGGATGTGGTTCTTGAACTGGTCGGGGAACACCATGATGGTGTCGTAGGCCAGGGAGCCGCAGATCAGTGCAGACATCGGGCGGAAGCTCGCGCGGAAAGGCCGCACAGGGTACCGGCGCAGGGGGCGCGAGGCCAGCGCGGAGGCCGCTGCGTCGCGCCGCGAAGACCCGGAACAGCGGCCTACCGGGCGCGCAACTGGGGGTGCCCCGGGGCCGCGGCGAGGCCGCTTTTTTGCTAGGCTAATCCGCTTCGTTTCGCCTCCCTGCCGGACGCCCTCTCCCGATGTTCAAGAAGTTCCGCGGTCTCTTCTCCAATGACCTGTCCATCGACCTGGGCACCGCAAATACCCTCATCTTCGTCCGCGGCCAGGGCATCGTGCTCAACGAGCCGTCGGTCGTCGCCGTGCGCCAGGACCGGAGCGCCGGCCAGAAGGTCGTCGCCGCCGTCGGCACCGAGGCCAAGCAGATGCTCGGTCGCACGCCCGGCAACATCACCACGCATCGCCCGATGAAAGACGGCGTCATCGCCGATTTCACCTACACCGAGGAGATGCTGAAGTACTTCATCAAGAAGGTGCACAAGTCGCGCTTCCTGCGTCCGAGCCCGCGCGTGCTGATCTGCGTGCCGGCCGGTTCCACCCAGGTGGAGAAGCGCGCCATCAAGGATTCGGCGCTGGAAGCCGGCGCGCGTGACGTGTCGCTGATCGAGGAGCCGATGGCGGCTGCGATCGGCGCCGGCCTGCCGGTCACCGAGGCGCGCGGTTCGATGGTCGTCGACATCGGCGGTGGCACCACGGAAGTCGCGGTGATCGCGCTCAACGGCATCGTCTACTCGCAGTCGGCCCGCATCGGTGGTGATCGCTTCGACGAGTCGATCATCAATTACGTGCGCCGCAACCACGGCATGCTGATCGGCGAATCCACCGCCGAGCGCATCAAGCTCACGATCGGCTGCGCGTATCCCCAGGAAGAGGTCATGGAGATGGAAGTCTCCGGCCGTCATCTCGCCGAGGGCGTGCCGAAGATCGTCACGATCAGCTCCAACGAAGTACTCGACGCGCTGCGCGAGCCGCTGTCGGGCATCGTCGAAGCCGTGAAGCAGGCGCTCGAGCAGACGCCGCCGGAACTGTGCGCTGACGTCGCCGAGCGCGGCATCGTGCTGACCGGGGGTGGCGCGCTGCTGCGTGACCTCGACCGTCTGATCAGCGAAGCGACCGGCCTGCACGTGCAGGTGGCGGAGGATCCGCTGACCTGCGTTGCTCGCGGTGGCGGTCGTGCGCTGGAGCTGCTGGACCTGCACGGCAACGAGTTCTTCGCGGACTGATGGCGTCGGGACCGGCGATCGGAGCGAAGTTCTGGTCGCCATCCCGTCGTCGATGTCCTCAAGCGCCGCCGCGTTCGCAAGGCCCGTCGCCCCGCCGGTGTTCAACCGGCGGCTGGCTGTCCGGGCCGGGACCTGCTCCCCGGATCAAGATGGGCCCCGGCGTTCGCCGGGGCGACGACAATGCGGCCTTCGACTGTTGAGCCCACGTCCGAGATGACGCCGAGCGACCGCCCCTGATGTCCTCCTACGCCAGCTCTCCCGCGCCCCGGCCCGGCGATGTCGCAGGCACGCTGCGTCTGCTCGCCTATCTCGCGCTGTCGTGCGCGCTGGTGGTCAGTGATCATCAGGGCGGCTGGCTGTCGCAGTTCCGCCAGCAGGCCAGCGTGGCGATGCAGCCGCTGTGGTGGCTGGCGGGCCTGCCGTCGCGCCTCGGCGACAGCATGCGCAACGATGCCGCCACGCGCACTCAACTCTCGGCCGACAACCGCCGCCTGCGCAACGAACTGCTGGTGCTCAACGCCGGCCAGGCGCGGCTGCGCGTCGAAGCGGTCGAAAACGCGCGGCTGCGCGCGCTGCTCGGTGCGGTCGAGCAGGGCAGTCTCGACGTGCAGCTCGCGCCGATCCTCGATGTCGACCAGGACCCCACGCGCCAGCGCCTGCTGCTCGATGCCGGCAGCCGCAACGGCGTGCGCGTCGGTCAGAGCGTCATCGATGCCGGCGGCCTGCTCGGCCAGGTCATCACGGTCACGCCGCTGACCTCGACCGTGCTGCTGGTGACCGATCTCGAACACGCGGTGCCGGTGATCATCGCCCGCAACGGCGTGCGTCTGGTCGCCTACGGCAGCGGCCGCGCCGACCATCTGGCGCTGCGCAACGTGCCGCTGTCGGCCGATGTCGAAGTCGGCGACACGCTGGTGACCTCGGGTCTGGGCGGTCGTTTTCCGCCGGGCTTTCCGGTCGGCACGATTACCGAACTGCAGCCCGACGACAGCCGGGCGTTCCTGGTCGGCGATCTGACCCCGGCCGCGCAGCTCGACCGCGGTCGCGACGTGCTGCTGCTGCGCGACGTGGTGGTGCCGGTGACGACCGCCGATCTCGAAGCCGCTGCCGCCGAGCGCGAAGCGGCCGCACGCGCGCAGGCCGAGGCCGACGCGGCCGCAGCGCCGGTCGACGGCACCGAAGCCACGACGCCCGACACCGGCGACACGCCACCCGCTGACACGTCACCGTCGCCAGCGCCGCAAACGCCGACACCGCCCGCGACACCGCCCGCGCAGGCGCCGCAGCGATGAGCCGTCGCCGCAATCCCTGGATCCTGCCGGCCAGCCTGTTCGTCGCGCTGCTGCTCGGCCTGCTGCCACTGCCGCCCGGTCTGCAGCCGTTCCGGCCGTTCTGGCTGGCGCTGGTCGTCGCCTACTGGGTGATCGAAGATCCCGATCGCGCGGGTCTTGGCTTCGCGTTCTCGATGGGCCTGATTGCCGATCTCGCGTTCGGCGGTCTGCTCGGCGAACAGGCGCTGCGGCTGGTCATGATGGCCTTCATCCTGCAGCGCTTCCGCTCGCAGCTGCGCTTCTTCCCGGTCGCGCAGCAGGCGCTGGCGATCGGCGGCCTGCTGCTCAACGACCGCGTCATCAGCGCGGCGATCCACGTCGCGCTCGGCGTGCCGCAGTTGCCGTGGGCGTACTGGCTGGCGCCGCTGATCGGCATGCTGCTGTGGGCGCCGCTGTATCTGGTGATGGACGCACTGCGCTTCGGGCGCAAGTCGTAAGCGTGGGCTGACGCATGGCCAGACGCGGTCGCCGTCCCGATATTCGCAACAACGCCACCGAAGCCGCCGCGTTCCGAACGCGTGCGGTCATCGGATTCGGCGCCGTCGTACTCGCGCTGGGCGTGCTCGCAGGCTGGTATTTCAAGCTGCAGGTGATCGACCACGACATCTACGCCAAGCGCTCGGAAGCCAATCGCATCAAGCCGCGACCGGTAGTGCCGGGGCGCGGGCTGATCCTCGACCGCAAGGGCCGGATCCTGGCCGAGAACGAACAGGCGTATCGGCTCGAAGTCACGCCGGAGGAAGCCGGCGACACGCGGCAGCTGATCAGCGAACTGTCGCGGATCATCGCGCTGTCGCCCGACGACATCGCGCGCTTCGACCGCGAGCGCAAGGCGCAGCGCGGGTTCCGCGCGGTCACGCTCAAGCTGCGCATCAGCGAAGACGAGATGGCGCGCTTCGCGCTCGACCGTTGGCGCTTCCCCGGCGTCGAAGTGGTGCCGTATCTCAACCGCTACTACCCCTATGGCGATCTGTTCGCGCACGTGGTCGGCTACGTCGGCCGCACCGACGAGAGCGACGTCACGCGCTACGGCCAGGCGCATCTGCTGTATCCGCAGACTGGACGCACGGGGCTGGAGCGGTATTACGACGAAGCGCTGCGCGGCAAGATCGGCTACGAGCAGGTCGAGACGAATGTCGAGGGGCGCGCGCTGCGCCGGCTTGGGCTGCTGCCGGCGACGGCGGGCGCGGATCTGCGCCTGAGCGTCGACGCCGACCTGCAGCAGGCCATGGTGCTGGCCTTCGGTGGCCTGCACGGCTCGGCGGTCGCGGTGGAGCCGGCGACCGGCAACATCCTCGGCATGGTCAGCCTGCCGAGCTTCGATCCCAACCTGTTCGTCAACGGCATCTCGCATGACGACTACCGCAGCCTGATGGACGATCCCGCGCGTCCGCTGTTCAACCGCAACGTGCTCGGCGGCGGCCCGCCTGGCTCGACGATCAAGCCGCTGGTCGCGCTGGCCGGTGTCGACAGCGGCTTGCGCACGCCGGAATCGCGCGTGTTCTCGACCGGCGAGTTCTTCATTCCCGGACAGCGCCGCGGCTATCGCGATGCCGCCCGTGGCGCCGGCTGGACCGACCTGCGCGATTCGATCGCGCGTTCGGTGAACTACTACTACTACCAGCTCGCCTACGAGATGGGCATCGAGCGTTTCGACCAGTACATGACGCGCTACGGCTTCGGCCAGCCGACCGGCATCGATCTGCTCGGCGAGAACGCCGGCATCGTGCCGTCGCCGCGCTTCAAGGCTTCGCGTACGCGCGAGCCCTGGTACGCGGGTGAAACGGTGATCGCCGGCATCGGCCAGGGTTACTGGATCGCGACCGCGCTGCAGCTCGCACGTGGCACCGCGGCGATCGCCAATGGCGGCGAACTCAACACGCTGCATCTGGCCAACGAACGCCGCGACGGGTTCGACGCGCCATGGCGTCTGGTGCCACGACCGGCGTCGACGTCGATCACCGACAACCCGGCGCATCTGCGTGCGGTGCAGGAAGGCATGGTCACCACGATCCACGGGCGCGGCACCGGCACGCGCATGGCGATCGGCGCCGAATACCGCATGGCCGGCAAGACCGGTACCGCGCAGCGCGTGAGTCGCCGCGGCAGCGCGAGCATGGATCCGCGCAGCCTGCCGTATCACCTGCGCCACCAGGCGCTGTTCGTCGGTTATGCGCCGGCCGAGAACCCGACGATCGCCGTCGCGATCACCGTCGAGCACGGTGGCTACGGTGGCAGCACGGCGGCACCGATCGCGCGCCGGATCTTCGATGCCTGGCTGCTGGGCAAGATGCCTGAAGTCGAAATCGACGCGGCTACCGGCGCGCCGGCCGCAGTGGCCGCGATCGTGCCCGAGGCCGATCTCGCGCCCGAGCCGTCGTTCGAAGCGGTCGTCGCCGGCGTGCGCACCGCGCCGCGCGATGCCCACGGCAAATTCCCGGGCGTGACGCCGGCCGCGTCGCCTGCGCCTGCAACCGGCGCCGCTCCGCCGACGGAGCCGACGCCATGAATGTGATCCTGCGTTGGCTGCTGGAGATGCTGCAGCGGTTCACCCGCACGCTGGACTGGCCGCTGCTCGCCGCGCTGGTCGCGCTGATGTGCATCGGTCTCGCCGTGCTGCACAGCGCGACCAACCAGAACGTCGCGATGGTCGCGTCGCAGGGCAGTCGCTTCGTCATCGGTCTCGGCGCGATGTGGGTGCTGTCGCGCATTCCTGCCGTGCAGCTGCGTCGTTTCACCCCGGCCGCGTACGTCGCATCCTTATTGCCGCTGATCGCCGTGCTGTTCATGGGTACCGGGCGCAGCGGCCAGCACTGGCTCAACCTCGGCGTGTTCTACGTGCAGCCGGCCGAACTGATGAAGCTCTCGCTGCCGATGATGGCGGCCTGGTGGCTGGGCCAGCAGCCCACGCCGCCGCGGCTGGGCACGATCGCGATCACCGCCGCGATCATCGGTCTGCCGACCGGTCTGATCCTGCTGCAGCCCGATCTGGGCACCGCGGTGCTGGTGGCCTCGGGTGGCGTGTTCGCGCTGTATCTGGCCGGGCTGTCGTGGTGGTGGTTCATCGGCGGCGCCGCGGCGTTCGCGGTGGCCGCGCCGGCGGCATGGTTCTGGTATTTCCAGCAGTACCAGAAAGACCGCATCCTGACCTTTCTCGATCCCGAATCCGATCCGCTGGGCACCGGCTGGAACATCATCCAGTCGAAGATCGCGATCGGTTCGGGCGGATTCTCGGGGCAGGGCTGGGGCGATGGCTCACAGTCGCATCTCAACTACGTGCCCGAGCACACGACCGATTTCATCTTCGCCGTGCTGAGCGAAGAATTCGGCTGGCTGGGCGTCAGTGTCGTGCTGGGCCTGTACCTGTTCATCGTCGGCCGCTGCCTGTGGATCGCCAGCGAGGCGCGCGATGGATTTTCGCGGTTGCTGGTGGGCAGCCTGGGCCTTGCGCTGTTCGTCTACGTCATCGTCAACGGCGGCATGATTTCCGGCCTGCTGCCGGTGGTCGGCGTGCCGATGCCGCTGCTGAGTTTCGGCGGCACGGCGGCGGTCTCGCTGCTGGCCGGCTTCGGCGTGGTGATGGCCGTGCAGGCGAGTGCGACGCGGCGTCGTTGATCGGCGCCTCAATCCTTACCGGCCCTGACTGCGCCCGCGCAACGCTGCGTGCCGCGCGCACGTGCGTGCTAACCTCGCCGCCGATGAGCCGACGCCCTTTTTTCCGACTCGCCGTGGCTGCGCTGCCGTTCGCATTGGCAGCGTGTGCGACCCCCGTCAACCCGTCCGATGGCCATGCCGAGGACTACGGTGCGGTGACGCCGCTGCCCGAGCCTGAGCGCGCTGAAGGCGCCCTGCTGGCGCCGGTACCGCAGCCACCCGAACGCCCGGTCGCGCCGACCTCGGTCACCGATCCGGCAATCCCGCGCGCGCAGCGCGTCGAGAACTTCGTCGACTACACCGTGCAGACCTACGGCGCCGATCCGGCGCACGTACGCAGCGTGCTGGCGAAGGCGCAGGTGCAGCAGGCGATCCTCACCGCGATCAGCCGCCCGGCCGAAGCCGTGCGCCCGTGGCGCGATTACCGTCCGATCTTCATCAACGACGCGCGCATCAATGGCGGCGTGGCGTTCTATCGCGAGAACCGCGCCGCGCTCGATCGCGTGGCCGCCGACACCGGCGTCCCGGCCGAATACATCGTCGCGATCATCGGTGTGGAAACCAGCTACGGCCGCATCACCGGCAACTGGAAGGTGATCGACGCGCTGTACACGCTGTCGTTCGATTACGCGCCGCGTGCGCCGTTCTTCGCCGGCGAACTCGCGCAGCTGTTCGCGCTGGAGAAGGCCGAGCCGCAGCTCGATGTGCTGGAACTCAAGGGCAGCTACGCCGGCGCGATGGGCATGGGCCAGTTCATGCCGTCGAGCTATCGCCTGTGGGCCAAAGACGGCGACGGCGATGGCCGCCGCGATCTGCTGACCCACAAGCCCGACGTATTCGCGTCGATCGCCAATTACTTCGTCGTGCACGGCTGGCAGCGGGGCGGCCCGGTCGTGGCCCGCGCACAGCGCGATGCCTCGGCCGCCGACTTCAAACCCGAGAACTGGGATCCGGTGTATCCACTGTCTGATCTGGCGAAGCGCGGTTACACGCCGGCGCCCGGCCAGCCGACCGGCGAAGGCGCGACCCTGCTGTCGCTCGATGGTGAGGCCGGCATGGAGTACTGGCTGGCGTATCGCAACTTCTACGTGATCACCCGCTACAACCGATCGCCGATGTATTCGCTGTCGGTGCACCAGCTCGCACAGGCGATCCGGGCCGGGGTCGGTCCGTGATCCGATGGCTGCTGCCGCTGGCGGCGGTGGCCCTGCTGGCGGGCTGCGCGGGAAATGCAAAGCGCGGCGCCGCGCCTGCCGCAGGCAGTACCGTCTCGGCGCCGGCACACGGCGGCAGCACGCACCGGCCGGCATCGGGCCAGCGCGGCGTCTCGCCATACGCGCCCGCGCAGGAAGACCCGAATACCCGGGGTCATTACACCGCCGGCGGTCTGTACCGCCCGGGCGTGCCTGACAGCCTTCCCGACTATCTGCCCAACGTCGACGCGATTCCGGAACCGGAGGTCGTCGACCTGCCGCGCTCGCCGGTCGGCAACCGCAGCCCCTACCAGGTGCTGGGCAAGAGCTATCGCGTGCTCGACGACCACAGCGAATTCGCCGAGACCGGCACCGCGTCGTACTACGGCGCAAAGTTCCACGGCCGCTTGACCTCGAACCGCGAGGTCTACGACATGTACGCGTTCACCGCCGCGCACAAGTCGCTGCCGCTGCCGAGCTTCGCGCGGGTGACCAATCTCGATACCGGCAAGTCGGTGGTCGTGCGTGTCAATGATCGCGGTCCGTTCCACGAAGGCCGCGTCGTCGATCTGAGTTATGCCGCGGCAGTGAAGATCGGCATCCATCCCGCCGGCACCGGCCGCGTCGAAGTGCGCGCGCTGAGCCCGGGTGAGAACGCCCGCAACGATTACGACGCCGTCGCCAGTGCGCCGCCGGCCGCTGCGCCTGTACCGCGCCCGACGGCCGTTCCCGCGGCCGCGACCGCATCGGTCACGCCCGCAGCCACGACCTCGGCCGCCGGCAGTGCGATGGACGCCATCGTCGAAGCCCTGCCGATCGCCAGCGCCCAGGCCGGCGAGCGCCCCGCGCCCGCACCGCAGGGTGACGCGTCGAATGGCCGCTTCAACATGTACCAGAACGGCAAAGTGATGACCGCCGACGATTTCGACGCCTGGCTCGCCTCGCGCGGGATCAAGCTCGAGAACGGCCGTCAGGTGCCGCTGCATCCGCAGCCTGCAGCCACTCAGGCTGCGACACCGGCTGCGACGCCTGCCGCCGCATCTGCTGCTGTGGCTGCCGTGACCGCGCCGACACCGACGGCTGCGCCCGTCCGCACTGCGGCTGCCGCCCTGGGCGGCGTGACCCTGCAGGTCGCCGCTTTCGGCGCCCGCGCCAACGCCGAGCGCGCGCTCGCCACATTGCGTGGCGCTGGTATCGCCGCTGCCCAGCTGCAGGACGGCACCGCCGCCGGCAAGCCGGTCTGGCGTCTGCGCGTGGGCCCGGTCGAAGCCACCCAGGTCGCCGAAGTGTCCTCGCGCGTCGCCGGCCTCGGCTTCGGCGCGCCCACCGTCGTCCGCGATTGAATCCTGTCCATCAACCGCCGGTCGACGCGGCCGGTTCCCCGGAGTTGTGCATTACATGAAAGTGTCCGTAGTCGTTTCGCGCATGTTGCTGGCCGCGCTGGCCACCGCCACGGTGGGTATCGCCGTCGCGCAGGATCCTGCGCCCACGCTGCAGCCCGCGCCCCGGCCTGCCGCGCCTGCCGCCGCCGCGCCCGCGCTCAGCGACGACCTGCCGACGCCGCCCCCGCCGACCATCACCGGCACCGCCTGGATCGTCATGGATTTCGCCACCGGCCAGATGCTGGCAGGCGACAACCCGGACGAGCGTGTCGAGCCGGCGAGCATCACCAAGGTGATGACCAGCTACGTGATCGCCGCCGAGCTCGCCGCCGGCAAGATCAAGCCCGACGACCAGGTGCTGATGAGCGAAAACGCCTGGCGCAAGGGCGGCGCGGGCACCGACGGCAGCTACAGCGGCTTCCCGGTCAACCAGCGTGCACCGCTGCTGGACATGGAAATCGGCATGGTCGTGCAGTCCGGCAATGACGCCGCGATCGCACTGGCCGAACACGTCGCCGGCAGCGAAGAAGCCTTCGCCCAGCTGATGAATGCCTACGCCGCGCGCATCGGCATGAAGAACAGCCACTTCGAGAACGCGACCGGCCTGTCGGGTACGGAGCACTATTCGACTGCGCGTGATCTGGCGATCCTCGGCCGCGCGATGGTGCGCGACTTCCCCGAGGAATACGCGCACAACAAGATCAAGGAATTCACCGTCGGGCCGATCACCCAGCACAACCGCAACCGTCTGCTGTGGCGCGACGACAGCGTCGACGGCATCAAGACCGGCCACCACAGCGGCGCCGGCTACTGCCTGATGGCGTCGGCCCTGCGCGGCGACCAGCGTCTGATCTCGGTGGTCATGGGCTCGACCAGCGAGGCGCAGCGCGCCACCGATTCGCTGGCGCTGCTCAACTGGGGCTTCCGCTTCTTCGAAACCCACGCCGTCTACGACGCCGGCAAGGCCGTCGCGACGCAGCAGGTCTGGAAGGGCAAGACCAACGAAGTGCAGCTGGGCGTCGCCGAGCCGATGCTGGTCTCGATGCCGCGCGGCAAGTACGCGCAGCTCAAGCCGTCGATGGACATCCCGCAGACGCTGGAGGCCCCGATCGAAAAGGGCCAGGCCATCGGCACCGTGCGCGTCGAGCTCGACGGCAAGGTCATCGCCGAGCGACCGCTGGTCGCGCTGGAAGCGGTGGAAGAAGCTGGTTTCTTCAAGCGCCTGTGGCACGAGTTCCTGATGTGGTGGAACGCGTAAGCGCGGGTGCTTCGTCAAACCCTTCCCCCTCTGGGGGAAGGTGCCCGAAGGGCGGATGAGGGCGCTGTTGAAGCCGTCCGCTTACTGCCCCGGCCCTCACCCGACGCGCTGCGCGCGTCGACCTCTCCCGGAGGGAGAGGTGTCATCGAACTGTCGCCACCGCTTGGGTTCGGCGACCTCTGCCCCGATAATCCCGCGATGGATATCTCCTCCGACAACCCCGACCACGGCTTCCAGTTTCCTGGCGTCTTCGAGATCACCGCGATGGGGCCGGCCGCTGCCGGGCTCGACGCCGAGATCCCGCGCCTGCTGACCGCCGCCGGTATCGCCGTGCTCCACGAAACCGTCACCGCGCGCGAGTCGAGCGGTGGCAAGTACGTGTCGATCAAGCTCAGCATCCGCGCCGAGTCGCGCGAGCAGTACGACGCCGCGCACGCAGCCCTGCGCGACCATCCCGAAGTGAAGTGGACGCTGTAACGCATCGAACGGGACGCCGCGCATGATCCGCCAGCTGCTCTATCGCAGCGGCCAGCTGTACGAGTTCACCGTGCCGGACATGGTGCGTTTGCTGCTGCAGGCCCGCAGTTACAACGCGCGTCACGGCATCGGCGGCATGCTGCTGTGGCAGGACGGGCTCTTCATGCAGCTGCTCGAGGGCCCGGCCGCCGCCGTCGATGCGCTGTATGCGCGCATCGCTTCCGATCCACGCCACTGCGAGGTACGCCTGATGGTCCGCGCCGAACGCACCGCGCCGCTGTTGCCCGGCTGGCGCATGGCCTGGAGCGAGGCGCCGCTCGACGGTGAGGCGCCAGCGTTCGAAGGTCTCGAAACCGACACCTCGGCGCTGGCGTTGCTCGAAAGCGCGCGCAGCGATCGCGTGGCCGCGGCGATGCGCGATTTCCTGCATGGCGCACCGGTGCCCATGGGTGGACTCGGCTGCGCGCGGGTGATGGAGCGCGTGCTGTGAGCAGCCCGGCGATCGTCCGCCAGCTCGGCCGGCAGCCCTACGAACCGGTCTGGCGCGCGATGCAGCGGTTCACCGATGCGCGCGGCGCTGACGGCAGCGACGAGCTGTGGGTCGTCGAACACGATCCGGTGTTCACCCTCGGCCAGGCCGGCAAGCCCGAACACGTGCTCGCGCCCGGCGACATTCCGGTGGTGCAGGTCGATCGCGGCGGCCAGGTGACCTATCACGGCCCCGGCCAGCTGGTGGTCTACCCGCTGCTGAACCTGCCGCGGCTGAAGATCGGCGTGCGCGAGTACGTCTGCAAGATCGAGCAGTCGATCATCGACACGCTGGGCGACTGGAACATCGAGGCCGTGCGCCGCGATGGCGCGCCGGGCGTCTACGTCAACGACGCCAAGATCGCCGCGCTCGGCATCCGCGTGCGCCGCGGCTGCACCTTCCACGGGCTGGCGTTCAACGTCGCGATGGATCTCGAACCCTTCCAGCGCATCAATCCCTGCGGCTACGAAGGCCTGCAGGTGGTGTCGCTGGGCGATCTCGGCGGGCCGTCTTCGCCCGACGCCGTGGCGCCGATGCTGCTGGAGAATCTGGCCGCGCAGTTCGGCCTGTCGCTGACCGCAGGCCCGCCGCCGGCGCTTCATCCCGCTGAATGACACGCTGTATCCCTCGCCCCTCGGGAGACACTGCCGGGGCAGGGGCCTACAATGACCCTCCGACCGCAGTCCTGGCCGCCATGTCCTCTTCCGTCGACAAATCGATCCCGCTGCAGGTGGTCTCCACGCCGCCGCCGCCGGCGTCGCTGCAGACCGGCGTCAAGCAGGTGGCGGGCGACAAGATCGCGCGCTCGCCGGTGCAGTTCGCCGATGCGCCCGTGCTGCGCAAGCCGTCGTGGATCCGCGTGCGCATTCCGTCCAACGGCGCGGTCGCCGCGCTGAAGTCGAAGCTGCGCGAGAACCGTCTGGTCACGGTCTGCGAGGAAGCCAGCTGCCCGAACATCCACGAATGCTTCGGCCACGGCACCGCGACCTTCATGATCCTCGGTGAGGTCTGCACGCGCCGCTGCTCGTTCTGCGACGTCGCCCACGGCCGGCCCAAGCCGCCGGATGCGAGCGAGCCGCTGAACCTCGGGAACACGATCGCCGACATGGGCCTGAAGTACGTCGTGATCACCTCGGTCGACCGCGATGACCTGCGCGACGGCGGTGCCCAGCATTTCGTCGACTGCATCCGCGAAGTCCGCGCGCAGTCGCCGCACATCCGCATCGAAGTCCTGACGCCCGACTTCCGCGGCAAGGGCCGCATGGAGCGCGCGCTGGAGATTCTCAAGACCAATCCGCCGGACGTGTTCAACCACAACGTCGAGACGGTGCCGGATCTCTACCGCAACGTGCGTCCAGGCGCGGACTACCAGTGGTCGCTCGACCTGCTGAAGAAGTTCAAGGCCCAGCATCCGGACGTGCCGACCAAGTCCGGCATCATGCTCGGCCTCGGCGAAAACATGGAGCAGGTGCAGGGCACGTTGCGCGACCTGCGCGCGCACGATGTCGACATGGTCACCATCGGCCAGTACCTGCAGCCCAGCGCGCATCACCATCCGGTGCTGCGTTACTGGACGCCGGAAGAGTTCCGCGCGCTCGAGGATTACGGCATGGCGCTGGGTTTCAGCCACGTCGCCTCCGGTCCGCTGGTGCGTTCGTCGTACCACGCCGACCAGCAGGCCATGGACGCCGGCGTCGCCGCCTGATTCCCGTTCGCGCGCTCGGCAAGGTTCCGCTTCGGACTTCGACCGCGCAGTAGACGCACCTCTCCCTCAGGGAGAGGTCGACGCGCACAGCGCGTCGGGTGAGGGCAGGGCGTCATGGATCATTCCAGACGTGGTCGCTTTTTCTTGTCCCGTGGGCACTGCGTCTCCGGATGGTCGCGCGCGTCCGGGAAATCGAAAACCCCGGCCGTCTCCGCCGGGACTTCCAATCCGCCTCGCGCGACTGACGCCGCGATGAACGCAGCGTCGATTCATCCTGTTTCCGTACAGTCCATTGCATGCAACGTGCAACTTTCGGCACTGTCGACACGTCTGTTCACGCGACACGCTCGAAGGCATGTCGCATGATGACCGCATCCGCAATCCAGGACCCTGCATGAAAGCTTCCCGCGTCGTTTCCGGCTCCCTGATCGCCCTCGCGCTGGCGGTGCCGCTTGCGCTGATGGCCAGGCCCGACGCCATCGCCAATGTGCCGATGACGCCGAACGCCGACCAGGTGGCCGCGTCGAAGCTTGTCTACGGATTGCTGTCCGACAGCCGCTACGCCTATCGGCCGCGCGCGCTCGACGCGAGCCTGTCGGGCGAGATCTTCGATCGCTACTTCGAGAATCTTGACGCCGGCAAGCTGTTCTTCACCCAGCAGGACATCACCCGCTTTGAGCCGCTTCGCGCAGGCATGGGCGCAGCCGTCCGCGACGGTGACGTGGCCCCGGCTCTGGAGGTCTTCGCGCTCTACAAGCAGCGCGTCAACGAGCGCATCACAGGCGCGCGCGAACTGCTGAAGCAGGACATCTTCGATTTCAGCGGCAGCGACCGCTGGGAGTACGACCGTGAGGATGCACCGTGGGCCGCCGATTCCACCGAGCTCGACGCCCTGTGGCGCCAGTCGGTGCGCAACGACTGGCTGCGCCTGAAGCTTGCCGGGAAGGCTGACGACGAGATCCGCAAGACGCTCGACCGTCGCTACCTCAACACCGCGAACACGGTCGCCGCGCTCAACGACGAGGACGCCTTCAGCAGCTTCCTCAACGCCTACACCGGTTCGATCGATCCGCACACCGATTACTTCAATCCGCGTGCGGCGCGTCTGTTCAACCAGAGCATGTCGCTGTCGCTCGAAGGCATCGGCGCGCAGCTGCAGAAGCAGGACGACGTGGTGGTGATCCGCGAGGTGATCGCCGGCGGTCCGGCCGCGATCAGCAACCGCTTCAAGCCGGGCGATCGCATCGTCGGCGTCGGCCAGGGCACCAACGGCCCGATGGAAGACGTGATCGGCTGGCGCATCGACGACGTGGTCGACAAGATCAAGGGCCCGAAGGACACCCAGGTGCGCCTGGACGTCATTCCCGCCGAGGCCACGCTCGACAGCGAGCCGGTGCGCATTACGCTGACCCGTGCGCGCGTGCGTCTGGAAGAGCAGGCGGCCAAGGCTGAAACGCTCAAGTTGCCGGCCGATACCGAAGGCGGCCGCGAGAAGCAGATCGGCGTGATCAAGCTGCCGGCCTTCTACCAGGACTTCGAAGGGCGGCGGAACCGCGATGGCGAATACGCGTCGGCGACGCGCGACGTCGCGCGCCTGCTCGAAGAGTTCAAGACGCAGAAGGTCGATGGCGTCGTGCTCGACCTGCGCAACAACGGTGGCGGTTCGCTCAACGAGGCGGTCGAACTGACCGGCCTCTTCATCGACCAGGGCCCGGTGGTGCAGGTGCGCGAATCCGGCGGCCGCGTCGGCGTGCAGGGCGATCGCGAGCCGGGCGTGGCCTGGGACGGTCCGCTGGCCGTGCTGATCAACCGCGGTTCGGCGTCGGCATCGGAGATCGTCGCGGGTGCCATCCAGGATTACGGCCGCGGCCTGATCATCGGCGAGACCACCTTCGGCAAGGGCACCGTGCAGAACCTGGTCGACCTCGACCGCTGGCCGGCGAACGAGACCAAGCGCTTCGGCCAGGTGAAGCTGACCATCGCGCAGTTCTTCCTGCCGGGCGGCAGCAGCACGCAGAACAAGGGCGTCGAGCCGGACATCCATTTCCCGGTGACGGTCGATGCGACCGAATTCGGCGAGAGCACCTACGACAACGCGCTGCCGTGGACGCGCATCGCCGCGGTGCCGCACACCCAGTACGGCGATTTCGCGCCGCTGTTGCCTCGCCTCGAACAGCTGCACGACACGCGCGTCGCGACGGACAAGGAATTCGTCTGGTGGGCCGAGGACATCGCCGAATTCCGCGCCGAGCGCGAGAAGAAGTTCGTGTCACTCAACGAGGCCGAGCGTCGCGCCGAGCGTGACCGCCAGACCGAGAAGCGTCAGGTGCGTCAGGAAGAGCGTCGCGCGCTGGGTCTGGAGCTCGATCCGCTGGCCGAGGATTCGGACGACGACGGCCTGCAGGCCAACGAGCGTGCGATCGCCCAACAGAACCGTCTGGAAAAGGCGGCCGAGGAGCGTCCGGATCCGCTGCTGCGCGAATCGGCAGCGATCCTGGCCGACGCGGTGCGGCTGCTCAATGCAGATCGCGATCTGTCGGCGACGGTGTTGCCGGTGTCGACCGCGCCGGGCCGCTGGGCGCGCTGATCCGCTGACACGTTTCAGGACGAAGCCGCCGCGCGTGATCGCGGCGGCTTTTTTTTGTGCCCGGAAGCGTTCAGAAGATGGCACCGATTGCGGGTGGCTGGCGCCTTCCCCCGCGTCGCGGGGGAAGGTCGGGATGGGGGCAAATCTTCTGCTCGCGCGACAATGATTCCTGACGTCGCTGGATTGCGTGGGTTCGAGTTCTTCGCCACCTAGAACTTCGCCCCCACCCAACCCTCCGCCGCGAGCGGGGGAGGGCTTTGATCGCGCGTGGGGAGACGACCTCGAGTGGCAGCGGATCGGGTTTGGGATGCGCGCATGTGCAGCGCAGCGGCGATGCAACACCACCGTTCCAGCCGTGCAACGGGGCGCGGGCGTAGAATTCCGCTCCCGCATCCGCGGTCGTCTTTTTCTTCGGAACCTCCATGAGCGTCGCGCCGGTGTCGCGTCCCGCCTCGGTCCTGGCCATCGCGCTGGCGCTGGCGGCCGTCTATCTTGTCTGGGGGTCGACCTATCTCGCGATCCGCTTCGCCCTCGAAGGCGGCTATCCGCCGCTGCTGATGGCGGGCATGCGCTTCATCGTCGCCGGTGGCCTGATGTACGCGGCGCTGCGCCTGCGCGGCGTGCCGGCGCCGACGCGCAACCAGTGGAAGACCCTGCTCGCGATGGGCGTGCTGCTGCTCGGTCTGGGCAACGGCATGGTCTGCATCGCCGAGCAGAGTGTGTCGTCGGGTCTGGCTGCGGTCGCGGTGGCCTCGGCGCCGATCTGGATCGCATTGTTCGCCGCGATCCGCGGTGATCGTCCCTCCCGCGTCGAATGGGCAGGCCTCGCAGTCGGTTTCGCTGGCGTGCTGTGGCTCAACGCTGGGAGCTCGCTGACCGCGACGCCGACCGGCCTCATCGCATTGCTGATCGCGCCGCTGGCCTGGGCCTTCGGCTCGGTGTGGAGCCGCGGCCGCGATCTGCCGTCGCCGTTCATGGCGGCCGCCGCGCAGATGCTCGCCGGCGGTGTGATCATCCTCGCGGTGGGCCTGCTGATCGGCGAACGCTTCCACGAACTGCCGACGCTCAAGGGCACGCTGTCGGTCGCGTATCTCGCCTCGTTCGGTTCGATCATCGGCTTCACCGCCTACGTCTGGCTGCTGCACAACGTGCGCCCGACGCTCGCCGGCAGCTACGCCTACGTCAATCCGGCGATCGCGGTGCTGCTCGGCGCGTGGCTCGCGTCGGAGCGCTTCCACGTCAACGATCTCGGCGCGATGGCGGTGATCCTGGTCGCCGTGGTCGCGATCACGCTCGGCCGCGCACGCGCGAAAAAGCCGGTGCCGACACCGGCCGCAGCGATCGCCGGAGAGGATCCATGATCGACGCCGCACAGAGCCGCCGCGGATTGTGGATCGCGGTCGCGGCCTTCGTGATCTGGGGCCTGATGCCGCTGTACTGGTACGTGTTGCGGGACGTGCCGTCGCTGCAGATCGTGCTGCACCGCTCGATCTGGTGCGCGATTCTGGTCGCGGCGTTTCTGACCATCCGCCAGGGCCGCGGCTGGCTGCGCGAGATCCTCGCGCAGCCGAAACTCGCGGGCATGCTCGCGATGTCGGGCTGTCTGATCGCCGCGAACTGGGCGCTGTATGTGTGGGCCGTCAACAGTGGCCACGTGGTCGAAGCGAGCCTGGGCTACTTCATCAACCCGCTGCTCAACGTCGTGATCGGCGTGGTGTTCCTGCGCGAGCGGCTGTCGCTGCCGCAGTGGATCGCGGTCGCGCTGGCCGGGGGCGGCGTCGCTTGGCTGACCTTCAATTACGGCAGCTTTCCGTGGATCGCGCTGTGTCTGGCGACCTCGTTCGCGCTGTATGGGCTGATCCGCAAGTTCGCCGCAGTCGAAGCGGTGCAGGGACTCGGCGTCGAGAACCTGTTCGTGTTTGGTCCTGCGCTGCTCGCGCTTGTGTGGTTCGAAACCCAGGGCGGCGGCGGCTTCTTCTCGCTGCGTTGGGGTGGCTGGACCGACGTGCTGCTGGTGCTCGGCGGCGCGCTGACCGCGATCCCGTTGATCTGTTTCGCCTATGCGGTCCGTCGCGTGCCGCTGACCGTCGTCGGCCTGCTGCAGTACATCGGCCCGACGCTGCAGCTGCTGCTGGGCGTGTTCTTCTTCGGCGAAGCGTTCGGCATCGATCGCGCGGTCGGCTTCGGCTTCATCTGGGTCGGGCTGGTGGTGTTCGCGGTCGACGGCTATCTGCAATCGCGCCGGCGGATCGTCGCGCAGCAGGCCTGAGGTCGTCCGGTCCGTCTGGATTCGATGGGTTTCGCTGCGCTCTAACGATCCGACGAAAGCATCAGCGGGCGGCGAGTGCCTTCTGCGGACACGCCGCTGCGTCGAACCAGTCGACGACGGTCGGCGCGAGACGGTCGAGCCGCATCGGCAGGCTGAGGTGGTCTTCGCCGGCGAGTTCCAGATAACGCGCACCCGGCACGGCCGCGGCGAGCGCGCGGCCATGTTCGACCGGCACGTGGCGATCCGCGTCGCCGTGCACCAGCAGCACGCAACCCGGCGCCTGGGCGAGCGCGGCGCCGACATCCACGTCGTCGAGCGGCAACGACAGCGTGTCGCCTGCGCGCACGATCGCTGCGTCCAGCACCGAGGCATCGATGCGCCAGCGCAACCAGCGCCGCGTGAGTTGCGCGTGCCAGCTGCCGCCGTCCTCGTCGAGCATGTGCGGCACCATGTCGCGGATCGCAGCGCCGGCGTTGTCGAAGGATTCCAGCGCGACGATGCGCTCGGCCTGCAGGCGCGGATCGGCCGCTGCGAACAGCGCAGTCGCCGCGCCGTAGGACACACCGAACACGTGCAGCGGGGCGGTGATCTCGCCGCGTTCGCGAAGTGCGGCGACCGCGTCGACCACATCGCCTGCCTCACGCGTGCCGTAGCCCGACGGTGCATGGCCGGAGCGGCCGTGGTTGCGCAGGTCCAGGGTGATCGTGCGATAGCCGGCTTCGGCCAACGCGATCGACCACGGCAGCAGCGAACCGCCATCCATCATCCAGCCGTGCAGCAGCACGACGGTGCCGCGCGGCGTGGCCGACGGCGCAGACGGCGCGTGGAAATCGAGGGAGAAATCGACGCCGTGCGCATCATCGGCCGGCCGCGTCCATGCGTAGTCCATGCCGTAGTCGCCGGGATCGAGCGCGCGCCAGAACACCGGCACGCCGTCGCGCGTGATGACCTGACCGCTGCGGTTCGGCAGCCGCGCGAATGCGGCCTCGACACGATCGGTCTGCAGCAACGGCGATGCTCCGGGCGGCGCCACCAGCTTCGACGCCAGCGAATGCGCCATGCCTGGCCACGACGAGAATCCGGCGACGAGCAGACAGGCGGCGAGGAGAGCGGCGAGGCGGAGCATGGCGGTGGGCGGAAGCGAGGCGGCCGAGCAGACTATCGACGCCGTCCCAGGCGTCGCTATCGCACTGCGATGACAACTACATGACAGACGGTCACCGTTCATCGGCGTGAGCCGGTCGCTGCACCGGCCTTCTGGCACAGTGCGGCCATGTCGATCTGTCACGCCGGACTTTGTCGATGACCACCGCGCATGCCGCAATCGTGCTCGCCGCCGGCGGCAGCATGCGTCTGGGCCGGCCCAAGCAACTGCTGCGCCGCGACGGTGAAAGCCTGGTCGCGCGTGTCGTGCGGCTGGTCGCGGAAACGCATCCCTGCCGGCTCGTGGTCATGCTCGGCGCGTATCACGACGCGGTCGTCGCCGAGCTCGCGCCGTCGCCGCACGGCTTCGTCGAGCTGCACGATGTGCCGGACTGGCGCGAAGGCCTGTCCGCCAGCCTCGTCGCCGCATCGCGCGCATTGCAGGCGCATCGCGGGCCGGTCCTGGTGACCGGCATCGATCAGCCTGCGCTCAACGCCCTGCATCTGCGCGCGCTGCTGGACGGCGCACGCAGCGTGCGTTCGGGCTGCGCGGCGGTGATGCACGGCGAGCGCCCGGGCACGCCGGCAGTGCTGTCGCACACCCTGTTCTCGCAGGTGGATGCGCTGGAAGGTGATCGGGGATTCGGGGCTTTGCTGGCGGCGTTGCCGGAAGACGATCTGTTCCAGTTGCAGGCGCCTTCGTTGGCGCAGGACATCGATACGTCGGACGATGTGGCGCAGGCGCTCGCGGCCGGGTTGCTGGATCGCGGGGTCTGACGCAATACAGAGGCCGGTCGAGGCACGGACGCAGGATGGGTAGAGCGCAGCGAAACCCATCGGCTTTCGGACTCTTGCGCTGGGATATGCCGCGAGCGTCGGCCCTCACCCCAACCCCCGCTCCGCGCCCCGGCCCTCGCGCTGACGCGAGGGCGTTCGCCGGCACGCGCGCCAGTGGCTCGCAACCGTGCCGCCTCACCCCATCGGGAGAGGGGCTAAATTGCAGCTCGTTTGGGAACTATCCGGCTCTTGCGCGCCGTTGCGCGCGCCTGCTCATGCGTGGGCAGCGTTTTGCGGCAGAGTTCGACCTCAACCCGCGCGCGACATCATCCACACCACGAACACCGCACCCACCACACCGATCACCATCGCCGCGGTGCGCCAGCGTTTCGCGCGGCGCTGATAGCGCGCGACGCGTTCGTCGTTGAGTGCGGTGGCGCGCGCGATCCACGGCGCGGTGTCGCGCTCGGCCTGGGCGTAGATGACTTCGGCGCGCGCGGGATCGGCTTCAGCGCGCAGCGCGGCATCTTCGTAGCGTTCGAACGCGCGCTTCTGCAGTGACTGGATTTCGCGTGCGATGTCGGCGTTCGACAAGGTTTCGGGCGATGCGGCACTCATGTCGCGCGCAACGCCGCAGTGACCGGCAGGCGCGCGGCGCGCAATGCGGGGAACAGCCCGCCGACCAGGCCGATGCCCAGCGCCCACTTCAGACCATTCCACAGCAGCTCGGGCGAGACCTTGAACTGGAACACCACCTGGCTGAAGTTGCTGCCCAGCGTGCTGACGCTGTAGCCGTTGAAGATGCTCCACGCGAGCAGGCCGCCAAGCAGGCCGCCGAGCAGGGCGAGCAACATTGTCTCCAGCATCACCGCGACGACGACCGGCAACCCGCGGAAACCGATCGCGCGCATCGTTGCGATCTCGCGTGCGCGGCCGGCGACCGCGGCATACATCGTATTGAGCGCGCCGAACACCGCGCCGACCGCCATGATCGCGCCGATCACCGTGCCCAGCACATTGATCAACGTCGCCAGCTGGCCGGACTGCTTGCCGTAGTAGGCGCGCGTCGTCGAGACATCGAGCTTCAAACGCTGATCGGCATCCATCGCGGTCTCGAACGCGGTGAAGCCGGCGGTTCCGTCGGTGCGCACAGTGATCGACTGGTACGAGCTGCGGTTGTAGGTCGACGCCAGGGTTTCGCCATCGGTCCACAGTTCCGAATCGTGCGCATCGCCCGACGCGAACACGCCCACCACGGTCCACTGCTGGTTCCCCAGCGTCAGCGGCTTGCCGACCTCGAGCCCGCGAAACTGGCTGCGCGCGCCCTGGCCGACGACGATCTCGCGCAGGCCCGGGGCGAACTTGCGGCCTTCGATCACCTGCACCTTGTCGTGCACCGCCCAGGCGAGTTCGCCGACGCCGCGGAACTGCGCGTTGACGTCGGTGCCGTCGGCTTTGGACGGCAGGTTGACCACCTGCGACAGCTCCGGTGACAGCAGCGGGCGGCCCTGCGCATCGCGTGCGATGCCGGCGAGCGTGCCGATCAAAGGCACCTGGTCGCGGGTGATCACCGAATTGGTTTCGGCCTGCGAACCACCGCGCAGCACGATCGCCGAGGTCTCGTCGCCGGTGCTGTTCAGCGTGGCCTTGAAGCCTTCGCCCATCGCCAGCATCGCCACCAGCACGCCGACCACGCCGGCGATGCCGACCACGATCACCGACGACGCGCCCCAGCGCTGCGGCAGGCTGCTGATGCCGATGCGCGCCGCCGCCAGCGCCAGTCGGCCGCCGCGTGTGAGCACCAGCCACAACGCGATGGCGACCGCGATCGCCAGCACGCCGTACCAGGGCAGCAGCACCCACACCGCGAGCCCGACGACGAGCGCGACGATCGACAGCAGGTTCCAGAGCCACGGGCTTTTCATGTCGGTCCGATCCGGTTCGTCGTGCAGCGGAAGGAAGTGCGATAGGCCATGACGTCAGCGCCCCGCCAGCGCGTCGACGATCTTCAGCCGCTGTGCGCGCAGCGCCGGCAGCACGCCGACGATGATGCCGATGCCGATCATCAGGCCCAGCCCGATCAGCCACGTCTGCGCCGGCACCGTGGGCAGCGCGATCACGCCGCCGCTCGCCGCGCTCACGCCCGGCATGATCGCCGAGGCGAGGCCCAGACCGACGAGTCCGCCGATCACCACCAGCAGCACCGATTCCATCATCACCAGCACCAGCACGGTGCCATCGGTGAAGCCGAGCGTCTTCAGCGTTGCGAGTTCGGGAATGCGTTCGCGCACGGCCTGCGCCATCGTGTTGCCGGTCAGCAGCAGCAGCGTGAAGAACACCGCGCCCATAATCGCGGTGACGATCAGGCCGATGTCGGCGAACTGCTTGGCGAACGCCTGCTGGAACGCCGATTCGGTCTGCGACTTGGTCTCGTGGTCGGAGTTCGCCGAGATCGCATCGATCGCCTGCGCCACGCGCGAGGCCTGGTCGGCGTTGGACAGCTGCACGGTGAACCAGCTGACCTGGTTCTTGATGTAGTCGTTGGATTCATCGAAGTATTTCCAGTTCATCATCAACTGGTTCTCGGCGCCGACGTTGCTGCGGTCCTTGGCGCGGAAGATCGCCTTGAGCTCCAGCGGCCAGTCGTTGCTGCCGCCGCGCGGAAAGATCGTCGCCTGCATCGGAATCGTGTCGCCGATCTTCCAGCCGAACTTGTTGGCCAGCGCTTCGCCCACGGCCGCGCCGGTGCGCGTGTCGCGGAACGCCTGCAGCTGGTCGGGCGGCACGTCGTATTCGCCGTAGACGTCGAAGAAGTTCGGCGCGACCGAGAAGTTCGGGAAGAAGTTGCGCTGGTCCTGGTAGATGCCGCCGAACCACATCGCGTACGTCACCTTGCGCACGCCGGGAATCGACTCGATCTGCGACTGCAGGCGCACCGGCAGCGACTGCGTGATCGACAGCCGCGAGGCGACGATCAGACGGTTCGCGCCGTCGACGCTGCCGCCGGCATTGAAGGCCACGCGCACCGAATCGAGCATGCCGAACAGCAGGAACGCCGCGACCACCGACAACAGCGTCAGCAGTGTCCGCGTCTTGCTGCGGAACAGCTGGGCCCACACCAGCGACAGGTATTTCATCGTGTGGTCTCCGAAGCAGCGTGGGTCAGTGCGCGCCGACGGGCGTGTCGACCAGCTCGCCCTTGTCGAGATGGATCGTGTGGGTCGCGTACTCGGCGGCCTTCGGATCGTGGGTGACCATGACGATGGTCTTGCCGTGCTCGCGGTTGAGTTCCTGCAGCAGGCCGAGAATCTCCTCCGCGCTCTGCCGGTCGAGATCGCCGGTGGGTTCGTCGCAGATCAGGAACGTCGGATCGGACACGATCGCGCGGGCGATCGCCACGCGCTGCTGCTGGCCGCCCGACAGTTCATTGGGCTTGTGGGTGCGGCGCTCCGCCAGGCCGACCAGGGTCAGCGCGATCTCCGCGTTGCGCTTGCGTTGCGCGGCGCCGAGCGTGGTCAGCAGCAACGGCAGTTCCACGTTCTTCTGCGCGTTGAGCATCGGCATCAGGTTGTAGAACTGGAACACGAAGCCGACGTGGCGGCTGCGCCAGTTCGACAGCTGGCCCGCGCTCATGCGGTCGATGCGCTCGCCCTCGATCTCGATCTCGCCCGAGGTCGGCGTGTCCAGTCCGCCGATCAGGTTCAGCAGTGTGGTCTTGCCCGAACCCGACGGGCCCATCAGCGCGACGAAATCGCCCTGCGGAATGTCGAGATCGATACCGTGCAGCACGTCGACCTTCTCCGGGCCGCGCTGGTAGGTCTTGTGCAGGTTGCGGATGCTGACGAGGGACGACATGGCGCACTCCGGGTTGGATGCTGCTCTTTGGATGTGGGGCGCGATCAGCGCGTGTCGGCGTCGCTGGCGGCCATGCGCACCTTCGCGCCGTCGGCCAGCGTTTCGGGCGGATCGAGCACGACGGTGTCGCCGGCGTTGACGCCCGACAGCACCTGGCGGTCGTCGCCGAGCGCGATGCCGGTCTTCAGCGCCTGCTGCGTCACCGTGTTGTCCTCGCCGAGCACGAAGGCGACGTCGGCGCCATCGCGCTGCACGATCGCCGCGCCGGGCACGCGCACGCCGGTGGGCTGCTGCGCATCGGCGGCCTTCGGCGCTTCGAGGAAGCTCACGCGCACGCCCATGTCCGGCACGATGCGCGCGTCCTTCTGCTTGATCGCGATGCGCACCTTGACCGTCGCCTTGCCGCGGTCGGCGGCCGGAATGATCGCGATGACTTCGGCCGGAATCTTCCAGTCGGGATAGGCGTTGAGCGTCGCCTCGACCGGCATCTTCGGCTGCACGCGACCGATGAAGGCCTCGCCCACGTCGACCTCGACTTCGAGCGAATCCATGTCGACGATCGTGCCGATGCCGGTGCGGGTGAAGCCGCCACCGGCCGACAGCGGCGAGACGATCTCGCCCGGCTGCGCGGCCTTGGCAGTGACCACACCGGCGAACGGTGCGCGCACGACGGTGTTGTCGACGCCGAGATCGGCGATCGCCAGCGAGTCCGACGCGACCTGCGAGTTGCGCTGCGCGGTGACCAGCTGCGCGCGCAGTGCATCGCGCTGGGCGACAGCCTGGTCGAACTGCGAGCGCGAGACGAGTTGCTGCGCCACCAGCGACTGCAGGCGCGTGGCCTCGGCCTCGGCCTGCGCCAGTTGCGCCTGCACGCTGCCAGTCTGGCTGCGCGCGGCGGCGAGCTGCGAAGCCGACAGATTGCGCTGCGCATCGGCGTCGACCGGATCGAGCGTTGCCATGATGTCGCCGGCCTCGACGCGTTGGCCTTCCTCGATCAGCACCTCGCGCACGCGGCCGGTAATCTTCGACGACACGGTCGCGGTGCGCCGGGCGACGACGTAGCCGGTGGCGTCGAGCACCGACGCATTCGCGCCGCCTGCAGTGATCGCGACCACCGGCGCGGTGCGCACCTCCACGCCGGCATCGCGCCCGAACAGCGCCCAGCCGGCGACCAGCAGAAGCAGCACCACGACGACCGCGACGGCGATCCACAGGCCGCGCCGCCGTGGCGGCTCAAGCGGCGCCTTGCGGTCGATGCGGAGTTCGTTGAGCAGGTCGGCCTTGGTATTCATGGGTTCCATGGAAAGCAGGACGTGACGACTGGCGTGAGTGTGACCGCGGGGGTCGGGCGAGCCAACCTGCCGGAAGTCAGTTTCCGACGGGGCGCCGAACGACGCACCCGCACTGGCGGGCCGGGCCGAGTCTGCGCGCAGCGGCCGCGGCGGTCACCTGACGTGTGTCACCTGCAGTGGATGACGCCTGCGACTGACCGTGCGGCGGGCGCCACCCGAGACTGCACGCAACCCGGAGGAACCGCGATGCGCCCAGTCCCGTCCAGTGCAGACCCTTTGAAAGCCACGCCGGCGCCGCTGGCCAGCCTGCGTGGCGTGCGTCGCCGCCGCGGGGCCGTGCAGGCACTCGACGGCGTGGATCTCGCGCTGGCTGCCGGCCAGGTGAACGCGCTGCTCGGCGTCAACGGCGCCGGCAAGACCACCGCGATCGAGGTCCTGCTCGGTTTGCAGCCGGCCGATGCCGGCGAGGTCGTCCTGTTAGGACGGCATCCGTCGGATCTCGAAGCGCGCCGGCACATCGGCGTGATGCTGCAGCAGGCGCAGTTGCCTGAGCGGTTGCGGGTCGATGAGCTGCTCGCGCTGACGCGCAGCTGGTATCCGCAACCACGCAGCGTCGCCGACTGCGTCGCGCTGGGCGGACTCGATGGGCTGCTCGACCGGCGCTATGGCCGGCTGTCGGGCGGGCAGCAGCGCCGCGTGCAGTTCGCGCTCGCGCTGTGCGGGCGACCGAAGCTGCTGTTCCTCGACGAACCGACCACCGGTCTCGACATCGGCGCGCGCCAGCAGGTGTGGCGCGCGATCCGCAGTCTGGTCGCCGACGGCGTCGGCATCCTGCTGACGACGCATTATCTGGAAGAAGCCGAAGCGCTGGCCGATCGCGTGGTCGTGCTCGATGCGGGGCGCGTGCGCGCCGATGGCAGCGTCGGCGACGTGCGGGCGCAGGTCGCGCAGCGGCGCATCCGCTGCACGAGCGGCGTGCCCGCCGATGTCGTCGCGACCTGGCCCGGCGTGCGCTCGGCCGATGTCAACGGCGGGCAGCTGGTGGTGATGGCCGAACAGGCGGAATCCGTGCTGCGCCGCTTGCTGGACGCGGATCCGCAGCTCGGTGATCTCGAAGTCCAGCGCGCGGGCCTCGCCGAGGCGTTCGTGGCGATGACGGCAAACGCCGACGTGATGTCTGGCTCGAAGCAGGAGGCTGCGTGATGGACACGACACTCGACACCGGCGCGCGCGTGCGGATGTGGCGCTGCTATCTGCTCGACACGCGCTGCGAACTGCTGCGGCTGCTGCGCGAACCGATGTACATCATTCCGACGCTGCTGTTCCCGGCGCTGTTCTACGTGATGTTCGGCCTGCTGCTGGGCGGGCGCGGCAGCAGTGAGGCGGCGCGTTATCTGCTCGCGACGTACGGCGTGTTCGGCGCGATGGGCGCGGGCCTGTTCGGGTTCTCGGTGACGCTGGCGATCGATCGCGAACGTGGCTTCTTCGCATTGCGCCGCGCGCTGCCGGCGCCGCCGAGTGCATGGCTGGTCTCGCGCCTGCTGATCGCGATGCTGTTCGCGCTGATCATCGTGCTCGAACTCGCGGCGCTGGCGGTCGTGTTCGGTGGCGTGTCGCTGGCGCCCGGGCAATGCGCGCTGTTGTGGACGGTGACCGTGCTCGGCGCGCTGCCGTTCTGCGCGATCGGCCTGTTGCTCGGCAGCATCGCCAGCGCGAATGCGGCGCCGGCGTGGGTCAACCTGCTCTTCCTGCCGATGGCCTTTCTGTCCGGCCTGTGGCTGCCGCTGTCGATGCTGCCTGACGTGTTCACGACGCTCGCACCGGTGTGGCCGGCCTGGCATCTGGCGCAGATCGCACTAAGCGTGACCGGGCAGGCGGGTACGGCGCCGCTGTGGCTGCACCTGCTGGTGCTGACCGTCGTGACCATCGCCTGCTGCGTGCTCGCGCTGCGCCGCCTGGCGCGTGCGGTCTGAGATCATCCGCTTTCAAGTCCGGGGAGAACGCAATGACACAGACGGATCGACAGGGCCAGCGTCGCTGGCCCGGCGTGGCCGCGGTGGTGGCGCTGGTGGCGGTGCTCGGCATCGCCGTGGCGGTCGCGGGGCGGGAGCAGACGGCGGATTCGACATCCCCGCCGGCAACGCAGGGCACGTTCGCGATCCGCAACGCGCGCATCTTCGATGGGGTCAACGTCATCGAGCGCGGCACGGTGGTGGTGCGCGACGGGCTGGTCGAAGCAGTCGGCGCCGATGTCGCAGTGCCAGACGGCGTCGCCGCGGTGGATGCTGCCGGCAAGACGCTGTTGCCCGGCCTGATCGACGCGCACGTTCACGCCTGGGGCAACGCGCAGCAGGACATGCTGCGCTTCGGCGTTCCTACCGGGTTCGACATGCATGGCATGCCGGACCGTCTGCCGGCCCTGCGCGCACAACGCGAGTCCACCGCGCCGACCACGCAGGCCGATCTGTGGGCTGCGGGCTATGCGATCACCGCGCCCGGCGGACATGGCACGCAGTACGGATTCCCGGTGCCGACCGTCGATGCCGACACCGAAATCCCGGCCTTCATCGCCGCACGCGTGGCCGAAGGCGACGACTTCATCAAGCTGATCGTTGAAGACCTCAGTGGCTACGGCGGCAACCGCACGCTGCCGACGCTGACTGCCGCGCAGGTACGCGCGGTCGTCGACGCCGCGCATGCGCACGCGCGCATCGCCGTCGCGCACGTGTCCACGCAGTCCAGCGCCCGCGAGGTGCTGGACGCCGGCATCGACGGGTTCGTGCATGTGGCCGACGATGCAGTGGTCGACGACGCCTTCGTCGCCGATGTCGCGCGCCGCGATGTCTTCGTCGTGCCGACGCTCGTGGTGATCGCCTCGGTGGCCGGCAACGACGCAGGGGCTCAGCTGGCCGCCGATGCCGCGTTGTCGCCGTGGTTGACGCCGGAGCGGCGCGACAGCCTCGGCGCACGCATGTCCACCGCACCGAAGCCGCAGCGCCTCACCGATGCGATCGCCAGCGTGCGACGCCTGCACGCGGCAGGCGTGACGATTCTCGCCGGCAGCGATGCCCCCAATTCCGGCACCGCACAAGGCGCCAGCCTGCACGGCGAACTCGCACTGCTGGTGCAGGCCGGGCTGACGCCGCAGCAGGCGCTGGTCTCGGCGACATCCGGCCCCGCCGCGCGCTTCGGCATCGCGGACCGTGGCCGCATTGCCCCGGGCTTGCGCGCGGATCTGGTGCTGGTCGACGGCAATCCGCTCGACGACATCACCGTGACGCGGCGCATCGACACCGTGTGGAAGAACGGCGCGCGCGTCGAACGCGTCCGGCCCGCGGCCGCAGCGGCAGCAGGCGCGGTGCCGGACGACACCCGCATCAGCGATTTCGACACCGGTCTCGACGCCCGCTTCGGCAGCTGGGCGCCGACCACGGACCAGATGGCCGGCGGCGCCTCGACCGTCGCGCACGCCCGGATCGACGGCGGCGCGAACGGCTCGGCCGGCGCGCTGTCGGTCACCGGCGAGATCAAGCCCGGCTTCGCGTTTCCGTGGTCTGGGGTGATCTTCTTCCCCGCCGCGCAGGCGATGCAGCCCGCGGATCTGTCGTCGCGCAGCGAACTCGTGTTCCGCGTGCGCGGCGACGGCCGCCGCTACAGCGCGCTGCTGTTCTCCGGCGCGTCGCCGACCGCGATGCCGGCGATGCAGAGCTTCGACGCCGGCAGCGGCTGGACCGAAGTGCGCCTGCCGCTCGCCGGATTCGCCGGCGCGGATCTGACGCAGGTGCGCGGCATCGCGTGGACCGCAGGCCAGCCGGAAGGCACGTTCGCCTTCGCACTCGACGACGTGGAACTGCGCTGACATGCAGGCGGTTCGGCACACGACAGCTGCCACGTCTGGCGAACGCCCGGGATGACGACGCTGCGCGACATGGACACGCGTCCGGATCCAGCGCCGCTGCGCACATTCGCCGGCCTGCGCGCCGCGCCGGATTCGATCATCGGCAGCGCACTGCGGCAGGGCCGACCGGCGTGGAGCGAAGGCATCCACGTGTTCTGGTCGGTGTGGGTGTTCGTCGTGCCGATGTTCTCGCCGCATGGCTACGACCTGCGCTGGCTGTTGCTCACCCTGCTGTCGTATCCGGTGTTCATCGCGCTGTTCGCGGGTGCACTGTTGCTGCCGGCGCGCCGTTCGCCGTGGTGCGCGCTCGGCATGATGGCGCTGTGCTTCGCCCTGCTGCCCTGGTATGTGTCGAGCCTCAGCTATTTCGTGTTCGGCTGCGTCTTCCTCGGTGCGCTGTCGCGGGCCTCGGTGTGGCGTTACGTGCTCGCGCTGATCGTCTTCAACGCGATGCTGCTGACCTGGGCGCGCGTGCTCGGCTATCCGTGGGCGGCGCTGGCCTGGATGCCGGTGACGACGGTGATGATCGGCCTGCTGGTGCACGTGGAGCGGCTGAAGAACCGGCAGGACGCCGCGCTGCGGCTGTCGCACGACGAGGTGCGCCGACTGGCCGCCGTCGGCGAGCGCGAACGCATCGGTCGCGACCTGCACGATCTGCTCGGGCACACCTTGTCGATGGTCGCGTTAAAGGCCGATCTCGCCGCGCGGCTCGTGGAACGCGATCCCGCCGGCGCGCAGCGCGAGATCGGCGAAGTCGGCGGTATCGCCCGTGACGCGCTGACGCAGGTGCGGCAGGCGGTGAGCGGCATCCGCGCCGCAGGTCTGGCGGCAGAACTCGCGTCCGCGCGCCTGCTGCTCGAGACCGACGGCGTGGCGTTCGGCTACCGCCTCGACGCGGACGTCGCCGGCGCCGGCCTGTCGCCCGCCGTGGAGACCGCACTGGCGATGACGCTGCGCGAATCGGTGACCAACCTGCAGCGCCACGCGCATGCGCACACCGCGCAGGCGCAGTTCTCGCGCGAAGGCGACGCGATCCGGCTGCAGGTCAGCGACGACGGCCGCGGCGGCGCGATCCTGCCCGGCAATGGTCTGTCGGGCATGCGCGAACGCATCGAAGCCTTGGGCGGGCAGTTGCGCATCGACAGCGACGCCGACGGCACGCGGATCGATGCGCGCATTCCGCTGGGCGTGCCGAACGCCGGTTGATCTGCACTCACACAAGCTTTCGTCTTCCGACCGCCATCCAACTGCTACCGTCATCGCTATGCCGCGTCTGCCCACGCCCGAAGCGCCGCTCCGCATCCTGATCGCCGAGGACCAGTCGATGCTGCGTGGCGCGCTGACCGCGCTGCTGAATCTCGAAGACGATCTGACGGTGGTCGGCAGCGTCGGCGACGGCGAATCGGCGTGGCGCGAACTGCAGCGTCTGACGCCCGACCTCCTCGTCACCGACATCGAGATGCCCGGACTCACCGGTCTCGAACTCGCGCAGCGCATCCAGCGCCACGCACTGCCGGTGCGCGTGGTCATCGTCACCACGTTCGCGCGTGCCGGTTTCCTGCGCCGCGCGCTGGATGCCGGCGTCGGCGGCTATCTGCTCAAGGATGCGCCGGCCGAACAACTCGCCGATGCGCTGCGCCGCGTTCACGACGGCGGCCGCGCGATCGACCCGCAACTCGCCCTGGAAGCCTGGAGCGAACCCGACCCGCTGAGCGAGCGCGAGCGGCAGACGCTGCGGCTCGCCGGGCAGGGCATGAGCGCCAGCGAGATCGCCGCGCAGCTGAAGCTCTCGCACGGCACCGTGCGCAACTATCTGTCGGAAGCAATCGGGAAGCTGGGCGTCGGCAACCGGATCGAAGCGTATCGGCTGGCGCGGCAGAAGGGGTGGTTGTAGGCGGCGTCACCGCGAACCTTTCATGCCGTCATTCCGGCGAAAGCCGGAATCCATTTTGATCGTGATCTATCGAATCAAGATGGATCCCCGCTTTCGCGGGGATGACGATAGAGGGTTCTAGCGGAGCGATGGACTGCCCCCCCCACCCAACCCTCCACCCTTGAAGGGACAATGCCCCGCAGGCGCGGTAGGGCTCAAAGCGCGACTCAGCGCGCCAGCCCCACCGCCACCAGCGAATCCCGCTCGATCCGCGCATAGATCTCGAACTCGTCGTGCACCTGCGCACCCAGCGCCGCTTCGAACGCATCGCGATTCGATTGCGCCGCGAAGGCGCGCTGCTCGCCGCCGCCGAGATTCGACTGGAAGATGCCGGCCGCGCTGACCGGCAGGAAGTCCTCGTAGACCACCGGGTCGGCCATCACCAGGCCGGCCGCGATCGCATCGTCCACGCTGCCGCGCGCAACGGCAGACGGATCCGCACGCCCCGCATCGGTCAGCGCGTAGCGGTAATAGCCCAGGCCCTCGCGACGCAGGGTGTCGTCGTCATCCGGGAAATCCTCGAACGCCGCGGCCAGGCGCGCGCCGTAGTCGCCGGTGCTGCCGGCGCCGTCCGCCTCGCGCGCACGCGCGAGCAGGCTGTCGTAGAGCGCGCGGCCCTTGGGCGTCAGCGCGAGGCCGCGCTGTTCGATCTCGCCGAAGCGCGCGGTGTGCGTGCCGGCGTCGGCGCTGTCGCCAGTGGGGAACAGCACCGGCTCCTGCAGCGCCTTGAAGCTGGTCTGGCGCAGCAGGATCGGGCAGCGGCGGCGCGGCGGGCCTTCGATCACGGCCTTGGCATCGATGCCGCGCGCCTGCATCGCGTCCTGCGCGGCGTCGATGTCGAGCGTGCGCGGGGTCAGATGGTTGATGTGCGGACCGCGGAAGCAGACCACGTCGGCGATCAGGCGATGCGCGGACAGCAGCGCCTGGTAGGTGGCATGCGACACGGTGGCTTCGCTGTGCCAGCGGAAGGTCTCCAGCGCCTGCGCGACGAATTCGCCGGCTTCATGGGCAGTGAGGCCACCGGCCTGCTCGAAGCGTTCGATCAATGCGAGCGCGCGCGGAGTGAAGATCTCGCGGCCTTCGAGAATCGCGGCGGCCTCGTCGCGCAGCGCGGCATCCTCGATCAGTTCGAGCCGCAGCAGGGACGTGAACACCCGGAACGGATTGCGCGCGAGCGCCGCGGCATCGACCGGGCGGAACGCGGTCGCGTGCACCGGCACGCCGGCGACGGCGAGGTCGTAGTAGCCGACCGGATGCATGCCCATCACCGCGAACAGGCGTCGCAGCGTCGCCAGCTCGCGCGGCGTGCCGACGCGGATCGCGCCATGACGCTCGGCATCCAGCCGGTCGAGTGCATCGCTGCGCTGGAGACGCGCGGCCAGCGACGGATCGCGTGCCAGCGTCGCGGCGTTCACCTCCGACACCAGTTCCATCAGCGTGCCGTACAGCGGCACCTCGTCGCGATACATGCGCGACATCGCCTGTGCGAACAGGCTGCGGATCTCGTCGGGGGACAGCGGCGTCGAAGCGTTCATCGGGGACCGGCGGCAGACCGGGCGTTCCCCGGCGGAGCCGCCATTTTCGCCTGTCGGCGACGCCCGCGGGAACCTCGCGTTCGCGCGCGGCCGTCCGCTTCAGGCAGCGGACGGCCGGCAGGCGCATGCGCCGCCGCTGCTACGCTATGCCACCGCCGCGCATACCGAGGACCGACCGATGCAGACTCCGATGCCGCTGGGCGCCCGCGTGGTCGCGCTGACCGCGCTGCTGTGGAACCTGTTCGGCCTGCTGGTGTTCGTGCTGCAGGTGTCGATGACGCCCGAGCAGCGTGCCGCGCTGCCGCTCGACCAGCAGCAGATCAATGCGGCAATGCCGATGTGGATCTACGGCGTGTTCGGTCTGGCGACGCTGGCCGGCGCGGCCGGTTCGATCGCATTGCTGTTCGCGCGTCGCTGGGCCGAGCCCGCGCTGCGGGTGTCGTTCATCGCGATCGTCGTGCAGATGGTCGCCAGCTACGCGCTGACGCCGGTCTGGGCGCTGACCGGCCTGCGCGGTCTGGGCCTGCCGCTGCTGCTGATCCTGGTGGTCGCGTCGATGTGGCTGTTCGCGCGCGGCGCCGCGCGTCGCGGCTGGCTGCGCTGACGCAGGCTCAGACGCGCGACTTCAGCAGCGCCCACGCCGCGCGCAGGCCCAGCGCCTCGCCGCCCTGCGGATGGCCCGCGCGGCTGCTGTCGTTCCAGGCGTAGGTATCGAGATGCGCCCACGGCGTCTCCGCCGGCACGAAGCGTTCGAGGTACAGCGCCGCGGTGACTGCGCCGGCCATGCGTGAGCCGGCATTGGCGAGATCGGCAATGCCGCTGGTGAGGTAACGCAGGTACGGCCGCCACAACGGCATGCGCCACACCGGATCGCGCGTCGCCTCGCCGCCCGCGATCCAGGCGTGCGCCAGTGCATCGTTGTTGGAGAACAGCGCCGGCAGATCAGGGCCGAGCGCGATACGCGCAGCGCCCGTGAGCGTGGCGAAATCGAGGATGGTGTCCGGCGACTGCTCGCCGGCGAAGGTCAGCGCATCGCACAGCACCAGCCGGCCTTCGGCATCGGTATTGTCGATCTCGACGCTGATGCCTTTGCGCGTGGCGATCACTTCGCCCGGACGGAACGCATCCGGGCCGATCGCGTTCTCGACCGCCGGCACCAGCAACGTGATGCGCAGCGGCAGCTTGCGCGCCATCACCAGCTCGGCCAGTGCGATCGCGTGCGCCGCGCCGCCCATGTCCTTTTTCATGTTGCGCATGCCGTCGGCCGGCTTGAGATCGAGGCCGCCGGTGTCGAAGCACACGCCCTTGCCGACGATCGCGATATGCGGATGCGCGGCGTCGCCCCAGGTCAGATGCAACAGGCGTGGCGCGCGATGCGAAGCGCGGCCGACCGCGTGGATTGCCGGGAAGTTCTGTTCGAGCAATGCGTCGCCGACGATGCTGTCGAAGGTCGCGCCATGCGCCTGCGCGATGTCGCGGACCACGGCTTCCATCTGCTCCGGGCCCATGTGCTCGGTCGGCGTATTGACCAGATCGCGCACGCGTGTGGTCGCGGCGATGACGTCGACGGTCTCGGCATCGGCTGCATCCACCGCGAGTCGCGCCGGCTTGCGCGCGGTCGTCTTGTAGCGCGTGAAGCGATACGCACCGAGTCCCCAGCCGAGCTGCAGCGTCGCCGCATCGTGCGCGCCCGCCACGCGCCAGTCGCCTTCCGGCAGGCCGTAGACCGCATGCGCGTAGCTGTCCGGGTCGAGCGCATCGCCGATGCCGATCACTGCGCCGTCGAGGCCGCCGTCGCCCGGCAGCAATGCCAGCGCACCCGGCGCCGCGTCAAAGGCCTGCGCATCGAGCCAGGCCTGCACGACGGCCGGCTGCGTGTCGCGCCAGGCCGCGTAGCCGTCGCGCGCGACGATGTGCAGCGCACGTGCGTCCTGCGAGGCGGTGGCGAAGAGGTCGGTCGTGGTGTCGGTCATGGGAAAGCCAGTGTCAGGTGCGGTCGGCGATGGTCGGAACGGCGTCGAGCCAGTCGGCGAGCGCGGTGAGCGTGTCGAATTCGAGATCGGGCGTGAGCGTCGGATGCTCCCAGCGCCGGTCTTCGCGATTGATCCAGCAGGTGCGCAGGCCTGCGCGAGCGGCGCCGGCGACATCCATCTCGATGTGGTCGCCGACGTGCAGCACGTCGCCATGCGCGCAGCCCAGTCGATCGCAGGCGGCGTGGAAGATGCTCGCGTCCGGCTTGGCGACGCCGTGCTCGCGCGAGCCGAGGGTGAACGCGAACAGATGGCCGATGCCCACGCGATCGAGATCCGCGTTGCCGTTGGTCACCGCCGCCACCGGCACGCGCGCAGCGATGCGCTCGAGCGCGGCCAGACTGTCGGGGTAGTACTCGACCTTGTTGCGCTCGGCGTAGAACACCTCGTATGCGGCATCGAGCAGCCCGAGATCGCCGCCACTGTCGCGCAATGCGTGTTCGATCGTCAGCTGCCGCAGCGCGGACAGGTCGTGCATCAGGTGCGCGTTGTCGGCGAACACCCGCGTGCGCAGATCGCGCATCTTCTCGATCGGATACATGTCTGCGGTCGCGGGGCTGTGCGTGCGCAGGAACGCATCGAGCGTCTGCTCGACCCGCGCGCCGATCGGCGCGAACGGCCAGAGGGTGTCGTCGAGATCGAGGGTGATGGCGCGGATGGGGAACGTCATGGGGCCATTGTAACGGGTGGGTCTCAGCGGCCTCCGCCTTGACTTCCGCACCTCTCCCTCCGGGAGAGGTCGACGCGCAAAGCGCGGCGGGCGAGGGCAGGGCGCCTCGCTGGGTCGGCCGGGCATGACGATCGCGCCAATTCGTCAGTACATGCGTCCGAGGGCATCTCTCTTGGTCGCTGCGCACCCGTGCAGCGTGAGCGGCGAAGCCACCCCCAATGACACGAGTCAAGAAGGGGTTGATCAGACAGGCCCGTATGATGGGTAGAGCGAAGCGAAACCCATCAGTATCGTGCTCGGGGGTATCGAGCGAGGTATCGGCGCGCGCTAAGCCCTCAAGGCGACTCGCGGACGCTTCCGACGGCTGAAGAAGGGTTCCCAGCCGAGGCGACGGGTTTCGCTGCGCTCTACCCATCCTACGGAGAGGCGAGGAGCTTCACGCCAGCAACCGCGCCCAACCCTCCAAGCCTTCGACGCGCGCCAGCACCAGCTTCACGCAGACGATCAGCGGCACCGCGAGCAGCAGGCCCACGATGCCCCACATCCAGCCGAACAGCATCAGCGCGAGGATCAGTATCAACGGCGAGATCGCCATGCGGCGGCCGAGCACTATCGGGGTCACGAACTGACCTTCGATCGTGTGCAGCAGCAGGTAGATCGCGGCCGGAATCACCGGCGCCCAGGCCGCGTTCGGCCACGTACCTTCGTAGCTGACGAAGCCCATCAGCAGCATGAGCAGCACGCCGATCAGCGGACCGACATACGGCGCGAAATTCAACAGCGCGACGACGGTGCCCCACAGTAAGGCGTCCTGCAGTGGCAGGTTCATCCAGAACAGCACGCCCGCGAATACCGCGCCGAGCAGGGTATTGATGATCGAGATCGTCAATACGTAACGCGAAATCTCGCGCTCGATGGATTGCATGATGTCGACGGTCAGCTTGCGCCGCTGGCGATCGGGCAGCATTGCGATCGCGTTCTTCTGCAGGTTTTCGCCGTAGACCATGAAGAAGAACGTCAGCAGCACGACGGCCAGCACCGACGCCAGCATCTTCGGCGTCGCGACAATGGTGCGCCACGAACTGTTGTCCTGGATCTGCACGAGCTGCACGCGACGTTGCGGGCGATCTTCCGTCGCGCGTGCGAAGGATTCAGCGGCCTGGCTCGCCTGGTGCACCGGCTGGGTCATCGCCTTGAGACGTGGCGCGAGTGTGCGCAATGTTTTCGGCGCGTCCTGCACCCATTCGCTGGCGGGGCCGTAGAGCTGCAGGCCGAGTGCGCCGGCGCTGGCGATGCCGAGGCTCAGCACCAGCAAGGCGCCGATGAAGCGTGGAATCCACAGGCGCCGCAACGCGCGCAACACGGGATTGCCGACCAGTGCGAAGAACACCGCGAGCAGGATCGGCAGGATCACCGTCTGCGCGGCCCACAGCGTGGCCAGTACGGCGAGCGTGGCCAGCACGATGAGCGCGGTCGATGCGCGCGGGCGCGGCGTGACCGGTGTCGGCACCGGCAATGGCGCATCGTCCTCCGGCAGGGGAGTGGTGGGCGTGCTCATCGGCGGTCCGGGAATCGGGCGCTCAGCGCCCGGATTCCGACAGCTCGGTCGCCGCTTCGGCAGGACGCGGTTGCTCCGACAACACCGGATCGGGTCGACCGCGATCGGTGCGCGGCATCGAAGTGGCCGCGTCCGGCGTGGTGCCCGGTTGTGTTGCGCGCTGGGTCTGCGTGCCGCCAGCGGACACGACCTGCGCCGCCGCAGCAGCACCGGCCGCCGCAGCTGCCTGCGTGTCCGCAGTGCCGTCCGTCTTCGCCGCCACGTTGTCAGCGGCGGCATCGGCCGTCTGCGCAGCGTCGTCGGCGGTCTCGGCCGCTTTCTCTGCAGTTGCTGCAGCGACAGTCGCCTGCACCGAGGTCAGCAAGCCCGACAATGCACTGAGCAACTGGATCGACTTCGGGCCACCCAGCTTGCCGAGCTTGGTCAACGCACGGCGCGGCTCCAGGTGTCCGGTTGCGAAGCCCATCACCAGGCCGGCGATGAGAATGCGCGGTGGGGTCCAGGCTTCCCGCCAGCTCGTGCGCAGTGCGCGGTAGCGGTCGGAGGTCTGTACCACGCGACCGTCGACCAGTGTCTCGGCACGTTCGACGCGATTCTTGAGGCCTTCGAAATTCATGACGCCTTCGCCTTGGCGGATGCGCGCGCGGGCGGCGACGTGTCGTCCTCATCGTCGTCATCGTCATGCCCGGCTTCGGAGAACATGCCCAGCCGCGCCAGCTGGCGACGCGTCGCATGCATGCCGGCATAGTCGAAAAACACCGAGACGCGCCAGGCGGCGATCGCAGTGACGATCAAGCTGATCAATGTGGCGATCGAGATCGATGCGAGCCACGAGAGCCCCCACGACTGCAGCAATGCAATCGCAGCGCCCATCGCCAGCAACCATGCGGACGCGCCGAACACCACGGAAACGGCCGACCATGCCAGCGCACGCCCGAGGGCACTGCGTGACAGGGCCATGTCGGCCGCGACCAGCTTGCGCAGGGCGCGTCCGCTGTCGAGTCCGGAACTGAAGGTCTCAGCAGCCGCCGCACGGATGCGGCGGATGCTTTCGTCGAGATGAGGCGCCTCTCCGGGCGCGCGCTCTGCGCTGCCGGCGGGCTCCTCGCGCGGGTCTTCCCTGGTCACACGTTCGGTCATGAACCCAGGCGCTTACTTGCTGCGCGCGAGCTTGGCGATGATCCAGCCGGCCGCGAACGCCGTGCCGAATGCAGCGATCGGACGCTCGCGGATCAGGTCGGCGGCGCTCTCGACCAGATCACGGCCCTTGTCGAGCAGCACGTCGTACTGCTCCTTCGCGGCGGTACCACCTTCTTCGAACGCAGCGACGCCGGCCATTGCGGAATCCGCGAGGTCGGACTTCACCGTGGCGCGGCCGAGCTTCAGCTCGTCACCAGCCACGCTGGCGGCGTTCTTGACGGCTGCGCCGGCATCGCGGGCGGCCTGGGCGAGGTGCGAACTCGCTTCGCCAAGATGGGTCTTCACCGCGTCGGTCGAAGTGGGGCTCATGGTGGTGCTCCTGTCGGTTGAACGGTGCCGCACAGAACGCGCGACACGGGGGATCGGGTCAACGCATGATCACGTCGGCGATGCGTCCACGGCGTGAAATGCGCAGCACCAGGTCCGACGGGCGATCGGCCAGCGAGTCGCGGAAGCCTGCGAGGTCGCGGAACTGTCCACTGTTCGCAGCGAGGATCAGGTCCCCGTCGCGCAGGCCGCTCTGGAACGCGCGGCTACCGGGTTCCACCTTTTCCACCAGCACGCCACCGGCGCGCTGGTTCTGCCGACGCAGCGCTTCCGGCAGGTCGGCGAACATCGCACCGGCGAGGCGTGCATCGACGCTCGCGCCATCGCGCGGCAACGCGGTCAGGCGTGTCTCGATCTTCACCGTCCGGCCGTCGCGCAGCACGTCCAGCGTCACCGGCGTATCGAGCGCCTGCAGCCCCTGGAAGTTGCGCAGCGATTCACTGTTGTCGATGCGCTCGCCGTTCGCGGCCACCACCACGTCGCCGGTGCGCAGGCCCGCGCGCGCTGCAGGCGAACCGCCATACACGCGCGTGATCACCGCACCGCGCGGCGTGTCGAGGCCAAGGCCCTGGGCGATGCGCGCGTCCACCGTCTGCGTGTCGATGCCCAGCGTGCCGCGCTGCACGCTGCCGGTCGTCGCCAGTTGCATCATCACGTTGCGGGCCAGACCGATCGGAATCGCGAAACCCAGGCCGATGTTGCCGGCCATGCTGCCCTGCGTGTTGAAGCTCGCGGTGTTGATGCCGACCAGCTGGCCGCGCAGGTTCACCAGCGCGCCGCCGGAGTTGCCCGGATTGATCGACGCATCGGTCTGGATGAAGTTCTGGAAACCGACGCCCGGCACGTTGCTGCGGCCGACCGCGGAAATGATGCCGGAGGTCACCGTCTGTCCGAAGCCGAACGGATTGCCCACCGCGACGACGAAATCGCCGACCTGCAGATTCGCGTCCTGCGCCAGCGGAATCGCGGTGAGGTTCTCGGCCTTGATCCGCATCAGTGCGACATCGGTGTCGACATCCGAGCCGATGAATTCCGCTTCCACCGTGCGGCCGTCGGCCAGTGTCACCGACACGTCGTCCGCACCTTCGATCACATGGTGGTTGGTCAAGACGTAGCCCTGCTGCGCATCGACGATCACACCCGAACCCAGCGACTCATTCATCCGCTCCTGGTCGAGTTCCGGAAACATGCGACGGAAGAAGGGGTCGTTGCCGAACGGACTCACGCGCACGCGCTGCTTGGCGTGCACCGACACCACCGATGGCGTCACCGTCTTGAGCATCGGTGCCAGCGAGGGCAGCGGCGCGCCGTCGACCGCGGCCGGCAAGGCGGCCATCGTCGGCACTGCGGCAACTGTCGCCGGTGTCGCACCCGCGGGTTGCTGCACCACGTCGCGGATCGCGGTCGCGGCGAAGCCACCGAACGCGGCGGCACAGGTCAGGGCGAGAAGCGTGGTCTTGGCGCGCATGGAGCGTCCCTTGTCGGCAGTGGGTCGGGATGATCGACGCCGGAGCGTGGAAAACGGGTCGAAGACGGCCTCGAAGGACCGTCCGCGGGGCCAGCAGTGTGGCCCGCAGCATTTGAATCGGTGTTGAAAGCCGCATTCAGATGATGCGCCGGAATGCCGCCGGCGACATCTGTCATAGGTCCTGCCGACAATCGCCGGTCGCCCGGATTTCCGGTTGACACCGGTCGGAGTCCGGGCGTAGCGTGGACCCCCGTCGCCGCCACTACATATTGGGTGTCGGTGTTGGAAATTCCCAACACATGGGGCTTTCAACGGTCAGCGGCACTTCGCAGCAAAGGGGATGCACGCGATGGGTTCGAACGTCACGGAGAAGACGGCCCCAGGCCGCAACCGGCCCTGTGCCTGCACCCGCACCATTCTTTTGAATCCCGCACGGATCGACGGCGCCTGATGCGCCGACGGTCCGCTCGCGTCCGCAACACGTACACGACAGGCGACCGGTCCACACCGGCGCGATTCCAGGAGCGCACAGCAGCATGAGCACGGTTCGCCTCGCGGCGGTGAAGTCCGATCCCGGCCCCGAAATTCCGATGCAGCCCGCGTCGGACGACATCTGGGACAAGAAGTACCGCCTCAAGACCAAGCAGGGCGTGGCCGTGGATGCCGACATCGACGGCACCTACCAGCGCGTGGCGAAAGCGCTCGCCGAGGCCGAGACCACCGTCGAGAAGCAGCGTCACTGGCACGAGCGCTTCCTGTGGGCGCTGCGCCGCGGTGCGATTCCGGCCGGCCGCATCACGTCCAACGCGGGGGCGCTGGAGCACAAGCCGGCGACCAGCACGATCAACTGCACCGTGTCGGGCACCATCGTCGATTCGATGGACGGCATCCTCGAGAAAGTCCACGAGGCCGGCCTCACGCTGAAGGCCGGGTGCGGCATCGGCTACGAGTTCTCCACGCTGCGGCCCAAGGGCGCGTTCGTCGCCGGCGCCGGCGCGTACACCTCCGGCCCGATGTCCTTCATGGATATCTACGACAAGATGTGTTTCACCGTCAGCTCCGCCGGCGGTCGCCGCGGCGCGCAGATGGGCACCTTCGACGTCAGCCATCCCGACGTGCGCGATTTCATCCGCGCCAAGCGCGAGGACGGCCGCCTGCGTCAGTTCAATCTTTCGCTGCTGATCACCGACGGTTTCATGGAAGCCGTCGACACCGACGCCGACTGGCCGCTGGTGTTTCCGATCAACGAGAAGGAAACCGGTGACTTCGATCTCGCCGATGTCGAGCAGGTGATCTGGCGCGAGTGGCCACAGACGCAGGGCTACGTGTCCCGCGACGACGGCCTCGTCGCCTGCAAGGTCTACGGCAAGGTCCGCGCGCGGCACCTGTGGGACATGATCATGGTCTCGACGTACGACTACGCCGAGCCGGGCTTCATCCTCATCGACCGCGTCAACGAGATGAACAACAACTGGTGGTGCGAGACCATCCGTGCGACCAATCCCTGCGGTGAGCAGCCGCTGCCGCCCTACGGCGCCTGCCTGCTCGGCTCGGTCAACCTCACCAAGTTCGTGCGCGAGCCCTTCACCGAGCGCGCGCGCTTCGACTGGGAGGAATACAAGGAAGTCGTGCGTGTGTTCACCCGCATGCTCGACAACGTGGTCGAGGTCAACGGGCTTCCTTTGCAGAAGCAGCGCGACGAGATCATGCGCAAGCGCCGCCACGGCATGGGCTTCCTCGGTCTCGGCAGCACCCTGACCATGCTGCAGATGAAGTACGGCGAGCCCGATTCCTGCGAGTTCACCGAGCGCATCGCGCGCGAGATGGCCGTCGCCGGCTGGGAAACGGGTCTCACGCTTGCGCAGGAAAAAGGCCCGGCGCCGATCATGGAAGAGCGCTTCGAAGTCACCGCCGCCATGCTGCGCAAGCGCCCGGAAATGGCGAAGGACGGCTGGAAGCTCGGCCAGGAAATTCCCGGCAAGGTGCTGCACGCGAAGTACTCGCGCTACATGCAGAAGATCGCCGAGGTCGCGCCCGATCTCGTCGACCAGCTGGCCGAGGCCGGCGCGCGCTTCACCCACCACAGCTCGATCGCGCCCACCGGCACCATCTCGCTGTCGCTGGCCAACAACGCCTCCAATGGCATCGAGCCGTCGTTCGCGCACCACTACAGCCGCAACGTGATCCGCGAAGGCAAGAAGTCCAAGGAGAAGGTGGACGTCTTCTCGTTCGAACTGCTGGCCTACCGCGAACTCGTCAATCCGAAGGCCATGCCGTACTCGGACGCACCCGACGCGCAACTGCCCGACTACTTCATCGCTGCCGACGACATCACGCCCAAGGCGCATGTCGATGTGCAGGCCGCCGCGCAGATCTGGGTGGACAGCTCGATCTCCAAGACCGCGAACGTCCCGACGGATTACCCGTACGAGGACTTCAAGGACATCTACCGCTACGCACACCAGCAGGGTCTCAAGGGCTGCACCACGTTCCGCTTCAACCCCGCCGCGTTCCAGGGCGTGCTGGTCAAGGAAGCAGATCTCGCCGCCACCACCTATCGCTTCGAGCTGGAAGGCGGCGAAGTGCTGGAAGTCGCGGGCAACGAACAGATCGAGTACGACGGCGAAATGCACACCGCCGCCAATCTGTTCGACGCGTTGAAGGAAGGGTATTACGGCAAATTCTGAGGATCGCCGCACCGCGCCGGTCGCATGGCCGGCGCGGATTCGATGTCGCACCGCTGCAACCGCGTCACCGTCGTATCGCAATTGCCGCCCCCTGCGCGTGTTGCTTCGCGCTACATTCCCGCCGCGGACGAAGTGCTCCGTGAAGTTCACTGACGAGGACACCGATAATGAGTAACGGAAACGGGGTTGCAGACACCCTGACGCACGCCGCAGAAGATGTCGCCGAACGGGCGAAGGAGATCGTCGCCGAGGTCAAGAAGCGCGCGAGCGCCGTCGCGAAATCCGCGAAGAAGAGCGCGCAGGATGCAGAGAAGACCGTCACCAAGCGCGTCACCAAGGTGCGCAAGGCCGCGACCAAGCGTGCCGAAACGGCGAGCAAGGCCGTGAGCAAGCGCGTCACCGCGGTGAAGAAGAAGCTGGCCGCCGCCAAGACCGCTGCCTCGACCGAGATCGCCGCGCTCAAGCGCAAGGGCGCCGGCAAGACCGCCGCGAAGAAGGCGACCAGGACGACCGCCAAGAAGGCGACGGCGAAGAAGGCCACCGCGAAGAAGGCGCCGGCCAAGAAGGCAGTCGCCAAGAAGTCGGTCGCCAAGAAGGCACCGGCGAAGAAGGCCGCCACCAAGAAGTCGGCGACCCGCAAGACCGCCGCCAAGAAGGCCGCGACCACCCGCAAGGTCAACGCAACCAAGAAGACCGTCAAGAAAGCGGTGAAGAAGGTCGTCAAGAAGGCCGCCGCCAAGACCGCGACCGCCAAGCGCAGCGTCGCCGCCCGCAAGGGCGTCGCCAAGAAGACAGTCAAGACCGCCAAGCGTTCGGTCGCCGCCAAGAAGGGCGCCACCAAGCGCGCGTCGAAGAAGGCCTGATCCATCTGCTCGAAGCCGCGCTCTCGATGAGGAAGCGCGGTCGCTCTAAAGCCCCTCTCCCTCTGGGAGAGGGGTTGGGGTGAGGGAAGAACGACATCCCAATCCCGAACCAGGCGCCCACCGTCTTTTGAAAATCCATCCGTAGCGACAGATATCCGTCGCCGCCGAACGCGTCCCAAGCCGTACCGACAACAGCCCCACCCAGGACACCCGCCATGGCCGTCAAGATCGACCGCAAGATCACCGGATACGCCGTCGTCAAACCGGAGGACAAGCCCGTCGAAGGCACGTCCGTGCCGCGCGAGGTCGTCGAGGCGGAACTCCCCAAGGCCGACGTCATCCACATGCACGAGCGCATCGAGCGCCCGGAGGTGCTGATCGGCAGCACCTACAAGATCAAATCCCCGCTGGTCGAACACGCCATGTACGTGACGATCAACGACATCGTGCTCAACGCCGGCTCCGAGCACGAACAGCGCCGCCCGTTCGAGATCTTCATCAACTCCAAGTCGATGGACCACTTCCAGTGGATCGTCGCGCTGACGCGCATCATGTCCGCCGTGTTCCGCAAGGGTGGCGACGTGACCTTCCTCGTCGAGGAAATGCGCGCCGTGTTCGATCCCAAGGGCGGTTACTTCAAGGCCGGTGGCGTGTACATGCCGTCGCTGGTCGCCGAGCTCGGCATGATCGTCGAGGACCATCTCAAGTCCATCGGCATGATGCACGACCCGGAAATGTCCGACGCCCAGAAAGCCCTGATCGCCGAAAAGCGCAAGCAGATCGCCCAGCGCGAAGGCTCAAAAAAAAACAGTGACGTGAGCGGCGCGCCACACGCGCCCAGCAGTTCCGACGATCACCCCGAAGACATCGAAATCACCGGCGACGGCGCGAGCTTCCCGCCGTCCGCGACCATGTGCCACAAGTGCAGCACGAAGGCGCTGGTGCTGATGGATGGGTGTGCGACGTGTTTGAACTGCGGGTACTCAAAGTGTGGTTGAGATTTAAGAAGCATAGAACATCTCTTACCAAGACTTACTACCTATTTAATCCAAGGGAGTGGATATGTTCGAGAATAGTAAAGAGGAAATAGCTCGGATCATTGCTTTGGTTCAGCTGTGTCCCGATCGCTTCCAGGATAAATGTTTCGAATTATTGCTGGCGGCTTACGTGGATTCCCTGGCCCCAGTGGCGGCTTTCGAAAACACACAAAGCAACAAGGGCGATGGCTCTGGTGACACCACCGACAAAAGCGGTCTGCAGGTGGTGCCTGATGCGATGAAAGCACGCCTGCTGAGTACCGCCGCTAGGCTCAAGGTCGATCAATCAAAGCTGGCGGCTTTGTTCGACTTCAATGTGGATCCGGTTAATTATCACGCCTTAGCCGTTCCGGGTGATTCGAAAAAGGAAAAGACGAGAAACGTTGCATACTTGTTGTCTGCAAAAACCTATCTTCTCGGTGGTGGGTGGGTGGCCGATTGGAAGGAGTTCAGGGCGATGTGCGTTGATCAGAATTGCTACGATTCGTAGCAATAATCCGACTACGATGAAAGAGTCGGTTTTTAAAAGCGCTTCAGCTGTCGAAAACATATCCTTGAGTTCTTCTGGAGTGGCTGCGGCGGAGGCAATTCTCGCGAAGTTGGCCGGCGCAAGCGAATCATGATTCCTACCAGCGAGGAGTTGGAGGGATTTCATGATCGCGTTCAAAAGCTCGACTCAGACTTGGCCAAGTACCAGTCGAAAGAGGTGACAAAGACGGAGTTGGTTACTTCGCTGGCCTCTCTCGCGAGAGAGTGGGTAAGAATATCTTCTGGACTAAAGAATGGGGCTGAGGGATTCGTTCCCTCACTCGATTCTTACGATATCTCTATGGGGGAGCTGCTGGTTGCGACTAAGGCAAGAGCGCGAGCTACTTCTTTTAGGGCAAAGCTCAAGCCGTTTCGAGAGGGCTTTATTGAAAATCTTGTAATGCCTGTAATGCGCTTCGAAGGTAGTCCAGCCCAAGCTGCCGCGCGTCAGCTGGAAGCGCTATTTAATGATGTTGTGACCGATGACGAGGCCCAATACATTTCTGAAGCTGCAAAGTGCTCTTCCCAGCATTGTCATCGTGCAGCGATAATTCTTATTTGGGCAGCCGCGATAGCTCGAATGCATACAAGTATTCAAGCCCTAGGGTTCGCGGCATTTAATGCTGCCGCAACGGCATCGCTAGCGAAGAAAGGACCGCCCTACACAAGGGTGACTCGCGGACTACAGATTGGCAGCTTGCCTGAAATGCAGCGAGGGCGTGACCTGGATTTGTTAGTGATTGGGATGGAGCTCTGGGGCTATGATCTTCAAGGATTTGAAGAGTTGGATCGATTGCTCGGCATAAGGAATAGTTCTGCTCATCCGGGTGCGTTCATGCCGCTTTCCACCGATGTCAGGTCGTTCGCGGAGAAAGTTAAGCGTTTTGTTTTTGTGCTGATACGTTGAAAATTTCATTCGAGCCATTCGTAAGTTTCTGGGCGTGATCATTTTAAGATTCACACCTTATGTTTAAGGAACTACATCTGTTGCGAAGCGCCGAAAACGGGTTCTGAGGAGGTGGCTATGAATCGTATCTTTGTGACGGCTTTCTTAGGTGCTTGTGTTCTCTCATCTTGCGGCACCGCAGACTTGGTTCGCGACGAAGAGCAAGTAGATTCGTTGTCTGGCATGGACGAGAGCGAGTTTGGAGCGAGCATTACACGTCGGCGCAACTTGGAGCACTACCAAGAGGCTCAGGCACTTGCCTCTAGGGATCCATTGGCTACTCGGATACTTGTGACGACAAGGGACGCGTCGCCTGATCCGAGAACTTTCGCCATCGCAGAGGCAATCCATGCTGGGATGCAGGTGAAGTATCCATTGGCAGAGTTCCAAGTCGCCGGTAATGGTCGCATCGCTTCGATGCTGGATGCGATTGACCAGAGGTTCGACTACGTTTTCGTTGTCATCACTAACTTCGACACACGGCAGTACGAAGGCGAACGAACGGTCTATGGCACTCGCTCAACTGGTGTGAGATGCCGACCATCTCACCTCGCGGGTGCTATCGACTGCGATGAGCGTGGAGGCGAAGCGGTTCCAGTCGGGACAGCGAAGACACGACGCTCCATCTACACCGAACGCTTCATTGTCGATTACGGTCCTTCCAGCCGCGCGACTTTGATGTACGACGGCGGTAGCCAACAGATTGTTGGAATATCAGATCGCACTGGTCACACGATGGTGCAGATGATCACAGGTACATCCGATTCGACCTGGTGCGACAAGGATGACGTTGCGCTCCAGACGCTCGCACGGTTCTCCGGCGCACATCTGACAACCTTAAGGCCTGATGAGCTAAACATGACGCTCGATCCGGACTCTCTCGGGTGCAACGGGTGAACACAGATAACGGAAAACGGGGTCAGGTTCACTTCCACCAAGGCGGCTGCGCCGTTGCGGATCAGATGCCCGTTCAACGGTTGTCTGTGTGAGTTAACGGTGCCAGGTTCACTTACCGGCGCAAGAGCTCACGGCGCCGGTTCGACTTCAGTTATCCGTTTGAGAATGGGGGCAGATTGCGGCCATTCCCGAATCTAACGCGGTGAATCCTAGGGGGTCCGATGTTCAGAGCAATGTGTGCAGTCACGATGTTGATCGCAATGCTGCTGCCTGGAGGCGCGTTGGCGACGGCGCAGGTGGCCGACCGTATCCAGATCGATGGCGAGGCGCACTTACTTCACACGAATCCATTGGCCTCGTATCTACGCGAGCGGGACTGGAAACCGCCGCGGGACGCCATGTGGTCTACCGCGAACTGGCGTGGCTACGTCGCTCACTGGGAAATCTCAGGCGGCCAGCTGGTCCTGAAAGACGTCACTGTCCGCATTGCGGTTGGTGAGAGCCGCGAAGATGTCGAAAAGAGCATTTTTTCTACGCTTTTCCCTGCGTCCCAGCGAGTGGTCGCGAGTTGGTACAGCGGCGCGCTCGTTGTGCCGGAGGGCGAAGTGAAGAACTACGTCCACATGGGCTACGGCTCCACGTTCGAGCGCTATCAAGTGCTGCGAGTCGCATCCGGGCGCGTGGTGGAGCATCTCCATCTATCCGCCGAAGCGTTCGAGGCCTACAGGGCTGAGAAGTTCAGGATGTTCACCGGGACGGAGGCGTACCGCGAAATGCTGGAGCGTCTGCGCAATTCGGGGGACGGTAGAACCGAAGCGGATGCACGGGATTTCATCAGGGACTTTGCGTCCGAGGAGTACCTGGCGCTTTGAAGCTGCGACGCGAGACCGGGGACGCTCGAACTGCCCAAGAATCCGGCTTCCGACGTACCCGCTAAACTGCGCGCCCCGTTTCCGCATTCGACAAGGATCCCCCCATGACCTCCATCACCACGCCGTCCGGCCTGCAGTACGAAGACACCGTCGTCGGCACGGGCAAGGAAGCGCAGCCCGGCCGCAACGTCACCGTGCACTACACGGGCTGGTTGTTTGATAACGGCGTGCAGGGCGCGAAGTTCGATTCGAGCAAGGATCGCGACGAGCCTTTCATCTTTTCCCTGGGCGGCGGCATGGTCATCAAGGGCTGGGACGAAGGCGTGCAGGGCATGAAGGAAGGCGGCCAGCGCACGCTGATCATTCCGGCGAGCCTCGGCTACGGCGCGCGCGGTGCCGGTGGCGTCATTCCACCCAATGCCACGCTGAAGTTCGACGTCGAGCTGTTGGGCGCCTGAAGCGGCCAGTGTTCGCAAGTGGTCCCCAGATGCAAGGCGCGCCTTGTCCTGGGGCCGTCGCCCTGATCGGCGGAATGCCGCGACGCCAGGACGCGTGCGCCTTCGCGAGGGTGTCACAAACGTAAACTTTCATTCCGGAATGCGGGCCATTCCGTCACGCGACGGATGATGCCTACCGTTGACACTCTCCGGCACACCCAGACGCTGGAGCTTCAGATGACTTCCAATCTCACCCGTATTCCGCTCGCCATTGCGATGTCTTCGATGCTGGCCCTCGCCGTCGGCTGTTCGAACGACCGCGCTGCGGACGACCAGGCCGCCATGACGCCGGCCACCGATCCTGCAATGCAGACGACGCCGCCTGCTGCGACGCCGGATACGACGACTGCGGGCACCGCGCGCACCGATGCGCCAATGGACGGTTCGGCCAACGGCATGAACAACGGCATGGATTCTGATCAGCCGGGTTCCGATACGTGGATCACCACCAAGGTGAAGTCCTCGCTGCTGGCCGATTCCGACGTGTCCGGCCTGAAGATCGATGTTGAAACCGTCAATGGCGTCGTGACGCTGACGGGTCAGGTCGAGCAGGCCACACAGGTGACCGAGGCCACGCGCATTGCGCGCGAGATCGAGGGCGTGACCGAGGTGGTGACCACCAACCTCGTGACCACCCAGTAAGTCCCGATCACTGCGGAGCGGGCCACGCGCCCGGTCTGCAGCGCATCGCGGGCTCACACCTTGAAACAGAATGCCGCGCACCTTCGGGTGTGCGGCATTTTTTTTGGGTTTCGTCCGTGACTCGCCATGCCAAGGGCGCGTTCCGCCCTTGGGCTATCGGACCGGCGGCCGCTCGCAAAGCGCACGTTCGATTCGACGCCTGACGCGGGCTGCAGACGCGCCTCGCGCCATGCGACGATGCGTAACGGAATCGGGGAGGGGCAGGATGCTCGCTTGGCTGTTCGGGAAGAAGACACCTGAGGCGCACGAGGCGCCGGATACGCACGGCGCGCACGCGCGCATACCGGTGCAGATGCACTGGCGTACCGACATGGCATTGCCCGTGCCGGACTGGCAGGCGATGGATGCCGCGCTTGCCGACGATGCGGATCCGCGTCTGCTGCACGGCTATTACGACGCCGCGGCCGCGCACTGGCTCGACGTGCTCGCCGCCGCCTTGCCTGCCGACTATCGGCAGACAGGCACGACGGATTTCCTGTTGATGTCGGCGCAATCGGCGCGCGCGTCTGCGCTGGTGCTGCGCAGTTGCACGCAGGCCTTGCGGGCGATCCGCAGCAGCCTCGGCCCGCTGGCCTGCGATACCGGCTATGGCCGCCACGTGGTGCTGGTGTTCGCCAGCCAGGACGATTACTACACGTATCTGTCGCAGTACCAGGGCGACGGTGACGCGGCGCCGATGTCGAGCGGGGTTTTCATCAACGCCGGTTATGGACATTTCGCGAGCTGGCATGACGGGCTGGACGAACTGGAAGCGGTCGTCGTCCACGAACTCACGCACGCGCTGCTGGCACATCTGCCGATGCCGGCGTGGTTGCACGAAGGCTTCGCGGTGAACGTGGAGCGCACCCTGCTGCCTCGGCTCGCCGATCCGCGTCTGGCGCTGTATCGCCCCGATGAGATGGCCGCGCGCCACGCGGACTGGTGGGACGCGACGACCATCCAGGCGTTCTGGTCGGGCGCGGCGTTCCACACCGCAGGCGAGGGCGTCGAGCTGGCGTACGAACTGGCGCGCGAGATCACCGCACTCGTCGCACGCGAAGACGAGGCCGCGTTCCGCGCATTTGCGGCGATCGCCGACCGCGACGATGCCGGCAGCGCCGCCGCGATCGACGCGCTGGGGTATCCGCTCGAACATCTGATCGAGGCGGTGCTGGGTGAGGGCGACTGGGCGCCTAAACCGGAATTGTGGATGGCCTGCGCGGCCTAGCGCAGGCGTACGATCTGCGGGAACGCCCGGGCGTGGATCACGTCGCGCCGGACTGGCCCCGGACCTCGAGGACACCGTCATGCATCGATTGGGGCTGTGCGTACTCGCTTGTCTCGTTACGATGCCGGTGTCCGCGGCCGACACCGGGCTGGACGGTGCCTGGATCGTCGATCTGTCCAGCACACCCGGTGAGGTCTACACGCAGCCGATGCAGCTGTTGCTGGCCGCCGACGGCACGGTGGGCGGCAGCTTCTACGGCAGCGCGATCGAGGCCGGGCGCTGGAAGCAGGACCGCGGCCGCCTGTGCGCGAGCTTCCGCACGACCGACTTCGCTGGCCCGTATCACACGTCGGTGTGTCTGGCCGGTACTGTCGCCAGTGGCCAGACCTGGGCCGAGCATCGCAACTTCCTGTTCAACTGGAACGCGGCCCGACCGTCGCCGTAGCAGGCGGGCGGAGCGGTTGCAGATCAGGTGCGGGCCTTGGCGGGTTGAGCGATCCCGCTCGTGTCCCGATGCCCGGCCGCGCGCGGCGCTGAACGATGGTCATTCCGGCGCGGTGTCCGTCTGCGGGCAGAAGCGACGGACGTCCGTTTCTCGGGAATGCTGGCGCATACTTCCGGCCTCTGAAACGACGGCCACGTCCATGATCGACCCGATTCCGTTGGAAGACCTCGCGCTTCTCGACGTCCTGCAGCAGATCAGCGAGTCCAGCGATCCCACGCCGGTGGAGACCGAGATGACCCGGCGCCTGCTCGAAGGCGCACTCGTCGAAGAACACGAAGACGGCGTGCGGCTGACCCATGCGGGGATCGCGCTGTGCAAATCGCTGCAGCACCGGGTGGCGGCAGACAAGCTGGCCAGCGAGATCATCGAGAAGCGCGAAAGTGCGGCCGAGGACGTCCGGCCACTGCCGGGTGAGCGCCCGCCGGTCGAGCCGCCTTCGATCGTCTGAGTCTGCGTCAACGGTCAGGGGCGCTCATCGTGCCCGTGCGGCGCGCTCGGTGAGCGCGCCGTTCTCGTAGACGGCCAATGTTCCAGGCGATGACGCCGCACCGGGTTCGAACTCGAAACGCAGATCCCGATCCTTCGCGAAGAAACGCGTGGCGGATTCCGGATACAGCGCCACGACGAAATCGCCGGCGGTCAGCTGAAGATGGTCGCCGCCGACGACAACCGAAATCTCGCCGATGCGCGCCGAGCGGTACCGGCCGGCGTACGCGGCCAGGGTCGCTGCCGGCAACGCGATCGCAGACGGTGGCGAGTAGGGCGCCGGCCCGTGCGCGTAACTCAATACGCGATGCATCTGCCACTGGCCGTCGTGGAATCGCCACAGGTTGGTGAACCCGGCTTGCCCATCCAGCCGTTCCGGCGCGTCGCCTTTGCGCACATGGAAACGATGGCGACCGGAGAGGATCGCGTAGCCGTCGGCCAGCGGATGGAACGCGAGGCTGTCTTCGATCACCTCGCGTCGCACGCGCATATCGGGCGTCGCGCAAGGACCGCGGCGCAGTGAATCGACGACGCCCGTGCGCGTCGTCGTGAGTCCGGTTCTATCGTGATAGAACTCGACGTCGTCGGTCAGCAGCGCGCCCATGGCCGTCATGTCGCAGGCGTTGTACGCGTGCCAGAACGCGGCATCAGCAGCGTGCACATCGCGCTCGGCATCAGGAGCTTGTGCGGTCGCGGCGGCGCATGTCGTCAGCAGGACGCATGCGGCGGCGAGTCGGGCGAAGCGCATATGCGTGGGCCGTTACTGTGGAGCGTCACCGTAGCCGGTCCCTGCGTCGCACGCGTCGCCCGGAAGACACCCTGCCGGATGGCGGCGGCCTGTCGGATGCAGCGCCTTCCGCATGGCGGCGCTGTAGACAAGGCAGCAGGAGATGACCGCTTCTCGCTATTTTTCCCGTTCCAAGGCACAACGCGCTTTCCATCCGGAAAACTGGGGGCACACCGATGTTCGTTCCGAAATGGCTGTTGGCGTTGGGTTGCGTTGTCTTCGTCGCACTCGCGGGCTGGACCTGGTTGCTGGCGAACGGCCGCAATCCATTGCCGTTTCCCGACGGCGGCTCACGCATCTTCGCGGCCGCTTCGCCGGAGGCCAAGGCGGCGATCGTCGATGTGTTGGCACGCAACGGACTGCGGGAGCGCTTTCGCGTCGATACCGGCGGCGTTCTGCGTTCGATCCTGTTCGACGGCACGATCATCAACTGGTCCGAGCCAGACGTGACGCGCAGGCTGCGCGGCGCGACATCGGCCATCGGCCTGGTCGCCGATGATCCGCTCAGGCAGGCGGAAGACGCGGCGGCGGTCCTGAAATCGCATGGTTTCAGCGCCGACGTGGTGCAGGACGCAGATCCGGGCGTTCCGGTCGTGTTCGTGCTGACAGATGCGATGCCCGGCACCGCGCTCAACTTCCGCCCGCACGTGATCCACATGCCGCGGCCACCGAAGCCGTAGAGGCGTCGAGCGTCAGGCGAGCCGCGACGTCGCGCGGCCGGCGAGACTCACGTCTCCGCGTCGATCGTCTCGTCCAGCCGGTCCGACGCCACCATGTAGCCGCCGGCTTCGATCGCATCGCGCACTTCGAGCAGGGCGATGCCGAGCGCGTCGAGGTCCGCCGTCTCCGCCATGCCGACGATCTCGATGCAGCGGTCGTTGAACCACGTCCAGAACTGGCGGTAGGTTTTTTCCCGCCAGTGTTCGTGGCGGATGGCCTGGTAGAGCTCGCCGACGGCGATGGTCAGATCGTCACGCATCAGAATTCCGCCTGGCCGGGCAGCAGGCCGCGTAATTCGGCGTCGGTGAGATTGCGCCACTGGCCTGGCTTGAGATGCGCCAGCTTGACCGGGCCGATGCGCACGCGGATCAGCTGCTTCACGCGCAGCTTGAAGTGCGCGGCCATCAGGCGGATCTGCCGGTTGAGGCCTTGGACCAGGATGATGCGGAAGCCGAACTTGCCCAGCGGGCTGGTGCGGCAGGGCAGGGTGGTCTGGCCGTGGATCGGCACGCCGCGCGACATGCCGCGCAGGACCTCCTGGCTCACCACATGGTTCACGGTGACCAGGTATTCCTTCTCGAGCTTGTTCTCGGCGCGCAGGATCGCGTTGACGATGTCGCCGTTGCTGGTCAGCAGAATCAGGCCTTCGGAATCCTTGTCGAGCCGGCCGATCGGGAAGATGCGCTCGCGATGGTCGACGAAGTCGACGATGTTGCCCTTCACCGATGCCTCGGTGGTGCAGGTGATGCCGACGGGCTTGTGCAGCGCGATGTAGACGTGGCGCCGCTTGCCGGGCGCGGTGGTCCGCTGCAGCAGCGCCTGGCCGTCGATCATGACGGTGTCGCCTTCGCCCACTTCCGCGCCGACGCGTGCGCGCATGCCGTTGACCATGACCCGGCCTTCGCCGATGAGGCGGTCAGCTTCGCGCCGTGAGCAGGCGCCGGTGTCGCTGATGTGCTTGTTGAGGCGCATGGCGCGTGCGGTGCCGGTGATCGCGAAGGGCACGCAGTCTGGCAGATCGCGCGCGTGGGGTCATCGAAGCAGGCGCGCCGCGCCCGGCGAGCGGCCACAAAAAAACCCGGACGTTTCCGCCCGGGTTCTTTGGCGCCGCTTACGCGGCACAGGTCGAGTAGAACTTACTCGGCCTGGACTTCTTCAGCCTGCAGGCCCTTCTGGCCCTGCGCGACCTTGAAGGAAACCTTCTGGCCTTCCTGGAGCGACTTGAAGCCGCTGCCCTGGATCGAACGGAAGTGGACGAACAGGTCGTCGCCGCTCTGCGGGGTGATGAAGCCGAAGCCCTTGGCGTCGTTGAACCACTTGACGGTGCCGGTCTGACGATCAGACATGGTGTTACTCCTTGGATCAGTTATTGGAAGCACGGCCCGCAAGTGCGGTGCCGGGACTGTATCGAGCAAGGGGTAACGCGAAGCGATGGAGCGGATCGTCTGGAGAGTCATTGCTGACCCTGGAACCTGTGATCAACCGCATCGGAGCCACGATGTACCGTGATCCCGCTTTGAACAGTGGGTGCACCTTACATCACTTTTCCGATTTGTCTGTGAACTGTGAGCACGCGATTGCAGGCCAGGGCGCAAGCGGGCCCGACAAATGGCGGTGTGACGGGCTAAACCGGCTTTTTCCGGGTCGAAGCAGGGGGCATCGTGATAGCCGATCCAGAGCTTCCCGTGCGCCGAAAAGCCGTCGGCGGAGGCCTGACCTGCGCGAAACCCGCGCTCGCGGGCCTCGATCAGCCCTGGCGGCGCGCGGTGGATTTCGGCTGCAGGTCGCAAAGGCGCCCGCATTGCGCGGCGCCGCTCAGCGGGAATCCAGGACGTCGTGCATCGCCGCGACCAGCGGTCCGTACGGTCTCTGTGTCTCCCATGCGTACAGCGAGACCACCATGGCCTGCTCGGATCCGAAGAGCGGGCAGCGCTGCATCCGGTGGCCTGCCGCCGCGCGCACCGGCAGCAGCGAAATGCCCAGCCCCGCTTCGACCGCGGTGGTCACGTTCTGCAGGCTGCTGCCGGAAAACGCGACGTACCAGCGCCGCCCATCGGCTTCGGCGCGCGCGAACATCTGTTCGCGATAGAGACCGCCCGGCGGAAAGGTCACCATCGGCAACGGATCCGGCCACGCTCCCGCCGCCGTGGTTTCGAACCACGCGATCGGTTCCGGCAAACTCACGCGACAGTCGGGCGCCGGGGTGGATTCCTTGACCACGACGATGTCGAATTCCCCGTCGCGATAGCGTGCCGTCAGGCCGCGGCTGAGACCGGTGGTGACGTCGAGACGGATGTGGCGATGTGCCGCCGCGAATGTGGCGAACAATCCGGCCATCTCGGGCGTCAGGATGTCGTCCGCCAAGCCGATGCGCACGGGCATCGTGCCGGATCGATCGCCCAGTGCGAGCGTGGCTTCGTCCTGCAGCGCGAGAATGCGACGGGCGTAACCGGACAGACGCTCGCCGGCAACGGTCATGCGCACCGGGCGCGCGTCACGGTCGATCAGTGGCTGGCCAAGCTGGTCCTCGAGCCGCGCGATCTGCTGGCTGATCGTGGACTGGGTCATGCTCAGACGATCGGCCGCGCGGGTGAATCCGCCATCGTCGACAACGGCGATGAAAGCGCGAAGCAGGCGCGGGTCGATCATCTGGTTCATGCATGCAAAGTATCCAGATATTTAATTTCTGAATACCCGGGCGTCGCTCTACAGTCCTGGCAACTGACACAGGATCGGACCCTATGACCAACCGCAGAGAGTTCTTGTGCCGCAGCGGCGGCATCATGACGGCGGGCGCTGCCCTGGGATTCCTGCCCGTGCATGTGCAGGCGCAGACGCCAGACACCGCAGGCGTGGCGGAGATCGCCCACGACCACTATCTGCTGACCGACGTGCGCCTGGAAACCGGCTTCGCACGCGATGGCGACTTGGTGGTCGGCACCGAGACCGCGCTGCACACGCTCGAAATCAAAGGCGGCCGCATCGTCGCGATCCGCGATGCACCGGTGGGGAGCCTGCCGCGCTACAGCGCGCACGGAATGCTGGCGCTGCCGCCGATGCGCGACATGCACATCCATCTCGACAAAACCTTCTACGGTGGCCCGTGGCAGGCGCCGCGACCGCGCAAGGGCAAGACGATCATGGACATGATCGCGTACGAGGAAACGCTGCTGCCGCAGTTGCTGCCGACATCGCAGGCGCGCGCCGAGGCGTTGATCGCACTGCTGCTGTCGAACGGCACCACGACCGCGCGCAGCCATTGCAACATCGATCCGGTCAGCGGACTGCGGAGCCTGGAACATCTGAATCGCGCGTTGGCCAACCGCCAGGCGTCGTTCGATTGCGAGATCGTCGCGTTTCCGCAACACGGCCTGCTGCACTCGAAGGTCGACGGCCTGATGCGCGAATCGATGGCGCTGGGCGTCACGCATGTGGGCGGGCTGGATCCCACCAACGTGGACGGCGCGATGGAAGCCTCGTTGGACGCGATGTTCCAGATCGCGCTGGATCACGACAAAGGCGTCGACATCCATCTGCACGAGTCCGGCGCCTCAGGCGTCGCGGCCTTGCGTTACATGGTCGAGACCGTCGAGGCCAACGCGCCGCTTCAGTCGCGCGTGACCTTCAGTCATGCCTTCGCGCTGGCGACGCTCGACGCGGGCGAACTGGCGGAGCTGGGCGGGCGGATGGCGGCGCAGGGCATCGATGTGGCGTCGACCGTGCCGATCGGGCGTTCGGTGATGCCGTTGCAGGCCCTGCGCGACATGGGCGTGCGGGTGATGTCGGGCACGGACAGCGTCATCGATCACTGGTCGCCCTTCGGCACCGGCGACATGATCGACAAGGCGAATCTGTACGCGCAGCTCTACGCGGGCAGTGACGAGCACAGCCTGTCGCGTTCGTTGTGGATCGCGACCGGCGATGTGCTGCCCTTGGACGACGCGGGCGCGCGCGCCTGGCCGAAGGCCGGTGATGCGGCGGCCTTCGTGCTGGCCGAGGCGAGTTGTTCGGCCGAGGTGGTGGCGCGCTGCTCACCGCGTCGCGCGACCTTCCACGAGGGGCGTCTGGTGTCGGGCGGGATCGACGCCGCCTAGCGCGCGGTGTGCATGCTCACGCGGACCAAGCGCCGCGTGACCTAGGGTCTCCGCTCACTTTGCATCGACCGGATTCCCCCATGGCCCACGATACCGCCGCGTTATCAGCCGATTACATCGCCGCACAGAAGGCGCGCCTCGAGGCGATGCGCGACGAACTGGGCGCAGACAACCAGGCATCCGCAGCTGAAGAGGCCGAGTTGCAGGCCGATTCGATCGACGAACCGCACGGTTCGGGCGACGACGCGCAGAAGACCAACCTGCGCGACAACAACGCCGCGCTGATCGAGCACAACGCCGCGCGCCTTGCGGCGGTGACCCGCGCGCTGCAGAAGATCGAGGACGGCACCTACGGTCTGTCCGATCGCAGCGGCGCACCGATTCCCAAGGCCCGTCTCGATGCGCTGCCGGAAAGTCTGTGGACCGTCGAAGAAGACGAAGGCGCGTAAGAGTGGCGCCGGACAATCAACGCAAGGCGGGACAGATGACGCAGCGGGCACTGGTGGTGGGCGCGACGGGCATCGTGGGCAGCGCGCTGGCTAAACAGCTGCTGGCAGCGGGCTGGGACGTGCATGGACTTGCGCGACGGCCGGATGCCGTGCCGACGGGCGTGCAGGGCGTGGCGGCGGATCTCTCGGACGCGCAGGGCACGCGCGCGGCGCTGGCGGGGCTCGCGCCCAGCCATGTGTTCATCACCACGTGGTCGCGGCAGGCGAACGAGGCGGAGAACATCCGCGTCAACGCGGCGATGGTGCGCAACCTGCTCGATGCGCTGCAGCCGGCGGGTTCGGTGCAGCACGTCGCATTGGTGACCGGGCTGAAGCATTACCTCGGTCCATTCGAAGCGTATGCACGAGGCGCGCTGCCGCAGACGCCGTTCCGCGAAGAACAGCCGCGGCTCGACATCGAGAATTTCTACTACGCGCAGGAAGACGAAGTGTTCGCGGCCGCTGCACGCGACGGCTTCCACTGGAGTGTGCATCGCCCGCATACGGTGATCGGCGCCGCAGTCGGCAATGCGATGAACATGGGCACGACGCTCGCCGTCTACGCCTCGCTGTGCAAGGCCACGGGCCGGCCATTCCGCTTTCCCGGTTCGACCGCGCAGTGGGAAGGCCTGACCGACATGACCGATGCACGGCAGCTCGCGAAGCATCTGCTCTGGGCCGCGACCACGCCGGCTGCCGCTGATCAAGCGTTCAACGTGGTCAATGGCGATGTGTTCCGTTGGCGCTGGATGTGGGGCCGCATCGCCGAGTGGTTCGAACTCGAGCCCGCGCCGTTCGACGGCACGCTGCAGCCTCTGGAACACCAGATGGCCGGTGATGCCGACGCGTGGGCACAGCTTGCGGTCCGCCATGGACTGGTCGAATCCGACATGCACCGGCTGGTCTCGCCCTGGCATACCGATGCCGATCTGGGCAGGCCGCTGGAGGTGGTGACCGACATGTCCAAGAGCCGGCGCCTGGGATTTCTGGACTACCAGCCGAGTGACGACGCGTTCTTCGGACTGTTCGCGCTGCTGCGTTCGCAGCGGCTGATTCCGTAGATGTCCGGGGGGCCACGTCACGGCCGATTGATACGGACGGGTGCAGGGTGGCCATCCATCCTCGCCCCGTATGGAGTTGCGCCATGAGCATCCCGCAGACACCTGACAGCCTGAAGAAGTCCCGTCAGGACGAGGCGCCGCCGCCGAAGCCCTCGCAGGATGCGCCGTCGAAACTCTCGAACGACGACGTGCGCGACCGTGCGGAAGAGCGGCAGGGCGGACACTGACCCACGACGCCAGGCGATTTTGCATGCACGACGCACCTTACCGACCGATCAGCTGCGATTTCCACGATCTGCTGGAAGCGGCGGCGACCCGACGTGACGTGGTGACGCTCGAGATCCGAGGTGCCGGCGACAGGTCCGAGCGGATAGAGGCGACGATCGCGGACATCGTGACCCTGCCAGAGGGCGAATACCTGCAGACCGAAACCGGCCGGTCGGTACGGCTGGATCACGTCGTGTCGATTGACGGCGCGTCGCGCAGCGATTACCCGGATTGACGCCTCAGGGCGCGCGCCTAGGCGCCGCTGGCCGACTTCCGGCTGCGCGCGGCCTCTGCCATCTCCGCGCCGCTGGCGAGCGCCTGCTTCAACGCGTCGGCGCCGTAGGGCTTCTGCAGCACGTAATGCCTGCTCAGCCGTTCGGGCACGCCAGTCGCGCCATAGCCGGTCATGAAAATGTACGGAATGCCGCGAGCATCGAGCGCGTCGGCGATCGGAAAGCTCTGTTCGCCGCCCAGATTGATGTCGAGGATTGCGAAATCGATCGCACGCGTCTCGACGATCCTGAGCGCCTGGGCGACGTTCGATGCCACCGCCGGCGGCGTGTAGCCGAGATCGTCTAGAAAATCCTCGAGCAGCATCGCGAGGATGGATTCGTCCTCGACGATCAGGATTGCGGCGTCTGTATCGATCATCGGGTCTCCAGTTCCAGAGCCGGCTTCGCGGCGTCGGGGCCGCCTTCGAGGGGAGCGGTTGCACGGAACACGACCCCGTCCGGCGCGTAGGCCAGTTCGACATCGCCGCCCAGATCGTTGCGCAGGCCGCGTTCGAGCAGGCGCGTGCCGAATCCGCGCCGCGTCGGCGTTCGCACGACCGGACCCCCGCACTCGCGCCAAGTGAGTTCCATCGCAGCACCCTCTCCGGGATGCGTGCAGTTCCAGTGGATGTGGACCTCGCCGCCGTCCCGGGACAGGGCGCCGTACTTGACGGCATTGGTTGCCAGTTCGTGCAGGGCCATCGCGAGCGCGAGCGCGCGCTGCGGGTTCACCCGGCACGGCGGGCCCGAGCGTTCGAAGCGCCGACCCACGCCGGTCTCGTAGGGTGCGATCGCACCTTCGACGATGTCTTGGATGTCGGCGCTGTGCCAGTTCTCGCGCGTGAGCACATCGTGTGCGCGCGACAGCGCGAGCAGGCGCGATTCGATGCGCTCGCCGCCGTCGTCGAGACCGTCGGCATTACCCAGTGTCTGCCGCACCAGCGACTGTACGGTCGACAGGGTGTTCTTCACGCGGTGATTCAGCTCATGGATCAGCAACTGCAGATGTTCTTCGTGGTTGTACCGGTCCGTGACGTCGCGGGTGCTGCCGGCGATGGCTTCGACCTCGCCGTTCGCGCCGATCACGGGGGTGAAGATGTAGTCGTAGATGCGCAGGCCGTCGGCGTGGTGCGGGAACGGCACGTCGCCGCGAATGGGCGCGCGGGTGGCGATGACGCGTTCGATTTCTGCATCGTGCATCGCCGCATGCCAAGGCTCGTACCCGATCTCGAGGCAGGTCTTGCCCGCAGCCTCTTCCCAGGTCTTGCCCCACATCGTCAGGAGTGCCTGGTTCGCATACACGAACCGGTGCTGCAGATCGAAGACGTAGAGCAGATCGGGCGTGGCCTGCAGCAGCGCCTCATAGGCGCGAAGAGTGGCGGGGTCACGCGGTTGGGAAAGTTGCACGACACGGGCTCGTGAGGCGGTGGCCGACTCTAGCACCGCGGTTTGTGGGCGCCTTGTCACGACGACGCCCGAGCCTGAACGCCCGCCATGACGCATCGAACACGGCTTGACCGGATGAAGACGCTGATGGCGCGCACATCGGTAGGCTGCAGCCCCCGGTCACGCACGGTGTCGCACATGGAACTCGAAGGCCGTTACGCGTTGACCGCGCTTGTCACACCGACAGTGGGCAAGCCCGGTCGATTCACCGGACAGGGCGGGCTGCATCTCGACGGCGACCCCACGCCGGTCGAAACCGTGCTCGCGGGCGACAACTTCGAAACACCCGAGGTGGCGGAGGTCGCAGCGATCGAAGCGGCCAGGCAGGTGGCGGCAACACGCGACGCGGTGGATCGCCCGCGTCCGGCCTGACCGTCAAGGCGCACGCGGTGCGTCCAAACGTTCCCAGAGGGCGTCCGGTACGGTGCCCAGGGTCTCGAGCTCTGGCCGGCCGAACAGGAACCCCTGGAACAACGGCACCCCGAGCGCGCGCAGCTGCCGGTACTCGCCGTCGGTCTCGACGCCTTCGGCAAGCAGGGTGCAGCCGATCGCATCGGCGATCTGCACGATGCCCCGGACGATCGAGGTCCGCACGGGGTCAGTGTCGATACCGCGGATGAGTGCAAGGTCGAGCTTGAGCACATCGGGCTGGAAGTCCGCCAACAGATTCAGACCCGCATACCCGGCACCGAAGTCGTCGATGGCCGTCAGGAAACCCCGGCTGCGGTAGTCGCGGAAGATCCGCGTGAGGTGCGCATGGTCACGGACCTGTTCCGATTCCGCTGTTTCGAAGATCAGCCGGTCGGTGGGAAAGCCGAACATCTGGGCCGCGGTCAGCGTGAGGCGGATGCAGGTCGCCGGTTCGTACACCGCATTGGGAAAGAAGTTGATGGACAGGCGCTGTTGCATGCCAAGCCGGGCAGCGGTTTCGATGGCCTTGACCCGGCATGTCTGGTCGAAGCGGTACAGCTGCGCCGGCGTGACACGCGCGATGACATCGGCCGCGCTGCCGCCGTCCTCGGTACGGACCAGCGCCTCATACCCGAAGATCGACCGGTCGCGCGCGTCCACTATCAGCTGAAAGGCCATGCGTACTTCGAAATCCAGCGTGTCGTCGCTGCCGCAGCCTGCGCAGGGATGCGGGGAGGGCGCTGCGCCGAAAAAGCGTTGCAGGTACATGCCAGATTCCAGCTGGTAGCGATCGGAGTGCCGCCATCGTACGTTCCACACCCATGTCGAAGTGCGCGATGCCGCACTTAAGGCCCGCGTGGTTCCGCCGCCGGCATGCGGGACGTTCGAGATGACCCGGGATCGACAGACGCAGGCGCCGGCGCGGGCGCGCGATGCACATGCACAGATCGATCGCATTGATACATGCACATCGGGCAACTCGCGTGTGGCGAGCACCTGCGATGCCGCGTCGAGCCGCGTGAGGGACGCCACTGCAGCATGCAACGCCTGCGCGACAGGGCTACGCTGCGTGGACACGTCCCGCAGGGAGCTCCGGATGAAGCCGATCCATGTGCTGCTGTGCTGCGCGCTCTCCGCGATTGCAGGCGCACTGCTGTGTTATGCCGTGATGCGGACGCCGGGTGCGAACATCGAGCGCCTCGAACCAGCAGTCACATCATCGGTCGATAGCGCGAGGCATCCCTCGGTTGTGTCGGACAGTGCTGGGGATGTGTCACGTGACGCGAGCAATCCACTAGTGACGGCGTCTCCAGCGAACGCCGTTGCGACATCGGCGGACAACACCGGAGCTTCGACCGGCGATACACGCGCCCGGACCGCGCCGCGATCGTCAGGCGCCGGCCCGATGCCGATGTCGGACGCCAACCTGCGCCGCGCCGAGGAGGTCATCGCCGACATGCGAATGCGCAGCAGCGACGTGGATGATCTGTACATGCTGCTGGACAACGAAGGCCGCGATCCGGACTGGTCCGATGCCGCCGAAGCGCAGCTGGCTGCTTTTTTGCGCACACACGGCGGTGGCTATCACGGTCTGGAGGTGAAGCCGCCACGCTGCAGTGCGCGCGTCTGCGAGATCGTCGTGGTCGCGCGGCCGGGCCTCGGCGCGGAAGATGCGCATGCGAACTGGCAGCGTCTGCTGGGCGAGATGTTTTCGCAACCCTGGTTCCGCAATGGCTTCGTCGATGAGCGGATGGGCATGACGCTCAAGGACGGATCCCCTGTCTACGTGACGAACTTCGTGCGCGCGGAACCGGCGCCGTGACACGCGGTCTTGCGGCACTTCTGCTGTTGGCGATGGGGTCGTGCCCGATTATGGCCGCGGAACCGGCTGCGTTCGTATGGCCGGATGGCCAGCGGGCCGCGGTGAGCCTGGCCTACGACGACGCGCTCGATTCGCAACTCGACACGGCGATTCCCGCCCTAGATCGCCGTGGATTGAAAGGCAGCTTCTATCTCACGCTGTCGTCCGACACGGTGCGCACGCGCATGGACGACTGGCGCGCGGCGGCGCGGAGCGGCCACGAGCTCGGCAACCACAGCCTGTTCCACCAGTGCGCGGCGTCGAAGCCGGAACGCACGTGGGTCACGCCGCAACACGATCTCGATGCGATGACCGTCGCGCAGATGCAGGAACAAGTGCGGCTGGCATCGACGATGCTGCAGGCGATCGACGGCGCCACATCGCGAACCTTCACCGTGCCCTGCGGCGACAAGCAGGCGCGCGATGGCGAATACGTGGCGGGACTCGCGCCGGACTTCGTGGGCATCAAGGTGATGGGCGGCGCCGTAGTGCCCGACATGCACACCCTCGACGCGCATGCAGTGCCGGTGGAGGCGCCGGCCGGTCTCGATGGCGATGCGTTGATCGCACTCGTCGAAGACGCCGCGCGCCGCGGCACGATGGTGAACCTCACTTTCCACGGCATCGGCGCCGAGCACCTTGCGGTGTCGCGCGAAGCGCATGTGCAACTGCTCGATCACCTCGCCGCGCACCGCGACCGCTTCTGGACCGCGACCTTCCGCGAGATCATGACGTGGGTGCGCGACCGGCAGGCGGCGGCAGGCGCACAACCCCACCGCGCATTGGACGCACCTTGACCCGACACATCCTGTTCGTCTGCAGCCGCAACCGGCTGCGCAGCCCGACCGCCGAACAGCTGTTCGCGGAGTGGCCCGGTGTCGAGACCGCATCGGCCGGCCTGAGCCCGGATGCCGAAGCGCCGGTGACACCGGAATTGCTGGCATGGGCGGACACGATCTTCGTCATCGAGCGCGTGCATCGCGCGCGTCTGAGCGAGCGGTTCCGGCCGCATCTGCGGCATGCGCGGGTGATCTGTCTGGAGATTCCGGACGATTTCGATTTGATGGAGCCGGCGCTGGTGCGCCTGCTCGAAGCGAAGGTGCCGGCGCATCTGCCGCGCGGACCTGGCGTGACGCGGCGAGCGGACTGAGCGTCCCGTCAGCGGACGATCTGCGCGGCCGGGATCCGGATGGTGTAGTCGCTGCCGATGTCGAGCGCGGTTTCCACCAGGAGTTGATAGCCCAGCACGTCGCAGCTGCGCTTGGCGATGCTGGTGCCGAGCCCGAGCGAGCCGTTGGGATTGAGGCCGGCGAGATCTTCGGCGACGCCGCGCGCGTCGCGGTCGTTCATGCCGCTGCGATCGCCGCCGCCACGTGCGCGCACCGACAGCTGCAGACCATCGGCATCATGGGTGCACTGCACGCAGACGAGGGTCGCGCGTCGCTCCAGCGCCACGCGCACGAGGCTGCACAGGGCGCGCAGCAACAGCGGTGCGTTGGTGCGCAGCACGACATCGGTCGCTTCGACTTCGAGCCGGGTGCCGTGCACGCGCATCGGCAGCGACATCGAATGCGCAAGGTCATTGAACACGCCCGACAACGGCACCTGCGCGCTGGGCTGCAGGTCCTGGTCGGCTTCTTCCGCAGTGGCTTCGGCGACCTGGCGGAAATCGGTCTCCAGCGTGCGCGCCGCATCGAGCGCCAAGGCCAGCAACTCTTTCTCTTCGTCGGAGTGCGTGAAACTCGCCAGTTCGCCGAGCACGGTGGTGATCGTGGTCAGTGGCCCGCGGAAGCCGCGCGTGGCGAGCACGTTGAGGCGCGAGCGATAGCGGTTTGCGCGCCGCGCGCTTTCCAGCGCACGTCGCAGTTCGAGCTGGATGCTGGCCTGGCGCACGGCGCCATGCAGGGATGCGCGCTCGGTGTCGGTGAGCACGCGGGACCGGGTGTCGAGCACGCACAGCGCGCCGAGTGCGCGGCCGGAATCCGACAGCAGCGGCAGGCCGCTGTAGAAGCGGTAGCCGGCCTCGGTCACGAACGGTTCGTCGGCGAAGACCGGATGGCGCGCGAGATCGGTGACCTCGATCGGCGTGCTGTGCGCGATGACCTGTCGGCAGACGACGGTGAGATCGGGACCGTCGTCGTTGGCGGGCGCCGTCTCGGGCGGGGCGTCGGGCGCACGCTCGCGCGCGAACCACGCCGAGACCTGCGGGTCGAACGTCAGCTGCGCGTAGGCCACATCGAGGCTGCGCTTCAGGCCGTCGAGCAGATCGTCGAAGGCGTGGCGCAACGCGGTATTGGTCACGGACGCGACCGCGAGGTCGGCCAGATTGCCGGACTGGCTGAAGAAACGATCGCCGGTGGTCACGACGCCCTCCCCGGGCAACTCGTCCTCTGGCGTGAATCCTATGTGAAGGCGCATGCGGTGTGCCAGCCGTCGATCAATGGGCGGCGCGCATGTCGTCCAGGGTCGACACCGGCAAATGGTGACGGTCGACGAGGATCTGCAGGCTGTCGAGAAACCAGGGCCGGTCCAGCGGCACGATCATGAACTGCAGCGCGTCGGCCACATTCGCGAAGGCTGCCAGACGCGACAGCTGGGTCGCGCCATTGACCGACATGCGGACCAGCTCGCCGTCCAGGTCTTCCAGCACCGCATTGGCGGTGTCGCGAGTGGTCAAGGTGTTCTCCCGGTCGATGGGGGAACCTAGCAGTCGGCCGGTGCACGGCTCCTCACATCCGGGGCGAGACGCCAATCCTGCGGGGCGCGGCGCTCAGACGGCGGGCTGCAGATCGGGTGCGATGCCGATCGACGGCAGCGGGTGCGAGGGCACGACGGCCGTCTCGGCCAGCGATAGGAAGCGCGTGGCCAGCGCATCGACATCGGCATGGAAGGCAGCAGCGGCGACGCGGTCCAGCAGGCGGTCGGCTTCCTGGCGCAGCGGCTGCGCGTATTCCTCGAAGGCTTCGAGCGCCTCGCCGCGGCTGGTCGACGCCAGCAGTATCTCGTGGCTCATCAGCCGCAGCGATTCGAGCCGGCGATCCAGCAGACGCTGCAGGCCGGCCAGCGCGCCGTGCGGTTCGAATGACGCGGCGAACGAGCGCGTCAGTGCCACGACATCGGGTGCGACGTCGACCACGTCGTAATCGAAATGGCAGACGGTGCCGAACACGGCATCCCCCGAGGCCACCGGAAAACCGACATAGGTGCGGACCACGGGGCGCTTCGGATGTCCCTCCAGGCGCAGATCGCCCGAGGCGTCGGTGACCAGGAAGGCATCGCGCGACTGCTGCACGAACACGCAGTAGGTCTGATCGATCGGGGCCGCCTGCATCGTCGGGGCGTAGGGATCCTGCCGGTCGATGAGCACGAGGTTGCGCAGATCCGCGTCGCTGAAGCGGAAAAACGCGGTGAAACGGCAACCCGAGAGCAGGTTGAGCGTCTCGAGCGCGCTGCGCAGCCGGCCCTCGGCCACGAGGCCGTCGAGTTGAGCGAGGGTGGTCTGCGTCATGCGCGTAGCGTAGCGCGGCATGCGGCCTTCCGCGGCGCGTCCGTGCGGAGGCTGTGCCGCGCCCGACAGCTGCGGCTCAGTCGCCGCCCGATGGCGTGTGCGCCCGTGCTCAATCGAGGTACTCACCGCTGCCGGCGCCGTCCTTGTGTCGCAGGCGCGCGGCGGCCATCACGTCGGGCGGCAACAGGCGCGCGTTGAGTCCGCGCCGGGTTCTGCTGACGTCGCGCGGCATCCAGTGGGTCACGCAGCCGCAGGTCCGGCAGCGGTGGAAGTCGACGTGGCGCCCGTTCCAGGCATAGGTCCCGGTCAACGACGCGTCGGGCAGGTCGAGCTGGTCGGCTTCAAAGTAGGCCCACACCACGCCGTAGCGGCGGCACAGCGAGCAGTTGCACTCGGTGACCTCGACGGGGGCTGCGTCGACGGTGATTTCGATCGCGCCGCAATGACAGGTGGCGAGGAGGGTGCTCATCGACCGGCCGCCTGAAGCGGGTGCGCGGCGGGAGTCACGGAACGGCAAACGGGCATGCGGACTCCGGAGCAGCGGCGATTCGAGCGATCGTAGCGGTGCGGGGTGGTGATGACGTCACGTCCCGTCGCGGTCCGCCCTGCGGCGTATCGACACCACATACCGCTCCTGCCGGACGTGGCAGAATCCGCCACCTCCCGGAGTTCACCATGCATCAGGCCGCCGCCAAGTTGCCCGCCCACGCCGAGTCCCGGCGCCTGTCCGCGTTGCGCAGCTACGGGGTTCTCGATACGCCAGCCGAAACGGTGTTCGACGACATCACCCGGATCGCCGCGGCCATCTGCGGCACGCCGATTTCGGTGGTCAACCTGATCGATGCCGACCGCCAGTGGTTCAAGTCCGAGATCGGCCTGGGCGTGCGCGAGACACCGCTCGACACGTCGATCTGCGCGCACGCGATCCTCGAACACGACTTCCTCGAAGTCCCCAACACCACCACCGATGCGCGCTTCTCCAGCAACCCGCTGGTGACCGGCGATCCCGGCCTGCGGTTCTACGCCGGCGCGTTGCTGAAGACGCCCGACGGCCTGCCGCTCGGCACCGTCTGCGTACTCGACACCGTGCCGCGCGAACTCACGGCCGTGCAGATCGACACCCTGCAGGCGCTTGCGCGGCAGGTCATGGCGCAGCTCGAACTGAGGCGCATGCTGGTCGAGGCGCAGGCGCTGAACCAGCACCGTGCACGCGTGCTCGCGACCGCCGGCCACGACCTCAAGGGCCCGCTGCGCGCCGCGCTGTACGCGCTGACGAAAGCACGCGCCGCCGGTGGCGAGGAACGCGACGCGCGGCTGGAAAGCGCCGAGCAGGATCTCGGCTACATCAACCAGAAGTTCGGCGACATGATCGCCGGCGCGACCGGCAAGGGCGGCGCCGCCGCGCCGGAACTGCGTCCGACCGATCTGGCCCCGGTGCTCGGCGAAGTGGGCCGCGTATGGACACGCGCCGCGCGCCGCAAGCACATCGAACTCGTGGTCGATCCGTCGCCGTGCATCGCCAGCACCAATGCCGGTCTGCTCGAAACCCTGCTCGGCAACCTCGTCTCGAACGCGATCAAGTACACGTCCGACGGCGGCCGCGTCAGCGTCGAGTGCAGCGCCGGCGAAGACGCGATCGAGATCGTCGTCGCCGACACCGGCATCGGCATGGACGCCACCCGCGTCGAGGATTACTTCACCGCATTCCGCCAGGCCGACGCCGCGTCCGAAGGCCTCGGCATCGGCCTGTGGATCGTTCGCCAGGCCGCGGACGTGCTGGGCGCGCGTATCGACGTGCAGTCCGCACTCGGCGAAGGCACGCGAGTGTCGGTGTCGCTGCCGAAGGTCTGAGGCCTTTGCTGGATCATTCCGCTCCGGTCTGATCCGGGGCGTTCGCAGCGTTCGAATCCACACGGCGCACATGCTGCGCTGCGGCTCGGGTGTGCGTGGCTCCGCCGTTAGAGTGATGCGACTGCGCCTGCTTGCGTTGGAGTCCACGATGAAACGAGTGCTCGTTCGCCACGCGTTGCGTGCGATCGTATGGCTGGCGCTGTGCGCGAGTGGCGTGTCCGTGGCGGCTGCCGATGGTCCGGCGGTGGTCCGCGTCGTCGCGACGGCGGACGGCCATCAGCTGCAGGTCGACGGCACGCCGTTCCGCATTCGCGGTGCCGGCCTGCAGGACGGCGACCAGGAAGCGCTGGCCGCGCGCGGCGCGAATTCGTTCCGGACCTGGCACACCGCAGACGACGCCGTGCAGGTGCGCGCGATGCTCGATCGCGCGCAGCGCAACGGGCTGATGGTCGCGATGGGCCTGCATGTCGGCAAGGAACGGCACGGCTTCGACTTTGGCGACGCCGCGGCGATCGCGGCGCAGCAGGCGCGCCTGCTCGAACAGGTGCGCGCTTACAAGAATCATCCTGCGGTGCTGATGTGGGTGGTCGGCAACGAACTGAATCTCGAAGGTCGCGATCCGCGTGTCTGGAATGCGGTGGAAGCGATCACACGCGCGATCCACGCCGAAGATCCCAACCATCCGGTGATGACGCCATTGGCCGGATTCGATCCCGCGCTCGCCGATCTGCTGCGCACGCGCGCGCCGTCGCTGGATCTGATCGGCGTACAGCTCTACGGCGACATCGTCGATCTGCCGCGCAAGCTCGAGGCTGCGCGCTGGGACGGACCCTATGTCGTCACCGAGTGGGGCCCGACTGGCCATTGGGAAAGCCCGCTGACGTCCTGGGGCGCACCGGTCGAAGACGACGCGTCGCGCAAGGCGGCGCTGCTGGTCGATCGCTACACGCGCATCATCGAGGCCGATGCGGCGCAGGGGCTCGGCTCGTATGTGTTCCTGTGGGGGCAGAAGCAGGAGCGCACGCCGACCTGGTACGGCTTGTTCCTGCCCGGCGGCGAATCCACGCCGGGCGTCGATGCGATGCAGCAGTTGTGGACCGGGCGCTGGCCGGCGAACCGTGCGCCGGCGATCTCACCGCTGCGCATCGACGCGCGTGTCGCCACCGACAGCGTGGTGCTGGTGCCCGATGCCGAACATCGCGCGCATGTGGTCGCGACCGATCCCGACGGCGATCCGCTGGTCTACCGCTGGATCGTGCGCGAAGAGAGCCGGGCGACGTCGATCGGTGGCGATCCGGAAACGTTGCCGCCGCAGGTGCCGCTGCGGCTGGCCGAGCATGCGGACGGCGCGCTGCGGTTTTCCGCGCCCACGACGCCGGGCGCCTACCGGCTGTTCGTCGAAGTGCGCGATGGTCAGGGTCATGCGGCCTACGCGAACGTCCCGTTCCATGTCGGGCCGCCGCCTGCGCAGTGAGCCGCAGGCGCGTGCATCGTCAGCGCGCAGGCACGATCCGCAGCACGCGCCCGCTCGCGCTGTCGGTCAGCAGATACAGCGCGCCGTCCGGCCCGCTGCGGACATCACGGATGCGCACGCCGAGTTCGGTGAACAGGATGTCCTGCGTGCCGGGTGTGCCGCCGGCCATCGGTACGCGACGCACGCTGCGTTCGGCCAGCGCCGACACGAACAGGCTGCCGCGCCATGCGGGGAACAGGGCGCCATCGTACCAGGCCATGCCCGAGGGCGCGATCGACGGCGTCCAGTGCGTCAACGGCGCGGTGATGCCGGGCCAGGTGCGATAGGGCGTCACGCGCGCGCCGGTGTAGTCGACGCCGTCGGTGGTGATCGGCCAGCCGTAGTTCGCGCCGGCCGTGATCGCGTTGAGTTCGTCGCCGCCCTTGGCGCCGTGCTCGTTCGAATACAGCACGTTGCCGACGCGCACCATCGCCTGCGGATTGCGATGACCGGTCGACCAGATTTCGGGCAGGGCGCCCTCACGGCCGACGAAGGGATTGTCGCGGGGCACGCGGCCGTCGGTATGCACGCGGATGGCTTTGCCCAGATGCGTGTGCAGGCGCTGCGCATTGGTGCGTTCGAGATTGCCGTCGCCCATCGCGGTCACCAGCGTGCCGTCGGCGAGCAGCGCCATGCGGCCGCCGAAGTGCTGGCCGGCGCGCTTGGCGGGTTGCGAGGTGAACACCGGCGTGACGTCGTGCAGGCGCGTGCCGTCGAAGCGTGCGCGTACGATGCGCAGGTGGTTCGCATCGGCGGTGCCGTGTGCGAACGACAGATAGACGATGCCGGACTGCGCGAAGCCGGGATCGACCATGACATCGAACAGGCCGGCCTGTCCCATCGCCAGCACCGGCGGCACGCCGTCGACCGGTGCGTCGCGCAGCGCGAATGCGCCATCGCTGCCGCGTTCGATGACGCGCAGGCGGCCGGCGCGTTCGGTCACCAGCATGCGGCCGTCGGGCAGGAAGGCGAGCGACCACGGATGGTCCAATCGGCCGGCGACGGTCTCCACGCGATAGCCGCGCGTGTCGGCCATGGCGGCGCCAGCCAGCAGCATCGACAACAGCGCGACGCACATGTTGCCGATGCGCGCGAATGGTCTGCGTGTCACACGCGGCAACGACAGGCGGGGGGACGCGATCGACATGCACACTCCACATTCGGCGCCGCGACTGCGGCATCATCGCGTCAATGATGCTGCATGACACCTGCCGATGACGATCTCCCGCACGACCCGCACCACCGGATGGAACCGGCGCATCGCCGCGTTTCTCGCCGCGCTGCTGCTCGCCACCGCATGGGGCAGCGTGATGCAGACGCAGTTCAATCTGCAGGCACTGGCGGCGCTGGATGTCGACATTCCACTGCAGGTGCGTGGACTGACCACGCTGCAGGATCTCGTGGGCTTCGGCCCGGCCTATGCCGGCATCGTGCTGGCGGCGTGGCTGCCCGCGTTTCTCGTTGCCGCCTTGCTGGTGCGCGCATGGCCGCAGGCGCGCGTGCCCCTCTACGCGCTCGCCGCCGGTGTCGGTTTGATTGCCGCGGTGCGCGTCGTCGATGCGGTCGCGCCGATGCCGGTGCTGATCGACGCGACGCGCGGCATTGGCGGATTGCTGGCAATGGCGATGGGCAGTCTGCTCGCCGGCGCAGCATTCGCCTGGTGGACGCGGGCGCGGCGCAGTCGTTACTGATCGCGACGCCGGCCTGACGATCAGACCGGTTCGATCAGCGCGAGGATGTTGCCCTCGCTGTCCTTGAACCACGCGGCCTTCGCGCCGCCGCCGGTGAACACGCCGTCGTCCCACGCACCGGCGTCATCGTCGAGGTCGTAACGCTCGAATTCCACGCCGCGCGCTTCCAGTGCGCGTTTCACCGCGTGGATGTCGCGCACCTGCCAGAACGCCTGGCTGGCCTTCGACGTGCCGGCGTTCGGCGTCGGATACAGAAAGCACGCGGTGCCGCCGGCGAAGCGATAGGTTGCGCCACCCGCGGTCTCGTCGCTGGCGTGCAGCCCCAGCGTGTCCTCGTAGAAGCGGCGCGCACGTGCGACACCGCGCGCGGGCAGATAACTGTAGATCGGGAAGTTTTGCAGCATGGCGATGGCTCCGATGGGTCATCGGTATCACGCGCCTGCAGTCGTGAAATGGGCGTGGCAATTTGAGGTGGCGCGCAGACAGCTGCCTGTATCGATGGCAACGGTCGAGGCCGCGTGTGGACTGAATGCCCGTTCGTCTCGATCGACTCACGAGCACCGGCGGAGGGTGCACGTACGGCGATTCCCGCCGTTGGAGCCTCCCATGAGCAATCAGCACCAGACGCCGCAGTCCCCGAACAACCAGGGCCAGCAGGGCAACGATCGTCAGGACGATGCGACGCGTCAGCAGCCGCAGCGTCAGACGCCCGGCAGCAGCGAAGAAGAGGAATAAGCGGCGTCTCGTACGCCGACGTATGACACAAGCGTGACGCTCCGGTTGCGGAGCGTCACGCGATACGGATCAGGCGACGGCCTTGTCCAGATCCGCGACGCGATAGCCCGCGCCGGTGATGGTGTGCAGCAACTGCACGTCCTGGTCGCGATCGACGGCCTTGCGCAGGTTGTAGAGATGGCTGCGCAGCGTGTCGGAATCGGGCAGCGTCAGGCCCCAGATTTCCTGTTCGATCTCGCGACGGCTGACCACGCGCGGTGCTTCGCGCATCAGGATGGTCAGGATCTTCAGCGCGATCGGCGCGAGATTGAGCTCGCGGCCACCACGCTGCACGCGCAGCGAGGCCGGGTCGAGTACGAGGTCTGCGATCTGCAGCACGCTCGCACCGATCTCGCGACGGTCACGGCGGATCAATGCGCGCACGCGCGCTTCGAGTTCCTTGATGTCGAAGGGCTTGGTCAGATAGTCGTCGGCGCCGGCTTCCAGGCCTTCGATCTTTTCTTCCAGCGAATCGCGCGCGGTGAGCATCAGGATCGGCGTGGTGCTGCGGTGCTCGGTGCGCAGGCGGCGGCAGACTTCCAGGCCGCCGAGCCGCGGCAGCATCAGATCGAGCACGATGACATCGAACTGGATCTCGGTTGCGAGGTTCACCGCGTCAAGCCCGTCCGCCGCGTAGTCGACCTCGAAACCGCGGCTTTCGAGGAACTCGCCCACGGGCTCGGAAATGTTGCGGTTGTCCTCGACGAGCAGGATGAGACCGCCAGGACTGTGGTGCGCCATGGAACGACTCCGGACTACAGGATTAAGGTTCGCGAAGCTCGCATCACGGCGGTGGAAATCCGGTGAAAACCCGTGTTCGTTTCCGCACATATGGCGACGCGTTTGGGGACGTTCGCGGCATGCCCCGACTGTCACGCTGCGGGTGCAGGATCAGGATTCCACCCTGCCAAGGCCTCCAGACATGGAAATCCAGCAGTTGCACCGCGGCCGTCTGATCGATCATCTGCAGTTCGTCGCGGCGGATCTCGACGCCAGCCGTCGCTTCTACCAGGCGGTTCTCGATGTGCTGGACGTGCCGATTGGCGGCGACGGCCCCGGCTTCTTCTGGGCCGACGAACTGTTCGTCTCCAGCCTCGACAGCGAAGCCGCGGCCGGCGTGCCGACCGGGCGCCATCATCTGGCGTTCCAGGCACGCGACCGGGCGATGGTCGACGCCTTCCACGCCACGGCGCTCGCCGCCGGTGGGCGCGACCACGGCACGCCGGGCGAACGTCCGTATCACCCGGGCTACTACGCGGCCTTCGTGCTCGACCCCGACGGCAACAACATCGAAGCGGTCTTCCATGGCGAAGCCAGGCGCAGCGCGGCGTCGGTGGAGATCACGTTCGAGGAATAATCGGCGCAGGGCCGGTCCGGTCAGTCGACCAGTGCCGGCTGCGGCGATTCGAGTTCAGTCCGGTCGCGGCCGGCGTGCTTGGCGGCGTACATCGCCGTGTCCGCACGCTGCAGTAGGGCATCGACGCCGGCATCATCTGCGCGCAGCGCGCTGATGCCGGCACTCAGCGTGACCTGCATGCCGGGCTTGTCGAGCACGACGCCAGTGCTCGACAGCATCGCGCGCAAGGTGTCGACCCGCAGGCGGGCGTGATCGGGATCGGCGCCCGGCAGGATTACCAGGAATTCCTCGCCGCCCATGCGCGCCACATGATCGGCGCTACGGAACGCGCCACGCAGCGCGTGGGCGACATGGCGCAGCACGCGGTCGCCGCACTCGTGGCCGTAGCGATCGTTGATGCGCTTGAAATGATCGAGATCGATGAAGGCGACGGTCAGCGGCGCACCGCTCGCGCGCGCAGCCTCGATGCTGCGTTCCAGCTGCTCGAGCGCCGCGCGCCGGTTCGGCAGTCCAGTCAGCGGGTCGGTCTGCGCCAGCCGCGTCATCTCGTCGCGTTGCTGGCGCAGCACACCCAGGCGCAGGGTCAGCACCATGCTGCAGGTCAACGCGAGCCAGCCGCCCGACAACATGAAGGCCTCGACCTTCCACAGCGCCAGCGTCATCGGCGCGAAAGCTTCCAGCGCGGCGACCGCCAGGAACGGCAGCACGCCGGACAGCAGCGAGGCGCCGCCGCCACGTCGCCGCGCCAGTGCCGTGACTGCGACGCCGGCGAACACCAGTGCCAGCACGTAGAAGCCGACTTCCGTCGCGACTGACATCGCCGCCAGCATCGCCGGCGGCAGTAATGGCGCGCAGAGCCCGGCGATGATCAGCGCACGTGCCCCCCCGCGCACGCTGCGCTCGACCTGCGGCAGGCGACGCCGCAGCCATGACTGCCGCACCAGCGCAAGCGTGGTCATGCCGACGAGTGCGACCGCCAGACCCACCATCGCTTCGACCGCGAATCCGGCGATCGGCAGCCACGGCCGCGGCCAGGCCCACATACCCGACAGCAGCGCCAGCCAGATCGCGAACATACCCACCGTGCCGGCATAGGTCAGGAATGCGCGCTCACGCGTGGCGATGAAACTCAGCAGCGCCGACATCACCAGCGTCAGCACCACGGCCAGCGAGGCGACGCGGATCGCGAAGCGACCGATGTCCGCGCGTTGCACCGGTGCCGGTTCGCCTAGTTGAACGATTGGCCGCCACAGCGGCAGAGGATTGGCGTCGTATTCGATCTCGATCGGTGCGGTATCGCCGGCATCGGGCACCAGCACCGTTCCGACGCCGGCGCGAAAGCGTGAGTCCAGCGTGCGCGCGTCGGTCAGCGTGCCGCAGCGGTCGCGCTGCCCGTGCCGGATGTCGACTTCGCCCGAAAGCGCATTGAGCACCACCACCGCTTGCGGATGACCGGACCAGCCGCCCTCGGGCGCAGGCAGCTGCAGCAGCAGCCGGCCCGGACGATGCGCGTGCACACATTCGTGCTGGGTGTCGGAGACGAGCGCGGGCGCGCCGGTGACCACGGGCGCGGCCGTGCCGAGCCGTCCGCAGGCCGCCAGCGTGCACACCAGGAATATTCCCGCGATGGACACGGCCATCGCCCGCCAACCCCGCCTTCGCATCATCGTTTGTGCCGAAGACACCCTGTCTCCCGGAATGGGAGCTTCGGAAAGTGTAACGGCCGCGTCGTGGATTTCTTGAGTCGCGCGTCACGGCGACTGCCACGACCGTCGACGTGCGCGGGTCTAAGCTGTGCGGCCTCCGTTGAACCGAACGCCGCCCATGGGTGTCCGCGCCATCCTCCATCTGCTGCTGCATGCCGCCGTGCCGGCGCTGCTGGCCTGGCTGTTCTGGCGCGAGCGTTTCGGCCGGGCCTGGGCGGTGCTGATGCTCGGCTGGATCATCGACATCGATCATCTGCTGGCCGATCCGATCTACGCGCCCGGACGTTGCAGCATCGGCTTCCATCCGCTGCACACCGCGCCGGCGATTGCGGTCTACGCCGGCCTGATGGTACCCAAGCGCACGCGGCTGTTCGGCATCGGCCTGCTGGTGCACATCGCGCTCGATGCGATCGACTGCGTGTGGATGCGTCATGTCGGCTGACGGCGCGCGCGTGTTGCTGGTCGGTGCCACGGGCCTTGTCGGCGGCCATGTGCTGGGCAGGCTGCTGGCTGACCCGCGCGTCGCGCGCGTGATCGCGCCGGTGCGGCGCCCGCTGCCGTGTTGCGATGCGCGCCTGCAGGCACCGGTCGTCGATTTTGAGGCGCTGCCCGACGATGCCGCGCTGTGGTCGGTCGATGCGGTGATCTGCACGCTCGGCACGACGATGCGCGTGGCCGGCTCGCGCGAGGCCTTCCGCCGTGTCGACCACGACTACCCGCTGGCGACCGCCGCGCTCGCACGACGTCATGGTGCGCAGGCCTTCGCGCTGACCTCGGCGATGGGCGCTGATGCGCAGTCGCGGTTCTTCTACAACCGGATCAAGGGCGAACTGGAAACCGCGCTACAGGCGCAGGGCTGGCCGTCGCTGACGCTCGTGCGTCCGGGTCTCATCGGCGGCGATCGCAACGAGGCGCGGCCTGCCGAACGCGCCGCCGCGGTCGTGCTCGGTGCGCTGGAGCCGGTGTTGCCGAAGCGCTGGCGCATCAGTCACGCATCGCGCATCGCTGGCGCCCTGGTCGAGCACGCACTGGCGGCCGCGCCGGGCTGCCGCGTCGTCGACGCGGCCGCATTGGCCTGAGCGCAGCCAGGACCGATTCAAGCGCGCAGTGCTAGCGTCGAACTCCGGGCCGACGCTGCCCGCCCACGAACCGGAACAGGCCTCGCCATGCGGATCACATCAGTGTTGTGGATTTCCCTGGTCACTACGCCGTTCATGGCGCACGCGGCAGAGGATGATCGCGTCGACCTGAGCCTGCCGTCGCAGCCGATGTTCACCGGCGAAGCGGCGTTCGGCGGCGGCGAGTACACCGGTCCGCGCACCGACACGCCCGAATATCGCGGTCGCTATGGCGACGAGCTGGTGCGTCGCGGCGGCTGTCCGACCGGGCCCGACGGTAGCGAACGCACGGTCACCGGCAGTGTCACCACCGGCATCGGCTATTCCTCGCGCGGTGGCAACAGCAACTTCAACGCCGCCGACATCAGCCTGTGTAAGGAAACCGTCAGCGACGCCGGCAACCTCAACACGATGCAGCTCAACCTGCGCGTGGCCCAGTTCGACGGCCCCGGTTATTACGGCCGCGGCTTCGGCCCCTACGGTGGCTATGGCGGTTACGGCGGCTACGGCGCCGGCGGCTACTTCGACGGTTTCGGCGCGGGCTTCAACGACATCCACGGCCCGTATCCATCCGGCCGCATCCGCGGCGAATCGTGGACCGAAGGCCGTCAGCCCTGGCGCTGAGTGTTCCGGCGCAACCGTGCTGGATGTTTGAACGTTACAGGTAACGCAGCCACGCGATGTCGCGTCGGCGTGCCTTGAGCCGCGCGAACGCCGCGGTCGGCGGCTGCAACAGCAGCGCCAGTGCGATCGAGATCGCCACCAGCGTCGCCACGCTGTCGAAACCGAACACTGCGCCCTGGTTGGTGCCCCATAGCGCCACCGCGGCCAGGTACAGCAGCTTCAGCACGTACAGGTGCAGCAGATAGAAGAACATCGGCGCGGCGCCCAGCGCGGACAGCGGCTGCAGGCGGCGCGCCAGTGCGGGCGACTCGTACAACCGCAGCAGCAACAGGCCGACGCCGAGTGTCAGCAGCACGAACTGCAGCGACGGCGGGTACTTGGTCACATTGAAGAACGCCATCAGCGTGCGCGTGGTGTCGGCCTGCAGCGTCCAGGCCGTGTCGCCGTAGACGTTCGCCATCCGCAGCATCAAGAAGCCGCCGAGCGCCCCGAGCCCGCTCCAGAGCAACAGCGCATGCCGGCGCGATGCCAGTGCCTCGCGTGCGAACCACGGGCCAGCCGCCCAGCCCAGCGCGATGACGCCGATCCACGGCAGCAGCGGATACGAGGTGCGCGCACGCAGTGCATCGCCGAACTGCAGCCAGTCACGCTGGTGCAGCACTGCCCACAGCGTATGCAACGGGTGGTCGGCGTCCAGGCGTACCCCATCGAGCAGGTTGTGGCCGGCAACGATCGCGATCGCCAGCGCAATCAGAACTGCGCGCGGCAGCCACAGCAGCGCCGAGAGCGCCAGCATGCTCAGCCCGATCGCCCAGATCACCTGCAGATACAGCGTCTGCGGCGGCAGTTCGAAGGTCCACGCGAAATTCACCAGGGTCAGTTCGAGTACGACGAGAAAAAGGCCGCGTTTGAACAGGAAAGCCGAGGCCGCGCGACGGCCATCCGGCTGGCGGCTCGCATACAGCCAGGCCGACAGGCCGGTCAGGAACACGAACACCGGCGCGCACAGATGCGCCAGCAGGCGGCAGAAGAACAGGGCAGGCGAGGCGGTGGCCACGTCGACCGGATCGCCCATCTGCACGTGCAGGAAAAAGGTCTCGCGGACGTGGTCGAGCAGCATTAGCACCATCACGGTGCCGCGGAGCAGATCGATCGAGGCCAAGCGTGCCGTTGACGGGGCGGGCAGGACGTTGTGAGGCACAGCGGGACCGGACGACTTTAACGTTAGAATATAACACGTCGCGCCGGATGCTTTCGGGCCTGAACGCGACCCCAGGGTCTCAACGCCATCGTGCCGCGTCGCTCACATTTGCCTGCCTAGGCTGGCCGCAGCCGTAGCACGGCGTAGACCAACCACAGTGGAGCTAATGATGACGATGAAGATTCCGCAGGGCGCCCTGATCGTAGTGGCGGATGGCGGCTCGGCCCGCGTGTTCAGCAATACCGGCGACGACCGCAATCTGGCCCTGAAGCAGGAAGCCCTGCTGGAAGGGATGAATCTCGATGACGAAGGCCCATCGGGTTCGATGCCATCGGAATCCAGCGCCTCGCAGCTCGACGAGGCGACATTCGCCAAGCAGCTGGCCAAGGGCCTCAACGATGGCGCACTGAAGAACAAGTACGCGCATCTGGTGCTGATCGCTGATGCCAAGACATTGGGCCGCGTGCGTCCGCTGCTGCACAAGGAAACCCAGCAGCGTCTGGTCGGCGATCTCGCCAAGGATCTGACCAACGCGCCGCTCGAAGACATCCAGCGTTCGCTGTCCTGATGACGGCCACCAGCGGCTACCGCGAAGCGGCACCGACGCGCGATGACGTCGACGCGATGCTGGGGCCGCTGCTGATCGAATTCGGGACCGACTGGTGCGGCCACTGCCAGGCCGCACAACCGGCGATCGCCTCCGCGCTCGCCGGCCGTGAGCCCCTCGAACATCTGAAGATCGAGGATGGCAAGGGCCGTCCGCTTGGCCGCAGCTTCTCGGTAAAGCTGTGGCCCACGTTGATCGTGATGCGCGATGGCGTGGAGCTCGCACGCATCGTGCGCCCGACGGATGCAGCCGCCGTAACCCGAGCACTGCGCGCGTTGGATTAGCGCAGGCGCGTCGGGCGGGCCCTGGGTAGTCCGCGGTGCCGTGACACATGGGGATTGCCCGGCACGCAGAAGCGCCATGGCGCATCTATCGCATGACGGATGCCGATACGGGTCGTGATCAGAGGCGCCTGTGGCGGCGGCGTGCCGTCATCTCCGATCCAGATGCGCGACGTGCGCTTGGTGATGTCGAGACCGCCGTCCTCGCGCGTCACGCCCAACGCCTGCGCCAGTCGACCGGGGCCCGACGCGAGTAACGTGGGCTTGGTCGTCCGCCGCGCCTGCGCCATGGCGTCCAGGCCGGCCAGCGGCTCCGCTGCGCGGATCAACACGCCGTGTCCGGACCTCTGTCCGCAGACCGCATTGATCGCCCAGTGCATGCCGTAGATGAAGTAGACATACAGATGCCCGGCGGCGCCGAACATCACCGCATTGCGCGGTGTCGGTCCGCGGAACGAGTGCGCCGCTGGATCGTCGCCACCGCAGTACGCTTCCACTTCGACGATGCGCGCACGGCGCCCGTCGGCGGTGACAAGCACCTTGTTGAGCATTTCTGGCGCGACGACATATGCGTCGCGAGTATAGAAACGGCGGGGCAGGGGTCGCATGCGTGCAGCGTGCCGGCAGTTGCGTGGATCTCGCGCGAATGACGGCCCAAGCGGAGCGCGCAAACCTCGCCTTCGGTTGGCAGGAAGGTGACCTGGGCCCGACGTGTCGAGCACCACATGCTCGATTGTGTCCCCTGTCACGTCGCCAGCCGTCTGGCGCGCCATCGCAACATCCGTCCCACGATCCGCCTGACGCGAGCTGTTCGGGACTCACGTGTCCTCGGCGTACCGCGAGCGCGGCACGCCGCGATGAACCGGTCAATGCGGCGGCTGCGCGCCGCGCTGTTCAGCGCAGGCATGCGCGCGGCAAGCATCAAGCCTCTGCACAGCCGAGCGTGTTCGAAGATCGGAAAGTTGTGCGTTGCATCCTGTGAGCGGATTGACTGCGGGAACGTCCCCACGATGGACCTGCGCCCAAACGCATCAGGCGCACGCGTTCTCATGTACGAGATCGCGCGCAACATGCCTCCGCGTACGGCGTCGCTCCACGATAGCGGTCTTGAACGCATCGTGGACGGGTTTCTCCCCGCAGCGCCGCATTGCGCACGGCAGGCGCGTCCTTACGGACTCTCGAGCGTGCGCGCGAGGGAAACCCGATCCACTCACGGCAAACGCGCGCGGCCGCAAACGCTACACACGAGCTCGTCATGCGCGTCGTGTGAGGATGCCAGAGTGCCTGGCGGCCTTCTCACTGCCGATGGACATTCTGCAATGTCGCCCTTCAGCTTCACCTTGCGGCACAACGCCGCCACCTTCGACTGGGAGCTCGCCACGTCCGGCGACGGCGCGCCCTCACGGCACGCGACCCACGCGTCCGCGTTCGACATGCTCGCGACCAATCCTCAGATCATGTCCCGGGGCGCGACCGTGCGCGTGTTCGGCGCCGATGGCGGTTACGAACACGAGCGTACGTACGCGCCCGCGTCATCGAAGATCGCGACCCTGGAATGCGAAGCCGACACGTCGACCGTCGCGCTGTAGGACGCGACGGATTGATGTTTGCGGCGCTTCGGCTTGACCGCTGAAGCGACTGTTAGAACACGCCAGTACATCTTCCATCAACGCGTTCCGGCAGCGCGACGCGATGCTCGCGCTGCGCTCGATCGCGGTCAATACTGCTGGGGTGGATCCTGCGGCTGGCTCGGCGCTGGCGGATCCCGCATCGGTTGCGGATCGCGCTCCGGGTCACCTGGAGTGGGCAACGGGGGATCGATCGGCTGGTCCGGCATCGGATCGTGCATCGGGTGCGGAATGCTGCCGGGGATGTCGTCCTGTGGGGTCGGCGGTCTCGAAGGATTCGGCATCTGCATGGCGTCATCTCGTTGCGGGTGTGCGGTCACCGTGATCGCAACCACGCCACGCACGCGTGAAGTCCGCATCTGCTTCACGCATGACGTCGCACGCTGACCCGATGTCGCAACGTACACACCCCCCCGCGTTCCGGGCGCGCTTCGATGCGTAGGTTCGTGCAGGCCATCGCAGTCGAGGCGGGTCCGACAGACCTGCCCGTCACGATTGCGAACGCGTTGTCCGACGCGGCGCCGCGCTACAACATCGCCTCCAATGGCGATGCACTCGTGCTGCTGATGCGCGACGGCGAAGTGGCGGTGGACACGCTGCGCTGGGGACTGGTGCCACGCTGGTCGAAGTTGCCGGAAACCGCCTACAGCACGATCACGGCGCGCCTCAATCGCGCACCGACCAGTCGCATCTATGCCAGGCCGTGGGCATCGCGGCGGTGCGTGGTGCCGATGAACGGCTATTACAAGTGGGATCGCAGTGGCGCACGGCCCGTGCCGCATTTCATCCAGGCGCGCAGCGGCGAACTGCTGTTCGCGGCCGGCGTCTGGGATCTGTGGGAGCGCGAGCTGCCGCCGCTGGCTTCATTCGCCTTGCTGACCATGCCGAACACCGCGATTCCGCGGCCGTTGTCGCCCGACGGTCCGCTGTTTCTGCCGGGCTCGAAGCTCTCCGCCTGGCTCACCGATCCGGCGCCCGACCCCGCGCGGATCGCCGGTACGCCGCAGCCGGAACTCGAGGCCTATCCCGTCTCGAAGCGGATCCGCAGCCGCGATGTCGACGATTACACTCTGCTCGAACCCGCCCCGCCGGACGCGCCCGACGAGACGGACGACGATTTCGACCCGGACGGGGACGTCGACGAGGACTGACGGAAATCTCACATCGCAGCGCTATCGTCCGCGCTTCCCCCATCCGTTCCGGAGTCCGTCATGCCGATCCTGCGCACCGCCTGTCTTGCGTTGTCCCTTGCTGCCGTCGGCGCCCCCGTCTTCGCCCAGGCCCCGCCCACCGAGGCGCAGGCCGCCTACATGGGCGCGCATGTCTTCGATCGCCAGATCGAGGTGTTCCGCGAGTTCTGTGCCAAGGATCCGGCCGGCGCGCAGGCGCTCGATACCGGCGTGACCCAGTTCCGCCTCAACAATCCGGACTACGTCGCCGCGAAGGGCAGCAAGCCGGATTCGCCCGAATTCGCCGAGACGGTGCAGGCCGTCGACGCGCAGTTCGACCAAGTGGCCGGCACGATGCGCACGCAGCTCGCGTCGCGCCCGGTCGGTCCGCAGTGCACGACGCTCGGCGACCAGCTGCGGCAGGCGCGCTTCGCGGCGCTGCTGGAACAGGCCAAGCGCGGTGCACCGCCGGCGCCTGCCACGCCCTGACGCAACGCGCTAGAAGGGCGCGCCGTCGACGGGATCGCACGGCGGCGCCGGCAGCCCATGGATGCGCGCGCGCGTCGCCGCATCCGGCGCGGCGCGCTCCAGATCCCAGTCCTGTCCCCTGGGATAGGCGCCGACCGCGCGGAACGCAGCGTCGGCATTAAGACCGCGATGGCCGGTGCCGACCGGCAACAGCAGCGCGTCGCCTGCCTCGAGCGTCACGACGCTGCCGCCCGGTCCACCGATCTCCAGCCGCGCGCAGGCCGCGATACACGCGCACCGCGATCAATGGATTGTTCGGCACCCAGTCGTTGCGGGTGAGAACCAGACGTTCGATGCGCATTGCAGGTTCCCGACGGATCTGCCGACAGCTTGCCTGCAGACGCGTCGGCGCGCAGGCAAGTCAGCCCTGCAGGGCGACGTGCAGTGGCGCGTCGCCGTCCCAGCGCGCGCGACCACCAAGTTCGGGCAATTCGACGAGCACTGCGGCACCCACCACGATCGCACCCTGCTGGCGTGCCAGCGACAGTGCGGCCCGCAGCGTGCCACCGGTCGCGAGCACGTCGTCGACGAGGACCACGCGCGCGCCGGGCGGCAGTGCATCGGCGTGCATTTCCAGGCGATCGCTGCCGTACTCGAGCGCGTAGTCGTGGGCCAGGGTGCGCGCCGGCAACTTGCCAGGCTTGCGCACCGGCACGAAGCCCGCGCCCAGCGCGTGGGCGAGCGCGGCGGCAAAGATGAAGCCACGCGACTCGATGCCGATGAAGGCATCGGGCACCGCGTCGCGCCAGGGCGCCGCCATCGCATCGATCGCATCGGCGAAGCCGCGCGCATCGGCGAGGACCGGCGTGATGTCCTTGAACACGATGCCGGGTTTGGGAAAGTCCGGGATTTCCCGGATCAGCGACGACCAGTGCGGCATCGGGGAGGGCTCGTTCGGCGGGCGACGATCATGGCCGCACACGCGTTCCGACACAATGTGCACGCCACGCGGCGTATACAGCCGCGACCCGCTTCCGGTGCCGTCATGCCCCAGTTCCAGCCCATGTCGCACCGATGGTCGACCGTTCTGCTTGTCGCCGCGCTTGGCGCCGCCGCACCGGTCGAGGCGCGCACGGTGTGGCGCTGCGTCAAGGGCGGCACCGTGAGCCTGTCGACCGCGCTCGAGCCGGGCTCGAAATGTGAGGCGCGCGAGATCGCCGACGACGCGGTGCAGACGCCGAATCTCTGGGGTTCGATGGGTGTCTTCAGTGGCGTGCTGTACGAGCGCGAGCAGGACGGCGTGATGGTCTACGGCACGCGCCGCCTTCCCGGCTCGCGGGAGTACCTGCGCTTCACCGCGCAAACGCCGCCGGGCGAACCCGCACACGAAGGCCTGGGCAACGTCGGTGCACCGCAGCTCAAGCCGCATTCGGCGCTGTTCGCTGCCAACGCGAAGACCTATGGACTCGACGAAGCCTGGCTGCGCTCGATCGCGCACGCGGAAAGCGGCTTCGATGCCACCGCGGTCTCGCCCAAAGGCGCGCGCGGAGTCATGCAGCTGATGCCGGATGTCATTTCCGATTACGGCGTCGTGGATCCGGATGCGCCGGCCGAATCGATTCGCGCGGGCGCGCGGCATCTGCGCGGTCTGCTGCGCCGCTACAACGGCGACCGCACGCTCGCGCTCGCGGCCTACAACGCGGGGATCGGTACGGTCACGCGCTTCGACGGTGTGCCGCCCTACGCGGAAACGCGCGCCTACATCGACAAAGTGCAGGCGCTGTACGTGCGTTACCGCGCGGCGCTGGGCAATCCGATCGAACGACCGGAGATCTGAAACCCTGGAACGACGAAGGCCGCGGTTTTCCGCGGCCCTCGATGCGATGCGTGGGCGATCAGCCCTCGCGCGGCGCCAGCCGGATCAGGCGGCCGTCCTTGCCGTCCTCGATCACGTACAGCGCGCCGTCCGGGCCCTGCGCGACATCGCGGATGCGGCCGCCCATCGCGAAGCGCTCGGCCTCGCGCGCGCTGTCGCCGTCGATCTCGATGCGTACCAGCGTCTGGCCCGATAGGCCGCCGATGAACGCGTTGCCGGTCCATTCCGGAAACAGCGTGCCGCTGTAGAACGCGAGGCTCGATGGCGAGATCACCGGTGTCCAGGTGATCGCCGGCTTCTCGAATTCCGGACGCGTGTCATGGTCGGGAATCGGACGGCCGTCGTAGTGGTCGCCGTTGGAAACGGTCGGGTAGCCGTAGTTCGCGCCGCGCTTGACGAGGTTGAGTTCGTCGCCGCCGGCCGGGCCCATCTCGCTGTTCCACAAGCGGCCCTGCGTGTCGAACGCGAGTCCGAGCGGATTGCGATGGCCGAGCGACCACACCTGCGACGCGACCTCGCCCTTGCCGGCGAACGGGTTGTCGTCCGGCACGCTGCCGTCGTCGTTGAGGCGCACGATCTTGCCGAGGTTGGACTGCATGCTCTGCGAGGGATCGAACTTCTGCCGCTCGCCCGAGGAGATCCACAGCTTGCCGTCGCCATCGAACGCAATGCGGTGACCGTAATGGCCGTTGCCGTCAACCTTGGGCACCTGGCGCCAGATCACCGACACGTCCTGCAACGCGCCCGCGTCGAGATCCAGACGCGCACGGGCGACCGCGGCGCCGCGACCGCCTTCGCCGTCTTCCGCATAGCTCAGATAGACGACGCCGTTCTCCACGAACTGCGGATGCGGCTTGATGTCGCCGAGGCCGCCCTGGCCCGCGTTGGCGACGGCCGGCACGCCGGAAATCTCGTGCGCTTCGCCGCCGGGCAGCGTCACGTGCTTGAGCACGCCGCTCTTCTCGGTGATGAGCACGCTGCCGTCGGGCAGAAAGCCGATGGCCCACGGCTCGTTGAAGCTGGCGATCGCGGTGCTGGCGAACGGCAACCCTTCGATCGCATCGGCGGCCGGCGCCGCGGTCGCGTCGGAGGTCGCTGCCTGCGGCGCTGCCGTGTCCTGCGTCGCGGTGCCGTTGGCGGCATTGCCGTCGCAGCCCGAGAGCCACAACAGCGAAGCGGCGAGGGTGGTCAGAACGAGGGGTCGCGTGCGTGTCATGCGTATCTCCAGGGCGCAATCGGGGTAAACCCGAGTGTCGCATACCGGTTCGTGGAGACCGTTTGACGCGTGGCCGAACATCGGCTCGTAAACGTTGTGTTCGATTCAGCGATTTCTCTGCGCGTGGTCGATCACGGCGCGTTTGCGCATCGTCCAATGCATCACCGTCATGAAGCGCTTCGCCCGCACGTACTCACGCGTCATGAACGGAATGCCTAGAGCGTGCGATACGCGTTGTGGTTAAGCGTTCGTAAGCAGCGGCGATCGTGACCTCCGGTCCATTCATTCGCGCGCTTGCAAGGTGGGCTCCGTGCGGTATCCACGACGAGGACGACTCACCACCCCGCGCAACAAACCCAAGTTTTGAAATACGGAGAAGACGCTCATGAAGAATGCACGCAAGCCGCTGACCGCGATGATCGCCCTGGGTGTTGCCCTGGCCATGCCGATGGCGTTCGCGCAGGATCCGACCTCTTCCACCACGCAGGCGCCGCCGACCACCGATGCGGCGACCACCACCACGCAGGACTATGCGCAGGACGCTACGGCTGAAGCGCCGCAGGCCCAGCAGGGTCAGGTGACCTGGGCGGATCTCGATACCGACGGTGACGGCAAGTTGAGCCAGGCGGAAGCTGCGGGCCTCGAAGGCCTCGCGCAGGTCTTCAGCGAAGTCGATGCCGACGGCGATGGCTTCATCACGCCGGAAGAATATCGCGACTTCGTGAACCGTCAGGCCGCAGGTGCGGGCGCTGCCGAAGAGTGATACCGGCACGCGTGTGACGTGATCGACGTGACGTGATCACGCTAAGAGGCGGCCTGCGGGCCGCCCTTTTTTTGTGTCCGCGTCGCGGCGAGGTGTCACGCGGGCAGCGCATAATTGGCGCATGACCGGAATCCGCATGATCGGCTTCGATGCCGACGACACGCTCTGGCGCAGCCAGGATTATTTCGACGATGCCCAGGCCGAATTCGAGCGCATCGTCGGCCGCTATGTCGACCTCGCCGATGTGCGTGTGCTCGATGCGTTGTATGCGGTGGAGACCACCAACATCGCGGTGTTCGGCTACGGCGTGAAAGGCATGACGCTGTCGATGATCGAATCGGCGACACAGATCACCGGGGGCCGCATTGCCGCGCTCGACCTGCACCGCATCGTCGAGATGGCCAAAGGCCTGCTGCAGCATCCGGTGGAACTGCTGCCCGGCATCCGCAAGGCGGTCGAAGCCGTGGCCGCGGATTTTGAAGTGGTATTGATCACAAAGGGCGACCTGTTTCATCAGGAAGCCAAGGTGCGCGACTCGGGCCTGTCGGATCTGTTCCGGCGCATCGAGATCGTCAGTGAGAAGGATCCGCCGACCTATACGCGTTTGCTGGCCGAATTCGACATCGACGCTGCTCAGTTCCTGATGATCGGCAATTCGCTGCGCTCGGATATCGCACCGGTGCTTGCACTCGGCGGCTGGGGCGTGCACATGCCGTATCGCACGACCTGGGCGCACGAAACGGACGCACAGATCGACGCGGCACTCGATGCGCGGATGTGCGTGGTTGTCGAACCGGATGCGCTGCCTGAGGCGGTGGCGATGCTCGCCGCGCGCGCATCGGCTTCGCGCGAAGATTGATCGGCAAAGTCGCGCAATCACCGCGTAAACGCTTCCATTGTCGGGAAACGTTTACAGTTTGAACCGTTTATATACGCGTCCGCATTTCCGGCCCCGCACACAGCGAAATTGCATGCCTGTTCATTCCCGGGGCGCCATGTTGGATCCATGGCCGCTGCGGTGGCGGCCCACTGGAGAGACGCGATGATCACCAATACCCTGACCCGATGGCTCGCGCCCGGCCTGCTCGCTGCGGGCCTGTCGGCCGCCGCGCTCGCGCCGGCGCCGGCGCACGCCCAGTCCAACGACGACCTGGTGCAGGTCATCGTCGATGTCGCCGACGTGGTGCTGCGCGGCAACCAGCCTTATTACCGCGGCGACTACAACAACCAGCTGCGCGTGTCCTACGACAACCGCGGCCGCCCGGTGTACTACCGCAATGCGCCGCGCCACGACCCGCGCTACAACGCGCGTCATTACCGCAATGGCCCGCCGCGCCACGCGCCCGCGCACGGCTGGCGCAACCAGCAGCAGGTGCGCCGCGAGACCTGCGACCGTCGTGGCCGCTGCACCGTGCAGTACTACGATCCGCGTCAGGACCGGGGGCGCGATCGCCGCTGGCGTTGAGCCCCGCGCCGCGTCGCGGCAGCCGATCCCATTCAGCCATCCGCCACGCCGCAGTCATCGACTGCGGCGTGTGTCTGTCCGGACCTTCTGCTAGCGTTGGCGCATGCGCTGCCATCTCCGCACCCGCCGAAACCACCGTCCGCTCGCTGCGGTCCTGTCCGCGTGCGTGCTGTTCGCAGGCGTGCCTGCAAGCGGCATCGCGTCCGAGCCGATGACCTGCGAATTGGCATTCACCGCCGGCAACTGGTCGATGCATCACCGCACCGCGCGCGGAAGCGGCGAACTTCGTTGCGCCGACGGACGCACGTTGCCGGTACGGGTCAGCGTCAAGGCCCACGGCGGCGACACGCTGCGCATCGATGCGGGCGCGGCGAGCTTCAGTGGCGTCGAGGATCCGCGCGACGTGATCGGCGCGTATGTCGCCAACGGTCAGGTCGGCAACGATCTGGCGATGCGAAAGGGCGCGATCGCGCTGCGCGTAACCGGCACCGGCGACTGGTGGCAGCAGGGCGGACGCCCGGGCACGCTGGTCATCGCCGCGCGCTGAACTCGTTGCGCCGGCTCTCTCGCGCGTATCGAACTCGAATCAATCCGCCAGCAAGCGGTTGTCCTCGTTACGCGGCAACTCGTGCATCGTGTTTTCGGCGTCGAGTCCGATGCGTGCGGCGACGCGGTCGAGCGCCAGCCACCAGACACCCAGCAGCACGACGACCACGCCGATCCCGATGCCCCAACGCCACAGGCGGGTCGAGCGGTCTTGCGGGCGGGAAGTGGCCATGGCGGCTGTCCTTGGATTGCGGGCGTGGGGTATCGTCGTTCACCGCGTGTCGCAGGCACGTCGCGGTCGACGCGGCGCGCGGCGGCACCCATGCCGGACAACGCGCGCGGCGCGATCGTCCGGCCAGTCGAGGATCCATGCGATGCCCATCCGTTCCGTCCTGACTGCAGTGCTCCTGAGCGGTCTGGCCCTGCCGGCGATGGCGCAGGACGCTGCTGACGCGCCGGCCGCGGAGGCCGCGCCTGCAGTCGCGGTGTGGTCGGCGGCAAGCGGCGACGAGTGGCTCGATACGTGGCTGGCCGACGTCAACACCTACGCCGGCCGGTATCGCGGCGCTTTCGTCGACGAACTGGTGCGCTACCAGGGCGCGCCGCGTGCGTTCGTGACCGAGCTGCTGGATGCCGGCGCGCGGCCGGCGGATGTCTATCTGGCCTGCGCGACGGCGCGTGCGCTGGGGCGGACGTGTCGGGAAATCGTCGGCGAATGGCGGCTCGATCCGGCCGGCGGCTGGAGCGAGGTGCTGGCAAAACTGGATGCGGGCCGCGGCACCGAGACGTTCGCGCGTGTGCGCCGCGGACTGGTGTGGAGCTTCGACCGCTGGGCGCGGCCGATCCGTCTGGACGCGGCCTTGCGCCGCGCATTTCCCGACCGCGAAGGTTGAAGCCGCCGGACGTCGCTTTCGCGACGCCCGGACGCCTAATCAACCGATCGCCAGCGTCTTGTTCTTGCGTTCGGCCAGACGCTTTTCGAGGTAGTGGATGTTCTGTCCACCGGCCGCGAAGCCCTGGTCGCGCATGATCCGCTGCTGCAGCGGGATGTTGGTCTTGATGCCTTCGACGACCATTTCGCTCAGCGCCACGCGCATGCGCGCGATTGCGGTTTCGCGATCCGGGCCGTGCACGATCAGCTTGCCGATCATCGAGTCGTAGTTCGGCGGCACCGCATAGCCTTCGTAGACATGCGTGTCGACGCGCACACCCGGTCCGCCCGGTGCGTGGAAGTGGCGGATCGTGCCGGGCGAGGGCATGAAGGTGTCCGGATCCTCGGCGTTGATGCGGCACTCGATCGCGTGGCCGGTCAGCACCACGTCTTCCTGCCTGATCGACAGCTTGTGGCCCGAGGCGATCATCAGCTGCTCTCGCACCAGATCGACGCCCGTTACCAGCTCGGTCACCGGGTGCTCGACCTGGATGCGGGTGTTCATTTCGATGAAGTAGAAGCGGCCGTCCTCGTAGAGGAACTCGAACGTGCCCGCGCCGCGGTAGCCGATGCGGATGCAGGCATCCACGCAGACCTTGCCGATCTCGGCGCGCGCTTCGAGCGTGATGCCGGGCGCCGGCGCTTCCTCGACGACCTTCTGGTGGCGACGCTGCATCGAGCAGTCGCGCTCGCCCAGATGGATCGCGCCACCCTGGCCGTCGGCCAGCACCTGGATTTCCACGTGGCGCGGGTTCTCGAGGAACTTCTCCATGTAGACCATGTCGTTCGAGAACGCGGCCTTGGCTTCCTGCTTGGTCGTCGCGATCGCGTTGACCAGTGCGGCTTCGGTGTGGACCACGCGCATGCCGCGTCCGCCGCCGCCGCCGGCCGCCTTGACGATGACCGGGTAGCCGATCTCGCGGGCGATCTTGACGTTGGTCGCCGCGTCGTCGCCGAGCGGGCCGCCGGAACCTGGCACGCAGGGCACCCCGGCTTCCTTCATCGCGCGGATCGCCTCGACCTTGTCGCCCATCAGGCGGATGGTCTCGGCCTTCGGCCCGATGAAGATGAAGCCCGACTGCTCGACGCGTTCGGCGAAGTCGGCGTTCTCGCTGAGGAAGCCGTAGCCGGGATGGATCGCCTGGGCGTCGGTGACCTCGGCCGCGGCAATGATCGCCGGCATGTCGAGGTAGCTCTGCGCGGACGGCGGCGGGCCGATGCAGACCGACTCGTCGGCCATCGCCACGTGCTTCAGATTGCGGTCGACGGTGGAGTGCACCGCGACCGTGCGGATGCCGAGGGTGTGACACGCGCGCAGGATGCGCAGCGCGATCTCACCGCGATTGGCGATGACGACTTTTTCCAGCATCGCGGCGGCCTCAGCCGATCACGAACAGCGGCTGGTCGAATTCGACCGGCTGGCCGCTCTCGCACAGGATCGCGACGACCGTGCCCGAGGTCTCGGCCTCGATCGGGTTGAACATCTTCATCGCTTCGATGATGCCCAGCGTGTCGCCGACCTTGACCTGCTGGCCGACCGAGACGAACGACGGCTTGTCCGGTGCGGGCGAGGCGTAGTACGTGCCCACCATCGGCGACTTGGTCACCACGCCGGCGGGCAGATCGTCGCCGGCAGCCTTGGGCGTGCCGCCGGTGGCGGCGTCGACCGGCGAGCTCATCGGCATTACCGGCTCGGCGGCGCGCGGCGCGGCAGCGGCCGGCGCAGGGGCGTACATCACCGGCGCGGCGGCCGCGTTGCGCGACAGGCGCACGGACTCTTCGCCTTCCTTGATCTCGATCTCGGTCAGGTTGGACTCTTCGAGCAGGTCGATGAGCTTCTTGATCTTTCTCAGGTCCATGCGGGCCTCTCTCTTTGCGTGGGTCGCGCAGACGCGCGAATACGGAACGGGATGGATTCGGGTCGGGTGTCAGCCGGCGCGCAGCCGGGCGATCGCGGCGTCGAGCGCGTAGCGGTAGCTGTCGGCGCCGAAGCCGCAGACCACGCCAATGGCGAGGTCGCTGAAGTAACTGGTGTGGCGGAACGGCTCGCGGCGGTGCGGGTTCGACAGGTGGATCTCGTAGAACGGCAGGGCGACCGCGGCCAGTGCGTCGCGCAGGGCCACGGAGGTATGGGTGAACGCGGCCGGGTTGAGCAGGATCAGCCCGGTGCCGTCGGCCCGGGCGGCCTGCACCCGGTCAACCAGCACGTGCTCGGCGTTCGACTGCAGGCTCTCCAGCGTGTGGCCGGCGGCCTGTGCGGTCGTCTGCAGCGAGGCGTCGATGTCGGCCAGCGTCGCGTGCCCATAGACCTCCGGCTCGCGGGTGCCGAGCAGGTTGAGGTTGGGGCCGTGCAGGACGAGGATCGAGGCCATCGGGGACGGGGTGCGGCGGGTGCGCGAAGTCTGCGGGATGTCCCCGATGGTGTCCAGTTCGCAGACGTTTGACGATTTTAAACGTCCGTTTGAATTTCTGCGGTCAGGGTGCAACCCAGCCGTCGATCTCGCCGTGGGCGAAGGGGCCGATCCGTTGCTTGAGTAACCGCCCGTCCGGCGACAGCAGCACGGTGTAGGGCAGTACGCCGCGCGGATTGCCCAGCCGCACACCGGCGTCGGCCGGGCCGGGCGCATCCAGGGCGATGGCGTAGTTCACCGGAATCCGCTCGAGGAATGCCCGTACGGCTTCGGCGTCGTCGAGCGCTATGCCCAGTACCTGCACGCCGGTGTCGCCCTGTTCGCGGGCGAAGCGGTCCAGTTCGGGCATTTCCTCGATGCAGGGCCCGCACCAGCTCGCCCAGAGGTTCACCAGCACCGGACGGCCCGCATAAGCCGCTGGCATCTGCAGCGTCGGTCCGTCGAGGCCGGCGATGTCGAACGGCGCGATGACGTCGCCGCGGCGCGCGACGGTCACGCCTTCGGGCGGCGCGGGCGCGGTGGCGCTGAGCGTGTCGGCATACAGACGTTGTCCTGCTTCGGTGCCGAGCAGCGGGCCGGGGCCGCCGACGAACAGGCTGGCGAGCACACCGAGACCGCCGGCGACGACCGCGATCGCGACGACCGTCAGCGGGCCGACCTTCACTGCGCCGGACCCGTGCGCCCGAGCGCGTCGACGATGATCGCGTCGCTGAGCAGCGCCGGCAGCACGACGCCGTCACCCCCGCCGGCCGGATACACCACATACAGCGGCACGCCGACTGCGCCATGCGCCTCGAGGAAGGCGCCGATTTCCGGATCCACATTGGTCCAGTCGCCGACCATGTAGGTCGCGCCGGCATCGGCCATCGCGGTCTTGAACGTGGCGCCCGACAGCACCCGGCGCTCGTTGGCCTTGCAGGTCACGCACCAGTCGGCGGTCATGTTGACGAACACCGGCGTGCCGGCGGCGCGCAAGGCGGCCAGGCGCTGCGCGGAGTAGGCGACGTGCGTGCCGCTCTCGCTGGCAGCGGTGTTCGCAGTCGCCGGCGCCGTGAGCCGACCGACTGCGATCACCGGCAGCACGGCCACCAGTGCGAGCGCCAGCGCGAGTCCGCGATGCAGCGCATGGCCGGTCCAGCGGCGACGTTCGAACCACCACAGCGCCAGCGCGAGCACGGTCATGCCGGCGGCCAGCAGCGCCATCGCATCGACGCCGCGTTGCTTGCCGAGCACCCAGGCCAGCCACAGCGCGGTCAGATACATCGGGAATGCCAGCACCTGCTTCAGCGTTTCCATCCAGGCGCCGGGCTTCGGCAGGCGGTCGGCCAGCGCGGGCACCAGGCCGATCAGCAGGAACGGCAGCGCCAGGCCGAGGCCCAGCATCAGGAACACCGCCAGCGCCATCGGCGTCGATGCGGTGAACGCATAGGCCAGCGCGCCGCCCATGAAGGGCGCGATGCAGGGGCTGGCGACCACGCAGGCCAGTACGCCGGTGAAGAAGTCGCCGACCGGGCCGCTGCGTCCCGCGAGCGCGTGTCCGACGTTGCCGATACGCCCGCCGAGGCTGAAGACGCCCGACAGGCTCAGACCCACCGCGAACATCAGGTAGGCGAGCGCCGCGACGAACCACGGTTGCTGCAGCTGGAAGCCCCAGCCCATTGCCTGGCCGGCGGCGCGCAGGGCGATGACCAGCAGGCCGACCAGCGCGAATGCGACCAGCACGCCGGCCGTATACCAGAGCGCGTGCGAGCGCGCGGCCGCGCGGCTGCCGCCGCTCTTCGCGATGCCCAGCACCTTCAGAGACAGGATCGGCAGCACGCAGGGCATCAGGTTCAGCAGGACCCCGCCGAGCAGCGCCAGGCCGAGCGCGGCGAACAGGCCGATCGAGTCGACGGCAGGCGGGCGCGTGCGCGATGCGTTGTCGGCGCTGGCGTCGGGGGTGTCGGTATCGGACGTCGGCGCGGTCGAAGTGTCGGTGTCGCCGCTCGCGACAGACGAAATGCCTTCAGGGGTGGCGAGGTCGTTCGCATCGGCGGCCGCGTCCGTCGTAACGGCGTCGCCGGCCGGCGCAGCACCTGCCAGCGCACTCGCGGCTTCGGCCACCGTCTGCACCGCGCCCGCCGGCAAGGCGACGCGCACGATGCGGGTCATCGGCGGATAGCAGATGCCCTCACTCTGGCAGCCCTGGAATGTCGCAACGACCTCGACCTGCGCCGCATCTGCCGTCGTGCGCACCAGCGGCAGCGGCACGTCGACCTGGTCGAAATAGACGGTGACGTCGCCGAAGTGCGCGTCGTGATGCGCCTGTCCGGCCGGCCAGCGCGGTGCGCCGGCGCGGATGCCCTCGGCGCCGCGGACCTCGAACCGGTTGCGGTCGCGATAAAGGTAGTAGCCCTTGGCCGGGGTGAAGCGAAGCAGGATCGTGTCGCCGTCGCCCGCGATGGCCTCGAACGCGAACGCGCGCTCGGGCGGCAGGGCGTCGTTCGCAGCGGTGAGCGTCGGCGCGCGGCCGGCGCCGTTGCCGCCGAGCGCCTGGCCGAAGGCGGCGAAGCCCGAATCGTTCGCGGCTGGCGCGTGCGCTGCACCCGCAGCGCCACGCGGCAACGCGACCTGCAGCATGCGCGTCTGCGGCGGATAGCAGATGCCCGCATCCGCGCAGCCCTGGTACTTCACTTCGACCTGCAGCGTGTCGACGCCGTCGGCCGCCGCGCCCGTCAGCACGCCGGTGACCCGGCCGCGATAGGTCTCGACCTCGCCGAAGAATTCGTCAGTGTGCTTGCGGCCGGCCGGCAGCTGCAGCGGATTGGTCTTGAAGCCGCCCTCGATCCGCGCGCCCATGCGATGGCGATACAGGTAATAGCCTTCGGCGATCGCCCAGCGGATCTCGATCCGGTCCGGCGTCACCGCCTCGGCGGAGACCTGCAGCGCCTCATCGACCGGCAACACATCGTCGAAGCCGATGCCCTGCGCCCAGACCGGCAGGCCGGCAAGCAGCAACGCGCAGGCCATCAGCCACGGGGCGAAGGAGCGGAGCCGGCGATCTCGGCCGGACATGACATCGGAGAAGGGCGCACGCATCGCGGCAGTATCGCAGGCCGCTGTGTCGGATGCCGAACGGGAGGTTCAGCGCTCCCGCCCCATGCGGGCGCCGGGGGTGCGACGTCGCCCGTGGGTCCCGGCAGAGAGACGGCAGCCCGTCTTGCAGTCCCGCCACGGTGGGCCGGAAGCAGGTTCACGCCCGTCGCCCATTGCTTCCGCACGACGTCGCGGACGATGCGATCGGCACCCGCATCATCCGGTGGGGTGCCGGAAGAGGGGAACCCTCTGCATACCATCCCACTCGATCTGCACGGCGCCTCCACGTGTCCGCACCCACGCTGGCGCGGCGCCATGCGGACGGAGCATCCCGCCAGTGGGAGAAAGATGTCGCGCGCATTACTGAACCGGTCGGTATAATTACTGATCTTCCCCAGACCAGACGAATCGCCTGGCGATTCCCACAGAGTTCGATGCGCCCGATCACATCTCTCCTTGCAATGGCGGTCCTCGCCTGCGCTGTACTGCCTGCCGCCGCCCAGAGCACGCCTGTCGATGTCGCCATCGGCGCGTCGGCGACCCGCGAGAACGAAACCACGCTCGTCGCCAGCGCGGCGTGGCTGCCGGAATGGCGCCGGACCGAACGCGGGATGCTGCGCTGGGACATCGGCGCGGTCTACGTGCGCGGTCGGGACAACACGCGTTTCGATCTCGCGGAGGACGCCGCTGTTTTTCATGGTGGCGCCCGCTATGAGCGTGACAACGGCTTCGTCGCGGGTTTCGGCGTCGGCATCCAGGCTGGACGCACCAGCGCACTGTCGGGCAATCCGCAGTTCGTCAGCACCGTCGGCTGGCGCTGGGCGGATTTCTCGCTGCTGGCGCGACATATCTCCAATGCCAGCATCAAGCAGCCCAACGACGGCGAGACAATGCTGCTCGCGGCCTGGCGCTTCCGCTGACCACGACGGACAGCCGGCCTCATGACGCCGGCTGCCGCGCATCGGGATGATCCGCGTGTCAGCACGACGTTATTGCCGAGCCGGGCGCTCGTGACACGACGTCCGTGGCGGCCGGGGCGACTGCACGCCAATCCGGCGACTCCGGCCTTCGTCCGTCGCGCGACGCCGTGACCTGCGTCTTCAAGCGGTGAGTGCCGCCAGTCGCCGGCGCAGGGCAACGCGGAAGATTTTTTCTGCGCCGCCCTTGTAAACCGATTCCCCGTGCCCATCTCCCGTCCGGCCCCGGTTCTGCCGGGTGCGTGCGCCAGGATTTCTGGCAGTCGCCATGGGCGAGTGCTAGAATCGGCGACCGATTTCTTTCCAATCAATTACTTAGCGAGGCTGTAATGAGCAACCTGAAGCCGCTTTACGACCGCATCGTGGTCAAGCCTGTCGAGGCCGAAGAGAAGAGCGCCGGCGGCATCCTGATTCCGGACAACGCCAAGGAAAAGCCCACCAAGGGTGAAGTCGTCGCCGTCGGCGAAGGCAAGGCCCTGGACAACGGCAGCGTGCGCGCGCCGAAGGTCAAGGTCGGCGACATCGTGATCTACGGCCAGTACGCCGGCAGCGCCTACAAGGCCGACGGCATCGAATACAAGATCGTCAAGGAAGACGACGTCCTCGCGATCGTCGGCTGATCCGCGGCGGATGCACCGCGTCCGCGCGATCCCGCGATCGACCCCCGGCGGGCACCGCCCGCCCTTCAATCCCCTTTCATTTCTGAGGTAATACCGCAATGGCTGCGAAGGAAATCCGCTTCGGCGAAGACGCACGTTCCAAGATGGTGCGTGGTGTGAACATTCTCGCCAATGCCGTCAAGGCAACCCTGGGCCCGAAGGGCCGCAACGTCGTGCTCGAGAAGAGCTTCGGCGCGCCGACGATCACCAAGGACGGCGTGTCCGTCGCGAAGGAAATCGAACTCGCCGACAAGTTCGAGAACATGGGCGCGCAGATGGTGAAGGAAGTTGCGTCCAAGACCTCCGACAATGCCGGTGACGGCACCACCACCGCGACCGTGCTGGCGCAGGCGCTGATCCGCGAAGGTTCGAAGGCCGTTGCGGCCGGCATGAACCCGATGGACCTCAAGCGCGGTATCGACCAGGCCGTCAAGGCCGCCGTCGCCGAGCTGAAGAACCTGTCCAAGCCGACGGCCGACGACAAGGCGATCGCGCAGGTCGGCACGATCTCCGCCAACTCGGACGAGTCGATCGGCACGATCATCGCCGACGCGATGAAGAAGGTCGGCAAGGAAGGCGTGATCACCGTTGAAGAAGGCTCGGGCCTGGACAACGAACTCGACGTCGTCGAGGGCATGCAGTTCGACCGCGGCTACCTGTCGCCGTACTTCGTCAACAATCAGCAGTCGATGTCGGCCGAACTGGATGACCCCTTCATCCTGCTGTACGACAAGAAGATCTCGAACGTCCGTGACCTGCTGCCCGTGCTCGAAGGCGTGGCCAAGGCCGGCAAGCCGCTGCTGATCGTCGCCGAGGAAGTCGAAGGCGAAGCGCTGGCGACCCTGGTCGTCAACACGCTGCGCGGCATCCTCAAGGTCGTCGCCGTCAAGGCGCCTGGCTTCGGTGACCGTCGCAAAGCCATGCTCGAAGACATCGCGATCCTGACCGGCGGCAAGGTCATCGCCGAAGAAGTCGGCCTGACGCTCGAGAAGGTCACGCTGGCTGATCTGGGCCAGGCCAAGCGCGTCGAAGTGGGCAAGGAAAACACCACCATCATCGACGGCGCCGGTGCCGCTGCCGACATCGAAGCACGTGTCAAGCAAGTGCGTGTGCAGATCGAGGAAGCCACCAGCGACTACGACCGCGAGAAGCTCCAAGAGCGCGTGGCCAAGCTGGCCGGCGGTGTCGCGCTGATCAAGGTCGGTGCCGCGACCGAGGTCGAGATGAAGGAAAAGAAGGCCCGCGTTGAAGACGCGCTGCACGCAACCCGTGCCGCCGTTGAAGAAGGCATCGTGGCCGGTGGTGGCGTTGCGCTGCTGCGCGCCAAGCAAGCTGCCGGTGCGATCAAGGGCGACAACGCCGACCAGGACGCCGGCATCAAGCTGGTCCTGAAGGCCATCGAAGCCCCGCTGCGCGAGATCGTCTACAACGCCGGTGGCGAAGCCTCCGTCGTCGTGAACTCGGTGCTGGCCGGCAAGGGCAACTACGGCTTCAATGCGGCCAACGACACCTACGGCGACATGATCGAGATGGGCATCCTCGATCCGACCAAGGTGACGCGCACCGCGCTGCAGAACGCCGCGTCGGTGGCCTCGCTGATGCTGACGACCGAAGCCATGGTCGCCGAGGCGCCGAAGGACGAAGCCGGAGCCGGCGGCATGCCCGGCGGGGGCAT